>NZ_FYDL01000045.1 GCF_900187505.1 Pseudomonas sp. Irchel s3h17
ACAGCAACCAGAACCTGGACTTCCTGCGGGCCGGCGAAACCATCAGCTTCTCCTACGCCGTGGTGGCGACCGACGACAGCGGCGCGGCTAACGCGGTCTCGGCAGCGCAGACGGTGACGATCACCCTCACTGGCAGCAACGACCAGCCGACGCTGACCATCACTGACACGACCGGTGCGATGAACGAAGGCAACGGGGCGGCCACGCTGAGCGACAGCGGTGCGCTGAGCTTCGCCGATCTGGACAGCAATGACGTAGTGACGGTCAGCCAGACCTCCAACGACGACATCGCCTGGAGCGGCGGTACTCTCGACGAGGTGCAGGCCGCAGCGCTGGTCGCCGGTTTCTCGGTCGATCAGGACAGCTGGAACTACAGCAGCAGCCAGAACCTGGACTTCCTGCGCGCCGGTGAAACCATCAGCTTCTCCTACGCCGTGGTGGCCAGCGACAACAGCGGCGCGGGCAATGCAGTCTCGGCGACGCAGACGGTGACCATCACCCTCACTGGCACCAACGACCAGCCGACACTGACCATCACTGACACGACCGGTGCGATGAACGAAGGCAACGGGGCGGCCACGCTGAGCAACAGTGGGGTGCTGAGCTTCGCCGACCTGGACAGCAATGACGTAGTGACGGTCAGCCAGACCTCCAACAATGACATCGCCTGGAGCGGCGGTACCCTTGACGAGGTGCAGGCCGCGGCGCTGGTGGCCGGTTTCTCGGTCGATCAGGACAGCTGGAACTACAGCAGCAGCCAGAACCTGGACTTCCTGCGCGCCGGCGAAACCATCAGCTTCTCCTACGCCGTGATAGCCAGCGACAACAGTGGCGCGGGCAATGCAGTCTCGGCGACGCAGACGGTGACGATCACCCTGACCGGGACCAACGACCAGCCAACGCTGACCATCGGCGACACGGCGGGGGCGATGAGCGAAGGCAACGCGACAGCCACGCTGAGCGACAGCGGTGCGCTGAGCTTCTCGGACCTGGACAGCAATGACGTAGTAACGGTCAGCCAGACCTTCAACCACGACCTCACCTGGAACGGCGGTACCCTCGACGCGGCGCAGGCCGCAGCGCTGGTCGCCGGTTTCTCGGTCGACCAGGGCAGCTGGAACTACAACAGCAACCAGAACCTGGACTTCCTGCGGGCCGGCGAAACCATCAGCTTCTCCTACGCCGTGGTGGCGACCGACGACAGCGGCGCGGCTAACGCGG
>NZ_FYDL01000043.1 GCF_900187505.1 Pseudomonas sp. Irchel s3h17
GACCTGCTGGTGTTCACCGTCAGCGTCGCTGCCAATGGTGATGTCACGCTCGACCAGCTTCGGGCCGTGGTACATCCCGATACCACCGATCCCGATGATGCGACGAGTCTGACTTCGGACGACCTGGTGACACTGACAGCGACCAAGACCGACAAGGACGGCGACAGCGCCCACGCAACCCTCAACATCGGCCAGAACCTGGTGTTCGAGGACGACGGACCAAGCATCAGCACCACCGGTGAGGAACCAACACTGACGGTGGACGAAACGGTCTTGGCGATCAACGATACCAAGAGCTTTGCCGCCAACTTCAACTCGGCGTTTGGCGCCGATGGCGCTGGCACTTTGACCTATGCGCTGGGTGTGGTGGCGGGAGCCTCCGGGCTGACCGACACAGCCACCGGCCAGGCGGTGAACCTGTCGCTTAACGGCGCGGTGGTCGAAGGACGCACGGCCGCGAGCAACGCGCTGGTGTTCACCGTTAGCGTCGCTGCCAATGGTGATGTCACCCTCGACCAGCTTCGGGCCGTGGTACATCCCGATACCACCGATCCCGATGATGCGACGAGCCTGACTTCGGATGACCTGGTGACACTGACGGCGACCACGACCGACGGCGATGGCGACAGTGTCCAGGCAACGCTCAACATTGGGCAGAACCTGGTGTTCGAGGACGACGGACCGAGCATCAACACCACCGGTGAGGAACCAACGCTGACGGTGGACGAAACGGTCCTGGCGATCAACGATACCAAGAGCTTTGCCGCCAACTTCAACTCGGCGTTTGGCGCCGATGGCGCTGGCACTTTGACCTTTGCGCTGGGCGTAGTGGCGGGGGCCTCCGGGCTGACCGACACCGCCAGCGGTGAGGCCGTCAACCTGTCGCTTAACGGTGCAGTAGTGGAAGGCCGCACGGCCACCACCGACCTGCTGGTGTTCACCGTTAGCGTCGCTGCCAATGGTGATGTCACCCTCGACCAGCTTCGGGCCGTGGTGCATCCCGACGCCACCGATCCCGATGATGCGACGAGCCTGACTTCGGACGACCTGGTGACGCTGACGGCGACCACGACCGATGGCGATGGCGACAGTGTCCAAGCGACGCTCAACATCGGGCAGAACCTGGTGTTCGAAGACGACGGACCGAGCATCAGCACCACCGGTGAGGAGCCAACGCTGACGGTGGATGAAACAGTATTGGCGATCAACGATACCAAGAGCTTTGCCGCCAACTTCAACTCGGCGTTTGGCGCCGATGGGGCTGGCACCCTGACCTATGCGCTGGGCGTAGTGGCGGGGGCCTCCGG
>NZ_FYDL01000041.1 GCF_900187505.1 Pseudomonas sp. Irchel s3h17
ATCGAGTAGGAGGCGGATTTACATCCGCCGTCCTCTCACATACATGGACGCCCCCAGTTTGCCGAGCTTTCAATTCGTGACAACACAGACGGGGTTGAGATTGCAGCCATACATCCGGACTTTATGTGAGGCTCTGCCTCTGTCCCTGATGGAATTCGCTGATCGGGCTCTTATCACCACCACGCGCTCGAAGCGCCTGTGAGAGGGCAGAGTTACCCGATCCCGGTCCGACCTGTCTTGCCATCACGTCATGATTGCCTGGGCAACCTTGGTAGTACTCCTTTCTAACGCTTCATCGCTTGACTCCACCGGTCTGGTTACGCGCCTGCGACAGCAGGGGTGTAACCAGACCGGAATCTGCGGTCGTGGGCCAGCAGCGCCCAGGCAATCCGGGCATTCTTGTTGGCCTGCGCGATGACTGCCACATTCGTGTTGCGACGCGCCAACAAACCCTTCAGCCAATCCGATGAGGGGTCGGTTTTACCTTCGGCGTAACGAACCACCGCTCGCGCACCATGAACCAGCAATGTGCGCAAATAGCTATCGCCTCGCTTGCTGATACCTAACAGCGTGGACTTGCCTCCGCTCGAATGCTGTCGCGGTACTAATCCCAACCATGCCGCCATCTGCCGACCGTTGGCAAAACTCTTCGCATCACCTACCGAAGCGACCAGAGCGCTTGCGGTGATCGGTCCAATACCCGGTATTTCTGCAAGCTTGCAACTGGCCTCATTCCCTCGATGCCATTGTTGAATTTCCCGTTCAAGTTGACCCACCTGCCGGTCCAACTCCTTCAGATGATCGCCCAGGCGCTGCATCAACTGCCGGAATGAACCGGGCAGACCGTTTTCGCCATCTTCCAGGATGCCTGGCAAACGCTCGGCGATATGCCCGATCCCTTGCGCGATGACAATGCC
Source organism: Pseudomonas sp. Irchel s3h17 (assembly GCF_900187505.1). GTDB lineage: Bacteria > Pseudomonadota > Gammaproteobacteria > Pseudomonadales > Pseudomonadaceae > Aquipseudomonas. Next base: position 918 of record NZ_FYDL01000041.1, read on the forward strand.
GAACTCACCGAGCAGCCCACGAATTGCGTTAGCTTGCGCAGTACGAGCCTTCACAAAACCCTGCCGCGCCCGATGCATGGCCAATATCCCTTGTTGCTCTGTCGTCTTGATCGGTACGAAGCGCATATTGGGTCGAGCGACCGCTTCACAAATGGCCTCTGCATCGGCTACGTCGTTCTTGTTCGTTTTCACATAGGGCTTAACAAATTGTGGAGCCATCAACTTGACCGTATGTCCAAATGCTTGCAGCTTTCTTGCCCAGTGATGGGCACTTCCGCAAGCCTCCATACCGATCAAGCACGGCGCCAATACTGCAAAGAAAGGGGCAAGCTGGTCACGTTTGAGCTGCTTCTTCAGTACTGGTTTCCCTCGCTCGTCAACTCCGTGTACTTGAAACACGTTTTTTGCCAAATCGATACCAACAGTCGTAAGCTTCATGAGGACGCTCCCTTCCGTTAAGTGCTATTAACACTTTCACTTTGGCACATCGATGCCGTTAGGACAGGGGGCGTCCATTCCATTACCACCGTACGTACGGTTCCGTATACGGCGGTTCAGGTTAAGCGGTTAAGCCGGGTTATCGTGTCCAGTATTGAGACCAGCCCGAGTCGATCCCAGAGTTTCTTCGGCAGCGCCTGATTCATATGGG
>NZ_FYDL01000040.1 GCF_900187505.1 Pseudomonas sp. Irchel s3h17
GAAGCCGTCGACGCAGCGCGCCTGCTGTTCACCCCGGACCTGCTGACCCCCCGGATGCTGGCCGAGATCCGCAGCCAGAAACGCCTGCGCGACACCCTGCGGCAACTGGACATCCGCCAACTGATCCAGAGCTGTCATTACTCAGAGCACGTGCTCACCGTCGAGCAACTGGAGAGCGTCGTCGCCGACAACGCAGTCGCGCTGGCAACGGCCCTGGCCGGGCAATTGTTCCCGCCGCCGAGCGGGTTCCCGGTACTCGACCTGATGGTCTCGCGCCTGGCCCCCGACACGCTCAGCGCCCAGGGGTTTGCGGTGGTCCTGGATGACCCGATCGGCATCACCCAGGAGCTCAATGCCTGGCGCAACGCGGCCGCCGGCGCGCTTGACGCGTTCATGCAAGACACCGACAGCGAAGGCATCAGCAACCAGCGCAAACACACCATCGCCTTTGCCCTCGACAACCTGAAAACCACCCTCGCCGAACAGGCCGAACAGGGTTACACGGCGCACGCCAACACCCTCGGCGTGCGCTACACCGACCACGAGTACGCCCTGGGCAACGCCCACATGCTCAGCGCCTCGTCCGGCCGCTATCGCAGCTACCGCAATCCCCACGACCAGCAACAACAGGAGCAACGGGACATTGCCCAGGCGCGCTCGAAAAGCTGGGACGACAACTATGCCGACTCGATCGACGAACCCCGGCGCCAGGCCTTCCTGGCGCACTACCAGGCCGCTGTCGATCGCGCGGATGCCCTGAACAACCAACGCGCGGCCGACCATTTGCGCTGGCTCAACAGTGCGGCCCTGGAGGACGCCTTTGCCTGCTATGACCGCCACGACAGCCGCAACGGCCTGGCCTTCGAAGCCCAGCTCGGGGTGGCCGTGTCCGGAATCAACAGCACCCCGGCCGGTGATGCGCAACTCGACCGCTGGAGCGAGGCCGACAGCGTCAGTCCGGGCAACTGGTACTGGCGAGGACTGGCGCAAAACCAGGCCCGCGCACTGGAGCCGATCAACCAGTTGTTGGCGCAGCGCGCGCAATTACCGTCCCTTGACGGCGATGCACTGCTGGCATTGGTCAAGCCCTTGGTCGAAGTCTACGACAAGAGTCATGCCCTGGTCGGTGAACTCGACTTCAGTACGCCGCCCTCCAACCTCCGGCTCAGCGGCGCCGTCCTGCTGACCCACACCTTCGGCACCCAACTGCTGCGCAGCGGTCCGGCCCGCCTGCTGGACGGTCCCGTCAACACCGCGTTGGCCCTGGTGTTCCGCGCCCGGCTGGGGACGCTGGGGGCGCAACTGCATCTGGAGACCCACCATGCCCCGCTGACCGCCGGGGGCAAAGCCAGGATGGCGCGCGCGGCACAACAAAGCTTCGGCAATGCCCTGACAGCCGGGGCTGCCGGGCCGATGCTGGAGGTCCGGCTCGGCACCACGCTGGCGATACTGGAAGTGATGAACCTGATGCGCAGGGCGCAAAAGCACGACAAGGGCACCCGGGAATACATCGAACTGATGGCGGCGATCGTCGCGGTATCCGCTGCCGGGCTGGAGCTGGGGGCGGTAGCGGTGGGA
>NZ_FYDL01000038.1:0-3347 GCF_900187505.1 Pseudomonas sp. Irchel s3h17
TTTAATCTTGACGATGACCTACTCTCACATGGGGAAACCCCACACTACCATCGGCGATGCATCGTTTCACTGCTGAGTTCGGGATGGGATCAGGTGGTTCCAATGCTCTATGGTCGTCAAGAAATTCGGGTACCGAGTCGTGGCCAGCTGGCCGCGCTTCAGCAAATCGGGTATGTGATAGTCAGTGCGTTTTGTGAGTCGCAAACTTTCGGTTCGTTTCGTCTTCACACACCGCAATCTGGTGCTCTTTCGAGTCAACAAATTGCTTGGGTGTTATATGGTCAAGCCTCACGGGCAATTAGTATTGGTTAGCTCAACGCCTCACAGCGCTTACACACCCAACCTATCAACGTCGTAGTCTTCGACGGCCCTTCAGGGGACTCAAGGTCCCAGTGAGATCTCATCTTGAGGCTAGTTTCCCGCTTAGATGCTTTCAGCGGTTATCTATTCCGAACATAGCTACCCGGCAATGCCACTGGCGTGACAACCGGAACACCAGAGGTTCGTCCACTCCGGTCCTCTCGTACTAGGAGCAGCCCCTCTCAAATCTCAAACGTCCACGGCAGATAGGGACCGAACTGTCTCACGACGTTCTAAACCCAGCTCGCGTACCACTTTAAATGGCGAACAGCCATACCCTTGGGACCGGCTTCAGCCCCAGGATGTGATGAGCCGACATCGAGGTGCCAAACACCGCCGTCGATATGAACTCTTGGGCGGTATCAGCCTGTTATCCCCGGAGTACCTTTTATCCGTTGAGCGATGGCCCTTCCATACAGAACCACCGGATCACTAAGACCTACTTTCGTACCTGCTCGACGTGTCTGTCTCGCAGTCAAGCGCGCTTTTGCCTTTATACTCTACGACCGATTTCCGACCGGTCTGAGCGCACCTTCGTACTCCTCCGTTACTCTTTAGGAGGAGACCGCCCCAGTCAAACTACCCACCATACACTGTCCTCGATCCGGATAACGGACCTGAGTTAGAACCTCAAAGTTGCCAGGGTGGTATTTCAAGGTTGGCTCCACGCAGACTGGCGTCCACGCTTCAAAGCCTCCCACCTATCCTACACAAGCAAATTCAAAGTCCAGTGCAAAGCTATAGTAAAGGTTCACGGGGTCTTTCCGTCTAGCCGCGGATACACTGCATCTTCACAGCGATTTCAATTTCACTGAGTCTCGGGTGGAGACAGCGCCGCCATCGTTACGCCATTCGTGCAGGTCGGAACTTACCCGACAAGGAATTTCGCTACCTTAGGACCGTTATAGTTACGGCCGCCGTTTACCGGGGCTTCGATCAAGAGCTTCGCGTTAGCTAACCCCATCAATTAACCTTCCGGCACCGGGCAGGCGTCACACCCTATACGTCCACTTTCGTGTTTGCAGAGTGCTGTGTTTTTAATAAACAGTCGCAGCGGCCTGGTATCTTCGACCGGCGTGGGCTTACGGAGCAAGTCCTTCACCCTCACCGGCGCACCTTCTCCCGAAGTTACGGTGCCATTTTGCCTAGTTCCTTCACCCGAGTTCTCTCAAGCGCCTTGGTATTCTCTACCCAACCACCTGTGTCGGTTTGGGGTACGGTTCCTGGTTACCTGAAGCTTAGAAGCTTTTCTTGGAAGCATGGCATCAACCACTTCGTGTTCTAAAAGAACACTCGTCATCAGCTCTCGGCCTTAGACTCCCGGATTTACCTAAGAGTCCAGCCTACCACCTTAAACTTGGACAACCAACGCCAAGCTGGCCTAGCCTTCTCCGTCCCTCCATCGCAATAACCAGAAGTACAGGAATATTAACCTGTTTTCCATCGACTACGCTTTTCAGCCTCGCCTTAGGGACCGACTAACCCTGCGTCGATTAACGTTGCGCAGGAAACCTTGGTCTTTCGGCGTGGGTGTTTTTCACACCCATTATCGTTACTCATGTCAGCATTCGCACTTCTGATACCTCCAGCAAGCTTCTCAACTCACCTTCACAGGCTTACAGAACGCTCCTCTACCGCATCATCCGAAGATGATACCCGTAGCTTCGGTGTATGGTTTGAGCCCCGTTACATCTTCCGCGCAGGCCGACTCGACTAGTGAGCTATTACGCTTTCTTTAAAGGGTGGCTGCTTCTAAGCCAACCTCCTAGCTGTCTAAGCCTTCCCACATCGTTTCCCACTTAACCATAACTTTGGGACCTTAGCTGACGGTCTGGGTTGTTTCCCTTTTCACGACGGACGTTAGCACCCGCCGTGTGTCTCCCATGCTCGGCACTTGTAGGTATTCGGAGTTTGCATCGGTTTGGTAAGTCGGGATGACCCCCTAGCCGAAACAGTGCTCTACCCCCTACAGTGATACATGAGGCGCTACCTAAATAGCTTTCGAGGAGAACCAGCTATCTCCGAGCTTGATTAGCCTTTCACTCCGATCCACAGGTCATCCGCTAACTTTTCAACGGTAGTCGGTTCGGTCCTCCAGTTAGTGTTACCCAACCTTCAACCTGCCCATGGATAGATCGCCCGGTTTCGGGTCTATTCCCAGCGACTAGACGCCCTATTAAGACTCGCTTTCGCTACGCCTCCCCTATTCGGTTAAGCTCGCCACTGAAAATAAGTCGCTGACCCATTATACAAAAGGTACGCAGTCACCCAACAAAGTGGGCTCCCACTGCTTGTACGCATACGGTTTCAGGATCTATTTCACTCCCCTCTCCGGGGTTCTTTTCGCCTTTCCCTCACGGTACTAGTTCACTATCGGTCAGTCAGTAGTATTTAGCCTTGGAGGATGGTCCCCCCATATTCAGACAAAGTTTCTCGTGCTCCGTCCTACTCGATTTCATGACTAAGAGATTTTCGCGTACAGGGCTATCACCCACTATGGCCGCACTTTCCAGAGCGTTCCGCTAATCTCAAAGCCACTTAAGGGCTAGTCCCCGTTCGCTCGCCACTACTAAGGGAATCTCGGTTGATTTCTTTTCCTCAGGGTACTTAGATGTTTCAGTTCCCCTGGTTCGCCTCTTGCACCTATGTATTCAGTACAAGATAACCATCTTATGATGGCTGGGTTCCCCCATTCAGACATCTCCGGATCAAAGTCTGTTTGCCGACTCCCCGAAGCTTTTCGCAGGCTACCACGTCTTTCATCGCCTCTGACTGCCAAGGCATCCACCGTATGCGCTTCTTCACTTGACCATATAACCCCAAGCAATCTGGTTATACTATGAAGACGACATTCGCCGAAAATTCGCATGCTCTCTTAATTAAGAGCAACTCACAAATTTTACCTTAGCCTGATCCGTTACCAGTGAAAGTAACGTTCAGTCTATCTTTCTATCACATACCCAAATTTTTAAAGAACGATCTAATCA
>NZ_FYDL01000037.1 GCF_900187505.1 Pseudomonas sp. Irchel s3h17
CGGTGGATGAAACAGTATTGGCGATCAACGATACCAAGAGCTTTGCCGCCAACTTCAACTCGGCGTTTGGCGCCGATGGGGCTGGCACCCTGACCTATGCGCTGGGCGTAGTGGCGGGGGCCTCCGGACTGACCGACACGGCCAGCGGTGAGGCCGTTAACCTGTCGCTCAACGGCGCGGTGGTCGAAGGCCGCACAGCTACGAGTGACCTGCTGGTGTTCACCGTTAGCGTCGCTGCCAATGGTGATGTCACGCTCGACCAGCTTCGGGCCGTGGTGCATCCCGACGCCACCGATCCTGATGATGCGACGAGCCTGACCTCGGATGACCTGGTGACACTGACGGCGACCACGACCGACGGCGATGGCGACAGTGTCCAGGCAACGCTCAATATTGGGCAGAACCTGGTGTTCGAAGACGACGGACCGAGCATCAGCACCACCGGTGAGGAGCCAACGCTGACGGTGGACGAAACGGTATTGGCGATCAACGATACCGAGAGCTTTGCCGCCAACTTCAACTCGGCGTTTGGCGCCGATGGCGCTGGCACCCTGACCTTTGCGCTGGGCGTAGTGGCGGGGGCCTCCGGGCTGACCGACACCGCCAGCGGTGAGGCCGTCAACCTGTCGCTTAACGGTGCAGTGGTGGAAGGCCGTACGGCCGCCACCGACCTGCTGGTGTTCACCGTCAGCGTCGCCGCCAATGGTGATGTCACGCTCGACCAGCTTCGGGCCGTGGTACATCCCGATACCACCGATCCCGATGATGCGACGAGCCTGACCTCGGACGATCTGGTGACACTGACGGCGACCACGACCGACAAGGACGGCGACAGTGTCCAGGCGACGCTCAACATTGGGCAGAACCTGGTGTTCGAAGACGACGGACCGAGCATCAGCACCACCGGTGAGGAACCAACGCTGACGGTGGACGAAACGGTATTGGCGATCAACGATACCAAGAGCTTTTCCGCCAACTTCAACTCGGCGTATGGCGCCGATGGCGCTGGCACTCTGACCTATGCGCTGGGCGTAGTGGCGGGGGCCTCCGGCCTGACCGACACCGCCAGTGGTGAGGCGGTCAACCTGTCGCTCAACGGTGCAGTAGTGGAAGGCCGTACGGCCACCACCGACCTGCTGGTGTTCACCGTTAGCGTCGCTGCCAATGGTGATGTCACCCTCGACCAGCTTCGGGCCGTGGTGCATCCCGACGCCACCGATCCCGATGATGCGACGAGCCTGACCTCGGATGACCTGGTGACGCTGACGGCGACCACGACTGACGGCGACGGCGACAGTGTCCAGGCGACGCTCAACATTGGGCAGAACCTGGTGTTCGAGGACGACGGACCGAGCATCAACACCACCGGTGAGGAGCCAACGCTGACGGTGGACGAAACGGTCCTGGCGATCAACGATACCAAGAGCTTTGCCGCCAACTTCAACTCGGCGTTTGGCGCCGATGGCGCTGGCACTTTGACCTATGCGCTGGGCGTAGTGGCGGGAGCCTCCGGGCTGACCGACACCGCCAGCGGTGAGGCGGTCAACCTGTCGCTCAATGGCGCGGTGGTGGAAGGCCGCACAGCTACGAGTGACCTGCTGGTGTTCACCGTCAGCGTCGCCAGCAATGGTGATGTCACCCTCGACCAGCTTCGGGCGGTAGTGCATCCCGACACCACCGATCCCGATGACGCGACGAGCCTGACCTCGGATGACCTGGTAACGCTGACGGCGACCACGACTGATGGCGATGGCGACAGTGTCCAGGCGACGCTCAACATTGGGCAGAACCTGGTGTTCGAGGACGACGGACCGAGCATCAGCACCACCGGCGTAGAGCCGACGTTGACGGTAGATGAAACGGTATTGGCGATCAACGATACCAAGAGCTTTGCCGCCAACTTCAACTCGGCGTTTGGCGCCGATGGCGCTGGCACTCTGACCTATGCGCTGGGCGTAGTGGCGGGGGCCTCCGGCCTGACCGACACCGCCAGTGGTGAGGCGGTCAACCTGTCGCTCAACGGTGCAGTAGTGGAAGGCCGTACGGCCACCACCGACCTGCTGGTGTTCACCGTTAGCGTCGCTGCCAATGGTGATGTCACCCTCGACCAGCTTCGGGCCGTGGTGCATCCCGACGCCACCGATCCCGATGATGCGACGAGCCTGACCTCGGATGACCTGGTGACGCTGACGGCGACCACGACTGACGGCGACGGCGACAGTGTCCAGGCGACGCTCAACATTGGGCAGAACCTGGTGTTCGAGGACGACGGACCGAGCATCAACACCACCGGTGAGGAGCCAACGCTGACGGTGGACGAAACGGTCCTGGCGATCAACGATACCAAGAGCTTTGCCGCCAACTTCAACTCGGCGTTTGGCGCCGATGGCGCTGGCACCCTGACCTATGCGTTGGGTGTGGTGGCCGGAGCCTCCGGACTGACCGACACCGCCAGCGGCCAGGCGGTGAATCTGTCGCTCAATGGCGCGGTGGTCGAAGGACGCACGGCCGCGAGCAACGCGCTGGTGTTCACCGTCAGCGTCGCCGCCAATGGTGATGTCACGCTCGACCAACTTCGGGCGGTGGTGCATCCCAACGCAGCCAACCCCGATGATGCGACGAGCCTGACTTCGGATGACCTGGTGACACTGACGGCAACCAAGACCGACAAGGACGGCGACAGTGCCCACGCGACCCTCAACATCGGCCAGAACCTGGTGTTCGAGGACGACGGCCCATCACTCGCGTTCGGCAACCTGATCGGGACCGGTAGCGTCCTTCCCCAATACGGGTTCTGGGACAGTTCGGCGGGAGCCGACGGGCTGGGGGCGGCCGGTCTGGATATCTCGTTGGTCAATGGCCAGTTCACCCTCGTCAGGCCCGACAACACGACCACGACCGGGACCGGCACGCTCAATGAGCTGGCACCCTCACCGGACGCCAATGGTGCGTACCAATTCGCCGGGAAGTTGACCGGTGATTTCGACAACAACGCCGCAACGGCGGATACCACCGTCGACTACACGCTGACCGCCTTCGCCAATGGCAGCTATGCACTGGATCTGGTGCAAGGCTTCCGTTCGACGATCGTGCTCAGCAGTGCCGACGGCTCACTCGCTGCTGGCGGTCCGGATCCAGTGCGCACCTTGTTGATTCCGGAGACGGATAACCCGGCGATTCCTTCGGCATCCGAGGAGGTGGTGTTCTTCTCCGCGAAAGCGCTGGCGTCGACTGCGGACATCCTGACCGGCATCGGGCTTGGAGCCCCCGACCCCACCGAAGCCGCGCTACAGACCAACCCGCTGCCGTCGTATATCGACCCGGCGGCCATGAACGTCAGCACGGCCGGCATCGGCATCGCCAACAACCTGTTCCAGGGAGACAACCACGCGGCAATCGGCGCCGCCGATGAAAGTTTCGTCATCAATCCAGAAAGCCTGCTGACGGGCATGAGGGTCTTCATCGACAACTCCGTGGGGGGTTACAACACGGCGACCGAGGACCTGTACTACAGGGTCTACTACGAGGATGGCACGTTCTCGAACCTCATCGAGGTGAACAGTCTGACTCCAGAGGATGGTGGCCAGGTGTCCTTCCTCATTGAGAAAGAGGGCACGGCGCTGATCGATGCTGTGCAGCTCACGATGGCCCGGGGCGAGATCAAGATCCCGGTGATCCAGTTCATTAAGGAGAGCGAGAGCCTGGCCAGCGATGTCAAGCTGGCGTTCAATGCGACGCTGACAGACAAGGATGGGGACTCGGCGACGAGTGCGTTCGACGCCAACCTGTTCGCCAACGATTCGGCCGATGCGCTCTTCGACTTCAGGCTGGTTGGCACGGGCGGCGAGCGTGATGCCTTCAACATCGATTTGTCAGTCGACGAGAACCTGTACCAGGTCACCGGCTTCGATGCGGGCCCAGGCGTGCAAGACACGCTGGTGCTCAACGGCGACCCGAGCGCCACTGTCCAGTCGATCGACAACACCGGCGCAGATAGCATCGTGACGATTGCCGAGACGGGTGGACAAATAACTACCATTACCTTGGTCGGGGTCGATCTACTGAATACAGACATTGTTCATGGCGGCGTCTGAGGCATCGCACGGGTAAAAAGATGCGAGGGTGGTGTAGGAACCACCCTCGCATTGTTTCTGTAGTTCTAATAGGAGATCCGCACGGATCGTATCCGTTGTGAACGCTCGTTTTGAAGTCAGTTACACATTGGATGACAGGCAATCGTGACAGGGGGGCGATGAGTCTCCTTTCTGGTCTGCTCGATCGGGCCCACGCCCTGCTGGAGCGATTCAACGCTTTGGCTTGTGATGCAAGTTCCAATTGCTGTTCTACGCTGAGGGCTGGTTTGTCGAAGGGCCTCATGTAGCTTTCTCCAGGCAAAAAAACCCGCACGATTTGAGCTTGCTGACTGGGTCAACCTAGGCTTGGCGGGTGTGTTGGGGTGCATTGTAGGTAGGTGTAAGAGGTCGTCAACGTCGCGCTGACGTGAAATTGTAACGGGTAGGCACGCGGGCAATGTTTGGTCAGTCGATGGAGATAAGGCTTTGTTGGCCTTGTCGCAGCAATGTGGCAGCTTCCAGGGGAATTTCCAAACCATAGAAACAACAAAGCCCTCGCATTTCTGCAAGGGCTTCGTTTTGTATGGTGCGGCACCAGGAGTCGAAAACCTGCATAACTATATGACATATAATTATTTTATTTTTAGGGGTACCTTGTTCTATCTCAAAAACTATCCTCAGGCACTTCCCTCATAGTTCGCAGGAGCAAGAAAACACACACCAGGATCGTAAAAAACGCCTTACCCTCGATGTATTGCAGCGTCTTGTGCTCGGCATCAGCCAGCATTCGCAGCGCTGCATTTCCACGCCGCCGCTATATCCAACTTCAGGCTTAAGCTAAGCGCTATGCCCAAAAGAGTCTCTCGAACACCGGTATTGCGGTCCATCACCAACGCTTGCCCATCGAATTGCCAATGGAATATACATTTCAGCACTTATATAATTATCGCTTATAACTAGCTTTGGGGGTTTTTTATAAGACTGGTTTGGGTATTGAGTTCATATTGCAATGCATCGGGATGTTCGACTGCATACTATCTAGTACAAAACCTTGGTCGCCAGCGCACAGTGAAATTTTTAGGCATTGAATTCGTCGTTAAGGGTGGGGTAGATTCTCAGGGATTTGTGTTGCATTTTTTGTTGTATGAAAATTATACTGCGCCATCATTGTGACATTGCAGAGGGAATTGACGGTGCTGCCGAAAGTCTTTGTGTACCCTGAAGGACAGCGCATATGGTTGGTTAGGGCTTCCGGCGGAAAGCATTTTCAGAATTTCCTGAAGCATGGCGTTGTTGCAATAGCCCATATCGACAAGCTGATCAAAAAACATGCGCTTAAAGAGATTCCTTCGAGGGAGGTTTTGCGCGGGTATCTCGAAGCCGAGTCTGATAATTTTTTTGACTCCCAATTAGCAGCGCTAAAGAAGCTCGATGATACGAGTCCTGATCTTGAGCCGGATGTTGAGCTGGCCGAGGAAGAGTACTTCGAAAGTAAAATGTCTCTAGCCAATCGCGAAGCGCAAGTTAATAAATTTGCGCAAGAAATGCGCGTAGGCGATCTGGTTGTAACTCTATGTAAGAGTCATATAGCTATTGGTCAGTTCACGTCAGAGTCTTATATTGACGAAACTGTGCTGAAAAATACAATATATCGAGGTGCGAAAGAGCCAAAGGTTGAGTATTTAGACTCTAAGTTGCGTAGAAATGTGGCTTGGGGGAAACCAATTTCGCGTGAGCTTCTTAGCGCCGGTCTGAAGAAGCCTCTTTTAGCCAGAAATACAGTATCTAGTTTGGATGAGTATTGGGATAAAATTTATTCCTTGATTTATCCTGTTTTTGTGCGTCACGACGTTGTTTATTTTTCAAATCGCGTTGCAAGAAGTGGCCCCGTCGGCACTCGTAATATGTGTAGGTTGCTTGACTTTGTAGTTTGCACGCAGCTGGCTACCGACGCTCTATTAAAACCAACGTTGCCAGGATTTGACTTGGCAAAACTGCTAGAGGAAAGCTTGCTTGGGGCTGACTTCCAAGAGAGGTTAACCTCTCAAGCTGAAGTAATGTCGCCAGGGTATTTTCACCACGCGGTTAGGGTGTTGAATGGTGTAAGGCCTGAAGTCTATGCTCGGATTTTAGCTGCTTTGCTAGCTTTTGGATTGACTGGATGTCAAGGCGGGTCCGACGCGCTGAATAGTCTTTCTGAAGAAATAGTTTCGACTCTTCAACAAGAAGATATGTCCCAGGAGCGAACAGCAAAACCTGCTAACAGGGATAAAATGGATAAAATGCTTGAGGAGTATAAGCAGATCATGGACAAGAAAGGAGTTTCAAGTTTGACCTCTAGCCTTGATCTAAAATTAGCTAATGTTGATAGCGCATTACCATCTATCTCGTTTTCGCCTCAGATAAATATCCAAGGGTCAGCAGAATCATCCCCGCAGCTCAAGGACCAGCTTGGCGGAGCGGGTGAACAATTTCGCCTAGACTTGAAATAGGTAATGCCAGTGAGAAATGGAATCTTAGAGTTTGTAGGTGGGGCATTCATCCTTACAGCAATTACATATGCTTCAGGAAGGGGCTATTTCAATGGCTATTTTCGAAGCATGAATGTTGATCCTGCGTTTGTTGATGTTGCTGTCGATCAAATTTTCTTTGAGGGCGGCAGAGAGATAATTAAGGTTATAAGTCCTGTTGTATATCCGCTTCTGTTTTTTGTTGTTCTCTATGTGTTATTAGCGCTCTTGGGGACTATGTATTTGAAGCGAGTTGCATCGGAACGATCTGAGAATTTGCTGCTGGCGTGTTCGCAGTTGAAGGGTGTGTTATTGCTGGTGTCCATCGTTTGGTTCTCAAATTATTTATTTAACTCGGCAATGAAAAGCGGTGGAGAGGTTGCTGCTTCCAATGGGTGCAATTTTGTGATTGTTCATGTGAACGATAAGGAGAGTCAGACGGGGTGCCTGATTTATAAGAGCGTGGACAATATTTGGGTGCGGTATAAAGTTGACGGTTTCGAATATGTATCTGTGTTCCCTAGAGATAATTTTTATCGGGCGGACATGAAGGTGCGAACTGGATTTTAATTCAATAGTCAGAATTTGTGGTTCTGTGGTGTTGTTTTAATCTTAGAGTTTTTATGGCGTTTATCAAAACCAGATCCTCGATCAGAGGATGAGTACCCATGGTTTCTCTAAACGACGAGCGAGCAATCGTATGGTCAGCAAATAGTAATACCGCGTCAGCTCGCTGCGCCGATTTAGGCGATGCTCAAGAAACCAAACCACATGCTTTCTCTGTAACCGCGCCATGAACCCCACATTCAAAGTCGTCCTCTGATCCTTGAGGCTGTGCTCTCGAATTTCTCTGGAGCCCGCCCGCCATGATGCGACCCGACGCCAAAGTCGAAAAGGTGTACCTCTA
>NZ_FYDL01000036.1 GCF_900187505.1 Pseudomonas sp. Irchel s3h17
ACCAAGGGCCTCGACCGTTGAATGCTGAGTGACAAGCACGAGCTTCGTTGAGCCCTAGACGCATCAAGTTGCGCGCCCTCGTCGAGGGCTGCTTCCATTGGCGCCAGATGATACAGCGAAGTTTGTGACGCACCCAGCCATCAAGATACTCAAGTGGCCGCTTGCTCTGACTCAGCTTGAAATAGCCAGCCCAACCGCGCAGTACGGGGTTTATCCGCTCGATGACGCTCGCCACTTTGTGGCTTCGCGTTGTGCGCAGCAGGCTTCGAAGTCGGTCGCGTAAGCGATCCAGACTCATCGTTGCCACTCTTAGTCTCGGCTGTTGATGCCAGCTCATCCCATAGCCCAAGTAATCACACATCCACGACCCGGCTACTCGGCTCTTTTCCCGGTTCAGCGTCAGTTTCAGGCGCTCGCTCAGGAAACGCTCAACGCTGGCCATCACCCGTTCACCTGCGCGACGACTGCGTACATAAATGTTCGCGTCATCGGCATACCGCACGAAGCGATGGCCCCGCCGCTCCAATTCACGATCAAGTTCGTTGAGCAGGATATTCGACAGCAACGGCGAGAGCGGGCCGCCTTGCGGCGTCCCTTCCTGCCGTCGGCTGACGAGACCGCCTGACATCGTTCCCGCTTCGAGGTAGCGACGGATCAGCGTGAGGACGCGTTTGTCTTCGATTTGACGCGCAACATGGGCCATCAGAACATCATGATTAACCCGATCAAAGAACTTCTCCAGATCGAGTTCCACGCACCAGCGGTGACCCGCCGCCGCGTGGGCACGGGCCGTTTCGATAGCTTGATGAGCGCTTCTGCCCGGACGAAAGCCGTAGCTGTAGTCCGAGAACAGCGGATCAAAGATAGGTGTGAGCTGTTGCAGCAAAGCCTGTTGGATCAGGCGATCCACGACACAGGGAATGCCCAGTTGCCGTGTTCCGCCTTTAGGTTTTGGGATGTCGACGGCGCGTACACCTTGCGGTTGGTACTCGCCGGCCAGCAACCGAGTCTTGAGGTTCGGCCAATACTGTTTCACGTAGCCTGCCAATTGGTCGACCGTCATGCCATCGGCACCCGGTGCGCCCTTGTTGCTGACTACGCGTTGATACGCACGCTTGAGGTTAGCCGGTGCAAGCACCCGCTCCATCAGCGTGTCCGACTCCGCGTTCGTCCACGCCACAGACGCCGTCGATGCTTGTGCCCTGTCAGCCGTCATCCTCGGATACCGTCCGGGACTTGGGGAAACAGTCTTCTCTTGGAGAATATTCTGCGTTTCAGCATTCGACGAGACTCTGGCGCCTACTGGCGGCATAACCTGTTCGGCCCTTGGTGGCGGGGTTATTCGCCACTTACTACGGCCTCGGCTGACTTCTGCACGCTCATCCCGTCGCCTCTCGACGCTCGGTAGCACACTGGCAAACGTGCAGATCTCCCAGGGTAATTCGCGTGACCTTCCTGCTTATGCCTGTCGGATCTACGTCACAGCGTTCTGTGCAAGTATCGGGCTTTGAAGATGCTTGCCTTCTTACCCCGCTGCGCCGCCTCTATCCGCTTCCTGTTCGTCAGGCCAGCAGTTTGCCTCGGGCTTCCTTCAGATTCGCAGTCACCCGCGACACCCTTGCCTCTGGCTAACACTTCCCCTTGCCGGGTGTGTAGAGGACTTTCACCTCCAAGTCACCAGCGAGGCCACCACAGCCAAGCTGGTTGCGCTTGCGCGCAACGCGCCATGCCTGGCGCACAAACGAAAAAGCCCCGCACGATGGCGAGGCTTTGGAGCAGCAAATAAAAAGCCCGACGCAATGGCCGGGCTCTTCTTTGGTGTCGCGCTGTACAGCTGAACACGTTGCTATAAAAACAGAACCATTCCATATGGACAACTGTTTTTATAGGCATTCAAAAAAACTGCTTTGCTTGCAAAATTGCACACCACTTGACCAGTCATTTTCACCGGCGCACATGAGACGTTCGCACCGGCAGATAAAGGCCAGAACCGAACGTTCGGCCTAAGCCGAAACCAAGGAAAAATGACAAAAAACAAAGTCGGCCTACTCATGGAGTAGACCGAAACTTTACTGTCAAACGATCAAGCTTGACACATACTCTCTAGTCTGAGCCGAGTATTCTTTCGCTTGAGCACCCTGGTACGAAATACCAACTTTCGCACCAAGCTTATTTGCATCCAAGCAATACATTGCGCCGTCTGCCCAAACAATTCCATCATCAATAAGCTTTTGGAGTAGCGCCTCCCCAACCTTTCCTTTCAACATCCGAAAATGGTCAATCTTGTCACGAAATCTAGCAAGTTGCCCCTTACTGTGAGAACGAAACGCCATCACAAGTCGACGAAGTGTCCGAAGCCCCTCAGAGACATGTAGAGCCTCATCATTGCCCTCGAAAATATTGAAAGAAGTCCATGGATACGCCTCAGATCCAGGCCAAGAAACCCTGAAAATCGCATCAGGCCGAACGATTGGAGCTGAGACACTGTGTCCAGACACTAGCTCCTCCGCTTCCAAAATAACTACTTCCTCGACATTTCTCGGGTCAACCTTCACAACAACCTGATCACAAATAAGATGTAACTTTTGGCACTGTACAAATGTTGGGGAAACAAGCTCAAGCTGCCCACCCAAGCCGAGCTTTACATCAGAACTCTCACAATCAATTGAAACCCCGGAAACTTTTCGCCCGAGAGTGATCAACCCTCCTTTCGGCGAGTTAAGTTCATAACTATTGGATTTACCACTATTTCTTTCTACGGTTATTTCGCTCTCGATACCACCGTCAGAGTTTTCTCCTACATACAGTCTTACCTTATCACCGGTAGTAGCCTTCGACACTACCGAATCAAATAAATACCCCAAATATTCAGCAGGAACTTCGTCAAGCCCACCATTTAGTGACAAATAAAAGTCCAACAAGAACGGGTTGGCGGTATGCTTTGCGGATGAAATATACTTCTCCGCACTCAACCTTATTTCCTGGGAGTCACTTTTGAGTGCGAAAGCAATAATTGCCGCTTCAAAAACAGAGCTAGAAGCGCCTTTACCATCGCCGTTCAAAAAAGGATGCTGAGGAAGTAGATTTTTAACTGCTTGCTCATACATCGCTATATGCTTCGGTGTCACGACAGGGGGGACTGGAGGCGTAGGCAAATTAAACATCAGACACGCCAACCTATGTAGTTGTTCGTCTGGAGTATAAAGATCTTCAGGAAAATCGGCGTGTGCATTCTTAAGTTGAATGGTTAGCTTTCCAGCTTCTCGGCTCAAAATCTCCCTAGCTAAACTAGTAAGCACCTCACCTTCAAGAACCCTTCGCATGTCTTCATTAATACGAGCAGGGTTTGGTTCGGCTGCAATGACTTTTGCCACGGCATCGAGCACAGGTGCGTAGCCAACAAAACGATCTGCGTCGGCCTGAGACAGTGTGCTTATCCCAGATATAACCTCTGCAACCGCCTCATCATAGACTTGACGATGATTGGAGAGCGAAGCCGCTAAGTGCGGATAATCCAAAATATCACTTGTAGTCTCAGTGGAGAGCGAAGTCAGCCGCGCCATCACGAATTTCTTTGCTTGCTCAGTATCAAAAAATTCAATATCAAGTATCGGTGCAGCGACATCAGAAATCTCGTTAATTATTAACCAAGCTTCTTCTATAATACCGACCCGACCAAGCAATACAATTGGCGCGCGCCCTTTCTTAGCTACCTTGGCTACATCGGCGAGAAAATCTTCAAATCCCGACTGGGTTACCCGAAGACGAGCCTCATCAAGCGCATCGATAACAATAGTTGTAGTGCCTGCTGACCAAGCTTCAAGGAGATCTGTATATACCAATCCTCCAACAAGGTAATTTCCGGCTACTGTTGAAGCTTCTGCCAAGTCAAGATAAACAGCGCCCGTTAATGCGCATATTTCCTTTGCAAGTGTTGATTTACCAACTGCACCTGGAGCTGCAATAAGCCAAACACGCTGACTCAAATCCGAAAAATCTGGCCGAGGGATGACGTTGGCTGGTACAAATGACACCATCGGAGTCAAATTACCATACCACCCAGGCAACTCTGACACAGTCTTGCGTTTGACCACGCTGGCCAAATGAGTGGACCAAAAATCATTGAACGAATATTCCATTTCTCTTCTCTCACCATGGCTGCAAATTTGACAACGTTTGTAGAGCTCGTCGAGTAAACCTTACCAGTTCCTCGCCGCTACGCCAGCACTATGCCATCACCGATACCTAAGTCTCTGTTTAGGCAGATCCAAATGAGGTACGAACGCTCCTAACGTAAACTCGTCTTCGACTCAGACATACGCCGATCTGCCATTGCCAATGTCCGCCTTGGGTCGAGCGCGGCCAGTCATCACTACGCCGTGGCCGCTCAACCCCATGCAAAGGGTAGTCAATACGGGTGCAATGTCTGGGCAGGTGGTATGCAATTGGGCGGTCCAGGCGGTGCAATTACCAGCTGTGATTTAGGCAGTCCCTAAGAGTGGGCTATCGGAATGGTTTTCCGAATATCCTGTCCAGCCCCCATCCTTGATACTTTCGAGAACGCAATCAATCCAAGCCACTCCGGCCTTCATCAGCTCCCGAGCTTTCCCCTCACTTACCTGGTGATACCGACCGACCCGAACTGCCGGCCATTTCGCCCCAAAGTACAGCCAGACAATATCCCCCATCTGCTGATCTCGTTTACACAGCCGAGCCAACGCGGCATCCACGACACAGGCAAGCTCGTCAGTGATGCAGTACGACTTGGCCGGCGTAGGCATTGCATCACGCATCAGTGCCAACATGGGCGAGGCATAGCTGGGAATTCCCCTTCCATCCATACGCCACCACCCCCACTGCTCTAGCAGGTATTCCGTATCACCTAACGGGTGCAGCGCTGGTTTGCGAATCATCATGTGTTGTACCCCTTAGTCCCCGGTGTAATTTGATCCGCCGGCACCGCGACGGTTGTTCTGTTGGTAGTACGCTGCCGGGGCAGATATCGACGAGCCCCTCTTGAGTACTTCAATTTCGCGCTGAGCCTGCTGCAATCTGAGGCTGAGCTGTGTCACCAATTCGTCTGTAGAAAGCACCAACCTGCTGCCCGCCATTACCCAACCTGAGCCGTTGCAGTCGCTGCAAACCAGTTCATGAAACACCCCTTGCACCACGGCTCTCCCCTTACAGGTCAAGCAGTGCTCCAGCTCGATCTGCGCCTTACGAAAGCCAAGGGCCTGGGCTTTTTTCATGTTTTGAATCCTCGCCTATGGTTGTTTCTTGAATAGCCTCGCAAGCCTTGTGCTCTGTGGCTTGCAGCGGATTACCAGAATCTCCCGATCTAAAGCCGGTCAAGGTATGAATACGCTTGAAGCCCTTTGCATCTAGATACGCGCACCACCGGTCCAAGGCCTCACGCTTGCGACTCATTACGTCCGACTGGATGTACACCTTCACGTTGTGACCCATGGCGTGGTTGATCAGCAGCTCACCAATCAGGTGGTCGATGCCGATGTCTGCCCAGCCGGTACGGGCCACCTTGCGCAGGTCGTGACTGGTCCACTCACCCCTACCCAGCCGCGTGAATACAGCGCACGCCTGACCCTCGCTCAACGCCTTGCCATTGCGGGATGGGAACAGGAACTGACCGTCGTAGCCTTTGGCCCGCTGGATTTCGCGATAACCGATCAGCATCTGCCGTACCTGGTCGGTCAGCGGCAAATGGTGCTCGACGCCGGTTTTAGTGTGCTCGGCCGGGATGAACCACTCCCGCTCAGCAAGGCTGATATGCGACCACTGGGCCTGCCGGGTCTCACCAATGCGGGTGCCGTGGCATAGCATCATCAGGGCGAGCATGGCATCAGCAGGCGCGCTGGCCATGGCATCCCGCAGCAGGATAATCAGGTCCTGAAGCTGGGTGACCCGCAACCGTGACGGCTTCACACCCACTTTGGCCTTGGAGAAGTCGCTGAACTTGACGTCCTTCATCGGGTTGGCCGAGATCAGCCGAAGCTTGAACGCCTGGCGGAATGCCAAGGCCAGCAGCTGGAACGCTGAGCGCACGTAGTCAATGCCAATGGCCTCCTGCGCAGGCCACATGAACTGATCGTCCAGGGTGGCCTTGTCAATTGAGGCCAGCGGCACGGCGCCAAGGAGCGGCTTTAGGTGGCACTTGATCAGCGATGCACCGGTCTTTTTGCGCTTGCTCGACAGGCTACGGTCGCGGGCCATCCGGTCGGCGTACCAGTCCAGCAGTTCGCCGGTAGTGATCCACTTCGAAAGGTTGGAGCCGGCACCCGCATCCAGGCGAAGACGAATTGCCGGCAGTGCGGCGACGACCTGCTTGGCGTTAAGGTCGGGGAAGCTGCCGATGCGCTTCCACTCGCCCTTCACTACCAGATACCACGACGCACGGGCACGGGCTTTGGTGAAGCGCAGGTATAGGCCGCGATTCTCGATGTCGCGCAGATCCCGGACGTCGCCGGTGGCTTGGCGCTTGATTTCGGCGTCGGTGATCTTCACGGCGGCGCTGCTCATCAGGCCTCCACCTCGGAACCGTCGAGCCAGGCCATGAACGCCGCCGGTACATCGGAGCCCGACTCGGCGACAACCTGGGCGCACAACTGAACCAAGTCGGCCTGACGGCCATACGCCTGCTCGAAAGCGACCTTCTGCCCGTGCACGGCGAAACCGGGAAAACCGTCGCCGCCGTAGCCGTGCTGGTGGTGGCCGGCGCACAAAGGCAACACGTACCAATGCGCATGCGGCTTGGTGCGGCCGTCAACGTGGTGGATGCTGCACTGGTCGTTGTGAATATCCATCGAGACGCGGCAAGCCACGCAACCGACAGTGGTGACCAGAGTGTCGTGCCAGCGCTTCTGCTGGGCAGTGACCGAGCGACCCTTCATTCCGACACCCTCGCCTGTTCAAGCTCGATCAGCAGCTCGATGAAGTGCTTGGCCTTCTCCAAATCCGCAACACCCCCCTTATCACGCCACCGAGTCACGTACTTGATGACACTACCTTCGGCGAAGGGAATGCTGTTCGCGTGAATAAATTCGATGGGTTGGATTTTCAGCGACTTGTAGTGATCGCCCGACACCTGCTTGTCCAGAGCGCTCATTACGCAAACTCCCGCAGCACTTCTTGCAGACGCTTGGCCCTGATGATGGCTTTGGCATCGTTTTCACGCTCAGCCTCCACAGACAACGCCACTTCTTCGATACGCCCAGCCAATGCCCTCATGCGTTTACTCAGCTCGTCAGAGAGACTCACCACCTCACCAGACAGGGTCGCCAAAACGTCCAGGGCACTGGCCTCTGGCTTCTTGATCGAAACAACGGTCTGCTGGGTTGCCTGAGTCATTGCTTGTTCCTTCTTGGGTTTGAGGGTGACTGCATCGCGTTGAAACTTTCCGCCTACCGGTTCCCGGATCAGTCCGGCGTCCCTCAGCTCACCAAGGGCGCGACGTATGGCATAAGCCGATGCACCCGTCGCATTGGCAGCCAAGACAGCGCCGTGGATATCGTGAGTGCTCCAGCTCGCTTGAATCGGTACGTAACCAAATATCTTTTGGGCGATCGAGGACTGTCCAGCGAGCACGTTTTGTTGCTTGGCTGCATTCATCAGAAGCCACCTGTTGGATTGAATTTATTAGGGAGGGATTTCGAGCGGCTACGTGGGAGCGAGGCTTCTTGCTGCTCGCGCTTCCCGGTGCAATTGACAAAGCGCGCCAGCAACTGGGCGCGGGCAACCTTGCCGTCAAGCGGGATCGACTGCTGCGACATCGTCATCAACAACTGCGCGTCGCCGTACTCTTCCGCCAGCTGAGTTTCGGGCTTCTGCGAGTCGTGGCCGATGCCCACCGCGATGTCTTCGAGCGGTTGCCCGCTGACCAGCATCCGAATGGTGATGTCGTAAGCGCGGTCGAAGACCTTGCTGGCCTTCTCCGACACCAGGCTGTT
>NZ_FYDL01000035.1 GCF_900187505.1 Pseudomonas sp. Irchel s3h17
ACATAAAGTCCGGATGTATGGCTGCAATCTCAACCCCGTCTGTGTTGTCACGAATTGAAAGCTCGGCAAACTGGGGGCGTCCATGTATGTGAGAGGACGGCGGATGTAAATCCGCCTCCTACTCGATTGCCTGCGAAACGGTGCCTCAGGCACGCCGCCTGGCCGTCCTTACGGTTGATCGGATTTGGCCAGCACGGTGTAGACACACGGCAACACGAACAGGGTGAACAACGTCCCGATGGACATCCCGGTGGCGATGACGGTGCCGATATCGAAGCGGCTTACGGCCCCTGCGCCTGTGGCGATGATCAGCGGCACCATGCCAAACACCATGGCGGCCGTGGTCATCAATACCGGGCGCAGGCGAATGGCGGCGGCTTCTTCAACGGCCTCACGGGCGCTCAGGCCTTTGTCCTTGCGCAGCTGGTTGGCAAACTCGACGATCAGGATCCCATGCTTGCTGATCAGGCCGATCAACGTCACCAACCCGACCTGGGTGTAGATGTTCATGCTCGACCAGCCCAGAAACAGCGGAATCAATGCGCCGCAGATCGACAGCGGTACGGTCACCAGAATCACCAGCGGATCACGGAAGCTTTCAAACTGCGCGGCCAGCACCAGGAAGATGATCGCCAGTGCCAGGGCGAAGGTCACCCACAACGCGCGGCCTTCCTGAATGTACTGCCGTGAGGCCCCCGCGTAATCAAAGGCAAAGCCGGGTGGCGCTTCTTCCTCGGCGATCTGGCGCACGGCATCGATCGCTTCACCCATGCTGACCGTCGGGAAGCCTGAGAGTATCGCCGAGTTCAGTTGCTGGAACTGGTTGAGCTGGCGCGGTCGGGCACGGTCGTTGACAGTGATCAGGGTCGACAAGGGCAGCAGTTGCCCCTGGGTGTTTTTCACGTAGTAGTGGCTCAACCAGTCGGGGTTGTCCCGGTAGGCCCGCTCGACCTGGGCGATCACCTTGTAACTGCGGCCTTCGAGGGTGAAGCGGTTGATCTCGGCTTCCGCCAGCAACGTTGCCAGCGTGGTGCCCAGGTCGAGCATCGATACACCCATCTGCGCGGCCTTGGCACGGTCGATATCCACCACCACCTCCGGCTTGTCAAAGGCCAGGTCGATGTCGACGAAGGCGAACTTGCCAGACTCCAGCGCACGCTTTTTCACCCGGTCGACCACGGCCAGCAGCGCCTCATAGTCATTGGCGGTGTTGATCACGAACTGGAAGGGCAGGCCTTCGCCGGTACCGGGCAGCGAGGGCAGGTTGAAACCGAAGATCTGCAGCCCGGAGATCGCCGCCAGCCTGGCCTGGACCTCGGGCAGGATCTCCATCTGGGTGCGGCTGCGTTCGTTCCAGGGCTTGAGCAGGAAGCCGCCGATACCCGACTGGACGCCGTTGAAGCCGTTGATCTGGAACGAGGAGTAGTACTCGGGAAACTCCTTGAAGATCGTGATGAACTGATCCGTATAGGCATTCAGGTAATCCAGGTTGGTCGGTTGCGGCGCATTGGCCATCATGAAAATGATGCCCTGGTCCTCATCCGGTGCCAGCTCCGACTTGGTGAACATCAGCAGCACCGGAATCAGGCATAACACAATCACCGCAAACACCAGCACCACCGGCCGGGTGTTCAGCGTGCCATGCAGCAGGCGCTGGTAACGCCGCTTGAGACCTTCGAAAATCAGGTCCAGGCGATGGGCGAGCCCCGTCGGGTTTTCATCGTGGCGCAGGAGCATGGCGCACATCATCGGCGACAGGGTCAGGGCCACGATCCCCGAAATCACCACGGCGCCGGCCAGGGTCAGGGCGAACTCCTTGAACAGCGCCCCCGTCAGCCCCGTCAGGAAGCCGATAGGCGCGTAAACCGCGGCCAGGGTGATGGTCATCGAGACCACGGGCATGGCGATCTCCTGCGCGCCCTCAAGCGCCGCGTCCAGCGGCGTCTTACCTTCTTCGATGTGGCGGTGAATGTTCTCCACCACCACGATGGCGTCGTCCACCACCAAGCCGATGGCCAGTACCATGGCCAGCAGGGTCAGCAGGTTGATCGAGTAGCCCATCAGTTGCATGAAAAACATCACGCCGATCATCGACAGCGGGATCGTGATCACCGGAATGACCACCGAGCGCAGTGCGCCCAGGAACAGGAACACCACGACAATCACGATCAGCACCGCTTCGAACAGGGTTTTCACCACTTCGTCGATCGAGGCTTGAATGAACTCAGTGGCGTCATAGGCGATGTCGGCCTTGAGGTTGGACGGCAGCTGGGATTCCAGCTCCGGCATCAGCTTGCGCACTTCCCTGATCACGTCCAGCGGGTTGGCGCCGGGGGTGGGCCTGATCCCGATGTACACCGAGGGGGTGCCGCCGAATGAGCTGATGGTGTCGTAGTTTTCCGCGCCCATTTCCACGCGCGCGACATCGCTGAGCAGGACTCGGCTGTCGCCATCGACTTTCAGCGGGATCGCGGCAAAGGCTTCGGCGGATTTCAGTTCGGTGTTGGCGTTGACGCTGGTGACGACATACTCGCCTTTGACTTCACCGGCGGCGGACAGGAAGTTGTACTGGCGCACGGCAGTCGTCACATCGGCGGCGCTCAGGCCGAAACCTGCGAGCTTTACCGGGTCCAGCCACAGGCGCATGGCAAATACCTGATTGCCGAGGATTTCGGCTTCGGCCATGCCGGGCAGGGTGGCGAGCTTGGGCTGGATCACCCGCGACAGGTAGTCGGTGATCTGCGGATTCTTCAAGTCCTCGCTGAAGAAACTGATGTACATCAGCACCGAGGCGTCAGCCGCCTCTTTGCTCAGGACCGGGTCTTCGGCGTCTTGCGGCAGCTTGTTCTTGACCTCGTTGGCCTTGGCCAGCAACTCGGTGAACAGGCGGTCCGTGTTGGCGCCGATGCGGGCGTAGATCGAGATCACCGAGAAGTTCTGGCGGCTGACCGAGGTCATGTAGTCGATGCCTTCGGCACTCGCCAGGCTTTGTTGCAAGGGCTGGGTGATGTAGCCCTGAATCGTTTCGGCGTTGGCCCCGGGGTAAGCCGTGGTGACGGTGATCAGGGCGTTTTCCATCTGTGGATACTGGCGCAGTTGCAACTTGCTCCAGGCCTGGAAGCCCAGCAGCACGATCAGCAGGCTGACCACGGTCGCGAGCACCGGGCGGCGGATGAACGGGTCGGTAAATGCCATGGTGATTCCCTGATCAGTCAGCGTGCGGCTGGCTGTTCTGTTCGGCCGGCAGGTTCTTGTCGGGGCTGATGACGATGTGAGCGCCGTTATCGAGCTTGATCTGGCCGGCACTGATCACTTGCTCGCCGTTCTGCACGCCTTTGTTGATCAACACCAGACCGTCGCGGCGCTCACCGGTTTCGATGAACCGACGTTCGGCGACCAGCACCGGCTGACCCTGGTCGTCTTTTTCGACGTTGCCTTGTGCGTCTTTTTTCTGCGCTGCCACATAGAGTGAGTTGCCGTACAGGGTGTAGGTGATCACGCTTTCAGGGACGACGATTTTTGGCTGAGGGTCGGGCAGCAGCACCTGCAGGCTGGCAAACATGCCGGGCAGCAGCTTGCCGTCGGGGTTGGCCAGCGTGGCGCGCACCAGCACGTTGCGGGTGGTGTTTTCGACCTTGGGATTGATGGCGCTGATGGTGCCGGGGAAGTTGAGGGTCGGGTAGGCCGAGACGCTCACCTGTACCGGTTGGCCGAGGGCGATTTTCGGCACCGCCTGTTCCGGAACGTAGAAGTCGACATACAGGCTGCTGAGGTCCTGCAGGGTGGCAATCACGGTGCCGCTGGCCAGGAAGTCGCCGACGTCGGCCTGGCGAATCCCGATGGTGCCGCTGAAGGGGGCCACGATGTGTTTCTTTTCCAGGGAGGCCTTGAGTTGATTGACCGTCGCCTTGCTCTTGGCCAGTTGTGCGGTGAGTCGGTCGAACTCGCCCTTGGAAATGGCTTCGCTGCCCACCAACTGGCTGCCCCGGCCATAGTCCAGTTGTGCCAGGCCGAGGTCGGCCCGGGCAGTTTCCAGCAGGGCGCTTTCAACGGCGCTGTCGAGCTGGAGGATCGGCTGGCCTGCCTTGACCTTCTGTCCGGACTGGAACTGCACCTCGGTGACGGTGCCGGCGACCTCCAGGCTCAGGTCGACCCCTTGCAGCGCCTTGAGGGTGCCGACGCTGGGCAGGCGCACTTGCCAGGGGCGTTCGATGGCGGTGGCCACGGCGACACTCACCGGTGGTTTCGGCACAGCGAAGGTCTGCATCGTCCGGTAAATGGAAAAGGCCTTGTAGCCTCCCAGCGCCAGGACGATCAGCAGTACAACCCCCAACATGATCAGCATGCGGCGACGCAGCATATTCCACTTCCTTGGAAAAAATCAGGTGAGACAGGCCGCACATTACTCCGAGAGTGCAGGTGATTCCAATGGATGTTTTGGGGGCTGTCGAAGCAACGGCCTTGAGCTCACGAACACCTGCCCGTGGCGAGCGAGCAAGCTCGCTCGCCACGGGGGACATGACGATCAGACCAGGTGCAGATGGTTATCCCAGAGTCCTGCGGGCAGCTCAAGAGGTTTGGCCACCCACGTTGCCTGGCGACAATCGTAGTAGCGGCAACGCCCTTGACCCGAGGTCACGACAAAACCATCGGCCACCGCGCCAACCCCGGCGCAATCGGGGAGGGGCGCATCGAGTTTTACCGCACCGCTGTCCAGGTCCCAGATGAAAAACCGGTTGCCCCGTGGCGCGGTCAGCGCCACCAGCCGCAGGTCACTGTGCAGCGCGACGCTGGCGGTGTAATGCCCCATGGCTTGCAACTGCTGCTCATCGACCGGGAACGGGACAAAGGGCTGGCCGGGACGCTTGATGGCCAGCAGTTCGGACGACTCGTGGGCGGCCCCCATGAATTGTTGGCCGGTGACGATGGTGCCGTCGCTGGCAATGCCCATGTGTCGCACGCTGTTCATCTGCTGGGCCAGGGTTTCCTTGCTCAGCAGGCTGCCATCGCGCCGCATCAGTACCAGGCTCGGCTCCATGGCATCGAGGTTCATCTCCACCCGGCTTTCGGCTTCGGTGCGGATGCCGCCGTTGGCCACCACCAGGGTTTCACCATCAGGCATCCACGACACCTGATGGGGGCCGATGCCGTGGGTGGAGATTTCACCGCGGTGCACCAGTCGCTCGTTCTCGAAACGGTACACCCCGAGCAGGCCACGGCCCGGGTCGGTGGTGTCATTTTCCGTGGCGTACAGCCACTCACCGCCTTTGTGAATGACCGCATGGCCATAGAAGTGCCGGTTCGCTTGCGAGGCCAGGGTTTGCAGCAACGTACCGTCGCGCAGGTCGACCAGGTAGCTTTCGGTACCCGGTCGCCGGGCAACGAACAGGGCAATCGGCAGCTCGGGGTGATTGATGATGTCGTGGCAGCGCTGGCCGACCTCGGTGGCGAACACGCGCGTGCCATCCAGTCGATAGCCGACGGCGTAGTGCTTGCCGTCGCTGTCGTCGCGGGCCGAAAGCAGCAAAGGACCGGTGTCCTTTTGCTTGAACAGCTTCCAGCCGCCCAGCGTCACGGCACCCAGCAACAAACTGCCGAAAGTCAGAGCCTGGCGTCGCAGCATGGAGCTAACCCTCATCAGTCACCGTCGTTGGCGTTGAAGCCCAGTTGAATGCCCAGCGCCTTGGCCAGTTCGCCCTCGTGCAGGCGATGCACGACGTTGAGGCTGTCGTAGAGGTCGTTGAGTTGCTGACGGCCGGCATCGTCGTTGAGCATTTCGGTCAGCGAACGCTGGCTGCTGTCGAACAGCTTGAGCGAGGCGGAATAGGCGGCATCGATCTTGTCGGCCAGTGGTTTCTGCTCGGCGGGCAACAGGCCGCGCAGGCCTTTGTTGTCGACGCCAACCCAGACGGTCCGGGCGGCCGCGAGGCTGGCCTCCAGGCTTTGCAGCGAAGAGTGGCTGCGCCAGGCGTCCGCCTGGAAGGGTTGCGGGATACCCTTGCTCTGACGCCCCATCGGCGTACCGAGTTTTTTCTTCAGGGTGTCCAGTGCCGTCACTTGCGCGCGTAGCAAATCGGCGATGGCCTCATGGGAGTCGGCGTAGCGCTGGTTCGGGAACTTGGTCATCTGCGCGAGCATGCCGTCGGTGCTGTTCCAGCTCGCCAGGATCTCTTCGGCCAATTGCTTCTGGCGCTCGCCGATGGCAGTCAGCAGCGGGCAATAACGGGCCTTTTGCGCCGCATCGGCGACGTTGCTCTTCTCGTCGAACAGAATGTACTCATAGGCCGAGAGGCCCTGGACGACCACGCTGGACTTGGCCAGGGCAGCGGCGTCGATTTGCGGCTGCGCGGTCAGCAATTGTTCGACCTGGCGGCCGACCAGGTTTTTCTTGTCCGGCCAGAACTGGATCTGCCAGGAGCGGTTGCCCTCGGCCAGTGGGCCTACGAGCAGGGGCTGCAGTTCGGCCCAGGCTTTTTGCGCATGCAGGAAGTCGGCACGGGCGGTCGCCAGGTCCGACTTGCCTTCGCAGTAAGCCAGCGCACTGACGGCCAGTTGACGGTCGGCGTCGACCCAGCGGCTGTAGGTCGGCAGGATCACTTGCTTGGCAATGGCGGCCGAGGTGACGGCTTGTGGGTCCTGGGGCGCACAGGCGCCGAGGGCGAGGGCGGCAAGGCTGGTGAACAACAGCTTGGGACGGAACATGTCGGGCTCCCTATTGGTCTGGGGCAAGGCGTATGGGGAATGCGTTCAAAGCGAATTCAAAAAGGCCAGCAATGCAGCGCGTTGCTCGGCATTGAAAGCTAAAACCTGTTGCTGCGCCGCCTGGGCTTCACCGCCATGCCAGAGCACGGCTTCAAGCAGGTTGCGGGCGCGGCCGTCATGCAGGAACTGGGTGTGGCCGCTGACCGTTTGCGTCAGGCCTATGCCCCACAACGGCGGCGTGCGCCAGTCGCGGCCAGAGGCCTGGAATTCGCTACGGTGATCAGCCAGGCCTTCGCCCATGTCATGCAGCAGCAGATCGCTGTAGGGGTGAATCACTTGATTGGCCTGTTCAGGTTCGGCGGCATTGGCGGCGGTGGTGAAGGTCGGGGTGTGGCACGACTGGCAGCTGGTCTGGAAAAACAGGTTCTTGCCGGCCAGCACTTGCGCGCCGTTGACGTCACGGCGGGCGGGCACGGCCAGGTTACGGCTGTAGAACAGCACCAGGCGCAAGATGTTGTCGCTGACTTCCGGCTCGCCATCCGGGCCATTGCCGTTGGGGGCCTGCAAGCAATCGGTCTGGGCCTGGGTGCAATCATCGATGGGTCTCAGGTGGGTGGTGAGGCCCATATCACCAGAAAACGCGTGAACGTTTTGTTGATTGAGATTCGGTTGCCCGGCTTTCCAGCCAAATCGGCCCAGGACCGTCTTTTGCTGTGCATCATCCCAGACCAGGTTCGGCCGACCGGCAATGCCGTCCTTGTCTTTGTCCAGCGGGTCGGCGTTGGCCAGAATGTCCGCATCGGCAATCGCCTCGAGCAGGCCCAGGCCAATCATCGGCGGGGCGACCCGGGCGGAAAAACGCGTGTCGGGGTGCATCGGTCCGTAGCCCAACTGGGTGATCTGCAGCTTGGGTTTGCGCAGTTCGACTTCACTGCCGTCGGCAAAGCGTACTGGCACCGGCTCATAGTCGACGCGAACCTTGCCTTCCGGGGTGACGCCTGGCACCGCCATGTCCTGGAGTTGTCCGCCGTAGACCGGCTCGGGCACCACACCGACTTGCTCGACGAGCTTGGTGTCGGCCGGGGTCTCGGGGATCGACAGGCGCACCAGCATCGACACCGAATTGTTGGCGTCGGGCGCCGGCGGATGGCCGCGACCATCCTTGATGTGGCAGTTCTGGCAACCGTTGGTGTTGAACAGCGGGCCGAGACCGTCACGGGCGGTGGTGGTCGAGGGGGCCGTTACCCAAGGGCTGCGGAAAAAGCTGTTGCCGACGCTGAAGTCCAGCCGACGGGTCGGCGAGAGGTTGGCCGAAGGCATCGAGAAGGCATTCTGGTCAGTCTTGCGAACCGTTGCGGCACCGCCTGAGCGAGCTTCGCCGGGCTCGGCCTTGGTAAAGCGCGGGGCGTCATCGCAGGCACTCAGGCCCAGGGCCAGGAACAGTGCGGACAGGCGAAGAGACAGCGAGGGCATCAGAGATCCTGAAAGACGAGCAAAACAAGGGCGCAAAGTCTAACAGGGCAGGGGAGTTTGAATAAGAGGAATTATCGTTTGGTTGATCCAGGGCAATTGCGCAAGGTGCCGCATCTGGGCGTTGCCAACCGTCACGTTGCCTCAGGCTCATCGCACGCCCCGTGATTTGGAAAGCCCCAGTGTGATGAGGTAACGCTCCTCTTCAGGGCGCTTGTAGTCCTCGAAGCGATTGACCACGAGCATTGCCTGGTACTTGTCGCCCGCTAGCCAGTAAGCGGTACCGCCTTTGTTCACGTCCCGCAATTGGGCACGCCATTGGGGAGTGTCGGCGAACGATGGAAAGTCTATGACCCGGTTCGGCGTCCAGCCGCCTTTGCGCCATTGGTCCTGCAAATCCAGCACGACCTTGAACGTATCGTCGAGTAGCAGCGGCTCGATTTGTGGGGACATTCGGACACTGTCGATCAATTCATCATCGAACATAACTGTGAAAAAGCGAGCCAGTGGGGTCACAAACCCGTAGTGAGGGTCGATGAAGTGCAGGCGGGCATCCGACTTGGGCATATTGAACCAGGCTCGTCCAGGAATGGCTGGACCAATGGTCGCACTGGAGCGCTGGCGCATGTCCTCCCAAGGCTCGCCTATCACCAATGCGATTTCCTTTTCTGATTGCACTTCAATCGCCACCCACATAATGCAGGCTGCGATCGCGAGTGCAATCACACCGCGTCGCCAACCCAGACGTTGCATCAGGCTCATCGCACGCCCCCACCTGCGGCGATATCCCGAAGCGCCTGTTCGATCTGATAGCGGTTGCCGTCATGCAACCGCTCGTCAAACTGTGCCGCGGCCTTAAGCACAAAAGGCATGCGCTGATGGAGGTCGGACAGGTTAGTCATAAGGTTGCTGTCCAAGCCAATGGCGTGTCCATCATCAGGGCACAGGGTCAAGGTCTCCCCCACGGTGTGGCAAGCTGTAGAGTGATCAGGTAACGCTCCTCAATGGGGCGCTTATAATCCTTGAAGCGATTGACCGCCAGCATCACTTGGTACTTGTCGCCTGCTCGCCAGTAAGCCGTACCGCCCTTGTTCACATCTCGCAATCGGGCGCGCCATTGGGGCGTATCGGCGAACGAAGGAAAGCTCTTGATCCGGATTGGCGTCCAGCCAGCTTTGCGCCATTGTTCCTGCAAATCCAGTACGACCTTGAGCGTATCGTCGAGTAGCAGCGGCTCGATTTGCGGGGACATTCGGACACTGTAGATCAACTCATTTCGGTAGATAACGGTGAAGAAACGGGCCAATGGGGTCACAAACCCATATTGAGGGTCTGTGAAAAGCAGACGGGCATCCGACTGGGGAATGTTGAACGACACTTGCCCGGGAATGGCTGGACCAATGGCCGCACTGGAGCGCTGGCGCATGGCCTCGTAAGGTTCACCTATCATCAGCACGATTTCCTTTTCCGATTGCGCTGCAATCGCCGCCCACGCAATGCAGACCGCGACCGTGAGTGCAAGCACACCGCGTCGCCAACCGACACGTTGCGCCAGGCTCATCGCACGCCCCCACCTGCGGCGATGTCCTCAATCGACTGCTGAATCTGGTAGCGATTACCGCTATGTAACAGATTATCAAACTGTGCCGCGGCCTTGAGCACGAAAGCCATTCGCTGGTGGATATTGGACAGGTCGGCTACGGGGTTGTTGCTGAAGCCAATGGTGCGTCCGTCATCGACAGGCCGGCATTGGCTGGCCAGCGTCAGCTCAATGGCCTGAGCGACGCCGGATGGGAAGTTCGTGACATAAGAGAAGTGATTGCCGCGCAGCAGAGTTACTAGTTTCGGGTCGCTGTACATCGCCGGCTGTAAAATATTGACCTGTTCGTGCCTGGCAAGGTGGTCAACACTTTTGGCGATGTTTCCAGCCTCAATGGCCTCAAAGGCTTGCAGGATTTCATCGTGGTCGGTTCCGAACTTTAGTTTCTTCTGCCCGACCGGCCATAGCACGGGGTACTGGTCAGACCCATAAATATTCTTGCGTGAAGGCAGGCAGGTTTCGAGCGCCCCCAACCCCCGCTCCTTGTAGAAAACATGCAGCGGATAAACGTCCAGGAACAGCGTGGTATTGCCCATGGCCAGCATCTCATACACATACTGGTACAGCTGCTGCGCCATCGACAACGGTTCACCTTCGCGCCTGAGGTCGATACTCGGCAGCGGGTTGTTGCCGATGGCGTGCTCGTAGTCCCGTTGTGCCTGCTCGTAGTCCCCCAGCTTCGCTTGCCGCTCATCTTCACTGCTGCTGAACAAGCCAAACAACCCTGTCCTGGCGCTATGCTTGAGCTGCTGCGCGGCTTCATGTTCGGCCTGGATCCTGTCGATCGAGTCGGCGGCGTGCAGCAGGCCGCAGCCCACCTGTTTCGAGGCGAAGGCGGCGAGCCCGGCCCACTGCAAGCGCGGATCGTGTAGCCAGAGTTGGGCGTAGGCGGCATTGATCGCGCGGTTACGTGCCTTGGGGTCGGCGATCAGAATGC
>NZ_FYDL01000034.1 GCF_900187505.1 Pseudomonas sp. Irchel s3h17
GGATCAGTTGGCGGATGTCCAAGTGACGCAGGGTGTCGCGCAGGCGTTTCTGGCTGCGGATCTCGGCCAGCATCCGGGGGGTCAGCAGGTCCGGGGTGAACAGCAGGCGCGCTGCGTCGACGGCTTCAGGGTCGGCGATCTGGATCGTCCGCTCGCCGAAATTCGGCATCGGCGTGCCGTAACTCATGCCGTCGCCGTCAGCCGGGCACAACGGCCGGCACAAGCCGCTGTCGTAAGTCTGGTAGGCGCCCTCACAGACCCAGTCGGATGCATGGCGCTGGACGAACACATACAGATAGCCCTCGCGCAGCGGCCTGACGGTGTAGTGCGCGGTGCTCAGTGCCAGGTTGCCAGCGGCCAGCGTGCTCGGCAGGTCGGGCACCGGTAACGCTGGCTCACTGGCCGGCGGCGTGCCGATCACGGCATAACGCAACGGCAGTATCGAGACGCTGCGTTTGCAGGTGACACAGGCGCTAGGGCCTTCTTCGCTGTAGGTGAGTCGGGCGATGCGCTCGAACGCCTCGGTCAGGTCTTCGCTCATGGCTCAGCGGCTCCGTTGGGTGGGTGCGTTGTAGGTATACATCTGACTCAAGTGCCCTTGGCCATTGGCCGCGCGCTGTAATGTGGTCAACGACCGGCAGGTCGAGCACGCGGTTGAAGTCGATGGTCGGGTCGTGGCTGGCCAGGTCCAGGGTCAGCTTGAAGGGTAGGGACAGGCCCTCTTCCTCAGGCTTTGCGCCGCTGGACGAACCTGAGCGACGCAAAGGGTGTGTCGGTGTTTAGATAGGTTTGCGCCAGTCATCCGACGCTGCCGTGTTGGCCACTTCGTGGTTCCAGCTGACCTTGCGGTAGGCCAGGCTGGTCTTGATCAGTTGCGTATAGTTGGCGTTGTCGCTGTCTTGTGCGTGAGGCAGCACGGTGTGGATGTCGACGACCGTGGCGTCTTCGAGTGTGGTGGTGAAGAAGTGCTCCTGTTTACCTTCGGTGGAGGTGCGGAACCATCGCACCTCCACGGAGGTGAGCGTTTCACCGGTGGCCAGGGCCTGGTAGAGCAGGGGCGAGGCCTTGCTCAGGGAGCTGGTGAAGGTCAGCGGGCCATGGACCCGTTGCCCTGACGGCTGGCCGCTTTGCGGGTCGGTCGGGGTGCTGATCTGGTGGTCGATTTCCTGGGCCAGAATCTCGTCTTCGTGGCCCTCCACATAGACGTTGCCCACTGAATCGGCGGTAAAGGCACCCCGGGTGATATGGCCCTGGGTTTTACCGTGGATGCTGATGAATGCAGGTGTAGCCATGACAAACTCCTTGTCGCGATCAAGTAAACGACCCGCAGGTCGCGACCGTCGGTGTGACGGCGTGGGGGGTTATGGCCCGGCAGGGGCCAAGGCTTTGCAGGCGCCCGGAAATGAGCGCGCTGAAAATCCGTTACAGATTGAGAATCCGCTCCAGTGAGGTGAGTACTTGCTGGGTGAGGCTGTTCAGGCGCACGGCGTAGATCGTGTAGGCGCTGCCCAGCACCGCCGCCGCCAATGCCCAGGGTGTCCACAGCGGCCATTGACGATTGAGCCGGTAGTGGCGTGGCGCGACATGGCTCAGCGGGTCGGTCAGGCACTCGGGCGTTTCACCGTGCCGGGGGCGGATCACCCGGTACAGACGGGTGATGATTTTTTGCACTTCTTCATCCCCCTTGGCCTGGTTGCCGTACTTGCCCTTCAGCCCCATGCACAGACACAGGTACATGAACTCCAGCACATGCTGGTATTTGGCCGCTTCGGCGGTCATGTGGGCGAGCAAGGTGAAGAATTTTTCCCCGCCCCAGGTTTCCTGGTGAAAGGCGCTGAGCAGCGAGCGCTGGCTCCAGGTGGAATATTTGCCCCACGGGGTGTCCATGACGATTTCGTCGGCCAGCAGGCACAGGCTGTAGGAGTACGCCTTGAGGGTGCCGGGGTCGTAATCGAGTTGGCTGACTTCCTCCATCACCGTGGTGATCTGGTTATGGACGTTTTGATAGAGCTGGGCGACGTCCTTGTGGTGTTCAAGGCTGTGCAAGCGAATCAGCAGGCCGAACAGCGGCATGGCGGCGTCGCACAGCGGGCTCCAGGCCAGGCCGCGTAACTCGAATCCGGTGTCGGCCCGGCACACCGGGGGAGCGTCAGTGATCGTGCCCCGTCGAAAGCCGATCACCGAGACGGTCTCTGCGGGGTTTGCCGTTATCGAGGTCGAGTCACTCATCCTGTTCACTCCTGATGGCCCAGAACTGCAGTTCCAGCTCCGGGAATTCGCCGGCAATGTGGAAGCCGAAACCGGAGCCGCTGCTCAGGCTTTGCCAGGCAGGGTGATGGCGGTCCAGCTCGAAGTAGCTGAAGCCGGCATGGAATGGCAGGTGACGCGGCGCGACAGGCAGCGGGATCAGGTCAATGCCCGGCAGTTGCAGGCTGACCAGCTTGCCCAGGGCCTCGGTGGAACTGATCTTGATCTGCTTGAGGAACTGCGAGCGCAACGCATCCGGCGGCAGTTGGGCGCGCACCGCGAGGATGAACTGGGCATTGTCCAGCAGGCGTTTGTCATGCAACGGGGCGCTCATGACCCCGTACTCCCGGGGTTCGATCGGCAGCGAGACGGCGCGCGGTTGCAGCACCGTACCCAAGGCGCGACGCAGGGTGTGCTCCAGGGGCTTGAACGACTCGCGCAAGGCGTCGTGCTGGTAGGCCGGATAGTCCTGGGGAAGGCGGCCATCATCGGTGAAGGTCACCAACTCGCCACACGCCTGGGCGAAAGCGAGGTACACCTGCTCCGGATGCACATGGCGCCGCCGCGACAGGTGCTGGAACAGCGGAAACAGCCGGTTGAGGGTCTGCAGCAGGTTGAAGTCAGTGACGTCGGCAACGCCCGACTGCCCCGGTGAGCCGATGCGCTGGGCGAGGTTCTTCGCGCGTTCACGCATCAACCCGGCGACTTCCGCGAGGTAGCGTTGCAATGCCGGTACAGCCTGCAAAGACACACTGGTGGGATAGAACTGCTCATCCATCAGCAGACTGCCATCCGCGCGTTTGTCCAGAATCCGCCCCAGGGCGATGCCGGTAAATGCGCTGCGGTCATCGCGGCCCAGCATCAGTTGCAGGTTCGGCACCGCCAGATCCAGGGGCACCTGGTCGCCGTCTTCGCTGTGGGTATCGTGCACGGCGCCGCGTTGCGCCACATAGCGGCTATTGGCGTAGCTGTCTGGCCAGCGAATTTCCAGGGCACCTTCGGATTTGTGCGGCAGCGTCAGGTAGACGATCTGGTTGACCGCACTGCTGTCGGCAATCTCCAGTGGCGCGGGCGGAGCCAGGTCCCCGGGAATGTCGAAGACCGTGCCATCGGGCATGATCCCTCGCGCCCGCGTGATGACGACTTTGCCGAAGCTCAGGTACTCGGTGTTCAGCTGCAGCTCGCTGAACCCGTACGATGCCTCGTTCAGGCTATTGAGGCGCTGGTGCATGGCGGCTTCGGTGGCGCGCACCTGTTGCTGGAAGTGTTGGGGTTTGACGAACAAACCTTCATGCCAGATGACTGGGTTGCGTGAACTCATCGAGGGATGCTCTGCGGGAAGGGAAAAGAAAGGGCGCTCATCGGTGTTCACCGATGAGTCCGACCCGGGTTTCGTCGAGCTGCACCAGCAACGCGTACTGCCGGCCCTTGGGTTCGATGCGCAGGATCTGTTTCCACTGGGTGACATCGGTGCTGTTGTAGTCGGCAATCACGGCCAGGTAGCGGGTGTCTTCCTCGAGGGGCCGCAGGTTGATGAACTTGAACTGGCCGGGTTGCAGCAGGTAGTCGTCGTGGCGCAGGTAGGTGCTGCCCAGGTTTTTTTTCAGATCGTGCGCCAACGCCTGCGCGCTGGCGTTGAGCAGCAGCGAGTCGTCTGTCAGTTGCAGGACTTTGAAGGCGATGGGCGTGGCGATTTGCTCGGGCGCGGCGCTGTACTCCGGCGTAGACAGGCTCACTCCCGGATCGTCGTAGCTGCCGAGCAGCGACGGCTCAACCGGTGACATCTGCGCCGGGGGAGCCTCCTCGGCGGCCAACAACGACTGTGCCGGAGCAACTTCATACAAATGATTCAGCAAGCCCTGCAGCTTGTCGGTCAGCTCCAGATGGCTGGCTGCCCGCAGGTTCACGGTGTAAGGCGAATGGGCCTGATCCGTCGAGCCGTGCGGCGCATTGCCCGGGCTGATCCTGCGCAGGTTGACGCGGTCGCTGGCGTGCAGGCTCAAGGAGTACCGGCTGGGCTGCGCGTCGGGTTCGCCAACCGGGATCGATGGGTTCATGACCACTTGCCCGACCTTGCCCAGCGTCGTGCATCCGCCCAAGGTCACGCAAACCAGCAGCGTCGCGAACCTGAGGTTGCTGGTCAAGCGGGCGAAGCCACGGCCCGGCGGGAGATTGACGGGCGAGCGTTCGGTGCCTGGCGTACGTTGGAGGAAGGACGCGTCGCTGTGGACCGGCCGGGGTAGGTCCAGGACATCCCTCGCAGGCGCGATCGGCGTCTGCAGTGCCAATAGCGGGTCTTGTTCGTCCGGCAGTCCAAAAGGCCTGCACAGCCGTTCGAACTCCGGGCAGGAGGCGGGAAGTTGGCGTTGAACTGGCAGCAATGGCAGCGTCTCGCCGGGCCAGTCGTGCAGATCATCGCGCAGGTCGTTGAGCAATTCGTCGAGCGAACACTGACTGAGGTGGGGCGGATGTTCCTCTGCCGTCCCGGGAGCCAGCACCTGCACGATGATTTGATAGGCACCGATCTGCAGGCTGTCGCCCTCATTGAGGCACACGGCAGTGTGTGACTTCAGGGGCCGGTCATGGCCATTGATGTAGGTTTTACCGCTGCGGTCGATGACGCAGAAGCGGCCTTCCATGAAGCGAATTTCGCAATGGTTGCGGTGCACGGTGCGCAGCCGGTCAAGCAGCGGCCAGTCACAGGCGCCGCTGCCTATGCTGCCTCCGCTACGGTCGAAACGGTGACTCGGAAGATAACCATGGAGCAATTGCGCGGGGTTACCGATAACCAGGTTCAGGTTCATGCGCGCCCCCGAATTCGCACCACGGCGGGGTACCGCTGTTCCTGGCGCCGGATGAAACTGGTCCAACCCAGGTGCGTACCGCCTTCGCGTCGCAGGTTGAACGGCGGCACCTCTTCCTCGCGCAGCGTCAACTCGAGGTCGTAGGCGATCACATCGCGCAACAGGAAGTTGATCAGTTGGCGCAGGCGTTCAAACAGCGCGCCGCGGGGCAGGAACTCACGAAAGCGCGCCTGGGTCAGGTGGGGAATCACCAGCGTGAACTTGCTGGCGCGGGTTCGGGTGCGTTCACCCAGTACAAAGCTGGTGCCCAGCACGCCGTTGGCCTGCCCCAACACCAGGCGTTGTGGATCGGGCAGGCGCACAGTGCGGGTTTCGAACTCACGGATGTAGACCCCCTGCAAGTCGAAACAATGTTCGACGATGCCAGCCACCACCGAGGGCGAACGGCTGCGGCAGGCAATCAGCCCGGCGAAACTGAGCAACCTACCCCAGGGCAGGGGAGTGGCACCGCGCAGGTCGCTGTCATTGAGGCCTATCAGGGAAAACACATAGCGTGAAAATCGGTCGCTGCCCTCGGCCTGAAAGCGGATGTAGTAACGGTGCTTGCGCCAGCTGCGGTGGAGCAGGGTCAGCAAACGGTGATTGAAAAAATCCATGAAGGCCGGACGAATGCCACGCCCCTGTGCCTGCTCGTAGGCCAGGCGATCCAGGTAGTAGCCGGGCAACGGCGAGTCGCTGCCGTGCAGGCCAAAAAAGCTGGTCTGCACCCGATAGCGCACCTCGTCCCCTTCGCTGTCGCCCAGACGCTCGGCCAGCACCACGTCGGAGGCCGGGAAGCCCAGGCCGGCATGGCTTTGCAAGCGGATCCGACGCCGGCCCGCCGAACTGAGCGGGTCGGCTTCCAGGTCATCGCCATGCAAGGCGTGCAGGTGCTCCAGCAGACGGTGGAATGAGTAGTTCCGCGCATCAGCCAACAGCAGGTCTGCTAGATCACGGGTTGTCTGCCGGTCAACAGTGGCCATTCATAGCGCTCGTGGTTGGTGGTATTGATCACTTCCAGTTGGTGGAAGGAGTTGATGCTGGCGTAGAGGGCAAAGAAGTGCGACAGCACGCTGGCGAACAGGTACAGCTCGCCTTCGCAGAGGAAAGCGTCCTGGTCCAGTTTCAAGCGCGTGCGCAGGCCGCGCACCGGCAGGCCTTTCATCAGCCAGTCGGTGGGGGTTGTCACGGCCTCGCCGATACCGTCCAGGCGTTTGCGCGTGGCGCGCGCCTGTTGCAGGTCATGCAGGGCGGCAAAGTCGTAGGCGCGGATGACCGCCTTGAGTGGCTCGGCCGAGAGCAGTGACAGGTAGTTCAGCGACAGGTTGGAAATCAGCGTCCAGTGCAGGCTGGCATCCAGCACGGGGCGGTAGGCGCGAGTCGGGGCGATAAGGTTGGTGTAGGTGGCGAAGGTTGGCGTGGCCTCGGTCGACCACGACAGATCACCAACCCCCAGGGCTTGTGGCAGGTCGCGGTTGCTACAGGTCAGCTCGATCGACGCCGTTTCGTGCACGTTCACGTAGGTGCTTTCATCGCCCCGGACGAAAGAGATGCGGTGCCGCAGACCTTCACGGCCCTGTGACTCTTCGATGTGGGTGCGGTAGTACAGTGTCGTGCGGCCGTGGGCGTGTTCGATTTCATGCTGGAACGATTCGAAAGGCGTAAACACCCGCAGCGGATCACCTGTATGCGCTCTGTTTGCCGCATCCCAACCGGCAACCCGATCGACACTGAATACTTCGTACGCATCGGGACGCTGGCCTGCGGGGGTGACCGGCTGCTTGAGCTGGCGTCCATCGATGGCAATGGGGTCGGCATCGTGGTGTAGCAGATTCACCGCGGGAGCGCAGAACAGATGCAGATCCGTCTTGCGCAGACGGACTGTCGCCGGCAGCGGTCGTGAGAAACGGAACTGGAGACGAATCCGGTCGGTGCTGACGGCGGGCCAGACCTTGGCCAATCGGGTCAGGCTGAAAAAATGAAAGCGCTGCGGGAACACAAAGTACTCCTGCAGAATGCGGTAGCCATCGAACACGTTTCGCGGGTAGGGCAGTAGCGCTTCATCGGCGCTGAAGCCGGGAAAACCGATAGCCTTGGGGGACAGCTCGAAGTGCGTGTCATTGATGTGCAGCGTGACCTCTTTCAGGTAGTGGGCGAGCCACAGGTACAGGGTCGAGGCGGTGGTGTTATCGCCGCCCAGATAAAAGTCCAATTGATCGCAATCCAGGCTGTCGAGCGGCTGTTGGGTCAACACCTGCAAGTCGATGCGCATCACCGACTCCTCGCGGCTGTGGGCATCGCTGACCGCGTGCAACGCCAACGGGTACAGATGGACTTCGGTGCAGGTACGAAACTCGCAACTGATGCCATCCACCGGCCTGGCAAACAATCGCGTGCCCTTGGGCAACACCTTGTGTGCGCTCACCGCGTCGGGCAGCGGCTCGAACCGTACAATGGTCATGCTGGGCAGAGGCCGCAGATAGTTGGGCCAAAGCATTTGCAACAAGGGATGGGTCAGTTCCGGCAGGTCGTCGTCGATCTTCAGGCCCAGCCTGGCGGTGAGGAAGGCAAAACCCTCCAGCAGCCGCTCCACGTCCGGGTCGCCGGCCTTGTCGCCGAGAAACTGCGCCAATTGCGGGTTGTCCTCGGCGAACTCGCGACCGAGCTCACGCAGGTAGCGCAACTCTTCGGCAAAACGTTGTTTCAAGCCCATGGCATCCTCATGTCACGCGGGTGTAGCGATCGCGGCCGTGCATGGCCAGGTTGATCTGCACGTGTTCTTCCTTGTGTTCAAGCTGCACCCGGCAGTCGAGGCGAAAGTTCAGCTCCAGCGGCAGGTCCGGGTCAGGCTGGTAGTGCACGCCGGTGACCTTGATCCGCGGCTCGAACGCCTCGACCGAACGCCGGATATCGGCGCTGATGGCAATCACCAGATCGGTGCTGCCCGAAGCCGTGCCATTGAAGTCGCGCAGGCCCAATTCAGGGCTGCTTTGCGAGCAGCCCTGACGGGCGTTGAGCACCTGTTCAAGGTGACGCTTGATCGCTTCAATGCCCTGGCAGGTCCGTTCATCCCTGGAGCGTCGCCGGTAACGCGACGCATCGGGCACCAGGCGTTCGAACAGGCTGGCGTGGCCCATTTACTGGGTGTCCAGTCGGCCAACCAGGGAGATTTCGAAGGAGGCCCCCATGTACTTGAAATGCGGGCGTACGACCAACGAGACCTGATACCAGCCTGGATTGCCGGCGACGTCCTGCACCTCGATTTTTGCAGCACGCAAGGGGCGGCGACTACGGACATCCGTCGAGGGGTTTTCCTGATCGGCGATGTACTGCTTGAGCCAGGTATTCAACTCGCGCTCCAGGTCCTGGCGCTCCTTCCAGCTGCCGATCTGTTCGCGTTGCAGGACTTTGATGTAATGGGCCAGGCGATTGACGACAAACAGGTATGGCAACTGAGTGCCGAGCTTGTAGTTGGTCTGGGCCTCCTGGCCTTCGCGAGTCTTGGGGAATACCTTCGGCTTTTGCACTGAATTGGCCGAAAAGAACGCCGCATTGTCGCTGCCCTTGCGCATGGTCAGCGGGATGAACCCGGCGTCCGCCAGTTCGAACTCCTTGCGGTCGGAGATCAGCACTTCGGTAGGGATCTTGGCCTGCAACTGGCCCAGTGTTTCGTAGCAGTGCACGGGCAGGTCGTCCACCGCACCGCCTGATTGCGGGCCGATGATGTTCGGGCACCAGCGATAGCGGGCGAAGCTGTCGGCAATGCGCGTGGCCATCAGGAAGGCGGTGTTGCCCCATAGGTAGTGTTCATGCTTGCCGTCGATGGCTTCGTTGTAGCCGAAGCGGCGGGTTGAGTTATCTTCCGTACTGTAGGGCGCGCGCAACAGAAAGCGCGGCATCGTCGCGGCCAGGTACTTGGAATCTTCCAGTTCGCGCAAGCTACGCCACTTGGTGTGGGCTGGCCCCTCGAAGACATCGCTCATTTCCTTGATGCCGGGCAGGTCCTCAAAGCTCTTGAGGTTGAAGAGTCCAGGGCCGGCCGCCATGACGAACGGGGCATGGGCCATGGCACCCACGGAGGCGGCATAACTCAACAGCCGGATGTCCTGAGAACCGGGACCGAAGGTGTAGTTGGCGATGATCGCGGCGACCGGTTCGCCGCCAAACTGGCCGAAGCCGGCGGTGTAGACATGTTTGTACAGGCCACTTCGGGTGATATCGCCAGCGTTGTCGAAGTCATCCAGCAATTCCTCCTGGGTGACGTGCAACATGTCCAGCTTGGTGTTCTCGGCAAAATCCGTACGATCCACCAACAGCTTCAGCCCCCGCCAGGCCGACTCCAGTTGCTGGAACCGGGGTTGGTGCAGGATCACATCCATCTGTCTGCCCAGCGTGCGGTCGATTTCACTGATCATCTGGTCGACCCGGTGTTTATTGACCGGTTGCTGGTGATCGCCGCTGTGCAGGATTTCGGCGATGAATGCGGCGACGCCGTGCCTGGCCACGGCATAGCCTTCCTGGGAGGGGCGCATCAGGGTGTTGGCCAGCAATTGGTCCAGCAGCGCGGGTTGATCGACGGTCTCAAGGACCTGGGCGGCAGCACTTTCCATCGGCATGGGGATTCTCCGTTTATTAGCTCGCAAGTAGGGCAGGGAAGAGATCAGGCGATCAGTCTTTGGGGGCGTCCAGGACCAGATTCAGTTCACTGGCCAGGCGTTGGCGAGTTTGTTCATCGGCCAGCAGTCTCTGCAGGTGTTTGCGAAAGGCCGGGATATTGCCCATCGGGCCTTTTAGCGCCACCAGGGCTTCACGCAGTTCCAGCAACTTGTTGAGTTCTGGAACTTGCCGGGCAATCGAATCAGGACCGAAGTCATTGATCGACTCGAATTGAAGTCGCACGTTCAACTCGCCGTCGGCTTCGTTGCCCAGTACCGAAGGAACCGTAAGCGCCAGGCCAACGCCGGCTTTGGCGAGGACTTCGTTGAAGGTGTATTTGTCAATACGCACGGGAGGGCGATCCTCGAGGGCGGTCAACTCACCATGACCTTTGAAATCACCCGTTACCAGGAGCTTCAAGGGGAGTTCGATTTCGTCCTGCTGAGTGCCCGTGGCCGGGACGTATTTGATGTTGATACGTTCTTTGGGGGCGACGCAGCCCTGTGTTTTCGACATGAGGAAAGTCCTTTTTAACGGTGGCGCTATTAAGTGCCAAGACGGTACTCATTGTCATGTCAGATGATTCTTTAAATGTCGTAGGGTTATTAAGTAATTCGATGGGTTGGTGGTTTCCCAAGGTGTAAAAGTTCTGATGTATTTATCTGACTTAACTTTCCTAATTGAGTTTGAGAAACTTCCTACGTTCGACTTGTGTATTGTGCGGGCAACTTTCGAGTGACTTTCAGTGGGTTCGATGAGTATTGAACCCATTGCTCGTTTGCGTGATTCGCACAGGGACAGGAGAGCACATGCGCAACAGATGGCGAGGCTGGATATGGGGAGTGTGCCTGGGGTCGATACAGGCACAGGCATCCCCGGCGGCTCAGGATTGCAGCGCAATCGCGTCTTCGCTGAAGCGCCTGGAATGCTTTGATCTGGCCGCTGGCACACC
This sequence comes from Pseudomonas sp. Irchel s3h17, assembly GCF_900187505.1. GTDB lineage: Bacteria > Pseudomonadota > Gammaproteobacteria > Pseudomonadales > Pseudomonadaceae > Aquipseudomonas. The sequence goes on from NZ_FYDL01000034.1 coordinate 10,699, forward strand.
TGTTCATTCGCCCGCGGTGCAGTCACGGCCGTTTGTCGAGCGGATTCCGAGCGTCGTCGACCTGGTACAACGCAATGAGGCCAAGCGTCAGCCCGAGGATTACCGGTTCCTGATGTCCACCTTTCCCGAGCCGGAAGATGACCGGCAGCCTCGGATGGTGATCTCCGCGCCTGCGCTGGGGGCGCTTCCTCCCAGGCCGTATCTGGCCATCAGTTGTGAATCGAAGATCTCACGCCTGCAACTGGTGTTGGACGAGCCTCCGGTGCCGAACAAAATCCGCGTGCAACTGTTCAAGGATCAGCGCCCGATATCCGAGGCCTACCCGTGGCGTGTCCTCGACTCCGGCCTGGTCCTCGACGCGGGCAGGGGGTTGCCGGCCATTGCCCTGCTGCGCCACATGGGCGGTGGCCAGCGCCTGCGGTTGGAAAGTGATTACCCGGCGCTGGACGGCCTGGTGTTCGACGCCGACGGACTGGGGGAATTGATCGAACAGGAGCGCCAGGTATGTCGTTGGTAATCGATGTACCGCTGGAGGTGGTCAACGGACTGCTGGCGCCGATAGATCCGCGACAACCCTGCGGGCACTTCGACGTCGAGGACGAAACCTACCAGGCGATCGACCAGGAAATGGTCAAGCTCGGCGGCCTTCGCGAGGGCGGGATCGATTGGCCCTACATCGACGAAGCCTCCCGGCAATACCTGACGACCCAGTGCAAGCACTTTCGGATTCTCGGACACCTGCATGTCGTCTGGCTGCGCACCCGACAGTGGGCGCGTTGGGCCGATGCCCTCGACCTGTTGGCGGGCATGGTCGAAGGTTATTGGGACGGTGCTTACCCCACGCCTGGCGCCACCGGCTACCTGGCCAAGCGCAGACAGGTGAAACAACTCCTGGAACGGTTGAGGGAAGCGCTGCCAACCCTGGAGCGCAGCAGCTTTGCGCCGTCGCATCAGGCGGCGGCCGAGCGGGCGTTGGCGAGCCTGCAGCGCAGCGTCGAGACGGCCAGGCTGGATCAGGGCGCGATCGACGAACTGCAAACGCAACTGGACAAGTACCGCGAACGGGTGCCCGCGCCTGGTCCTGTGCGCGGGGAGCCGGCATCCGGCAATCCCCTGAGTCCGGCGTTTTTTGCCAACGCCACCGCGCAACCGGCAGGTAATGAGCGTGAGCAGCGTCGGGCGCTGCTGAGCATGGCCGAACAGATCAACCAACAAGACCCTTACGACCCCACGGGGTATCAGTTACGGCGTTTCGGCCTGTGGTCGCCTATCCGCGCCGTCCCCTCGATCACTCGCGAGCGCCGCACCGAACTGACCGCCGTGCCCCGCGACATTGTCGATGGTTATCAGGACGCCTTGGCCGCCAATGCCCTGGAGCCGGCCTTGCTGTATCGCATCGAAAAAAGCGTGACGGCTTCACCGTTCTGGCTGCGTGGCAGCTACCTGGCGGCCTGTGTGGCATCGCGCCTGGCGATGGACGAGGTGGCCGCTGTCCTGCGGCAAGCATGTGCACGCTTTGTCTGCCGTCTGCCGGCACTCAAGGAGCTTTGTTTCAGTGATGGCACCCCATTCGCCGATCCCCAGACCCTGGCCTGGATGACCGGGGCCGATCAAGCCGAAGCCAGCGCCAGCCCGATCCAGGAGTACGCCGGTCTGCGCGACGAACTGGTCGACCAACTCAATAGCGAAGGCGTCGAGGTGGTGTTGTTGCGTCTGCAGGAACTGCATGCCGCCGATGACGCCCCGCGCCCGCGCAACTACGCCACGGTGATCGCCGCCGACCTGCTGGCCGCCCGAGGGTTGGCGTGGCTGGCGGACGACCTCTATGCCAGCGTCGCCCGACAGATGCGCGACACGACAGCCCAAGCGTGGGAGCCGGCGTTGTACCAGAAGGTTGCCGCGTTCATTGGCAGTGACCCTGAGGACTAGACCATGCCCCGTCAAAGCGACCTGCGCTTCACCTTCGAGCCCCTGCAAGGCGACGCCTTCGAGGTGGTCGAGTTCGAGCTGGAAGAGGGCCTGTCCCGACCCTTCAAGCTGACCCTGGACCTGGCCAGCCACGACCCGGCCATCGACTTCAACCGCGTGCTCGACCTGCCGGCGTTGTTCA
>NZ_FYDL01000033.1 GCF_900187505.1 Pseudomonas sp. Irchel s3h17
CCGAGTGAGAAGGCACTGGCTGATCAGCTCACGATTGCCGGCCTGCCTGGTGACTCGGTCACCAGTGACTTGCTCGCTGGCTTCAAGGGCTTCTTCGTCGCCAAGCCAACGACCGTCGACAGCGCGCTTGGTTGGTGTTTTCGACTGATTCGTTGGGTCAAGCGTGAGCAGGTCAAAGTGGCTTCCAGTCAATCGCTATCCCCTGATTTTGATGACTCCAGCTGGGCTGATGATCTGGGGGATTTGTGATGGAGGTGAAAGCGCCACGTAGCGCCAATCAACTGCTGAGCAAGATGGGGAACCTGCCGCCCGTTGCGCTGGTTCAACCGAAGCAATTGCCGCCTGGTACCACCGACGTTGTGAACGCGCTGTTCAAGGAGTTGCAGGCGATCTTCCCCGCGTGGAAACAGGCTTGGCCCGATGATGAAGCCCTACGGGCTGCGAAACGCAGCTGGATCAAGGCTTTCATCGTCGCCGGAATCAATACCCTCGAGCAGATTCGGTACGGCTTGCGGAACTGCCGACAGCACGGCGGTGATTTCGCCCCGAGCGTTGGCAAGTTTGTGAAGTGGTGTCAGCCAACGCCTGAGATGCTGGGTATTCCTTCGCACGATAAGGCCTTCCGTGAGGCGTTGGTCAACTTGGCCCCGAGCCGAGCGCTGTCCCGCGTGTGGTCGCACCCGGCCGTACGTCATGCCGCGCTGCAATGCGAGATGCACAACCTAAACAGCCTGGTGTCGGAGAAGGCCAGCAAGGTCTTCGACCGCGCTTACGACATCACCATTCGGATGCTGGTCAGCGGGCAACCGCTCGAAGACATCGCGGTGGGCATCGGCCACGACTCGCAGAAGCTCGAGACACAGCGGGCGGAAGAATACGGCGAGGCGCGGTTGTTGAAGACGATGTCGCAGCAGTCGATCCCACTTGAAGGCAAGGTCGCCCGCGCCCAGTTGCTGGCTCGCTTTGGCAATTGCGCCGAAAAACGCGAGCAGCAAGAAGCCTCGCTCCCACGTAGGCGCTCGAAACCCCTCCCTAATCCATTCAATCCAACAGGTGGCTTCTGATGAATGCAGCCAAGCAACAAAACATGCTCGCCGGGCAATCGTCGCTCGCCCGCAAGGTGTTCGACGTCGTGCCAATCCAGGAGCGCTGGAGTGCCCACGATATTTTCAATTCGCTGATGGCTGCTGAAGCCACTGGTGCCCAGTTCCCGGCCATACGTCGCGGCCTTGGCGAGCTGAAGGATGCCGGTCTCATTCGCGAACCAGTCAACGGTCACTTCCAGCGCGTTCCCACCACCATCAAACCCCAGAGAGAGCAGGGCATGTCGAAAGAAACCAAGCCGGCCGTTGTTGCCATCAAGAAAACCGAGGTTAGTGCCCTGGATACGTTGGCGGTGCTGTCTGGCGAGGTAATCAGCTTTGCCGAGGAAGTCGGCCAGCGGATGAAAAAGCTGGCGGCGCGCATCGAGGAAGTGGCGCTTTCCGTCGAGGCAGAGCGCGAGGTCAATGCTGAAGCGCTCGACAAATTCAAGCTGCTGCAATCTCTGCTGAAGGGGGGCTAATGGGCGAGCGCATGGGGATCAGCTTGGAGATGCCTGATCGCCGCTTGGCTGTACCGAACCCGGCGAACTATCGGTTTGCCGTGTTCTGCTGCTCGTTCAAGATGGACCTGGGCAGCACCCCCGATCATGCATTGGCATTGTTCGCTAACCAAGCGATGGCCATGCGTTATGGCGCCTGGATGTGGCCGACTACGTTCCAGGTCGTTGACCTCGACGATCCCGTCGGTGCCCGCAAATGACTGTTCTGGTGAAAACCCTGACGGTGAAACTTTCGGATGCCGAGATCGAACGCAACGCCAAGAAGCTGCACGTGCGAGACCTGCGCGACGCCAGTCACCCGGCGTTGCACTTTCGCTTTGCGAAGAATCGCTCCCGCGGCTCCTGGTACTTGCTCAGCAAGCGCACCTGGCACCGCATCGGTGGCTTTCCCGATCTGAGCACCAAGCAGGTCGTTACGGCACTGCCGGCGGTGCGACTGCGGGTGGCCGCCAATGAAGGTTCGACGCTGTCCAAATGGATGACGACCAGCGAGCTGTTGGAGTGGTACGCCGAACGCATGGCCCGTGATCGCAGCCTTTCCAACAAGCGCAAGAACACCTCTGCCTCGGCGATCAAGCGTCACTTGATGCCGCGTCTGGGTGATCTACCGCTCAGCGATATCAACAAGGCCACGCTCGACAGCCAGCTGATGTGGCCGTTGCAGGAAAGCTACTCCACTGGCTTTGTGCAGCTGGTGTTCAAGCTTCTGGTCCAGGCGATGCGCCAAGCGTTCAAGCTCGGCCTGATAACGGCCAACCCGATGACGGGGATCAAGTTCAGCGACTTCTCCAAGGCCAAGGTGGGTGCCAAGCCATCCCGGTTGCGCGGTGTTCAGTTGCCGCGGCTGCTGGAGCAATTGTCCCACGTCATGTTGACTGCCCCGGCCGACGCCATGTTGGCGCTGATGATGCTCTGTCACGGCACGCGCATCGGCGAAACCCGGCAGACACGCTGGTCACACATCAGCTTGGCTGAGCGCGAGTGGTTCATCCCGGCCGAGCACACCAAGACTGGCGTCGAGCATCACCTGCCGCTGACGAACCAGGTGCGCGAGATTCTGATCCGCTACCGCGAGATTCAGCAGGCCAAAGGGTACGACGGTCAGTTCCTGTTCCCGGCGCGCAATGGCAAGGCCCTCAGTGAAGGGCAGGCCAGCGCTGTATTCACTCGGTTGGGGCAGCGCGAGTGGACCAGTCACGACCTGCGCAAGTTGGCCCGCACTGGCTGGGCAGATATCGGCATTGACCACCTGATCGGCGAGCTGCTGATCAACCACGCCATGGGTCACAACGTGAAAGTGTACATCCAGTCGGAGGTGATGAGTCGCAAGCTCGACGCCCTGGAGCAGTGGCACGTCCATCTAGACCAGAAGGGTTTTGCCCTGATTCACGGGTTGACCGGTGTTAGATCCGGAGATTCCGGTAATCCTCTGGAGGTCTTACAGAACAAGGCCTGCGATGCCCTTCAAGAAACAACCATAGGAGAGGATTCAAAACATGAAAAAAGCCCAGGTCCTTGGCTTTCGTAAGGCGCAGATCGAGCTGGAGCACTGCTTGACCTGCAAGGGCAAAGCCGTGGTGCAAGGGGTGTTTCATGAATTGGTTTGCACCGATTGCAATGGCTCAGGTTGGGTCATGGCGGGCAGCCGGTTGGTACTTTCTACAGACGAATTAGTGACACAGCTCAGCCTCAGATTGCAGCAGGCTCAGCGCGAAATTGAAGTACTGAAGCGGGGCTCGTCGATATCTGACCCGACCGCGTACTACCAACAGAACAACCGTCGCGGTGCCGGCGGATCAAATTACACCGGGGACTAAGGGGTACAACACATGATGATTCGCAAACCAGCGCTGCACCCGTTAGGTGATACGGAATACCTGCTAGAGCAGTGGGGGTGGTGGCGTATGGATGGAAGGGGAATTCCCAGCTATGCCTCGCCCATGTTGGCACTGATGCGTGATGCAATGCCTACGCCGGCCAAGTCGTACTGCATCACTGACGAGCTTGCCTGTGTCGTGGATGCCGCGTTGGCTCGGCTGTGTAAACGAGATCAGCAGATGGGGGATATTGTCTGGCTGTACTTTGGGGCGAAATGGCCGGCAGTTCGGGTCGGTCGGTATCACCAGGTAAGTGAGGGGAAAGCTCGGGAGCTGATGAAGGCCGGAGTGGCTTGGATTGATTGCGTTCTCGAAAGTATCAAGGATGGGGGCTGGACAGGATATTCGGAAAGCCATTCCGATAGCCCGCTCCTGGGGATTACCGAAATCACAGCTGGTAATTGCACCGACTTAACCACCCAATTGCATACCACCTGACCAGGCATTGCGTTTGTATTGACTATCTTTTGCATGGGTTTGAGCGGCCACGTCGTAGTGACGACCGGCCGCGTTCGACCCAATGCGGACGCTGACCAGCATTTGGTTAAGGGGCGGGCTTTAGCCCGTCCCAGTGAGCGAAGCGAACGGTTTGAACCAGTTGTTATGCATGTTTTACTAGCCGTTTCTTTAAATGATACAGGTTAGTCCCGATTGGTCGATCCTCAAGAACACCATAAATCTCATACCCATGCTGCTCATAGAACTGTTTAGCATCAACGGTTTTTAAGAATGCAACTACTGCCCCATTGTTGGCGCCAATCGTTTCTGCTTTTTCCAATAGCATAGAACCGACTTTTCTACCGCGATGAGATTCCTTAACCCAAAAGGTATCAATTTCTAAGCCATCCCAGTAATAATTGCAGCTTATTGCACCGATGTAGTCGCCTACTTCATCGTGTGCAACCACCATAAATATTTTGTCTTCCGATTCTGGCGGTAGATTTGGATATTGAATTCGAAGATATTCTGAAAACCTATTATTCAGAACTCCCTGATCCTTTTCTGTTGGAGAATCCAATATATCAATCTTGATTTCCACTTCATTGCTCCGATCATTCAACTTTGAGGTGCCGTACGGCTTTTGGCATAACAATTAATTTTTCGACATGCGATGTCGCATAACATTCCATGTCCATGCGTAATCCCTTGAACAATCAAAAAATCGAGTCTGTAAACGCGACATCAAGAAGGGGGGAAGCGGCATATTTTTTTGCACATTACTGAAGTATTAGCTGCGTGTCCATGGTCTGCTTTTGGCCGGTAGCTGTCTGTCCGGCAGGTTGCGGTCGCCCTCCAAAACGGATGCTAACGCCTCAATTAATCGGCAGAAAAACTGACCTAGGTACGATCGACACTAGTTTTCTCCCTGAATGAATATGATTTTCAGGGCTTGCATATTTTTTCTGTCTCCCACGTTGCTTGAAAGGATATAGTGCCTTCTCCCCCTACGATAAAACCAACTGATGCAGCGAGGCTCGCGGTAACTGCGATTTCCTTAGGTGCTATTTTTGATTTGCAAGCGAGCAGAACGGCTTGCTGAAGCATAGTTTCTCCCAGGGATTTAATTAGATCTTCTTTAGGTATGGGGATGTAATTGTCTGATGTCTGTATTGTTTTTGAAGGGGTGCTAAGTTTCGAGGTTGACCAATCGGTGGGTATAAGGTATGCAAGCGCAGATACCCCGCGACCTTCACTAGCTGGCAACCAAGCTCCCCCTATTTCGCCTTTTTGATTTGTAAGTTTGTATACTTGATTGAATGAATCTGGCAGGGAGTCGTAGGGCACTGATTTAGCGGTGTAGCCTTTGTTAATTGCCATGCTGATTGGCTCAATTTTATCGGATGACGCTGGTGATACATAATATCCAGTCAATTCATTCTTTGCGCCGAAAATCTCAAAAGCTTTGGGCGAGTCTGCACCTTTACTTACCAGCTGGTTAAGTACTGGTTTGCTTATCGCTTTAGTGGCGCTGTTGCTTAGTGTTCCAGGTGCCACCTTTAAGTAGTAAATGATGCTACCGTCGGCATCTATAACTGCATGTATATCACCTTTGATGGTTTCTTGTGACCATAAGAATGGCGGATATAGAAAGAGCAAAAATAAGAGTGTTGGCTTGCGCATGCTTTTATCCTTGTAGTCTTTGTGCCTTAGCTCGCTACCTTGCAAAGGTGGCGTACTCAGTTTTCACATCCGAATGAAGAGAATAGCAGCCCCATCAGATTCGGCTTCCAAGTCTACGTACCTATGATATGGCTGCTTTTAACACCCAATTCGTTTCTGTAAGCCATAGTTCTGTCATTGACTCCAAACCGGGACTGAAACCGACTAAATTACGAACCTTTCGAAATGAAATTTGGCTTTAGGGGGCGCAGGGAAACTATCGATGTAAATCAGCTTTTGGCCGATTTATGCCCGTGCTAATTGGCAGCTATGGGTCCGGTTGCAGCCCTTCGCGACAGGCAGCAACCGGCCCAGAGTGTGTAAAAACGCATGCGCCGCTTTGAAGTCTGCGTTGCTACGTAAAATCTGCTGGTGCTTGTGTAATAAGCAGACCAGAAATTTGCGTAGGAGCGCGATTTTTGTTCCAGCCCCGACTGTCAAACGTGTTCTAAAACGTTTTTACACAGCCTCGGCCAATAGCTGCCGCTCGTAAAAGACAGACGAGAGCCCCACTTTCTATCTGAGGGATCGAATAATCGTTGGAATTTGATCGTAGCTATCAACCCAGATCACGTTTATACCCAACGCATTCGCGTCCTGTTCCTCCAATAGGCGTGCGAGATCGTCAAGCACATCATCAGCGGATCCGAATCGGGGGACCTTTTTGAGAATGTAGTGGCTAACAGACTTGTCCGGATTTTTTCTCCAAGCAACATCCAGCAGTCGGCGCATATTTGGATCGGTGAGGCTAATACCGACGAACAGGCACGTATTCTGAGTGAGTTTATTTAATTGAATCAGATTCGACCAACTGAATGGATCGATAAACTGACCGTGGTAGGCATCTTCGCTAAAAACGATATCATTATCGCTGGGGATCTTTCCGGTTCTGGGAAGGTATCCATGGACGTGATAAACGGGTAGCTCGTTGGGATCATGTTTGATTGCTTCAGTATAGATCGCACGGTTTTGTACATTCGCGGCGGAAAGACTTTCCTCGATTAGCGCGTCAAAATTAAATGTAATGATGGAATCGAGTGGCTTACCGTCACGCTGTGGTCGAGAAACATCAACGATGGCGTCGATGAGATCACACGTGGTTGGATTTTCCCGATAGAGAGCATCCCGAACCTGTTTGCCAAAGTCGTTACCTAGGTTGTTTTTCAGGTACTTTCCAAGGATCAGAGATGAAGCACCATGGCGCTTGTTGAATTCCTCAGCTGCATTGGAGCCCAAATTCAGCGAATGATCTTTTGAAAGGCGTTCGATCATAGATTTGAGGAGACTCAAAAGAAGCTCACTCCAGACCGGTATTCCCGCTTTGACCGAAGTGCCTGCACCACAAACAAGTGTCAAGCGGCCAGATTTCAAAGCTGCTCCTAAGTTAGCGATCTGCGAAGTGTGAGTATCATTACGCTTCTCAGGCGACCGACGTGGGCGCGCAATGTCTTTGCGCTTAACGACCTCTAAAGATTGTACAAGCGAGCTTAGGCCAGCCTCTAGATCTTTCGTTAGATCAATGTAGAGATATTTTGATAGGTAGCTCGGAACGGAACTAGAGTCGATAAGGACTGGAATGACTCTTGATGCACGTTTTGATATTTCGCTTAGAGCAAGTGATGAAAATTCCTGCTGAACCCACTTGGAGCTAAGAGAATTGGCACTGACGACTACCAATACCGCGTCAGAAGTTTCAATCCCTTCCTCAATCTTTCGAGAGATGTTATCGCCTGGCCTAAGCTTGAGGTGATCGATCCAGATCTCATGTCCTGCGAGCTTCAGCCTATCGACAATGGCGTCGACCATAGGCTTGTCTTGGTGGCTATAGCTTACAAATATTCGCATGTACGGACCGGCTTGCATGAGTGGGGGACACATTTAGGGTTGCGTCGAATAACGTTCTTTGTCCATGCCCCCTCTGTAAGCCAATACAGCAAGGTGCCATGGATGAAGGATAAGAAGAGGTGAGACATGGGCCGAGGTTACGAGGCCGTCATCGATATGTCTACAGCGAGTCATGGGTATGACCGGTCATCTTTGGTTGACCTCAACTCGAAGGGCTATGGCTCGAATGCACCGCGTCAAAGGTTTGCTCTTGGCCGGTTTTTGCCTGTCGCGAAGGGCAGCGTGCGACCCACAACGGACGGTCAGCGATTACCGGCTTCATGAGCGAGTTACAGCTGGTCAGTCGACGGAAGGGATGGCAAACAGATGCTCGGCAGCAAAGTCCACGAATACGCGGATCTTCGGTGAAAGATGGCGACTGGACGGCCACAACGCCCAGAACTGCCCTTGATCTTCGCTGTGACCGTCGAGCACCGTTTCCAGGTGCCCCAGGGCGATAGCTTCGCGGGCCAGGAAGTCCGGGACAAATGCGATACCGTGCCCATCCACCACGGCCATCAGCATGGCTTCCATGTTGTTCAATGTCAGGGCGGTTGGCAGGCGTAACTGCGTGAACTGGGGGGCCGAAGACATACTCCAGTCCATTATTTTACCCGTCGTGACAAATCGGTAACGCAAGCACTCGTGATGCTCGAGATCACTGATAGTGACGGGCCGTCCCTTACGCTGCAAATAGTCAGGCGATGCGCACAGGACAAATTTAAAAGGCCCCAGCTTGCGTGCCATCATCTTGGAGTCGGCCTGCCCACCGCTGCGAATCACCACATCAAAGCCTTCATCGATCACATCCACCAATTGATCGTTGAAGTCCAGTTCCAGCTCAATCTCCGGGTAGGCTTTGCGAAACCGCGCCATATGGGGCAAGAGAAAGCGATAACCGATGGTGGGCAAGCTGACGCGTAACTTTCCACGGGGTTCCTGTGCTGCATGGGAAAGCATCGCCCGGGCATCTTGAAGATCGTCGAGGATCTTACGGCAGCGTTCATAGAACAACTGTCCCTCCGCAGTCAGGCTGACTTTGCGGGTGCTGCGGTGCAATAACCGCACATTCAGCGAAGCCTCAAGTTTGGCGACGTTTTTGCCCACGGCCGAGGCAGAAATCCCCAACGCCCTGGCGGCGCTGATGAAACTGAGCGCCTCGGCTGTTTTTACGAATGAGATCACCCCACTAAGACTGTCCACAACTCGATTGCATCCTTTTGGTTCACTATAAGTGGAATAAAGGCCCGTTTATCTTCGATTGTATCCTAACTAGAGTGTGCGAACGATCGCGCGCCTCGGCCTGGATAGCACGGATACTTCATAGACATGCAGGGAATGACTTAATGAACTCAGCTACCGAACCGCTGCCGGCCCATGGCCGGCACTCCATCTTGGCTGCAATTTGCCTAGCAGCCTTGGTATTGCCCATGAGTTTTACCGGCGGGGCAGTGGCCACGCCGTTCATTGGTCAAACCTTTGATGCCCATCCCACGGAACTGGCCTGGATCACTAACGCCTTCATGCTCAGCTTCGGCAGCCTGCTGATGGCAGCCGGTACCCTCGCGGACCTCTACGGACGCAAGCGTCTGTTCATGTGCGGTATGGCGTTGTTCGCGTTGGTGTCGATCCTGTTGGCAGCGGTTCCCGATATTTTCTGGCTGGACCTATTGCGCGGCGTTCAGGGCATTGCCGCGGCGGCAGCCCTGGCCAGCGGATCGGCGGCATTGGCACAGGAGTTTGATGGGCATGCCAGGACGCGTGCTTTCAGCCTTCTGGGCACCACTTTCGGGGTTGGCCTGGCCTTCGGTCCGTTGTTATCGGGGTTGCTGATCGAGTACATGGGCTGGCGCGCAATTTTTCTTTGCACCGCCCTGATCGCCATCCTTTCTTTGATATTTGCCCTGCCGAAAATGCGCGAAAGCCGCAACCCGCAAGCACAACGTCTGGATACGCCCGGCGTGCTGACGTTTTCCGGCCTGTTGATCACGTTCACCACGGCGGTGATCCTGGCTCCTGAGCAAGGCTGGGGCTCACCGGTCATCCATGCGCTGCTTGGAGCGTCGGCGGTCTTCTTTCTGCTGTTTATCATTGTTGAGAATCGGGCGAAACATCCGATGCTGGAACTGGGGCTGTTTCTGTTTCCGCGCTTTGTCGGTGTACAGATCCTGCCAATCGGCACTTGCTATTGCTACATTGTCTTGATCGTATTGCTGCCGTTGCGGTTTATCGGCGTGGAAGGTGCCAGCGCTTTTGAAGCTGGGATGATGATGTTGGCACTCTCTGCCCCGATGCTGATTGTCCCGATCATTGCCGCGTCGCTGACTCGCTGGTTGTCGGCGGGCGTACTCTGCGCAATCGGCTTCTTGATCGCAGCGGCGGGGCTTTATTGGCTGAGTGCGATTCCGGTCGGTGCGCACGTTCAGATCATTGTGGCCATGCTGGTGAGCGGTATCGGTACAGGCCTGCCCTGGGGGTTGATGGATGGTTTGTCGATCAGCGTGATCCCCAAGGAACGGGCGGGGATGGCCGCTGGTATTTTCAACACGACGCGGGTGGCCAGCGAAGGTGTCGCCCTGGCAATCACTGTTGCGGTGCTGACGGCCCTGGTCGCACACCATCTGAGCATCAGTGACTCGGTCAAACTGTCCGCTGTTGATTATTCAACTATCGCGCAACGCCTGGTGATGGGTGATATCCAGCACGCGAGCACCGACGCCAGCCAAATCCCGTTGACGATGCTGCGCTCGGCGTATACCGGAGGGTTCAATACCTTGTTGCAACTGCTGGCGATGTTCACGCTGTTCACTGCCTTCGTGGTCTTTCTATTCCTGGGACGTCAAAGCGAGATTTGCGTCGGCGCCGAATCCACACCCGATGTCGCCCGTCTCTCATCGGGTACCTGAAAGGCGCTTTGGAGCCATGCCTGATGTCGCCCAACACACACACTTCACGTCGCTGATTCTAGCGGGCATTGGCCGATTGCTGCCTGTCGCGAAGGACTGCAACCGACCCAAAGCTGCATTTGAGGTATGTTTGTTGTCGCCATATGTTATTGGCATTCATGGAGGATTCTGACTGATGGCACGCGTGGGATTGATACTGACACCCGGTTTTGCGGACTGGGAGTATGCTTTTATTGCTGGAACTGCGTCCCCGTTTTACGGGATCGACGTCAGGTTTTTCGCTTCTGCTACGGGGCAGTTCCGCTCGCAGGGTGGATTGGCTGTCACTGTCGATAGCAGTTTGCAACAATGTCTGGACTGGAAAGCGGACGTTGTTGTCGTCATTGGAGGAATGGTCTGGGAACGTGCAGAAGCACCGGATATTCGAGACTTTCTTCATGCTAGTCGTTCAAGTGGAGCGACAATTGCCGGTATCTGTGGGGGAACGCTGGCACTTGCGAGGGCCGGGCTTCTCGACACGGTTCCTCATACCTCGAACAGCGCTGACTTCTTACAACAAAATGCCGTAGGTTATGAAGGGCACACGCTTTATCGAAGCAGCCCAGTAGCTGTGGTTGCAGACCGCATCATAACCGCTCCAGGCCCTGCACCCGTTAGCTTCACCTGCGCAGTGTTCGAAGGTGCCGGGCTATCTTCAGAGATCATTTCTCAGTTCAGGTCAATGTTGGCAGCGGAACATCGGTGACTGCTTCGCCATACAAAACAGCCGATCAGGTGATGTGTTCGAGTGGCTGCTTTTGGCCGAGGCTGTGTAAAAACGTTTTAGAACACGTTTGACAGTCGGGGCTGGAACAAAAAACGCGCTCCTACGCAAATTTCTGGTCTGCTTATTACACAAGCACCAGCAGATTTTACGTAGCAACGCAGACTTCAAAGCGGCGCATGCGTTTTTACACACTCTGGGCCGTTATCTGCCGGTACGAACGTCTTTGTGCTCCAGTGAAAATGACTGGTCAATTGGTGTCAGTTTCGCAAACCAAATTAGATCTTCCGAATACCGATAAAAACAGTTGTCCATATGGAATAGCTCTGTTTTTATAGCAACGTGTTCAGCTGTACAGCGCGACACCACAAAAGAGCCCGGCCACTGCGTCGGGCTTTTTATTTGCTGCTCCAAAGCCTCGCCATTGTGCGGGGCTTCTTTGTTTTTGGGATTCCCATCAGCGGAGAACGCCACCCTTTGATACCTCAACTCCCTTGTCGGGAGCGCGCCGAGATGTTGCCCATGCCGGATAAACCAGACACCTGGGCCATTGCTTTCATGTGGCTGAATCAGCATTCGCAAACTATTTGGGCGGCCTTTCTGTCGTTGTGCATGACCGTGCTGCGTGTGTTCTATACCGGCGGCACCTGGAAGGACGCACTGATCGAAGGCCCCATGTGCGTATTGCTCTCGCTGAGCATTATCTGGGGCTTCGAACTGATGGGCTTGTCGCCGTCGCTGGCCCAGCCGGTCGGTATTTGGGTGGGCTTCCTCGGGGTGAAGAAGGTTGCCCATTGGGCTGACCGGATTGCTGAAAGCAAGTTTCCAAAATCGGATTCGGCGCCATGAAACGCTGCCCTTGGCTGCTGCCTTTTGTGCTCCTGCTGGCCTATGCCGTCACGGGCCATATCCATTGTGGTGAATCGCCTGCCTGTCAGCCGCTCACCGTTCAACCACTCAATTTTGAGGTTTAGATAATGGCTTACACCCAATATGACACTGTCGTCGCCAACACTCCCGAGGAGCTGGTGGCCAAACTGGCCGAGTCCATTGCCGATGGCTGGCAGCCTTACGGTAGCCCTGTCTCCATCACTGAAGGCTTTCAGGTGCTTCAAGCTGTGGTGAAGGGGTCGAGCAATGTCGGTGGTGCGCCAGGCGATATCACCTCGGACAGCATCACGGACGCCTCGGATGTCGGTAAGGCGGTGCTGGTGAGTGTCGATGCCGCCGCTGCTCGCGCTGCTACTGGTAGTGGGACTTCGGACTTCTCGGGTAGCTACAACGATCTGACCGAGAAACCAGTGATTCCGGCTGCTCCTGCCGAGGGTGATGCCGCGATGCTGGTAGCTGGCACTGACCTCGTCACCCGTACCTGGACAGCCCAGATGATCCATGACGAGATTGCCCGCCAGATTGCAGCGTTACCAGCATGAGCCACAAACAAGCGATCTCATCGTGGGAAGTGGTGGTCTATGACGACTGCGTCCGTTTCAAACGTGTTGATCACGGGCGGATGAGCGTCCAGGAGTTGAACTGGCTGCTTGATGGTTTTGATCTCTGGCGTAACCGCCCTCATCAAGTTCTGACTCCACGTTTCGTGACCTGACCCGGTATAATCCGGGCATGACTTTCATGCCCGAC
>NZ_FYDL01000031.1 GCF_900187505.1 Pseudomonas sp. Irchel s3h17
AATACACCACCACCGTCACCGACCAACCGGCCGGCGAAGGCGACAAGATCACCGTCACCATCGAAAGCAACGGCAACGTGCTGGAAGACGCCGCTCCGAAGTTCACCGTTAAGGTCGATCAGGTCCTGAAACAGGACCTGACCGTGACCCTGAGCAACGGCGACACCGTCGTGATCAAGGCCGGTACCACCGAGACTCCGTACGAGCTCAAGGCTCAGGGCGACGACGTCTACAAAGATGGCCAAACCGTCGAAGTCGGTATCGATAACGCCACGGTCGACGGCAAGTCCTTCGAGAACCTGGTACTCGGCGATAAAGCTGCCGTGACCATCGGCGACACCATCAGTGAAGTCACCGCCACCCTGACCGTGGATAAAACCACTGTCACCGAAGGCGGCCAGATCACCTACACCGTCACCCTGACCAACGCTGCCGGCTTGCCGATGGGCGCCCATGGTCCGCTGGCGTTCACCCTGTCCGACGGCACCGTGGTCAAGATCCCGGCCAACGGTACTTCCGGCACTGCCAGCGTTACCGCCAACGACGACATCTTCACCGGCGGCCAGCCGGCTATCGTCAACAAGCTGGAAAGTGTTTCCGGTGCCGAGCAGTTCGAGAAGCTGACCCTCGGCCAGGACAAATACACCACCACCGTCACCGACCAACCGGCCGGCGAAGGCGACAAGATCACCGTCACCATCGAAAGCAACGGCAACGTGCTGGAAGACGCCGCTCCGAAGTTCACCGTTAAGGTCGATCAGGTCCTGAAACAGGACCTGACCGTGACCCTGAGCAACGGCGACACCGTCGTGATCAAGGCCGGCACCACCGAGACTCCGTACGAGCTCAAGGCTCAGGGCGATGACGTCTACAAAGACGGCCAAATCGTCGAAGTCGGCATCGATAACGCCACGGTCGACGGCAAGGCCTTCGAGAACCTGGTGCTCGGCGACAAGGCCGCCGTGACCATCGGCGACACCATCAGCGAAGTCACCGCCACCCTGACTGTGGATAAAACCACCGTCACCGAAGGCGGTTCGGTCACCTACACCGTGACTCTGACCAACGCTGCCGGCTTGCCAATGAGCAACCACAGCGAACTGACCTTCAAGCTCAGTGATGGCACCACCATCACCGTGCCAGCCAACAGCACCACCGGCAACGCAACGGTCGTCACCAACAATGACATTTTCACTGGCGGTCAGCCTTCGCTGGTCAACAAGCTGGAATCCGTCAGCGGTGCCGAGCAGTTCGAGAAGCTGACCCTCGGCCAGGACGAATACACCACCACGGTCACCGACCAACCGACCGGCGAAGGTGACAAGATCACCGTCACCATCGAAAGCAACGGCAACGTGCTGGAAGACGCGGCACCGAAGTTCACCGTCAAGGTCGACCAAGTCCTGAAACAGGACCTGACCGTGACCCTGAGCAACGGCGACACCGTCGTGATCAAGGCCGGCACCACCGAGACTCCGTACGAGCTCAAGGCTCAGGGCGATGACGTCTACAAAGACGGCCAAATCGTCGAAGTCGGCATCGATAACGCCACGGTCGACGGCAAGGCCTTCGAGAACCTGGTGCTCGGCGACAAGGCCGCCGTGACCATCGGCGACACCATCAGCGAAGTCACCGCCACCCTGACTGTGGATAAAACCACCGTCACCGAAGGCGGTTCGGTCACCTACACCGTGACCCTGACCAACGCCGCTGGCCTGCCGATGGGCACCCATGGTCCGCTGGAGTTCACCCTGTCCGACGGCACCGTGGTCAAGATCCCGGCCAACGGTACGTCCGGTACTGCCAGTGTCACCGCCAATGACGACATCTTCACCGGCGGCCAGCCGGCCATCGTCAACAAGCTGGAGTCCGTCAGCGGCGCTGAGCAGTTTGAACAACTGACCCTGGGCCAAGACGAATACACCACCGTCGTCACCGACGAGCCTGGTTCGGGTGACCCAACCGACCCGGCCAACGAAGGCGACAAGATCACCGTCACCATCGAAAGCAACGGCGACGTGCTGGAAAACGCCGCACCGAAGTTCACCGTCAAAGTGGACCAGGTGCTCAAGCAAGACCTGACCGTCACCCTGAGCAACGGCGATACCGTGGTGATCAAGGCCGGTACCACCGAGACCCCGTACGAGCTCAAGGCTCAGGGCGACGACGTCTACAAAGATGGCCAAACCGTCGAAGTCGGTGTTACTGACGCTGTAATCGACGGCAAGTCCTTCGAAAACCTGGTGCTCGGCGACAAGGCCGCCGTGACCATCGGCGACACCATCAGCGAAGTCACCGCCACCCTGACCGTGGATAAAACCACCGTCACCGAAGGCGGCCAGATCACCTACACCGTGACCCTGACCAACGCCGCTGGCTTGCCAATGGGCGCCCATGGTCCGCTGGCGTTCACCCTGTCCGACGGCACCGTGGTCAAGATCCCGGCCAACGGTACTTCCGGCACTGCCAGCGTTACTGCCAACGACGACATCTTCACCGGCGGCCAGCCGGCTATCGTCAACAAGCTGGAGTCCGTCAGCGGCGCCGAGCAGTTTGAACAACTGACCCTGGGCCAAGACGAATACACCACCGTCGTCACCGACGAGCCTGGTTCGGGTGACCCAACCGACCCAGCCAACGAAGGCGACAAGATCATTGTCACCATCGAAAGCAACGGCGACGTGCTGGAAAACGCCGCACCGAAGTTCACCGTCAAAGTGGACCAGGTGCTCAAGCAAGACCTGACCGTGACCCTGAGCAACGGCGACACCGTCGTGATCAAGGCCGGCACCACCGAAACTCCATACGAGCTCAAGGCTCAGGGCGACGACGTCTACAAAGATGGTCAAACCGTCGAAGTGGGTGTTACTGACGCTGTAATCGACGGCAAGTCCTTCGAGAACCTGGTGCTCGGCGACAAAGCCACCGTGATCATCGGCGACACCATCAGCGAAGTCACCGCCACCCTGACTGTGGATAAAACCACTGTTACTGAAGGCGGCCAGATCACTTACACCGTGACTCTGACCAACGCTGCTGGCTTGCCAATGGGCGCCCATGGTCCGCTGGAATTCACCCTGTCCGACGGCACCGTGGTCAAGATCCCGGCCAACGGTACTTCCGGCACTGCCAGCGTTACCGCCAACGACGACATCTTCACCGGCGGCCAGCCGGCCATCGTCAACAAACTGGAAAGCGTTTCTGGCGCTGAGCAGTTCGAACAACTGACGCTGAAAGACACCACCCTGACCACGTCCGTCACCGACGAGCCTGGCTCGGGCGACCCAACCGACCCAGCCAACGAAGGCGACAAGATCATTGTCACCATCGAAAGCAACGGCGATGTACTGGAAAACGCCGCTCCGAAGTTCACCGTCAAGGTCGACCAAGTCCTGAAACAGGACCTGACCGTGACCCTGAGCAACGGCGACACCGTCGTGATCAAGGCCGGTACCACCGAGACCCCGTACGAGCTGAAGGCTCAGGGCGACGACGTCTACAAAGACGGCCAGACCGTCGAAGTAGGTGTTACTGACGCTGTAATCAACGGCAAGTCCTTCGAAAACCTGGTGCTCGGCGACAAGGCCAGCGTCACCATCGGCGACACCACCAGCGAAGTCATCGCCACCCTGTCTGTGGATAAAACCACCGTCACCGAAGGCGGCCAGATCACCTACACCGTGACCCTGACCAATGCGGCCGGCCTGCCGATCAACAACCACGAAGCCCTGACCTTCAAGCTCAGCGATGGCACCACCATCACCGTACCGGCCAACGGCACCTCCGGCTCTGCGGTTGTCACGGTCAACGACGACGTGTTCACCGGCGGCCAGGCGTCGCTGGTCAACAAGCTGGAGTCCGTCAGTGGCGGCAACGGTAAGTTTGAACAGCTGACGCTGAAAGACACCACGCTGACCACCACTGTCACCGACGAGCCAAGCGGCCAGGGTGACAAGGTCACGGTGAGCATTCAGAGCAACGGCGACGTGCTGGAAAACGCCGCACCGAGCTTCACCGTCAAGATCGATAAGGCACTGACCGACAACCTTGAGGTGACCCTGAGCAACGGCAGTAAAGTCACCATCATTGCCGGTCAGACCCAGGCCATTTACACCGCGCCGATCCAGGGTGAAGACGTCTACAAAGACGCCGGCAGCCTGAGCCTGACCGTTGGCGGTGCCACCGTCGCCGGTAAGACGTTCGAGAACCTGGTGATCAGCGACACCCCTGCAACGGTGGCGATCAGCGACACCATCAGCGAGGTCATCGCCACCCTGTCTGTGGATAAAACCACCGTCACCGAAGGCGGCCAGGTCACCTACACCGTGACCCTGACCAACGCGGCCGGCCTGCCGATCAACAACCACCAGGCCCTGACCTTCAAGCTCAGCGACGGCACCACCATTACCGTGCCGGCCAATGGCACCTCCGGCTCGGCGGTTGTCACGGTCAACGACGACGTGTTTACCGGCGGCCAGGCGTCGCTGGTCAACAAGCTGGAGTCCGTCAGCGGCGGCAACGGCAAGTTCGAACAACTGACGCTGAAAGACACCACGCTGACCACCACCGTTACCGACGATGGCGACCAGACCACCGTTGGCATCAGCGGCGACACCTCGGTGATCGAAGGCCAAACCGCCCATTACACCCTGAACCTGAGCAACACCGCTCAGACCGAAGTGACCGTCACCCTGAAGTACAGCGGCACGGCGACCGATGGCGTGGACTTCTCCGGTGTCGTCACCGTCAAGATCCCGGCCAACAGCAATGGCGTTGCTTTCGACATCAACACCATCAATGACAAGTTGGTCGAAGGGTCCGAAAACTTCAAGATCACCATCGATTCGGTCAGCGGCGGTAACTTCGAGAACCTGGTGATCGACCCGAACAAGTCCAACGTCGATACCACCATTGTCGATAACGACCATGCGCCAGTGTCCGCCGGCGGTGCGGTGACCGGTCTCGAGGACTCGAGCATCACCCTGACCTGGGACAACTTCAAGGTCACCGATGTCGATAACGACAGCCCGCTGAGCATCACCATCACCCAACTGTCGGGCGGTGGCGACCTGATGTTCAACGGCGTGAAGGTCACTGTCGGCCAGACCATCAGCCAGGCGGATATCGCCCTCGGCAAACTGAAGTTCGTGCCAGGCGCCAACGAGTCAGGTGCAGATGGTTACGGTGGTACGGGTGTCGGTAACAAAGCGGCGGACTACGCGCAGATCAAGTTCACGCCTACCGACGGCTCGAACCAGGGCACTGAAGCGACCTTGAAAGTCGACATCACCCCGGTGGCCGATGCGCCAACGCTGAACATCGCGGGCAACAACGTCAACTCGACAGGTCTGATCAAGGAAACCTGGACCGGCTTGACCGCTCTGAACACCGGCTTTAACGGTGTGGGCAGCGGTGCGCCAACCGATACCCTGAAATCAGTGATCGATGCCGCCGGTACTCCGGACAGCAGCAGCTCCGTGTCCAACGTGCAATCCAATGGCAGCGTGACAGCCGGTATTGCGTCGAAAACGTCCGGCCTGATCTACCTCGAAGCCGGCAAGACCTACACCTTCAGCGGCACCGGCGATGACAGCCTGCTGGTGGCCATTGGCGGCAAAAACGTGGCCAACGCCCTGTGGGGCAATGGCGGCGCGCTCAATGGTTCGTTCACGCCAACCACCAGCGGCTACTACACCCTGGACATCTACCACCACAACCAGAGTGGTGCGGGCAGCTACGACGTCAACCTGCAGGTCAGCGTCGGCTCGGTGGCAGGTCCGGTCATGGACCTGAGCACTGCCGGTGTGCCGATCTACAGGGATGTCGCCGATCTGATCAACGCTGGCGTGACGGTTTCCGACCTGCACGGCACCAATGGCGAAGGCTACTACGAAGGCTACAAACTCAATGAGGGTGCGGAAAACGGCAGCGTCCACCTGTCGAAGATCACCACCGAGCTGACCGACCGCGACGGCTCCGAAAGCCTGAGCGTGACCATCAGCGGCTTCCCTGAAGGCATGGTCATCAGCGATGGCCCGGGCCACAGCTACACCGTGGGCGCCGATGGATCAGCGCTGGTAACCGGCTGGGACCTGGCCAACCTGACACTGACCCCGCCGCCGTACTACAACGGCCAGTTCACCCTGACCGTGACTTCGACTTCCACTGAAAACCTGGGTGGTTCGGCGACAAGCACCGCGCAGATTCCGGTAACGATTTACCCGGCGACGTACAACCCGATGGTCGGCACGACCCAGGATGACACCATCCTCGGCACCGATGCCAACGACATCATCGTTGCCGACATCGGTGGCCTGAACATGGTTCAGGGCAAGAACTACAACATCGCGTTCATGGTCGACACCTCCGGCAGTATGGACAGCTCGATCAGGGCGGCGAAGGACTCGCTGGCCGTGATGTTCAGCACCCTCAAGCAGAGCCTGGGTGCGAACACCTCGGGGACGGTCAACATCTTCCTGGCGACCTTCGATAGCAGCGTGAGCAAGACCGTGTCGGTCAACCTGAATGACACGGGCGCACTGGAACAACTGCAGGACATCGTCAGATCGATGGCGGCGGGCGGTGGCACCAACTACGAGGACGTGTTCAAAACCACGGCCAACTGGTTCCAGAGTGCTCAGGCCAAGGACAATACAGGCGCTACCAACCTGACTTACTTCATCACGGACGGTGAGCCAAACTCTTTCCAGAACCGCGAGCAGACCAACCCGGTGGTGGCTGACTTCCTCCACACCCCGAGCAAGAACGACGGCACGCTGGATGACTACCTGAACGTCAACAACTACAAACTGGGCGATACCGCCTATATCACCCTGGGTGGCGAGAGCCGTGAGTTGATCACCCGCAACGGCCAGGTCAACAAGTGGACGGAGTACGAGCCGGGCAAGTGGTACAAGTCAAACACCCTCGGCACGATCCGGGCGCAGGGTGACGGTACCTATGAGATCTCCTCCACCGAAAACAATGGTGGCACGATCAGTAACTCCAACAGCAGCTTCCTGTTGCTCAGTGGTTTGTCGCAGGTCGAAGCGATCGGCCTGAATAACACCATCAAGCCGGCCGACCTGGTTCCGTTCGACACCGATGGCAAGCCGCAAGCCAACATCGATCCGAATGACCTGGCCAACGCCATCCTGGGCCATAGCGAAGCGACCCTGCCCGGTGCCGACACGGTCGATGGCGGTGACGGCAATGACATCCTGTTCGGCGACCTGGTGAGCTTCAACGGTATTGCCGGTGAGGGTTATCAGGCCATGCAGGCCTACGTGGGCCAGCAAACCGGTGTGGAGGTCAGCACAGTCACTGCCAGCAACGTGCACCAGTACATCACCGAGCACTACAACGCGTTCGATGTGTCCGGGGCGCGTGACGGTATCGACAACCTGCTCGGCGGTGCCGGTAACGACATCATCTTCGGCCAGGGCGGCGACGATGCGCTCGATGGCGGCAAGGGCAATGACATCCTGCTCGGTGGTACCGGCAAGGACGTACTGCTCGGCGGTGAAGGCAATGACATCCTGCTGGGCGGCTCGGGCAATGACACCCTGATGGGCGGTTCGGGTGCCGACACCTTCGTCTGGAAGGCCGGCGACACCGGTAACGACGTGATCAAGGACTTCAAGGCCAACGAAGGCGACCGTATCGACCTGCGTGATCTGTTGCAGGGCGAAAGCGCCAGCACCATCGACAACTTCCTGAAAATCACCACGGTTGAAGGTGTGTCGACGTTGCAGGTCAGCTCCGAAGGCAAGCTCAATACCGCTGGCGGGATTGCCAACGCCGACGTGACGATCAAACTGGAAGGCAACAACTGGTCCGGCCAGAGCATCAACTCGCTGATCGCCGGTAGCGACCCAACCATCAAGATCGACCACAACAACAACTGATCAAACCCTGGAGGGCCGCTCGCAATGAGCGGCCCTTCACGTTTGTGTCAGTGCCCACCGGGTGACGATTTCGTCGTAGCACCGCATACTCACCTGCGTTGGCCTATGCTGCCGACAGCACCACGCGGGTTCATTCATGAGGGATTCACGATGTTCTACGTGCAACGCGATGCACAGGGCCTGCTGGTGCGCGTAGAGGCTGCGCCCTACGCCGAGGCGACGGAAACACTGCCCGCCGACCACCACGAGATCCAGGCCTGGTACGCCAACGAAGTGGTGGAAACCAGCCTAAAACAGCTTAAACAGAGCGACCTGGAAATGATCCGGGTACTCGACGACCTGATTCAGGTGTTGACCAGCAAGGGCGTGATTCGCGTCACCGACCTGCCGCCGGCCGCACAAGCCAAGCTGATGGACCGCACCCAGGCACGTGAAGCGCTGGGTGGCTTGAGTCATCTGATTGATGAAGACGAAAGCGGATTGATTTAAAGGCTAAGCATTGATCGCTCCCGCGTGGGAGCGATCACTTCAGACGCCTGACTGCCAGGGCCTTGGTTCGCCAAACAGCTGCCCTTGCACGCCGTACAAGCCCATCTCACGAATCACCCGCAGCTCCCCTTCGGTCTCTACCCGCTCGGCAATCAACGGCAGGTCAATGCTATGGGCGGCGCGCTGGATGGCTTCGATGAACAGGCGCTTGTCGCTTTCCTGGTCGATGGCGCGGGTGTAGCTGCCGTCGATTTTCAGGTAAGCCAGGCCCAGCCGCGCCAGGTTGCCGATCATGCTGAAGCGCCCGCCAAAACGCTGCAGGCTCAAGGAGAAGCCCAGCTCATGCAGACGACGAGTCAGTTGTTCAAGCACGGCTTGATCGGGCAATTGCTCTTCGCCGATTTCCAGGGTCAACCGTGGCCCCAGCGCCGCATGTTGACGCAGGATGTCGAAGACTGTGTTCAGCGCCTGCGCATCCGCGAGGGTCGCACCCGACAGGTTCAACGCCAGCGAGTCCTGATGGCCGGCCATCTGCTCGAGCACCAGCTCAAGCATCAAGCGGTCCAGCCGGGCGGTCCAGCCAAACCGCTCCAGCCACGGCAGGAAACGCCCGGCGGGAATGGTCAGGCCTTGTTCATCGCGCAAGCGCGAGAGCACTTTGTAATGCAGCACCACCTGCGTGTCCTGACTGGCCACGACAGGCTGGAAAAACAGCTCGAAGCGCTGCTCTGCCAGGGCCTGGTCAAGCAAGGTGTGCCAGGCATGATGGTCGTCGCCGACGATGGCTGTCGCGTTGTGATCCAGGCATGCCCAATTCGAATCGCCCTCGGCTTCGGCCTGTGACAACGCCTGGTCGGCCAGGCCAAGCACCGCGAGCGGAGTGTCGCCGTGGGCGAACGGTGCGAGCCCGATCGACGCCACCGACGCCACATCTGTCGCTCCAGTGGCATGCAGGCTGGCCAGTGCACTGTTCAGGTTATGCGCCAATTGCAGCGCTTCTTCACGCACCAGCCCCGGCGCCAGCACGGCAAACTCACCCCCGCGGATACGCGTCACCAGATTCTGGGTTTCCGGGTATTTTGCACACTCTCGGGACAGCTGCTCGCCGACCGCCTGCAACAACTGATCGGTGCGTTGACCGCCCAGGCGCTGGTTGAGGCCGGCCAGGTCCTTGACCCGCAACAGCAGCAGATAACCGGAGCTGGCCTGCTCGGCATTGCTCACCCGGGCGTTCAGCTGCATCTCGAAGTAGCGCCGGTTGGCCAGCCCGGTCAAGGTGTCCTGATAGGACTCGACTCGCAGTTTTTCGCTACGTTCGGCCTGCTCCTGGAACAACGCCTTGAGCTTCTCGACCATCTGGTTCATCGCCTGCACCACACGACGCAGTTCGGGCGTGCGCGGCAGCTCAGGCAGGCTCAGGAACTCGCGCCGGGCAATGGCATGGGATTGCTGGACCATGTAGTCCAGTGGCTTGAGCTGTCGACGTAGCAGCAATGCCCCCAGCACGGCGCTGATCGCACCGCAGATCAACAACCAGCCCAGGCTACCCAATGCGCTCTGCCAGAGCTTGGCCACGGCGAACATGGGATGGCTGACCACCTCTACCCTGGCCGCCTGCTCCCAGCCACGGCTGACCAAGGCATCGCCACCGGCCGGCTCAAGGCCGATCAGTTGGACGAACCAACCCGGCACCTGACTGACCTCGGGCGCCCCGCTGCGCTCGACGATGGCGGTGTCGGTCTTGAGGTCCACCACACGGATGCTCGCGTAATAGCCACTGTCGAAGATCGAGCTGACCATCAACTCGACCATCGCCGGATCGTCGATATTCGGTGTCAACGACAACGCCAGCGCCGTGGCCGCATCCTGCGCGTGGGAGCGCAGTTGGTTGACGTACTGCGTGCGCGAGCTCTCCAGGCTGACCATGAAGCTGCCACTGAAGGCGACCACCAGGAACAGACAGATAGCGATCAACAGCTGTTTGAACAAAGACATCTGAGCGCGTGCTCCTAATTAATCGTCTCGGCCAGGAAACCTTCGGCCTGCATTTTTTTCAACACATTCTGCCAACGGGACAGGCGCTTGGTATCGCCGACTTTCTTGTTGCCCTTGGCGCCGGGCAGCCACATCCCTTCGGCGTTGAAGGCGTAGACCGGCAGCAGGTCGGTGCGCTGGCTGGCCGGCTGAATCCCGTCGATCAGGCTGTCGAGCACCAATGGCATCGCATCCGGACTGGAATAGTAGGTCAAGACCATATGCGCGCGGTTCTGGCGCAGGGCCTTGACGTAGGTGATGCGTAGTTTGTCACTGGAAACCCCGAGGCGGCGCAGGCTGAAATACTTGGCGATCGCATAGTCCTCACAATCCCCGGCGCCTTTCCACAAGCCTTCGACAGGCGTTTCCCAATAGTCGACCTCGCGCCACAGGTCGATGTCTTCCACGTAGCGCATCTGCTTGTTGAAGAACAGGTTGACCGCTTTGAGCTGGGCCAGCTCCGGGGTTTGTTGCTGTGTCGCCAGCAGGTGCTGCCAGGCATCGATCCGTTGCTTGCCCTCGCCTAACGGACCGTACAACGCCTCAGCGCGTCGACTGATCAGCGAGAAGTCCCAATCGGCCTGCAATGCACCCAGCATGACGCTGGCGATCAGCAGTGCCGAGCACAGCCAACGCAAGGTCCGTGGAAGAGCGAAACGTGCCAGCAATGCAGTGAGTCCGGAGGGCATTGGGTAATCGATGGATGGTGAAGCCTTGCCAGGCAAAAGACAATGGCACGATGCAATCACTGCGGGCGCGCTAAACTTGAAGAGCGGATACGGTAACTGACAATGCGACATGTGATGGCAAAAACGGTGGCATAAGACGGTTGAAAGCGGCATTGTCTGCCCCGATTTGACAACTCACCAAGCCGTTACTAGCGTGTATTGGATCCAATATTTACCTTTACTCAAACAGGGTGCGTTTTCGTGACACAGAAGCCCAACCCACTAAGCAGCATCCCGGTCAGCGGACCGATTCCGGCCCATCTGGCGCGCTCGGTGATCGAAGAAACCCTGCGCTCGGCGATTCTTGACGGCCGCTTGCCCTGCGGTACGGCGCTGCGCCAGCAAGACCTGGCCGACCTGTTCGGCGTCAGCCGCATGCCGGTGCGTGAAGCCCTGCGTCAACTTGAGGCGCAATCGCTGCTGCACGTCGTGGCACACAAGGGTGCCGTCGTGGCACCACTGATCGAAGGGGATGCGGCCGAAACCTACGCCTTGCGCATCCTGCTGGAATGCGAAGCGCTGCGTCTGTCGATCCCTTTGCTCGACGAAGAAGATTTTGCCGAAGCGGCCCGCCACATCCAGGACCTGGAAACAGCGACCGATTACGCCGAAATCGGCAGGCTCAATCGCCTGTTCCACATGGCGCTGTACCGCAAGGCGCCCAACCGCCGGTTGCTGAGCCTGATCGAAAGCGGCCTGTGGGAAGAGGAGCGGTTTCTGCGCTTCAACCTGGGGGCCATGGGGCTCGGTAAACTCACTCAGGAAGACCACCATGAGCTGCTGCACGCCGCACAAGCCCGGGACATCGAGCGGTGCGTGGCGAAGCTTGCCAGCCATCTGAATCGGGCCGTTGAAGTCATCACCCGCTACCTGAACAGCCTTGAATCCCAGCGCAACTCAACGTCGACCTGAACGTCACCGTCGAAGCGAGTGAACGCTGCCCCTGTGGCAAGGGCGCTTGCTCCCCTTGGGCCGGGCTGGTGCTCCAGAAGGCGATTGCGATCTTTCAGAACGGTGCGGTGACCTTTTTGGGGCTGTTGCACAGCCCAGCGCGAGCAAGCTCGCTCGCCACTGGGCAGCATTCACGCTTGAGGTGCCCATGGTGGGAGCGGTTTGTTGCGCAATCAGCACGTCATGGATCAGATCTTGAAGCTGTCCACCAGTTGCTTGAGGCGGTTGGCCTGCAGTGACAACGCATCACAATCCTTCAGCGTTTCATTGAGGTTGGCCACGCCTTGCTGGTTCAGTAGGTTGATCTGGTTGATGTCGACGTTGAGGGTTTCCACCACTGCGGTCTGCTCCTCCGTCGCGGCCGCCACCGACTGGTTCATGCCGTCAATCTCGGTGATCCGCTGCGTCACGCTGACCAGGCGCGCACCGGCCTGATTCGCCACCTCGACGCTCTCCTCGCTGGAAACCTGGCTGGCGTTCATGGTCGATACCGCCTCACGCGAGCCGACCTGCAACGACGTGATCATCTTGTGGATCTCTTCCGCCGATTCCTGGG
The DNA here is from genome assembly GCF_900187505.1 of Pseudomonas sp. Irchel s3h17. Classification (GTDB taxonomy): domain Bacteria; phylum Pseudomonadota; class Gammaproteobacteria; order Pseudomonadales; family Pseudomonadaceae; genus Aquipseudomonas. Next base: position 12,666 of record NZ_FYDL01000031.1, read on the forward strand.
TGCGATGCGCCAGGTTGCGCACTTCATCCGCCACCACCGCAAACCCGCGTCCGGCCTCACCGGCACGTGCCGCTTCGATCGCCGCGTTGAGCGCCAGCAGGTTGGTCTGTTGGGAGATGCCCTTGATCACATCGAGAATGTGCCCGATGTTGTCGGTGCTGGCGTTCAGGGTTTCGATCTGAGTACACGAGAGGCTGATTTTCTGCGACAGCTCGGTCATCGCCAGGATGGTTTGCTCCACCACCTGACGGCCATCGTCGGCCTGCTCGCTGGCGCCGCTGGCGTGCTGCGAAGCGTCCGCCGCGTTGCGGGCGATTTCCTGGGTCGCCGCCCCGAGTTCATTGATGGCCGCCGCGACGCTATTGGTCCTCGCACTTTGTTCATCGGAACCGATGATCGAGGCATTTGACGAGGCCATGACCCGTTGCGACAGGTCATGCACCTGACGCGTGGCCGAAGACACTTCACTGATCGAGGCGTGGATCCGCTCCACAAACTGGTTGAACGCACCACCCAGTTCGCCGAACTCGTCTTTGCTTTCCACGGTCAGACGACGGGTCAGGTCACCCTCGCCCTGGGCGATGTCCTGCATGGCACGGCCCATGGTGGTCAGCGGGCGCATCAGCACTTGAATCAACAGGCTCAGCAGCACGGCAATCGCGGTCACGGCGATAAACATCGCAATCAGTGCCGAGGTGCGGAATTTAGCCAGCGGTGCATAGGCCTTGTCGCTGTCGATCGACAGGCCGATGTACCACTGCGCGTTCGGCAAGCCATTGACCGGGGTGAAGGACAGGATGCGCTCCTGCTGGTTGAGCAGCACCGCCTGATTGCCTTTATCGAGGCGGACATTGGCGCCAGGGTAGATGTCCTTGAGGTTTTTCATCACCTGGTCTTTGTCCGGGCTGACGATCACCTGACCGTCAGCGCTGACCAGGAACGCATGCCCGATGCCGCCAAAGTCCACCGCGTTGATGATGTTCACCAAGGTCGCCAGGCTCAGGTCACCGCCAACCACGCCCAGCATTTCACCGTTCTTTTTCACCGGCATGGCGATGGTCACTACCAGCCCGCCGACCGCCGCCATGTAAGGCGGCGTGAGCATGGTTGTGTCGGCGGCGACCGCTTGCTTGTACCAAGGGCGCTGACGCGGATCATAGCCTTCAGGCATTTTGGCGTCAGGGCGCTGGGTAAACACACCGTTTACCTGACCGACATACGTGAACTGGAAGTTGGACGTGAAGGCCGGTTGATCGACCAACCCCGCAAAGTCAGCGTTGGCACCTTGGTGCGCGACGTTCTGGGCCAGGTTTTCCAGCACCAGGATCCGGCCACCCAGCCAGTTTTGCACACTGCTGGCCGTCAGCGCGCCCGCTTGCTGGACCGAGGCGTCGAGGTTTTGCTGGATGGTGTTTCGCTGCAGATAGTCGTTGTACAAAGTGAACAGGGCAAACGCCAGTACCACTACGCCCGAAGCGGCCAAAAGGATTTTATGGCTGAATTTGAGATTCATGTCAGGGGGACTTCTTATGCAATGAGTGGGGATGCGTTCCGAGTGCAACATTCCATGTGACGCCATAGGCCGCTCTGAGGCCTGCTCTACATTGGTGCACGCATGTCTCCCCTACTCTTTCGGCACCGCTGCGGGAAAACTTAGGCTTTTATGAAAAACCGCGGGCAATCACTGAAAAAAACCGCTAAAGGGCATTCCAGAGCGCTCGGCCTGGCCTTTGCCGAGGCCGTTGATTGAGCACTGGTTGCAAAAATCACGACCCTTGATGACAATGCGAGTAATTATCATTTGTGATGTCCGGGCTGTCGCGTTCATGTCCTCTCCCGAGTTTGCAGTACAGGTGCTCTACAGCCACCACCACGGTTGGCTCACTACATGGCTGCGCAGTCGCCTGGGCAATGCCGCCGATGCCGCGGACCTTGCGCAGGACACCTTCGTCCGCTTGCTGCAACGGACCGAACGACTCGAACTCAAGGCGCCTCGCGCCTTTCTACGGACCATTGCCCGTGGCCTGGTGATCGATCACTGGCGCCGGGAAGAAATCGAACGCGCTTATCTGGACGCCATCGCCCACCTGCCCGAAGCGCAAACACCCAGCGCCGAATCCCGGGCATTGGTGCTTGAGTTGCTGGAACGCATTGCGCGGATGCTTGAAGGCCTTAAACCGAAAGTGCGCAAGGCGTTTCTCCTGGCGCAGTGTGACGGCCTGACCCACAAGCAGATCGCCGAACAGATGGGTTTGTCATTGCGTTCGGTGGAGCGTTATGTGGCCGAAGCGCTCTATCACTGCTACGTGCTGCGCTTTGAGTCGGACGTCCATGGATAACACTTCGATGAACCTGCGTGCCCACGGCAGCCCTGACCATCGGGTGGTCAAGCAGGCGATCGGCTGGCTGCTGCGCCTGCGTAACAACACCGGCAATCTCAAGTTGCGCCAGCAATGCGAGCATTGGCGCACCGCACACCCTGAGCACGAACTGGCCTGGCAGCGGGTGCAATCGCTACAACAGGAGTTGACCGCCAGCCTGCGCGCGGTACCCGGTACGCAGGCTGCCTTGCACACACTGGAAACCAGTGCGCAACGCCTCGGTCGGCGCCAGGCCCTGAAATTACTCTCGGGCGCCCTGTTGATGGGCACGGCGGCGTGGCTCGGCAAGGATCAGATCGGCTGGCAGCAGTGGAACGCCGATTTCGCCACCGCCACCGGCGAGCGCCGCGGTTATCAACTACGCGATGGTACTCGCCTGAGACTGAACACCGACAGCGCGGTCAATCTGGACTTCACGGCACAACACCGGCTGATCACACTCGCCCGCGGCGAAATCATGGTGACCTGTGGCACCACCGCCCAGGCATCCGAGCGGCCGCTGCGGGTGCAAAGTCATCATGGGGTGTTCGAAGCCAGCGTTGCACGCTTTGTGATACGCCAGGACAACGGCTGCACCCGCCTCAGCGTCACCCGCGGCAGTGTCGCCGTGCTTTCACCGCGAACGGCAGACGGCACCCTGACCCTGGTGCACGCCGGGCAAAGCTACCTGGTCACGCCTGAACACGTGACCCAGGCACCGCCGCTGGCCATGGATGCCGGCGCCTGGGTCGATGGCCTGATCGTCACCCGGGACATGCGCCTGGCGGACTTCCTGAAGGAGGTGAATCGCTATCGCCGCGGCTACCTGGCCTGTGCATCGGACATCGCCGACTTGCGCCTGTCCGGCGTGTTCCGCCTGGAAGACACCGACCAGTTGCTGGCGATCCTGCCCCGCACGCTCCCGGTCCAATTGCGCTACCGAACGCGCTGGTGGGTGACACTGGAACGACAGGCCTGATTTTTTTGGCGGGTTTTCAGCGTGAGTCCGGCTTAGACAGTAAGCACTTCAATCTGCCTTCAGCGACTCCAACGGAACCCCATGATGACTGTTCGCGCCACCTGCCCGCCGCCCTTTTCCTGCGCCACCGACACCCCTTCCGGTGGCCTGCTGCGCCACGCCATTCGTGCCGCCCTGCTCTCCACCGTGCTGGGGGTCAGTGCGCTGCCTGCACTCGGTCAGGCGGCCGATGACAGCGTTGCCAGCGCCAGTCGCCGCTACAACATCGCCCCGGGACCATTGAGCGACGTCCTCAATCAGTTCGCGCGCCAGGCCGGGATCACCCTCTCGACCACCCCCGGACTTACCCAGGGCCGCCAGTCGCCAGGCGTACAAGGTGATTACTCGGCTGATCAAGCCTTGAGCCATTTGCTCAGCGGCTCGGGTTTGCAAGCCGTCAGCCAGGACGGCAGCCGCTATGTGTTGCACCCGCAGGCCGAGACCGAAGCGCTGTCGCTGCCAGCCACCGACATCAAGGGCTTCGCCCTCGGTAATGCGCTGGGCAGCATGGAAGGCTACAACGCGACCCACAGCCAGGTTGCGACCAAGACCAGCACCGCATTGCTGGAAACCTCGCAAAGCGTGTCCGTGGTCACTCGCCAGCAAATGGATGACCAGGGCGCGCAAACCGTATCCCAGACCATGCGCTATACCCCAGGCGTGCTGACCAACCCCTATGGCGCCACCCATCGCTATGACTATGTGGCCATGCGCGGATTCAACGACGGCTCGGTGGACAACATCTACCTCGACGGCTTGAAATCCATGGGCGATAGCGGCACCTACAGCAGCATGCAAATCGACCCGTACTTCCTGGAGCGCGTCGATATTCTCAAGGGCCCCTCTTCGGTTCTTTACGGGCGCAGTTCACCGGGTGGCCTGGTAGCGCTCACCAGCAAGAAGCCGCTGTACGAGGCCTATCATCAGGTTCAAGCCACGGTCGGCACCCAGGGCCAACAAGGTGTGGGTTTTGACTTCAGCGGCCCTGTGGATGACGACAAGCGTATTGCGTACCGACTGACCGGCCTTGCCGACAAATCCGACACTCAGTTCGATCACAACAAGGAGAAACGCTACGCACTGGCCCCCACCGTCAGCATCGACTTTACCGACGACACGTCGCTGACCCTGCAAGCCTATCTGCAGCACGACCCCGACGGCGGTTATCACAGCGGCATGCCGGCGGACGGCGCCCTGCATCAGCGCAACGGCCAGCGCATTTCGGAACACTTCTTTGAAGGTGAGCCAAGCGTGGACGGCTACCAGCGCGACCAGCAATCGATCGGCTACCAGTTCGAACACCGCTTCAATGACGTGTTCACGGCCCGCCAGAACTTCCGGTACCTGGATTCCAAGGTCAATCTCGACCAGATCTACGGCTATGGCTGGACCACACCCACCAGCAATGAACTGAACCGCTACTACACCGGCGGTGACGAGAAACTCCACGCGTTCATCGTCGATAACATGCTGCAAGCCGAATTCCTGACCGGTAATACCCAACACACGGTGTTGATGGGTGCCGATTACCAGCGCCGTAAAACGGTGGTCGACTGGACCAGCGGCTCGGTGGCACCGATCAATGCCTTCGACCCGGTCTATGGCAACGCCGAGATCAGTTACTACGATCCGATGAGCTACCTGCGTCGCCTGGAGCAGACCGGCGTCTACCTGCAAGACCTGATCGAGATGGATCAGTGGCGGTTCTCACTGGGCCTGCGCCAGGACTGGGTGGAAACCTCGGAAGAAAACCGCTTGCCCGAGTTCAACCGCCCGGAGGGTACCGAGGTCAACGACAAACGCACCAAGCTGACCGGCCGCGCCGGCGCCCTGTACCTGTTTGATAACGGCGTTGCGCCGTACATCAGCTATTCCGAGTCGTTCAACCCGAACTCTTACGCAGACAGCGCTGGCAACCCGCTACCTCCCACCGACGGCACCCAATGGGAAGTCGGCCTGAAGTACCAGCCACCGGGTACGGACAACCTGTTCACCGCGTCGCTGTTCCGGATTGAGCAGGAGAACCTGGCGACCAAATTGCCGCAGGAAAACTTCTACCGCGCGGTGGGGGCCGTGCGCTCTCAGGGCCTGGAACTGGAAGCCCACACGCAACTGACCGATAACCTGAAAGTACTGGGCAGTTACACCTTCACCGACATCGAGTACTCCAAGTCGATGATCAGCACCCTGAGCACCGACACCGATGTGATCGAGAACAAGGGCAACTCGCCGACCCAGGCGCCACGGCACATGGCCTCGCTCTGGGCTGACTACGCGTTCAACGCCGGGACGCTCGACGGCCTGCGATTGGGCGGTGGCGTGCGGTATGTCGGTTACAGCTGGGCCGATGCCGAGAACACCATGAAGGTGCCGTCCTACACGCTATTCGACGCGTCGATTGGCTACGACCTGGGCAAAGTGGGCCTGAAGGGTGTGGATGTGCGCCTGAACGCCAACAACCTGACCGACGAATCCTATATCGCTTCCTGCGCCAGCCTGAGCTTCTGCTACATGGGTGAGGAACGTAACGTCGCCGCCACGGTGAGCTACCAGTTCTAACCCTTCGTCACTCCCTCAAAGCCAGCGTCTGGATTCAGATGCTGGCTTTGTCGTCTCTGCGGGAAAATATCATGCGTGCAGTATGGGTTCTGCTTCATCGCTACATCGGTTTGGCCACGGCCATCTTTCTGTTGATGGCTGGCCTGACCGGCAGTGTTCTGGCGTTCAATCATGAGCTGGACGAATGGCTGAATCCAACGTTCTACGAGGCTTCCTCTGAAGGCGTGCAGCTCCCTCCGGGCACGCTGGTCGACCGGTTGCAGGGGCAACATCCCAAGCTTCAGGTCTGGTACATGGAGTACCCGAATGAAGGGGGGCACACCGCGCTGCTCGCAGCAGTGCCACGCAACAACCCCATCACGGGCAAGCCTTTCGAAGAACCAAATCAGGTGTTTTACCTGGACCCCGTGAGTGGCGAACAAACCGGGCATCGCAGGCCAGGGTACCTTGGGAGAGCGTTTCTATCGCCTGCAATTACCGATACATGGCGGACGGATTATCGGCCTTACCGGACAGGTGATCATCGCGTTGTTGGGCCTGATGATTGCGGTGCTGTCAGCCACAGGGATCTACATCTGGTGGCGCAAGCTGCTGGCCCGGCGCAGTAGCAAGGCACGCAAGACGTAGGACTTGCGGTCGATACCGATAACGCTTTTAACCACTCCTGAAACGACAAAACCCCTGTCTGCGTGAGCAGACAGGGGTTTCGGAATTCAATCTTGACGATGACCTACTCTCACATGGGGAAACCCCACACTACCATCGGCGATGCATCGTTTCACTGCTGAGTTCGGGATGGGATCAGGTGGTTCCAATGCTCTATGGTCGTCAAGAAATTCTGTGACCAGCCCGTTGGAACAACGTGCCAGCAAAATGGATGACTTCTACTAAAAGACAAAACCCCTACCTGCAGATGCAGATAGGGGTTTCGGAATTTAATCTTGACGATGACCTACTCTCACATGGGGAAACCCCACACTACCATCGGCGATGCATCGTTTCACTGCTGAGTTCGGGATGGGATCAGGTGGTTCCAATGCTCTATGGTCGTCAAGAAATTC
>NZ_FYDL01000028.1 GCF_900187505.1 Pseudomonas sp. Irchel s3h17
AGCTTGCTCCCGCTGGGGCGCAAAGCGGCCCTGTTTTTGGGCTGCTACGCAGCCCAGCGGGAGCAAGCTCCCTCGCCACGGGTACTATGTTCGGCTGGTCTTTGGCTTAACTGATCGGCATTAGCCCCGATGGGGGCTCCCTTTTTTATAGCTGCAAGCTGCAAGTCAAAGCAAAAGCGAACTCGACTTACCGCTTGCCGCTGCTCTTAGAACAACACCCGGCTACGGATAGTGCCCTTGATGTGCTGCAGTTTCTCTTGCGCCAGGTCCGAGTACTCGGCATCGACGTCGATCACGACGTAGCCGACTTTCTCGTTGGTCTGCAGGAACTGACCGGAAATGTTGATGCCGTTTTCGGCGAAGACCTTGTTGATCTCGCTCATCACACCCGGGATGTTCTCGTGGATGTGCAGCAAACGGTGCTTGCCAGGGTGAGCCGGCAGGGCTACTTCCGGGAAGTTGACCGAGGACACCGACGTACCGTTGTCGCTGTACTTGACCAGTTTCTCGGCCACTTCCAGGCCGATGTTGGCCTGCGCTTCAGCGGTGGAGCCGCCGATGTGCGGGGTCAGGATCACGTTGTCCAGGCCACGCAGCGGGCTTTCGAACTCTTCGTCGTTGGAGCGTGGCTCCACCGGGAATACGTCGATGGCCGCGCCGATCAGGTGCTTGTCCTTGATCGCGTCCGCCAGGGCGTCCAGCTCGACCACGGTGCCGCGAGCGGCGTTGATCAGGATCCCGCCCTTCTTGATGGCGCGGATTTCCTTCTCGCCGACCATCCACTGGGTAGCAGCGGTTTCCGGTACGTGCAGGGTCACGATGTCGGACATGCCCAGCAACTCGTGCAGGTTGCCGACCTGGGTGGCGTTACCCAGTGGCAGCTTGGTCACGGTGTCGTAGAAGTACACCTGCATGCCGAGGCCTTCGGCCAGGACCGACAGCTGGGTACCGATCGAGCCGTAGCCGACGATGCCCAGCTTCTTGCCCCGGATTTCGAAGGAGTTGGCCGCGCTCTTGATCCAGCCGCCACGGTGGCAGGAAGCGTTTTTCTCCGGGATGCCGCGCAGCAACAGGATCGCTTCGGCCAGCACCAGCTCGGCTACGGAGCGAGTGTTGGAGTACGGCGCGTTGAATACGGCGATACCGCGTTCGCGAGCAGCACCCAGGTCGACCTGGTTGGTGCCGATGCAGAAACACCCTACAGCCACGAGCTTCTTCGCGTGATCGAAGATCTCTTCGGTCAGTTGAGTGCGCGAGCGAATGCCGATGAAGTGCGCATCAGCAATCTTTTCCTTGAGCTGGGCTTCCGGCAGAGAACCTGTGAGGTACTCGATGCTGGTGTAGCCCGCCGCCTTGAGGACGTCGACAGCCGATTGGTGGACGCCTTCGAGAAGAAGGAACTTGATCTTGCTCTTATCGAGAGAAGTCTTGCTCATCTGCGTAAACCTGTATCCCGGAGAAAAATGGCAGGGAATCGGACAGAGAGTGCCCTGAATCAGGGCACTGAATGCTGACCCGGACGGCAGGAAAGCCGTCACCGCAGAACAGCCTTTGGGCTCGGTCCTGCGGGGGCGGTATGCTAGCATATGCACCCCGCTAAACACTCATTCCTGCGACGTGAAGCGTTCTCAGGATGACCATGAATTGTTCGAGAGTTCTGTCGATGACCAATCCTGCCCTGATTGATGAGCTGAAGACCCTGGTTGAGCCTGGCAAGGTGCTGACCGATGCCGACTCCCTGAATGCTTACGGTAAGGATTGGACCAAGCATTTCGCCCCGGCCCCGACGGCTATCGTGTTCCCCAAGACCACGGAACAGGTCCAGGCCATTGTGCGCTGGGCCAATGAGCACAAGGTCGCACTGGTGCCGTCCGGCGGGCGTACCGGGCTTTCCGCTGCGGCGGTGGCGGCCAACGGCGAAGTGGTCGTGTCCTTCGACTACATGAACCAGATCCTCGACGTGAACCTGACCGATCGCACTGCTGTATGTCAGCCGGGCGTGGTCACTGAGCACTTGCAGAACGTGGCCGAAGAAAAAGGCCTGTACTACCCGGTGGATTTCGCGTCTGCGGGTTCCAGTCAGATTGGCGGCAATATCGGCACCAATGCCGGCGGGATCAAGGTCATTCGCTACGGCATGACCCGTAACTGGGTGGCCGGCATGAAAGTGGTCACCGGCAAGGGCGACCTGCTGGAGCTGAACCGCGACCTGATCAAGAACGCCACCGGCTACGACATGCGTCAGCTGTTCATCGGCGCCGAGGGCACCCTGGGTTTCGTGGTCGAAGCGACCATGCGCCTGGATCGCGCGCCGAAAAACCTCACCGCCATGGTGCTCGGCACCGCCGACTTCGACTCGATCATGCCGGTGCTGCACGCGTTCCAGAGCAAGCTCGACCTGACCGCCTTCGAATTCTTCTCCGACAAGGCCCTGGCCAAAGTCCTGGCGCGTGGCGACGTGCCGGCGCCTTTCGAATCTGACTGCCCGTTCTACGCGCTGCTGGAATTCGAAGCGACCACTGAGGAAGTGGCCAACCACGCCCTGGAAACCTTCGAACACTGCGTCGAGGAAGGCTGGGTGCTGGACGGCGTGATGAGCCAGAGCGAATCGCAACTGCAAAACCTGTGGAAGCTGCGCGAGTACATCTCCGAGACCATTTCCCACTGGACACCGTACAAGAACGACATTTCGGTCACCGTGTCGAAAGTGCCGGCATTCCTGAAGGAAATTGACGCGATTGTCGGTGAACACTACCCGGACTTCGAAATCGTCTGGTTCGGCCACATCGGCGACGGCAACCTGCACCTGAACATCCTCAAGCCGGATAACCTGAGCAAGGACGAGTTCTTCGCCAAGTGCGCAACGGTGAACAAGTGGGTGTTTGAAACCGTCGAGAAGTACAACGGTTCGATTTCCGCCGAGCACGGCGTGGGCATGACCAAGCGCGATTACCTGACCTACAGCCGCTCCCCGGTCGAGATCGAGTACATGAAGGCCGTCAAGGCGGTGTTCGATCCGAATGGCATCATGAACCCGGGCAAGATCTTCGCTGTTTGAAGGGGTCGTACCTGAAGAATCACTAAGGCAGGAGTCGGTAATGAGCTATCAGCACCAATATGTCGACGGTACACGTATTCATTTCCCGGTCGGGAAAGTGGTGTGTATCGGGCGCAATTACGCCGAGCACGCCAAGGAACTGGACAACCCGGTGCCGACCGAGCCGTTGCTGTTCATCAAGCCAGGCAGCTGCGTGGTGCCGTTGAACGGTGGTTTTGCCATTCCGACCGATCGCGGGTCGGTGCACTACGAAGCGGAAATCGCGGTGCTGATCGGCAAGCCGCTGTCGACCCGGCCGAGTCGTGAGGAAGTGCTGGATGCGATTTCCGGGTTTGCCCCCGCGCTTGACCTGACCCTGCGCGACAAGCAGGCCGAGCTCAAGTCCAAGGGCCTGCCGTGGGAAATCGCCAAGTGTTTCGACGGTGCCTGTGTACTGGCGCCGTTCGTGGTCAACAGCACCTTTGCCGACCTGGGCGACATTGGCATCCGCCTGACCATCAATGGCGAAGTTCGCCAGGATGGCAACAGCAGCGCCATGCTCAATCCTATCGTGCCGATGATCCAGCACATGGCCGGCTGCTTCTCGCTGCAGGCCGGTGACGTGATCCTGACCGGCACGCCGGTGGGCGTGGGCCCGCTGAATGTCGGTGACGAACTGGTGCTGGAGCTTCCAGGCACCGGCAGCTTTACCGGCAGCGTTCGCTAAACCACGGTCGCGAGCTGCGCCGCCTCCCTCTGGAGCGGGCGCAGCCTGCGATCTCTTGACCTGGCTGTTTGCTGCGCCCTTTCCCAAAAACGACCCCTGCGCGCCGTCCGGTTGTGGCTGCAACCCCATGGCCATTAAGCTTGAATTCATCGAGGCGTGATATTTCATCCTCCCGATTCGTTTTTTGAGCAGCCTGAATGCGCCGACTAGCCCGTCCCAAACCTCTTGCCCTGATGATGGTTATCGCCGCTGTGCTGGCATTGGGTGTGCTGGGTCAGTACTACCGCCTTTACGAGCGTACCTGGTTCAACCTGCAAACCTGGTTGCACCCGCTCAGTGAGCAGTCCATGGCGCTCAATGACTACCAGGTGGTCATCGAGGCGAAGGTGATCGACGGGCTGGACGATGATGTCTCGGCACTGACCTTCGATCCGGTGCGTAAAAGCCTGTTCACCGTGACCAACCAGAATTCCGAACTGATCGAGATGTCCCTCGACGGGCAAATCCTGCGCCGCGTGGCGCTGGTGGGGTTTGGCGACCCGGAGGCGGTGGAGTTCATCAGCGCCGACACCTATGTGATCAGCGATGAGCGTCAGCAGCGCCTGATCAAGATTCACCTGGAGGACGACACGACGTTCCTCGATGCCGCCGAAGCCGAGCAGATGACCCTGGGTGTGCACATGACCCGGAACAAGGGGTTTGAAGGCCTGGCCTATGACTCCAAGGGCAAGCGCCTGTTTGTCGCCAAGGAACGCGACCCGATGCTGATCTATGAGGTGCAGGGCTTCCCGCACTTCGACCCGGAAAAGTCCTATGCCGTTCACGTGGTCAACAACCCCAAGCGCGATGCCGGGATGTTTGTGCGTGACCTCTCGAGCCTGCAATACGACGAACGCAGCGGCCATTTGCTGGCGCTGTCGGATGAGTCGCGGCTGATTCTGGAGCTGGATATCGACGGTCGGCCGTTGAGCACGATGTCGCTGAGCAAGGGGCGCCAGGGCTTGCAAAAGACCGTGCCGCAAGCGGAGGGGATCGCCATGGACGACGATGGCACCCTGTATCTGGTGAGTGAGCCGAATCTGTTTTACGTGTTCAAGAAGCCCGCAGCGAATTAGTAGCGACGAGCTTTGTTTGTGGCGAAGGAGCTTGCGCCCCTCGGCTGGTCCGCGTTTTGGTGTAGCAGTCGCAGGTTTTAGGACCGCTTTGCGGTCCAGCGGGAGCAAGCTCCCTCGCCACAGGTATTACGTACCGATCAGGCCTTGAGGGTTTTCACGCCTTCGCTGGTGCCCAGCAGCAACAGATCCGCCGGACGCGCCGCGAACAGGCCGTTGGTGACCACGCCGACGATGGCGTTGATCTGTGTCTCGAGCTCCACCGGGTTGGTGATCTGCATGTTGAACACATCGAGGATGATGTTGCCGTTGTCGGTCAACACGCCTTCACGGTAGACCGGGTCGCCGCCCAGCTTCACCAGCTCGCGGGCTACGTGGCTGCGGGCCATTGGAATCACTTCGACCGGCAGCGGGAAGTTGCCCAGTACCGGCACCAGCTTGCTGGCATCGGCGATGCAGATGAAGGTCTTGGCCACGGCCGCCACGATCTTCTCGCGGGTCAGGGCCGCGCCACCGCCCTTGATCAGGTTCAGGTGCTCGTCGCTTTCATCGGCGCCGTCGACGTAGAACTCCAGGTCGCTGACGGTGTTCAGCTCGTACACCGGGATCCCGTGGCCCTTGAGGCGCGCGGCGGTGGCTTCGGAGCTGGCGACGGCGCCATCGAATGCACCCTTGTGCAGGGCCAGCGCATCGATGAAGCAATTGGCGGTGGAGCCGGTGCCGACCCCGACGACGCTCTTGTCGTCGAGTTTAGGAAGGATGAAATCGACCGCGGCCTGCGCCACTGCCTGTTTGAGTTGATCCTGGGTCATGCGGGCTCCGAGGTGCCGTAAGGGAGGACAGAAGGCCGGCATTATAGGCTTGGCGATGTGGCAGGTCATTGCCCGATTGGCGGGCGGAGCAGATTTGCTTTTGTGGCGAGGGAGCTTGCTCCCGCTGGGGCGCGAAGCGGTCCCAAATTCTTTCAGCCAAATCGTGCTGCCGGACTTTACGACGGCTTCGCCGCCGAACGGGAGCAAGCTCCCTCGCCACAGGTTCTAAAACCACCTGTTTGCTGTGGTCGCTCAGGTAAAAGCCGGGTTAGACTCCTTGGCCCTGCCCAACTCGCCCAGTGATGCTTTCCGATGCTCGAACAGTACGTCAAAAAGATCCTCACCTCGCGCGTTTATGACGTTGCCGTAGAAACCCCATTGCAGACTGCCCGCCAGCTCTCCGAGCGGCTGGGCAACACGATCTGGCTCAAGCGCGAAGACTTGCAGCCGGTGTTCTCGTTCAAGATTCGCGGCGCTTATAACAAGCTGACCCAGTTGAGCGATGAAGAGCGAGCGCGTGGCGTGGTCACCGCGTCGGCGGGCAACCATGCCCAGGGCCTGGCCCTGGCGGCCAAGGTGCTGGGTGTGAAGGCGACCATCGTCATGCCCAAGACCACCCCGGAGATCAAGGTCGAAGGCGTGCGCTCGCGCGGCGGCAAAGTGGTGTTGCACGGGGATTCCTTCCCGGAGGCCCTGGCTTTTTCGCTGAAGCTGGTCGATGAAAAGGGCTACGTCTACATCCACCCTTACGACGATCCGCACACCATCGCCGGGCAGGGCACGGTGGCGATGGAAATTCTGCGCCAGCACCCGGGGCCGCTGGATGCGATCTTCGTTCCCGTCGGCGGTGGTGGCCTGATCGCCGGGATCGCCGCCTACGTGAAGTACTTGCGTCCGGACATCAAGATCATCGGCGTCGAGCCGGATGACTCCAATTGCCTGCAAGCGGCCATGGCCGCCGGTGAGCGGGTGGTGTTGCCGACCGTGGGCCTCTTTGCCGATGGCGTGGCGGTTGCCCAGATCGGCCAGCACACGTTCGATATCTGCAAAGACTACGTCGATGAAGTCATTACCGTCAGCACCGACGAGATCTGCGCGGCGATCAAGGACATCTACGACGACACCCGTTCGATCACCGAGCCTGCCGGTGCCCTGGGTGTGGCCGGGATCAAGAAGTACGTCGAGTTGCGGGGCGTTACCGGGCAGACCCTGGTGGCCATCGACTCCGGTGCCAACGTCAACTTCGACCGTTTGCGCCATGTGGCCGAGCGCGCCGAGCTGGGGGAGGGCCGCGAAGCGATCATCGCCGTGACCATTCCGGAGAAGCCGGGCAGCTTCAAGGCGTTCTGCGAGGCTATCGGCAAGCGCCAGATCACCGAATTCAACTACCGCTACAACACCGGCAGCGAAGCGCACATTTTCGTCGGCGTGCAGACGCACCCGGAAAACGATCCGCGCAGCGCGCTGCTTGCCAGCCTGACCGAGCAGGGCTTCCCGGTACTCGACCTGACTGACAACGAGCTGGCCAAGTTGCACATCCGGCACATGGTGGGCGGTCGCGCGGCCCATGTGGTCGATGAAGTGGTGCTGCGCTTCGAGTTTCCAGAGCGTCCGGGGGCGCTGTTCAACTTCCTCAGCAAGCTCGGCGGGCGCTGGAACATCTCGATGTTCCATTACCGTAACCACGGTGCGGCGGACGGGCGTGTGGTCGCCGGCTTGCAGGTCCCCCATGACGAGCGTCATCTGGTGCCGGCGGCACTGGCAGAAATCGGTTATCCCTACTGGGATGAAAGCGACAACCCGGCCTATCAGTTGTTTCTTGGCTGAACGGCTACGTTGATGGGCAGAACATAAGGAAATCGGACAATGGAAACGTTAACGGCCCTGAAGGCTGCGCACATGGTCGCGACGGTCGTGCTGCTGGCGTGCGCGCTGGGCCTGGGGATCTGGGTCTGGCGTACCCGGCGTAACGGCGACGCAACGGCGGGAAGCCGTACGTTGCAACGGCCACGGGTGTTCGTCTGGCTGTTGATGGGGCTGGCCTTGCTGAGCATGCCATTCACCGGCTGGTGGATGGTGCACTTGATCGGCTGGCCGCTGGGACAGACCTGGCTGCTGGCCTCCAGTGTGCTCTACACCGTGGCGGCGCTGGCCTGGTGCTGGTTGCTGGTGCGGCTGAACAAGCTGCGCAAGGCACCGGGTAGCGTGGGCAGGTTTACCTTCGCGTTGGCGCTGGTCAGCTTCGTCTGCTTTATCGCCATTGCCGGGCTGATGGGCGCCAAGCCGGTTTAACCTGATTCACGTGATCAACTGTGGCGAGGGAGCTTGCTCCCGCTCGGTCGCGCAGCGGCCGCAAATCCGGCTGATGCGCTCCGTCTGACAAAGCGTCTTTGCAGATTTCAGGACCGCTTCGCGCTCCAGCGGGAGCAAGCTCCCTCGCCACAGGTAAAGCGCTTACCTCAGCTGCGCAACGAAATTACCGGCCAGCCACGCTTCTCGGCCTCGGCCCGCAGGTTCGGGTCAGGGTCCACGGCAACCGGGTTGGCCACTTCCTCCAGCAACGCCAGATCGTTCATCGAGTCGCTGTAGAAGTAGCTGTCGTCCAGCGTCAACCCGGTCTCCTCCAGCCAGCGATTCAGGCGTGTCACCTTGCCTTCGCGGAAGCAGGGTACATCGGTACTGCGTCCGGTGTAGCGACCGTCCTGCATCTCGCACTCGGTGGCGATCAGGGTTTCAACCCCCAGGCGCTCGGCAATAGGCCCGGTGATGAAACGGTTGGTGGCGGTGATGATCACCAGCTTGTCACCGGCGGCGCGGTGTTTGGCCAACAACTCCATAGCCTTGGGCAGCATGATCGGTTCGATGCAATCGCGCATGTAGTCGCGATGCCATTCCTGCAACTGGTGCATCTCGGTGTGGCCGAGGATTTCCAGGCAGAAGTTCAGGTAGGCGGCGTTATCCAGCTTGCCGGCCAGGTAGTCCTGATAGAACGCGTCGTTGCGTGTCTTGTAGGCGACGGCGTCGAGCAAGCCCCGTTCGCACAGGTAGTCGCCCCATGCGTGGTCGCTGTCGCCGCCCAAAAGCGTGTTGTCCAGGTCGAATAAAGCCAGGCGCATTGCAGTTACCCGCTGAAAAGTCTGTAAAAAGGCGACAAGAATACGGTCTTTTCACAAGAGTGCACATAAGGTAGGAAGCTTCGTTGCCGCCTGAACAAGCTTTGTGGAACAATGCGGCGACATGCGTTTGCGAGGTTGTTGCCGTGATCGACCCCGATGGTTTCCGCCCCAATGTCGGGATCATTCTGACGAATGATGCTGGCCAGGTGCTTTGGGCTCGCCGTATCAATCAAGATGCCTGGCAGTTTCCCCAGGGAGGTATCAACCCTCAGGAGACGCCGGAAGACGCCTTGTATCGCGAGTTGAACGAAGAAGTGGGTCTGGAGCGCGAAGATGTTGAAATTCTCGCCTGCACTCGCGGCTGGTTGCGCTATCGTTTGCCGCAACGTCTGGTCAGGACCCACAGCCAACCGCTGTGCATCGGCCAGAAACAGAAATGGTTTCTCCTGCGCCTGGTCTCCAACGAGCAGCGGGTGCGGATGGATTTGACCGGTAAACCGGAATTCGATGGCTGGCGTTGGGTCAGTTATTGGTATCCGTTGGGCCAGGTGGTGACATTCAAGCGCGAGGTGTATCGCCGCGCTCTCAAAGAGCTTGCCCCGCGCCTTTTAACGCGCGACTGACGACGGAGTTCGACCCCGAGCCATGCTCAATACGCTGCGCAAGATCGTCCAGGAAGTTAACTCCGCCAAGGATCTCAAGGCGGCGTTGGGGATTATTGTGTTGCGCGTCAAAGAGGCCATGGGCAGCCAGGTCTGCTCGGTCTACTTGCTGGACCCCGAGACCAACCGTTTCGTGTTGATGGCCACCGAGGGCTTGAACAAGCGCTCGATCGGCAAGGTCAGCATGGCGCCCAACGAAGGTCTGGTCGGCCTGGTCGGCACGCGTGAAGAACCCCTTAACCTCGAGAACGCCGCGGGCCACCCGCGCTATCGCTACTTCGCCGAAACCGGCGAGGAGCGTTATGCCTCGTTCCTCGGTGCGCCGATCATTCACCACCGCCGCGTCGTGGGCGTGTTGGTTATCCAGCAAAAAGAGCGTCGTCAGTTCGATGAAGGCGAGGAAGCCTTCCTGGTGACCATGAGCGCCCAGCTCGCGGGCGTTATCGCCCACGCCGAGGCCACCGGCTCGATCCGTGGCCTGGGCCGTCAGGGCAAGGGTATTCAGGAAGCAAAGTTCGTCGGTGTACCCGGCTCGCCGGGTGCGGCGGTCGGTACCGCGGTGGTCATGCTGCCACCGGCTGACCTGGACGTGGTGCCCGACAAGGCGATCAGCGACATCGACGCCGAGCTCAAGTTGTTCAAGACCGCTATCGAAGGCGTGCGCGCCGACATGCGTGCGTTGTCCGCCAAGCTCGCCACACAATTGCGCCCCGAAGAGCGCGCCTTGTTCGACGTCTACCTGATGATGCTCGACGATGCCTCGCTGGGCAGCGAAGTCACCACCGTGATCAAGACCGGGCAGTGGGCCCAGGGCGCGTTGCGCCAGGTGGTCACCGATCACGTCAACCGTTTCGAATTGATGGACGATGCCTACCTGCGTGAGCGGGCCTCGGACGTCAAGGACCTGGGGCGCCGCCTGCTTGCCTATTTGCAGGAAGAGCGCCAGCAGACCCTGGTCTACCCCGACAACACCATCCTGATCAGCGAGGAACTGACGCCGGCCATGCTCGGCGAGGTGCCGGAAGGCAAGCTGGTGGGGTTGGTCTCGGTCCTGGGTTCCGGTAACTCCCACGTGGCGATCCTGGCGCGTGCCATGGGCATCCCGACGGTGATGGGCCTGGTCGACTTGCCGTACTCCAAGGTCGACGGCATCCAGATGATCGTCGACGGCTACCACGGCGAGGTCTACACCAACCCCAGCGACGTGCTGCGCAAGCAGTTCGCCGACGTGGTCGAGGAAGAGAAGCAACTGGCCCTGGGCCTGGATGCGCTGCGCGACCTGCCGTGCGTGACGGTCGACGGGCACCGCATGCCGTTGTGGGTGAACACCGGCCTGCTGGCGGACGTGGCGCGGGCGCAAAAGCGCGGCGCCGAAGGGGTGGGTCTGTACCGCACCGAAGTGCCGTTCATGATCAATCAGCGTTTCCCGAGTGAAAAGGAGCAGCTGGCGATTTATCGCGAGCAACTCGCCGCCTTCCACCCGCAACCGGTGACCATGCGCAGCCTGGACATCGGCGGCGACAAGGCACTGTCGTATTTCCCGATCAAGGAAGACAACCCCTTCCTTGGCTGGCGCGGGATCCGCGTCACCCTCGACCACCCGGAGATCTTCCTGGTCCAGACCCGCGCGATGCTCAAGGCCAGCGAAGGCCTGAATAACCTGCGCATCCTGCTGCCGATGATTTCCGGCATCCATGAACTGGAAGAAGCCCTGCACCTGATCCACCGGGCCTGGGGTGAAGTGCGCGACGAAGGCACCGATGTGCCGATGCCGCCAGTGGGCGTGATGATCGAAATCCCGGCGGCGGTCTACCAGACCAAGGAACTGGCGCGGCAGGTGGACTTCCTGTCGGTCGGCTCCAACGACCTGACCCAATACCTGCTGGCCGTGGACCGGAACAACCCGCGGGTAGCCGACCTCTACGACTATCTGCACCCGGCCGTGCTGCAGGCCCTGCAAAACGTGGTGCGCGACGCCCATGCCGAAGGCAAGCCGGTGAGTATCTGCGGCGAGATGGCGGGCGATCCGGCCGCCGCGGTGCTGTTGATGGCGATGGGCTTCGACAGCCTGTCGATGAACGCCACCAACCTGCCGAAGGTGAAGTGGATGCTGCGCCAGATCAACCTCAGTTGGGCCAAGGATCTGCTGGCCGAACTGATGACCATCGACAACCCGCAAGTGATCCACAGCTCGCTGCAACTGGCGCTGAAGAACCTCGGGTTGGCGCGGATGATCAATCCGGCGGCGATCAAGACCCTCTGAAACGCCAACGGCCCTTGTGGCGAGGGAGCTTGCTCCCGCTCGGCTGCGCAGCAGTCGTAAGCCGGCCAAAGCGATCTTTCTGAAAGATTGCAATCACCAGATTGGGAGCGCGTTGCGCTCCAGCGGGAGCAAGCTCCCTCGCCACAATTTACCGCCTGAGCTTCAAATTCTCAGCTCAATCTCCCCCAAATGCCCGCCATACGGCCCGAAACTGCGCTCGACCATCCACCGTGAACCATCGGCCTGGACAATCAGCGCGGTACTCGCCCGGGTGCCATACGAGGGGCTGACGATAAACACGCTGGACAACAGGCTTTCGGTCGCCAGGCCCACGCCGGTGTCCGGCAAGTCGGCAAACGGCGCGGTTTGCGGGTCAGCCAACAGTGCCAACAGTGCCTGTGGCCGTGGATCGTCGAGCACCTCGGTCAGGGCTGTCCTGGCCTTGAGCAGCTTGGGCCAAGGCGTATCCAGCCCGGCATTCGACAGTCCGTAGACTCCGGCGTCCAACCGGGTCGGTGCGGTCTGCTGGGCGTTGTAGTGCCATAGCTCATGCAGGTTGCCGACCAGCAGGTTGAACCCGGCATATTCCATGGATCTGCCGACAACGTCGGCCAGATATTCGGTAATTGGCGTTTCGCCCGTGAGGAATCGTGCCACCAGTTCACCCCGCGAGCGGCGGGCGGGCGGCTGGTGCGGGTTGCGGATGTTGGTCAGCGCGGCGAAGCGCCCGTCGGCACCGATCCCCAGCCAGGTACCACCGGCCTCCAGGTCACGGCCGGCGTACACCTGCGGGGCTTCCGGCCATTGCGCCAGCGGCAGGCTGGGGCGGGCATAGAACTCATCACGGTTGGCCGCGACGACCAGGGGCGTGGGGTGATCCGGGCGCCAGGCGAAAACAATCAGGCACATAAGGTGGTCCTTGTGCGTTTTTCACTCACTTTACGCAGACATCGCTCATCGATCCATCGCCTTGCACAGTGGAGCCTTGGCCCATGCATCCGTTACCATGCGGCACTTATTTTGAGGGTGCAGTCATGGAATTTCTGCTCTATCTGGTGTTGGGCGCCTGTGCAGGCGTGTTGGCCGGGCTGTTTGGCGTGGGTGGCGGGATCATTATCGTCCCGGTGCTGGTGTTCAGTTTCACCTTGCAGGGCTTCGATGCATCGGTGCTGACCCACCTGGCCGTCGGCACCTCGCTGGCAACGATCATCTTCACCTCGATCAATGCCGTGCGTGAGCACCAGCGCAAAGGCGCGGTGCGCTGGCCGATCTTCCTCTGGATGACCTTGGGGATTCTCCTGGGTGCCGGGTTCGGGGCGCTGACCGCCGAAGCGATCTCAGGCCCCAACTTGCAGAAAATCATTGGTGTGTTTGCCCTGGTGATCGCGGTGCAGATGGCCCTGGAGCTCAAGCCCAAGGCCAGTCGAACGGTTCCTGGCAAGGTCGGCCTGACCCTGGCCGGCAGTGTGATTGGCTGGGCGTCGGCGATTTTCGGCATTGGTGGCGGCTCGCTGACCGTGCCGTTCCTGACCTGGCACAGCGTGCCGATGCAGCAAGCGGTGGCCACTTCATCGGCCTGCGGCCTGCCGATCGCGTTGGCAAGTGCATTAAGTTTCATGATTCTGGGCTGGCATGACCCCCTGTTACCCGCTCATAGTCTGGGGTTCATTTATCTGCCGGCGCTGCTGGGCATTGCCCTGACCAGCATGCTGTTCGCCCGCTTCGGTGCGCGACTGGCCCACCGGCTGTCGCCGCGGTTGCTGAAAAGACTGTTTGCCGTTTTGCTGTTGTGCGTGGGGCTGAGCTTCCTGCTCTGACGCGCGGCGCAATCCTGGCTTAATCCTGGCGTGACACGGTCACGCCAGGAATTATAGGTTTCAACTCTAACGAGGAGTCGCAATGCTGCCTTACCCGCAGATTGACCCGGTGGCCCTGGCCATTGGCCCGCTGAAAATCCACTGGTACGGCCTGATGTACCTGGTCGGCATCGGTGGTGCCTGGCTGCTGGCGTCGCGCAGGTTGAACCGTTTCGACCCGACCTGGACCAAGGAGAAGCTCTCCGACATGGTCTTCTGGATGTCGATGGGGGTGATTCTCGGTGGCCGTCTGGGTTATGTGCTGTTTTACGACCTGAACGCTTACCTGGCCAATCCGACGCTGATTTTCGAAGTGTGGAAGGGCGGCATGTCGTTCCATGGCGGGTTTATCGGCGTGATGCTGGCGGCGTTGTGGTTCGGTAAAAAGAATGGCAAGTCGTTCTTCCAGCTGATGGACTTCGTCGCGCCCATGGTGCCGATTGGCCTGGGGGCCGGGCGTATCGGCAACTTCATCAACGCCGAATTGTGGGGCAAGGCGACCGACGTGCCGTGGGCCATGGTCTTCCCGGCATTCAGCGACCCGTCGCAGTTGCCGCGCCATCCGTCGCAGCTCTACCAGTTCGCGCTGGAAGGCGTGGCACTGTTCGTCATTCTCTGGTTGTTCTCGCGCAAGCCGCGGCCGACCATGGCGGTATCCGGGATGTTTGCGCTGTTCTATGGCATCTTCCGTTTCATCGTCGAATTCGTCCGCGTGCCGGACGCGCAACTGGGCTATCTGGCCTGGAACTGGCTGACCATGGGTCAGGTGCTGTGCGTACCGATGATCGTCGGCGGGCTGTTCCTGATCTGGCTGGCTTATCACCGCGCCCCGGCCGCTCCGGCCGCTCCGGTTGCCCCGGCCGCCTGATTCGCCGCGCTCTACATTCGAACCCCGGGGCGTTGGCCCCGGGTTCAAGGACACAGGTAATACATGAAGCAATATCTCGATCTGGTCGCCCACGTCATCAAGAACGGCACCAAGCAAGCCAACCGCACCGGCGTGAACACCATCAGCTTTCCCGGCGCGATGCTGCGTTATGACCTCAAGGAAGGTTTCCCGGCGATCACTACCCGCAAGATGGCCTTCAAGTCCGCCATCGGCGAGATGTGCGGCTTCCTGCGTGGGGTGAACAACGCCGCCGAATTCCGCGCCCTGGGCTGCAAGGTCTGGGACCAGAACGCCAACGAAAACGCCCAGTGGCTGGCCAACCCCTTCCGCCAGGGCGAAGACGACCTGGGCGAGATCTACGGTGTGCAATGGCGCAAGTGGCCGGCGTACAAGCAGATCCCGCTGAGCAACCCGGCGGCCATCGAGCAGACCCTGAACCAGGGCTACCGGCAGATCGCCGAGGGCGAGGAAGACGGCCAGGCCTACGTGGTGCTGTACAAGGCCATCGACCAGGTTCGCCAGTGCGTCGACACCATCATCAAGGACCCGGGCAGCCGCCGCATCCTGTTCCACGGCTGGAACTGCGCCCAGCTCGATGAGATGGCCCTGCCGCCGTGCCACTTGCTGTACCAGTTCCACCCGAATGTCGAGACGAAGGAGATTTCCCTGACCCTCTACATCCGCTCCAACGACCTGGGCCTGGGCACGCCGTTCAACCTCACCGAAGGCGCCGCGTTGCTGAGCCTGATCGGTCGCCTGACCGGCTACACGCCGCGCTGGTTCACCTATTTCATCGGTGACGCCCACGTCTACGAAAACCACCTGGACATGCTCAACGAACAGCTCACGCGCGAGCCGTTCCCGATGCCGAAACTGGTGATTTCAGACCGCGTGCCGGAGTTTGCCAAGACCGGTGTGTACCAGCCGGAGTGGCTGGAACTGGTCGAGCCGGGCGACTTCTCGCTGGAAGGTTATGAGCACCACGCGCCAATGACCGCGCCGATGGCGGTTTGATCGTGAGCCATTGTGGCGAGGGAGCTTGCTCCCGCCGGCCGATTCGCGTTCGGGGGTAGCAGTCGCAAAGCCTACGAATGCGCTGTTTCTGAAGGAGTCGGGGTGCAGGTTTCAGGGCTGCCTAGCAGCCCAGCGGGAGCAAGCTCCCTCGCCACAGTTATTGAATCAAGCCTTAATGCCCGTGACTGCGGCCCACATGGGAATGCTCAACCTCCGCCGCCGCCACCCCGCCGCTGACTTCCAGCCGCTGCAATATCCCGCACTGCTCGATATCCGGCTCTTCGCTGCAGCGTTGGCGCAGGTCGAGCAATTGCGCCTGCAGGGCCAGCAATCCGTCGATGCGTGCCTTGACGTGATGGATATGCTCGTCGATCAGCGCGTTGACGCTTTCGCACTGGTCCTGCGGGCTGTCGCGCAGGGCCAGCAGGCTGCGGATTTCTTCGAGGGTCATGTCCAGGGTGCGGCAGTTGCGGATGAACGTCAGGCGCTCGGCGTGGGCCTGGGTGTAGACGCGGTAGTTGCCGTCGCTGCGGGCCGGCTCCGGCAGCAGGTTTTCGCGCTCGTAGTAGCGAATGGTTTCGACAGCGCAGTCGGTCAGTTTTGCCAGTTCTCCGATCTTCATCGCAACAATCTCCAAAAAGGGTGCTTGACCCTATAGTGGCTACAGGGTCTTTACTTGGCAACAGGCACCTTAATGGAATGGACGCGACCTTATGAGCGATTCCCTGCACACCCACAAACCCGGCGCTGAGCACGAGCACAGCCACGGGGCAAAACTTCAGCCTGTGAAAAAACACGATCACGCCAGCCATGGTGGTTCCTGCTGTTCTAGTACAGCGGCACCTGCGGTGGTGAAAATCGGTGAGGCGCCGACTGACGGCGCGCGCCTGAGTCGTTTCCGCATCGAGGCCATGGACTGCCCAACCGAGCAGACGCTGATCCAGAACAAGCTGGGCAAGCTCGAAGGTGTGCAGCAACTGGAATTCAACCTGATCAACCGCGTGCTGGGCGTGACCCATGACCTGCCGGGTACGAAACCGATCATCGACGCCATCAAGGCCATCGGCATGGTGGCCGAGCCGATCGAGGAGGGCGCGGATGCCGATGACAACCGTCCGGCCCCGGTGAAAAAGCACTGGTGGCCGCTGGCGGTGTCGGGCGTCGGTGCCCTGGCCGCTGAAGTGATTCACTTCACCAGCGCCGCGCCGACCTGGGTGGTGGCGATTGTCGCGCTGGTGTCGATCCTCTGCGGTGGTCTGGGTACCTATAAAAAGGGCTGGATTGCCCTGAAGAACCTCAACCTGAACATCAACGCGTTGATGAGTATCGCGGTGACCGGTGCCGTGCTGATCGGTCAGTGGCCGGAAGCGGCGATGGTGATGTTCCTGTTCACCGTGGCTGAGTTGATCGAGGCCAAATCCCTCGACCGTGCGCGTAATGCTATCAGCGGGCTGATGCAGATGACCCCGGAAAAGGTCACTGTGCGGCAGGAAGACGGCAGCTGGGTCGAACGCGAAGCCAAGCAGGTCGATTTGGGTGCACTGGTGAGGGTGCGTCCCGGCGAGCGCATTGGCCTGGACGGCGAAGTCACGTCCGGTAGCTCGACGATCGACCAGGCGCCGATCACCGGTGAAAGCCTGCCCGTCGAAAAAACCGTCGGCGACAAGGTCTTCGCCGGCACCATCAACCAGTCCGGCTCCCTGGAATTCACCGTCACCGCCGCCGCCAACAACTCGACCCTGGCGCGGATCATTCATGCCGTGGAAGAGGCCCAAGGCGCGCGGGCGCCGACCCAGCGTTTCGTCGACAGCTTCTCGAAAATCTACACGCCAGTGGTGTTCGTCTTCGCCCTCGGGGTGGCGCTGATCCCGCCGTTGTTCATGGGGGCGGCGTGGTTTGAATGGATCTACCGCGCGTTGGTGTTGCTGGTGGTCGCGTGCCCTTGTGCACTGGTGATTTCCACCCCGGTGACCATCGTCAGCGGCCTGGCGGCCGCGGCGCGCAAAGGCATCCTGATCAAGGGCGGTGTGTACCTGGAGGGCGGCTACAAGCTGGATTACCTGGCGCTGGACAAAACCGGCACCCTGACTCACGGCAAGCCGGTGCAGACCGATTACCTGTCTCTGGATCCCACGATCGATGGCACCGCTCAGGTGTTAGCCGCCAGCCTGGCTGGGCGTTCCGACCACCCGGTATCGCTGGCCATTGCCAATGCGGCTGTGGATAAGCAGCTCCCCCTGCGCACTGTGGATAACTTCGAGGCACTGACCGGGCGGGGTGTGCGTGGCGAAATCGACGGCCAGCTCTACCACCTGGGCAACCACCGTCTGGTGGAGGAATTGGGCCTGTGCTCGCCAGCCCTGGAAGAAAAACTCTTCGCCCTGGAAAAGCAGGGCAAGACCGTGGTGCTGTTGCTCGACACCTCTGGCCCGCTGGCGTTGTTCGCCGTGGCCGATACGGTCAAGGACACCAGCCGCGAAGCGATCCGGCAGCTCCATGCGCTGGGGGTGAAAACCCTGATGCTCACCGGCGACAACCCGCACACCGCACAGGCGATTGCGGCTCAGGTGGGCATCGACCAGGCACAGGGCGACTTGCTGCCGACCGATAAGCTCAAGGCCATCGAAGCCTTGTACGCCCAGGGACATCGTGTCGGCATGGTCGGGGACGGTATCAACGATGCACCGGCGCTGGCCCGGGCCGAGATCGGGTTTGCCATGGCCGCGGCCGGCACCGATACCGCGATTGAAACCGCCGACGTGGCCTTGATGGACGACGATCTGCGCAAGATTCCGGCGTTTATCCGGCTGTCGCGCCAGACCTCGAGCATCCTCACGCAAAATATCGCGTTGGCCCTGATCATCAAGGCGGTCTTTCTTGGGGTAACCTTCTTCGGCCTCGCCACCATGTGGATGGCGGTGTTTGCCGACATGGGCGTGGCCTTGTTGGTGGTGTTCAATGGCCTGCGCCTGCTGCGCAAGTAAATGAAGAGAGGGTGATGTGCTGAGTGCCGAGCTGAAGGCGTTTTACATGGTCGCGCGTCTGGGCAGTATTACCCTGGCGGCGAAAAAGCTCGGCCTGAGCCAACCGACGGTCACCACCCAGATCCGCCATCTGGAAAGCCAGTATTCGGTGGAGCTGTTCTACCGTGGTGGTCGCCGGCTGACAGTCAGTGACGAAGGCTCGCGCCTGCTGCCGATGGTCAAGGCCCTGTTGCAGCAGGAAGCGGACATCGAGTTTTTCCTGCGCAACAGCGGCCAGGTCCAGGGCGCCCTGCGCATCGCCGCCACCGCGCCGTATTACATCCTCGACCTGGTGAAGACGTTCCGCGAGCGCTTGCCGCAGGTGGAGGTCTCGATGGAAATCGGCAACTCCCAGCAGGTACTGGAAGCCCTCGAGGACTATCGGGTCGACCTCGCGGCCTCCTCGCAATTGCTCGAAGACCCGCGGTTGATCCGCCGGGTACTCGGCACCGATCCCTTAGTGCTGGCGGTGCATCGCAACCACCCGTTGGCGGGCCATGATCATGTCCCGTTGAGTGCGCTGGTCGGTCACACCCTGTTGATGCGCGAAACCGGTTCGACCACCCGGCGCCTGACCGAGGAACTACTCGCCAGCGCCGGGGTGAGTTTCGGCCCGTTGCTGGAAATCGGCAGCCGTGAATCGATCCGTGAAGCGGTACTGCGCAACATCGGCATCAGCATCATCGCCCGCCAGGAAGTGCCACATGACCCGCAATTGCGGGTGCTGACCATCGAAAACGCGCCGCAGATCCCGGAATACCTGTACTGCCTCAAAGAGCGCAAGAATGCCCGCTTGCCCGCTGCGTTCCTGGGGTTGGCGCAGGAAATGGCGCCGGCCTGATGATCGTTCCCACCTTGTGGCGAGAGCGCTTGCTCCCGTCGGCCAGTCCGCGCTCGGGCGCAACAGTCGTAAAGCCAGCGAATGAGTTTTACCTGACAGAACTCTGCTGCTGATTTTGGGACCGCGGTGCGGTCCAGCGGGAGCAAGCTCCCTCGCCACAATGTGCCCGCCGGAAGATCCTGAAGTCTCCAGTAACCCAAATCCCCGAATACCACTATCGGCAGTTTTTGCCTCGCTGCCACATGAACTACGCATTCGCTCCCTAGGATGGCCGTCATCTGCTTGATGAGGTCCGTCCATGAACCACTCGAACGCAATTGCCCAGGCTGTCCCCGGCATCCCGATGAAGGTGCGCGGCATTGAAAAGCGTTTCGGCGCTTTCACCGCGCTGGATAACGTTTCGCTGGATGTCCAGGCCGGTGAGCTGGTGTGCCTGCTCGGGCCGTCGGGTTGCGGCAAGACCACCTTGCTGCGCTGCATCGCCGGCCTGGAGCGCCAGGATCATGGCCAGTTGTACCTCGGTGAGCGCGACGTGTCCTTGCTGGCACCCCAGGCTCGGGACTACGGGATTCTGTTCCAGTCCTACGCGTTGTTTCCCAACTTGACTGTCGAAGCCAACATTGCCTACGGCCTGGCCGGCAGCGGCCGTGAGGAAGTGCGCAAGCGGGTGGCGCAGATGCTGGAGCTGGTGGGCCTGATCGGCAGCGAGAAAAAATACCCCGGCCAATTGTCCGGTGGTCAGCAGCAGCGCGTGGCACTGGCTCGCGCCCTGGCACCGGCGCCATCGTTGTTGCTGCTGGACGAGCCGATGTCGGCGCTCGATGCGCGGGTGCGCGAGCACCTGTGCACCGAGTTACGCCAGTTGCAGCGCAACCTCGGCATCACCACCCTGATGGTTACCCATAACCAGGACGAGGCCATGCTGATGGCCGACCGCATTGCCGTGATGAACAACGGCAAGGTCGAGCAGTACGCCACCCCCCAGGAAATCTACAACCGTCCTGCCACTCCTTTCGTGGCCGAGTTCGTCGGGCAGGGCAACTGGTTGCCGTTCCAGCGAAACAGCGACAGCCATGCGCAGGTCGGCGGGATGAACGTGCGCCTGGCCGACAACGTCAGCAAGGCCGCGTCGGGACGGCTGTTCTGCCGCCCGGAAGCCATCAGCATCAACCCGTTGGTGCATGAGGAAAATCTGTTCCCGGCCAGGGTTCGCGAGATCACCTTCCTGGGCAATCGCTGCCGGATGAGTTTCGAACTCAATCATCTGCCCGGCCATGCGCTGCTGGCCGAGTTGGCGCCCGAAGCCATGCCGCGCCTCGGCGCGCAGGACATCATGGTCGCCCTGCCGCCGCGCAGCCTGCAGGTGTTTGCCTGATGAGCGCGCAGATTGCCCTGCCGATACCGCGCAAGCAGGTTCGGCAGAGCTCCCGCGCCGAGATCGGTGACCGGGTGTTCGTGGTCGGTGGCAAGCTGTTGCTGCTGTGCCTGCTCAGCGTCGCGGTACTGATGCCGCTGCTGGCCATCTTCTGGCGCGGTTTCAGCAACGACGCCGGGCAGGGCGGTGGCCTGGTGGCCGCCCGCGAACTGCTGACCAGCGCCAATTTTCACTGGTTGCTGGGCAACAGTCTGAAAGTGTCCCTCAGCGTGGCGGCCATCGTCGTGCCGCTGGCCTACCTGTTTGCCTACGCCCTGCAACGCACGCTGATTCCCGGCAAGGCGATCTGGCGGGGCCTGTCGCTGCTGCCACTGATGGCGCCGTCGATGCTGCCCGGTATCGCACTGGTCTATCTGTTCGGCAACCAGGGCTTGTTGCGCGGACTGCTGTCAGAAAACATCTACGGCTTCTGGGGCATCGTCCTGGGTGAAGTGATCTACACCTTTCCCCACGCCTTGATGATCCTGCTGTCGGCATTGTCCCTGGCCGATGCGCGCCTGTTCGATGCCGCCTCGAGCATGGGTGCCAGTCCGGCCAAGGCGTTTCGCAGCATCACCTGGCCGGCGACCCGGCAAGCGGTGTTCGCTGCGTTCTGCCTGGTGTTCACCCTGACCATCACCGATTTCGGGGTGCCGGTGGTGGTCGGTGGCGACTATCAAGTGTTGGCACTGGAAGCCTACAAGGCCGTGGTCGGCCAGCAACAATTCGGGCGCGGAGCCTTGATCGGCATGGTGCTGCTGTTGCCAGCACTGCTCAGCTTCGCGGTTGACGCCTGGTTACGCCGTCGCCATGGCGATTCCATGAGCGGCCGGGCGCAAGTCTTCCAACCGGCACCGTCACGCCTGCGGGACGGCTGCTACCTGGCCATCGTGCTGCTGGTCTGTGCCGCGCTGCTGTTGGTGTTCGGCATGGCGGTGTACTCGTCGCTGGTGAAATTCTGGCCGTACAACCTGTCGCTGTCGTTCAAGCACTACCAGTTCGGCGACACTGCCGGCGGCGGCTGGCTGGCCTACGGCAACAGCGTGAAGATGGCCCTGTGCACGGCGTTGATCGGCAGCGTGTTGATCTTCACCGGCGCCTACCTGATGGAAAAAACCCGTGGCCAGCGCGGCCTGAACCTGGCGCTGCGCATGCTCAGCTTCGTCCCGATGGCGGTGCCCGGCCTGGTCCTGGGCCTGGGCTACGTGTTCTTTTTCAACCTCAGCGGCAACCCGCTGCACGTGCTCTACGGAACCATGACCTTGCTGGTGGTATGCACCATTGCCCACTACCTGACCACCGCGCAAATGACCGCGACCACCGCGCTACGCCAACTCGACGCGGAGTTCGAGGCCGCCGCGCTGTCGCTCAAGGCGCCGCTGTACCGCCACTACCTGCGCGTCACGGTGCCGATCTGCCTGCCGGCGCTGCTGGACATCGTGCGCTACCTGTTCGTCTCGGCCATGACCACCGTCTCGGCGGCGATCTTCCTCTACAGCCCCGACACCATCCTGGCGGCGGTGGCGGTGCTGAACATGGATGATGCCGGCAACGTTGGCGGCGCAGCCGCGATGTCGACCCTGATCCTGTTCACCTCGGCGGGTGTTTCCTTGCTCCTGGCCTGGGCTTCGCGCGGCTTGCTGCGTCGCTCCCAGGCCTGGCGGCAGACCGCGCCCGGCAACTGATAGCCCTCACACCAAACAACCCTTCTGATCCGCACTTGAAAGGAACCGCACCATGTTCAAGCCCTTGGCTCTAGCCGCTGCTGTCCTCACTGCTTTCAGCATGAACGCCTTCGCCGCGAAAACCGAACTGACGGTGTACACCGCCCTGGAGGCCGAGCAGCTGAAAACCTACAAGCAGGCGTTCGAGGCGGCCAATCCGGACGTCGAGATCAAGTGGGTGCGCGATTCCACCGGCATCATCACGGCCAAGCTGCTGGCCGAAAAAGCCCGTCCGCAGGCCGACGCGGTCTGGGGCCTGGCGGCGTCGAGCCTGGCGATCCTTGACCAGCAGGGCATGCTGCAAAGCTACGCACCGAAGGACCTGGGCAAGATCGGCGGCAACTACCGCGATGCCGCCAACCCGCCCGCCTGGGTGGGGATGGACGTGTGGGCCGCGACCATTTGCTTCAATACCGTCGAGGCCGAGAAGCAAGGGTTGACCAAGCCGGTGAGCTGGCAGGACCTGACCAAGCCGGAATACAAAGGCAAGATCGTCATGCCGAACCCGGCTTCGTCCGGCACTGGTTTCCTCGATGTCAGCGCCTGGCTGCAAACCTTCGGCGAGAAGCAGGGCTGGCAGTACATGGACGACCTGCACCAGAACATCGGCCAGTACGTTCACTCCGGCTCCAAGCCGTGCAAGCTGGCCGCGGCGGGTGAGTTCCCGATCGGTATTTCCTTTGAATACCCGGCCGTGCAGCTCAAGCGTCAGGGCGCGCCACTGGACATCGTCCTGCCGAAAGAAGGCCTGGGCTGGGAAATCGAGGCCACCGCCGTGATCAAGGGCACCCCTCATGAAGAGGCGGCGAAGAAACTCGCCGACTTCTCCGCCAGCCCTGCCGCGATGGAGCTGTACAAGGAAAACTTCGCGGTGCTGGCGCAGCCGGGTATCGCCAAGCCACAGACCGAACTGCCGGCCGACTACGAGCAGCGCCTGATCAAGAACGACTTCGCCTGGGCCTCGAAAAATCGTGACGAGATCCTCAGCGAATGGCGCAAGCGTTATGACGGCAAGTCCGAGAAAGTCGCTGCCAAATAGCTGATGCAAATCCCTGTGGCGAGGGAGCTTGCTCCCGCTCGGCCGCGCAGCGGTCGCAAAACCGATGAATGCATTCCTCCTGAAGGGCTTCGTTAGCTGGTTTTGGGACTGCTTTGCAGTCCAGCGGGAGCAAGCTCCCTCGC
The DNA here is from genome assembly GCF_900187505.1 of Pseudomonas sp. Irchel s3h17. GTDB lineage: Bacteria > Pseudomonadota > Gammaproteobacteria > Pseudomonadales > Pseudomonadaceae > Aquipseudomonas. The sequence goes on from NZ_FYDL01000028.1 coordinate 23,673, forward strand.
CACGGGGGATCTCAGTCGTGCTCAAGCTTTTTCAGGACATGAACATGGAAAATCACAGCGACATTCTGATCGTCGGCGCCGGAATCCTGGGTCTGTCTCATGCTTATGCGGCGGCCCGCCGCGGTTTGAAGGTCAGGGTCTTCGAACGCAGCGCCACGCCTTTGGGCGCCTCGGTGCGCAATTTTGGCCAGGCTCTGGTCACGGGCCAGCCGCCTGGCCAGATGCTCGAGCTGGCCAAGGCCAGTCGCGAGATCTGGGGCCGATGGGCACAGCTTGCCGGTTTGCCGCTCAAGCGCAACGGTTCGTACCTGTTCGCTCGAACCGAAGCCGAGGAACACTTGCTGGAAGCATTCTGTGAGGGGCGCGCCGTCGAGCACGGTTACCGTGTCGAACTGCTGCGCGGTACCGCGCTGCGCAACCTGTACGGCGGCCGGTTCAGTCACCACCGCGCAGCCTTGCATGGCCTGGATGACCAGCAGCTGTACTCGCGCGAAGCGATCCCGGCCTTGATCGACTACCTGCGTCGCGACCTTGGCGTGGCGTTCCACTTCTCGACCCTGGTGCGCGATGTCGAACCCGGTCGTGTACGCAGCACGGCGGGCAGCTTCACCGGCGAGCAGATCATCGTCTGCTCCGGCCATGACTATCAGACCCTGCTGGCCGATTCGATCGCCGCGCTCAAGCCGCAAATCTGCCGCCTGCAGATGCTCCGTGCCCGGCCGCAGGCCAACCTTGACCTGCAACACGCCTTGCTCACCGGATTGAGTTGCGTGCACTACGGCGCCTTCGCCGACTTGCCGCAAGCGCAGGCGGTGCGGGCGCAGATCCTGCGTGAAACACCCCACCTGCATGAACAGGGTATTCACCTGTTGATCAGCCCGACACCCCATGGCGAACTGATCATCGGCGATTCCCACCACTACGGCAGCGACCCGTCACCGTTCAATGCCGAGCAAGTGGACGACTGGATGATCGAGCTGGCCGAGCAGACGCTGGGTTGCAAAGTGCAAGTGGTCGAACGCTGGCAGGGCGTCTATGGCGCTCAAGGGCCGGCACCCTTTTCGTTTTTGCAGGCGGCGCCCGGCGTGCATGCGGCATTGATGCACACCGGCGTGGGCATGAGTGTCGGGCCGGCAATGGCCGAACGTAATCTCGGAACGCTATTGGGGGAGCACTGATGGGCCGCAATGAGCAGGTGATTGCCGAGGTGTTCGGCTTGTACGAGCGCTTGGGTGCCAGTGACTACATCGGCGAGCCAGTGTCACAGATCGAGCACATGTCCCAGGCGGCGGAGCTGGCCATGGCCGAGGGGTTCGACGATGAAGTGATACTGGCGGCGTTCTTCCACGACATCGGGCACCTCTGCGCCGAGAATGCGGAGAACATGGGGGGCTTCGGGGTGGTCAGCCATGAACGCCTCGGCGCCGACTACCTGCGTTGCCTGGGTTTTGGCGAGCGCATGGCGCGACTGGTCGAGTATCACGTCCAGGCCAAGCGCTACCTGACGCTGACCGAGCCGGGGTACTACGAGCGCCTGAGCGAAGCCAGCCGTCGTACGCTGGAGTATCAGGGTGGGGTGATGACGCCCGCCGAAGCCGAAGCGTTCAAGCAAGACCCACTGTGCGCCGTCAGTTTGCGCATGCGTCAGTGGGATGAACAGGCGAAGGAAATGGCGGTTCCCGTGATGGATCTGGCCGTGTTGAAGGCGAAGGCATTGCGCCTATTGGCCGTGTAGCGCCCGGCTTTTTCCCACAGTGATGGTGTGCGTGCTCGAGATTCCCTGTGGGAGCGGGCTTGCCCGCAAAGAGGTCGGCACAGGTGCTCGAGACTCAAGCCTCGATCACCTTCTGCGCCAACACCTCGATCTGCTCCTGGCGTTCCGCCTGGCTCAACTTTGCATGGGGATTGAGCGACGACCATTGCGGATGGGCCCGCGCCTTCGTCAGCGCTTCTGGCAACTTGCCTTCGCGCCAGCTTTTATCCTGCGGCGTATCCACCTTGATGCTGTCCATCGCCGCATGTCCACGCCGGTTCAGCGCCTGCAGCAATTGCCGCTGACGCAACGCCAGCAGGCGCAGCACGCTGTCATCGACGGTCAACTCACGTTGCCCTTTGATCTTGCCCAGCAAACGACTGCCATAACTGCGCGCGGTTTGCAGGGCGCCGCCGGCAATCGCACCGGCCAATGCCGCTGCGCCGAGGGTCAGGCCGCCGACCAGCAAGTCCACACCGGCCCCGGCCGCCGCTCCCGCCGCGATCCCGCCGCCGACCCGCACCCCCAGTTGCTTGAGGGTTTCGGGGTTGAACAGGTCATCGCCCCAGCGGCCATCCAGCAGGGGTAAATCGCTGGCGGCGGCGTCCTGTGGGCGAAAGGCATAGAGTTTGAGCAGCGCCTCGACGCAGCGTTGTTCGCGCTGACGCACGGCTTTGCGCAGTTCGCTGATGGCCTGTTGTTCTTGTTCGGCCTCACTGGCCACGCTGCGCCGGCAGGCCGCGCAGTCGATCAGCAGTTCGGCGATCAAGCGTGCCGCACTGTGCCGGCGGACTTCACGTTGTGCCTGCTGGTCGGCGATCAGACGCTCAAGCTGGCCGCGAGCGTTTTCCAGCAGCAAGGCCAGGCTTTCATACAGCCGGCGCTCGCCATCCTCGGGCGGTGCCACGCTGTCGAAGCGCACCAGCGCATGCAACCCCAGGCGGGCCAACGCTTCGCGCCAGTCCGGCTCGCGGTGATTGGCGCTGCTGACGAAGTTCAGCACCGGCAGCAGCGGTTTGCCGCAGCTGGCCAGCACCTCCAGTTCGTCACGGTACTTGGCCAGCACCGGCTCGCGGGCATCGATCACATACAGCCCGGCATCGGAGGCCAGCAACTGGCGCAGGACCTTGGCTTCCTGTTCAAAGCGTTGTCGCGCCTCGCTGCCCTCCAGGAACCGCGCCAGCCGCGCCGGACCGTCGAGGCGTTCGCCGGGGCGCTCCAGCTGCTCCAGGTAGTCGAGCAGGGCGATGGCGTCTTCCAGCCCCGGTGTGTCATAGAGTTCGAGCAAGGCCTCGCCATCCACCGATAACCGGGCACCTTCGACATGGCGGGTGGTGCTGGGGCGATGGGACACCTCACCGAACCCGACATCCCGGGTCAGGGTACGCAGCAAGGAGGTTTTGCCGACGTTGGTGTGGCCAACCACGGCGAGCTTCAAGGCTCTGTTTTTAGCCTCAGTCATGACCCGACTCCAGCCAGTTCATCGGCGCGCACTCGGCGACGGGCAACTGCAGCTGTTGCAGCGCTTCATGCCAGTCACCCAGGCGCTCGGCGTCCAGTGCCTGGCCCGTCGGGGCTTGCAGCAACCAGACGCGGGTGGCGCTGGCGCAACGGGCAAGCTCGGCGATCAGCGCCAGGCTGCCACGATCCGGCGAGCGCCGGGGGTCGCAGGCAATGGCCAGGCGCGCCGGTGGGAAGCGGGTCAGTTGTTCCAGGAGCTTATGTCGCGACTCGCGGCTGTCGAGAATGCCGGCGTCTTTGACGTTGCCGGGCAGTTGCGGTGGCCACGGACGCTGGTCGTCCAGTTCGATGGCGACCAGCAATGCACCGTCACTGTCCAGGGCGCTGGCGCCACCATTGACCGGATGCAGCTGTTCTGGGGCGGCATCGTTGACTCCAAGGCGTTCGCTGCTGGGCATCAAGCGTTCGCGCAGTTGCGCGTAGCCGGGCAGGGTCAGGTCCAGGTGCAGACCTGCGCGTGCGCTTGTCCAGCGCCACAGGCAGAACAGTGCCAGCAGCAGCCGCGGCACCACGCCGTACACCAGCACCACGCCGACCAGCCAGCCCGCCCAGGCTTGCCGGGCGCTTTCAATGTTCAGGGCGGCATCGCCGCTGGCGCGGATCATCTCCACGGTCGGTACGCTGAACCCCAGCAGCGCGGGCAGGGCGCCGAGGGCCTGGGTCATGGCGACGAACGTCTCGCCACTGAGGATGGTGGTCTCCCAGACGAACCCGTAGCGCCGGGTTGCCATCAGCGTCAGCACGATGACCAGGGCGCTGAGCATCGCCACCAGCCACAGGCCGTTGACCAGCATGCCGAGCACCCAGCGATTGAGCTTGCGGCGTTGCAGCAACAGCAGCAGGGCGGGCGCCAGGTGTACGGTCTTGGCGTCGCGGGCCAGCCTTTCGCTGAGCCACAGCCACAGGCGTCCGAGGGTGGCACCGTAGTCACCGGCCAGGACCAGGCCGAAGGCCCAGCTCAACAGCAGCATCAGGTTCAGCCCGAGCAGACTGCCCAGGGCCCAGAATACGTTGACGGGAGACTGGCCATCGCCCAGCGCGGCAAACGCCAGGCCGGCACCGCTGATGACCGCCAGCGCGGCCAGCACGATCAGCGCCAGCCGCGCCCCTTGCAGCCAGTGATGCAGGGCACCGGTCAGGCCATCGCGTTCGGCCAGCCAGAGTGCCCGGGCCGCAAGGCGGGTCGACAGGTCGCCACCGGCGTTGCGGGCCAGGCGGCTGGCTTCGGTATCTTCCAGGGCACCGGCGTGCTCCTCGCGCAGGCGCACGGCTTCCGTCAGCCAGAGTGTTTGCAGGGGTGTCAGTTCAGTCACGCGTCATCCCGTCGCTTAAGTGAGTGGTGAGCATAACCGCTGTGGCGCTTATCGGGGAAAGCGAGGCTCTGGTATCCTCCTCGCCATGAAAAAAACACTCCCCCTCAGCCTGATCGCAGCCCTCGGTGAAAACCGTGTGATCGGCGTCGACAACAGCATGCCCTGGCACTTGCCGGGGGATTTCAAATACTTCAAGGCCACCACGCTGGGCAAGCCGATCATCATGGGGCGCAAGACCTGGGATTCCCTCGGTCGTCCGCTGCCGGGCCGGTTGAATATCGTGGTCAGTCGCCAGGTCGACCTGCACCTGGAAGGCGCGGAAGTCTATCCGTCGCTGGAAGCCGCCGTGGAGCGGGCACACGCGTGGGCGCTGGAGCAGGGCGTCGATGAGCTGATGCTGATTGGCGGTGCGCAGTTGTATGCGCAAGGTTTGGCACAAGCCGATCGGTTGTACCTGACCCGCGTGGCATTGAGCCCCGAGGGTGATGCGTGGTTTCCGGAGTTTGACGTGAAGCAGTGGAAACTGGTGTCGGACACGCCGAATGCGGCTGAAGGCGACAAACCGGCGTACAGCTTCGAGGTGTGGGAAAAAGCTTAGAAACCGTGGCGAGGGAGCTTGCTCCCGCTGGGCTGCGCAGCAGCCCTAACACCAGGCGGTGCGTTCTTTCTGAAAGACCGCATCAGCCTTGTTGGGGCCGCTTCGCGACCCAGCGGGAGCAAGCTCCCTCGCCACAAGGTTGTTCTACCCGTCAAGCGTGCGCCAGCTCCTCGTGCTCATCCGCATGCAGCACTTCTTTATCCGTCTGCTGCATGATCTGGCTGGTGATTGCGCCAGCGGTCATCGAGCCACTGACGTTCAGCGCCGTACGGCCCATGTCGATCAGCGGTTCGACCGAGATCAGCAACGCCACCAGTGACACCGGCAAGCCCATGGCCGGCAGCACGATCAGCGCCGCGAAGGTGGCGCCACCCCCGACACCGGCAACGCCGGCCGAACTCAGGGTCACAATTGCTACCAGGGTCGCGATCCACAGTGGGTCCAGCGGGTTGATGCCCACGGTCGGCGCGACCATCACCGCCAACATCGCCGGATACAGGCCGGCACAGCCGTTCTGGCCGATGGTTGCGCCAAACGAAGCGGCGAAGCTGGCGATCGACTGCGGAATGCCTAGGCGGCGGGTTTGCGCCTCGATGCTCAGCGGGATGCTCGCCGCACTGGAGCGGCTGGTGAAGGCGAAGGTCAGCACCGGCCAGACTTTGCGGAAGAAGCGCAGTGGGTTGATCCCGGCCAGCGCGACCAACAGCCCGTGAACCACGAACATCAGGCCCAGGCCGAGGTACGACACCACCACGAAGCTGCCCAGTTTGATGATGTCCTGCAGGTTGGAACCGGCGACCACCTTGGTCATCAGCGCCAACACACCGTAAGGAGTCAACTTCATCACCAGGCGAACCAGGCGCATCACCCAGGCTTGCAGGGTGTCGATGGCGTTGATCACTTTCTGACCTTTTTCCACGTCATCCTTGAGCAGTTGCAGCGCGGCAACCCCCAGGAAGGCGGCGAAAATCACCACGCTGATGATCGAGGTCGGCTTGGCCCGGGCCAGGTCGGCGAACGGGTTCTGCGGAATGAACGACAGCAGCAACTGCGGGATATTCAGGTCCGCGACCTTGCCCGCGTAGTCGGTCTGGATGGTTTGCAGGCGGGCCATTTCCTGAGTGCCGGCCACCAGGCCTTCGGCGGTCAGGCCGAACAGGTTGGTCAGGCCGATGCCGATCAACGCTGCAATGGCGGTGGTGAACAGCAGGGTGCCGATGGTCAGGAAGCTGATCTTGCCCAGCGACGCCGCGTTGTGCAGGCGCGCTACGGCACTGAGGATCGAGGCAAACACCAACGGAATCACGATCATCTGCAGCAACTGCACGTAACCGTTGCCCACCAGATCGAACCAGCCGATCGAGGCTTTGAGTACCGGGTTGCCGGCACCGTAAATCGTGTGCAGGGCAACCCCGAACACCACGCCCATCACCAGGGCGAGCAGGACTTTCTTGGCCAGGCTCCAGGTGGTGTGGCGGGTTTGTGCCAGGCCGAACAGCAAGGCGAGGAACACCAGCAGATTGAGGATCAGCGGCAGATTCATTGAGACTCCAAAAAGACTTGTGCCAATCGCAGTGCGGGGCGATTGCGAACCGGCAAGCCTAACAGCTTGAAATCTAATGAATTAATACCAAAAACGCATGGCGACTGTCGTTTTTGGAATAAGGGCGTGACGCTGTGGGTTATGCCGGTGACGGAATCAGCATGCAAGCGGTCGCGCCCAGACGAGCACTGTCACACTAATTTGTTAGCGTCGATGGCTTTCATTCAGGGAGAAATGCACATGAAAGTCGCCGCGAACCTGTTAGCCGTCGCCATGTGCCTGGGCCTTGCCGGCCAGGTGTCTGCCACCGATCTCAAGCATTGGCCCGAGGCACAGGCCAGGCAACTGGACGCGATGATCGCGGCCAACGCCAACAAGGGTAACTACGCGGTGTTCGACATGGACAACACCAGTTACCGCTACGACCTTGAAGAGTCGCTGTTGCCGTTCATGGAAAACAAGGGCCTGATCACCCGCGAATCCCTCGATCCCTCCCTGAAACTGATCCCGTTCAAGGACACGGCCGACCACAAGGAAAGCCTGTTCAGCTACTACTACCGTCTGTGCGAACTCGACGACATGGTCTGCTATCCGTGGGTCGCCCAGGTGTTCTCCGGTTTCACCCTCAAGGAACTCAAGGGCTACGTCGATGAGTTGATGGCGTCCGGCAAGCCGGTACCGAGTACTTACTATGAAGGCGACGTGGTCAAGACCATCGAGGTCAACCCGCCGAAAATCTTCACCGGCCAGAAAGAGCTGTACAACAAGCTGATGGACAACGGCATCGAGGTGTACGTCATGACCGCCGCCTCGGAAGAGCTGGTGCGCATGGTGGCCTCCGATCCGAAGTACGGCTACAACGTCAAGCCGCAAAACGTGATCGGCGTGACGATGATGCTCAAGGACCGCAAGAGCGGCGAACTGACCACGGCGCGCAAGCAAATCACTGCCGGCAAGTATGACGAGAAGGCCAACCTGGGCCTCGAACTGACCCCTTACCTGTGGACCCCGGCTACCTGGATGGCTGGCAAGCAGGCGGCCATCCTGACCTACATCGACGAATGGAAAAAACCGGTGCTGGTGGGCGGCGATACACCGACCAGTGACGGCTACATGCTGTTCCACGGCGTCGACACGAGCAAGGGTGGCATTCACTTGTGGGTCAACCGCAAGGACAAGTACATGGCCCAGATCAACGGCATGATGGCGAAGAACGCGGCGGCCCAGGCCAAGGAAGGTTTGCCGGTGACAGCGGACAAGAACTGGGTGATCGTCAAGCCGGAAGACATCCAGTAAGCGTTGCAATGATCGTTCCCACGCGGGAGCGCGGGAACGATCAAAAAAATGGTTCTTCACGGAATCCCGGGAAACACAGAAACAAGAACGCCGATTTGATTGATGATGTTCGTGCGAGCAAACACATCTAACAAACCGGCGTTCTTATGCGTGATATTAATACTTTCCTTCCTTTTT
>NZ_FYDL01000027.1 GCF_900187505.1 Pseudomonas sp. Irchel s3h17
TACGGGGCAGTTGGAAGGTATCAACAATCGAATCAAGGTCATCAAGCGGATGGCGTACGGTTATCGGGATAGCGAATTCTTTTTCATGAAGATAAAGAGCGTTTTTCCCGGTAATCCGTGAAGAACCAAATTTTTGCGGTAAGGACATTCCGTAGCAGAGGGGATTCATTGCAGGGGTCAAGAAACAAGCTAGCGTGGATAGATCGAACGGATGATGGGGATCAATCCATCCACGGCAGGCTGTAAAGCAACTCAGACGTCCTTGCCCGAGCCGTATAGCGGGGTCAATCAAAACTTCGCTTCAGCATCCAGTTGCAGGGTGTTGATGTCCGAATCTTTCTTGTTGGTGCTGGCGTTGGTGTAGTCAGAGTTAGCCATGAAGTACGTGGCGCCGAGGGTGAAGTTCTTGTCCAACTCGTAGCTCGCTTTCAACTTGCTGCCGCGCGAACCGGTGTAACCGTTGGCGAAGTCAGAGTCGGTGAAGGCGCCGACCACCGCGTTACGTTGTACATCACGGTAGTTGTAGTCCACTGCCACGCCATAGACCTTGGTCTTGACGCCGGCCAACCAAGCAGTGTCCTGGTCATTGCTGGCTTCGGTGTTATTGACGTACTGACCGTAGACCGACAGCGGCATTGGCAGACCGCCAATGTCCAGCTGACCGAAACCTTCGTACAAGTTGAATTCTTCGCCCGGGCTGTTGCCATTGACGGCCAGTGCACACGGTGCAGTGGTGGTGCCGGAGGTAGGGCAAGCGCTGTCTTCATCGTTGTCGTAGGCGTAGAGACTGCCGCCCAAGGTCATTTTCAGGTTGTCAGTGAGAGCGAAGCGCCCACCCAGCTGGCCGGCGTACAGACGTAGGTCGTTTTTGAACTGCATGCCTTCGCCGTCGACGTTGTCCTTGAGGGTGTAGTGACCGGTGCTACCAAACAGCTCAGCGCTACCGCTCAGCGGGTACTTGTAAGTCACTGCCAGACCTTCCGGGTTGATGTCGCTATCCCAGATGATGTCGCCCATGCTCACCCATTGTTGCGGCATCTTGCCGCCAACGAGGTGCAGGTTCTTGATGGCGTCCGGGTGGTAGTCGATGTAACCCAGGTCCAGCCAGATCGACTTCTTGTCGAAGTAGTTGTTCAGGTCCTGGTTGGTGGAGCGAGCGTCGTCGCTGCTGCCGGTGGCGATACGGATACCGGTGTCGACTTGCGGGTTGATTTCGCTGTAGGCACCCAGGCGGGCACGAATACGCTGACGGTTCTGGTCTTTGTTGTTGGGCGCGTCGTTGTTCTCGATAGATTCCTGACGGAAACGCATGTCGCCCTTGAATTGGGTCTTGGCAGCCCACGCCAGTTTCTGGTCGAAGGTGCTCAGTTCCGCGGTTTTCTTCGCCGTTGCTGCAATCTGCTCGCTGGTCTCTTGTTGAGCTTGACGGGCGATTTGCTGGTCTTTCTGTTCCTTGGTCAGCTCGGCTTGCAGCTCGCCGTACTGTGCATCGGTAATTGAGCCGTTAGCCTTGAGCATGTCGAGCAGTTTGGCGTCGACTGCGGCGCTGGCCGGAACGCTCATGGTCAGCAATAGCGCGCCACACAGGGCCGCCGCAGTTTTCGTGGAAACAAGACGCATATCAATCTCCGAAGATGAGAGTGGAAGAGCTAGTCATCCAAGGCAAAACCGACCATTAATGGACGTGAAACCGTTGCCATGTATAACCATTAGAAATAACAACGTGCGCAAGTATCGTTATTAATTATGACAATATGACGGTAAATTGACGTTTTTTATGGCCATACAAAGGCTGTTTGAACACTCTCTTCAGAGACCTGACGGCGAAACCCGAGTGGGCAGAGCAAACAGGGCCGCACACGGCCGGTGCCATCGCCCACATCCTCGAACGCAGGATCCACCTGCACCAACCGCGCTTGATGGAAGAACTGGGCCTGACCCACGGCGGCGACCGCTTCGAGAAACTGATGGTTGTTATGCCAAGGCAGATCTGTTGATCCTCGATCAATTGGAGTCTGCGCGCCGTTTACCGCTCCGCAACGACGCGACTTGCTGGAACTACTCGACGACCGCTATGGGCACCGCTCGACGCCGGTGACTAGCCAGATGCTGGTGGACAAATGGCAGGCGCTGATCGGCGAGCGGCGCGAGCCAGGCAGCTTCTTGAAGGACCTCCCGCGAAGTAAACGCTCTTACGAGCTGAGGACTGCCATTCAGGCGGCAAGGGGTTGCCGTGATTCACGGGTTGAAGGATGGTAGAAATGAAAATTCGGGTGAAGCGCTGGAGGCTGCAGAACACAAGGCCTGCAAGCCTATTCAAGAATCAACCATAGGGGACGATTCAAAACGGCGACCGGGACCGTTTTTAACGTCCTGCCGAAGCTCCCCTGTTCGGTCACGGCTCAGGTAGACCGGAAGGGCTTTTCCCTCATTAACGGATTGACCGGCTTTAGATCGGGAGATTCTGGTAATGCCCTGCAAGCCACGCCGCGTAAGGGCTGCAAGGCCCTTCAAGAATCAACCATAGTCGAGGATTTAAAACATGAAAAAAGCCCAGTCCCTGCCTTCATCTCACCCTTACCGAACGAACAGCTAGTCGCGATACGTACGCCTCCGTCCCTGCCTGCATACACTTTTTTAAAGTGGCGTATCAGGAGTGCGTAATGAGTGAATTCATTTTGAGTGAAGTCGACTTTCAGTAGATGGTGATGGCCGATCAGGGAAAGGTGGTGACCACTTCACTGCGCGTTGCAGCCTACTTCGGCAGGGCGCACAAGGCTGTGTTACGCAAGATTGCCAACATGAAGTGCTCGTCCGAATTCAACCGGCGCAATTTTGCGCTCGTTGAATACCTGGATGCGAAGGGTGAGCAACGCCCCATGCGGTTTAATTGTGACCATGGCTCACGTTTAAACCGTCCGGCCCGAAGTGAGATGCCGTCACTTCCCCTTCAGTTTTGACAAGGGTGTCCTCCCTCAAAACGACAACCCCGTCACCACGTCCGTCGGGGATTGGCAGAGCAAAAAACAGCATCGCCTCGACAAATGCGGGACCGACTGTGCAGCGTTTTGGTCTCGGTGAGACGATGTAGTCTCACTGCATAGCTCTTCAGTCTGGCTGTTTCTGTTCCCCAAAAAAAACACTGGGGTACAAGTTCCCCCGCTCAAGTCCCGGAAACATTGGCTGTTTCCACTGTTCCCCCGTTCCCCCGTTTTTTGAAACCAGTCACACATTGGATGACGGGCAAAAGCGTAGAGGGAAGCAATCAGTCTCCTGTCTGGTCTACTCGATCACATGCCTCCGACCATGGCCGGTACCGACTCGCCAAAAGTGGCTAGTCGCCCTCGCCCCCGCCTGGTGGCCGTTAACCACGGGGAGCGGGAAAGTGGTCGAGGTGAGCATTCCCTACTCGCATGACGGCCAAGCGTCTGTGAGGATTGACGGCCAGACAGTTTGAACAGCCCAAGCCAGCACCCCTAGCCGTCGCTGGCTTGAGTTGATGTGTAAGGTTGGGACGTAATCCGCGACACATTTTCATTATTCGCAAAACGTGTCGCGGCACGAAAAAGGCCCCGCCAGAGCAATTCTGTGCGGGGCCTTTCGTTTGCTGCTGCACCCACCCTGCACCCACCGTATCTGGTGCGTCTTTTCAGAATCTGGCTAAGTGCTTGATTTATATGGTGTCCCAGGGCAGGTTCGAACTGCCAACCTTCCCCTTAGGAGGGGGATGCTCTATCCAATTGAGCTACTGAGACACTGGCCGGCCGCAAGGACATGCGGCGCGATGGACGGCGAGCATGTTAACGGGCAACCCCGGGTTTGTCATGTCGTCTGTGGGGCTTTTTAAGTGTAGGCAATCACGTCCGCCCGACAATCCCCGGATAGCGACACAACGCCTGCCCCTCCATTCACGCCTGCAACTGTGTTTCGTGGATACCTTCGTGCCTCAACAGGTCGAGCAAGCGGCTCACCCCCGACGACAACTCACCGGAGTTATCCAGCAGGAATATGCCTTTCGCCTGGTCCTCGTCGGCACGACTGGCGAACAGGGCATTACGCTCAAGCCGGGCCTCGATCTCCATCGCACTTTCACGCCCTCGCCGCTCAAGGCGCCTGCGCAAAACCTCGGAGCTGACGGTCAACAGAATGGGGATCAGCGTCGGATAGCGCACCCTGGCTTGTTGTAAATGCCCCCTTGAACCATTGACCAGCACGTGACGCCCTTCAGCCAGCCATTGATCAATCTGCACGGGGATACCGTAATCCAACCCGTTGGCGTACCAGCTCAGTGCAAAGCCCCCCTGGCTCGCCAGCTCGGCGAAAGCCTGGGGGGTAACGCCAATGGCCTCCTCTCCGACCGACTCGGCCGACCGGGTAATCACCCTGCGCGCCACGAGACAATCCAGGCGTGCCAGAGCATCGCGAGCCGCGTCGATCAGGCTGTCCTTGCCAGCCCCCGACGGCCCCATCAGATAAATCAGTCTGCCACCCATGCCGCCCTCTCCCCCCATTACCTGCCCACCCTAGCAAATCGGCTACATGCCACTATTCTGTATAAGGCAAGGAACAAAGTACGAACCCGCCTGTCAGGTAAAAGGATGCGATCAGTCATTCGAATGGCTTGAGTGTTTTCAAACCAGTCCGCATTTCTGATAATAGGTGCTGGCATAATGCCTGCCACCGGTTCAATATTTGTCACAGAATTGGCGCCAAGGATCTGGCTTATTTGAGGCATGATGCGGGCCTCTTATCAATTCAGGTTGAACATTTGGCGGTCGAGCTTGTCCTACTGACATCCCGCGGCCAATTCCGAGAACCGCTCCCCTGAACTAACCGGTTAAATATATGCGCCCATTGAAACAGGCAATTTATTCCAGCCGTACGGCTGACAAATTCGTCGTACGCCTGCCAGACGGAATGCGTGAACGCATTGCCGAGGTGGCACGCAACCATCATCGCAGCATGAACTCCGAAATCATCGCGCGACTGGAGCAGAGTCTTATTCAGGAAGGCGCGCTGGGCGAAGAGCTGAGCATGCGCCTGGACAGCCCCGAGCTGTCATTGCACGAACGCGAACTGCTGCAACGCTTCCGCCAACTGTCCCACCGCCAGCAAAACGCGCTGGTTTCGCTGATTGCCCATGACGCAGAAATGGCCGCAAATCCAGCCTGATTCCTTCCCGAAAGTTCAAGCCAGCCATCCATGGGCTGGCTTTTTTTTGCCTGGCGTTCAGGCACACGCCTGCTCGACGGCACGCTCAGTCACCATCGGCTTCAGGTTTATCCAGGAAAAATTGAAGGTGCGCGACCCGCTCATTCAAGCAGGGTCACGCCTCAATGACTCAGAGCAGGAAAATCGTCGCCAGTCCGAGGAAGATAAAGAAACCGCCACTGTCGGTCACCGCCGTGATCATCACACTGGCGCCCATGGCAGGATCGCGCCCCAGGCGCACCAGGGTCATCGGGATCAAGACCCCCATCAATGCCGCCAGCAACAGGTTGAGCGTCATGGCGGCCGTCATCACCACCCCCAGCGACCAGCTGCCATAAAGCAGGTAAGCCACCACGCCAATAACGCCTCCCCAGACCAGGCCGTTGATCAAGCCTACCGCCAACTCCTTGCGCATCAGGCGCGAGGTATTGCCAGTGCTGACCTGATCAAGCGCCATGGCGCGGACGATCATGGTGATGGTCTGGTTGCCCGAGTTACCGCCAATGCCCGCCACGATCGGCATCAATGCCGCCAGGGCCACCAGCTTCTCGATAGAACCTTCAAACAGCCCGATCACCCGCGAGGCAATGAACGCCGTGATCAGGTTGACCGCCAGCCACGCCCAACGGTTACGCAAAGACTTCCAGACCGAGGCGAAGATATCTTCTTCTTCGCGCAGACCCGCCATGTTGAGCACTTCGGTTTCGCTCTCTTCACGGATCAGGTCGACCATTTCATCGATGGTCAAACGACCAATCAACTTGTTGTTCTTGTCGACCACCGGGGCCGAAATCAGGTCATAACGCTCAAAGGCCTGGGCGGCGTCATAGGCGTCTTCATCCGGGTGAAAGCTCACCGGATCGCTGGCCATGACCTCCGCAACCTGCTTGTCGGGATCGTTGACCAGCAGTCGCTTGATCGGCAGGACGCCCTTGAGCACGCCGTCATAGTCCACCACGAACAGCTTGTCGGTATGGCCCGGCAGCTCTTTGAGGCGACGCAGGTAACGCAGGACCACTTCAAGGCTGACATCCTCACGGATCGTCACCATCTCGAAGTCCATCAAGGCGCCGACCTGTTCCTCGTCATAGGACAACGCGGAGCGGACACGCTCACGCTGTTGGCCATCGAGGGCTTCCATCAGCTCGTGGACGACGTCTCGCGGCAGCTCGGGGGCCAGGTCAGCAAGTTCGTCGGCGTCCATCTCCTTGGCGGCTGCCAGGAGCTCGTGATCGTCCATGTCGGCGATCAGGGTTTCACGAACGGAGTCGGAGACTTCAAGCAGGATGTCGCCGTCACGCTCGGCCTGGACCAACTGCCAGACCGTCAGGCGGTCGACGAGCGGAAGCGCTTCAAGGATGTAGGCAACGTCGGCGGAGTGCAGATCATCGAGCTTGCGTTGCAACTCGACGAGGTTCTGCCGGTGGACCAGGTTCTCGACCCGATCGTGATGAGCACCTTCCTGACGGTGAGTCAGGTCTTCGACCACCCGCTGGCGATGCAGCAGCTCAACGACTTGAGCAAGGCGGTCCTGCAAGCTTTCTTGCGTTTTCTTTACTTCAACTTCAGTCATAGGCGAACTCCACTCCCAGCAGCGGGGCACGCCGGAAGGATCAATCAGTCAATTCATGATTGGTAAAACGAGATAGTGAGTAACTACTGGGTAAGTCCATGGAGGTAATCCAAAAGCCCCGACGGGGCTGACGGGCGCAATGATACACCGCTTGGCGTTTTTAAACGTTAAAAAATCCAGCCCAGAACAAGCGCTTGCGAGATAAACCTGAGCACTCTCCACACCTGTGAAACTGCGACGACCCTTTCCGAAAAGAAAACACACCCGCACCGAAAAATCTCGCTGCACCCCTCAGACTAGACCGCCCAGAAGACAGAACGTCGCGAAGAGGCCATCCATCAATGAGTATTTTTTGACGTGAGCCTGCGGGACGCAGAAAGCGTAGCCGGGACACTGGACAAGACGAGCAGGCGAGACTGGCACTACAGAGGAAAAGGAACCCGGAACGCACAGACCGCGCTCAACGAGAAAGGATCTGCAAAAGCCAAATCCCGGACAGCAAAAAGCCCGCGTTAGACGCAGGCTTTTTGGTGTTTGGTGCACTCGACAGGATTCGAACCTGTGACCGCTCGGTTCGTAGCCGAGTACTCTATCCAGCTGAGCTACGAGTGCATGTGTACTTTTAGACCAGATCACAACTGGTTGAAGCCGGGTTACCTGCATGACTGCAAACAACCTTTAAATGGTGCACTCGACAGGATTCGAACCTGTGACCGCTCGGTTCGTAGCCGAGTACTCTATCCAGCTGAGCTACGAGTGCATATGTGCTTTTAAACCAGATCACAACTGATTGAAACAAGGCTGCCTGCATGACTGCAAACAACCCTTTAAATGGTGCACTCGACAGGATTCGAACCTGTGACCGCTCGGTTCGTAGCCGAGTACTCTATCCAGCTGAGCTACGAGTGCATTTGGTGCTGCGCATTATAGTCCGTCGAATCTTTTTTCCAAGCACTTTTTCTAGTAATCTCAACAACTTACCGAAAAAGCCTGATTACAACGTGCTAAACAAATAATGGCGGAGAACGGGGGATTCGAACCCCCGACACCCTTTTGAGGTGTACTCCCTTAGCAGGGGAGCGCCTTCGGCCACTCGGCCAGCTCTCCGCAACACGGGGCGTATCTTAACCAACCTTTTCCCCGTTTGCAAACATAAAAATCGATAAAAATTAATGAGTTGGTTCTTCGTCCTTCTCTTTCTTTATACGCAGGTAGATTTCCTCACGGTGAACCGCGACCTCTTTGGGTGCGTTAACGCCGATGCGCACTTGATTTCCTTTAACGCCGAGCACGGTTACGGTGATTTCGCCATCACCAATAATCAGGCTTTCTGCGCACCGACGAGTCAGAATCAGCATACCTTTCTCCTCACGCATTTCATTTCAGGGACAACAGTCTGCAAAAAAAAAGCGCTCGACCTGCAACCGGAACGGTCGCAGCTCTTCACGCCTAAGTATTGACTAGCGCGCGCAAAAGAACAGGCTTGCGCGCGCCACTCAAAAAATAAAGGGCGCGGCCAGGCCGCGCCCTCCGGGCAACGCATCACTCGCCCTGTGGGGCCGGTGCGTCCAGTTCGAAGGCTGTGTGCAGCGCGCGCACAGCCAGTTCCAGGTACTTCTCTTCGATCACTACCGAGACTTTGATCTCCGAGGTGGAAATCATCTGGATGTTGATGGTTTCCTTGGCCAGGGCTTCGAACATGCGGCTGGCGACGCCTGCGTGGGAACGCATGCCAACGCCAACGATCGATACCTTGGCGATCTTGGTATCACCCACCACTTCACGGGCACCGATCTCGCGAGCGGTGTTCTCCAGCACGGCCTGGGCCGCCTGGTAGTCGTTGCGGTGTACGGTGAAGGTGAAGTCCGTGGTGTTATCGTGCGCAACGTTCTGCACGATCATGTCGACTTCGATATTCGCGGCACTGATCGGGCCGAGAATCTTGAAGGCCACGCCCGGGGTGTCTGGCACGCCACGGATGGTCAGCTTGGCTTCATCGCGATTGAAAGCGATGCCGGAAATGATCGGCTGTTCCATGGTTTCCTCTTCATCGATAGTAATGAGGGTGCCCGGACCCTCCTTGAAGCTGTGCAGTACGCGCAGCGGAACGTTGTACTTGCCGGCGAACTCGACCGCACGGATCTGCAGCACCTTGGAACCGAGGCTGGCCATTTCCAGCATCTCTTCGAAGGTAATCTTGTCCAGGCGCTGGGCCACGGACACAACACGCGGGTCAGTGGTATATACACCATCGACGTCGGTATAGATCTGACATTCATCAGCTTTCAGGGCTGCGGCCAGTGCCACGCCGGTGGTATCGGAACCGCCACGCCCCAGGGTGGTGATGTTGCCGTGCTCGTCGACGCCCTGGAAACCGGCGACTACAACCACGCGCCCCGCCTTCAGGTCACCGCGAATCTTCTGGTCATCAATCTGCAAGATACGCGCTTTATTGTGCGCACTGTCCGTCAGAATCCGCACCTGGTTACCGGTGTAGGACACCGCAGGAATGCCACGCTTGATCAGCGCCATGGCCAGCAGTGCGATCGTCACCTGCTCACCGGTGGAGACGATAACGTCCAGCTCACGGGGAACCGGTTGATCCTCACCACTGATTTGCTTGGCCAGATCGATCAGACGGTTGGTTTCGCCGCTCATTGCAGACAGCACAACCACCAGGTCATCGCCGGCATCGCGGAATTTCTTAACCTTGTCGGCGACCTGCTCGATTCTCTCGACAGTGCCGACCGAGGTGCCTCCAAATTTCTGTACGATCAAAGCCATTTCAAAGCCGCCTCTGCCCATGAAGGGCGCCCAATAATCACTCAAACAGCTGCCTGGCCCACCACTAGACTGCGGACCAGGCACTCTGCCTTATAAACCCTGCTCTACAAATGGAACAGTCAGGGCCAAGGCCGCGTCCAGTGCGCCAGCGTCAGTACCACCGCCTTGCGCCATGTCCGGACGACCACCGCCCTTCCCGCCCACTGCCGCAGCGGCTTGCTTCATCAAATCACCGGCTTTGAGTTGGCCAGTCAGGTCTTTGGTCACACCGGCAACCAGCACGACCTTTTCCTCATGGACACTGCCGAGCAGGATCACTGCGCGGCCGAGTTTGTTTTTCAGTTGATCGACCAGCGCCAGCAGCGCCTTGCCATCCTGGCCGTCCAGACGCACGGCCAGTACTTTCACGCCTTTGACGTCCAGGGCAGAAGCCGACAGGTCGTCACCCGCCGCGCTGGCGGCCTTGGCTTGCAACTGCTCGAGTTGCTTCTCCAGCAGACGGTTGCGCTCAAGCACAGCCGACAGCTTGTCGATCAGGTTGTCAGGGGTGCCCTTGACCAGGTTGGCCGCTTCCTTGAGCTGCTCTTGCGCAGCGTTCAGGTAAGCCAGCGCCGCGGCACCGGTGAGCGCTTCGATACGGCGCACGCCGGACGCCACACCGCCTTCGCTGATGATTTTCAGCAGGCCGATGTCACCGGTACGGTTGGCGTGGATACCACCACACAGTTCAACGGAGAAGTCGCCGCCCATGCTCAGTACCCGCACGTCGTCGCCGTACTTCTCGCCGAACAGCGCCATGGCACCCTTGCGCTTGGCGGTCTCGATGTCGGTCTCTTCGGTTTCGACCTCGGAGTTCCGGCGAATCTCGGCGTTGACGATTTCTTCCAGCGCCTTGATCTGCTCAGGCTTGATGGCTTCGAAGTGGCTGAAGTCAAAGCGCAGGCGCTGACTGTCGACCAACGAGCCTTTCTGCTGAACGTGGTCGCCCAGCACCTGACGCAATGCAGCGTGCAGCAAGTGAGTCGCGGAGTGGTTCAGCGACGTGGCGTGACGCACCTCGGCGTCAACGTGGGTCTCGACCGGCGCACCGACGACCAGGCTACCCGAATCCAGGATACCGTGGTGCAGGAAGGCGCCGCCGGTCTTGGTGGTGTCACGCACGTCGAAACGCGCGCTGCCCGCCTGCAGGTAACCGCAATCGCCGACCTGGCCGCCGGACTCGGCGTAGAACGGCGTCTTGTCGAGAACGATCACGCCCTCGTCGCCTTCGCTCAATACGTCGACCGACTGGCCATCTTTATACAGCGCAACGATTTTTGCCAAACCACGGGTATCGGTGTAGCCGGTGAACTCGGTGGCCACGTCGACCTTGACCAGGGTGTTGTAGTCCAGGCCGAACGAACTGGCCGAACGGGCACGCACGCGCTGGGCTTCCATCTCGCGCTCGAAGCCTTCCTCGTCGATGGTCAGCTCACGCTCGCGGGCGATGTCGGCGGTCAGGTCCATCGGGAAACCGTAGGTGTCGTACAACTTGAACACCACGTCGCCCGGCACCACGGTGCCCTTGAGTTCAGCCAGGTCCTGCTCGAGGATCTTCAGGCCGTGCTCCAGGGTCTTGGAGAACTGTTCTTCCTCGGCCTTGAGCACGCGCTCGATGTTGGCCTGCTGCTGCTTGAGTTCCGGGAAGGCTTCGCCCATCTCGGCCACCAGGGCCACGACGATCTTGTGGAAGAAGCTGCCGGTCGCACCCAGCTTGTTACCGTGACGGCATGCACGACGGATGATCCGGCGCAGGACATAGCCACGACCTTCGTTGGACGGCAACACGCCGTCGGCGATCAGGAAGCCGCACGAACGGATGTGGTCGGAGACGACCTTGAGCGAAGACTGGTCGTCATTGCTGCAACCGATAGCCTTGGCCGACGCGCTCAGCAGGTTCTTGAACAGGTCGATCTCATAGTTCGAGTGCACGTGCTGCATCACCGCGCTGATCCGCTCCAGGCCCATACCGGTGTCGACCGATGGGGCTGGCAATGGATGCAACACGCCATCGGCGGTGCGGTTGAACTGCATGAATACGTTGTTCCAGATCTCGATGTAGCGGTCGCCGTCTTCTTCCGGCGAGCCCGGTGGGCCACCCCAGATATCGGCGCCGTGATCGTAGAAGATCTCGGTGCAAGGGCCGCACGGGCCGGTATCGCCCATGGTCCAGAAGTTATCGGAGGCGTAAGGCGCTCCCTTGTTGTCGCCGATGCGGATCATGCGCTCGGCCGGGACGCCGATGTCCTGGGTCCAGATGTCGTAGGCTTCGTCATCGGAGGCGTAGACGGTCACCCAGAGCTTTTCCTTTGGCAGCATCAGCACGCCGGTCAGGAAGGTCCAGGCGTAGGTGATGGCATCACGCTTGAAGTAATCGCCGAAGCTGAAGTTACCCAGCATTTCGAAAAAGGTGTGGTGACGAGCGGTATAACCGACGTTTTCCAGGTCGCTGTTCTTGCCGCCGGCGCGTACGCACTTCTGGCTGCTGGTGGCGCGGGTGTACGCGCGCTTTTCCTGGCCCAGGAAGCAGTCCTTGAACTGGTTCATCCCCGCGTTAGTGAACAGCAGGGTTGGGTCGTTGCCCGGAATCAAAGAGCTGGAGGCTACACGGGTGTGGCCTTGCTCTTCGAAGAAGCGAAGGAAGGCTTCACGGATTTCTGCGCTTTTCATTAGGTTCTTCCACGGAGGCTGCGGCCAAAGGCCTGTGCGTTTCGTCAACGGACGAAGCGACGGCAAAGGGCCGCATTATATCGGCCCTGCGCGCGCGGTACAGCGTGTTTATACGATAGAAACCGTCAATTGGACGGCCAGCATTGTCATTTACCGGAAAACTCGACGAATGTCGCGATCACCTGCTCGACCTGCGCTCGACTCACATCCATGTGGGTGACCATGCGCAACCGTGGCGCCGCACTGAGCTTTACCCCGCGCTCACTGGCAAAAGCCTTGATCGCGTCGGCTTTATCGCCCATCTGCACGTAAACCATATTGGTCTGTACCGGCTCGACGTCGTAACCGGCCACACGCAGGCCCTCGGCCAGAAACTGCGCATTGGCATGGTCATCGGCCAGACGCTGCACATGGTGATCGAGCGCATACAGGCCCGCCGCCGCCAGAATGCCGGCCTGGCGCATGCCGCCGCCGACCATCTTGCGCAGGCGCCGGGCCTTGCCGATCATCTCGGCCGAACCGCACAACACCGACCCCACCGGGGCGCCCAGGCCTTTGGACAGGCACACGGACACCGAGTCGAAGTGCCGAGTGATTTCCCGGGCATCAACTCCCAGCTTGACCGCCGCGTTGTACAGGCGGGCGCCATCCAGGTGCAGCAACAGCCCCTGCTCACGGGTAAAGCTTCGTGCCCGCTCCAGGTACTGCAATGGCAACACCTTGCCCTGCATGGTGTTTTCCAGCGCCAGCAGGCGGGTCCGGGCGAAGTGGAAATCATCCGGTTTGATGGCCGCCGCGACCTGAGCCAGGTCCAGCGAGCCATCGGCCTGCACTTCCAGCGGTTGCGGCTGGATCGACCCCAGCACCGCTGCACCACCGCCTTCGTACTTATAGGTGTGTGCCTGCTGGCCGACGATGTACTCATCGCCACGTTCGCAATGGGCCATCAAGCCCAACAAGTTGCTCATGGTGCCCGTGGGTACGAACAACGCGGCGACAAACCCCAGTCGACCGGCCAGCTCGGCTTCCAGGCGATTGACCGTCGGATCCTCACCATAGACGTCGTCGCCGGTGGCTGCCGTGGCCATTGCCGCGAGCATCCCTGCGGTCGGTTGGGTGACGGTGTCGCTGCGAAGATCAATAACACTCATGAATCAGGCCTCGGAATAGGACGCTCGCGTCGCTGCTGATAAAGAAGATTGCCCAGATGAGGGTTTACTGCGGCCACCCCCTCGATTAATCAAGGCTGGGCGCAGGAAAAGGCGGTTCATGCCAACGGAAAAACTGATGTATATCATCAGAAAGCAGCGATGCGCAGCCCCGCGATATGTGTTAAAAACGCTTCGCTGCCAGAAATTCTGCCGGCAAAACGTTCTCAGGGCGGGGTGCAACTCCCCACCGGCGGTAATTGCGCGCAATGCGCATAGCCCGCGAGCGCTTGATGTCACTCAGGCTTTGCACCGTGAGTGACAACAAGGTCAGCAGACCCGGTGTGATCCCGGGGCCGACGGTCATAGTCCGGATGAAGAGAGAACGGGATTGGCACCAAAGGGCCGTCCATGGCAACGCGCAGACACTGCACGTTCGACCTGCACGCACCCTTGAATCCCCTTCGATTCATATCGCCCTGTTTTTTACTCAAACAGGAGTCAGAACAGATGCAACCCACCGCAATCGATAGCAAGAGCAAACACCATCAAGGCGAGCGCGTAGCGTTCATCCAGGCATGCTGGCACAAGGAAATCGTTGACCAAAGCCGCACGGGTTTCGTCAGCGAGATGATCGCTCAGGGCTATCAGGCATCGGACATCGACTTTTTTGAAGTCGGCGGTGCCTTCGAAATCCCCCTGCATGCCAAGCTGCTGGCCAAGTCCGGCCGCTATGCCGGTATCGTCGCGGCAGGCCTGGTGGTTGACGGCGGTATCTACCGCCACGAGTTCGTCGCCCAGTCGGTGATCAGCGGCCTGATGCAGGTGCAGCTGGAAACCGAAGTCCCGGTGTTCTCGGTGGTGCTGACCCCGCATCACTTCCATGCCGGCGAAGAACACCAGAAGTTCTTCTTTGAGCACTTTGTGCACAAAGGTCAGGAAGCGGCGAAGACCTGCGCCGATACGCTGCACAAGATGCGCGCCCTGCATCGCAGCGAGCCGCGGGCGCTAGCCGTCTAAACACAAAACCCGTGGGAGCGGGCCGGGCGGCCCGCTCCCTCATTTGAGTTGTGTTTGGCTCAGATGAGGTTTTGGTCGCCCGTCGGCACGATCAGGATGCCGGCGCGCAGGCCGTTCTTCACCTTGGGGTTGGGGAAAATGATCCGGGCGCCCTGCTCTTCGATGACCCAGCGGGTATTGGCAATGTCTTCCGCCAGTACATAGCCCACGTCCAGCTCCGAAAAATTCTCGATGTCCGCTGGCAAGTTGAGCCGGAAGCTATCGCTGTGCTTGATGACTTCCCGTGCCACGCTGAACAGCTGCAAACCCTCCAGGCCGTCCTGCGCCATCGGCGGCTCAGTGCCTTCGATGATCTGCTTCAGGCGGGTTTCAAGGCGCGAAACGTTGACCCCTTCGTTCTGGCCGAACGGCCGGGCCTTGCCCAACTCCAGGGTGAAGGATTCGGCGTCCAGCTTGTCGTAGGTGTACGAGCTGAACACGATGGACGGCTTGTTCTGCAACAGCACCGCCTCCATCCCGGCTGCGCGCAGACGGGCCAGTTCCCGACGGGAATGCTGGCGCCCCTCCTTCCAGGGGTACAACGCAAACTGTTCGATCTTCGAGCCGCGAATCGCGGTGTGCAGGTCGTAGTGCAAACGGTCGCGGTCCGGCAGGTTGAAAAAGCTCGCCGCCAGGCGCTCCAGCTCACAGGCGCGCAGCGCTTCGTAGCCACTGCTGAGTTCGTGACGGCCATTGAATAGCCGGTTGACGTCCTGCTCGATAAAACGCTCGCCGCGGCGCATCGCCTCGGGATTACCGAACAGGAACAGAATACGTGCACACGGCTTCAAATCACCGCGGGCGATGTCGTGCAACAGGCGATCGAGCAATTCGATCGGCGCTGTCTCATTGCCGTGGATACCAGCCGACAACAGCAGGTCCAGGCCATTGTCACGCGCTTGGGGCGGGCGGACTTCCAGCGCGCCTTCACTCAGCCAGCGCATCCGCACGCCTTCGACAGTCAGTTGAGTTTTCTCCGCCGGTTCACGGCCGGCGAGGGTCAGTTCAAGCAGTTTGCCGAGGGCGAGCATAGAGCCAATTCCTTAGTGATCGTGGTTGCAATCCGGACCGTGGACGTGGTCTTCGTCACCGATCTCAGCTGGTTCCATCTCCAGTTGCAGACTTACCAGATTAGTCGCCAATGGGCGAAGCAGCAGGTTAGCGTATTCGGCATCGCCTTCTTCGACATCAACGCCGATCAGCAACTGGCCGCGGCCATCGTGCTGAATCCACAGCTCCTTGCCTTGCCACATCACCGCCACGCGGGTGCAGGAGGTTTCCAGTTGAGTGCCGTCGGTGTCTTCAAGGATCAGCTTCAGGGTATCGCTCATGTTTACGCTCTCATCTGGAGATATAGCGGCGCGCCCTGTTCATTCGGAACAGGGCGCGGGCTTTCAATTGATCTGGAATGGATAAACCGCGCCCAGTTTAAGGATTTGCGTCAGTTCATCCAGTGCCGTCCGGCACTCAAGCAACAATTGTGGGTCCGCCAGATCGTTTTCGGTCATGCGGTCACGGTAGTGCTTTTCGACCCATTGGGTCAGCGAGCCGTACAACGGCGCCGTCATGATAACCCCTGGGTTGACCGCCGCCAGCTCGGTTTCGTTGAGCGCGACACGCAGTCGCAGGCACGCCGGCCCGCCGCCGTTCTGCATGCTCTGCTTGAGGTCGAACACCTTCACCTCGCGGATCAGGCCGCCGGAGCTGGTCAGGGTCTGCAGGTACTGCCAGACGCGCTCGTTGTTCTGGCATTCCTGCGGCACGATCAACAGCATCGAACCATCGGCGCGCGACAACAACTGACTGTTGAACAGGTAGGAGCGCACGGCGTCTTCGACCGACACTTGCGAGCGCGGCACGCAGATCGCCTTGAACTGACCGCCCCGCTTGGCGAGCTTGGTCGACAGCTCGGCCAGCATCTGCTCGGTATCGAGGAACGCGTCCTCGTGATAGAACAGCGCCTCACCGTTACCCACGGCGATCACGTCGTTGTGGAACACGCCCTGGTCGATGACCGATGGATTCTGCTGGGCATAGACCACGCCGTCATCGCTCAGGCCGTGCAAGCGGGCCACTGCTTGCGACGCTTCCAGGGTCTGACGGGCCGGGTACTTTTGCGGCGCCGGATAGCGGGTATCGAACGCACTGCGACCGAACACGAAGAACTCGACACCGGCTTCGCCGTAATCACGGCAGAAACGCGTGTGGTTGGCCGCGCCTTCGTCACCGAACTGAGCGACAGCCGGCAGGGCCGCGTGGTGAGCGAAATGCTTCTGGTCAGCGAACATCGCCCCCAGCACACGGCTGGTGGTCGGGTGTTCGATGCTGCGGTGGTATTTGCAGTTGAGGTTGGCGGCGGTGAAGTGCACGCGGCCATCGGCGGTGTCGGCACTTGGGCTGACCGTCGCGGCGTTGGCCACCCACATGCTCGATGCCGAGCAACTGGCAACCAGCAACGGCATCGCCTGCTTGGCCGCCTGCTCGATCACCTGTGCGTCGGTGCCGCTGAACCCCAGGCTACGCAGGGCGCCGACATCCGGACGTTCCTGAGGCGCGAGCACACCCTGGACAAAGCCCATGTCCATCAGCGCTTTCATTTTCGCCAGGCCCTGCAGCGCCGCTTCCTTGGGATTGGAAGACTGCTGGCTGTTGCTCTGGGACGCAACGTTACCGTAGGACAGACCGCCGTAGTTATGGGTCGGCCCCACTAGACCGTCAAAATTGACTTCACAGGATTTCATCAGCGAGGCTCCACGAGAATCTGTTGTTATAGGCATCAGTATCTATTCATTAACACCGTGTCGCGGCCTTCGCGGGCAAGCCCGCTCCCACAAGGACGGCGTTGTACCTGTGGGAGCGGGCTTGCCCGCGAAAAGGTCACCGCTTACGAAAGCCGTATACCTGGCGTCAACGCGCCTGGCAGTGTCAGGCTCGGGGTTTCCAGCGAGGCCACCGGGTACGCGCAGTAATCCGCCGCGTAGTAGGCGCTGGCGCGATGATTGCCCGAAGCGCCCACGCCACCGAATGGTGCGCTGCTGGCAGCACCTGTCAGCTGCTTGTTCCAGTTGACGATGCCGGCACGGCTTTCCAGCCAGAACTGCTGGTAACGCGCTTCGGAATCCGACAGCAGGCCTGCGGCCAGGCCGTACTGGGTATCATTGGCCTCGGCAATCGCCGCGTCGAAATCAGCGTAGCGAATCACTTGCAGCAACGGGCCAAACAGCTCTTCATCGGGACGCTCGGCCACCGCGGTCACATCCACGATACCCGGTGTCAGCAAGGCGGCATTCGCCTGCGGCTGAGTCATTGCCAGCAACGTGACAGCGCCATTGGCCAGCAAGTGCGCTTGCGCATCCATCAGTGCCTTGGCCGCTGCCAGCGACACCACCGAGCCCATGAACGGTGCCGGTTGTTGATCGAACGCACCGACTTCAATCGTTGCGCTGACCGCCACCAGGCGCTCCAGCAGCGTGTCGCCCCATGCACCTTGCGGGACCAGCAGGCGACGAGCGCAGGTGCAGCGTTGACCGGCGGAAATGAACGCGGACTGGATGATGGTGTACACCGCGGCATCGAGGTCAGCCACTTGATCGACCACCAGCGGATTGTTGCCGCCCATTTCCAGCGCCAGGATCTTGTCCGGGCGACCGGAGAACTGCGCATGCAGATGATTGCCGGTGCGGCTGGAGCCGGTGAAGAACAGGCCGTCTATCCCCGGGTTGGCGGCCAACGCGATCCCGGTCTCACGGGCACCCTGCAGCAGGTTGAGGACGCCTGCCGGCAAGCCGGCTTCGATCCAGCACTTGACCGTCAGTTCGGCAACTTTCGGTGTCAGTTCGCTGGGCTTGAACAGCACACTGTTACCGGCCAGCAACGCGGGCACGATGTGACCGTTAGGCAGGTGACCAGGGAAGTTGTAAGGCCCGAACACCGCGACCACACCATGGGGCTTGTGGCGCAGCACCGCCGTGGCGTCACCCAGTGGGCCGCTCTTCTCACCGGTACGCTCACGGTAGCTCTGCACGGAAATGGCGATCTTGTTGACCATGCTGGTCACTTCAGTCGCCGCTTCCCACAGTGGTTTACCGGTTTCTTCGCCGATGCAGTGGGCCAGTTCGTCCGCGTGGCTCTTCAGGCTGGCGGCAAAGGCCTCCAGCACACTGATGCGCTCTTGCAGGGTACGCTTGGCCCAGGCCGGGAATGCCTGGCGCGCGGCTTGCACGGCACTTTCAACCTGAGCGGCATTGGCGCCCTGCCCCGACCACAGCACTTGCTGGGTCACCGGATTCAGCGACTCGAAGGCATCGCCCTGACCGGCCAGCCACTCACCTGCGATATATAGCGAATTCATTATTTCGACTCCCGGGCAGCAGACAACGGCACGGCACGAACCTGGTCGCCGGCGTTGAGTTGAAGACGTTTGGCGGTCAGTGGATCGACCACCAGGGTACCGGCCGCCAAGCGCGCTGGCGCAGCAGTGATCCGGCAGTCTTCGCGCTTGCGGTTATGCATCAGGAATGGGGTGGCGTCATCACCGGGGGTACCGATGGCCAGCACCAGCGCCTGGCTGTCGCGCACCGCCCGGATCTTGCCGGTCTCGCACTCCACGGCCGGGCCTGCGTCGAAGATATCGACATAACCCTGGTAGCTGAAGCCTTCGCTCTTGAGCATGGCCAGCGCCGGCTCGGTGTCCGGGTGGACCTGGCCAATCACGCGGCGTGCGTCCTCGGAGAGAAAGCAGGTGTACAGCGGGAATTTCGGCATCAGTTCGGCGATGAAGGCCTTGTTGCCCACGCCGGTCAGGTAGTCGGCCTGGCTGAATTCCATCTTGAAGAAGTGCCGACCCAGGCTTTCCCAGAACGGCGAACGGCCCGCGGCATCGGACACACCGCGCATCTCGGCAATGATCTTGTTGCCGAACAACTGCGAGAACTCGGCGATGAACAGCATGCGCGCCTTGGCCAGCATGCGTCCGTTCAGGCCGGTGCGGTAATCGGCGTGCAGGAACAACGAACACAACTCGGAATTGCCGGTCAGGTCGTTGGCCAGGAACAGCGTCGGGATTTCGCGATAAATGTTCAACTCTTGCGACGCGCTGACGGTCAGGCCGAGCCGAAAGTTGTACCAGGGCTCTCGCAGACCGACGGCACCGGCAATGGCGGAAATACCCACCACGCGGCCATCATCATCTTCGAGCACGAACAGGTAGTCCGCGTCACCGCGCTCGGCTTCACCACGGAAGGTTTTTTCCGCCCAGCCAACCCGATGCGCCAGGCGCTCTTCGTTGGCCGGCAAGGTAGTCAGGCCAGTGCCGGTGCTGCGGGCCAGGTCGATCAGAGCGGGTAAATCGCTGCTGCGTACGGGACGAACGATCATGCTATCTCCTCAAACGGGCAGCCGGTAACGGCCACCCGTGAAACTCGCTGTTTTCCAGGACTCTTTCCAGGCAGGGCAGCAGGCGTTAAACCGCTACCAGGCGCACGCTGGCACCTTCACCGACACCCAGGGCTTCGGCGGCTTCCAGATCCAGGGTCACGGGCTTGCCCGGCGCATAGTCCAGCTCGAGCATGACGGCGCGGTAGTCCTGCAACTGGGCATTGGCCACCAGGTACTGACGACCGGCGCCCTTCACCGGCTCGCCGATCTTCACCGGCACCACACGGCTCTGGGCAATCGAGCGGATGCCCGAGACACGCGCATGCAGGGTCGGGCCACCGTCGAAGATGTCGATGTAGTGATCGGTTTCGAAGCCTTCACGCATCAGGATGTCGAAGGTGATCTGAGCCCGCGGGTGCACCTGGCCCATCGCCTCCTGGGCGGAATCCGGCAGCAGCGGCACGTAGATCGGGTAATGCGGCATCAGCTCGGCCAGGAAGGTCCGGCTCTTGAGCCCGCACAGACGTTCGGCCTCGGCGTAGTTGAGGTCGAAGAAGTTGCGACCGATGGCATCCCAGAACGGCGAGTCGCCATTCTCGTCGCTATAACCGACGATCTCGGTCACCACCGAGTCGGCAAAGCGCTCAGGATGGCTGGCGACGAACAGCAAACGACCGCGGGAGTTGAGTTCCGACCAGGCCGAACCCACCAGCTCCGGCAGCACGTAGAAGCTGGTCAGCAGGCTATTGCCGGTCAGATCATGGCACTGGGAGAGCACGTGGATCTTGTTGTGGATCTTCAGCTCGCGGGAGGCGTGCACGAAGGTTTCATTACGGAAGCTGTAGAACGGCTCGGAATAACCGGCCGAGGCCACGATGGCCGAGCAGCCCACCAATTTGCCGGTGGCGGTGTCCTCCAGCACGAAGAAATAGCTTTCCTCACCGTTGAAACTGACTTCGGCGGCAAACGATGCTTCGCTTGCGGCGATCTTGTCGCTCAGGCGTTCAACATCGTCCGGCAAGGAAGTGACACCAATCGGGCTGTCCGCAGCCAGACGCTGTACCTCGCCCAGATCAGCCATTTGCGCAGGGCGCATCACCAGCATGGTGTCACTCCTTTATCCAAAAATTCACAGAGGAAAATAATCCGGGCACTGACTGAAAAAACTCAGTCCAGCGTGGGAGCGGGCCCGGTACAAAAATCCGGTACGACGCCTGAAGGATCAGGCGTCGAGGGGTCTATCAGGCTTGTGTCAGTTTTGCAGCAGCACGTTCGAAGCGGTCCAGGCCGGCATCGATATCGGCGTCTTCCACCACCAGGCTCGGGGCGAAACGCACCACGTCCGGGCCGGCTTGCAGGACCATCAGGCCTTCTTGTTCAGCGGCATTGAAAATGTCCTTGGCCTTGCCTTTCCAGGCATCGCTCAAGACGCAACCGATCAACAGGCCCATGCCACGGACCTTGGTGAACAAACCGTACTTCTCGCCGATCTGCTCAAGACGGGCCTTGAACTTGTCGTGCTTGGCGTTGACGCCAGCCAGCACTTCAGGGGTGTTGATCACGTCGATCACGGCTTCCGCGACCGCGCACGCCAGCGGGTTACCGCCGTAGGTGGTGCCGTGGGTGCCGACGACCAGGTGTTTGGACAGGTCTTCGGTCGTCAGCATCGCCGCGATCGGGAAACCGCCGCCCAGGCTCTTGGCGCTGGTCAGGATGTCCGGGATCACGCCGTAATGCTGGTAAGCAAACAGATGGCCAGTACGACCCATGCCGGTTTGCACTTCGTCGAAAATCAGCAGCGCGTTGTTCGCGGTGCAGAGTTCGCGGGCACCTTGCAGGTATTCGAGTTCTGCCGGGATCACACCGCTTTCGCCCTGGATCGGCTCCAGCACTACCGCGCAAGTCTTGTCGGAAATGGCCGCTTTCAGCGCGGCCAGATCGTTGTACGGTACGTGGCTGATACCGGTGATTTTCGGACCGAAGCCGTCGGAGTACTTCGACTGGCCACCGACGTTCACGGTGAACAGGGTGCGGCCGTGGAAGCTGTTGAGCGCGGCGATGATTTCGTACTTCTCGCTGCCGAAACGGTCGAAACCGACACGACGGGCCAGCTTGAAGGCGGCCTCGTTGGCTTCGGCGCCAGAGTTGCAGAAGAAGGCACGGTCGGCAAAGGTGGCGTCGATCAGCTTATGGGCCAGGCGCAGGGCCGGCTCATTGGTGAACACGTTGGACACGTGCCACAGCTTGTTCGCCTGCTCGGTCAAGGCTCCGACCAGCGCCGGATGCGCATGACCCAATACGTTAACGGCAATCCCGCCGGCGAAGTCGATCAGCTCGCGACCCGACTGGTCCCAAACGCGGGAACCGGCTCCACGCACGGGAATGAATGCGGCAGGCGCATAGTTGGGAACCATTACCTGGTCGAAATCGGCGCGTTGTACCGCAGCGTGCTCAACGGACATCGGAGTCTCCTGATGAGAAACACCCGCCTGAAACTGGCGAGCTTGGTGAGGATTGTAAGGACAGTTTCGAGCTTGGCCTTGTCGCCAAGCGACAACTTCTTATAGCGCAAAACCCGCTTTTGACCGGGTTTACGGCAATGCGACAAATAGCGTCGCAAAGGCGCAGTTTAAACTGCCGCGCAGGTTAGAGGCAGGGTTGCCGGGATTTGATTTCGAGCCGTGTGTCCACCCGTAATTATGTACCGCACCCTGCCCTTTGCGCTCTGATCTGCTTGGCATTCTTTAGACCGCCAAGGATGAGCACGATGTCGTTACCTGAAGGACAACACCACGCAGCCACACACAACAGCCACCACTCAGAACACCCCGACAGCCACTATCACCCTCTCAGAAACGCCGTTCCCGACTGGCTCGCCAAGGCATCACTCGCCAGGCGCCAGGCACTCAAGCGCACCCGACCACAGTTGCTCGACCGCTTGACCACGGCACCGGCCACCCAGCATACCGAGCTCAACGCGCTCAATGCCGCGCACTGGAGCGCACAAAATGCCGTGGACCAGGCGCTGGAACACCTGCAAGACGTCAACAGCTTCGCCGAGCCCTTGCTCAGGGATGCGCTGAAAACCCACTTCGACCTGGAGGTGGACGTCAAGAAAACCTTCTTGCGCCTGTATATCCCCGCGACAATCCCCTGGTTCCCGATCAAGTCCGGCGCCGCCCGGACCTGGACGGTTTCGTTACTGGACGCGGCGCTGCACAACTTTGAAAGCAAAGAAACCGAAGCCGACGCCTACGAGCCTGACTCAACCTTCATCACTGAACCCTCGGCCACGGGGCAATTCACCACCCTGCCCGCACTCAAGGCAACGATCGGCATCCCGGCCTTTACCCGACTGTGCCGGGAACTGGATATTGGCGCCCAGTACAAGACTTACCTCGAAGACAACCTGGGCGTCTCCAATCCGGTGGTCGCCGCGGTTCTCCAGCCCAAGGTTATCCAGAGCCAGAAAGCCGCGCTGAAGGCGGCACTGCGATTTGCATGGATGAACGGCCATATTCAGTCGGATTATTTCCTGCTGATTCAGGGCATGCTCGAGGGCGTACGGGGCATGAAGCTGGAAGGTGAAGCCCTGCACTGTCACGACCTCAGGATAATGTCCTCGACGCTCACCGGCATTGTGCTGTTTGCCCCGAACCTTGAGCAGAGCCGCAGGCCGGTGCGAGTGGTGGCCTATGTCCCGGATGACCCCAATCACCCGATCAGGGAGTACCCGTCGACCGCTGATTTCATGCGAAGGCTGACTGAACAACTGCGCGATACCGACTATCGAGCATTCTTCAGCCGGTTCATTGCCCACGAACACCGAGGCTATTTCTTTGGCAATCTCGCCAATCGCCTCACGGAAGTCACATGGCATCAACACCAACAGGGCGACCCTCGGGCCTCATGGCGCGAGTCCGCCATCGACAATCCCGACCTCCAGTTCTCCGCTACCCCCATCAGGCGCAGGCTGTGGCAGCACCTCTACCAGGGCAAGCTGAACAAAATCCTCAATGATGCACGGGTCATGGCCGTATCGACCGCAACAACCGATCAGAAAGCCCGCTGGGCGCTGTGGGACTCTTTCGTCAACATCGCGACATCGATCCTCGAGAGCGCGGTGCTCGTGGTAGCTCCCTTCGTACCTTTTGCCGGGGAATTGATGATGGCCTACATGGCCTATCAGTTACTGGACGAGACATTCGAAAGCATCGTTGACTGGGCCCAAGGCCTGAAAAGTGAAGCCTTCGAGCATTTCATGGGCGTGGTCGAGTCGGTCATCCAGCTGGGTACCTTTGCCGCCGGTGGCGTGGTCGCGGCGGGCGAATTCCGCACCCTGCTGCCCAAGGAAATTGTCACCTTCATCGATCAATTCAAACCGGTCTCGGCACACGGTGGCAAAACCCGGTACTGGAAACCCGACCTGAGCGCCTACGAGCTGAAAACCCAGCTACCAGAAGGCTCGAAACCGGACGCCCAAGGCTTCTATCAGCATCAAGGCAAACGCGTTGTGCAGATCGAGGGCAAACACTACTCAGTGCAAACAGCGGCCGACACCAACGCTTGCTACCTGCAACACCCCACGCGACCCGATGCCTATCGATCACCGCTGAAACACAATGGTTCAGGTGCATGGAAAACCGAGCTCGATCATCCTCTGCACTGGGACAAAGCAAGGCTGGTGCGCCGTCTCGGCCACAACGTCGATGCCTTCACCGATCTTGAACTCGACCAGGCCCTGGACATCAGCAACGGCCATGAAAACGTGCTGCGCAAGATGCATGTCCATAGTGAGTCTGAACCGCCACTTCTGACAGACACCCTTGAACGCATGCGAATTGAAAAAGCTATTCAGGGCCTGATCGATCAGCTCAACAGTGATGACCCCCTGGTGTATCGCAAAGCCGATCCGCAAGCCCAGCTGCAATTGCTGACGAGCGACGGTCTATGGCCAGAAAGCAAAGCACTCCGCTTTCTCGACGCGGATGGACAGCCAGCCTGGGAATTCTCCGCGAAGGAGCACCTGCCCGTCATACAGATACACGAAGCCCAATTGAACAATGGTGACTTGCTTAAAACCGTACTGGAATCCCTTGACCAGAGCGAGATCAAGACCATGTTCGGCGAAAGCTTTGGCGACCCGACGCTCAATCTCGACATTCGTGCCAGTCGCCTGAGAAAAAAGCTCGGGCAAATTGCCAAAGACAAACGCGCGACGCTTTTCGAGTCACGCTACAGAGGACAGGAGGCTACGCAGGACCCTCACGCCCAAACAATCATTGAGGCGGCACCGGGGCTACCCCGGAGCGTTGCCCGAGAGTTGCTGAGCCTGGCCAGAGGCGACGAGCTCAAGGAAATCGATAACGGGCACCTGCCGAAGCGCCTGGAGGACCTTGCACAACAGGCCAATGAAGAGGTGCGAGTCACGCGCGCGTATGAAGGGCTGTATCTGGATTCGCCTGACTCGGCGGACACCGAAAGACTGGCCCTGCGCTCGCTCGAACGGTTACCCGGCTGGTCATCCGATGTGCGGATCGACATTCATGACCAGGCCTTTGAAGGCCCGCAGGTCGACGGCATCGGTGACGCCCAGGCCCCTATCCGCAAAGTGCTGGTGCTGACCAGCGATGGCCGGTACCAGGCCTACGATGACGAAGGCTTGCAACTTTCAGCTGCCACCGATCTCTATGGCGCCGTACTGCAAGCCTTGCCGGATGCCCAGCGAAACAGCCTGGGTATTCATATCGGCGAAAGCGGAAAACTGAAACACGCAATCCGAGACGCCCCCCTGGAGCGAGCCGAGTTTCGGACAGCCCTGTCACTCCCCCCCACACCCAAACCGGTCATTGAGACCCTGCGCCTGCTCGGGTCCGAAGGCTATCGCCGCAGCACCGGCGACCAACCACGCACACTGGAAGATCGCACACGAGAGCTTTATCCCAACCTTCCCCCCGAAGAGATCCAGACCCTGCTCCAACGACTGCAAAGCCACCCCGACGGCCCGCGCGCGGAACTCTCACGCCTGCGCAACGAGTACTACCAACTTGAGGAGGACCTGCATATCTGGGCCAACAATCCGCCCGCCGTACACCCGCAAACCCATGTCGCGCTCAGTGAACAGGCGTTGCTGACCGAGACCCAGAACCGCCGATTGCTCAGGGCGCAAATACTCCGCTGCTGGCGCCGGGAAACTGATTTTACCGATGAGCATTTGGGGGCCATGAGCGGCCACATCTTCAACTTCTCCCAACCCATCATCGGCGATCTCCCGGTCCTGAGCGCCGACTTCGGTCATGTCTCCTCCTTGTCGCTCCACAACAGCGCGAGCGCACGCGCCCTTGACCCGTTCCTGGAACGCTTCCCGAACCTGCGCCACCTGGAGCTGCGCAACTTTACCCTGCAGGAGCTACCGCAACCGATCAATGCCCTGCCGGCACTCGAGGAGCTGATACTGAGCGACTGCGGCCTTGTCCTCACCGCCGAAAGCCAGGCAACACTGGCATCGCTGAGCAAGCTTTCCGTTCTGGACCTGTACAACAATCCATTGGGTCTCACACCCAGCCTGGCAGCCATGCCCGAACTGATCTACATCGACCTTTCCAAGACCGGAATTTCCAGCATTCCCGATGGCCTGGTGAATCACCCTCGCATTCGAACAGCTCTTTTCGATGACAACCAGATCACCGAATTACCCGCTGCCCTCTTCGATCTTCCCGGCAACATCAGTGAGGGATTTGATTTTGGCAACAACCCACTGTCCTCGGTCACCCGAGAACGGGTAAAAATTCACTACGACCAGACCGAGAAAGACTTCGGGGTCTACGCCCAGCAGGCGGATATCGAACGAGTCCAAGCGCTGTATCCCGCCCTGGACACTGAAGAAGCCAGTGAATTCCTCTATAGATTGCCCGGAACACTGACAGACGGTCGAGCCGACCTGGCACGTCGCGAGCTTGAGCTCAGCCGACTCCGTAACGAGCTGAGCCTATGGACGGCCAACGTGCCCGCCACCCACCCGGTTACTGGCGCTCCCCTGACGGCTGACGAGCTGTTTGCCGAGCACGTCAAAAGGGATGAATTCAAGCAAAAGCTGGAACAGTGCTGGCGACAGATACCGACCGAAAGCATCGCTGTCAGCGAATATGGATTCACCTCACACCTGACAATCATGGGCGACTTGCCGGTACTG
Organism: Pseudomonas sp. Irchel s3h17; assembly: GCF_900187505.1. Taxonomy (GTDB): domain Bacteria; phylum Pseudomonadota; class Gammaproteobacteria; order Pseudomonadales; family Pseudomonadaceae; genus Aquipseudomonas. The sequence goes on from NZ_FYDL01000027.1 coordinate 27,053, forward strand.
ACAGCCGACTTCGGCCATGTGCCTGAAATGTATCTGACGAGCGCAGGCGACATCGCCCCACGACTCAGCCGATTCCTCGATGCTTTTCCGAACCTGGACAGCCTGACCGTGCGCGGATACCAACTGGATAACATCCCCGATGGTGTCTTCAGAATGAGCCGGCTGACAGTACTGAGCTTGTCTGAATGCAGGATCACCCTGACCCAGGAAACCGTCGATGGATTGGCGGGCATGAATAATCTTGACCACTTGAACCTGCGGAACAATCCGCTAGGCCTTAGCCCTGATCTCAGCCAGATGACGGAGATATCGTCATTGGACCTGAGCCATACCGGCATCACCGAAATCCCGAGAGGCGTGCTGAGCATCAATTCCTGGACGGATGCCGACCTGAGCAACAACGCCATTACCGAGATGCCAGTCGAGCTCCTGGAGGTCGATCCCGGTGTCGGTGAAAGCTTTGACTTCAGCGCCAATCCATTCACCGAACACAGCATGCAACGCATCGCCGCTTACTACCGGGCAACCGACAATGATCTCGGGTTCGCGCAAAGCGACATACCTGCACCCATTGATCCAGCGCCTGATACTGCTATTGAAGCCTGAATACTCGCTATTGGATCAGGCCATGGGGAGCTCGCGCTCCCCATGGCCAACCGCGGTCTAGCCGCGTTCGGACGGCACCGACGACAGCTCGAACGGGCTGCTGCTGCGGCGCTGGTTACGGTCTTCACGCGGCGTGGCACCGAAGAAGTTGCGGTAGGCGCTGGAGAAATGCGGCCCGGAGGAGAAGCCACAGGACAAGCCGATCTGAATGATCGACTTGCTGGTTTGCATCAACATCTGCCGGGCCTTGTTCAGGCGTAACTCCAGGTAGTACTGGCTCGGCACACGATTGAGGTACTGCTTGAAAATCCGCTCCAGCTGCCGACGGGACACGCACACATGCTGGGCGATTTCGTCGGTGGTGAGCGGCTCTTCGATGTTGGCTTCCATCAGCAACACGGCTTGCGTGAGTTTCGGATGGCTGGAGCCCAGGCGGTTCTGCAACGGAATGCGCTGACGCTCCCCGCCTTCGCGAATGCGCTCGACCACCAGCTCTTCGGACACCGCACCGGCCAGCTCGGCACCGTGATCACGGGCCAGCACCGCCAGCAACAGGTCGAGCACCGACATGCCGCCGCACGCCGTCAGGCGATCACGATCCCAATCGAACAGATGACTGGTGGCAATGACCTTGGGGAAGCGCTCGGCGAAATCGTCCTGCCAACGCCAGTGCACCGCTGCACGGTAACCATCGAGCAATCCGAGCTGCGCCAGGGGATACACCCCGGCCGACAGGCCACCGATCACACTGCCGGCACGCACCAGTTGCTTGAGCGCGCTGCTCAGGGCCGGGGTCAATGCGGTCGGCGGCTCATCGGCGAGCAGAAACACCTTCTGGAAGTTTTCCAGCTTGCCGGTCCAGGCCTCGCCCGGCAACTGCCAGGCCCCTTCGGCCGGCGGTTCGGCCTGCAGGAACACCAGCTCGTAAACCACTTCCGGATGCACGCGCTGGGCAACACGCAAGGCCTCCTCGGCCAGCGCCAGCGTCAAGGCTTTAGTGCTGGGCCAAATCAGGAAACCAATTCGATGGGCAGTCATGGCGGGCAATCCGAAACGAAAACAGTGTTAAAAGCCGAAGGCGGCTGCAACCAAATTAGACCATCTGGCGCGCGGTGCGCAGCATGACCTAATTGGGTGCATAACGGGAGCGATTACTTCAGGCTGCCCGAGAGGAATTGCTGCAAGCGTTCGGATTGAGGATTGACCAGCACTTCACGCGGGTTGCCGCTCTCCTCGACAACGCCTTGGTGCAGGAACACCAGCTGGTTCGACACTTCACGGGCAAAGCCCATTTCGTGGGTCACCACCACCATGGTCCGGCCTTCCTGGGCCAGGGCCTTCATGACTTTCAGCACGTCGCCGACCAGCTCAGGGTCCAGCGCCGAAGTCGGCTCGTCGAACAGCATCACCTCAGGCTCCATCGCCAGCGCACGGGCGATCGCCACACGCTGCTGCTCACCGCCGGACATGTGGCCCGGGTAGGCGTCCTTGCGATGGGATACGCCGACCTTGGCCAGGTACATCTCGGCCTTTTCACGAGCCTCGGCCTTGGACATGCCGAGCACATGCACCGGCGCTTCCATGATGTTTTCCAGCGCGGTCATGTGCGACCACAGATTGAAATGCTGGAACACCATCGACAGGCGCGAACGCATGCGTTGCAGCTGCTTGGGATCGGCCGCCTTCAGCGCGCCGTCCTTGTTCGCCACCAGCTTGAGCTCTTCGTTGTTGAGCAGGATCTTGCCAGCGTGGGGTTGCTCAAGCAGGTTGATGCAACGCAGGAAGGTACTTTTGCCGGAGCCACTGGAGCCGATGATGCTGATCACATCGCCCGCCGCTGCCTTCAGGGACACGCCCTTGAGCACTTCGTGACTGCCATAGCGCTTATGCAGGTCTTGGACTTCAAGTTTGTACATGCTGTCGGTTCTCACAAAAACAGTCAGTCGTTGAGCAAGCGCCCGTGACGCAGCGCTTCGCGCCCCGCCACCTTGGCCAGCCAGAAACCGGGTTGGGCGTACCGCAGCCGTTCAACGGCAAACAGCACACCGGCCGTACCAGCACATACCGTGCTGACCCGATCAGCCAAAGGATCGATCACCTCAAAAATCTCGTCACCGGCCTCGACCCACTCACCAGGTTGACGCAAAAAACTCACCACACCGGGGTGCGGTGCAAACAGCAATTCGGTGCCGTCGAACGGCAGGCCTTCGCAGGCTTCATGGGAAGGCTTCGGCCATTCACCACTGATCAGCCCCTGCTCCGCCAGGAACGCCAGAATGCCTTCGGCGTGCGCGCAGGCCGCCGGGCGCCCGGTATCGGCCTGACCACCCAACTCGAGGGTAGTCGCCAGGCAAGCCAATGGAATCTGCGCATCGGGGAACTGCCGGGACAGGCGCAACCACGGCAGCGAACAGGCCTCGTCAAACGAGCTGCCACCGGAATCCTCCGCCAGCAGTCCGACCCGCACATTCAGGTGCGCGGCCAACGAACGCCAGTGCGGCCAGTGCTGTGGCAAGGCGTACATATGCAACGCCGCTTCGGCATCGCAATGCAGGTCCAGCACCACATCCGCCGTACACGCATGAGCGAGCAGCACACGCTGCATGCCCTGCAACTGGCTACTGGCCGGCGGCAACGCGGCCAACGCATCGCCCATGGCCTGACGGATCAGTTGCACATTGGCGTGAGCATCATCCCCCAGCAGCCCGTCCAGCAGGGCGGCCACGGGAGCACTCAGTTCAACGAAGTCGCGGTTGAAATTCTTGCCGCTACCGGCTTCGAAGCGTCCCTGGTGATTGCCTTGCAGCAATTGCCCGAGCCCCAATGGGTTGGCCACCGGCACCAGCTCGATCACGCCTTTCAGGGCGCCCTGCGCTTCCAGTTCGGCCAGGCGCTTTTTCAGCTCCCAGGCCGTGCGCATCCCCGGCAATTCGTCGGCGTGCAGGCTGGCCTGGATATAGGCCTTGCGCTCGCCACTGCCGAAGCGGAACACCGAAATCCGGCGCTCGCTGCCCAGGTGGCTCCACGGCAAAGCGTGATCGATACGTTCCATATCAGTGCTTCCGCGGAGCCAGGTAGCCCAGCCAACGACGCTCGGCGAGCTTGAACAGGCGCACCAGAATGAACGTCAGGCACAGGTAGAAAACACCGGCGGTGATGTAGGCCTCGAACGGCAAGTAATACTGGGCGTTCACGGTACGCGCGGCACCGGTGATGTCGATCAGGGTCACGATGGACGCCAGACTGGTGGTCTGCAGCATCATGATCACTTCGTTGCTGTACTGCGGCAGTGCCCGACGCAGGGCCGACGGCAGCAGGATGCGCTTGTACATCTTGATGCGCGACATGCCCATGGCCTTGGCCGCTTCGATTTCACCATTGGGCGTGGCCCGCAGGCTGCCGGCAATGATTTCCGCCGTGTAGGCACTGGTGTTGATGGCGAACGCCAGGCAGGCACAGAACGTCGCGCTGGACAGCCATGGCCAGAAAATACTCTCACGCACTGCTTCGAACTGCGCCAGACCGTAGTAGATCAGGAACAGCTGCACCAGCATCGGCGTACCACGAATCACGTAGGTGAAGAGCCAGGCACTCATATTGACGATCGGCTGCTTGGAGACACGCATCAACCCCAGCGGCAGCGCCGCCAGCAGGCCGAAAAACAGCGACAGTGCGAGCAGTTTCAGGGTGATCAGCAGGCCGCCGAGGTACAGCGGCAGTGCCTCCAAAATGACGTTGTAGTCGAAGATCATAGATCAGCCGCCCTTACGCCTACCGAGTAGCGCTTCTCAAGGTGACGCAATGCCAGCAACGAGACACTGGTGATCACCAGGTACATCGCCGCCACCGCGAGGAAGAAGGTAAAAGGCTCGCGAGTGGCATCCGCCGCCTGCTTGGCCTTGAACATCATGTCTTGCAGACCGACCACCGAAATCAGCGCGGTTGCCTTGGTCAGTACCAGCCAGTTATTGGTAAAGCCGGGAATCGCCAGGCGAATCATCTGCGGCACCAATACCCGGAAAAACACCTGGAAGCTGCTCATGCCGTAAGCCATGCCGGCTTCGGCCTGGCCTTTGGGGATGGCCATGAACGCCCCGCGGAAGGTTTCCGACAGGTACGCACCGAAGATGAAGCCCAGGGTACCGATACCGGCCGCCAGTGGATTCAGGTCGATGTAGTCGTCATAGCCGAGCAATGGCACCACACGATTGAGCAGGTCCTGGCCGCCGTAGAAAATCAGCAGGATCAGCACCAGATCGGGAATCCCGCGGATCACCGTGGAATACAGATCGCCCAGCCAGGCCAGCCAGCGTACCGGCGACAGGCGCAGCGCGACCCCGATCAGACCCAGAACAATGGCCAAGACCATGGACGACAAGGCGAGCTGAAGCGTCAGCCATGCGCCATCGAGGATGACAGCCCCGTAGCCTTTCAACATGTTTCAGGTCCTCGAAAGTTGGGATGAAAAAATGGCGCAAACCTCAGAGCTCCTGCTGCTTGCGCCATTTCGGACTTATCGCTGCGACGTATTACTTGCCGTAAATATCGAAGTCGAAGTACTTGTCCTGGATTTGCTTGTACTTGCCGTTCTCGCGAATGGTGGCGATGGCCGCGTTGATCTTGTCCAGATTAGCCTTGTCACCCTTGCGTACCGCGATGCCTACGCCGTCGCCGAAGTATTTGACGTCGGTGAATGCCGGGCCCACGAACGCGAAACCTTTGCCGGAGTCGGTCTTCAGGAAGCCATCATTCAACAGGGTAGCGTCTGCCACGGTGCCGTCGAGGCGACCTGCAGCCACGTCCAGGTAGATTTCGTTCTGCGAGCCGTAAGGCTTGATTTCAGCCCCCAGTGGCGCCAGGACTTCACGGGCGAAACGCTCGTGGATCGAACCGCGCTGCACACCGATATTCTTGCCCTTGAGCTCGGTCAGGCCATCGCTGACCTGGGTACCGGCCTTCATGACCAGGCGCGCCGGGGTGTTGTAGTACTTGCTGGTGAAGTCCACGGACTTCTTGCGATCGTCGGTGATCGACATGGAAGACAGGATCGCGTCGATCTTGCGCACCTTGAGTGCCGGGATCAGACCGTCGAACTCTTGCTCGACCCAGACGCACTTGACCTTCATCTCTTCGCACAGGGCGTTGCCGATGTCGTAGTCGAAACCAACGATGCTGCCATCCGGCGCCTTGGATGCGAACGGAGGGTAAGCCGCCTCGATACCAATTTTCAGAGGCTTTTCATCGGCGAACGTTGGCAAAGACAGCACGGACAGTGCCAGGGCGCCAAGAAGCACGAGTTTCTTCATCTTTGGACTCCATCGGTAAAGGGCGAAAACGGCAGAGTGAGCGACAGCCCAATATGCGAATGGGTGAAACGAAATAAACGCTGCTGCGTCCCGGCAATCGCGCGTTGAATTCAACACGGACTACGACGAGCGAGTGATCGGCATTCTAACGACAGGCCCGAGGTCGATATTTCTTCAATGCGACAACATATTACAGAAGCACCGAGAAAGCCGTTCGAGCACGTTGACAGCCCTTGAGGTTTATGCAAGAGCAAAAGACATGGAACCGATCTATGTTGCAAATAGCGGGCCTATTATTCGCAAACCCTTCTAATCCGGCAAGCGCAGCGTAATGTCTTATTTTTTGTAGCGCTAACAAGCCCTGAAATCGGGCCTTTACGTTTCTCATTACCCCGAAAGCGGGCGAGCGGTTACACATTCAGTTACTTGAAGGGTGGCCGGTAACAGTGGGAATAGTCTTACGAACGAAGCCGATAATTATTGGCTGGTGATGATGCGGTGTAGGACCGGCCTCTTCGCGGGCAAGCCCGCTCCCACAGGATTTTCACCGTACCCGTGGGAGCGGGCTTGCCCGCGAAGAGGCCGGTACAGCCGACACAAAAAACCCAGACAAAAAAAGGTTCTTCACGGATTACCGGGAAAGACGCTCTTGATCTTCATGAAAAAGAATTCGCTATCCCGGTAACCGTACGCCATCCGTTTGATGACCTTTATTCGATTGTTTATGCCTTCCAACTG
>NZ_FYDL01000026.1 GCF_900187505.1 Pseudomonas sp. Irchel s3h17
ACGAATGGGGCCGGGTCAAGGTCTGCTTCCCCTGGGACCGCGAAAACGAAGCCTACGAACACCGCTTCCGCCCGGACAACACCAGCCAGGCCTTCGAGCACAGCTCCTGCTGGGTCCGCGTCACCCAGGGCTGGGCCGGCGCCCTGTGGGGCGCCATGGCCGTGCCGCGCATCGGCCAGGAACTGATCATCAGCTACCTGGACGGCGACCCCGACCAACCCATCGCCACCGGCCGCGCCTACCGCGCCGACAACCGGCCGCCCTATGAACTGCCGAAACACAAGACGCGCATGACCCTCAAGAGCAAGACCCACAAGGGCGAGGGTTTTAATGAGCTGCGCTTCGAGGATGAGTTGGGACAGGAGGAGGTGTTCATCCATGCACAGCGGGATCAGAACAACCGGGTCAAGAACAATGAGACGACGGAGGTTGGCAATGACCGTAGCGAGGTGGTGGGGAATGATGAGCAGGTCCGCGTCGGCCACAATCAATCCCACGAAATCGGTGGTGACCGTAACCTGTCCATCGGTCATGACCACGAGATCCGCATCGGCCAGGATCGCTGGGAACAGGTCGGCAATGACCGTTATGAAGCCACTCAGGTCAACCACCGCAGTGACGTGGGCGGCCATCGTGAGGAGACAGTCAAGGGCCATCACCACCTGACCGTGGGCCAGGGCATGCACCACCGCACGACGGTCTATCAATTACAGGCCAGCGAACGCCTGGTGTTTCAAGGTCCCGGTGGCAGCATCACGCTCGATGCCGAAGGAATACACCTCAACGGTGTGACCATTAACTTGCAAGGGCCGGTCACCACGACTGCTTCCGGCAGCATCCAGGCCTCGACATTCCAGCTCAGCCCCGAACTCGGCCAGTGCTGCGTGGAGAAAAACCAATGAACCTCTCGACGATTCAGGGAATTCTGGCCGAGCAGCATGCCGCCGATTGCAACTTGTACCTGCTGCTCGATCCGCTCGCCGGTTGCGCATCCACCGATCCTCTACACATCGACGCATTACGGCACGCACTGGGTGAGCGTGCCGTTACACGCCTGCCCCGCCCGGATCTGGCTCATTCGCCGCAAGATTGCCCAGCCTTGGTGACCCTGGCCTCCCCCGGCGAGTCGCCCTGCACACAACGACTGCGACAGCTGGCCCTTCGCTCCCAGATCGACCTTGTCCAGCCAAAACGCTATGTGTGCAGCTTACTCAGCAGTCCTGAACCGGCCGAGATCATCAGCGCCCATATCCTCTCGCTCGGTCACCTTCCAACAGAACAAGGCCAGCCGTTCATTCCAGTCTATGAACCCCTGCGCCTGGAGTTACTGGCGGCCTGCGTCAACCACCTCAAACAGGGGCGTTGGTGGCCGATCCGCCACTGGGTGTTTCCCACCAGCAGCGGTACCTGCAGCGTATTGATCGGCGACCCCAAGCACTGTTTCCCTCCAGATCCTGAGGCTGCCTCCGTGCAACAGGACGTCATTCTGGTTTCAGCCCTGCTGAGCAGTTGGCGCCAGAGCCTGCAACAGCCACTGACCTTTGCCCCCACACGCTGGACCGGCCCTACTTCGTTGCCTGCGTCGGCGGCCGTGCAGGCCTATGCGCACATCTGTCTGGCCAGAGAGCTGGGGCTGCACGACCACGACGACATCCGGAAGCTGGCCTTGCACAGCCTGATGCTCCATCCACGCGTGCATGAACATGCCAGAGTCCGCGCCCTCATTGGGCAGGCCGTCCGGGAACAGACGCAACTGGGTGCATTGCTCGCCCCTTACACCGACAGGTCCTGGCAACGGGTCGTGTCGGACCTGACCTATTCAGGAGCAGCCCGATGACCCTCGGCGATCAAATCAACATCATCGTTGCCGAAACCGACTTCTCCACCGATCAGTGCAGGGCGTGCGAGCGCCAGGGCCTGCCGATCCTGCCCTTGCGCCAGGCCCTGGTCCCACAGCCCATGCCCCCTTCGTTCGTCTCCGAGAGCGGCCAGGTCGAGACCCGCCTGGGCTTGCGCACCTTGCGTGCGGGCTACCTGTATGTCCTGCTGGACCGCTCGATCTGGCACGCCTATCAGGTCACCCCCGACGGTTATTTGCGCCAGTTCAATCCGTATGCGCCACCGGTTGCCAACGAGACCTTGCTGGCACCGCGCTGCGTCTCGGCCGATCACGATGCCCCGGCCTCCTTCCTCAACATCGAGACCCACAAATACAGCCTGGCATGGCTGGCCTTCGCCAGTGATCCCTGGCCGGTCAGCGTGCTCAATGCCTACAAGGCCGGGCGCGCACCCGAGCGTTTCCATGAGCTGAACCTTGCCCAGGCCCGGGATAACCCAGCCAGCCTGGGCCTGGGCATGACCGCCGACAACCCACAGGTGAATGATCGGGTCTACGAGTATCAGCCCTTCCAGGCAGGCCACTTCACCAGCGTGCATGGTTTCTACGGTCGCTCCCCACGGCTTGGCGCCTTGAAAGGCTTCCTGCGCAATGCCATCCCCCGCCATCAACTGTCGCACGGCGTGCTGGCCCTGGTTCTGGACGACACCCTCGGCCTGGTGCAGGAGTACAACGCCCTGCGCACGGCGTGGATACAGGCCCGCCAGCAATGGCTCGAGGATCCGCTGCGGGCCTACCAGCATCAGACCTCGCAGATCCTGCTGGCGATCCGCGCCCTGCAGCGGGACTGGGCGCAGGCACGAACCCCATCCTTCGAGCCGACCACGGGGGATGGGCCGCCGGTGTTTGTCGACCCCGCGATTGAACGCCAGCGCGTCATCGACCAGCAGGCAACCGAGGACGACCAGGACCTGGAGCAACGCTACGACGAAGCCGCTCGCGCCCGTTTTCAACAGACCTACGAGCAACAGTTACAAGGCTATCAACGCTACATCGACCAGAGCGCCGACGCCTATGCCGCGACCTGTCGCACCTCACCTTTCAACTGCATTGAACAGCATGACTACGACGGTGACGACCCCACCTCCGGGCGCGACTACACCACGAGCATGGCGCTGTGCCTGCGTGGCGGGATCAGCGAAGCCGCCGCGCAGACTGGCGACGAGACCGGTCCCAGCGCCCAGCTGTGGCGAGTCTGGTTGAACGATCCACAGAGCCCGATCTACCGCGCCCTGTTGTTGCGCGACAAGTCGCTGCTGGCCAGCCTGCTGCCCGCGTTCGAGGTCAACGGCACCATCGCCTGGAACGACAGCGAACGGTTCTACGCCGCCTTGATCAAGTTCATGGCCAGCGACGAGGCCGAGCACCTGATCCGCCCGCACCTGAAGGCGATCATGGCCGACCTCCTCGGTGCCCTGAATGCCGCCAGCGCCCGCCTGCAGCCGGTCGTCAGCCCCGCCGTAGCGCGCGTGGTCTCGCGCCTGAACAGCGCCAGCCAACTGCTGCACAACCGCCTGCACCTGACCGAACTCCAGGTGCGGATGAAGCTCAGCGAGTATTACGCGCTGCAATCGGAACACTTGCGCACCCTGCAACGTAACGCCGTGGCCGCCATCGACCGCACCTGGGACAGCATCAGCGATGAACTGGGAGAAGTGGATTACGAAGCGCGCAAGGTCCGCCGCACAGTCCGACCGCTGATCCAGAACGGCTTGCTCAGCCTGGCGCTGCTCGACCCGAAACTGGCCGCGCTGAGCATCACCGTGAGCGTCTGGGTCGACGGCAAGGCCGATGGCCCGCTGCGCGATACCGAGCGCGGTAGGGATCCGTTGGCTAAAGACGCGCACTTGGCACAGGTCGATGTCGCGGTCGGGGCCGGCACCCTCGACCCGCACACGCGCAAGGCACTGCAGAGTTTCAAGGTGTCTTCGCAACAGGCCGCCCACTGGGTGCGCAGCGGCTTCACCGGACTGCGCGGGGCCGCCAGCGGCGACATGCTGCTGGCACTCGGCGGGATGTACCTGCTCAGCGATTCGTTGAACAAGAACCTCAAGGAAGCGGAACGGGTAATCGGGGACAAGGCGCTGGAGGCCAGGTTGGCGTTGTATGGCAGCAGCCTGGGGGTGTTGGGGGGCGGGGCGGAACTGGTCGGGAATGCATTGGCGGGAGGGGCGAATCGGGTGCTGACGAATCGGGCGTTGTCTGTGCGAGGCGTGGCGACGGTCAAAACGACGGTGGATGCCGGGCGTGTGCTGGCGAGAGCCGGGGCGGTGATTGGTGCCGCTGCGGGTTTGTTCGAAGCAACGCAAGCTGGTGTCGCTGTCAATCGTGCAGGGAAAGGTGGTGATACCCTTGCTGCAACTCTGTATGGGGCCTCGATGGGATTCTCAAGTATCGGAGCGGGCTTTGGGATTGCTGCGGCGGCTTCAGGAAGCTCAGCGCTGCTAGGCCCCTTGGGTATTGCGATGGTATTGGGTTTTCTGGCCTACGGCTTCTATCAGTGGGCCCAAAGAAAGGAATCAAGCCCCTTTGAACAATGGGCAAAACGCTGCTATTTCGGTCTTGCAAACGAAACACCCAAGGTTCATTGGCAACGACCCGACCAAGCCCACATCGCCATTGCCGAACTCAATGCCGCAACCCTGGGCCTTGAGGCCGGCGTCAATTTCCGGCTACGGATGACCGGCCTCAGCTCACCGGACTATGGCGGCCCCATCGCAGGTATCAGCGCCCCGGTCTACGAGCAGTGCCTGGAGTACCGGCTGTCCCTGCCGTACTTCGACGCTTCGCGTTCGGCCTATCGCTGGACCCTCACGATCCACCGCCATGGCGACGGCCCTGCCACTCAGTACGTCCGCGGAGAAGTGGTCGCGGGAGGCGAGTTAGATCCCCCCGCCATTGCCACCTCAGCCAGCGAACGTCGCGCCGCGCTGGCAACCTCTACACCTCCCAAAAAGCCCGACTACCGAGCAAACAGCACCACGCCTCGCGTGACCATCCGCACCATCCACATGACCGATGGCAGCTCCACACAGGTGAAAGACATCCAGGGGGCGATTGTCCTCTTGCTCGAGGCTCGGCACTACAACATCGAAGGCGCCACCTTGTCATTGACCTACTGGCCCGACCGCGAGGTACAGGAAGCTTACGCAGAGCTGACCATGGTGGACTTCCAATGATCGCCCAAACCCATCACAACCCATCTTTCTGGAATTAAACAATGGCATACACCGCTCCCTTACTCGACAAGCCAGCTCCCGGTTGGAAACACGACTTGCCAGGGCCTAACCACCCACCCTCCGTTGCGCCCTATCCACCGGTACTGCCGAACCCACCCAACTATGTGGACGACATCTATCTGGAGTTGCCGCGCTCGACGTTCCGAGTTCGAGGTCTATGTGTTTGGGTAGCAGTTTTTCTTTTCTTAATGTCCATCACGCCCTTTTTCGCCTGGATCACCTTCATTTCAAAAGAGGGTAGTCTGCCCCCCTTCGCCGCCAATATTGCTCTAATGATCGTATTTACTTCTGGCCTATGGGGAGCAGTGTACTTCTGGCGAATGGATACTGAAGCCCCGCGAAATGAGCCCATCCGCTTCAATCGCCTGCGGCGCAAAGTCTATGTCTATCGCTTCCACCATGACGGGGGAAAACCCTTCAGCCGCAGTGCCTGGGGCGTCCGCCCGGTAGCCTATGACTGGGATGATCTGCACGCCGAAGCCTGTGGCGTGTACGGTCCCATGGGTACGGGCGGTTCGATCCAGACCGTCACCTTGGCCGTTCTCAAACCCGGCACCCATGAGGTGATTGATCGCTTTCTGTTCGCCCACGAAATCCATCGAGGCGAGATGTACTGGGCCATGGCCCAGCTCTTCATGCAGCAAGGCCCGCACGCCCTGCCGACCTTCCCCTACCCACCCCGTGACTGGAACAACGAGGACGTGAGCTTCAACCTCGCCCGACGCCTCGCCCCCAAAGTGCAGTGGCCTGCTGAGATGGACCTGGAGTCTCGGACGGCGCCATGAGCGGAGGCGAGTTAAATCCCCCCGCCATTACCACCTCTGCCAGCGAACGTCGCGCCGCGCTGGCAACCTCTACACCTCCCAAAAATCCCGACTACCGAGCAAACAGCACCACGCCCCGCGTGACCATCCGCACCGTCCACATGACCGATGGCAGCTCCACACAGGTGAAAGACATCCAGGGGGCGATTGTCCTCTTGCTCGAGGCCCGGCACTACAACATCGAAGGCGCGACCTTGTCATTGACCTACTGGCCCGACCGAGAGGTACAGGAAGCTTACGCAGAGCTGACCATGGTGGACTTCCAATGATCGCCCAACCCCATCACAACCCATCTTTCTGGAATTAAGCGATGGCATACACCGCTCCCTTACTCGACAACCCGGCTCCTGGCTGGAAGCACGATCTTTCAGGTCCCAACCAGCCACCATCAAGGACACCATATCCCCCCGTACTCCCAAACCCTCCTAATCACGTTGATGAGGTGTACCTCGAGCTAGCATGTTCCACCATGAGTATTCGCGGGGTTGGTTTTTGGGGTTCGGTATTTATATTTGCAATAACTGCTTACTTTGCATTCTTAATGACTGTGATCGCGGTTAGCTCCCATTTTCCTCTCCCTTTAGGAATCAGCATCGCAGGGTTAGCTACGATTGGCATTGGCATCTGGCTTGGGACATATCTCTATCGTATAGATGTCGAGGCCCCGCGCGATGAACCCATTCGTTTCAATCGTCTGCGTCGCAAAATCTACGTTTATCGATTCCGACATGACGGGCTTCTCCCCTTCAGCCGTAGTGCTTGGGGTGTACGACCTGCCGTTTATGACTGGGATGATTTGCATGCCGAAGCTTGCAGGTCGTACGTCCCTGGTACCGCACTCGTTGAAAACGTTACGCTTACCATCCTCAAACCGGGCACAACAGAAGTGCTGGATCGTTTTCAGTTCGCTCACGGAATCCAACAAGGCGAGATGTACTGGGCCATGGCCCAGCTCTTCATGCAGCAAGGCCCGCACGCCCTGCCGACCTTCCCCTACCCGCCCCGCGACTGGAACAACGAGGACGTGAGCTTCAACCTCGCCCGACGCCTCGCCCCCAGGGTGCAGTGGCCAGCTGAGATGGACCTGGAGTCTCGGACGGCGCCATGAGCGAGCGAATGGCGCTAAAGCTCGCACTGAAAATGGCCTTTATGCTCCGCTGGTGCATACGGATCAATATCGTGATCTTCGTCACGTCCGTGACTTTAGAACTCTTGCTTCCGAATGAGCTTCAGACCTATTTGCGTCACAGCACGTTCCGCAAGGATCGAGGCAACGGCACGCCTAAATCCGAGGAGCAAGAACTGAAGAACTTCCAAAAGGCGATTGAGGCCACATTCTAATGTATTTATTCGAATGGCTGATGTTTGACGGGCGAGAAAAAGTCGACTACGACGCGCTAGCAAAAGAAACAGATCGACAGATCAAAGAGAGTGAGAAAATCCCGCCAATAGGTGTCACGCAAAGCGTATCCAGAGCAATCCGCCACAATGACTCTTTGTATGCCTACAACTCAACTTACATGGATGTCCGCACGCCTAGCGATGAGAAACGAGGAGTAATCACCTTTTTAATTGGCGGTGTTGGCGCATCACTCACAACGATGCTAATCGGCTTACTTTACTATATTGGCGGAGAATACTTAGCCCTGCTTATGGATAGCCCGCCCTCCTTGAACATAATTGAATACTTGCTTATGTGGATAATCCCTGCAATCCCCATCGTATCTCTGTACCTCTACTTCAAGTACGTCTTCTCCTACCTCCGTCTCGAAATCTTCACCGCCCGCCGCCTGATCGTCCGTTTCAACCGCATCACCCGCAAGGTCTACCTGCTCCGCCCCAAGCACCTGGGCGGGGTGGTGGCGCTGGACTGGGACAAGACCGACGTCTGCATCAATCCCAACATGTCCGAACTGGACGGCACCGGTGGGTTTGTCCTGCTGGGCTGGGAAAAGGAATACCACGCGGTGTCTGACGCCGACGGCAATCCCAAGGATGATTTCGAGATGACCCTCGTCGGCAAGCCGACCCGCAATGCCGCTGAGTTACTGGCCTTCTGGGAGTACATCCGGCGCTACATGGAAGACGGCCCCGAGGCCGCGCCCGCGCCTGAACGGTTACTGCCCAGGTTTCCCTGGCCTTGGCATTCCCTCAGCGCTGTCTGGCGCCTGGACACTGGCTTTATCAAGACGCCGGCCTTGTGGATTTTCATACCGATCCACCTGCTGTTACTCCCACTGATCCTGATTCATGCCTGTGCGCACTGGGTGTCACTGTTGCTGTGTTACGAGCCGAGGTTTCCTCGCTCCATCGCCAATGCCGGGATCCATCGGAAGGAGAAATGAACGACCTCAACACCCCATCACACGCCCTTCAGCGGCCCAGACTCAGGACGTGTGCAAAGGCCTCTACCCCAAACGCCCCAGCACAAACGCCTGCGCCTTGGTCGCCAACTGGTCCAGATGCCGGTCGCGCTGCTTCTCGGCATCGAGCATCGCCCGTTTGCCGTTCTTTTGCAGCAGGTAGGTATGTATCTGCCGTACCTCGGTGGAGCTGTAGATCGGTGTCACGTCCAGCACCCCCATCAGGCCGTCCGTGACGTGGTCCCGGGTGTTCATCAGCACCTGGTGACCGCGCGTGCCCAGCACCTGAAAGCCCATCGCTTCGAAATACGCCACCTTGCCCACGGCACAGGTCAGTTCGGCATGGGGGTAGCGGCCAAGCATGTCCTGCACCATCGCGCGGGCAATGCCTCGGCGCCGGTGACTGGCGTGCACGGCCATGAAGGCCACGCCGCAGGCCTGGGGATCACCCTTGACCGGCAGGTACAGCAAAAAGCCGAGTACCTTGGACGGATCCTCCTCATCCATCGCCGTGATCAATTCGACAGCAATGCCTTTGGAGCCATCAAGGGCCTGCAGATAGAGATGAACCTCATAGCCCACTGCATATTGATAGACGGCGAACAACGGGTTGCTTGGCGGTAAGGCGACGGCGCTGATATCGGTCAGATTGTCGACGACCATCTGCAGAATCTGATCATTGACGTGCTCGGAGCACGGTGCAGCAAAGTGATTAATCGTGAACATCGGCGGCCTGGCTCCGAGGGTTAAGACGTTGAAAGTCGGCAGTATCATCAGGTGGTGTCGCGTCGGCAGCGGTTACGCCTTGGCCTTCACTACGGCTATCCACTCAGGGTTCAACCGGGTCTGTTCGGTCTCGAGCCCCTGCGCCTCCATGTTCGCCTTGTGCTGGTCCATCTCGTGCACCATCTGGCTGAGGCTACTGGTGTTGCCGTCCAGTTGATGCATCTGCGCCAGCCCCAGGTGGTAAAAGCGCAACAGCTTCATCGCGCTCGGGTTGCCGGCCTGCACCGCATCGGTGACCTGGTGCATGACGTTGGTGACGCTCATCAGGCTGCGCTTGAGCTGCCAGCCGTACACCGCCGCCGCCATCCAGGGCTGGGACCAGAACTTGAACTTCATCAGCGCGGCGCTGACGACCACGGCCGTGATGACACCGCCCAGGTTGTAGCGGAAATTGTCGCCACCCGGCTCACCGAACAGCATCACCGCCAGCGTCGACAGCGCCATCGCCAGTGCAATGAAGGTCACGGCAATGATCAGGGTGCTGCGACGCGTCTGCTGGCGAAAGGTCTCGGGGTTCCACGGCTTGATCTCGAATATCACGGCAGCGCTCTTTGGCTAGGTTGAAAACACGATTGCGCGGCATTATCGCCCGTAGCGCCCGATTCAGACACGTTTAATGCACGGCAAGGCTCCTGCTGCGGAATCGGTCGAGGACGATCGGCCAACGACTGGACCGGGAATCAAACAGCGAGGGTTTGAAACACCCCCGGTTGATACGTCACGGACACCTCACCCGCCCCGGCTGTATCCGGCTTGTTACCTTACCGGTGCGATTGTCACTTCTGCACCGCCCGACAGGCCAATAGAGTAGTGCCATCGGTCTGTTTGCAGGGAGATGAACGCTTGTCGGCCCTGCTACCCGCCGATCCCCCATCACGGAAGAGGTGACATCATGAGTTTCGTAACCGTTGAGAAAAACCAGAGCAGCGCCCCCTCTGAAGCCGACCTGAAAAAGGCCATGATCGAGTCAGGCGGCAAGCCGGGCGAGGCTTCCGGGAACAACGCCGCCCGGACCCTGAACTACACCGGCACGGTCAATCACACTGTGTTCGAAAACACGCTGATCCAGGTCGCCAGGGGCAAGCGAACCAGCTGGAACTTCATCTGGGCCGATGCGCGGGCCATTAGCCCGGTTAACTGAAGCCAAGGCGGGGCAGTTGCAAGACCGCCCCGCTGTTTTTCACCTGGCAAGCCCCGCCACAGAGCGCCCGGTAGACATCCCCCGCTGATACAACACCGTTACGCGGGCAGTTACCTTCCCGACCTGTACCGGCTCCACCCCCCTCCCGGCTGTAACACCAAGATACTTTGCCGCACCGCGCCCCCCGCCTACAGTGAAACCGTCAATGTGCCTACAGGGCAGACACATCATCGGCACTGCCCACCGCCCCTGGTGACGGCATGGAAAGCCTGTCACGGGTGCCACTTGATTGTGTGTCCGGTGTGATGCCCGCTGCCCATTGACTGACCCACACACTACTTAAGGAAGAGGTAAGTCATGAGTAAGCCAATCGTTGTAAGAAAGAACAGCCAGCAGCTTCACGATGACGTACAAGAAGCCGTCAAGGCGATCCTCGGTGCCACGACCCTCAAGGCGGCGGACTACTACAAGGTGTTGACGTCGACCCTGGCGGCGACCAGCAAGATGGTCAGGATCCAGATCGCTCCCGAGGACCTGACGCTGCTCAAGCAGTCAGGCTACAAGCTGTGCTTTGCCAAGAAGGTCGGCAACGAAGACTACAACGTAGTCTGGCAGTCCTATGTCAAGTATCTGAGCAACAACAGCTTCAGCTGGACCCCTCAATATCAATTGTTCGGGTCCAACGTTTTTCAGGCCAATGTGACAGTCGAAGTCTCGACCAACATCGTCGATATCGGCCTGGGACAACAATCGGTGCTCAGCGAAGAGGGGTTGTTGGGCCCGGCGGTCACCGCAGGCCCTGCCACCGCCATCACCCTGCAGAACGACTACGGGCCGATCCACCCCGGGGTCAACCAGTTGTCCACCGGTGTTGATGGCAGGCAAGTCAGTACCCCGATTTACGTTGCCACCTCACAGGTCGTCACCGGCAAGACCGAGTTGATCCCCGTCGAGACCATTCTCGTGTGGTTCGAACAGAACGTGCAGACCAGCACCATGTTCAGCAGCTCGCGTTCCAAGGCCATCGAGATCGACTTGACCCGTGTCAATGAGGCCTCCCGCCTCTATGCAGCCGGAGAATGGAAAACGGTGTAAGGACGTCACAGGGGGTAACCGGGCGGTTGCCCCCACTGCTCAGGACGCATCACTGCCGCCCCTGGCGAAATAGCCCGTCAGCGACCGACAGATCGATTGCGCCAGGTCTTCCTGGGCGGCGATGCCGCAGGGTTGATTGCGATCGAATTGCCCTGACCAGCGAATCCGGCCTTGAGCCACATCAATCAGCCGCAACGACGCCCGGACACGGGTCGGCTCCACCCGCACGCTACCTTCCAGGCAATAGCTGCCACGCCGGGCCCGCACCGTGTCCGGTACTTTCACGCTGTTGCGCGGTACCTTCATCAGCACCTGGCTGGCACCGGTCTGCGTCTGTTCGAACGACTCGAACAGCCGGCAGCTCAACTCTTCGCACAGGCCTCGGGTAAAGTCGTCGCCATCGTGGGTGATGCAGGTGAATGGCTGGACGTGCAGAACAGGATGACGGGGACTGATCCCCTTGGGATGCAGCCGCTGGCAAGCCAACCGATAACAACCGGCTGGAATGCTCAGGCGTACGGTTTCCTGTTGGCCGATGGTGGCGTAATGAGTGGCGAGCTTGCGTCGCAACCGGCCCACCTGCACCCGCACCACCGGATCGTCGCCCGTGCGGTAGACCGCCGGATCACGGCGAAACACCGCGATACCGATGGCGTGCTCGGTCAGGGGAATGTTCGAGCATTGCGGGTTGTGTTCCACCAGAAACCGCAGCAGGCTGCCCATCCGCCTGGACCTGGCGAACGAAGGACTGGCCAGCAATGACGCCAGCACCCGCTCCAGCTCTTCACGACCGAGTGGCTCGAGAATACTGTCCGCACTCGAATCGACCCTGCACTTGATCACCATCGACTGCCTCCTTGCAGGTTGCCGACAGTCGCTCCCACCTCAATGGAAGCGAAGGTTGAAACCGAGGACACGCCCTCAACATCCGGCCATGGACTGGCTCGGGTGCAGCCAACTCGAAGCTTAGCAGCCGTAGCGCAAGGGGAAAGATATTGTGGTGATTGCCACGCCCCTCATTTGCATAAGCACTCCCCGGCACCCGGGGCCAGAGCTGCTAAGCTTGTGACGATGGTCTGCGGCGCTTGCCAGGATGCTGGTGCACGCACACGCAATGGTTTTCCTGGCAATGACACGATGGGCTGACGAAACCGACGCATGACCCGGTCCGGTGCCCAAGCGAGTCAGACTTCGTTGAGCAAAGGAGTGGATATGGCTCCCGGCACCAAGCGCTCTGGCAAAAATCCCCCCCGCAAAGTAAAGGTCACCGGGGACGAGCCGGTCTTTCGCTCACGCAAGGAGCGCCTGAGCGCAGGCGAGCAATTACGCGAGAGCGTGCCGCATTCGGCGCATGCCGTATGGAACCCGCCGCGCAAACATCGAAACCCCATCGAGTTGCTCGAGCAGTCCAACCGCTATCGACTGCCCGATCTGGTCCCTGTGCGCTACGGGCGCATGTTGCGCAGTCCATTCACCTTTTTGCGGGGCTCTGCGAGCCTGATGGCCCATGACCTGGCCACGACCCCTCTCACCGGCATTCGGGTGCAAGCCTGCGGGGATTGCCACCTGTTGAACTTCGGGTTATTCGCGACACCCGAGCGCAATCTGATTTTTGACATCAACGATTTCGACGAAACCCTGCCCGCCCCCTGGGAATGGGATGTAAAACGCCTGGCAATCAGCTTTGCCGTGGCCGCACGCGATAACCGACTCAGCGATAAAGAGGCGCGCAGCGCCGCCGTCGAATGCGTTCGGGCTTACCGTGAGCACCTGCGCAAACTGTCGAAGCTGAACCCGCTGGAGGTCTGGTACGACTGCCTGGACGCGCAAGCGATCATTGATCTGGCGCCCAACGCGGAAGTTAGAAAATTTCGCGAGCAAGTGATCGCCAAGGCCAAAATCCGGATAGGCGATTACCTCTATCCCAAGATCAGTGGCGAAGTGGGCGGACGGCGACGACTGATCGATCAGCCGCCCATTCTGTTTCATGTCTATGAAAAGGGCTTTCTGCAGCGAGTGCAGATGGCGCTGCAAGATTATCGATTGTCCCTGCCCCATGAACGGCGCGTGCTCTTCGACCGTTACCGCCTTGAAGACATTGCCGTCAAGGCGGTCGGGATCGGCAGCGTCGGTACCTATTGTTTTGTCGGCCTGTTCTTTTCCGCGGAAAACCACCCTTTGCTCCTGCAATTCAAGGAAGCCTGCCCCTCGGTGCTGGCGAACTATGCCGGCAAAAGCGAATACGAGAATCAGGGCCAGCGCGTTGTCACCGGGCAACGACTGATGCAGTCCTCTAGCGACATCTTCCTGGGCTGGACACGAGGCCGCAACGGCCGGCATTTTTTTGTCCGCCAGTTACGGGACATGAAAATGTCAGCGCCGATTGAAGGGGGCACAGCGTCCCGAATGAAGCTGTACGCCGACTTGCGTGGTCGTACCCTGGCCCGCGCCCACGCGAAATCGGGAGACTCTGCGCTCATCAGCGGGTATTTGGGCAAATCGGACACCTTCGACCAGGCCATCGGCAAATTCGCCTTGAGCTATGCGGATCAAAACGCGAAAGACCATGCCGCCCTGCTGGCTGCGGAAAAGTCCGGGCGGATCCAGGCGCTCAGAGAAGAAGAGTGAGTCCAGGCCAGCCTGGCAGGCAACGGGAATTCGGGATGGGCGGAATGGGCCGCGACCCTTGATCTCCCGGAGAGTTGAAGTGCGCGGTACAGGTGCCGGCATCCGCCTCCAGCCGCGCCGCGCAGCTACAACCGCTTCCCGGAAAGATCAACCACGTTCAGGCCGACAGCATCGTGGGGCGATATCCATGTCGACTACTGATACTTGACGTCCCGCGCGGTATCGCGCGTGTCCTGTTTGGTGTCGCGCTTGTCCTGGCGACATTCGGCACGGTTCTTTTCATCACCCTCTTTGCACGCTTCCTTGGTTTCCCTTGCTGCGTCGCGCCCTTCCTGCTTTGTGTCCCGCGACTCCTGCCGTTGATCAGCCTGGTCGGTCGCGTAGGCCGGCAGCGGCATCCACTGCGCGCCTGCGGCGATGGCCAGTGTCGCCAGGGCAATCAAGTAGTGCTTGCCCATCATGATTTTCCTCCTGTTCAAGAGTACTCAATCACTGTGCTCCCCGATCATCGGCCGTACACGGCTGGGCGGGGATGTTCTTTGCCTCACAAGCCGAAACCGCCTCGTTGTCAGTGCATGGAATTTAACGATAGGTCGACATGGGCAGGCCCGCAAGGAAGGTGATGCCGTGCGCCGTGGCGGGCCGTTTTCAACGTCCGGGAGACAATCCTGTTGCCTTCTACCAAAGGGATTCAGGGCGTCACTGACAGTGATCGGCTTGATTGCTGTCCACTCGGCCCCTCAATACTCCCGGTTGCGGTTTGGCCACGGGCCCGGACTTCTACAGCGGCAACCCTGGCCATTCATAGGGGAAGCGAACGGTCTTGAATGACACGCTTCATCACAAGGGTGGAGGTCAGTCGCTGGACGTTGGGTAACGTGGACAGGCGCTCATCATAGAGCTGTTGAAAGGCCGGCAGGTCGCGGGTGATGACGTGAAGCAGATAATCGGGCTCGCCAAAAAGCCTTTGAGCCTCGACGATCTGGGGTATCTGCTCAAGCGCCCCTTCGAATGCTGCAACCGCCTGGTGATCACCCTCGCGCAACGTCGCAAACACCATTGCCGAAAAATTCAGGCCTAGCGCGCTGGGCGAGAGCTGCGCGCGATAGCCCTGAATCACACCCGCTTCCTCCAGCGCACGCACTCTTCGGTGGCAGGGAGACAGGCTCAGACCGACCCGCTCCGCCAGTTCGGTGACCGACAATCGTCCATCAATCTGAAGCTCGGCAAGAATCTTCTGATCAATCCTGTCCATATAGAATTATCTACCTGTATTCAGTATTTACATTGGAATAATAGCGAAAATATTTTAAGTGCATTCAATTATTCTTTCCGTGAACTTTATAGCCGCTGGTCGTCCGCCCTTGTCTGGACAAGGTCGGACGCCGCCTTTATTTCTGCGAGTAAGAACGATGCGCGCCCCCGCTCAAAGCACCCGAAATAACTCGATAAAAGCCGCTGCCGGCGGTCGATCAGGCCAGAACAAGAACTCGTACAACAGCAGAAGGTAAGACAGACATGAGTCTTAGTATTTTCGCCGCGTTCTGGGCGGTGTCGTTCTTGTTCGTGATTACACCCGGGGCAGATTGGGCCTACGCGATATCGGCCGGCCTGGTGGGTCGTGTGGTGATGCCAGCCGTGGCCGGATTGTTGATTGGACATTTATTGGCAACGCTGATCGTGGCGGCCGGTGTCGGCGGCCTGGTTGCAAGCAACCCCATTGCCCTTTCGGTACTGACCGTTGCCGGTGCTGCGTACCTGCTTTGGCTGGGAATCAACATGCTCTTGCACCCCTCGACACCTCGCGCCGGGGAGGCCCAGGCATCCGGTTCCTGGACGCGCTGGACCTTTAAAGGTGCCTGCGTGAGCGGTTTGAACCCCAAGGTTTTCCTGCTCTTTCTCGCCTTGTTGCCGCAGTTCACCGACCCGACGGCTTCCTGGCCGGTGCCGATGCAGATCATCGCGCTAGGACTGCTCCACGCCTTGAGTTGCGGCGTGATCTACCTGTTGGTGGGTTTCGGCTCTCGAGCCGTATTGCAGGCCCGCCCCGTGGCCGCTCAAGCAGTCAGTCGGCTCTCGGGAGCGATCATGATCATGATCGCCGTACTGTTGTTAATCGATCAGATCCTGCGCTGACCGCCTGCTTATCTCAGAAAAATCCAATGAGTGACGTGCTACCCGGCGCTGCCCGCGACTTCGCCACCAAGGCGAAAACAGGCTACTTTCCAGGGGCCAGGCATTCTTTCCAGGTCGACAGGACAAAGGACTTCAATGAAAAGCTTTAGACAGCGTGCCGCCGAAGGGCTTCAAACAGGCGATAGCTTCACCCTCTCCCGCTGCTTCTCGGAGGATGATATCCAGCGCTTTGCGCAGATTTCCCGCGACTACAATCCGGTGCATTTCGATGCGCATTTCGCTGAGGCTCGCCACTTCAGGGCACCGGTATCCCACGGCCTGTTGACCGCCAGCCTGGTGACCGAAATCGGCGGCCAGATCGGCTGGCTGGCGTCGGCAATGACATTCAACTTCAAGCGCCCCGTCTATCCTGGCGATACCGTGACATGCCATTGGGTCATTGTGAGCACGGATGAAAAAGGCCGCGCGACGGCAGCGATCACCCTCACCAACGAGGACGGCATCATCGTGCTCGAGGGAGAAACCCGTGGGATTTTACCGGGTGCAAAGGAGCAGGAGCTCCTGGTGCAGATGCTTGCCCAAGGCGATCCCACAAATGGGGTAACGCACGCCAACTAATGAGCGTCATGGATTGGAAGCTGCCCCCCATGACTGGCGGCTATCGGCCCAGAGTAGCCGGTGGTCGTTGCATTTCGCTTGTCGTCGACGTTTGGCTAAGCTTTATAAATCGGGGCGAACTGAA
This sequence comes from Pseudomonas sp. Irchel s3h17, assembly GCF_900187505.1. Taxonomy (GTDB): domain Bacteria; phylum Pseudomonadota; class Gammaproteobacteria; order Pseudomonadales; family Pseudomonadaceae; genus Aquipseudomonas. The sequence goes on from NZ_FYDL01000026.1 coordinate 16,852, forward strand.
ACCTGGGTGGTAACGGCCATCGCCGGATCTGGATTGGCATCAAGACGGCACTCCCGAAGGAGACGACTATGTATGCGGTTATAAGAACCTACTTGGGTACTGGAGCAAAGCAGCTTTTCGAGCTTTTGGAAGCGCGCAAGGCCGACGTCGAAGCGACCCTGCGGACAGTGCCTGGCCTCGTAAGCTACACGCTGCTCAATACGGGTGATGGCGGTACGTCGGTGACTGTTTGCACGGACAAGGCCGGCAGCGATGCGAGCTTGAAAGTCGCGCGTGAGTGGATTCAGAAAAACGCCTCGAATATCCACGCGAACCCGCCGATCGTAACGGAAGGTCCGGTGGTTGTGCAGATCAACTAGCGCGCCCTTCCGATTGATCTCACGACACTATCGCGGTCGCAGGTTTTGTATGCTTGCTTCCCCGCTATGGGTCGATAGCAGCCCCCCACCGCTTTCGATATCAGAAGTTGGCCGGCGTATTCGCGCTGATAATCTCTGCCTCGTCCGCCCCGATATTGCGGAACCGATGCGGCAAGGTCGTCGGAAAATAATAGCCATCCCCGGCATTCAACACACTCACCTGCCCGTCCACCGTGAGCTCGACGGTGCCGCGCGTCACCAACCCGCACTCCTCGCCTTCGGCGTGCACGATCGGTTCTTCGCCCGAACTGGCGCCCGGGGCATATTGCTCGCGCAGCAGGCGCATCTGCCGGCTGGGTACGGAGGCGCCGATCAGCAGCAGGCGCAAGCCATGGCGGCCGAGGTCGGGTTGTTCGTTGGCGCGGAAGATGTACTGGTGTTCGCGGGGCGGCTGGTCGAAGGTGAAGAAGTCGGCCAGGGACATGGGAATGCTCTCCAGCAGCTTCTTGAGTGAGCTGACAGATGGACTGACGCGATTCTGCTCGATCAGGGAGATGGTGGCATTGGTGACGCCGCTACGCCGGGCCAGCTCGCGCTGGGACAGTTTGTAGCTTTCGCGTACTAATTTGAGTCGAGAGCCCGTGTCCATGACAGCCTTATGTGAGAAAAACTTAAGGGTAATGTGGGGTGGATGGCGGGCGACTTCTGTCGCGAAATGCGCCGTTCCTCTGTCCCGAAGACGTGAAGGCGGCTATTAAATCACGTTTGCCCCCCGCCGCTCAGCAGGATCGGTAAAGGGTCCGTAAAAAATCCGACGGCCTCAATCAGCAAGGCCGCCGGTAAGGTTGAAACTAGATGCCGAAACGGTCACGCATGGCGTAATACACCGCGCCCATGGCGGTGAGCGGTGCCTGGAAGGTACGGCCGCCAAACATCGGCATGTGCGGCAGGGACGCAAACGCATCGAAGCGTTCGGCATCGCCACGGATCATTTCCGAGATCAACTTGCCGGCCAGGTGCGAGCAGGTCACGCCGTGGCCACTGTAGCCCTGCATGTAGTAGGCGTTTTTCTCGATACGGCCGAACTGCGGCATGCGCGACATGGTCAGCAGGAAGTTGCCGGTCCAGCGGTAGTCGATCTTCACGTCCTTGAGTTGCGGGAAGGTCTTGAGGATTTTCGGCCGGATCAGTTGCTCGATGTCGTCGGGCTCACGGGCTCCGTAGACCACGCCGCCGCCGTACAGCAAGCGGTTGTCGGCGGTCAGGCGGTAATAGTCGAGCAGGTAGTTGCAGTCTTCGACGCAGTAGTTGTTGCTGATCAGGCTCCTGGCCACTTTCTCGGACAACGGCTCGGTGACCACGATCTGCGAACCGCAGGGCATGCTTTTACGGGTCACACGGTTGTCGAGGTCCTGCGGCAGGTAGGCGTTACCGGCGATCAGCAGGTACTTGGCGCGCACCGCACCCTTGGCGGTCCGGACCACAATCGGCTCACCGTAGGTAATTTCCACGGCTGCTGACTGTTCGAAGATTTTTCCGCCCAGGCCGATGATGGCGGCGGCCTCGCCCAAGGCCAGGTTCAGCGGGTGTACGTGACCGCCCTGCAAATCCAGCAGGCCGCCGACGTAGTTTTTCGATCCGACTTCCCTGGCGATTTCGGCGGCATCGAGCATGCGCAGGTTGTGGTTGCCGTAACGCTCCCAGCTGCTTTTCTGCTCGGCCAGGCCTTTGAGCTGCTTCTTGTTCAGCGCGGCGAAAATGCCACCGGGCTTGTAGTCGCACTTGATGTCGTACTGCTTGATGCGCGAGCGAATGATGTCGGCACCTTCGAAGATCATGCTGCCGAGCACTTCGGCGGTTTTGTCGCCATAGCGCTGCTCGATGACATCGACGTCGCGGCTGTAGGAGTTGACCAGTTGTCCACCATTGCGACCGCTGGCGCCGTAACCGACCTTGGCGGCTTCCAGCACAGTGACGCTATAACCCGCTTCGCTGAGAAACAGCGCCGACGACAGACCGGTGTAGCCCGCGCCGATAACGCAGACATCGCACTCGACCAATTCTTCGAGTACCGGGAAATCGACGGTCTCGTTGCGGGTCGCGGCGTAGTAGCTGTTTACGTGTTTTTGCATGATTGAATTCCCGAGCGGTCGCACGCCGATGCCTGCAACCGCTGCTGTGTAAATGGTTAGAGCTTGATCCAGGTCGCCTTGAGCTCGGTGTACTTGTCGAAGGCATGCAACGACTTGTCGCGACCGTTACCCGATTGCTTGAACCCGCCAAACGGCGCGGTCATGTCGCCACCGTCGTACTGGTTGACCCAGACGCTGCCGGCCCGCAGGCCACGGGCGAAGGTATGGGCCTTGCTCAGGTTGCGGGTCCAGACCCCGGCTGCCAGGCCGAAGATGCTGTCGTTGGCGATGTGCAGGGCTTCTTCAACGGTGTCGAAGGTGATCAGCGACAGCACCGGGCCGAAAATCTCCTCCCGGGCGATGGTCATGGCGTTGGTCACACCGTCGAAAATCGTCGGTTCCACATACAGGCCACCGGTGTCTTCCAGGGTGCGCGCGCCCCCTGCGATCAACTGCCCGCCCTGCTGCTTGCCGACTTCGATGAACCGCAGCACCGATTCCAGCTGACGCTGATCGACCACCGCGCCGACGTTGGTGGCCGGGTCCAGCGAATGGCCGGGCTTCCAGGCTTGCAAGGCTTCCACCAGCAGCGGGATGAACTGCTCGCGAATCGAGCGCTCCACCAGCAGGCGCGAACCCGCGGTGCAGACTTCGCCCTGGTTGAAGGCAATGGCACTGGCCGCGGCCTGTGCTGCCGCGCGCAAATCCGGCGCGTCGGCGAACACCACGTTTGGACTCTTCCCCCCCGCCTCAAGCCAAACGCGTTTCATGTTGCTTTGCCCGGCGTAGATCAGCAGTTGCTTGGCAATTGCCGTCGAGCCGGTGAAGGCCAGTACGTCGACATCCATGTGCAGGGCCAGGGCCTTGCCGACGGTGTGGCCGAAGCCCGGCAGGACGTTGAACACCCCTTTGGGGATGCCCGCGTCCAGCGCCAGCTGAGCGATGCGAATCGCGGTCAGCGGCGACTTTTCCGAAGGCTTGAGGATGAACGAGTTACCCGCCGCCAGCGCCGGGGCAAACTTCCAGCTGGCCATGATCAGCGGGAAGTTCCACGGAACGATGGCCGCGACTACGCCGGACGGTTCCCGGGTGACCAGGCCCAACTGGTCGTGGGGCGTGGCCGCGACTTCATCGTAGAGTTTGTCGATCGCCTCGGCGCTCCAGCGGATCGCGTTGGCGGTCGCTGGAATGTCGATGGCCATGGAATCGCTGATGGGCTTGCCCATGTCCAGGGTTTCCAGGAGCGCCAGCTCTTGCTGGTGCGCCAGAATCAGATCGGCGAAACGAATCAGGATACGCTTACGCTCGGCCGGGGCGAGTTTGGCCCAGACGCCGGACTCGAAGGCCTGGCGAGCGACCTGCACGGCGGCATTGGCATCGGCTTCGCCGGTGCTGGCGACGTTCGCCAGAAAGCGCCCGTCCACGGGGCTGATGCATTCAAACGTATCGCCGCTGATTGCCGGGCGGTACTGGCCGTCAATGAATGCCCGACCTTCTATGGATAAGGACTGAAAGCGTTGCTCCCAGTCGCTGCGAGTGTTTGTCATGGTTGTGACTCGACGCAGAGAAATTGGTGATCGTGTTTACACATGAAACGAGCGCTGAGTAACCTGTGGCGAGGGAGCTTGCTCCCTCGCCACAGGTTGGGTGTCAGCCTAATCAGACCGTGTGCAGGTACCAGTTGTACTCAAGGTCGGAGATGGAGTTCTCGAACTCGGCCAGTTCACTTTCCTTGCACGCCACGAACACGTCGATGTAGGTCGGGTCGATGTAGCGGGCCATGACCTCGCTGTCGTCCAGCTCGCGCAACGCATCGCGCAGGTTGTTCGGCAGGCTCTGTTCGTTCTGCTCGTAGCTATTGCCCTCGACCGGGGCACCTGGCTCGATCTCGTTGGTCAGGCCGTGGTGAATACCGGCCAGGACCGAGGCCATCAGCAGGTACGGGTTGGCGTCGGCACCGGCAACCCGGTGTTCGATGCGCACCGAATCCGGCGCACCGGTCGGCACGCGGATCGCCACGGTACGGTTGTCGATGCCCCAGCACGGCGAGTTCGGCACATAGAACTGCGCACCGAAACGACGGTAGGAGTTGACGTTCGGGCAGAGAAACGCCATCTGCGCTGGCAGGGTCTCGAGCACACCGCCGATCGCGTGACGCAGTGCGGCGTTCTGCTCGGGATCCTCGCTGGCGAAGATGTTGTTGCCGTCTTTATCAAGGATCGAGATGTGCACATGCAGACCGTTACCCGCTTGGCCCGGGTACGGCTTGGCCATGAAGGTGGTGTCCATTTCATGGTCGTAGGCGATGTTCTTCACCACGCGCTTGAGCAGGACCGCGTAGTCGCAGGCCTTGATCGGGTCAGCCACGTGGTGCAGGTTCACTTCGAACTGCGCCGGGGCGCTTTCCTTGACGATGGCGTCGGCCGGGATGCCCTGCTCTTTCGCGCCTTCGAGGATGTCTTGCAGGCAGTCGACGTACTCGTCGAGGTCGTCGATCAGGTACACCTGGGTCGAATGCGGGCGCTTGCCGGAAACCGGCGAGCGTGGCGACTGCGGACGACCGTTCACGTTGTCCTGGTCGATCAGGTAGAACTCCAGCTCGAACGCGGCGCAGATCGTCAGGCCCATGGCGTCGAACTTGCTCACGACCTGGCGCAGGACTTCACGTGGGTCGGCGAAGAAGGGCTCGCCTTCCAGTTCGTGCATGGTCATTAACAGTTGCGCGGTAGGACGCTTCTGCCAGGGCTCGATGCTCAGGGTATTGGGGATGGGGTAGCAGATTCGGTCAGAGTCGCCGATGTCCAGACCCAGGCCGGTGCTTTCCACCGTAGAACCGTTGATGTCCAGGGCAAACAGCGAAGCCGGGAGGTTGATGCCTTTTTCGTAGACCTTGTGGAGACTGGTGCGCTCGATGCGCTTGCCGCGCACCACGCCGTTCATATCCGCAATCAGAAGGTCGACGTACAAAACCTCAGGATGTTTCTTAAGGAATGCGTTCGCTTCGTTGAGCTGAACGGCACGCAGGGGTACCGACATGATGCACCTATTATGTTAATTATTATGTTCACCGCCCTTTCACGAGCCCAGTCAATCCGAAAGGCAAAGTGAAGTCAATAGCGGGCAAATCGCCTTTTTTGTTGATTTTATTGGTCACCACAACCATCAAACGAGCAAAGAACCGCCTAATAGCTGCGGCCAGCCTAAGCTTTCACTCACTAGCCGTTTAGAATCTTTTACATTGGAGTTGTTAAAAAAAATCAACGAGGCTAAGCTCTGGAAAAGCTCGTTCAAGTGTGAAACTTCGAGGTGATAAAAATGGCATTCAAGCCATTGATCGGCGTTACTGCGTGCGTCAAACAGATTGGCCTGCACCCCTACCACATCAGCGGCGACAAGTACGTACGTGCTGTCAGCGTCGCGGCCCTGGGGTTGCCCGTCGTCATTCCTGCCCTGGGCGAACTGACCGAAATCGACGATCTGCTCGCGCAGCTCGACGGTCTGCTGCTGACCGGCTCGCCGTCGAATGTGCAACCCTTCCACTATCAGGGCCCTGCCAGCGCACCCGGCACGGATCACGATCCGGCGCGGGACGCCACCACCCTTCCCTTGCTGCGTGCGGCCATTGCGGCGGGCGTTCCGGTGCTCGGCATCTGCCGTGGCTTCCAGGAGATGAACGTGGCGTTCGGTGGCAGCCTGCACCAGAAGGTCCATGAGCTGCCCGGCATGCTCGATCACCGCGAAGCGGATCACCCGGACCTGGCCGTGCAGTACGCACCGGCTCACGCGGTCAAGGTGCAGCCAGGTGGCGTGTTCGAAGCCCTGGACCTGCCTGCGGTATTCCAGGTCAACTCGATTCACAGTCAAGGCATCGACCGCCTGGCGCCCGGCCTGCGCGCCGAAGCCATCGCCCCCGATGGCCTGATCGAGGCGGTCTCCCTCGAGCACAGCAAGGCCTTCGCCGTCGGCGTGCAATGGCACCCGGAATGGCAGGTGCTGAGCAACCCTCCCTACTTGAGTATTTTCCAGGCGTTTGGCGACGCATGCCGACAACGGGCAGCGCTGCGCAACCAGCGCTGACGACAGCACACCGCATTCAACGATTGAACGGTCCCCCGCGAGTCAGGCGGGCGCGTCTTTGCGCGCCATCCCCTCGCGAAAACAACCAAACGCAATAACAACAAGTACGACCAGGCAGCCAGGACGGCGGCGCCGAATCAGCCCGACCGGCATCTCCCGGTACGGGCTGGCAATCACCTATTAAGTCAGGCCGCGTTGGCCCGGCGACTGAAACCTGTTGGGAGTTTCACATGGCAAACGCCTCCAGCATTTACAGGAAGGCTCTTGAAGGTCATCAGCAACCGAAAAAGGTGCTGGTGCGAGTCGATCGCGTCACCAAGAAATTCGACGAAACCACTGCGGTGGACGATGTGTCCCTGGAGATCCATCAGGGTGAAATTTTCGCCCTGCTCGGCGGTTCCGGGTCCGGCAAGTCGACCCTGCTGCGCATGCTGGCCGGTTTCGAACGTCCCACCGAAGGGCGGATCCTGCTCGACGGCGTGGACATCACCGACATGCCGCCCTACGAGCGGCCGATCAACATGATGTTCCAGTCCTACGCCCTGTTCCCGCACATGACAGTGGCGCAGAACATTGCCTTCGGCCTCAAGCAGGACCGTTTGCCCGCCAGCGAAATCGACGCCCGGGTCGAAGAAATGCTGCGCCTGGTGCACATGACCCAGTACGCCAAGCGCAAGCCGCACCAGCTCTCCGGTGGCCAGCGCCAGCGTGTGGCCCTGGCCCGCTCCCTGGCCAAGCGCCCGAAGCTGTTGCTGCTCGACGAACCGATGGGCGCCCTGGATAAAAAGCTGCGCTCGCAGATGCAGCTGGAACTGGTGGAGATCATCGAGCGCGTGGGCGTGACCTGCGTGATGGTGACCCACGACCAGGAAGAGGCCATGACCATGGCCGAGCGCATCGCGATCATGCACCTGGGCTGGATCGCCCAGATCGGCAGCCCGGTGGACATCTATGAAGCACCGGTCAGTCGCATGGTCTGCGAGTTCATCGGCAACGTGAACGCCTTCGATGGCACCGTGGTCGAGGACCTGGAAGGCCACGCGATCATTCACAGCCCAGACCTGGAGCAGAAGATCTACGTCGGCCATGGCGTCAGCACCTCGGTGCAGGACAAGTCGATCACCTACGCCATCCGCCCGGAAAAAATGCTGGTCAGCACCCTCAAGCCCGAGACCCGCTACAACTGGTCCCGGGGCAAGGTGCATGACATCGCCTACCTGGGCGGGCACTCGGTGTTCTACGTCGAGCTGCCGGGCGGCAAGATCGTCCAGTCGTTCATGGCCAACGCCGAACGCCGTGGCGCGCGCCCGACCTGGGACGATCAGGTCTACGTCTGGTGGGAAGACGACAGCGGCGTGGTACTGCGCGCATGAATACCCTCACTCAGCAGTTCCAGCGGTTTTTGCCGAGCGGCCGCAAGGTCGTCATCGGCATTCCATTCCTGTGGCTGTTTCTGTTCTTCATGCTGCCGTTCTTTCTGGTGATGAAGATCAGTTTTTCCGAAGCCGCCCTGGCGATTCCACCCTACTCCGAGATTTACAGCTTCGCCGAACAGAAGTTCCAACTGCTGCTGAACCTGGGCAACTACTCGCTACTGGCCGCCGACGAGCTGTACCTCTCGGCTTACCTGGGTTCGTTGAAAGTGGCGCTGCTCAGTACGGCCATGTGCCTGGTGATCGGTTTCCCGATGGCCTACGCCATTATCAAGGCCAGCAAGGAAACGCAGAACGTCTTGCTGTTGCTGATCATGATGCCGACCTGGACCGCGATCCTGATCCGCGTGTATGCGTGGATGGGCATCCTCAGCAACAACGGCCTGCTCAATGGGTTTTTGATGTGGTCCGGCCTGACGTCGCACCCGATCGAGATCCTCAACACCAACACGGCCGTCTATATAGGGGTGGTTTACGCCTACCTGCCGTTCATGGTGCTGCCGCTGTACGCCAACCTGGTCAAGCACGACGCCAGCCTGCTGGAAGCCGCCTCGGACCTGGGCTCGAGCAACTTCAACAACTTCTGGAAAATCACCGTGCCGCTGGCCCGCAACGGCATCATCGCAGGCGCAATGCTGGTGTTCATCCCGGTAGTGGGTGAGTTCGTGATTCCGGAACTGCTGGGCGGCCCGGAAACCCTGATGATCGGCCGCGTGCTGTGGCAGGAGTTCTTCAACAACCGTGACTGGCCGGTAGCCTCGGCGCTGGCGGTGATCATGCTGGTGATCCTGATTGTGCCGATCCTGCTGTTCAACCGCAGCCAAGCCAAAGAGATGGAGGGACGGGCATGAACCGTTTCGGTTTTTCAAGATTGATGCTGGTGTTCGGCCTGACGTTCATCTACCTGCCGATGCTGATCCTGGTGATCTACTCGTTCAACGCCTCGAAGCTGGTGACGGTCTGGGGCGGCTGGTCGGTGAAGTGGTACGCCGGCCTGCTGGACAACAGCCAGTTGATGGGCTCAGTGGTGCGCTCCCTGGAAATCGCCTGCTACACCGCGATTGCAGCGGTGGCGCTGGGCACCCTGGCGGCCTTTGTCCTGACCCGGGTGACCCGCTTCAAGGGCCGCACGCTGTTCGGTGGCCTGGTGACCGCGCCCCTGGTGATGCCGGAAGTGATCACCGGCCTGTCGCTGTTGCTGCTGTTCGTGGCCATGGCGCAAATGATCGGCTGGCCGCAGGAGCGTGGCATCGTCACCATCTGGATTGCCCACACCACGTTTTGTGCCGCCTATGTCGCGGTGGTAGTCTCCGCCCGCTTGCGTGAGCTGGACCTGTCCATCGAGGAAGCGGCCATGGACCTGGGAGCACGCCCGTTGAAGGTGTTCTTCCTGATTACTATCCCGATGATCGCGCCGTCGCTGGCGGCGGGCGGCATGATGTCGTTCGCCCTGTCCCTGGACGACCTGGTACTGGCCAGCTTCGTCTCCGGCCCGGGCTCCACCACCTTGCCGATGGAAGTGTTCTCCGCCGTCCGCCTGGGCGTGAAGCCCGAGATCAACGCCGTGGCCAGCCTGATATTGCTGGCGGTATCGATCGTGACCTTCATGGTCTGGTACTTCAGCCGCAAGGCCGAAGCCAATCGCAAACGGGCGATCCAGGATGCCATGGACCAGACCGCCAGCGAATCCTGGCAGCAGCCCAACAAGCAAATGGTAGAAGCGACGGCCTAGTGTCATTGCTGTTCAACTGAGTAAATACAAAACCTGTGGCGAGCGAGCTTGCTCGCGCTGGGCTGCGGAGCGGCCCCAAAAATTCTGGCGACCCTTCCAATTTTGTGAGTGCTGCGCACTCAAGCGGGAGCAAGCTCCCTCGCCACAGGGTTTGATGCTCACTGCATTTTTGTTTTGTGATTTTGAATAAAAAAATGGAGTTGTACCGATGAAAATGTTTGGCAGGACGCTGCTGACACTGTCCTTATTGGGCGCGATCACCACGGGCGCCCAGGCCAATGACAAGGTTCTGCGCGTCTACAACTGGTCCGACTACATCGCCCCGGACACCGTCAAGAAGTTCGAAGACGAGACCGGGATCAGCGTGACCTACGATGTATTCGACAGCAATGAAACCCTGGAAGCCCGCCTGCTGGCCGGTAAATCGGGTTACGACATCGTGGTGCCGTCCAACAGTTTCCTGGCCAAGCAGATCAAGGCCGGTGTCTACCAGACGCTGGACAAGTCCAAGCTGCCCAACTGGAAAAACCTCAACCCGGTGCTGCTCAAGAACGCCTCGGCCAGCGATCCGGACAACGGCCATGCATTCCCCTACATGTGGGGTTCGATTGGCATTGGCTTTAACCCGGACAAGGTCAAGGAAGTGCTCGGCAGCAATGCGCCTACCAACTCCTGGGACCTGCTGTTCAAACCGGAAAACGCAGCCAAGCTGAAAGCCTGCGGCATCAGCTTCCTCGATTCGCCCACCGAAATGCTGCCAGCCGCCCTGCACTACCTGGGCTACCCGGTGAACACCCGGGACAGGCAGCAGATCGCCGAGGCCGAAGCGTTATTCATGAAGATTCGCCCGTCAGTCGCCTACTTCCACTCGTCCAAGTACATTTCGGACCTGGCCAACGGCAACATCTGCGTCGCGGTCGGTTACTCCGGCGACGTACTGCAAGCCAAGGCCCGGGCCAAGGAGGCCGGCAACAAGGTGAAGGTCGACTACAGCATCCCCAAGGAAGGCGCCGGCAGTTTCTATGACATGGTCGCCATCCCGCACGATGCGGCCAACGTCGACAACGCCTACCTGTTCATGAACTTCCTGATGCGCCCGGACATCATGGCCGAGATCACCAACAACGTCGGCTACAGCAATGCCAACGCTGCGGCGACGCCACTGGTGGATGAAGCAATCCGCGACGACCCGGGTTCGTACCCGCCCCAGGCCGTGATGGCCACGTTGTACGCCATCCCGGACATGCCCATCGCCACCCAGCGGGTAGTGACCCGCGGCTGGACCCGGGTCAAGCTCGGCAAGTAACCCACTGCGCCCGTCGGGGGCGCAGTCTGCAACACCGTTCACGGGGCGCCTTACCACCGCCGCGACATCACGAACGGCCTCACCAGGCTCCCTCGGCCATGGTGATTCAGGCGGCCAGGGGTGAGTGCCTGCACTCCCCCCCCCTGGACGCCTTTTTTCCAGCATCGCTCATGGCGCGTTGACCACCACGTAGCTCACATTACTGCCCTGGTACTGTGGCTGGAACCAGGTCGATCCGCATTGCATGTACGCCGTGTTGTTGCGCATCACCTGCACACAGTCGCTGGGCATTTCCGACGGGCGCATGACCTCACCCACCACCGCCGCGGTGACCATGACCGTTGCCGTCACGGCAGCCGCCATGGCGAGCGGATGGTCGTAATCATCGTCATCGTCATAATCGTGATCATAATCGTCGTCATCGTAATCGCCGTGCCCCTCGCTATCGATATTCACATCGCGAGTCTTGTTGACGTTGCGTTCACTGTTGTCGACCCGCACCCGGTTACCGACGTTGTTGCCGGCATTCACACGGTTGCCCGAGTTGACCTCGTTCCCCACATTGGCCTGATCGACGCGCTGCCTGGCCTGATCGCGCTGGGCGGTGCTGGGCCGCTGGTTGGTGTTGGTGCGCTGGGCGGTCTTGGCCCTCGGGGTGCTGACCCTCTGGCCGCTGCTGAGCTGCGGGGTGGGGTTGATCCGCTGTTTGGCGCGAACACCCTGGTTGGTATTGATCCGTTGACTGGTATTGAGCCGTTGGCTGGTATTGGCCCGCTGACTGGTGTGGGCTCGCTGGGCTCGCGGGGCGTGCGCCGGCGGCGCCCGATTGACCGACGACCGGGCACCGCCCTGGGCACGTAGCTGACGAGCATCGACCTGCTCAGCGACGCCGACGGTCAGCATCGAAGTGGCCAGCAGGGATAACAGAACCGCGTACGGTGGAATCCTGAACATGATCCTCCCCCCCTATTCGCTGGCTTTCTTCAAGGGGATGGCGACATCGCCCTTGCGCGGCGTAAAGGTGAACGCCGAGGGGGTGATCTTCGGGGCAAGGTTCCAGCTGTAGACCGCACTGTATTCCGGAAAGCTCGCCACGTCGGTGGTGGTGATCACCAGCTTGCAGGGCAAGGGGTTGTCGGCGCGGGTGATCCACAGCTGCCAGTCGACACCCGCCTGGCGGAATGCCAGGTGGTCGCACAGCGTGCCCTTGACGTAGGAAGGCCCGACATAGATCGCACTCTTGAGGGCGTCGATTTGCGCCTGGTCGCGGCCCAGGAGGAACAGGTCTTCCGTCGGCACCTGGATACCGTAGTGCTGCTCAATCTTGTGCAGGGTTTCGCTGACGGTGGCCGGTGCGTCCACGGTGGTGTAGTACTTCAGATAGGGCGAGTACTGTGTCAGGTGCTTGCCATCGTAGAAGAACTCCCGGGTTTGCGTGTCGCCATCGGCCTTGGCGTACAGGCGGTCATGCCCCGCCACTTTCAGTGTGGTTCGCGAGCTGGTCTGGATTTTCTGCCCCGAGTCCAGCACGGTATCGCGCGTGACCTCGGCGTTGACCTCGAACTTGGGCAGGCTGCGCAAGTAGTCCCCCACATCAATGAGTTTGTCGATCACGTGCGGGTTCAGGGGAGGCGCGGAATCGTCCGCCGGGGGTGCGTCCTCGGCCTGCGCGCCAAGGGTCATGGTTGCGATCAACAGGCAGAAGACTCGTGCTTGACGCTTCATCATCACACTCCCGGGTGGCGCGCTGCGTGCGCGGCCGCCGTTCCGGTGAACGGCAGGACAGTTGAATGAAAGGACGCTTTCGCGGGTTCGTCAATTTTGTACCCGAACTGGGCTATCGTTAGCGTCCATCGCGAGCACCCGGCCCCGGGTCGGCCGCTTGCGTCCATACCACCTGGAGATGGTCATGCGCACACTTGAACTGGCCGGCGTACCGGTCCCCGTCATCGGCCAGGGCACCTGGCGCATGGGCGAAGACCGGCACCAGCGCCGGCGCGAAATCGATGCCTTGCGTACCGGCATCGACCTGGGCATGACCCTGATCGACACCGCCGAAATGTACGCCGAAGGCGGTGCCGAGGAGGTGGTGGGCCACGCCGTTACCGGCGTGCGTGACCTGGTGTTCCTGGTGAGCAAGGTCTACCCGCATAACGCCAGCCGCCGCGGCATTCCCCAAGCCTGTGAGCGCAGCCTGAGGCGCTTGGGCACCGACTACATCGACTTGTATCTGCTGCACTGGCGGGGTCAGTATCCCCTTGAGGAAACCGTCGAGGCCTTCGAGCGTTTGCGTGAAGACGGCAAGATCGGCCGCTGGGGCGTGTCCAATTTCGATGTCGCGGACATGGGCGAGCTGCCCTCCACCGCCTGCGCGACCAATCAGGTGCTCTACAACCTTGAGGAGTGCGGCATCGAGTTCGACCTGCTGCCCTGGTGCCAGCAGCAGCGCATGCCGTTGATGGCGTATTGCCCGATTGCCCAGGCCGGCAACCTGTTGGCCGAGCCGACACTCAAAGCGATTGCCACACGTCATCGCGTCACCCCGGCACAAGTCTCGCTGGCCTGGCTGCTCTCCCAGGAGGGCGTGATCGCCATCCCCAAGGCGGTCCGCCCCGAACACGTGCGATTGAATGCCGCCGCTGGCGCGTTGCAACTCGACCCGGCGGACTTCCAGGCGCTGGACCAGGCCTTCGCGGCGCCCACCCGCAAGCAGCGGCTGGCGATGGTCTGAAGCCTAGAACAAGCCCAGTTGGCCACCGATCAGGGTGCTGAAGTCGTCGTCGACAAACGGCAGGATCGCGTCAGCCACCGGTTGCAGCTGACGGCTGATGTAGTGGTCGTAGTCAATCGGTGCGCTGCGGGTCTCCAGGGGTTCGGGTCCCGCGACCGTGATCACGTAACTGATCCAGCCACCGCGCTGGTACTGGCGCGGCCGGTGTTGCCGGTCGTTGTACTCATCCGCGATGCGCGCGGCACGGACATGGGGCGGCACGTTGCGCTGATAGTCGTCCAGCGGCCGGCGCAGGCGCTTGCGGTAGATCAGCAAGTCATCGTGCTCACCCGCCAGCGTCGCCCGCACAAACTCGCGCACATAGTCCTGATACGGCCGCCGATGAAAAATCCGCAGGTAGAGCGCTTGCTGAAACTGCCGGGCCAGCGGCGACCAGTCGGTGCGCACGCTTTCAAGGCCCTTGTAGACCATCTCGTCGGTGCCATCGGCGCGGGTCACCAGGCCTGCGTAGCGCTTCTTGCTGCCCTCCTCCGCGCCACGGATGGTCGGCATCAGAAAGCGGCGGAAATGGGTTTCGTATTGCAGTTCCAGCACGCTGTGCAAGCCGAACTCGCGCAACAGATGCTCACGCCACCACTGGTTGACGCAGGCCACCAGCGAGCGGCCAATCTGTGCCGCTTCTTCCTGGCCATGGGCGCGCCGTAGCCAGACGAAGGTGGAGTCGGTGTCGCCATAGATCACCGTATGGCCCTGGGCTTCGATCAGTTGCCGGGTGCGCTGCATGATTTCATGCCCGCGCAGGGTGATCGAAGACGCCAGGCGCGTATCGAAGAACCGGCAACCACTGGAGCCCAGCACGCCATAGAAGGCATTCATGATGATTTTCAAGGCCTGGGACAAAGGTGTGTTCTGTTCGCGCTTGGCCACCTCCCGGCCCTCGGCGACCCGGGCGACAATCGCTGGCAGGCAGTGCCGGGTACGCGAGAAGCGCGCCCCCCGAAAGCCTGGCACCGACTCACTGTCGTCGGGGTGACGCAAGCCTTCGACCAACCCCACCGGGTCGATCAGAAAGGTGCGGATAATCGACGGGTACAGGCTCTTGTAGTCGAGTACCAGCACCGACTCGTACAAACCGGGTTGCGAATCCATGACAAAGCCGCCGGGACTGGCCTGGGGTGGCCGTTCGCCCTGGTTCGGCGCGACAAAACCCTGGCGATGCATCAACGGCATGTAGAGGTGGGTGAACGCGGCCACCGAGCCGCCGCTACGGTCGGCCGGCAACCCGGTGACACTGGCGCGCTCCAGCAGGAAGGTCAGCAGCTCGGTCTTGTCGAAGATCCGCGTCACCAACTCGCAGTCCTTGAGGTTGTAGCGCGCCAGGGCCGGCTTGTCCTCAGCGAACATGCGGTTGATTTCATCCATGCGCTGGTACGGGTTGTCGATCGACTTGCCCTCTCCCAGCAGCGTCTGTGCGACGTTTTCCAGGCTGAACGAAGGAAAGCTCCAGGTCGCCGAACGCAAGGACTCGATGCCATCGATGATCAGTCGTCCCGCTGCCGCGGCAAAGAAGTGGTTATTGCCCGAACCGTGTTCGCGCCACTGCATTTCCTCGCCACCGCGCCCCAGGCGCAACGGCACCGCCAGGCGCCGGGCATGCTCGTGCAGGACGCGCAGGTCGAACTGCACCAGGTTCCAGCCGATGATGGCGTCGGGATCGTGCCGGGCAAACCAGGCGTTGAGCTGTTTCAGCAGCAGGGTTCGGGAGTCGCAATACTCCAGGGCAAAGTCCACCTGAGTGGCGTCGCCGTTTGGCGCTCCGAGCATGTACACCTGGCGCTGACCGCAACCCTCCAGGGCAATCGAATACAACTCGCCCTGTTCGGTGGTTTCGATATCCAGCGAGACCAACTTCAAGCGCGGCCGATAATCCGGGGCCGGCTTGAGCTGGGCATCGAGCAACAGGCCGCTGGCGTCAGGCGTTCCGGTGAATGACACGGGGGCGGTGATGAAGCGCTCCATCAGGTAGCGCTCGGGTGGACGAATGTCCGCCTCGAAGACCTCCACACCGGCCCTGCGCAGTATTGATTCCAGGTGCATGAGCTGGCGATGTTGCTGGCAATACAGGCCGAACACCGGTCGGTGCTGGAAATCCTGCAGCCCGAGCGGTCGCAGCTCGACACCCGGCTCGCCGCGCGCCAGCTCCAGGGTGCGCTCGCGGTACTGCTCGGGAATGAACGCCACCGACGGCTGCGCGGGCAAGCGCACCAGCCGTGGACCGGCATCGGTCGCCAACCAGAACTCGACTTGCGTGCCGGCCGGGGTATCGCGCCAATGCCGGGTCAGGACGAAGCCCTGCTGTAAGTCCACCACTGCAACCTCGAAGATGATCTGAGCCTTCGATTCTACCCGCCATCGGTGTTCAGGGCTGCCTTTACCTGTGTCACGCAAGCGATTGTAGGACAAGGTTAAACCGCTCCGGTTCGGCGCCGGGATTATTTTTGTAGTGAATGAAATTTTTCACTACAAAACCGTTGACGAGTTGTTTTTCCCCTTGCATGATGCGGACGTCTCCCCGATCGGGAGCGTAGGCAAAAGTGTTGTGAAAAGGCTCGACTGACCGCCGAGCTGCTCCCGGATGTGTACTGCCCACAAGGCAGATTGATGAAACTGACCCGGCATGAACGTCCCTCCAGGACCGAAAGCGCTGGCGAATACTCTTCAAGATGCTTGTGACCGAGCAGGTTTGTATCGGGCAACAACATCCAGGTAATCGCTGCTTCTCCCCCGTTGTGACGCCAGTACGTAGCAGTTTCTCGGCAAGACTACATGCATCCTGCTCAAGGCCCTGCCGACATTCGGCAGACAACCACTGTCGCCCTGGTTTCGGTACCAGATATCAACTTACCGAAGTAGAGAAGTGAATTAGCGAATCAACTAGACAGATCAAACATTGGTCAAGGGGCTTTAACATGAATCTGAACAATCAACCGACTATTGATGAACTGGCTCGTATGTTCGCCGCACACAAAGACAGCCATGACAGCCATATCCTGTGGATTGCCGAATCTGGCCAGGTGCATATCGACTGCCTGTCGCCCCATGCCCATGAAGCCGAGTTCGAACAGAACAAGCGTGACTTGCGTGCCCGACTGAAAATGTACCGTCGCGGCCAGGGTTATGTTGGCAAGAAAGCCGCCGCCGACAAAGACTTCGTCGGCCGGGTACTGGTCACCCTGACTCAGGAATGGCAGAACCTGCAGTCCCGGCCAGACGTCAGCGTGATCGACCGCTACTGCTGAGTTGCCTTGCACAGCCGCTGATAACCCGTACGGGTTATCAGCGGCTTTTTTGTCTGCGCATTCCAGCCGCCAGTGCCCCAAACGCCGCCGATGACGCATTTAGATTATGTAAATGCCGCTTTGCCCCCTTGCTCCATTAGCCTGCGTCTACGATTCTGTATAGGCCGTCCTCTAACATAGACAACAGCGGAGAGACCTCCATGAAGACCGTCGCGCAACTGCTCAAGTTAAAAGCCAGTCACAATCAAGAGGTCCATACCATCAAGTCCCATCAAATGGTGCTGGAAGCGTTGATGGTGATGGCCGCGAAGAACGTAGGCGCGCTGCCGGTAATGAACGACGGCAAGATCGTCGGCGTGATCAGCGAACGTGACTATGCGCGCAAGCTGGTGCTCAAGGGCCGCTCCTCGGTGGGCACCCCGGTCAGCGAGATCATGAACTCGCCGGTCATCACCGTGGACTCCCATCAAACCGTCGAAACCTGCATGAGCATCATGACCGACAAGCACCTACGGCACTTGCCCGTGGTTGAAAACGGTCAATTGCTGGGCTTGCTGTCCATTGGCGACCTGGTCAAGGAAGCCATTGCCGAGCAGGCCGAACTGATCCGCCAGCTGGAACAGTACATTCGCGGCGAGTAACTTTCGCCCCACCTGCGCCCAATCGCGTCGCTGCGTGCCGCCGGTTTCGGTCGCGCGCAGTATTTCGTTTCAGCGTATCTAAACGGTAAACACACGCCTCTATTGTTGTGCAATGAACTTTATATTTGCTCTATCGCAAGGCGCTTCTATATTCAGTTAACTCCCTGACACGTCCGGCTTTTTTCTTGAGTGTGAACCATGGCCAGCAGCGACCACCTGATCATTTGCGAGCATTGCGATGCCGTGTATGAAAAAGCCGTGCTCGCCAAACACCAGACCGCCCTGTGCCAACGCTGCGGCGGGGTGCTGCAGCGCTACAACGGCATGACCCTGCAGCAACGCCTGGCATTGACCCTGACCGCATCGGTGCTGTGGATGTTCGCCAATTTCTACCCGGTGATGAGCATCAGCCTCAAAGGCCTGAAAAACAGCGCCACCCTCTGGGATTCGGTGGTGGCCCTGAGTGACGGCCCGATTACCTTCATCGCCCTGGTCGCGGCCATCTCCATCATCATCGCGCCCGTGTTCCAGCTGCTGCTGCTGATCTGGGTGCTGAGCTTCGCGCTGACCTCCAGGCGCGCACCGGCGTTCAAGCTGTGCATGCGCTGGCTGGAGAGCCTGCGGCCCTGGAGCATGCTGGAGGTCTGCCTGCTGGGGGCCATGGTGGCCGTATTCAAACTGGCCGGGTTGCTGGACGTGATCCCCGGCATCGGCCTGTTTGCCCTGGCGGTGTTGAGCCTGTTACTGATCCGCATCGCCGGACGCGACGTTCGTGAATTGTGGGACTGCCTATGAACAGCCCGCCCGAAGCCCGCGACCTCAACCTTTGCCTGTGCCACAGCTGCGGCCTGGCCTGCGACATGACCGACCACCCCCCGGTGTGCGAGCGCTGCGGTGCGCCCCTGCATGTGCGCAAGACCAATTCCCTGGCCCGCACCTGGGCGTTCCTGGCCGCTGCACTGGTGTTTTACATCCCCGCCAACCTTCTGCCGGTGATGAACACCAGCATGTTCGGCAGTGGTTCCGACAGCACCATCATCGGTGGCGTGCTGGAATTCTGGGAGCATGGCGCCTGGGACATCGCACTGATCATTTTCATTGCCAGTATCGCCGTGCCTGGCATCAAGTTTGTCGCCCTGACGCTGCTGCTGGTGACCGCCCAGCGGGGCAGCCTCTGGGCCCGCAAGGAACGTTCGCAGCTGTATCGTTTCGTCGAGCTGATCGGCTACTGGTCGATGCTCGACGTCATTGTCGTTGCGCTGGTCGCCGCCCTGGTGAAGTTCCAGGCACTGGGTGATATCGAGCCACGACCCGGGATTCTGTTTTTTGGCATGGTGGTGGTCTTCACCATGCTCTCGGCGATGAGTTTCGACCCGCGCCTGATCTGGGATAACCCACAAACCGAGGAGGTCATGGATGGAATCGAAAGCCACTGAGGGGCAGCCACAGCCCGGCAAAGCCGACGTCAAGACCCGCCGCTGGAGCGTTTCTCTGGTGTGGATCGTACCCATCGTTGCGGTGCTGGTCGGGCTGTCCCTGGTGGTGCACAACCTGATGCAACAAGGGCCGGTGATCACCCTCAACTTCAAGACCGGCCAAGGCCTGACGGCAAACAAGACCGAGGTCAAATACCGCAACGTGGTGATCGGCCATGTCTCCGATGTGGCGTTGAGCGATGATCAGAAGAGCGTCAACGCCACGGTAAAACTGTCGAAACAGGCCGAATCCTTCACCCGCGAAGATTCCAAATTCTGGGTCGTGCGACCGCGCATTGGCGCGGGCGGGGTGTCCGGGATCGACACCTTGCTTTCAGGTGACTTCATTGGTGCCGACGCGGGGCAGTCCGATGCCCGCGCCCGGGTCTTCACCGGGCTCGAAGCCCCTCCGCCCATTACCTATGGCGAACCCGGCAAGCGCTTCATGCTGCACGCCCAGGACCTGGGGTCGCTGGATATCGGGTCGGCCGTCTACTACCGCAAGATCCCGGTGGGCCAAGTGGTTGCCTATGCACTGGACACCGACGGCAATGGCGTGAACATCGAAATCTTCGTCAATTCGCCGAACGACGTGCATGTTACCGAAAACACTCGTTTCTGGAATGCCAGCGGCATCGACATCAATGTCGGGGCCGACGGCTTTGCGGTCAAGACCGAGTCGCTGTCAGCCATGCTACTCGGCGGCATTGCCTTCCGCGCCCCGAACTACAGCCCTGGCGACAAGAGCGCCGCGGAAGACCGGGACTATGAGCTGTTCGAGGACCAGGCTACCGCCCTCGCCCCGCCCAATGGCAAGCCGCAGTTCCTGGCACTGCGTTTCGATCAGGCCTTGCGCGGCTTGAAGGTGAATGCGCCTGTCGAGTTCCAGGGGCTGGAAATTGGCAAAGTGGTTGCGATCAACCTGGATTTCGACGAAAAAACCCGCACGTTCCCGATCAATGTCGGCATCGTGATCTATCCCAAACGCTTGGGACAGGCCCATGTGAAGATGCTCAAGACAATGGAGCACAACCCTGAAGACGAAGCGGCTTCCGTTCGCCTCATGGGCACCTTTGTCGACAATGGCCTGCGCGCCCAGGCCCGTAGCGGCAATTTGTTGACCGGGCAGTTGTACATCGCCCTGGAGTTCTTCCCCAAGGCGCCGAAAGTCGCCTTCGACCTCGATGCCCGCCCCGTGATGATTCCCACCGTGCCAGCCAGCCTGGAACTGCTGCAGGAGCAATTGCAGGCGATGGTCGACAAGATCAACAAGCTGCCGATCGAGCGCATCGCCAACAACCTGGATGGCAACCTCACGGAAATGCGCAAAGGCATCAAGCAGTTCAGCACTCAGACCCTGCCAGGAGTGGAAAACACTTTGCAGGAGGTGAGCAAGACCTTGCAAGCGGCCAACTCGACCCTCGCCGAAGACTCACCACAACGTGAACAGTTGACCCAGACCCTGGAAGAACTCGGACGCATGTCACGCTCTCTGCGCGAATTGTCGGACTACCTGGGCCGGCATCCGGAATCCTTGCTGCGCGGACGTCAAAAAGATGCCACGCCGCCAAACCTGCAACCGTCTTCGAACCGCTGACCACAGGAGTGCGTCCATGTCTTTATCGTTGAGAGTTGGGTTGGTCGGTGCGCTGCTGGTGTTGACAGCCTGCAGCAGTGACCCGGTGCATTACCACACCCTGATTCCGGCCCAGCCGGCATCGACAACCCGCAGTGCGGCCAGCATCCAGTTTGAACAAGTCAGCGTGCCGGCGCAGGTCGACCGTACGCAGATTGTCATCCGCCAGGGCAACAGCGGCCTGGCGGTCCTGGAAACCGAATGGTGGGGAGCGAGCCTGTCGGAAGAACTGCAAAGCGCCCTCGCCGATCAACTGTCTGGCACAAGCAACGCCCATAAAATGTCGTTGCGCGTCGATGTGCAACGCTTTGACTCGATTCCCGGGCACTATGCCCTGCTCGATACGCAGTGGCGCCTGCGAAACCTCGACTCAGACGATACCAGTACGTTCCTCAACTGCCGAACCACGGTTCAGACCCCGTCAGGCGCAACCATCGACGACCTGGTGTTGGCGCATCAGAAGAATGTGAAAGGCCTGGCCGCCGCGATCAGCCAGGCCGCAGCCAGCGGACGCTGCCCCGGGGCGCGGTAAGCGTTGCTATTATTGAGCAACACCTGAGGCCGGCTGTCCCTGATCCGTCGGCGCTGGCCGATAAACGTCACTGCGTTGTTCACGCTGAAGGGCCGGTTCGTTGGGCCGGGTGCTCACAGGCTGCGGCATGACCGACAGGTTGGCGACAAGACCTTGCTGGATTTGCCCGGAAATGTAGTTGACCCCGGCCATCACACCGTTCGCCTCGTTCTCCATCAAGCCCAGCCATGCCTTGTCGAATGCAGCACTCAGACTTTGGCGCATTTGCGCCTGCGCTATCGGCCGGTCGCTTTCATTCGACATGGCGCCGATGCCGAGGGAAACCACGGAAATCACCGCCCCGGCGACTCGGCCGACCGCTGCGGCTACCGCGCTGGCAACGCTACGGGTCGCAATCTGCGCTTCGAGGCGTTCGCTTGCACGCTTGGCCACCGAGGAGATCCCGGCATCCGACAGCCCTGCCCCGGCACCGCTGTTGGAACTGCGGACCTGTTCGACAAGGGCCGTGTAAGCGGGCAATCGAGTGACCGGTTCAGTATGAATGATCTGATAGAGCGAAGCATTGCGTGCGGGAGGAGGCGCCAAGGTGATGGCCGGGACTTGGCTGAGCCTGCGGTCGAATTGATCCTGGGGGACGGCATACTGCTCCCGTATCTCGACCATATGGGCACTGAGCATCTGCAGGTACAACCTAACGGCATCGCCCATGATCACGTTCGGATCGGTCACCCTGGAGACGGGATCCAGCACACGCTCGTGGTACTGTTTCTGCAGGTAGACCGTCAGTCGGTTGACCGGCGAATCCGTCTCGCCCTTGGCGCTCATCTTGTACCAGCCCACCTTCACGCCCAGCCACTGTTGGGTCCAGTAGCCGGTAAACCAGGGAATGAAGTCGGTTTCGGTACGGCGGAATACTTGCTCACGCCAGCGCCCCATGGCTTTGCGGGTGTAATCCCTGACCGCCTCTCTGGAGGACAATGAAGCGCTGTCTATATCCCGGTCAATCTGTAACCAGGTCGCTTCCGTGATCACGATGGGTGCCGTCGGCTCAGAGCGACGCACCGTGGAGCATCCCGCCAGCAACAGCAGCAGGATCAGTAACAAGGCCAGGCACAGGAAACGCAGACTCAAGATCGCAGTCCCCGGTAATAACAGGACAGCCGTCGTCACGCCTCGATCGGTTTGGGGCCGCTGAGATTTGTGATGGCGGTATTTTGAGTATAGGTGGTGCAAGACCGGCTCAGGCGGGATGCCGAGCAAGGTGCTCGCAACCCCCATTCAAAGGAGGCAGGCCCCATGTTTTACCGAATAGCGGCCGATGGGCTGATGCTGATGCTGATGCATTTGCTGTTCATTGTGTTCGTGCTGTTGGGCGCGCTGCTGGCCTTCAAATGGCGTCAGGTGATCTGGTGCCATTTGCCCGCGGCCGTCTGGGGCACCCTGGTCGAAATCTTCCACTGGAACTGCCCGTTGACCCACTGGGAGAACCTCATGCGCCATGACGCCGGGCAAGCCGGCTACAGCGAAAGCTTCATCGAGCATTACGTCTGGCCGCTGATCTACCCCACCGGGCTGACGCCGAACATGCAACTGGGGCTAGGGGCCCTCGTGCTGCTGGTCAACCTGATTATCTATGCGCTCCTGATCGGACGGTGGAAGCAGGCGTAACCGCCCAGAGCAAACTGCGCTAGCTTTTTCACGCACAAAAACAAAACCCCTACCTGCAGATGCAGATAGGGGTTTCGGAATTTAATCTTGACGATGACCTACTCTCACATGGGGAAACCCCACACTACCATCGGCGATGCATCGTTTCACTGCTGAGTTCGGGATGGGATCAGGTGGTTCCAATGCTCTATGGTCGTCAAGAAATTC
>NZ_FYDL01000025.1 GCF_900187505.1 Pseudomonas sp. Irchel s3h17
GTTATTTTCAGAAGTTTTCAAAGTTTCCCTTGTAACTTCAACCACTTGCGCTTCCGATCTCTCGTCAGCGGGAGGCGAATTCTACAGCGTTACACGCTGCTGTCAACACCTCTTTTTCAACTTCCTTTTAGCTTCGATGACCTGAAGCAACCTGCTGCCGAAAACCGCGTAACTCTTTGTTTACCAAGGAGTTTTCCGTTTCGACTGCGCCGGAAGTGGGGCGAATTATAGACAGATAAAATTCGCCGTCAACTGCTAATTCAGGGTTTCTATCAATAAACTGCACAAACAGGCAAAAGCGATGCTTTCCCTCCCGGACAAGCAAGGAAAAGCATCGCTTCTATATAGAAGTACCCCTCAGAGCACGCCGGCCTCTTTGAAAGCAGCAACGGCCGCCCCATCAAGCCCCAGCACCCGCTGCAACACCTCAAGCGTATGCTCGCCCAGTAGAGGAGGAGCGCTGCGGTACTCAACCGGGGTCTCGGACAAGCGAATCGGGCTGGCAACCTGCGGTACCAACCCTGCCAAAGCATGAGGCAACTCGATCGCCAGGCCACGAGCCTGCACCTGCGGATCGGCGAAGACCTGCGACAGGTCGTTGATCGGCCCGCACGGCACACCGGCCACCTCCAACTGCGCCACCCACTCGGCAGTGGTCTTGAAGACCGTCGCCTGGCGAATCAACGGAATCAGCACCGCACGATTGGCCACCCGCAGCTTGTTAGTCGCAAACCGTGGATCATCCGCCCACTGCGCCTGGCCAGCCACTTCAGCAAACTTGCGAAACTGCCCGTCATTACCCACTGTCAGGATGAAGTTACCATCCGCCGTCGGGAAATCCTGGTAAGGGACGATGTTCGGGTGCGCATTGCCCAAGCGCTTGGGTGCCACACCCGTCGTCAGGTAGTTCATCGCCTGGTTAGCCAGGCACGCGACCTGTACATCCAGCAATGCCATATCGATGTGCTGACCACCACCGTCATGATCCCGATGAGCCAAGGCCGCCAGGATTGCCACTGTCGAGTAGAGGCCCGTCAGAATATCCGTCAGCGCCACACCGACTTTCACCGGCCCGGCACCCTCATCCCCCTCGGGACGCCCCGTCAGGCTCATCAGGCCGCCCAGGCCCTGAATCATGAAGTCATAGCCGGCGCGCTTTGCATAAGGACCGGTTTGACCGAAACCGGTGATCGAGCAATAGATCAGGTCAGGGTTGATCGCCTTGAGCGACTCATAGTCCAGCCCGTAAGCCGCCAGACCGCCAACCTTGAAGTTTTCGATCAGGATGTCGGACTTCGCCGCCAACTCACGCACCAGGCGCTGACCTTCAGCCTGGGTAAAGTCGATGGTCACCGATTGCTTGTTGCGATTGGCCGACAAGTAATAGGCGGCCTCGCTGGTGTTTTCGCCGTAGGCATCCTTCAGGAAGGGCGGGCCCCAGGCGCGAGTGTCATCGCCATTACCGGGACGCTCGACCTTGATCACCTCGGCACCAAGGTCCGCAAGGATCTGACCGGCCCAAGGCCCGGCCAGTACCCGCGACAAATCCAGTACCCGCAAATGCGATAACGCACCCATGGCCGCTCTCCTATTAATAGAACGCCTGGAGACCGGTCTGCGCACGACCCAGGATCAGCGCATGGACGTCATGGGTGCCTTCATAGGTGTTGACCACCTCGAGGTTGACCAGGTGACGGGCAACACCGAACTCATCGGAGATGCCGTTGCCGCCGAGCATGTCACGGGCCATGCGGACAATATCCAGCGACTTGCCACACGAGTTGCGCTTCATCATCGAGGTGATTTCGACAGCCGCCGTGCCCTCATCCTTCATACGCCCCAGACGCAGGCAGCCTTGCAGGGCGAGGGTGATTTCAGTCTGCATGTCGGCCAGTTTCTTCTGGATCAACTGAGTGGCAGCCAGTGGGCGACCAAACTGCTGACGATCCAGGGTGTACTGACGAGCGGTGTGCCAGCAGAACTCGGCCGCACCCAATGCGCCCCAGGAAATGCCATACCGAGCAGAGTTGAGGCAGGTGAACGGCCCCTTCAAGCCGCGCACGTCCGGGAAGATGTTCTCTTCGGGAACAAACACGTTGTCCATCACGATCTCACCGGTGATGGAGGCACGCAGGCCTACTTTGCCGTGGATGACCGGGGCACTCAGCCCTTTCCAGCCTTTCTCCAGCACGAAACCACGAATGTCGCCGGCATCGTCCTTAGCCCATACCACGAACACGTCAGCGATCGGACTGTTAGTGATCCACATCTTGCTGCCGGTCAGGCTGTAGCCGCCTTCCACTTTGCGCGCCCGGGAAATCATCGAGCCTGGATCGGAACCATGGTTTGGCTCGGTCAGACCGAAGCAACCAATCCACTCACCGGATGCCAGTTTCGGCAGGTATTTCTGCTTCTGGGCTTCAGTACCAAACTCATTGATCGGCACCATGACCAGGGAGGACTGCACACTCATCATCGAGCGATAGCCAGAGTCGACACGCTCGACTTCACGGGCAATCAGGCCGTAGCACACGTAGTTCAGGCCGCTGCCGCCGTACTGCTCGGGAATGGTCGCGCCCAGCAGGCCGATCTCGCCCATTTCGCGGAAAATGGCCGGGTCGGTTTTCTCATGGCGGAACGCTTCAAGAATGCGTGGCGCCAGCTTGTCCTGCGCAAACTGAGCAGCGCTATCGCGCACCATGCGCTCTTCTTCAGTGAGCTGTTGATCCAGCAGCAGGGGATCGATCCAGTTGAAGCTAGCTTTACCGGCCATGAGAGTGTCCTCGCGAGTAGGTCAAATATCGTGGACTGATCCTAGGCGCCGTTTATGCATTGGGCAAACGAGGATTTTGCATGCTGTTGTGCTAATTTCTCACTCCGTAACAGCCTGAAACCCTGAAAGCACCAATAACGTGTGAGGTTGCCGTACATGCGCCGCAAGATACCCAGCACTGCCGCACTGATCAGCTTCGAAGCCGCCGCCCGCCACGAGAGCTTTACCAAGGCGGCCCAGGAGCTTTCGCTGACTCAAGGCGCCATCTGCCGACAGATCGCCAGCCTGGAGGAATTCCTCAGCGTCGAACTGTTCCGACGCTCGCGGCGCGGAGTGAAGCTGACGGAAGCCGGCCTTTCCTACAGCCGACGCGTCGCCACCCAACTGGACGCCGTTGAACGCGACACGCTGTCGGTGATGGGCCAGCAGGGCGCCAATGTCATCGAACTGGCAGTTGTCCCCACCTTCGGTACTCAATGGCTGCTGCCACGACTCAAGGACTTCCAGCAGCAACACCCGGAAGTGACCGTCAACCTCACCAACCGCACGCGACCCTTTCTGTTTGCCGACACCGAATTCGACGCGGCGATCTACTTTGGCGATGCCGACTGGTCCGGTACCGAATCCCACAGGCTGATGGGGGAGAGCCCTATGCCGGTGTGCAGCCCGACCTTGCTGGGCAATCGTACTCATCTGAGTGCCGAGATGATTGCCGACCTGCCCCTGCTGCAACAGACCACGCGCCCCTATGCCTGGCGTCAATGGTTCAACTCACAGCACCTGAACATCCCCCGCGACATGACAGGCCCCCGTTACGAGCTATTCTCCATGCTCGCCCAAGCCGCCATGCATGACATGGGTATCGCCTTGATCCCACCCTTCCTGATTCAACGCGAACTGGCAGAGAACCGACTGGTCATTGCCAACACCCAGGCACTGTCGAGTATCAAGGCCTATTACCTGATGATTCCTGATCGAAAGGTCGAATCTGCCTCTTTACGCGCATTTCGAGACTGGCTGATCAAACAGGCTCATAGCTACAACGTAGAAGGACAGGGGCTGCCAGACATTAGCTGACCACGTAGTCAAATAACCAAAAGCCCTACAGATATAACTATTTGTCGCATATCCGTAGACTGTACCCACAACCGGCACAATCGTGCCACACGCGCCTAACGACGCGGCTTTGCGGCCTGGAATCGAGGCCATGGCGCATCATTCATACGGCCGATGTGTAAATTCTTGAATTTCGGCCAGAATCCTTGAAAGGCACGGCCTACAAGGGATTGAACAGTTCAGTTGCGACATTCGGTCACGGGGTGACTTGTAGTTAATTTTCCGTCACCCGTCATAATCCCTTGAAGGGCACAAAGTTCGCCTGCAAAATGCCGCGCCCCGCCCGAAATACGGCGGAGTCGTGCTGATCGGCCGCCCCAGCGCACCCTCCGCAGTGCGCTGGCCTTCCAAGAAAGATCAAAGCAATAAGATCAAGCAGGAGATTTGACGTGCACATTGGTGTTCCTCTCGAAACCCAGACCGGTGAAACGCGGGTTGCTGCAACCCCGGAAACCATCAAGAAGCTGATCGGCCAGGGTCATACAGTCACTGTGCAAAGCGGCGCCGGCGTCAATGCCAGCGTTGTGGACAGTGCTTATGAAGCGGCAGGTGCGGTGATTGGCAGCGCCCACGATGCATTTGGCGCGGAGCTGATTCTGAAGGTGGTCGCCCCCAGCGACACCGAACTGACCCTGATCAAAAGTGGAACCGTGCTGGTTGGCATGCTCAACCCGTTCAGCAATGAAACCATTGCCAAACTGGCCGAGCGCGGCATTACCGCGTTCGCCCTGGAAGCCGCGCCGCGTACATCCCGCGCACAAAGCCTCGACGTGCTCTCTTCGCAAGCCAACATTGCCGGCTATAAAGCCGTGCTGCTGGCCGCGCATCACTATCCGCGCTTCATGCCGATGCTGATGACCGCAGCGGGCACCGTGAAAGCCGCGCGCGTGCTGATTCTGGGCGCCGGTGTCGCGGGCTTGCAGGCCATCGCCACCGCCAAGCGCCTGGGTGCCGTGATTGAAGCGTCCGACGTACGTCCGGCCGTGAAGGAACAGATTGAATCCCTGGGTGCGAAGTTCGTCGACGTCCCGTACGAAACCGACGAAGAGCGTGAGTGCGCGGTCGGCGTTGGCGGTTACGCTCGCCCGATGCCGACCAGCTGGATGCAACGTCAGGCCCAGGCCGTGCATGAGCGCGCCAAGCAGGCTGACATCGTCATCACTACCGCACTGATTCCGGGTCGCAAGGCGCCAGTCCTGCTGAGTGCGGAAACCGTCGCGCAAATGAAACCGGGCTCGGTGGTCATCGACCTGGCGGCGGCGCAAGGCGGTAACTGCCCGCTGACCGTGGCCGATCAAGTGATCGTCGCGCATGGCGTGACGATTGCCGGCCCGACCAACCTGGCCGCACAGGTCGGTGCAGACGCCTCGGCGCTGTACGCCCGCAACCTGCTGGACTTCCTGAAACTGGTCTTCACCAAAGAAGGCCAGTTCGAGATCAACCTAGAAGACGACATCGTCGCCGCGTGCCTGATGTGCCGCGACGGCCAAGTCATCCGCAAAAACGCCTAAGCAGGGATTCAGACGATGGAAGAGCTTATCTCCCCCGGTATCTACAACCTGATCATCTTCGTGCTGGCGATCTATGTCGGTTATCACGTGGTCTGGAACGTTACACCTGCCTTGCACACGCCGCTGATGGCCGTGACCAACGCCATCTCCGCGATCGTGATCGTTGGCGCCATGCTGGCGGCCGCCTTGACCGTGACACCGCTGGGCAAGACCATGGGCACCCTCGCCGTGGCACTGGCCGCGGTCAACGTGTTCGGTGGCTTCCTGGTCACCCGCCGCATGCTTGAGATGTTCAAGAAAAAAGCCCCGAAAGCCGTAAAAGAAGAGGCGCCCAAGTAATGAGCATGAACCTCGTAACGACGCTCTACTTGATCGCGTCGATCTGCTTTATCCAGGCCCTCAAAGGCCTGTCGCATCCAACCACTTCGCGACGCGGCAACCTGTTCGGCATGTTGGGCATGGCGCTGGCGATCGTCACCACCATCGGTCTCATCTATAAGCTGGGCGCGCTCTCTTTTGAGCAAGGCGGGGCCACCGCCGGCATCGGCTATGTGATCGTCGGCCTGCTGGTGGGCGGCACGGCCGGTTCGATCATGGCCAAGCGCGTTGAAATGACCAAGATGCCGGAACTGGTTGCGTTCATGCACAGCATGATCGGTATGGCCGCCGTGTTCATCGCCATCGCCGCCGTGGTCGAGCCGCAGTCGCTGGGCATCGTCAAACAGCTGGGTGATTCGATCCCGGCCGGTAACCGCATGGAGCTGTTCCTTGGCGCGGCGATTGGTGCGATCACCTTCTCCGGTTCGGTAATTGCCTTCGGCAAGCTGTCGGGCAAGTACAAGTTCCGCCTGTTCCAGGGCGCACCGGTACAGTTTGGCGGCCAGCACAAGTTGAACCTGGTGCTGGGCCTGGCGACGCTCGGCCTGGGCATCACCTTCATGCTGACCGGCAACCTCGGCGCTTTCGCCCTGATGCTGGCCCTGGCCTTCGTGATGGGTGTGCTGATCATCATCCCGATCGGCGGTGCCGATATGCCGGTGGTGGTGTCAATGCTCAATAGCTATTCCGGTTGGGCAGCAGCGGGTATCGGCTTCTCACTGAACAACTCGATGCTGATCATCGCAGGCTCCTTGGTGGGTTCTTCCGGTGCCATCCTCTCGTACATCATGTGCAAAGCGATGAACCGCTCGTTCTTCAATGTACTGCTCGGCGGTTTCGGCGGTGCAACGGATACCGCAGGCCCAGCTGGCGCCCAGGAAGCTCGGCCGGTGAAGTCCGGCTCGTCCGACGACGCCGCGTTCCTGCTGACCAACGCCGACACCGTGATCATCGTGCCGGGCTACGGCCTGGCGGTGGCACGTGCCCAGCACTCGCTGATGGAGCTGGCGGAAAAGTTGACGCACCGTGGCGTCACTGTGAAGTTTGCGATCCACCCGGTTGCCGGGCGGATGCCAGGCCATATGAACGTCCTGCTGGCCGAGGCCGAAGTGCCTTATGAGCAAGTATTCGAGATGGAGGACATCAACTCCGAGTTCGGCCAGACCGACGTAGTGCTGGTGCTTGGCGCCAACGACGTGGTCAACCCCGCGGCGAAGAACGATCCGAAGTCGCCGATTGCCGGCATGCCGATCCTCGAGGCCTATAAAGCCAAGACGGTAATCGTCAACAAGCGTTCGATGGCCAGCGGCTATGCCGGTTTGGACAACGAACTGTTCTACCTGGACAAAACCATGATGGTCTTCGGTGACGCCAAGAAAGTCATCGAGGATATGGTTAAAGCAGTCGATTAAAACCTGCGCCAGCGCAATACCCCAAACCCCAGCCTCTAGTAGGCTGGGGTTTTTTATTACCCGCTAAAACCCGACCAAAGGCTCTAAATCAGCGGTCGGCATTCGACCATGGTAGCGGGACGAATTTTTTTGAAATCACTAGACTGCGCATCTTGCTTCCGCTGCCCGAGATAACAATCCATGTACCGTGACCGTATTCGCTTGCCTTCGTTGTTGGATAAGGTGATGAGCGCCGCCGATGCTGCCGCTCTGATTCAGGACGGCATGACCGTCGGCATGAGCGGCTTCACCCGCGCCGGCGAAGCCAAGGCGGTGCCCCATGCACTGGCCGAGCGCGCCAAGGTCACGCCGCTGAAGATTAGCCTGATGACCGGTGCCAGCCTGGGCAACGACCTCGACAAGCAACTGACCGAGGCCGGTGTACTGGCCCGTCGCATGCCGTTCCAGGTCGACAGCACACTGCGCAAGGCGATCAACGCCGGCGAAGTCATGTTCATTGACCAGCATCTGTCGGAGACCGTGGAGCAACTGCGCAACAAGCAACTCAAGCTGCCGGACATCGCGGTGATTGAAGCGGTGGCGATCACAGAGCAAGGCCACATCGTGCCCACGACCTCGGTCGGCAACTCCGCCAGTTTCGCGATTTTCGCCCAGCAGGTGATCATCGAGATCAACCTGGCGCACAACCCGAACCTGGAAGGTCTGCACGACATCTATATCCCCACCTACCGCCCAACCCGCACCCCGATCCCGCTGGTCAAGGTCGATGATCGCATTGG
This sequence comes from Pseudomonas sp. Irchel s3h17, assembly GCF_900187505.1. Taxonomy (GTDB): domain Bacteria; phylum Pseudomonadota; class Gammaproteobacteria; order Pseudomonadales; family Pseudomonadaceae; genus Aquipseudomonas. The sequence continues at coordinate 7,970 of NZ_FYDL01000025.1, forward strand.
CAGCACCGCCATCCCGATCCCGCCGGAAAAAATCGTCGCGATCGTCATCACCAATCAGTCCGACTCACCGTCCACGGTGTTGCCGCCCGACAGCGAGACCCAGGCGATTGCCGACCACCTGATCGACTTCTTCAAGCAGGAAGTGGACGCCGGGCGCATGACCAACAAGCTCGGGCCGCTGCAAGCCGGTATTGGCAACATCGCCAACTCCGTGATGTGCGGGTTGATCGACTCGCCATTCGAAGACCTGACCATGTACTCCGAAGTGCTGCAGGACTCGACCTTCGACCTGATCGACGCCGGCAAACTGAGCTTTGCCTCGGGCAGTTCGATCACCCTGTCGAGCCGACGCAATGCCGATGTGTTCGGCAATCTGGAGCGCTACAAGGACAAGCTGGTGCTGCGCCCGCAGGAGATCTCCAACCACCCTGAAGTGGTTCGTCGCCTGGGCATCATCGGCATCAACACCGCCCTGGAGTTCGATCTGTACGGCAACGTCAACTCCACCCACGTCTGCGGCACGCGGATGATGAACGGCATCGGCGGCTCGGGAGACTTTGCCCGTAACGCGCACCTGTCGATCTTCGTCACCAAGTCGATTGCCAAGGGCGGGGCGATTTCCAGCGTGGTGCCGATGGTCAGCCACGTTGACCACACCGAACATGATGTGGACATCCTGGTCACCGAGATCGGCCTTGCCGACCTGCGCGGCCTGGCACCTCGGGAGCGTGCCCGGGTGGTCATCGACAACTGTGTGCACCCGGACTACCGCCAGGCGCTGAATGACTACTTCGACAAGGCTTGCACCCTCGGCGGACACACGCCACACATCCTGCGCGATGCCCTCAGCTGGCACATGAACCTGGAAGAAACCGGTCGCATGCTCGCCGTGTGATTGATACAGAAGGCGGCTGGCGCAAACACAGTTTCGTCAGCTCGCCCTCATTCCATCAGCATCCAGCAAAAACTGTACTACTGTACCGGCCTTTTCCCACCCTATTTGCCTACCTCTCCAGACAAAAACCCTAAAAATGCACTACTACAGTGCAGATAGGTACAGTTGCCTCAATTTAGACCAGTACACCCCTTATTAACAGTTAACTGGTCCCTCACAATACAGGTGAACTGTATCTAGAGAGACTGGCCAAACGAGAGGATCATGGGCACCAGTTAAACCACTACCTAATCCCGCCACAAGCGGAAGGATGTCAATCATGGAACGTACACTCAGTTCCGAACTGTTCTTCGAAGACAAAGCTGAAAAAACCCAGGCTTCCATGCCTCTGCGCGTTCTCGCCAACCTGATGCTGTGGCAACGCCGCATCTCCAGCCGCCACCAACTGGCTCGCCTGGATTCGCGTCTGCTGGCTGACGCAGGGATTAGCGAAGCACAGCGTTACGAAGAGCTGAGCAAGCCGTTCTGGCGCTAAGTTAGCGTCGCTGGCCCTGACCCACCGGGTCCACCGCCAGCACCCTGAATTGCATACACAAAACCCGTCGCGGGCAATCGCGACGGGTTTTGTCGTTTCAGGGCTGAAAAAACGTCGGTACAGAAGCGTTGATGCCAGACAGGTACAGTTTCAAATACTAAGCAACTGAACCAGTACAATTAAACGCTGCTGTAGCTGCTCCAGTGTCACAGAAAAGCTCACCCTGTTCTCCCAAGGCTGCTTTACCAGCCTCTGCGCGAGGACTTCATCATGGACCGCTCACTCGATATTTCGCTCCCACGCCCCCGGCGCTTCAGCACTCTCAAGCTGATGGCCCGCCTGTTCGCGGCTACCGGTCGATGCATGGAGAGGGCACGGACCCGGCGCCTGCTGGCTCAACTCAATGACCAGCAACTGCACGACATAGGCCTGAGCCACTCGGACCGAGCAGCCGAACTGGATAGGCCATTCTGGCGATAGGAGGTGTGACAAAGTGCGATGGGACTATTCGAACCCCTGGACAACGGCCTAATATCCAAGAACACGTGGCGAACACTGCGTATGACGCGTCTGATTCACTACTTCAACGCGACACACAGTGGTTGCCCGGCGTATTCAGCACCACTTTTTGGTTTTTGTTCATCAACAGGAGTTACCCCCATGTCCCGTCTTCGTCTGCTCAGCGCTGCGGCCCTGCTGGCCGTTGCTGCCAACTCGCACGCGACCAGCCTGATCGCCACCACTGACGCAATTGTCGGCGCACTCAAAGCCACTTCCGACGCGACCTCCGATGTCACCTCTTCGTTCCGCGACGACAAGATCGTCCGAGCGGCTCGCGACGATGCAGCCAGCTTCGTGGCCAGCGAAGGCGCCATCCGTGGCGTTCGCCTGGAAAGCGCTCTGGAGCACATCCGCAAGCAGGTTCCACAGCTGAGCGCGACCGATGCACAGCTGGCTCAGGCCATCCTGACCATCTGATTGCACGTCAACGGGGTCGGCCTGACCGGCCCCGCTTCCTCCGCGCTGGCTCTGCCCCGAGCCGTGCGCCTGGAGCCTGCGCTGGTTTACCTGCGCCAGACTCCGCCAAAACTTCGTGTCAGCGCGCTTGAACTGGCACAGACAATTCTCGTCCAATAGTTATCCCTGTTCTTCCGGAGTCGTTCCATGCGTAACCCGCTGATTGCTGCCACCCTTGGCCTGCTGTTGTTGGCCGATGTGGCCCAGGCACACACCCTGGTAGCCACCAGCAACATATTGATCCGCGCGACCCAGCGCACCCTGGATTTCACATCCGATACCACCACCTCGATCCGCGACATGAAAGTCATCCGTGAAGCCCGGGACGATGCCGCCAGTTTCGTTGCCAGCAACGGTGATATCCGTGGCGCGCACCTGGAAGCCGCCTTCGACACCTTGCGCACCCGCGTGCCTGAAGCTCGCGACGCCAGTGACCAAGTCCTCGCCGAAGCTATCCTCGCACTGTGAGGTCGCTCGTCACCTGGCTGCTGAGTGCATGCCTGTTGCTTCTCGGCGGCACAGCGCAAGCCAGCCTGCAACTACACCTCAACACCGAAGGCTTGAGCCCGGCAGAGCAACAGGCCAGCCAGGCCCTGCTGGATGAAGCGATGCAGGCACTGCCGCCACGCTTTATCGAGCAACTGGACCGTCGCATCGATGTCGGCTGGACCGACAACATGCCGAGCAACGCTTATGGCCAGGCGTCGCTGGTGTCGGAGCTCGACCTCAATCGCAAGCTGCTGGCCGGCCTGACCGACGGCAGTGCCGCGACGAAAAAAACCCATCGTCCGCACGGCACCGTACGCCGGGAAATGCTCGCCACGGTGCTGCACGAACTCACCCATATCTACGACCGTGCGCGCCTGTGGTCAGGCCCCGAACGTGTGCTGATCCAGCGTTGCACGCGGCAAAACAACAGTTCGGGACTGGTCGGCATCCCTGATCAGTGCCGTGGCCAGACGGGGCGTCGCTTTACCCTGAGTGACGACCCACGCCTGCTGGACCTGGCCGGCTGGCAGCAGTACGTCGGTCGTCGGGGTGAACGTGAGCAACACAACCGCCAGATCGTCCGCAGCCCGGATCTCTACGAGACCAGCAGCCCCAAGGAGTTCGTCGCGGTCAACATGGAGTACTTCCTTCTCGACCCGAGTTACGCCTGCCGCCGTCCCGCGTTGTACCGCTATTACCAGGAACACTTTGGCTGGGCACCCGCCACCAAAGACACCTGCGCCACGTCCTACGCCTTCCTGAACGCCGGCAACGACTTCGCCAGGCAGCCGCTGGGGCAGGTCGATCCTGAGCGGGTCTACGCCGTTGACTACCTGTTGGCCGAGGCCAACCAGAACCTGGTCAGTCGCTGGGGCCACAGCATGTTGCGCCTGGTGATCTGTGCACCAGGTCGCCCACGCGGGCCGGACTGTCGCCTGGACCTGGAATACTCATTGGTACTGTCCTACCGCGCGTTCGTCGGTGACGTACAGCTGTCGAGCTGGGACGGCCTGGTCGGCAAGTACCCGTCGCGGCTTTTCGTGTTGCCGCTGTCCCAGGTCATCGACGAATACACCAAGACCGAACTGCGCAGCCTGGCCTCGGTACCGCTCAATCTGTCGCGCAGCGAGATCGAAGAGGTGGTCGAGCACGCGGCGGAGATGCACTGGAGCTACGACGGCAACTACTTCTTCCTATCCAACAACTGCGCGGTCGAAAGCCTGAAGCTGTTGCGCAGCGGCAGCCACAATCCACAGTTGACCGGACTGGACAGCATCATGCCCAACGGCTTGCTGGAAGTGCTCAAGGCCCGGGGACTGGCGGACACCAGCGTGCTTGATGACCCACGTGAAGCCTTGCGCCTTGGTTATCGCTTCGACTCGTTCCGTGACCGCTACCAGGCCATGTTCGAAGTGCTGAAAAAGCACCTGCCGATCAAACAGGACAAGGTTGAAGACTGGCTGGCCTTGAGCGCCGCGGAACGCCGCCCGTGGTTTGATCAGGCCGACCTGCGGACCAGCGCCGCTTTGCTGTTGCTGGAACAGGCCAGTTTCCGCCAGCAACTGATGCTGGCCCAGAATGAAGTGAAACAATGCTACCTGGACGCCCGCGAGCTGACGAACGGCGGCATGGACAAAGCCAACCAGACCTTGCAGCAGATTCTCGCTAACAGCGGCTTCCTCAGCCGCCCCGCGGAATTGCTCGACCGGGGAGGCTACGGACTGCCGCAAGCCAATGAGTGGCAACGCCTGGAATCGGAGAGCAGCACCCGGCAGAAGAAGCTGCTGGCGCTGACCGGCGATCTGGACAAAGAGGTGAGGGCGCTGCTGGAACACACGCGCGCGGCAGAAATTGCAGCCAGCGAGGCCAACCTCAAGCAATTGGGTGAACACCTGCGAGCCCTGCACAAGGCAGCCGGAGGCCTGGAGCTGCCTTGAGGCCTGGGCTACAGGCTTTCCTGTGCCTCTTCAGGCAACTGCTCGTCCAGGTGCAGCCAGGGCAAGCGGCTGTCGGTCCAGATGTGCCGGTCGGCCGGGGCGTGTTCAGGATGGTCGAGGGTGGCGATGGTCACGTCGATGGTGTCCGGGCTCAGCTGAGTGATCAGCGCCAGGTGCGCGCCACAATGGGCACAGAAATACCGCGCGCAGCGCTCAGAAGAGTCGTACCGCGCCGCAGTCCCGGCCAGCCATCGGAATGCAGAGCGGGGCAGGGTGATCCAGGTGGTCACCAGGCCTCCGCTGACCCGTCGGCATATCGAGCAGTGACAATGGGCGATGTCGCGCAATGGCCCGCTGAACTCATAACGCAGTTGCCCGCAATGGCATCCGCCGGTGTGAAGTTCGCTCATGTGCAGATCTCCCTACTCAGGCTTCGGGCCGTCCGATCGGCGTCCAGCCCGTTACTTTAGGCGCCAACCTGCGACCTTGAACATCTCGTCCGCAGTTTGTGCGGCGAAAGGTAGCTGAAAGGTTGGCCGATTAGGATCGCCTCACTACCGGCAATAGACCGGTTGGCCAACGCGAACGTTGCAACGTTTGCCCGGCCCATTTAACAACAACAATGGTGATTCTGATGTCCGCTGCTACCCGCCTGTTCGCCCCGACTCCCTTCGTACGCCTCGTGCTTCCCGTTCTGCGCTGACCCCACCCGGTCCGCCATTCCCTAGTCGCGCTACGCCTGGAGTATTCCCATGCTGACTTTCCTTGGCTTTGCCATGGTCATCACGTTCATGTACCTGATCATGACCAAGCGCCTGTCGGCGCTGATCGCCCTGATCATCGTTCCGATCCTGTTTGCCCTGTTCGGTGGCTTTGCGCCGAAGATCGGCCCGATGATGCTCGAAGGCATCACCAAGCTGGCCCCGACCGGGGTGATGCTGATGTTCGCCATTCTCTATTTCGCGCTGATGATCGACTCCGGCCTGTTTGACCCGGCGGTGCGCAAGATCCTCAAGCTGGTCAAGGGCGACCCGCTGAAGGTGTCCGTCGGCACCGCCGTGCTGGCCCTGGTCGTGTCCCTGGACGGTGACGGTGCGACCACCTACATGATCTGCGTGGCCGCCATGCTGCCGTTGTACAGCCGCATCGGCATGAGCCCGCGGATCATGGCCGGCCTGATCATCCTCGCCGGTGGCGTGATGAACATGACCCCCTGGGGCGGCCCGACCGCCCGTGCCGCCAGCGCATTGCATGTCGACCCGTCGGACATTTTCGTACCGATGATCCCGGCCATGCTTGCCGGCGTGGTGGCGATCCTGGCGATTGCCTACCTGTACGGTAAGCGTGAGCGTGCACGCCTGGGTGAATTGCACCTGGCAGGCGATGAGATCGACCACAGCGAAATCAGCGTTTCCCAGTTCCCGGACGCCCGTCGTCCGAAGCTGATCTGGTTCAACGGTGCCCTGACGCTGGTCCTGATGTGCGCCCTGATCGCCGGCCTGCTGCCACTGCCCGTGCTGTTCATGGTCGCGTTCAGTATCGCGATGATCGTCAACTACCCGTGCCTGCAACAACAGAAAGACCGCGTGGCGGCGCACGCCGGCAGTGTTCTGGCGGTCGTCGGGTTGATCTTTGCCGCGGGTATCTTCACCGGTATCCTGTCCGGCACCGGCATGGTCGATGCCATGTCCAAAAGCTTGCTCGCCGTGATTCCGGAGTTCCTGGGCCCGTACCTGGCCGTGATCACCGCACTGGTGAGCATGCCGTTCACGTTCTTCATGTCCAACGATGCATTTTATTACGGCGTGTTACCGGTTCTCGCCGAAGCCGCCAGCCACTATGGCATCACCGCCGTGGAAATGGCCCGAGCCTCGATCGTTGGCCAACCCGTACACTTGCTGAGCCCGCTGGTACCTTCGACCTACCTGCTGGTGGCGCTGGCCGGGATCGAATTCGGCGATCACCAGCGCTTCACCCTCAAGTGGGCAGTGCTGGTTTGCTTGTGCATACTGGTCGCCGCGTTGCTGATGGGTATTTTTCCATTGTTCAGCACCCTGTAACATCCCCACATCTCTGCGCCGCCAGCCTGACTTCGATGTTTGAAGCGGCTGGCGTCGTGGTTTAACACTCGCTCAAAGGAATACACATGGAATGGCTGACCAACCCGGAGATCTGGGTTGCCTTCTTCACACTGACGGCCCTGGAAATCGTTCTGGGCATCGACAACATCATCATGATCTCGATCCTGGTCAGCCGCATGCCCAAGCATATGCAGGCACGTACTCGGATCTTTGGCCTGGCCCTGGCCATGATCACCCGGATCCTGTTGCTGCTGTCGATCACCTGGGTCATGCGTCTGACCGCGGACCTGTTTGTAATCTTCGGCCAGGGTATTTCCGGGCGGGACCTGATCCTGTTCTTCGGTGGCCTGTTCCTGCTGTGGAAAAGCTCTCAGGAGATGTACCACGCACTGGAAGGTGAAGACGAAACAGGCGACGAGCCAAGCGGCAAGGGCGGCAACTTCCTCTACACGATCATCCAGATCGCAATCATCGACATCGTGTTCTCCCTGGACTCGGTCATTACCGCCGTCGGCATGGTCTCCCATGTTCCGGTCATGGTGGCCGCGATCGTCGTTGCAGTGCTGGTGATGATGCTGGCAGCTGGCAAAATCAGCGAGTTCATCGACAAGCACCCGTCGCTGAAAATGCTCGCGCTGTCGTTCCTGCTGGTGGTGGGTACCGTGCTGATCGCCGAAGCCTTCGAAGTGCATGTGCCAAAAGGCTACGTCTACTTCGCCATGGCGTTCTCGCTGGCTGTAGAGGCATTCAACATCAAGATGCGCTCGGCAATGGCAAAAAAGAAGAACCTGGCGCACGAGCCGGTAAAACTGCGCAAGGACATTCCGGGTCAATAACCCGAATGCGCTGTAGGGAAAGGGGCTTTCGAGCCCCTTTTTCACGTCTGCAGAACGCTGTTTTCATGACAGTTTTGTATCAATCGCCTCTTTAGCTATGCGATGCTGGCGTCAGGACCATTCGCCAACTACAGCTTAAGTACAGAATCCATAACGTTACGCGGCACCGTCAACTTGCCCCTTTGGGGCGCTATGCACCCAGGGGGCCCACTATGCTGACCCTGCTCAATCTATTGTCTGCGGTGGCTCTGCTGATCTGGGGCACGCACATCGTCCGAACCGGCATCCTGCGGGTCTACGGTTCCAACCTGCGCCACGTCATTGGCCGCAACATGTCCAAGCGCTGGCTGGCCTTCATCGCCGGGATCCTGGTGACCGCCATGGTCCAGAGCAGCAACGCCACCGCGATGCTGGTGACTTCATTCGTCGGCCAGGGCCTGATGGCACTGACACCGGCCCTGGCGACCATGCTCGGCGCCGATGTCGGTACCGCGTTGATGGCTCGGGTCCTGACCCTGGACCTGTCCTGGCTGTCGCCGCTGCTGATTTTCCTGGGGGTGATTCTCTTTCTCTCGCGCAAGCAAACTCGCGTGGGCCAGCTCGGCCGGGTAGGGATTGGCCTGGGGCTGATTATTCTGGCCCTGCAACTGATTGTCGAAGCCGCGGCTCCCATCACCCACGCCCAAGGCGTCAAGGTGCTGTTTGCCTCGCTGACCGGCGACATCCTGCTCGATGCCCTGATCGGCGCACTGTTCGCGATGATTTCCTACTCCAGCCTGGCAGCAGTACTGCTCACCGCGACCCTTGCCGGTGCCGGAGTGATCAGCCTGCCAGTGGCCATTGGCCTGGTCATTGGCGCCAATATCGGTAGCGGGGTGCTGGCATTTCTCAGCACCAGCATGCAAAACGCCGCGGGGCGGCAAGTCGCGCTGGGTAGCCTGCTGTACAAAATGATCGGCCTGCTGTTGATCATTCCGGTACTCGACCCACTGGTGCACTGGATGGACAGCCTTGATTTCAGCCCTCAGGGCCTGGTGATCGGTTTTCATCTGCTCTACAACACCCTTCGCTGCCTGATCCTGCTGCCTACTGTCAGCCCGATGGCACGGCTCTGCGCCTGGCTGCTACCGGAGCGCCCGGAGACCAACGGCCAAGCCAAACCCCGACATCTGGACCCAACAGCCCTCACCACCCCGAGCCTGGCCCTGGCCAACGCCTCCCGGGAAACCCTGCGCATCGGCGACCTGATCGATAACATGCTCGAAGCCATGCTCGACGTGCTGCGCGGCAAGCAGACCGCCGTCACCCAGGAGGTGCGCCGCTTGAGCGATGACGTTGAAGCCCTCTATAGCGCGATCAAGCTGTACCTGGCGCAGATGCCCCGCGAAGACCTCAGCGACCAGGACAGTCGGCGCTGGGCGGAAACCATCGAACTGGCAATCAACTTGAAGCTCGCCTCGGACCTGATCGAACGTATGCTGCGCAAGGTTCAGCAGCAAAAGACCTCACAGCGTCGCTCCTTTTCCGACGTCGGCCTGGAAGAACTGGCCGGGTTGCAGCATCAATTGATCGCCAACTTGCGCCTGGGGCTGTCGGTGTTTCTCAGCGCCGACAAGGAAAGTGCCCGGCAGCTGCTGCGCGAGAAACGCCGCTTTCGGGCTCAGGAGAGACGCCTGGCCCATGCCCACGTCAGCCGGCTACAACGAAAAATCGTACAAAGCATCGAAACCAGCTCGCTGCACCTGGAGCTGATTGCCGACATGAAGCGCTTGAACTCACTGTTCTGCAGCAGTGCCTACGTGGTACTGGAAACCTTCGAAACCGGCGCCCTGGCTGTCGAGGATATGGCTGACATCACCCATTCACCCTGAACGTCTAGCGTTGTAAAAAGTCCCTACAAGAGATGAATGAAAATCCTCGCTCCGCCTCTACCCGCCAGGAAGGTTGTTATGCGTTGTCTGTTGTTCGCGTGTCTGCTGCTCGGCTCCACCTGCTCATGGGCCCTGGACCGCTTTCAGGTTGAAGGTTACGTGCTGCCAAACGGCCTGCAGATCCTGCTCAAACCCGGCAGTGAGCGCGGCCATGTCGCCATTCGTCTGGTGGTTGGGGTTGGCCTTGATGATTTCGCCTGCGCCGACAAGGAACTGCCTCACCTGCTTGAGCATGTGCTGTTCAGCGGCATCGACGCCGGGGGCGAGGGTGGGCTTGAAGAGCGCATGCAGGGGCTGGGGGGTGAGTGGAACGCCTACACCAGCAATGCCGACACCACCTTCGTCATCGAAGCCCCGGCGAAAAACCAGCGTAAGGTCCTGGACGTCCTGTTGGCACTGCTGACCGAAACCCGCATCTACGACACGGCCATCCGCGCCGCCAAACAGGTGGTTGAACGTGAAGATGGTGGCCACTACACCCACCTGCAACGCTGGCTCGACCGCCAGGACCTCGGCCACACGGCCAGTAATCAGCTGGCCGTGGAGTTGGGCCTCAAGTGCCCGGAGCGGGCCGAAGTCCATCATCTGACCCGCGAACAATTGAAGAAGGTGCGCAAGGACTGGTATGCCCCCAATAACATGACGCTGATTGTCGTGGGCGACCTCGATCGCCTGCTGCCGGCCTACCTGGAGCGCACTTTCGGTCAACTCAAGCCGATCGAGCCCACCGCGCATCCGCCCCTGCCGCAGATCCAGAACACCGCCCAGGCCCGGCGCAACCTGATCCACGGATGGGTGGGCGACGGTGCCAGGCTGCACTGGCTGCTCCCGGAGCCGGTGCTCGACGATCAGTACGACGAGACCTTCGATCTGCTCAAGGACTACCTCGACTGGGCGCTTTACCGTCAGCTACGGCTTGCGCACGGCTTGTCCTATGGCCCCTCCGCCGAACGCGAAGTGTTCGGCGGCGTAGGCTTCATGAGCCTCAATGCGGATCTTGAGCGCGATGACCTGCCGCAGGCGCAGCAGGTCCTGGAGGAGCTCAAGGCCGACCTGCTGAAAAACGGCCTCGACCCTGTCGGCTTCGAGCGCCTGAAACAGGCAGCCATTGCCCGGCAGGCCTGGGTCGTGCAAGGCAACAGCGGATTGGCCGACTACTACTGGAGCGCCCTGTCAGACTATGAGGACGGGCGCTTCGACAACCCGGCCAGACGCTTGCGTGCGGTAACGCTCAAACAGGCCAACCTGGCCTTGCATGCACTGCTCGACCAGCCGGGTTACCTGCGGATCGAGAAGCCACTGCTCAGCGATGACCAGGTGCTGTGGTTGTTGGGTGGCATGTTGGGGGGGTTGGTATTCGGTGTGCTGGGCTGGCGCCGGTATCGCAGGCACCCGTAGCGATCGCAAGGGCACTGGCTCCCTCGCCACAGGCTTCTCGCAACATCAGTGTGCCAGCGGTATCCTGTGCGGGTTTTTCCCTTGAGCACTGTGAACCGTCCAATGCCTAATCTCCCCCAGACCGTACAGCGCATTCTCGAACTGATGAAGCGCTACCCCGGGGTCATTGCCTTGGGTGGTTTCATCTCGGGGGTCGGCAGCTTCATCCTGGTTGATCGCCAACAAGGCCTGGCGACCTGGATTGCAATCATCATGCTGGTCAGTTGGGTCTGGCTGATGCTGGAAAACAGCCTGACCGAGCTCTTCGCCAAGGTGTTCAAGCGCGAAATCCCGCAGCCCCTGCTGCGCTATGCCACGCAGATGATCCACCAGGAAAGCCTGTTCTTCGTCCTGCCGTTCTTTTTCATCACCACCGCCTGGAACAGCGGGCAACTGGTGTTCACCGGGCTGCTCGGCGCCGCGGCGCTGATCTCGATCATCGACCCCCTGTACTACAAGTGGCTGGCACCGCGGCGCTGGTTGTTCCTGGCCATGCACACCCTGACGCTGTTCGCCGCCCTGCTGACCGCACTGCCGATCATCCTGCACCTGACCACTGCGCAGAGCTTCAAGCTGGCACTGGGCACCGCCATGCTGCTGTCGTTCCCGAGCCTGGCCTCGATCTTTCCGATTCGCACACTGCGCGGCGGGCTGAGCGTGCTGTGCATCACCCTGGTCATCGGGGCGACCGGCTGGTTCATGCGCTCGTGGGTTCCGCCGGCCACCTTGTGGATGACCGAGGTGGCCATCAGCACCCAACTGCAGGACCGTACGCCAGGCGACAGCCTGCATCAGGTCAGCGTTGCCCAGTTGAGCCGCGATGGTCTGTACGCCTACACCGCGATCAACGCCCCACGCGGGCTGGACGAGCGGATTTATCACGTCTGGAAGTTCAACGGCAAAGAGGTCGACCGCATTGCCCTGGATATCCACGGCGGGCGCAAGGAAGGCTACCGGGCCTGGACCCACAAGCAGAATTTCCCCGGGAATCCGGTCGGCAAATGGCAGGTTCAGGTACTGACCGAAGACGGCCAGGTGATTGGTGTCCTGCGCTTCGTCGTGAGCGACGCAGGTCAAGACAATCAAGTGCCGAACGAGGCAAAGTAACGGGGATCGTGCTATTACGTAGCACTGCGTTTCAGCCGAACAAGCAAGGAGCTTATGAGCAACACGATAACCGGCAGTGCCCGACTCGACACCTCGCAGACCCCTGCGCTGCTGAGGATCACGGGGGACTGGACGCTCGCCCATTACGCCGACCTCAAGCGCCTGAGCGAAACCCTCAAGGGTCAATACGACGAGCGCACCACCATTGACCTTAATGGACTGGGCGTACTCGACACGGCAGGTGCTTCCCTGCTGGTCGAACTGCTGGGGGCCGAGCGCCTCGGCAAGTCGGCCGAACACCCCGACTGCAGCCTGTCTGCCGCCGACCGCGCGCTGCTGCAAACGGTCTATTGCTCAATGGCCGACTTCTGCATCCCCGTCAAAGAGCCCGACATCAGCGTCGGCATCCAGCTGCTGACCCGGATCGGTCGCGCTGTCGATATCGTCTGGCAAGACACCCTGCAACTGCTGGGCTTTGTCGGCCTGATCCTGGAAACCATCGCCCGTGGGCTGTTTCGCCCCAAGCGCTGGCGGATCACCCCGATGGTGGCACACATCGAACAAACCGGGCTCGACGCCGCCCCCATCGTTGCCTTGCTGACCTTCCTGGTGGGCGCGGTGGTGGCGTTCCTCGGGGCGACGGTACTCGCCAGCTTTGGCGCGAGCATTTTTACCGTGGACCTGGTGGCCTTCTCGTTTTTACGTGAATTTGGCGTATTGCTGACCGCGATCCTCATGGCTGGCCGCACTGCCAGTGCCTTCACCGCGCAAATCGGCTCCATGAAGGCCAACGAAGAAATCGATGCCATCCGCACCCTGGGCCTGGACCCGACCGAGTTGCTGGTGGTGCCACGGGTGCTGGCGTTGCTGGTGGCTCTGCCCATGCTGACGTTCCTGGCCATGCTCTCGGGGATTGTCGGCGGCGGGGTGGTCTGCGCCCTCTCGCTGGATATCTCGCCGGCGATGTTCCTGTCCTTGCTGCAATCGGACATTGGCGTTCAGCACTTTCTGGTGGGCATGGTCAAAGCACCGATCTTCGCCTTCCTGATCGCCGCCATCGGCTGCCTGGAAGGCTTCAAGGTCAGCGGCAGCGCCGAGTCCGTGGGCGCGCACACGACCTCAAGCGTGGTGCAGTCGATTTTTGTGGTGATCGTGCTGGATGCGGTGGCCGCGCTGTTCTTTATGGAGATGGGCTGGTGAGTCGCTTACCCCGTGCACCCGCCGAGGCGGTGATCGAAGTCCGTGGGCTGTGCAACCGCTTCGGCAAGCAGAGCGTGCATGAGAACCTCGATCTGGATCTGTACAAGGGCGAGATCCTCGCCGTAGTGGGTGGTTCCGGTAGCGGCAAGTCGGTATTGCTGCGCAGCATCGTCGGCCTGCGCCAGCCCAGCGAAGGCAACGTGACGGTATTTGGCAAGAACCTGCCCAGCCTGTCGGAGCATGAGCGTTCAATGGTCGAGCGGCGCTTCGGCGTGTTGTTCCAGAAGGGCGCATTGTTCTCGTCGCTGACCGTGACGGAAAACGTCGCGCTGCCACTGATCGAACACGCCGGGCTGAGCCGCGACGATGCCGAGCACCTGGCTGCCGTGAAACTGGCCCTCGCCGGCTTGCCCCTGTCGGCGGCCGACAAGTACCCGGCCTCGCTGTCCGGCGGCATGATCAAACGTGCCGCACTGGCCCGGGCACTGGCGCTGGACCCGGACATCCTGTTTCTCGATGAGCCGACCGCGGGCCTCGACCCTATCGGTGCAGCCGCATTCGACCAGTTGATCCTGACGCTACGCGATGCGCTGGGACTGAGTGTGTTCCTGGTGACCCACGACCTCGACACGCTCTACACCATCACCGACCGGGTGGCGGTACTGGCGCAGAAAAAGGTGCTGGTGGCCGATGCCATCGACGTCGTGTCCGAGACCAACGACCCGTGGATTCACGAATACTTCCATGGCCCACGCGGCCGCGCGGCGCTGACAGCCGCTTCACAGCTCAACGAGGTATGACATGGAAACCCGAGCCCATCATGTATTGATCGGCCTGTTCACCGTAATCATCGTGGCCGGCGCCTTGCTGTTCGGCCTGTGGCTGGCCAAGTCCAGTGTCGACACGGAGTTCAAGGATTATGAAGTCGTCTTCAACGAGGCCGTGAGCGGCCTGTCCAAAGGCAGCGCGGTGCAATACAGCGGGATCAAGGTCGGCGATGTGGTGAGCTTGCGCCTGGACCCCGACGATCCCCGCCGGGTGCTGGCACGGATTCGCCTGGGTAGCGACACCCCGATCAAGGAAGACACTCGGGCCAAACTGGCACTGACCGGCATTACGGGCACCTCGATCATCCAGCTCAGCGGCGGCACCCCCAAAAGCCCGGAACTGCAAGGCAAGGACGGTCAATTGCCGGTCATCGTCGCCTCGCCGTCGCCCATCGCACGGTTGCTGGACAACAGCGAAGACGTGATGAGCAGCATCAACCGGCTGCTGTACAACGCCAACCAGATGCTGTCGCCGGAAAACGTCGAACGCCTGAGCAAGACCCTCGATCATCTGGAACAAACCACCGGGGCCATTGCCGACCAGCGCGGCGATATCCGCCAGGCCATGCAACAACTGGCGGTTGTCGGCAAACAGGCCGGTGCCGCCATGGAACAAACCGCCGCGTTGATGCGTAACGCCAATGGCCTGCTCAATGACCAGGGCAAACAGATGTTCGGCAGTGCCGAGCACGCCATGAAATCCCTGGAGCAGAGCACGGCGACCATCAACACGCTGCTGAGCAGCAATCAGGACGCATTGAACAACGGCATGCAAGGGCTCAACGGCCTGGCACCGGCCGTGCGCGAACTGCGCGACACCCTGAGTTCGCTGCGGGCCATTTCACGTCGCCTCGAAGCCAACCCCGGCGGCTACCTGCTGGGCGGCGACAATGACAAGGAGTTCACACCATGAAGGGTGTCTACCGCACTTTTGCCCACGGCACGCTGCTCGCAAGCCTGGCACTGACCAGCGCCTGCTCGATCCTCCCCAAACCGGAGCCACAGGATATCTATCGCCTGCCTGCGGCCCAGGATAGCGCGCCGTCGACCCACGCCAATCCGGTGCGCTGGTCGCTGAAGGTTGCCAAACCACAGGCAGGTGACGTGCTGAACAACGCCAAGATCGCCGTGATCCCGCAAGGTGACCTGATCAGCAGCTACAAGGCTTCGCGCTGGAGCGACACGACACCGATCCTGCTGCGCAACCGCCTGCTCGACGGTTTTGCCCAGGACGGTCGAGTAGGCCTGCTGAGCACCGACGACAGCAACTTCCAGACAGACCTGGAACTGGGCGGCAACCTGCAAGCCTTCCAGACCGAATACCAGGGCAACCATGCACAGGTGGTGATTCGCCTGGATGCATTGCTGGTGCGTGGCACCGACCAGCGCATCCTCGCCAGCCGGCGCTTTGAAGTGCGCCAGCCATTGAACGATGTGAAAGTGCCCGCCGTGGTGAGCGGGTTCGGCCTGGCCGGCGATACGCTGACCAGGCAGGTGATTGCCTGGACCGTGGAGCAGGGGCAGAAAAACACCCCGGCAAGACCCTGACCCGACGGGTGATTCCGGCTCAGCCAAAGAACCAGTAGCACACCCCGATCGCGCCCAGCACGCCGGCGAGTTCCGCCAGCAGGGCGCAGCCCACGGCGTGCCGCGCGCGCTGGATGCCCACGGCGCCGAAGTACACCGCCAGCACATAGAAGGTGGTTTCGGTACTGCCCTGAACCGTCGCCGCGACCAGTGCCGGGAAGCTGTCCACCCCCGACGTTTTCATGGTTTCGATCAACATGGCCCTTGCCGCGCTGCCCGAGAACGGCTTGACCATCGCCGTCGGCAGGGCGTCGACGAAGCGGGTGTCCCAGCCAGCCCACTCCACCAGATGACGAATCCCGTCCAGGCCGAAGTCCAGCGCGCCGGAGGCCCGCAGCACACCCACCGCACAGAGCATCGCCACCAGGTACGGCAGCAGGTTCTTGGCCACGTCGAAGCCTTCCTTGGCACCCTCGACGAATGTTTCGTAGACCTTGACCTTGCGCAGTCCGCCGATCACCAGAAACACGATGATCAGCCCGAACAGCGTCAGGTTGCCAAGGATCGACGACAGGCCGGCCAGCGCGGTGGCTGAGAGCGTCGCCAGCAAGGCCATGAAGGCACCCAGTACCAGCGCACCCGGAATCAGATAAGCCAGCACCACCGGGTCCCACAGGCGCAGACGCTGCACGAACGCCACCGACAACAGGCCGACCAGGGTCGAGCAACTGGTCGCCAACAGGATAGGCAGGAACACCAGGGTCGGATCGGGCGCGCCTTGCTGGGCGCGGTACATGAAGATGGTCACCGGCAACAGGGTCAGTGACGACGCGTTAAGCACCAGGAACAGAATCTGCGCGTTACTGGCCACCGTTGCACTGGGGTTGAGCTCCTGCAACGCCTTCATGGCCTTGAGCCCGATCGGCGTGGCGGCGTTGTCCAGGCCCAGGCCGTTGGCCGCAAAGTTGAGGGTGATCAGGCCGATGGCCGGATGGCCGGCCGGTACTTCCGGCATCAGGCGCAGGAACAGTGGCCCCAGGGCCTTGGCCAGCCATTCGACGATACCGGCCTTCTCGGCGATTTTCAGAAAGCCCAGCCACAGGGTCAAGGTGCCGAACAACAGCACCATCACTTCGACCGACAGCTTGGCCATGGCGAAGATGCTTTCCACCATCGCCGCGAAGATCCCAGCATTGCCACCGATCAGCCACTGCGCCAGTGCCGAAACGGCCGCCACGACGAAAAAGCCAAGCCACAGGCCATTGAGCATCAGTCAAATTCCCCCAAAAGATGCGCGAATGATAGCGGGGTGGGCAGAAACGACAAACCCCGGATTTCTCCGGGGTTTGTGGGCCGGACGCAAAGCGTCCGGGGGATGCATTCCCACGCAGGGCGCGGGAACGATCATGTAGGCGAACTCAGTTGCTGGAAGTCTCGCCGGCCGGCAGCTTCTCTTTGCTGCGCCAGTGCGGCAGGGAGTTCCAGTAGCGCTGGCCCTTGGCATCGTCGTACATGCCTTCCCAACGCGCGATAACCAGTACGGCCAAGGCGTTGCCGATCACGTTCAGTGCGGTACGAGCCATGTCCATGATGCGGTCGACACCCGCGATGAACGCCAGGCCTTCCAACGGAATACCCACGCTGCCCAGAGTGGCCAGCAGCACCACGAAGGACACGCCCGGTACGCCGGCGATACCTTTGGAGGTGACCATCAGGGTCAGTACCAGCAACAGTTGCTGGCTGATCGACAGGTCGATGCCGTACAGCTGGGCAATGAAGATTGCCGCGATGCTCTGGTACAGGGTCGAACCGTCGAGGTTGAACGAGTAACCGGTCGGCACCACGAAGCTGCAAATGGCTTTCGGCGCACCGTAGGCTTCCATCTTCTCGATCACGCGCGGCAGCACGGTTTCCGAGCTCGCGGTGGAGTAGGCCAGCACCAGCTCATCCTTGAAGATGCGTATCAGCTTGAGCACCGAGAAACCGAACAGGCGTGCGATCAGGCCCAGAACGACAAAGCCGAAGAAGGCAATGGCGGCGTAAACCAGGATCACCAGCTTGGCCAGCGGCAGCAGGGACGCGAAGCCGAAGTTGGCAACGGTCACCGCGATCAGTGCGAATACACCGATCGGCGCGTAGTTCATGATCATGTGAGTGACCTTGAACATGCTTTCCGATACGCCCTGGAACATCTTCACCAGCGGATCGCGCAGGTCGGACTGCAGGCTCGACAGACCGAGGCCGAACAGGACCGAGAAGAAGATGATCGGCAGCATCTCGCCACGCGCCATGGCAGCAAAGATGTTCGACGGAATCAGGTTGAGGATGGTTTCGACGAACGCATGTTCATGCTGAACCTCGGCCGCCGTCGCCTGGTACTTGGAAATATCCACAGTCCCCAGGGTGCTCATGTCGATGCCCGAGCCCGGGTGGAACAGGTTGGCCAGCACCAGACCCACCAGAATGGCGATGGTGGTGACGATTTCGAAGTAAATGATGGTCTTCAGACCAATGCGCCCGAGCTTCTTCGCATCACCCACGCCAGCGATACCAACGATCAGCGAGGAGATCACGATCGGGATCACGATCATCTTGATGAGACGGATAAAGATATCGCCCGCCGGTTGCAGGACGTTGCTGATCCACCAGGCTTTTTCCGCACTGAAATGGTTGAGCACTGCGCCGATTGCTATACCCAGGACCAGACCGATGAGGATCTGCCAGGCGAGGCTAAGCTTTGCCTTCTTCATATCATTACCCTTACTTGCGTTTGACTCGGGCAGATGCACGAACTGGAACGCTCAATGGCGGAAAAGTTTGAGCATCTACCCCCGTATAAGGTGCCCCGGAACGCGTGTATACGGCTCTCTGGCAGGCGAAAAAAGGCGCAACTATTCCGATGCAAGGACACCGCGTCTAATGCCGTAAACGCCTACCCTATGCCGAATCGGCATGAGTTTTTTCAAACAAAACGGCCGTCCCAACCGGTTCGAATACGACATTTCGGCAGGCATAAGTGCCGTGAACCGGCCATCGCAGAGGAGAGTGGTTGTTTTTTGATCAGCCGAATGTGGGCAAAAAAAACAGAATTTCCCTACTCGCAGCGACGAAAAATGACCGGAAATTAATCTTAAAAATCTCGATATACGGTCACTTGGAAACACTGCGAAATGCTTTGCCAGGCAGATGCAGGAACAATTACCCGATAAATATCCCTGGATCGCTCTAGGACAGTGCTTTGCACTTGTGAGCGCGCCGCCTGTTCACCACCTTGCAAGCGATTGGCGAACAGACGGCGCAACTTTGCGTTGCCTGACCCGGTCCTTTCGCGGGCACTCCCTGTACCCGTAGGTCACTCCGATCCTGAAACAATCAGAACGTCCCGGCCCCCTGGTCATGCGCGCACCGTCCTCGGGTGGGCGCAAAGGAAAGAGACCCTGTTGATCCCTTTCGGTATTCAAACTGGCTGCATGTTCCTGGCAATGTCGCCCCGCGGGGCGGCAGGCTGCGCCTGGCAGCAAGTCCTCGCGATCAGCCTCGACCACCGCGACGGCCAACGAAGAAGGACGCGATGAACATCACCAGGAACACGACAAAGAGAATCTTGGCGATACCCGTGGCGGTGCCCGCGATACCACCGAAGCCAAGTACGGCAGCGACAATGGCAATAATCAGGAATGTGATTGCCCAGCTCAACATGATGATTCTCCTTACACGTCTATTAGTGGTGCTGCCTTACCCGATGTGTGAAACGCACGTCCGGCCTGCTGCCTAGAACACCCAACGCTCCTGGGGCGGCCCCTTGAACTCAGGCCGAGCCTGGTCAATCTCCATCATTCGCCTGGAAGTCGCGTCAGGCAGGTGACTGCTGACGGCGCTGGAACGGGGCGAGGCGATATGCAGGGTTGGTGCGATGCCTGCATCCGGCTGCTGACTGTGCTCCCAGCGCAAGAACTGCTGGCCTCCGATCAGGGTGACCACCAACGCAAGCACGATGGACAGCCCCTGTTGGATACACAGCGGCAAGAGTCGCAATGGGGCGCCACGTTGGCGATTCATCCTGATGCTCCTCCCACACGGGTGGTGATGGGTTTGCGGGTGCTGTGTCATGAGCGACCCGGATCAACCAGAGCATTGCAGCCGGCATGCCAGCTTCTTTTCAGTTAAAAATCCAATAAAATCAGATAGTTATAAATAAGCCCAGAATCCGTTTGAGCGCATCCTGCACGATGCGCGAGGGTCGCTCGTGCGATATGCACGATCGGCCTGAGGCAAATGGAAAATTTTTGGAATGTATGGGGCGGTGCAGATGTCAGAAAAGGAGGCAGGACAACCCAACACCCGTGAATGGGCAGCAATACCTGACAAAAACGTACGCTTATTGATGAATTGCGCAGATATCGGCTTCGCTTTGATCAGAAGCGACCAGAATGAATCATGCAACTTGCCTGATTTCTCCGGGACTAAATCAAGATCACTCACTCAAGGAGCGCAGGAAAAATGGAATTCGCCAACGAGCATCAAGGCCGCATCCTGCTGGTGGACGATGAGGCCGCCATCCTGCGCACCTTCCGCTACTGCCTTGAAGACGAAGGCTACAGCGTCACCACTGCCAACAGCGCCGCCCAGGCCGACCTCCTGCTGCAGCGCCAGGTCTTCGACCTGTGCTTCCTCGACCTGCGGCTGGGCGAAGACAACGGTCTCGACGTGCTGGCGCAAATGCGCATCCAGGCACCGTGGATGCGCGTGGTCATCGTCACCGCGCACTCAGCCGTGGACACCGCCGTCGACGCCATCCAGGCCGGTGCCGCCGACTATCTGGTCAAGCCTTGCAGCCCGGATCAACTGCGACTGGCCACCGCCAAACAGCTGGAGGTTCGCCAGCTTTCGGCACGCCTTGAAGCCCTCGAAGGCGAACTGCGCAAACCTGGCGACGGCCTGGATTCCCATAGCCCGGCGATGAAAGTCGTCCTGGAAACTGCGCGCCAGGTTGCCAGCACCGACGCCAATATCTTGCTTCTCGGCGAGTCAGGCACCGGCAAAGGCGAGCTGGCACGGGCCATCCATGGCTGGAGCAAGCGCGCGAAGAAGTCCTGCGTCACCGTCAACTGCCCGTCCTTGACGGCCGACCTGATGGAAAGCGAGCTGTTCGGTCATAGCCGGGGAGCGTTCACCGGGGCCAGCGAAAGCACCCTGGGCCGGGTCAATCAGGCCGATGGCGGCACACTGTTCCTCGATGAGATCGGTGATTTTCCTTTGACCCTGCAGTCCAAACTGCTGCGTTTCATTCAGGACAAGGAATACGAGCGGGTCGGTGACCCGGTGACCCGTCGCGCCGATGTGCGGATTCTCGCCGCCACCAACCTCAACCTCGAAGACATGGTCCGCGACGGGCGCTTCCGTGAGGACCTGTTGTACCGGTTGAATGTCATCACCTTGCACCTGCCACCGCTACGTGAACGGGCAGAGGATATTCTGGCCCTGGCCGACCGCTTCCTCGCCGGATTCGTCACAGAGTACGCCCGGCCGGCCAGAGGGTTCAGCGACGAGGCACGCGAGGCGCTACTGGGATACCGATGGCCCGGCAACATCCGTGAACTGCGTAACGCGGTCGAACGGGCGAGCATCATTTGCCCGCAGGAGCGGGTGGAGATCAGCCATTTGGGCATGGCTGAGCAGACCACCAACAACGCTCCGCGAATCGGTGCCGCGTTGAGCCTGGAAGAACTGGAGAAAGCCCATATCGGCGCGGTACTGGCCAGTTCCGGCACCCTGGACCAAGCCGCCAGGACTCTGGGCATCGACGCCTCGACGCTGTATCGCAAACGTAAACAGTACAATTTGTGAGCCGCCCCTTATGAAGCTGGCGATAAAGTTGCGCACGCGACTGTTCCTGAGCATCTCGGCATTGATGACCGTCGCCTTGCTCGGGCTGGTGCTCGGGCTGGTCAGCGTGATGCAGATGGCCAACAATCAGGAGGTGCTGGTTCGCGACAACTTCATCACCCTGGACCTGGGCCTGAAGCTGCAACAGACCTTGGGCGAGCAACGGGTCATCATGCTCGACGAAAAGCCCGACCTTGAAGCGCTGCACGCATCAGAGCGGCACTACGTCGAGCTACTGGACCAAGGCATCGCCCATGAGAACAACCTCGATACCGACCACCACGGCTTCCAGCAGGCTCGCAATGACTACCGGGCGCTCCTCGAAGCCTTCCGTCACGCACAGGAACCTCCCGCCATACTCAGCGGCAATCAGGCACTCACCGAAAAACTCGACCTCCTGCGCAACGGCCTGATTGCCGAACAGAAACGGGCACTGGAGCACATCAGCAGCACTCAGCACGATGTCCGTCAACGTGCGTTGCTGGTCGCCGGCCTGCTTGGCCTGGTGGCGCTGGCGGTGCTGATCGTCGGTTTTGTCACCGCGCACGGTATCGCGCAACGCTTCGGTGCCCCCATCGAAGCGCTGGCCAAGGCGGCGGACGACATTGGCCAAGGCAATTTCGACGTTACCCTGCCGATTTCCCCGGCCGCGGAGATGATCCAGCTGACTCGGCGCTTCGGCCTCATGGCCGAAGCCTTGCGCGAACATCAGGCAACCAACGTCGACGAACTGCTCGCCGGCCAGCAACGCTTGCAGGCGGTGCTCGACAGCATCGACGACGGCTTGTTGATGATCGACCGCCAAGGGCATCTGGAGCACTTCAACCCGGTCGCGCAGCGCCAGCTGGGCTGGGACGACGATCGCCTGGGCCAGGGCCTGGGCGCCGCGCTGCAACGTCCGGAGCTTGATGAGCAACTGCAACGGGTGCTGCACGGCGGTACGCTGGAGCGCGCACCTGAAGACCTGAGCATCGAAGTCGACGGCCAATCGCGCCTGCTGAGCTACAGCCTGACCCCCGTCAGCCATACCGAAGGTCATATTCTCGGCGCGGTGATGGTGCTGCACGACGTCACCGAACAGCGCGCCTTTGAGCGGGTGCGCAGCGAGTTCGTACTGCGCGCCTCCCATGAACTGCGCACGCCGGTTACTGGCATGAACATGGCCTTCGGTTTGTTCCGCGAACGAACGCACTTTGCCGAACAGACGCGCGAAACGGATTTGCTGAACACGGTCAATGACGAAATGCAGCGTCTGGTGCAGTTGATCAACGACCTGCTGAACTTCTCGCGCTATCAAAACGGCCTGCAAAAGCTCTCCCTGGCGGCCTGCAACGTCGATGACCTGCTGGAGCAAGCGCAAGGGCGCTTTGCCGAACGAGCCAATGAACACAATATCGAGCTGCTGGTGGAGCTACAGGCCCCGATGCCACGGTTACAGGCCGATCAGGCGCAACTGGAGCGCGTGCTGGACAACCTGATCGACAATGCCTTGCGCCACACCCGCGCCAACGGGCAGATACGCTTACAAGCCCGTCGCAATGGCAAACGGGTGATTATCAGCGTCGAAGACAATGGCGAAGGCATCGCCTATGGCCAGCAGGGGCGAATCTTCGAGCCGTTTGTCCAGGTCGGACGCAAGAAAGGGGGCGCAGGGCTTGGCCTGGCCCTGTGCAAGGAGATCGTGCAACTGCACGGTGGCCGCATCGGCGTGTATTCACGGCCGGGGCAGGGGGCTCAGTTTTACATGGCATTGCCGTTGTGACTGCCCCCCCCCCGCGGTTAGAGCTTCAGACCGCAGCGCGTTCTACTGTTACCAACTCCCATAGGGGATACCAAAACGTTCGACGTAGCGCTTGGATGAGGCGGATTGCGGGGTGTAGCGCCCCTGAAATTTCCCCTGGTCCGGTCCTAAAGGCTCGATATCCACCTGCACTCGGTCGGTTTTAATGGGGCGTCCACATTCATCCCGCACCCAGATTTGAATAATCCCACCTGGGGCCAACCCCACATTCATCAACGACAGCAAGTACGCCGGCTCGTCCGGTCGCTCCGGGCAACGGCGCATTGTGGCCCGGCGCATAATGCGCCGGGTTTCTTCCGAGATCTCGATCCAGCCCTTGTAGGTGGTTTGATTGGCGTTGGATTGCCAGCGAACATAAATGCGCCTGGGCAAATCTGCGCCGGTCACCGGCCTGAGAGACACCCCTAGACCGCTCCAACCTTTTGCCACCTCGGTACCGTCATCCCAGTCGCTGCCTGCGGCAGTATTACCTGCGATATTGCGAAACAACATTCCTTGTATGTCCTCTACGGCAGACGTCTCCACCCACACTTTCATATGGGCCGGCTCGACGAAATCGATATGCCATGAATCGTCCTTCGGATCGTTGGCCCCGGAAAGCGGATCAATGGGCTGACAGCCGCTGAGCATCATGAATAACCCCAGCAGTACAAAAAGCTGTTTCATCAGTGTGCGTCCTTCATGGCGTATGGGGGTGTTGCACCCGATTACGGTCTGGTGTCGGGGCATTGAGATAGGTCAGCGCGAACGTTCCAATGCGCGGTCCAGCCAACGGGTCGGGGTTCCAGTGAGCCGAAGCATGGATGTAACTGCGCTTGAGCAGCGTTTCCTCAGCGGGTGTAGTGCTGTAATCGCCAGCGATAAAGCGCTCACCCAGTGCTTGAAGTGGTGGTGGTAATTCGTAGATGGCCTGGTGAACATCCAGATCGTCGAAGTCCACTCCACGTGCACGCGCCAACCCATACATCACCCGCAAGTACACCCGCGACAAACCAGCGCTGACCGTGCGCTTGAGCCGCAACCCGGCGTACACCCGCTTCTGCCGAGGGGCTAGACGGTCCTGCGGGTCCGCCGGCAGCAGGACCGGCTCGGGAGTCACGATGAACAACATCGCCAACGGCCAGCCCTGGGCCTGCCATCGGGCCTGCGCCTGCAAGGCATCGCGGTAAATGGAGGTGTTTTTAACATCGACGTACACAGGCACATCCAGCGCTTGCATCGGGCCAAGCATGACCTGCTCTTCGACTTCATCCCGATAGCCGCCTCCCACATCCGAATGGGCACCGGGCAATAGTATTTCCGAGTGCTCCGGGCCGACTCGCTGCAAGGGAAAGTTACTGCGGTACTCATCTCGAGCGGCCAGTTGCACCACCCGAGGGAACAACTCCGGGGGCAAGTGCAGTTGCAAGCCGGGGGCAGAAGCACTGCGTACATAGCCCAGGTTACGCAATCCACCCACTGCCGAAACCGTATCGAACAGGCCGATAAAACCCACCTGCACGCCATGACCGTATTGCTTGGTGAACCCGGCCGTGAATACATTCGGTACATTCAGGGCCGCTCGCAGGGGGCCATTGGCGGCTTTCGCCAACAGGTTGGCAAAGTGCCGCGCTGCGGCGGCGCCACGACTAAAACCGAATACATCGAAGGTCAACTGACCAATTCGCATGGCGGGGTAGTCATCACGGAATAGCTGAACCGCAATTCGAGCCTGATTAAATGCGTAATCCACCCGCGCCTCGACGCCGGTTTCTCCTCGGCCGATGCCCGAGCCAATAACACTGTCCTTGGCGCCTGCCTGAGTACCTATCCCCTCTACAAGGATCTTCTGGAATGCTTTTCTTTTCTCCTGGATAACTTCCCGTTTGCTGGAGCGTTTATAAAGATCAAACAGCTTTTTGATGTTAGTGAAGTCATTGCCATAACTACTGTTCGCATCGCGCATGTACGGTTTGCAACTACCATCCAGATCCTCTGGAGCAATCGGGTGGTGCGCACCGCAGCGAATGCCCTGCTCTACATTGGCAGGGTTGTTGCCGGTGCCATCGAAAAACACCCCAATGCGCAAGGTGACGTTCACCCGCTGCCGCTCTTCCTCCCTCTGCTCCCAGGCTTCTTGACGGCTACGCGCCTCCTCATGTTCCCAGGCCTTCTGCCTGGCGAGCTGTTTAGCCTCAATACGAAGGTCAGCAGCGGCGTTTCCAGCTTCACGGACCAAACACTGCTGACAAAAACAATTTTGTATTCTCACAACGGTTTTCCTTCCCCGATTAACCATCCATTCACGAGCGCTCAACCATGAAGCGATTCATACGTGACGGGGGGAAGTTGCTCCTATGAGCATGAGCATAGATATCAGTCGCGGACTGTTTTCATGTAAGAAAAAACTGTGTTTTGAGTATGTATGACTATTCTGAAAGCCAGGTTCAGGCCTCGTCATCGATACGCCGCGGCGCCCGTCGGCGGCCGCGGGTCACCAGCTCGATCAATTGCATCGCGCTCAGGGCCTGGGCAAACAGCCAGCCCTGACCGTAATTCACCCCTTCACTCATCAGCAACATGGCCTGGGCTTCATGTTCGATGCCTTCGGCGATGACGGTGAGCTGCAGGGCATGCGCCATGCGGATGATATGGGGAGCCACGCCGCTGCTCGCGGCGTCATGACCCAGTGCATCGATGAACGCCTTGTCGATTTTCAGGCAGTCCACCGGCAGGGTTTGCAGGTAGGCCAGACTGCAGTAACCCGTGCCAAAGTCGTCGATCAGCACCTGATGCCCGGCATCGCGCAAGGCTTTCAGGTTCTGGCGTGCGACCGCCACGTCGATCAAGCCACGCTCGGTGACCTCAAACGCGATCTGCCGCGCCGCCACACGATGCAACGCCA
This sequence comes from Pseudomonas sp. Irchel s3h17, assembly GCF_900187505.1. Taxonomy (GTDB): domain Bacteria; phylum Pseudomonadota; class Gammaproteobacteria; order Pseudomonadales; family Pseudomonadaceae; genus Aquipseudomonas. Next base: position 34,360 of record NZ_FYDL01000025.1, read on the forward strand.
GCAGGCGGGCCATGACTTCGCCGACTCTGGGCACCATCACATCACAAGCCGCCAGGTTCACCGAGATATACAGCTGCGGGTTGGCGCGCAGCAGTTGGCCGAGCTGCTCAAGCAGGCGCTGCAAGACAAAATCGGTGATCTGGCGTATCTGCCCGGTGTTCTCCGCCATGGGAATGAACAGGTCCGGACTGGTCAGCGTGCCGTCCGGTCGACGCCAGCGCAACAAGGCCTCGGCGCCGACACACTGGCGGCTGCGCAGCTCAAAGATCGGCTGATACAACACCTGCAGTTCGCCGCGCTTGAGCGCGCCCTGCAACTCACCGCCCATTGACTGTCGCTGCCGGGCCAACAGATACACCACCGTGCCGATGCTCAGTCCCGCCACCAGGCTTGCCGACACCAACCACCACCACAGTGCCGGCAAGCTCATGCGGGTGCGCGGAGAGATCAATACCAGTTGGTACTCGGGATTGTTGGTCGGCATCCGATAGATCAGCCGGGTCCGGGTGATCTGCAACGGTTCATTGCTGAACGGTGACCAGGGCTCAGTCAGTGGCCAGGTTTGTGGCGCGCCAAGCACCGGAACCGCCCGGGTACCATGATCGAGGATCACCAACAGGCTGCTGCCCGGCGACAAGTCGACCATGTCGGTCAAATGCCCGCGCGACGTCGCCACCCGAAAGTTGCCGCGCCCGAGCATCAATGCCGCGCGATTTTCATCCGGTTCGGTCGACGTATTGAGCCAATAGCTGTAGGTCGGGCCCTTGATGTCGGGTGGGCGGATGGCCGAAAGCGATTCCTGATGAGGGCGGTTTGAGCAGAACTGTGTCTTGTCGATGTAGGCTGCTTCATACACGAAGCGGTAGTTGAAACTCACCTGTTGCAGGATCGTGAACATTTTCATGTCACAGCCACGCAGCGGTTGCGCCTCCAGGTCATCCAGGCCTTCGCGCAATTGGCCGAACAGTTGCTCCAGTCGCTCAAGGAAACGCTCACCCTGGGCGTTCATCTGTTCGCTTTCACGCAGCTGGACCTGACGCAGCGCCAACCCCAGGCTACCGGCCAGCAACAAGGCCGCGCTGAGCGCAGCCGCCAGCATCGCCAAAGACCAAGGGCGATGAAACCAGTTACGCAGGGTCTCTCGAGCAGCCGCCATCATTGAACATCCGAAGGATTACCAATGAGTTATAGCTACTGATTGAGGGTTGGCCCCTACCGTCGAGCGGGCGTCATTATTTTGTCTGATTGAGTACTTGCAGGATCGCAGCACTTTGCGCGTCTGGCGTACCGTCGAAGCGCGATGGCCGGAAGCGCATCTGGAAGGCCGCCAGCACATGCCGGGTGGCGACATCCAGCTCGCCGGTCTGCGGCGTCGTGTAGCCCAGGCGCGTCAGTTGCTCCTGAAACCAGCCGATGCTCGGCAACCGTGTCGCAAACACCGCTTGCTGACGGGCGACTGCCTGCTCGTTCGGCCAGAGCGCCACACCGGCTTCGGCCAGGCGCTTCCACGGGAACAACGGGCCCGGGTCGAGTTTGCGCAAGGGGGCGATGTCACTGTGGCCGATCACCTGGCGAGGGCTGATGCCATGACGCTTGTTGATGTCCTTGAGCAGGACGATCAGCGACTGCACCTGGGCTTCGCTGTAGGGATACCAGACGCGCCCGCTCGGCGTATCGCTGAAGCCCGGATTGACGATCTCGATGCCGATGGAGCTCGAGTTCAGCCAGGTACGCCCTTGCCACTCGCTTTCACCGGCATGCCAGGCGCGATAGTTCTCATCCACCAGCTTGTAGATGGTCGCGTTTTTATCATCACCGACCAGGTAATGACTGCTGACCTCGCCATGGGTCAACAACGCCAGCGACTGCGCCAGCGACGCGGAGGTGTAATGCATGACGACGAACTGCACACGGTTGTCGTAATTGGCCGAAGGGTGGCTGGTATCGTAACGAGGACCACTGGCGCAACCCGCCAGGACAAGAAAGGACACGAGCAAAGTAATGAATTTCATGGCAGTGACAGTACGCTGAAGACAGTAATGCAACAGTGTAACGTACCGCCCTGTGCCTGAGCCGCTAAAAGCGCCGGATTAAATAAAATGGAACAATTGCCGTCAGGCTGGCTCAACGCGATTTCGTCCGGCATTTTTTGCCCGATATAGCGCCTGATCGGCTCTCTTAAGCACCAGATCGCTACGTTCTCCCGGCTTGAACGCCGTCACACCGATGGAAACCGTAATGGTCACCGGTTCGCCCTTGAAGTGAAACGGGCAGGCTCCGATGGCCGCTCGCAAGGTTTCCAGCAGGTTCACACCCGCTGCCAGCGATGTGTCGGGCACCAGCAATACAAACTCTTCGCCACCAAAGCGGGCAATGAAGTCTGAACCTCGCAGGCGCTTGCGCAGCACCGTTGCGATGATTTTCAGCACCTTGTCGCCAGCCAGGTGGCCATAGTTATCGTTGATGCGCTTGAAATGATCGAGGTCGAGCATCGCCAGCAACAAGGTCGTGTCGTGCTGTTGCCACCGGGCCACTTCATGCTCCAGGCGCTCGCTCCAGGCAGCCCGGTTCGGCAAGCCGGTGAGCGGGTCGACCAAGGCCTTCTGGCGCTGCTCTTCCAGGTGTTCGCGATAGCCCTGGGCTTCCTGCTCCATGCTCGCCACCCTTTGCGCCAAGCCTTGCAGGCGCGCTGCGACTTCCTGCTCACGCTCGTCGCGCTGCTGCTGGTGCTGGTCCAGGGTGCCGAGCAGGCCCTCGAGGTGGTTCTCCAATACGCGCTTGAGATCTTCCAGGTCTGCCGCGTCCTGCATGCTGCTGTGCAAGCCGTCGACCTGCTCACGGAGCTGCGTGTCCATCTCGCGAGCGGCCGAACGGTTGTCCGCGTGCCCGTCACTGGCCGCTTGCAGGTTGCTCTGGAAGGATTCCAGGCGCTCATTGAGTTGCTTGAGGTACACCTCGAACTCATGCTGGCCACTGTCGGTGATCGCCAGCATCAACACCGCAAGATCATCGAGGATCGGTAGCAGTTCGTACCAATTCAACCCGTTTCTCAGCCGCACGCGCATGGCCTCGGCTTGCGGGCGGTGGCGCTCGGGCAACGACAGATCGTCCAGCAACCCCAGCAGCGTGCCTTCGATGTGCTTGGCCACCGAGCTGTAGGACGGCTCGGGCGAATCCGGGAGCGCATAAAGCGCGTCCGGTTCGTAACACTCAGGATCCATTTCGGCGTGGATGTGTGCCATGGCTGGAGACAGGGGAAGGCTGTCGACCAATGGCGTGGTTTCGAGCTCGGGTTGCGGGGCAGGCGACGCTTCCCGCTCGTCCAGGACTGCCAGGTCCTGATCCGCAGCCTGGATCGAATCGTGTCGAGCTTGCGGCGCCTGTTCAAACGCGGCCACTGCGAGCGCTGGCGATTCCTCGATCGGCTCAGGCCCGGACTCCACCACGACGGCGGTCGATGCTTCCGGAGCCCGCTGCGCGATCGGCACTGTCACAGGCTCAGGCGTCATGCCAACAGCAGGCACTGGCTGGGTCGAACCGACCGGCTGCTCTTCGACGTTCTCGTCACGCCCCCCAAACAGACGCTGCAACAACCCTGGGCGGTCAGGTTCATCAGGGCTCTCCAGCACACTGAGTGCCTGGCTCTGTAACTGACTCAGTTCACCGAGCAGCAAGGGAATCTCGCGGGCCTGGCTGACGCGCCCGTCCAATTGCTTGGCGAAGGTCTTGAGCGGTCGACTGACCTCTCGCGGCAATGGCAAGGCCTGGAGTTGCGCGACCAGTGCGCTAAGCGCCGAGCCGATCTGATCAACCCGGGTTTCGCGCCGCTGCTCGGAATCCAGCACGGCTTTTTCCAGACGCGGCAGCAACGCAGCCAATCCGGCATCCATTTCATTGGTGCGGATGACTTCACGCATTTCCTTCATGCATTGGTCTACCGCACGGTCGGTCCCCTCGGCAGCCAGCGTACTGCGCACCAGCCCACGACGCAGCAAGTCGAAGCGGGCATCCCAGCGACGCTCGAGTTTTTCCTGCTGTTCGATACTTTTGAGGTACTTCTCTTTCCAGCGGTTTGCTTCGTCGCTCATTCAGGGGTTCCGCGAAGGGCAGGACTCAACGCGGGCAATGCATCGGCCGTGAGCGAACCCGGCAGACGAATCTCTACCGCGACCGGCAGGTGATCGGAGATGGGTTGCGCCAGCACTTCGACCCGTTCGAGCGTCAGGGTCGGACTGAGCAGAATATGGTCCAGGCAACGCTGCGGGCGCCAGCTGGGGAATGTCGCTTCGACTTGCGGTGCAAGCAGGCCCAGGTCGCGCAAAGGCGAGCTTTGCAGCAGATCGCTGGCATGGGTGTTCATGTCGCCCATCAGCACCTGGTGCTTGTAGCCACCGATCAACTCGCGAATGTAGGCCAGCTGCAGACTGCGAACCCGGGCACCGAGCGCCAGGTGCATCATCACGACGACCAGCGCCTCGGGCCCCTCGCCAAACCGCACGAGAATCGCACCCCGGCCCTTGGGCCCAGGCAGCGGGTGATCCTCAATCTGCCAGGGCCGCATCCGGCTGAGCACACCATTGCTGTGCTGGCCGAGACGACCCAGGTTTCGATTGAGTTGCTGATACCAGTAGGGGAAGGCGCCAAGCTGGGCCAGGTGTTCGACTTGATTGACGTAGCCGGAACGAAGGCTGCCGCCATCCGCTTCCTGCAAGGCGACCAGATCGTAGTCGCCCAGCAGGTTGCCGATCTTTTGCAGGTTGTCGGCACGCCCGGTGTGCGGCAGCAGGTGCTGCCAGCCACGGGTCAGGTAGTGCCGATAACGCTCGGTACTGATGCCCACCTGGATGTTGAAGCTCAGCAGGCGCAGACGACTGTCCGCGGGCAAGCCCGAGGGCTCCAGATGATGCTCGTTGACCTGCGGATCATGCAGGCCAACGACGCGCTCAGTACCCCAACGACGCATGGCGTGCGCCGCTTACTTAGCGGCGCGCTCCTTGGCGATCAGTTGGTCGGCCACGCTCAGCGCACCTTCAGGGCCACCGGCGGTGCCGAGGTCAAGGCGGTACTTGCCGTTGACGACCATGGTCGGTACACCGGAGATCTGATAGGCCTGGGCCTTCTTCTTGGCGTCTTCAACCTTGCCTTTGACGGCAAACGAGTTGTAGGTGCTCAGGAACTTGTCCTTGTCGACACCTTCGCCGGCCAGGAACTCAGCCATTTCTTCCGGGGTAGCGAGCTTCTTGCCATCGTGGACGGCTTCGAACACGGCCTTATGAACCTTTTGCTCCACACCCATGGCTTCCAGGGTGATGAACAGCTGGCCGTGCACGTTCCAGATACCACCGAACATGGCCGGGATACGCACGAAGTTCACATCGGCCGGCAGTTTTTCAGCCCACGGGTTGATGGTGGGCTCGAACGCATAGCAATGCGGGCAGCCATACCAGAACAGCTCTACCACTTCGATCTTGCCGGGCACAGCCACCGGAACGGCGCTGCTCAGTTCGACATATTGTTTACCGGCTTCAAGCGGTTCAGCAGCCTGGGCGGTGACGCCGAACAGGCTGGCAGTGACGAGTGCGGCGCTGAGAATCAGATTACGCATGCTTTACTCCTGGGCAAATTGGCTCGCCTCGCGCGACCTGCATTCTGTCAGGCCATGGCGGGCATCAGTTCTCTAGTGTAACGGCAGCGGCCACAAAAAAGGGCGGCCTAAGCCACCCTTTTTATGTTCGCATCGAAGGATTAATCGAGCGTTAACGTTGTGCGGGTTCAACCCCCCGCGTAACGCCCGCTCGACGGACCTTAGTGCAGGCCCTGAATGTAGCTGGACACCGCTTCGATGTCTTTGTTGCTCAGCTTGGCTGCAACGCTTTGCATGATTTTCGCGTCACCGTCGTTGGTACGGTTACCTTCACGGAAATCGGTCAGTTGCTTGGCGGTGTATTGAGCGTGCTGGCCACCCAGGTGCGGGAAAGCAGCTGCCGCGTTGCCGGCGCCGTTAGGCGAGTGGCAACCGGTGCACGATGGCATGCCCTGCTCCAGCTTGCCGCCGCGGAACAACTCTTCACCGCGAGCCACGACTTTCGGGTCTGCCGCGCCGACGCTGCCTTTCTGGCTGGCGAAGTAGGCTGAAATGTCAGCCAGGTCCTGATCGCTCAGGTTGGTCAGCAGGCCGGTCATCTCCAGAACGGTGCGCTTGCCCGACTTGATGTCGTGCAGTTGCTTGTTCAGGTAACGCTCACCCTGACCCGCCAGTTTTGGAAAGTTTGGCGCCATGCTGTTGCCATCCGGGCCATGGCAAGCACCACATACTGCGGCTTTCGCCTGACCAGCAGCAGCGTCGCCCGCAGCATGGGCGCCACCTGCGATGCCCAGGGTCAACAGCAGACTCACGACTAATTTGTTCATCAGCTAATCCAACTACGGCTAAGGGTTAAAGAGTTATGGACCGGGATCACTCGCTCATCCACTGGATGATTGCCTGGTAATCCTCGGCACTGCAGTCCATGCACAAACCACGCGGCGGCATCGCCTTGAAACCCTGGGTCACGTGTTGCACCAGCGTCTCCATACCTTGCGCCAGTCTTGGCGCCCAAGCTTCCTGATCGCCCTTTTGAGGCGCCGTCGGGAGTTGGCCGGAATGACAGGCTCCACAAACACGGTTGTACACAGCTTCCGGATCCTGTGTAGCCTGCGCGCCATAAAGCGGCATCAAGACGCCGGCAGCTAGCAGCCATTTCGTCATAAAACGACCTTTTCAGGGTTGAGAGCGTGCTGCGTTCTTATGCGCAATCAAGGTCAATCGCTCTCGTGAACTTCATCCTACGCTGGGACAAAGCGCACACAAAATCTGCGGCATTATATACTGGCGTCACTGAAACGGAAACGACGCAGCTCTTTGCGACCATTCTCGGCACCGCCCACATCGGAAATCCCATGCAACTCAAGAACCCCATCCTTGGTCTGTGCCAACAGTCCACCTTCATGCTCAGCGCTGCCAAAGTCGATCAATGCCCTGACGACGAAGGCTTTGAAGTGGCCTTCGCCGGGCGTTCCAACGCCGGCAAGTCCAGCGCGCTGAACACCCTGACCCACGCCAGCCTGGCGCGTACCTCGAAGACACCGGGTCGCACGCAGCTGTTGAACTTCTTCAAGCTAGACGAAGATCGGCGTCTGGTCGACCTGCCGGGCTACGGTTACGCGAAAGTGCCGATCCCGTTGAAGCAGCACTGGCAGCGCCACCTGGAAGCCTACCTGGGCAGCCGCGAGAGCTTGAAGGGCCTGATTCTGATGATGGACATCCGTCATCCAATGACCGACTTCGACCTGTTGATGCTCGACTGGGCTGTCGCCAGCGGCATGCCGATGCACATTCTGCTGACCAAGGCCGACAAACTGACCTACGGCGCGGCGAAGAACTCACTGCTCAAGGTTCAGGCGGAGATCCGCAAAGGCTGGGGCGAAGCCGTGACCATCCAGCTGTTCTCGGCCCCCAAGCGCCTGGGCCTGGAAGAGGCCTACACGGTATTGGCGGACTGGATGGAGCTGGCGGACAAGGGCGCTGAAGAGGCCGCCGAGTAACCGGGAACCTCGCCGCGCGACGCTCAAGCGAGCCTGTTTTAAGGCCGCAGGAGCGACGCGCAGGCAGTTTTCAGGCAAAAAAAACCCCGAACTACATATGGGGAGGGAGTAGTTCGGGGTCTAAGTTCCGGACCGCTAGGGCGGGGTCCAGATATCTGCCAACACTTAACACAACATAGGAGCATCGAAGGGCTTCACCACCCATTCAGTAATTCTGAGTGGGGGTTCACGGTTTAGTTCCGGCCAGTTTCAAAATCGATTGGAATAAACCAAGATTTTTTCGAGCTAACAGCCCTTCGCCTGCGATGGCCGCGACACTATGCCGCGGCCAATGGCGCCTCAAAACGGCTTAATGAGCCTCATCCCAGTTGTTTCCGACACCGACGTCCACCAGAAGTGGCACATCCAGGGCCGCCGCGCCGCTCATGTGCACGCGGATTTCCTCGCGAACCTGGTCGACCAGGTCCTCGCGAACCTCCAGCACCAGTTCATCGTGTACCTGCAGGATGACTTTGGCGTCCAGGCCGGAAGCCGTCAGCCAGTTATCCACCGCCACCATGGCTTTCTTGATGATGTCTGCCGCCGTGCCCTGCATCGGCGCGTTGATCGCTGTGCGTTCGGCGCCAGCGCGCTCCTGGGGTTTGTTGGAGTGGATCTCGGGCAGGTACAGGCGACGCCCGAACAGGGTTTCTACATACCCTTGGTCCGCCGCCTGGGCGCGGGTGCGCTCCATGTACTCGCGAACGCCGGGGTAACGGGCAAAATAGGTGTCGATGTAGGCCTTGGCCTGCTTGGTATCGACGCCAATGTCCTTGCCGAGCTTCTGTGCCCCCATGCCGTAGATCAGACCGAAGTTAATCGCCTTGGCACTGCGACGCTGGTCGGACGTGACGTCCTGGAGCTCAACCTTGAATACCTCGGCGGCCGTGGCCGCATGCACGTCCAGGTTGTTGCGGAAAGCATTGAGCAGGCCTTCGTCACGGGACAGGTGCGCCATGATCCGCAGCTCGATCTGCGAATAGTCCGCCGCCAGCAGTTTGTAGCCGCTCGGGGCGATAAAGGCCTGGCGGATGCGCCGGCCCTCGGCGGTACGCACGGGAATGTTCTGCAGGTTCGGATCGCTGGAGGACAGGCGCCCGGTGGACGCCACCGCCTGGTGATAAGAGGTGTGAATCCGCCCGGTGCGCGGGTTGATCTGCTCAGGGAGACGGTCGGTGTAGGTGCTCTTCAGTTTGCTCATGGAGCGGTACTGCATCAGCACCTTGGGCTCTTGGTAGTCATCTTCCGCCAGCTTGGCCAGCACCTCTTCGGCGGTGGACGGCTGGCCCTTGGCGGTTTTCTTCAGCACCGGATAGCCGAGTTTTTCGTAGAGGATCGCACCCAACTGCTTAGGCGAGCCGAGATTGAACTCCTCACCGGCAATGTGAATGGCTTCACGCTCCAAGTCTGCCATCTTGTTGCCCAGCTCGATGCTCTGCACCCCCAGCAGCTCGGCATCCACCAGCGCGCCCTGGCGCTCGATGCGCGCCAGCACCGGCACCAACGGCATTTCGATATCGCTCAGCACGCTGGCCAGGCTCGGGATGGCGGTCAGCTGCTGGTGCAGGGCCTGGTGCAGCCGCAAGGTCACATCGGCGTCTTCAGCGGCATAAGGCCCGGCCTGCTCAAGGGCGATCTGATCGAAGGTCAGCTGCTTGGCCCCTTTGCCCGCGATGTCCTGGAAGCTCACGGTGGTGTAGTCCAGGTACTTCTGCGCCAGGCTGTCCATATCATGGCGGGTGGCGGTGGAGTTGAGCACATAGGACTCAAGCATGGTGTCGAAGGCAATGCCGCGCACAGTGATGCCGCAGGCTGGGTCGCCACCGATGGCGCAGTTGGCCAGGATATTCATGTCGAACTTGGCGTGCTGGCCAACCTTGAGCTTGTCCGGGTCTTCCAGCAGCGGCTTCAGGGCACGCAGGACGCTGTCGCGATCCAGCTGGTCCGGCACACCTTCGTAGGCGTGAGTCAGCGGAATGTAGGCCGCTTCAAAAGGCTGCACGGCGAAGGACAGGCCCACCAGTTGCGCCTGCTGGGCGTCGATGCCGGTGGTTTCCGTGTCGAAGGCAAACAGCTTGGCGCCATTGAGCTTCTTCAGCCAGGCGTCGAAACGGGCCTGATCGAGGATGGTTTCGTAGCGCGCCTCAACGACCACAGGCACTCTGGCTTCGGTCTCGGTGGCACTCAACAGATCAGCCACCGGCTCAGGCTGGGGAGCGGCACTCAGCTCAAGACGCTTGGCATCGCGTTGCAGCTCATCGAACCAGCTCTTGAATTCAAGCAGGGTGTAGAGCTCCGCCAGTTTTTCGCGGTCCGGCTCGCGCAGGTGCAAATCGTCCAGCCCCACGTCCAGCGGCACGTCGACCTTGATGGTCGCCAGTCGATAGGAGAGGAACGCCATCTCCTTGTGCTCTTCGAGCTTGGCCGGCAGGGTCTTGGCCCCGCGAATCGGCAGGGTCGGCACGATATCGAGCTGTGCATACAGCTCGGTCAGGCCGCCATTGACGCCCACCAACAGGCCGGACGCAGTCTTCGGGCCAATCCCCGGAACGCCCGGAATGTTGTCGGAGGAATCGCCCATCAACGCCAGATAGTCGATGATCTGCTCGGGAGCGACGCCGAATTTCTCCTTCACGCCAGCCACGTCCATCGCGCTACCGGTCATGGTATTGACCAAGGTAATGTGCCCGTCGACCAGCTGTGCCATGTCCTTGTCGCCCGTGGAGATCACCACCGGGCGGTCAGCGGCCGCGCTGCTGCGGGCCAGCGTGCCGATCACGTCGTCCGCTTCAACGCCTTCCACGCACAACAGCGGGAAGCCCAGGGCAATCACGCTGGCATGCAGGGGCTCGATCTGCACACGCATATCGTCGGGCATGCTCGGGCGATTGGCCTTGTATTCGGCGTACATGTCGTCGCGAAATGTCCCACCCTTGGCGTCGAACACGACGGCGAACGGGCTGTTCGGGTACTGCTTGCGCAGACTCTTGAGCATGTTCAGCACGCCCTTGACCGCACCGGTCGGCAGGCCTTTGGAGGTAGTCAAAGGTGGCAGCGCGTGAAAGGCGCGGTACAGGTATGAAGAACCGTCCACCAGGACGAGGGGGGCTTGGCTCATGAGCAGGATCAACCTTTTCGGCGGGTCCGGCGCTAGAATAGCGGGACCGTTGACGACAAAGGGACAAGGTTATCATGCGTACACTCAATCGCCTGTTGCTGGCTGGCTTGTTTACCTGCATTCCGCTGGCCGCCATGGCAGCGGATGACGCACCGACCCCGGAACCGGAAGTCACCATCCGCACCGAAGGCGACAAGACCATCCAGGAATACCGCCAGAACGGCTTCCTGTATGCGATCAAGGTCACTCCGAAGGGCGGCAAACCGTATTTCCTGGTGCGCTCGGACGGAACGGAAGCCAATTTCATCCGCTCGGATCAGCCGGATATGCTGATCCCGGCATGGGAAATTTTTTCGTGGAAGTAGTTTCTTAACTTTAATCGGTGCTGGCTCGATAGCGGCACCCGAACTGAGCAGTTTTTAACCATGTCTGTGTTCACCCCCCTGGCTCGGCCCGAGCTGGAAACCTTTCTCGCCCCTTATGGGCTCGGCCGCCTGCTTGATTTCCAGGGGATTGCCGCGGGCAGTGAGAATACCAACTACTTCATCAGCCTGGAGCAGGGCGAGTTTGTCCTGACCCTGATTGAGCGTGGCCCGGCGCAGGAAATGCCGTTCTTCATCGAACTGCTCGACGTGTTGCACAACGCCGACCTGCCGGTGCCCTATGCGCTGCGCACCACCGAGGGTGTCGCCCTGCGCGAGTTGGCCGGCAAGCCTGCGCTGTTGCAGCCACGCCTGGCCGGCAAGCACATCAAAGTCGCCAATGCGCAGCACTGTGTGCAGGTCGGGGAGCTGCTGGGGCATCTGCACCTGGCGACCAAAGACAACATGATCAAGCGCAAGACCGATCGCGGCCTGGACTGGATGCTCGAAGAGGGCACACAGCTTCTGTCGCACCTGGGGGTTGAGTCACGCGCATTGCTACAGTGCGCACTGGATGAAATCACCGCCCGCAAAGACAGCATCCTGGCGTTGCCACGGGCCAACATCCACGCCGACCTGTTCCGCGACAATGCCATGTTTGAAGGCACGCACCTGACTGGGCTGATCGATTTCTACAACGCCTGCTCGGGGCCGATGCTCTACGACGTGGCCATCGCCCTGAATGACTGGTGTTCGGACGATGACGGCTTGATTGACGGCCCACGGGCGCGGGCATTGCTCGGTGCCTACGCCGCGCTGCGGCCATTCACCGCGGCCGAGGCCGAACTGTGGCCGACCCTGTTGCGGGTGGCCTGTGTGCGCTTCTGGTTGTCACGCTTGATCGCTGCCGAGTCCTTTGCCGGACAAGACGTGCTGATTCACGACCCGAAGGAGTTCGAGCATCGCCTGGCGCAGCGTCAACAGGTCAGCACGCCACTGCCGTTCGCCATTTAAAGGCATCGCGGGCAAGCGGAACGCCACCCTGCGCGCTCCCACATGGACAGGGAAAGTCCTGTGAGAGCGGGCTCGCCCGCGAATGGAATGGCGCCTGTTTTCCGGTTACAACGACTCCAGGCACCCCGCCAGATCATTCCCCAACTTCTCCAGCACCTGCTCATAACCCTGTGCGGTGGCCGGCGTGTAGCCACCCAGTGCATCCAGCTCCGCCAGTTTCACCGGCAGGCCCGCCACCAGCGTCTCGGCCAGGCGAGGGCGCAGCGGCGGCTCGCTGAACACACAGGTCTTGCCGACCGCTTGCAGGCGCGTGCGCATCGCGGCGACGTGCTGGGCACCGGGCTGCACTTCGGCGGCCACGCTGAACACGCCCGCATGCTTGAGGCCGTAGGCGTCCTCAAAATAGTCGAACGCTTCATGGAACACGAAGTAGGGCTTGCCCTCGACAACCGCCAGGCGGGCTTTCAATCGCAGATCCAGTGCATCCAGTCGCTCATCGAATGCCTTGAGGTTGCCCTGGTAGCGCCCGGCATTGGCCGGATCGACTGCACTCAGGTCGGCGGCGATTTTAGCGGCGATGACACGCGCATTGACCGGCGACAGCCACAAGTGGGCATCGAGACTGCCGGGGCGGTGATCATGATCATGCTCGTCGGCTTCTTCGGCGTGGGCGTGGTTGTCTTCGCCAAAATGGCGCAGCTTCAAGCCTGGCAGGTCCTGCACGGCCACCGATGGCAAGGTGCGCCCCTTGAGTACGCGGGGCAGGAAGCCCTCCATGTCCGGACCGATCCAGTACAGCAGGTCCGCCGACTGCACGCGCCGTACGTCGGAAGGCCGCAGTGCATAGTTATGCGGCGATGCTCCCGGCGGCAGCAAGACTTCCGGCCCCCCCGCGCCATCCTGCACCGCAGCAGCAATCAGTTGCAGCGGCTTGATGCTGGTAAGCACTTTGACTTCGGCATGAGCGCTGCTGAAAGCGAACAAACTGGCAGCAAATGTGACAAGGATGGCAAAAAGTCTGGACACGATAACCACTCAAAGGGGCGAGAACGAGTAACATAATAACGTCTCTCACAAAACTCGTCGCCGCTCATGCCTATAACACCGCTCGCCAGCCGTCCCCACGACCACTCACATTGCGTGCACAGCGCACTGTCCGAGGCCGATGCCATCTGCGCACGCCAAGGGCTGCGCCTGACCGCATTGCGCCGGCGGGTACTGGAGTTGGTGTGGCAAAGCCACAAGCCGCTGGGTGCCTACGACATCCTGGCGGTACTCAGCGAGCAAGACGGTCGCCGCGCAGCCCCACCGACGGTCTACCGCGCCCTGGATTTCCTGCTGGATAACGGCCTGGTGCATCGGATCTCGTCGCTCAACGCCTTTGTCGGCTGTAACCATCCGGGGCACGCCCACCAGGGTCAGTTCCTGATTTGCCGCGAGTGCCATGCCGCGATCGAGCTGGAGCAAACCTCCATCAGTGACGCCATCATCCACAGCGCCAGCGACGTCGGGTTCGTGGTTGAAGGCCAGACCGTCGAAGTGGTCGGTCTCTGCGCCGGTTGCCAGGGGGCTTGATGAGCACAGCGTTGATCCGCCTTGAGCAGGTTGCAGTGACCTTTGCCGGGCAAACCGTGCTGGACAACATCGAGCTGAGTGTCGAGCCGGGGCAGATTGTCACCCTGATCGGCCCCAACGGCGCCGGCAAGACCACCCTGGTGCGTGCCGTGCTCGGCCTGCTCAAGCCCGACAGCGGCAGCGTATGGCGCAAGCCGAAGCTGAGAGTCGGCTACATGCCGCAGAAACTGCACGTCGACCCGACCCTGCCGCTGTCGGTACTGCGTTTTCTGCGCCTGGTCCCCGGCGTCGATCGCGCCCGGGCCCTGGCCGCACTCAAGGAAGTCGGTGCCGAACAGGTCATCGACAGCCCGGTACAGAGCGTCTCCGGCGGTGAAATGCAGCGCGTTCTGTTGGCCCGTGCCTTGCTGCGTGAGCCAGAGTTGCTGGTCCTCGACGAACCGGTGCAAGGCGTCGACGTAGCCGGGCAAGCCGAGCTGTACAGCCTGATCACGCGCCTGCGCGACCGCCATGGTTGCGGCGTGCTGATGGTTTCCCACGACCTGCACCTGGTGATGAGCACCACCGACCAGGTGGTCTGCCTCAATCGCCACGTCTGCTGCTCTGGACACCCCGAGCAGGTCAGCGGCGATCCGGCGTTCGTCGAACTCTTCGGCAAGAACGCGCAAAGCCTGGCGATCTATCACCACCATCACGACCACGCCCACGACCTGCATGGCTCGGTGGTCAGCGCGGCACCGTCCGCTCATACCCACGTTCACGGAGATGGCTGCAAGCATGGCTGATTTTCTGTTGTATGCCCTGCTTGCAGGCCTGGCCCTGGCTGTCGTCGCGGGCCCCCTGGGATCCTTCGTGGTCTGGCGGCGCATGGCTTACTTTGGCGACACCTTGTCCCACGCGGCCTTGCTCGGCGTGGCGCTGGGCTTTTTGCTGGATGTCAGCCCAACCATCGCGGTCACCGTCGGCTGCCTGTTGCTGGCCGTGCTCCTGGTGACCCTGCAACAGCGCCAGCCACTGGCGTCCGACACTTTGCTGGGGATTCTTGCACCGAGCACGCTCTCTCTGGGCCTGGTGGTACTAAGCTTCATGCATGAAGTGCGGATCGACCTGATGGCTTACCTGTTCGGCGACCTGCTGGCGATCAGCCCTACCGACCTTGCGTGGATTCTCGGCGGCAGCGCAGCGGTTCTGCTGTTATTGGTGGCGCTGTGGCGACCGCTGCTGGCGATTACCGTGCATGAAGAGCTGGCCAGGGTCGAAGGCTTGCCCGTAGCCGGGCTGCGCCTGGCCTTGATGCTGTTGATTGCGGTCGTGATCGCGGTGGCGATGAAAATCGTCGGTGTGCTGCTGATTACTTCGTTGCTGATCATTCCGGCGGCTGCGGCACAACGTCACGCGCGATCGCCCGAGCAGATGGCCTTGGGCGCGAGTTTGCTGGGTATACTCGCGGTCTGCGGTGGCCTGGCGCTGTCGTGGTTCAAGGACACGCCGGCGGGCCCATCGATTGTGGTCGCCGCCGCCGCGCTGTTTTTGCTGAGTTTTGTCCTGCCCCGTCGAGGGGTGTAGACTTGCTCGTTTTTTGCGCAATCAGAGAGTCGCAGGAATGAAGCCGTTCGCCTCCCGTTATCTGCTCCTTGTTGCATTTATGCTGCTGGGTGCCTGCCAGAGCACACCGCCCCCCGAGCCCCCGGACGCGCGGGCGCCGGCGATCGCGCAGCTGGAGCAAAGCCTGGCCAGCAGTGAGCTGGCCACGGCCGAAGATCAATTGGCCGCCCTACAGGCGCAATCACCCAATGATCCGTCGCTGGAGCCTTACCAACGACAACTCGCCGAGGCCTATCTGCAACGCAGCCAGATCATGTTGCAAAAGGGTGATGTCAATGCCGCCGCTACGGCCCTGAGCCGGGCTCGTGTCCTGATGCCCAAGGCCCCGGCACTGACCGGTGGTGTCAACGGTGCGATCACCCAGGCCCGTAAAGCCGAGCTGGAAAAAGCCGAGGCCGCCCTCCAGGCAGCTGCTGCCAAACCGGCCGCCAAAGTCATCGACCCGACGGCTGAAAGCACCACCGTTGCACTGAACATCACCGATAGCAAGCAACTACGCCGGCAACTCGACGCGATTGCCGCCGATGTAGTGAACTACCAGTGCGACGTGAGCATCCAGGCCCCACGCACCGAGGATTACCCCTGGCTGGCCACGTTGCTGACCAAGCGGGTGCAAAAGCTCGACCCAGGCTTCGACCTGGACATCGAGCGACAAATCCTGCGGCACGTCCCGGCGCAAATGGTGTTGTCACCGCGCAGACCGTAAGTGAGATCGCCGCGTGGCTAGCGTCTTCATCGAGAAGAACAGGCTGGCGAAGCGGCGATCTTGTGCATTTGCGGCTATTTCGTTATCGCCAAATGGCATGACGAACGCAAAATAAATGCTAAGAACCTCTATACGGACACGCTAAAATGCCCGCCCGGCTAACCGCTGATCCTTTTCCAACGCGCCCCACAAGGTTCGCTACGTGATCGAGTTTCAAAACGTCCATAAAACCTACCGCGTTGCCGGTAAGGATATTCCCGCACTGAACCCGACCAGTCTGACGATTGAGAACGGCCAAGTGTTTGGCCTGATCGGCCATTCCGGCGCGGGAAAAAGTACCCTGTTGCGCCTGATCAACCGCCTGGAAGATGCCAGCGGTGGCAAGATCACCGTGGATGGCGAGGAAGTCACCGCGCTGGACGCCAATGCGCTGCGCCGCTTCCGTCAACAAGTCGGGATGATCTTTCAGCACTTCAACCTGCTGGCCTCCAAGACCGTCGCGGACAACGTGGCCCTGCCGTTGAGCCTGGCCGGCGAGCTGTCGCGCAGCGAGATCGACCAGCGTGTGGCCGAGTTGCTGGCGCGGGTTGGCTTGTCCGACCACGCCAAGAAGTACCCGGCGCAGTTGTCCGGTGGCCAGAAGCAGCGCGTCGGCATCGCCCGCGCCCTGGCAACCAAGCCGAAAATCCTGCTGTGCGACGAAGCCACCAGCGCCCTGGACCCGCAAACCACTGCGTCGGTCCTGCAACTGTTGGCCGAGATCAACCGCGAGCTGAAGCTGACCATCGTACTGATCACCCATGAAATGGACGTGATTCGTCGCGTTTGCGATCAAGTGGCCGTGATGGATGCCGGCTCGATCGTCGAACACGGTCCGGTGGCCGAGGTGTTCCTGCACCCCAAGCACCCGACCACCAAGCGGTTTGTTCAGGAAGACGAGCACATCGACGAAAGCGAGCAGCGTGATGACTTCGCGCACGTGCCGGGCCGTATCGTGCGCCTGACCTTCCAGGGTGATTCGACCTACGCACCATTGCTGGGCACCGTCGCCCGCGAAACGGGGGTGGACTACAGCATCCTCGCCGGCCGTATCGACCGCATCAAAGACGTCCCTTACGGGCAACTGACCCTGGCCATCACGGGCGGTGACATGGAAGCG
Source organism: Pseudomonas sp. Irchel s3h17 (assembly GCF_900187505.1). Taxonomy (GTDB): domain Bacteria; phylum Pseudomonadota; class Gammaproteobacteria; order Pseudomonadales; family Pseudomonadaceae; genus Aquipseudomonas. The sequence goes on from NZ_FYDL01000025.1 coordinate 51,522, forward strand.
GCCTTTGCCCACTTCACCGCAGCGGATGTCCACATGGAGGTGCTGCGCTAATGGAACTGCTGACAAGTTTCTTCGCCAATATCGACTGGTATGAAATCTGGCTGGCCACCGGCGACACCATGCTGATGCTTGGTGGCTCGCTGCTGTTCACCGTATTGCTCGGCCTGCCGCTGGGCGTCTTGCTGTTCCTTTGCAGCCCACGCCAATTGCTGGAAGCCAAAGGTATTTACGCGCTGCTGTCGCTGATCGTGAACATCCTGCGCTCGCTGCCGTTCATCATTCTGTTGATCGTGATGATCCCGTTCACCGTACTGATCACCGGCACCTCGCTGGGTGTCGGTGGCGCGATCCCGCCTCTGGTGGTTGGCGCTACGCCATTCTTCGCCCGCCTGGTGGAAACCGCCCTGCGTGAAGTCGATCGCGGCATCATCGAAGCGACCCAGGCCATGGGCGCGACCACGCGCCAGATCATCACCAACGCCTTGCTGCCGGAAGCTCGCCCGGGCATCTTCGCGGCGATCACGGTGACCGCGATCACGCTGGTGTCCTACACGGCCATGGCCGGTGTGGTGGGCGCCGGTGGCCTGGGTGACCTGGCGATCCGCTTCGGTTACCAGCGCTTCCAGACGGATGTGATGGTGGTGACCGTGGTGTTGCTGCTGGTGCTGGTCCAGGTTCTGCAAACCGTCGGCGATAAGCTGGTGGTGCACTTTTCCCGAAAATAAATGCAATCGCCGGCATCACGCTGGCAGGCGCCCGAAAAGGGCGCCTCAAAAGGAGTTTGCTGAATGAAAAAACTACTCGTCGCGTTCGCTGCCGTTGCCTCGTTCGCCGCCAATGCCGCTGATACCCTGACGGTCGCCGCTACTCCGGTACCGCACGCGGAAATCCTCGAATTCGTGAAGCCAGCCCTGGCCAAGGAAGGCGTGGACCTCAAGGTCAAGGTCTTCACCGACTACGTACAGCCGAACGTGCAAGTGGCCGAAAAACGCCTGGATGCCAACTTCTTCCAGCACCAGCCGTACCTCGATGAGTTCAACAAGGCCAAGGGCACTCACCTGGTGAGCGTGGCCGGTGTGCACATCGAACCGCTGGGCGCTTACTCCAGCAAGTTCAAGGCTCTGGCTGACCTGCCAGGCGGCGCCACCGTGGTCATCCCCAACGACGCCACCAACGGTGGCCGCGCGCTGCTGCTGCTGGACAAGGCCGGCCTGATCAAGCTGAAGGACTCGAACAACATCCTGTCGACCGTCAAGGACATCACCGAGAACGCCAAGGGCCTGAAGTTCCGTGAACTGGAAGCCGCGACCATCCCGCGCGTGCTGACCCAGGTCGACCTGGCGCTGATCAACACCAACTACGCGCTGGAAGCCAAGCTTGACCCGTCCAAGGACGCGCTGACCATCGAAGGCAAAGACTCGCCTTACGTGAACATCCTGGTTGCTCGCCCGGACGACAAGGACAGCGAGGCCATGAAGAAGCTGATTGCAGCCCTGCATACTCCGGAAGTGAAAGCGTTCATTCTCGAGAAGTACAAAGGCGCGGTATTGCCTGCGTTCTGATCTGACGCTTTAACAAAAAATGGGGCGCATTCATTGCGCCCCATTTTTTTGGTTCTTCACGGAATCCCGGGAAACACAGAAACAAGAACGCCGATTTGATTGATGATGTTCGTGCGAGCAAACACATCTAACAAACCGGCGTTCTTATGCGTGATATTAATACTTTCCTTCCTTTTT
>NZ_FYDL01000024.1 GCF_900187505.1 Pseudomonas sp. Irchel s3h17
ACGAATGGGGCCGGGTCAAGGTCTGCTTCCCCTGGGACCGCGAAAACGAAGCCTACGAACACCGCTTCCGCCCGGACAACACCAGCCAGGCCTTCGAGCACAGCTCCTGCTGGGTCCGCGTCACCCAAGGCTGGGCCGGCGCGCTGTGGGGCGCCATGGCCGTGCCGCGCATCGGCCAGGAACTGATCATCAGCTACCTGGACGGCGACCCCGACCAACCCATCGCCACCGGCCGCGCCTACCGCGCTGACAACCGGCCGCCCTATGAACTGCCGAAACACAAGACGCGCATGACCCTCAAGAGCAAGACCCACAAGGGCGAGGGTTTTAATGAGCTGCGCTTCGAGGATGAGTTGGGATAGGAGGAGGTGTTCATCCATGCACAGAAAGACCAGAACGTGGTGGTCAGGAACAACGAAAGCACCCGTGTCGGTAACGACCGTCGGCAGGACATCGGCCATGACGAGCACCTTGAAATTGGCAACGACCGGCAGCTGTCGATTCGCGGCAACAGCCGCTCGCGGATCGACGGCGAACAGCAGCACCACGTCAAGGGCCAGCGCACGACCGCCATCGAGGCTGACGACCACCTGAGCGTTGCCGGTAACCGCACGCTGACAGTGGCAGGGCGCTTGGGGATGGGCGGCGGGCGACAAATCCATCTGCAAGCCGGTGACGAAATCGTGCTGGATGCCGGTGTCAGCCTGACGTTGCAAGCCGGTGGCCATTGCCTGCGGATAGACCCCAGTGGCATTTACAGCAGCGTAAAAGTGAAAACCGGCGCCGCCCCAGGCGTGGTCGAGCCCATCACGGATCAGTCCTTGGCCACTGCACCTTCCACCGGCCCGGCACCGGCGACGTTCCCTTCCCCTGAATCCTATCTGCAGGCGCTGGAAAGCGGGGCCCTGCAGGTGACCAGCCATTGTGAGTTTGACGCCAATGAATCCTGCGCACTTCACCCTGATCGCTGAACGCCTGCCCGGATTGGAGTACCACGACGGGGCTTCGCCTCAGTGGTGGTCCAGGGGCGAGTGCCTGTTGCTTGAGCCGGGCCAGGACGCGTCGCTGTCAGCGGCGCTGTACGCCGATCGACAAGCCCCCGGCTGGTCGGTGGAGGCGTTGTTCAGCGGTACCCCGGTACAGGCACTGGCCAGGATCGGCCCGCATCTGGTCGCGCTGCTACCTGACAGCCCAAGTCTCACGGCCATTGTGCAGCGGTTGACCGGCGAGCCATTGGGCATCGTGATCCGGCCTCGGGATGGGGTGGATTGGAACGCCCTGGTCGAGCATCTGCGGGATCGACTGTGGGCCAAGGGCGTGGACGGTCAACCGGCGATCACCCGCTGGTTTGATCCTCGTGGTTTGCGCGCGTTGCTCAGCGCACTCACGCCTGTCCAGCGAGCGGCGCTGGCCGGCCCTGTCGAGTCGTTTATCTGGCACGGCGGACAGGGTTGGTATCAGTGGTCGCCCCCCGCGCCGGCATTCTCAACCGATTCGCAGGCACCGGCTCTGCGGTTCGACGCCGAGTTTGTCGAACAACTGGCCCGGGAGCGGCTGTGGGACAGCGCCATGACCCTGGCCAGTCACTACGCCAGTTGCTTGCCCGCCGACCCGCACGTGGCGCTGCACCGGGTATTTGCAGGGCTGATGGCTGCCCGCGAGTGTGGGTACAGCACTGCGCGTGAGCAGGAACGCTGGCTCCGGTTGGTTTTGTCTGATGGCGGCGACTTCTGGCGGCAACCCGAGGCCGAGTTGCTACTGCGGCGCGATGACCTGGGCCTTGCACAGAAACTTTCTGAACTGGAATCCCTGTACCTCAAAGGAACGACACCATGACCGGACCTTCGCCCCTCACGCTGCCACCGCCGGTGTTCGCCGACAGTCTCTACGACAGCAACCCGATCTGCCCTCCAGCCTGTCAGCAACAGCGGGTTGACGCCGTGCACATCACCGGCGACGACAGCACCTTTCACGTGCTCAGCGCTTATGAACAGCAGCGTCTGGAACGTGCGATCAACGCGGTGGAAGGGCTGATCAAGGACTTCCAGGGTATCGTCAGTGGCCTGCCCGAGCAGCCGCAGGCCTGCATCGCCGGGCAGCGCGACGCCACCGAGGAGACCTGTGGCTGCCAGGCCTGCCAGAAGCTCTTATGGGCGCGCGAGGCCGAACGGGCCGGCTTGCTCAGCCTGCACCAGGCGCGGGTGCAGGCTGAAGACATTCGCCTGACCACCGATGAGGACGTCCAGGGGCGTATCGCCGATTTGCTCAAGCGGCGCGAGGAATTTGCCAGGCTGTGCGGCTGGTTCAGCCACGATGACGTTTGCCTGATTGGCAAAAAGGTCGGTGCGGCCCTGGACGCGGAGGTCGATGGCTTGAAGACGCGGCTGAGCGCCGTGCAGAAACGCTCCGCCACGATCGCCACCGCCACCTTGCCGGACACGTCCCTGGGCGCCCGACAGGTCGCCGGTGCCAGCGTTACCCGCGCCCGCGGCGGTAACCGGGTGGTGGAAGTCATCGTCCTCAGCCGCCCGGACCGGCGCTACTACATCTCTCAATCCGCCGCCGACGGGTTGCGCAGCGCCATGCGGGTCACGGTCGGACGGCGACCCGCGAGCACCCGGCTCGATGGCGCCGGGCTCAAGAACCGTGCCGGTGAACTGGTGCGCGATATCCGCCAGCAGGTCGGCCAACGCGTTCGAGAAGACCTGGCCAAGCCCCTGGGCCAACTGGAAGCGCGGCTCAAGAGCTGGAAATTTCCCCAGGACAGCGCCATCAATGCCCTGCACCAGGAATTCGACTGGACCTCGGACAGCAGTGAGCACGCGCCCTATGCCGTGAGCACCGAAGCCCACCTGATGCGGTTTGCCGCCCAGGCCAGCGCCGGCTTTTCCGGTTTCGATCCCGAGGCCGGCACGATCTCCCTGGGGGCCAAGGGCCTGGCCAGTTATGCCCTGGGCGAAGGCAAGATCACCTTCGCCGCCTTCCAGCCCAGCCAAGGCGGGCGTGACTGCTACTTCAGCTACCGGAACGCCGAGGGGCAGCGGGTGTACCACCGCTTTGGTGCATTTCGCCTGCGCTGCGCCCTGGAACTCAGTTGCTTTGTCGGTGCCGTGGGCGCCGGCAACGCCACGGCCGGGGTCAAATGGAAAGACGCCCCATCGGGAGCCAGCGCCTTGCTGCTGAGCCCGGAACTGGATTCACGCGGCGGCACGGTGCAAGTCAAGGGCAGCCTGTTCGCCGGCGTCCAGTTCGGCGGTGCGCTGACCGGCGCACTGGAGTGGATGGCCCCCGATATCCAGTACCGGCAAGACGCCCAATGGGCAGCCCTGGTGGAGATACGTGCGGAAGGCAATGTGGCCTATGGGGCGGGGGCGACGCTGGATTTTCAGATCGTGCTCACTCGCGGCAAGTTGTATTTCCACTGCCAAGGTCAGTTGGTGTTCGGTCCGGGGGCCGGGGGTGGGTTTGGCACCTTGGTGGACCTGGAGAAAATCGGGGAGCTGGTGGGGGTGGTGTACCAGACGTTGAGCGAGGTGGATTTCCGGCATTTGTTCAGCATTAACGAAGATGCCTTTGTGTTGTTTTATCAAGGCGTTTCGCGGCTGTTGAGTGAGCCGGGGAAGACGTTGAATGAAGTAATGAAACAGGGGCCGATTGCTTTACAGGATTGGTGGCGACAGCGGGCACGGAATATTGCCTCAACTGGTCGATTGGCCGAGCGCATCCTGAACAACGAACCGCTGCACCTCGGGACGCAACGTATCCCCTTGTGTCGTCTTCCGCCGGAAGTGTTAGGGCCAGCGCTGTATATGCTTAGCGACTTCTATCTCTTTGCCTTCCAGAACAAGACAGAAAAAGCCATCGTCCACCTATTGAATCATGTCAGCAGTTGGCGCCAGTTTTATCTGGTGCTGGAGCGCATGCACCCGACTGCCGAAGTCGTGTCAGCGGTGAATAGCGTCAAGCATATACGCAGTTACTTGAGCAAAGGACAGTCCCAGGAGTTCTCCAATTTCATCAAGCATCTGGCCGACCGTGCCAGTGAAACTGTACCCGGCCAACCATTGCCGCAATGGTTGCCGTGGCAGCCAATGCATGCCAACGACAAGTACAAAACCTTGCTGGCGGCCCGGGAAGTCTGGGCGCCGGAAGGGGGGCGTTATGTCTGATGCCACGTCAGTGAACTTGTCTCGATTTGCCTGGGTGGGGTTGTTTGCCCTGATGTTGGTCGCCTGTCACCAGAGCCGCGTGATTCCAAGTCACTCACTCAGCCCCCAACAGGTCGCGGCAGTTGCCGAGCGCATTGATCAGCGCTACCCCAAACAAGTTGATTCGGAACGCCGCGCTCTGCTCCAGCACGTAGTCACCGCCATCGACAACATGGTGTTCGTCGAAGGCGGGACTTTTGAGATGGGCGACTTTGGTTGGGTCGGAGAATATGACCCGGCGAACATGTGTGAGTGGCCGTGTGGTGTAGCGAAGGATGAACTGTGGTTTCTGGTACCTAAGGCCGACTCCCGGCCACTGCACGCGGTGCGGCTGGACAGCTTCTATATGGCCAAGTATCACACGACCATTGCTGAAGATGACCGATTTCGTCGATTCACTGGACTCCCATACTACCGGATGGAGCTCACGGACGAAGAGCGTAGGGACAACTTGACTAAGCCTTATCGGATGCGAGTGCCTGAAATGTTTGCCCCTGATTTTCCTGCTCGTAGCAAGTTATGGCAGGAGTCCAAGGACTACTGCCTATGGCTGGGAGAGTTGAGCGACCTTCCGGTAGATCTGCCCACCGAAGCCCAATATGAATACGCCGCCCGCTCCGGTGGTCGTTATGTGGTGTATTCCACTGACACTGGCAGTGTGATCAGAGGCAAAAACGTTCACGGTGGCAAGTCTATTTATCCTGTCGGTTTTTTCCCTCCCAATCCGCTCGGTCTGTATGAAATGGGTGATAACGCCGTCTCCTGGGTCAACGACTGGTACGCCGCCGATTACTATCAGAACTCCCCAGTAGATAACCCGCAGGGTCCAGAAACTGGTACTGAAAAGGTCCTGCGCGGTAGCGACTCAGTGTCAACACCACAGTTAGCGATGACCATGTGGCGACACAGCGATAAACCGGATCTGGGCGAGTACTACGCCCAAAACAGCTATCGCTGCTCTATCCAACAGAGTGGGCCACTGAAATGATGGCTCATTATCTGGGTTCTATCTCACGATTCTCATGCCTGGCACTTTTGTCCTTCTTGTTGGGTGCCTGCAATCAAAACAGCGTGACTCCAAGTCAATCACTCAGCCCCAAACAGGTGGTTGCGATTGCCGAGCGCATTGATCAGCGTTACCCAAAACAACCGGATTTGGAACGCCGCGCATTGTTGCAACAGGTAGTGACCGCCATCGACAACATGGTGTTCGTCGAAGGCGGGACATTTGAGATGGGCGACTTCGGTTGGGTCGGAGAATATGACCCGGCGAACATGTGTAAATGGCCGTGCGGTGTACCGAGGGACGAGCTGTGGTTTTTGGTGCCGAAGGCCGACTCCCGGCCGTTGCACACTGTACGGCTGGACAGTTTTTATATGGCGAAGTACCACACCACCATTGCTGAGGATGATCGGTTTCGTACTTTTACGGGTTTACCTTTCTACAACATGGATTTGACGGAGGAGGATCGTAGGGACGGTTTAACTCGTCCATATCGTCTAAGAGTTCCAAGCATGTTCAAGCCGGACTTTCCCGCCTACAGCAAGCTTTGGCAGGAAGCCAAGGACTACTGTCTATGGCTGGGAGAACTTAGTGACCTTCCGGTAGACCTGCCCACTGAGGCTCAGTATGAGTTCGCGGCGCGTTCGGGAGGCCGATATGTAGTGTATGCCACCGATAATGGCAGCATTGAACTGGACCGGAACATTAGTGGCAACAGCGCTATACACCCAGTGGGTGCCTTTCCCCCGAATCCTTTGGGCCTTCACGATATGGCGGCGAATGCCGTCTCTTGGGTCAACGACTGGTACGCCGCCGACTATTATCAGAACTCCCCAGTAGACAACCCGCAGGGACCGGGAACCGGTACCGAAAAGGTTCTGCGCGGCAGTGACTCATTGTCAACACCACAGCTAGCGATGGCCATGTGGCGGCACAGCGATAAACCGGATCTGGGCGAGTACTACGCCCAAAACAGTTATCGCTGCTCTATCCAACAGAGCGGGCCACTGAAATGACGGCCCGCTACCTAGGTTCCTTGTCGCGATGTTCATACTTGGTGCTTTTGGCCTTCTCGTTGGGCGCCTGTAATCAAAACAGTGTGATTCCAAGTCAATCACTCAGCCCCCAACAGGTCGCGGCAGTTGCCGAGCGCATTGATCAGCGCTACCCCAAACAAGTTGATTCGGAACGCCGCGCTCTTCTACAGCACGTAGTCACCGCCATCGACAACATGGTGTTCGTCGAAGGCGGGACATTTGAGATGGGCGACTTCGGTTGGGTCGGAGAATATGACCCGGCGAACATGTGTGAGTGGCCGTGTGGTGTAGCGAAGGATGAACTGTGGTTTCTGGTACCTAAGGCCGACTCCCGGCCACTCCACACCGTACGGCTGAACAGCTTCTATATGGCCAAATATCACACCACTATTGATGAGGATGATCGATTTCGAAGCTTCTCTGGACTCCCTTACTACCGGATGGAACTTACGGACGAAGAGCGTAGGGACAACCTGACTAAATCTTATCGGGTGCGAGTCCCTGAAATGTTTGCACCTGACTTTCCTGCCCGCAGCAAGCTTTGGCAGGAAGCCAAGGACTACTGCCTATGGCTGGGAGAACTGAGCAACCTTCCAGTAGATCTGCCCACCGAGGCCCAATACGAATACGCCGCCCGTTCAGGTGGTCGTTATGTGGTGTATGCCACCGATAACAGCAGTATTGAGCTGAACCGGAACATCAGTGGCAATAGCGATATACATCCAGTGGGTGCCTATCCCCCGAATCCTTTGGGCCTTCACGATATGGCTGCGAACGCCGTCTCCTGGGTTAACGATTGGTACGCCACCGATTACTACCAAAACTCCCCGGTAGATAATCCACGAGGTCCGGAGACCGGAATCGATAAAGTGCAACGCGGAGGCATGTCGGTCTGGACTCCTAGCGCATCCATGACGATGCGCCGCTTGAATAGCAACCTGGATCTGGGCGAGTACTACGCCCAAAACAGCTACCGCTGTGCCATCCAACAGGGCGGGCCACTGAAATGACGGCCCGCTACCTCAGCCATCCATACGCTCGCCCGATCTGGATGTCCCTCGACCTCATCAAGCACCTGACACACCAGGCGGGCGAAGCCGTGCCTGGACGATGGCGCTCACTCTGAACATCTACCCCCTCGAAAAGGAGCAATCATGAAAAGAACATGGCCATGGATATTTGTAATCGTCGGCGTGTTGATGCTGACGGCCGCCGTCGCGCGGCACTTCAATCGTGTCTCGGAACAAGCCACGATGGTTGAAACCTCCGGCCGGGTGGTTGATGTCCGCGAGGGATGCATCACCGTGGAGTTCATGACGCAGGCGCAGCGACGGGTTGAATTCACTGGCAGCGTCTGCCAGAAGCCACCGGCATTTGCGCGTGGCGAGCCCGTCTCGGTGCTTTATGCGCCGCAGGATCCTGCCAGGGCCAGTATCAATACCTTTGCGCAGAACTGGTTTGTCAGCCTGTTTTTTGCGGGCATGGGGCTGATCTCATCGCTGGTGGGCGGTGTGTGCGTCTGGTTCATCACCCTGGCACCCGGGCGTGCCGAGCGCCGGGCGCAGGAGCTCAAGCGCATTGGCAAATCCATCCAGGCTCGGGTGATGGGCGTGGAGCCCAATGTCGCCCTGAGTATCAATGGCCGCCATCCCTGGCGGATCGTCGCGCAGTGGCTCGATCCGACCAGCCGCAAAGTCCGCTTGTTCTACAGCCAGAACCTCTGGTTTGACCCGACCCCGTACCTGACGACCAAAGAACTGCAGGTCTGGGTCGACCCTGATCGCCCCAACCGTTACAGCGTCGACACTGACTTTCTGCCGAAAATGGACTGACCCGTCGCGCTGTCCTGGTACAGGCAATGGGTTCAATGGATGGGTAAGCGTATGTTGAATTTCTGGAAAACAATCCGGGCCGCGGCCACCCGCACTCAACGCCGACTTCAGGTGAGCATGCCGGTCCTGGTAGTGCTGGGTGTGGTGATCGCGTTGATCGGTATCTGGTGGCTGGGCCCGCACTGGGTGTGGGAGGGCCATCAACCGCTGGTCGAGTGGTCCATGCGTATCGCGGCCAGCGTTGGAGTGGTCATGGTACCGCTGCTGATCTGGGGGCTGCGGCTGCAGGCTCGCCAGCGGCAATGGCAGGCCGAGCGCCGTCAGGCAAGCGCGCTTGCCGGGGACCCCTGCCTGCAGGATCTCGAACGCCAGCAATGCAGCCTGGACGAGAGTCTGGCGGTATTGCGCAAAAGACTCGCCCACGAGGATATCTATCGGCTCCCCTGGTATGTGCTATTGGGGGCGGAGGCGGCCGGCAAGACCAGCCTGGTCTCGCGCTTCAACGAGCATGTGCCGCTGTTCGACCTGGCCCGGCGGGGCGATGAGCCTGGCAGGGAAGAGCGCGACGATGTGCAATGGTGGCTGGGGCATGAGGCGGTACTGATCGACACCCCGGGTGGCTTTGTCACCCAGCCCATGGCCGCAGACGAAGGGGCGCCGCCGACCTATGCACGTCGCTGGGTGCATTTGCTCGGATGGTTGGCGGACAACCGCAGTCGCCGGGCGCTCAACGGCATTGTGCTGACGATCGATCTTGCGCGGCTGATGGCGCAATCCGTTGCAGAGCGTCAAGCCGCGCAGACCGTAATACGCTCACGCCTGGATGAGTTGACGCAACAACTGGGCGTTCGCTTGCCGTTGTACGTGGTCCTCAGCAAGATCGACTTGCTGGAGGGCTTCGAAGAGTTCTTCAGTCGCTTGCCCGCGGCTGCGCGCGATGAAGTGATGGGCTTCACGTTCTCGCTGAATTCGGTCGATCGCCATGATGCCTGGCTGGAAGAGTTCGACAGCAGCTACGCACGTTTCGCCGTACGCTTCGGTGAGCGGGTGATGGACGCGCTGAGCGACCCGCGAATGGCGATGCATCGGCATCGTCTGCTGGCGGTCTCGCGCCAGTTGGCAGGCATTCGCCATGTGCTGAGTGTGTTTTTGTTCAATGCCTTGAACGGTGGCCGCCACACTCAGTCAGCCCTCGTACGAGGGGTCTATTTCTCTTCAGTCTGCCAACAGGGGGTAACGCTCAACTGTTTTGTGGACGCGGCGGCAGAATCTCACGATCTGGGCGCGTCGGCTGCGCACGCCAAGCGTGCCGGGGGAAACCTCGTCTACTCGGCCCGACAACTGTTCCAGCGCGTGATCTACCCCGAAGCCGGCCTGGCCGGCGACAACATAAAGGTTGCCCGTAGCAAGCGGCGGCTGCTGATTGCCGGCTTCAGTGTTGCCTCCATGGGGTGCCTGCTGGCGCTGGGGACGTGGCAGTTCTACTCTGGCGTCAACCGCGACAAGGCACTGAGTGTGTTGGCCAAGAGCCGGGAGTTCAGTGCGCGGGATATCGATGCACAGATCGACACGAGCGGTCGCAACCTGCTGGTGCCGTTGAATCAGATTCGCGATGCGGTCTCGGTCTTTGGTGACTACCGCGAGGCTTGGCCGTTGCTTTCGGACATGGGCCTGTACCAGGGCAGGGCGATTGGTCCGACCGTGGACGAGGCCTACCTCAATCTGCTGTCCAAGCGCTTTTTACCGGCCATCGCCAGCGGTGCGCTGGAGGCGATCAACGCCGCGCCAGCCGGCAGCAACCGGCAACTGGCGGCGCTGCGGGTCTATCGCATGATCGAGGAGCGGCATAACCGCCGCCCGGCCATCGTCGAGGAGTGGGTCGCCGCCCAGTGGCAGCGCGCCTACCCTGGCCAGGGGCAACTCCAGGTCGAGCTGATGCGGCACCTGCACTACGCCCTGAAATACGCCGACGCCGACCTGCCGCAGCACCGCGAGCGCATCGCCCAGGTGCAACAGCAATTGCGTCAGTTGCCCATGGCGGAACGGGTCTACATGACCCTGAAACAGGACGCGCACGCACGTTTGCAGAGTGCCCTGGATGTGCGCCACGAGGTGGGTCCGGCCTTCGACATCATCTATCGTCCGCTGGCCGGCTCCGAGCATACCGCCGATGGCAGTGCGCTGGTGTTGGCCTCGCTACTCACCGCCAAGGGCTTCAAGCAGTACTTCGAACCTGGCGCCCGGGACATCACCGAACTGGCGATGATCGACCAATGGGTGCTCGGCGAGCGGCGGGAGCTGGATTACTCCGAAGAAGACCGCAAGGTGCTCACTGAACGCATCCGCGCACTGTACAGCGCCGACTATGTCGACAGCTGGCGGCGGGCGCTGAACCAGTTTGCGGTCACCGATTTCCAGGACCTGAGCCACGGTGTGGCGGTGCTGGAGCAGGTGACCGGTCCGGCGCAGCCATTGCGGCGTCTGCTGGAAACCCTGCGTGACAACACCGTGATCTATCCCGCGGTACCGCTGGTCGAGGGTGTAGTGCCGGTCAGCACCGACAAGCTGGCGGATGCTCAGCTGCAGGCAGTGGGTATTCGTCGTGCGTTCGCCGGCTTGGCGGAGTTGCTCACGGCCAAGGGCGAGCAACCGTCCTACTATGAAGAAACCCTGCGTGCGGTGGGTGCGGTCTACGACTACGCCAAGGCCGTGCAGGACAACCCGGATCCTGGCAAGGCGGCGCTCAAAACCGTGCTCAATCGGTTTTCCCTGGTGGGCGCCGACCCGATCGCCAACCTGCAACGCATTGCCGTGGGCCTGCCGGAGCCGATGAACCAACAGGTCAAGAAGCTCGCCGACCAGACCGCCCAAGTGTTGGTGGTCGAAGCCCTGCGTGAACTGGAAAAACGCTGGGACAGTGAGGTCTACAGTTTCTATCAGCAGCGCCTGGCCAATCGTTATCCGTTCAAGGCCAGCGGCGAGGATGCCTCGCTGGATGACTTCGAGGCCTTCTTCGGGCCGCAGGGGCGCTTGCAGCAGTTCCACGATCAGTACCTGAGCGTGTTCCTCGAGGACAACCTCGATGCCTTGTACTCCGACAGTCTCGGTGCTTACCTGGTGCGCAGCGACGTGCTGGAGCAACTGAAGAACGCCGAACGTATCCGCGACACCTTCTTCAACCATCGCGGTGCCCTGGCGGTCCAGCTCACCATCGAGCCCCTGGCCCTGAGTGCCACCCGCCTGAGCAGCCTGCTCAGCGTTGATGGACAGTTGATTCCCTATCAACACGGTGCCCCTCAACGCACCGGCCTGGTCTGGCCCAATACCCTGGGCAATGCCAGCGGCAGCCAGGTGACCCTGGTTCACAGCAATGGCAATACCGCGTCCTTGAGCTATCGGGGCCCGTGGTCACTGTTTCGTCTGCTCAGCCGCGGGCAGCTCAATGGCCGCACCGCCACCAGTGTCGACCTGACCTTTGGCATCGCCGATGGCCTGATGCGTTATCGGATCGGCGCGGAGAAGGCCAACAACCCGATTACCCAACGCAGTTTCGAAGGGTTTGTGTTGCCCAGGACATTGCTGCAGGAGCGTTCAGCGCAAGGGATAAAAACAGTCAGCCAACGTTAAGGGGCGATTTTACCCGGTACGCTCGGTAGCCCCTCAGGCTTCTGTCATTCGAGGGGGGCTTGGTGAGGCGTGCCCAGGCACCGCCTGCGCTTGAGGTTCCACTCACGCAAGCATCAACAGGCGGTGCAGGTATGCACCCTTATAAAGCTCGACTCTGGCGCACTGCACTACGCCAAGGCAAGACAGGTGGTTTACCGGTGCGGCGTTCACGGCCTGAAGACCCTTGAACGCCGAGGTCATTGCCGATCGCCAATGACCTCGAAAGCGCCGTCGCACCTGCTCGAACCGCACGGATACAGGGGTGGCACGGTCCCTGAACAGAGTCCCGTCAACACCCTCCATCACGGTCTGGCACATTCACTGCATAGCCTCGATCAACAGCCACGGATGATGCAGTCCAGTGGCCCGCCCAGCCGGTCAACGACGATCGGTCGGCCCTTGCGGTCGTGGGCGCTATCGGTGGGTCCGGCACAGAGGTTGGATCAAACACCGCAAAAGAACAGGCAAAGACGCCTGGAACCGCAAGGTTTCAGGCGTTTTTTTTTGCTTTTTGATCCGTGATTGATTTTGCCCAGGTGCTACTTATGAACGCCAAGGTTGCCGAGTTGAACAAGCTGCAAACGCTGATCGTGATTGGCAATGGCATGGTCGGACATCATTGTGTCGAACAGCTGATCGAGCGGGGTGCCCTTGAGCGCTACCGGCTGCACGTCTTCAGTGAAGAACCGATGCGGGCCTACGACCGCGTGCACCTTTCCGAATATTTCACCGGTCGCGATGCCGAGTCCCTGGCGCTGTCCGAGGCGTCTCTTTACCAGACGCCGGGTGTGACCTTGCATCTGGGGGTACCGGTCCTTGCGATCGATCGCGAGCGCCGCCAAGTGATGACCGCGCAAGGCAGCGTTGCTTACGACACCTTGATCCTGGCCACCGGTTCGTACCCCTTTGTGCCGCCTGTCGAAGGCGCCGAGGGCGATTCGCGCCTGGTGTACCGCACCCTCGAAGACCTCGACGCGATCCGCGCCGCCGCTGCCAACGCCCGCCGCGGTGTGGTGGTTGGCGGTGGCCTGCTCGGCCTGGAAGCGGCCAACGCCCTGAAGAGCCTGGGCCTGGAAGCCCATGTGGTGGAGTTCGCCCCGCGCCTGATGCCGGTGCAGTTGGACGAACTGGGCGGCCTTGCGCTCAAGGCGCAAATCGAGCGGCTGGGTGTCGGTGTGCACGTGGCGCGCGGTACGCAGTCGATCAGCCCGGGCGAGCACTACCGCTACCGGATGAATTTTTCCAACGACGAGTTCCTTGAAACCGACCTGATCGTGTTCTCGGCCGGTATCCGGGCCCAGGATGCGCTGGCCCGCCAATGCGGGTTGGAGGTCGGGCCGCGCGGTGGCGTGGTGATTGATGACCAGTGCTTGAGTCGCGACGAGAATATTTATGCCATCGGCGAGTGCGCCTCCTGGAACGGCAGTCTGTTCGGCCTGGTCGCACCGGGCTACCAGATGGCACGCAGCGTCGCGGCCCGCCTGTGCCACGAGGCCGCCGAGCCGTTCCTGGGCGCGGACATGTCGACCAAGCTCAAATTGCTGGGCGTCGATGTCGGCTCCATCGGCGATGCACACGGCCATACGCCGGGTGCGCGCAGCTATCAGTTCATCGACGAGGCGACGGCCAGCTACCGGCGCCTGGTGGTGGACGCCACCGGCAAGCAGGTGCTGGGCGCGGTGCTGGTCGGCGACAACAGCTATTACGACACCCTGCTGCAATACATGCAGAACGGCATTGCCTTGCCGTCCGAACCGGCCAGCCTGATCCTGCCGTCGTCCACGGGGGCGCCAACCCTGGGCCCGGCGGCGTTGCCTGAGGCGGCCACGGTCTGCTCGTGCCATAACGTCACCAAGGGTGCCATCTGCTCGGCCATCGACGGTGGATGCTCGGACCTCGGTGTGCTCAAGGCGCAGACCAAGGCCTGCACCGGCTGTGGCGGCTGTGCCGGTTTGCTCAAGCAAGTCTTCGAGCATGAGTTGGTCGCGCGGGGTGTCAGCGTCGACAAGAGCCTGTGCGAGCACTTTGCCTATACCCGTCAGGAGCTCTACGCGCTGGTGCGGGTAGAAGGGGTGATCAGCTTCGAAGAGTTGCTGGCCAGGCATGGCCGAGGCCACACCGGTTGCGATGTGTGCAAGCCGGCAGTCGGCTCGATCCTCGCGTCGTGCTGGAACCAGCCGATCATGGACGCCTCGCTGGTGCCGTTGCAGGACACCAACGACACCTTCATGGCCAACATGCAGAAGAACGGCACCTATTCGGTGGTGCCGCGCATTCCCGGTGGCGAGATCACCGCCGACAAGCTGATCGTGATCGGCCAGGTGGCGAAGAAATACGACCTCTATACCAAGATCACTGGTGGCCAGCGCATCGACCTGTTCGGCGCCCAGCTGCATGAGTTGCCGCAGATCTGGGCCGAGCTGATCGAGGCCGGTTTCGAAACCGGGCACGCCTACGGTAAATCGACCCGCACGGTGAAGTCCTGTGTCGGCAGTACCTGGTGCCGTTATGGCGTGCAGGACAGCGTGCGCATGGCCCTCGCCCTCGAGGACCGCTACAAGGGCCTGCGCTCGCCCCACAAGCTCAAGTTCGCGGTGTCCGGTTGCACCCGCGAATGCGCCGAAGCCCAGAGCAAGGACGTGGGCGTGATCGCTACCGAGAAGGGCTGGAACCTGTATGTGTGTGGCAATGGCGGCATGCGGCCGCGCCATGCCGAACTGTTCGCCACCGACCTCGACGATGCCACCCTGGTCCGTTACATCGACCGCTTCCTGATGTTCTACATCCGTACCGCCGACAAACTGCAGCGCACCTCGGTCTGGCGTGAAAGCCTGGAAGGCGGCCTGGACTACCTCAAGGACGTGATCGTCAACGACAGCCTGGGACTGGGTGCGGAGCTCGAATCGCAGATGCAGTGGGTGGTCGATCGCTATGAATGCGAATGGGCCAACGCCCTCCAGGACCCGGAAAAGCTCAAGCGCTTCCGGACCTTCGTCAACGACCGGCGTCCCGATCCGGACCTCCATTTTGTCCAGGAACGCGGGCAGCGGCGCCCGATCATGGCGGCCGAACTCAACCTTATCCCTGTCACCGAGGAGCTTGTCCGATGAGCCAGTCCACGACCCAGCGCAGTGCTTGTTTTTCAACTCCGGACAACGCCCGGGCCTGGCAAAGGGTGTGTGCCCAGCAGGACCTGGTGAACAACTCGGGCATCGTCGTCTGGCTCGACGGCGCCCAGGTGGCCGTGTTCTACCTGCCGGCCGCCGAGGGGCGGACCCTCTACGCCATCGACAATCATGACCCGCAATCGGGCGCGAATGTCGTTGGCCGTGGGTTGGTGGGCTGTATCAAGGGTGAGCTGGTGGTGGCATCGCCGATCTACAAGCAGCATTTCCGCCTGGAGGACGGACGCTGCCTGGAGTACCCGCAACAACGCCTGCGGGTCTGGCCGGTGCGGCTCAACGCCGGCGTGGTGGAGGTCGGGGTGGCCTGACGACGCGACATTCGATTGATCAATCATCCACGGCACCGGGCCTCATCCCCTGAGGCCCGGTGCCCGCCAACGCCAGCGGAGACCCGCATGAAAACAGCCGCACAGTTGCTCAAGTTGAAGGTCGTGCAAAACCGGCAGGTACACAGCATCGCGCCGGATGAAATGGTGCTGGAAGCCCTGAAGATGATGGCCGAGAAAAATGTGGGAGCGCTGCCGGTCATCGAGGACGGGGTGGTGGTGGGCGTGGTCAGCGAGCGCGACTATGCGCGCAAGGTGGTCTTGCAGGGGCGCTCTTCGGTGGGCACGCCGGTCAGGGCCATCATGAGTTCACCGGTGGTGACGGCCGACAGCCAGCAGAGCATCGAGCGCTGCATGGCGGTCATGACCGACAGTCACTTGCGCCATCTGCCGGTGGTGGAGGGTGACCGGTTGATCGGCCTGTTGTCGATTGGTGATCTGGTTAAAGAAGCCATCGTTGAACAGGCCGATCTGATCAGGCAGCTGGAGCACTACATTCGCGGGCATTGACGCTGCCCGTGCCGGGATCAGAAATTGATCGAGGCACTCAGGCGGGCGGTCAGTGGCGCACCCTGGAACAGGTAGTTGTCGCCCATGTATTCCCCGGCGTCACGCCAGTAGCGCTGGTCGAACAGGTTGTCGACGGTCAGGCGGAACACGGTGTCATAGCCGTCGATGCGGGTGCTGTAGCGGCTGCCGAGGTTGAAGCGCGGGGCGGACTCTCCTTCGTGGAAAGTCCGGTAAAGCACATCCATGAAAACTCCTGAACGATGGCCGACCCGGGCAGGCGTACACCGGGACCGGTGCTCGCGTGCGCAGCAGGCAAGCGTCGTGCTGTAAAGGGTGGGGAAAACGAAGTGCGCCCTGAAGGTGTCAGGTCGCAGGGGCGCCGATGGTGATCGGTGCGTTTGAATCCACGGTCCGTTGCGTAAGCGCGCCATCATACAAGAGGACGAACCGCGTTCGATGATTGTGAGTGTCAGGGCCACGGTGGTCGCGGTGGCGTTAGCCTCGGACGCGGGTTCAAGATTCCTCGCAACGTCATGCGCGTCCGTTCACCCTCAGATACAGGAGGGGACCTGTCAACTCTGACAGTAGACGTGCGTTGCCGTTTGGAGATTTCATGACGGCACTTGCAGTGCTTGCTCCAACGATTGACAGCACCACGGACAACGGACTGCGTTGCAAGGACGAGTGTCTATCTGTTCCTGCCGCCATGGCGTTGATGCCATGCCGTGGTCATGCAGTGGAACTGTATTGGCAGACATTTCACTGGAAACGCCGGATTGGCTCGCCTCTTTAGTGGTCAGCTGTTCCGGGGCCGGCGGTTCACCGCACGATGCTCAATCAGCAGGCTGTCCGCGGTGTTGAAGCGCTTGGCTGACCAACGAGGCTTGCGTCATGGATACGTCTGTCAGTGTGCGTCGTTTACTGTGGATCATGTGCCTGGTGGCGCTTGGCGTGATCATCACGCTGGTGGTTTTCTCCAGTCCATCCGAATCGTCTCCTGCTGTGCTGCAGTCGTGCACGGCGCCGGCCTATGAGAAGGGCACGGTCTACCAACAGGGACAGCAGGTTCAGCACAAAGACCAGCAATTCGAGTGCTGGAAAGATGAGGACGGGCCGCCTTTGGGGGGCGGCAGTTGGGCGTGGTGCCAACTGCCCGTCTATGAGCCTTTGCTTGAGGGTGGCCCCTGGAAAGACGCCTGGAAGGAACTCGGCGAATGCGGTGGTTTTGCAGGCAATCGCCTGACCCTGAGCTTCGCCACCCTGAGTGGCAAGGCGCCCTTGAAACCGGCGGTACCCGGTGTGGCGCGGGCCGATGAAGTGGTCACCGGCGTCTTGCGCTGCAAGGCCGAGGAGATTCCGATCAGCGCCAAGGCCAGTGAAACGATCCATCTCGATAACTTGAAAGCCTGCGACTATCAGCTGGTGATGAATGTCGCCGACGGTTTTGTCCCGCTGAATACGCCACGCATCGTCTCCTTCAAGCAAGCAGAGGGTGACGAGCAAGCGGTGACGGTGAAGTACCGGCCACCGGTGGAGGTCGGCAAGCTCAACGGCTTGCCCGGGATCAAGATCGAGTTGTTTGCCCAGGGGCTGATCCAGCCTCGGCAAATGGCCATGGGCAAGAACGTGCTGTATGTCGGCTCCAGCGCCATTCCGTCGTACGTCTATGACGGCAGGATTGCCGACATGATTTATGCGCTGCCACTGGATGGGGCGGGCAAACCGACAGGCATCCATGTGATTGCCAGCGGCCTGGAAGAGCCCCATGGCGTGGCCTGGCGCGACGGTGACCTGTATTACTCGACCACGGGCGGCCTGTATCGGCTGCGCGACGCCGACAACCATTACCAGGACCCCAAGCCAGAACGGGTTTTCAATTTCCCGGCCGACGACAGGCTGTTTCCCCTGCCGCCCCTGTCCTCTGGCTCCAACACTCGCATCTGGCACATGAAACACCCCTTGCGCTTCAATCCATTGGACCCGTCGGACAAGTGGCTGTACACGGCGGTCGGCATTCCCTGCAATTTGTGCATGATTCCCGGCGATCAGCGCTATGGCGCGCTGCTGCGTTATTCCCTGGAGACCGGTGAGTCGCAGATTCTGGCCAGGGGCGTGCGCAATTCGGTGGGGTTCGACTGGAACCCGCAGAACGGCGCCCTCTGGTTCAGCGACAACAATCGCCAGGGGTTTCCCAACCCCGATGAAATCAATTGGGTCAGTGGCCCCGGCTTGCATTTCGGCGTGCCTTACCTGTTTGGCAAGGGCACACCAGGCTTCACCCAGGAGGAGTACCAGAACCCGGGAGTGATCCAGCCGCCATTGGTGCCCGGCGCCATTGTCTCCGACAAGGCTCCGGCGCAGGTCAGTCCGGCGGACTATGTGCCCGCCGCCTTTGAGCTGGGGACCAACACCGCGCCGCTCGGGGTCAGGTTCTGGAAGGGTTATCCGGCTGCCAATGGTACTCAGCGCCTGCTGGTGGCCGTACACGGTGCCGGCTCAGCCGCCAGTCCTGGAATGGATGTGCAGATGCTGACGGTCCAGGGCGGTACGCGGGTGGTCAATCAGATTCCGCTGATCAACGGGTTTGTGCAGGACCCTGATCGTTTTGATGTGTACTGCCTGGATAACTCCTGCATTGGCCGGCCCGCGGAATTCCTTGAGTTGGCCGATGGCAGCCTGTTGGTCAGCGACGACGTCGCCGGGGTGATCTATCGCGTGCGCTACGATGCCGGTGGGTTGCCGCAAACGCAGTTGGCGCTGCAGCCTATGCTGCCGCCGCCGGGGTTTGAAAAAGAAATGATCAGCGGCTACCTGACATCCCCCGATGGCAATCGCCGGCTGGTTCAGCTGTCATGGAACCCCGAGGACAATGAAGCCGGGATAGTCCTCAACGGGCTGCCCTATGGCGACTATCAACTCAGGCTCAATGATGTAAGAGACTGGGTTCCTCAGGTGCGTAACACGGCCTTCACCCTGTCTGAAACCAACAAAAGTAAAACCATCAATCTGAGCTACCGCGAGCGACCAATAAAACTCGAGGTCAAGGTGACGATCCGCGCGCCGGGCAAGCCTGCGTCGGTGAGCGATGCGCAGTGGCATTTCAGCCTGGCCAGCGAGGCACAGAGTGGCGCAGAACCCCAGGTGATCCAGGTGCCTTGGGGTAGCAGCACCACGCAGGTCCTGGACTACGGCAAGTACAAGGTCATCTACCCGTTTTACGCGAAGGCAAAGCCCGAGCCGGAACTGGAACAGGTGGTGATAGATGAGTCCAGCGAGGACAGGCAATTGCCAGCGGTCGCGTACCGTCCTGTCGAGAACCTGGGGGCGACGGTGCTGGCCCAGTCCTGTACCAAGTGTCACGCGGTCGAGTATTTCGACAGCTTGCGCATGGCCCTGGCCTGGAGCGTGGCGGGGCAGGACGCGCTGGTCAAACAGATTAAAAGCATGCCGGTGTCCGGGCATTGCGACACCACTTGTGCCACCGAAATCAGCAAGCACCTGTTCAACGTCGTGTGGAAGCCTTATCTGGATCCGTCCGAATCCCATGGGGTGCGGCAGCTGCGCTTGCTGACCCCGGATGAATATGCCGCCAGTGTCAGGGATGTCCTGGCGGTCGAAATCAATCCAGAGAAACTACCGGCCGACAAGTCTGAAAAAGACTTCAAGTACCCGGGCGAGGCGGACAAGGGCATTCTGCAGGCCGAGGACGTCAAGCAGTTTTACGACATGGCGCTGTGGGTGGCCGACAAGGTTCCGCCGTCGCGGTTGAGCGTCCTGGCGCAATCGAAGGCCGGGTCCGACCTGGTGACGTCGTTGGGTTATCAACTGTTCCGCCGTCCTGTCAGCGATAGCGAGCGATTGCGCTACCAGGCGTTGTTCGATGAACAGGGTGCGCCGGCACTGATCGCCGCGCTGCTGTTGTCGCCTCATTTCCTCTATCGCTCGGAGTTGGGGTTGGCGACGGCAGAGGGGGGCAGTGTGTTCAAGCTGACACCGTTCGAGTTGGCGACGGCGCTGTCCTATGGGTTCCTGGGCACCACCCCGGACGCTGAACTGTTGGCCAAGGCCCAGCGCAATGAACTGCAGACCCCACAACAGCTATCGGCAGAGATCGAGCGCATGATGCGCACGGACAAGGGGGTCGAGCAGTTCAACCGGTTTGTCAGCTACTACGCCAAGACCATTCATGGCGCTCAGGAAAAGCCGGGGCTGAGCGCGCAAATGATTCAATTCATGGTGCAGGAACAGTATCTGCTGTCGCGCAACCTGATGTTGAACGCAGGCACTTTCGAGGAGTTGCTCAACCCGACCTACACCTACCTCAACCAGGCATTGGCCGCTCACTACGGTATCAGCGGTGTCACGGGCGATAGTTTGAAGAAGGTAGCCGTAGACGAGAAACGAGGAGGCTTGTTGCACCTGGGCCTTACTCAGGCGGCTACCTCGGACTACCAGAGCACCTCCTTGGTCAGACGCGGCATCATGATTCGCGAGCAGATGTTTTGCCGTGAGTTCGGCGCCCCGGTGGAGGCTGACCCTACGGAGCCGGTTTATCCACCTCGAGCCATCACCACCCGGGAACATTGGGACCTGGTGAACGGCGAACAGGCCTCGGACGGACGTTGCTGGCGATGCCACCAATACATGAATGACACCGGGGCCTCCATGGAGCACTACGACGCGGCGGGACGCTATCGCGTCGATGAGAAGGCGCACAACTACAACCAGTACCCGCTGATGTTGCCGGTCAAGGCGTCCGGTCCCTTCATCATGGCGACCGGCACCGAGCCCATCGATGACGTTCGCGATATCGCCAGAATCATTCCGCGCAACCCTGCCTCGCAGTTCTGCATGGCCGACAGTTATTTTCGGTTTGTCTTCGGTAATAAATCCGATGTGTCGACGTCAGGGACTGTCAAGGCAGTGGCCGATGGATTGAAAACCTCGGGCTCCCTGGCCGACATGCTGAAAACCCTGGGCACTTCCAAAGCGTTCACCTACAAGACGGAGAGGAACTGAGCATGGGCATTCTGAAGAGTCGTCGGCGTTTTCTGGTGGGCCTGGCTGCGGCGAGTGTCTATGGTCCATTGACTCAATTCGGCCTGGCGCGCATGGCGTTGGCGGGGCAAGCCGAACAGTCCAGGTTGAAGGTGGTGTTCGTGGTAGTGCCCGACGGCCTGGCGGTGGATTCCTATACGGGCGGAGGCTTTGGCGATGGGCGTGGGTTATGGCATCCCACCGCACAGGGCATGGATACCACGGCCTTTACCTTGAATGAAATCAGTGCGGAGCTGGCGGCCTATCGCAGTCAATCGTTGTACCTGCGCGGGATAATTCTCGGGCCGGGAAATGTTGGCCATAACGGCTGGAATTGGGTACTGCGCGACAGTAATTCCAGCCAGTCGTCCATCGACATCCTGTTGGGGCAGGTGCTGCCGGGCACTGAACCGTCTCACCGCAGCCTGTTTGCCGGCCCGCATGCGGGTATCGACGGTACGCCTTGGTTCGTGTCGTTCCAGGGCGGAGCGATTCGTACACCTCACCGCGATCCGGTGCTGATGGCTGAGGCGTTGTTCAAGGATCCTGTCCGGTTGTCTTCAGGTCCCCAGCCCAGGAGCCGTGCGTTGTTGGAAACGGCCCTGGCGGATATCCAGGAAATCAAGGGCAAGTTGTCTGGTGCCGAGCGACAGAAGCTCGATGTCCACCTGGACTCAGTGGAACAGGTGATCAAGGACCTGGATATGACGCAGCCTCCGGTGGGCGAATGCAAGCCAGTGACCCTCGAACCCCTGGACTTCCGGTCGGCGCGGGATCGCACGCGTGTCCAGGCCAACCATCATCAGGTGGTAGCCACCGCCTTGAGTTGTGGGATCACCCGGGTCGCGACAATTCAGATCGGGCGTTCGGCGGAGTCGCTGAACATCATCGACGTTGCACCTTCGAGCAATCCCCATGAGTGCGCCCATCGCCGCTCCGGCGAGGCCTTCTGGAAGGGCACACGGCAATGGTATGTCCGCCAGGTCAAGCTGTTCATGGACGAACTGGCCCGCTATCAGGACCCCCATGTACCCGGTGATAGCCTGCTCGACCATACCTTGGTGGTGCTGACCAGCGAGATGGCTGACGGCGCGCCTGAACATATGATCGACATGCCGTTGGTGCTGATGGGTGGCGCGAGTGGATTACTGAGAAGTGGAGAGGGCGCCGGGCGCTATTTCAATATCACCGGGCAGGCTGATCGTGTTCATGAAGGGAACCCGGTCATTGGCCAGAACTTCGTCGATATGCAGCGGATCTGGGCAACCCTTGCCAAAGCCGCCGGAACCAGTGTGCCCTATGGCGGCAATATCGAGCCGGTCACCGGGATTTTCAGCAATGTGTGAATGAGCGTCCGACGGTTTTGAGCGTGAGTCAAACAGCCTGATAAGGCGTACGAGCGGCCATGAATCAAGGTTTTTGATTCGAGCAAAATGCCTGTCATGCCTGTGCTTGAGCGCTTGCCAAACATTTGTAACGGCTGTGAAACATTTAGACACATGTTGATTCTGTTGTCTTTGTAGGACTTTTGTATATTTCATAACGCTTACGTAAACGTAAACGTGGAAGCAAGTGTGTCAGCAGCGCCATAACCAATAAAAACAATCAAGGTTAGAGGGCTCCACATGTCACCAGAGTTTGTGTTGGAAACGCGCGGCCTGACCAAGGAGTTTCGCGGCTTTACCGCCGTGGATTCGGTCGACCTGCGTGTGCAGAAGGGACACATCCACGCATTGATCGGACCGAACGGCGCCGGAAAAACGACGGTTTTCAATCTGCTCACCAAGTTTCTCCCCCCCACCCGAGGCGAAATCCTCTACCTGGGCAAGCCCATTACCCACCTCAAACCCAACGAGATTGCCGGCCTGGGGCTGGTGCGTTCATTCCAGATCTCGGCGGTGTTCGGCCACATGAGCGTGATGGAAAACGTGCGCGTGGCGCTGCAGCGCAAGCAGGGCGACTCTTTCCATTTCTGGAAGTCCGAGCGCAGCCTCGACGCACTCAACGAGCGGGCCATGCAGATGCTGGAACAGGTGGGCTTGCTCGACTATGCCCACACCCAGACCATCGAACTGCCCTACGGCCGTAAACGTGCACTGGAACTGGCCACCACCCTGGCGCTGGATCCTGGTGTGCTGCTGCTCGACGAACCGACCCAGGGCATGGGGCACGAGGACGTGAACATGGTCATTGAGCTGGTACGCCGCGCGGCAGTGGGGCGCACGGTGCTGATGGTGGAGCACAACCTCGGTGTGGTCAGTGAGTTGTCCGACCGCATTACCGTGCTGGCTCGTGGTGCGATTCTCGCTGAAGGTGACTACGCCAGTGTTTCCGCCAACCCGCAGGTGCGCGAAGCCTACCTGGGCAGCGAAGCCGCCGTGCTCGAGGAGGCCCACGCATGAGCAGCCTGCAGACCCCGGAATTCGAACAACTGCGTATCGCAGACCTGCATGCCTTCTACGGCGAGTCCCACATCCTGCATGGCATCGACCTGCAAGTGCGGCGCGGCGAACTGGTCACGCTACTGGGACGCAACGGTTCAGGACGCTCCACGACGCTGCGCGCGATCATGAACATGGTGGGGCGCCGGACCGGTTCCATCGTGGTCAACGGCAACGAGACCATCGGTCTTTCCGCGCACCTGATCCCGCGCCTGGGCGTCGGCTATTGCCCGGAGGAGCGGGGCATTTTCGCCAGCCTCAACGTCGAGGAAAACCTGCTGCTGCCGCCAGCGGTACGCAGTAACGGCATGAGTCTCGATGAGATCTACGAGATGTTCCCCAACCTGTACGAGCGCCGTTTCAGCCAGGGCACGCGCCTGTCTGGCGGCGAGCAGCAGATGCTGGCCATGGCGCGGATCCTGCGTACCGGCGCCAATCTGTTGCTGCTGGACGAGATCACCGAGGGCCTGGCGCCGGTGATCGTGCAGAAGCTTGCCGAGGTGTTGATCAAGCTCAAGCACAAGGGCCTGACCATCGTTCTGGTGGAGCAGAATTTCCGTTTCGCCGCGCCCTTGGCCGACCGTCATTACCTGATGGAACACGGCCAGATCGTGGAGCAAATCAGCGCCGCCGAACTGGGCGCCAAGCAGGAACTGCTGCACAGCTGTCTCGGCGTCTGAACCCCGTTTTACCCCGCGCACTACGCATGTCGCCGTGGCCCACAGCCAGACGGCACGGGGCCGCTTTGCCTGGAACAATAAAAATAAACTCGGACAGTGGGTGAACTACATGAAGGTTTTTCAGCACACAGCAAGCGCCATCCTCGTCTCCAGCCTGATCGCCAGCGCGGCCCAGGCCGAGATCAGTAACGACGAAATCCGTATCGGTTACCTGGCGGACATGTCGGGGACCTACCGCGACCTGTCCGGCCCCGGAGGCCTGGAAGCGTTGAACATGGCCATCGAGGATTTCGGCGGCCAGGTCAATGGCAAGAAGATTGTCGTGTTCAGCGCCGATGACCTGAACAAGCCGGATGTCGGCGCCAACACCGTGCGCCAGTGGGTCGATGAGCGCAATGTCGACATGGTCACCGGCATGGTGGCGTCCTCCGTGGTGCTGGCGGCGAGCAAGGTGGTGGAGCAGTCCGGGAAACTGGCGCTGATTTCCGGCGCAGCGGCCTCCAGCCTGACCAATGAGTACTGCTCGCCCAACCACATTCACTGGACCTACGACTCCTACGCCCTGGCCAACGGCACCGCCAAGTCGGTGCTCGCCGACGGCGGCAAGAACTGGTTCATCCTCACCGCCGACTATGCCTTCGGTCACGCGATGGAAGCGGACATCAGCAAGGTCGTCGAGGCGGATGGCGGTAAGGTGGTCGGCAAGGTTCGGCACCCGTTCCCGAGCAGTGACTTCTCCTCCTACATCTTGCAGGCCCAGGGCTCGGGGGCGGATGTGATTGCCTTCGCCAATGCCGGTGCCGACACCGTCAACTCGTTGATGACCGCCAGCCAGTTCGGGGTGGCCCAGTCCGGGCAGAAACTGGCCGGCATGGTGGTGTTTCTCAACGATGTCCATGCCATGGGGCTGGGCGTGACCCAGGGGCTGATGCTGACCACGGGCTGGTACTGGGACATGAATGACGAGAGTCGCGCCTGGGCCCAGCGCTACCACCAGCGCTTCGGCAAGATGCCGGGCATGGTGCCGGCGGGTATCTATTCGGCCACCATGAACTACCTCAATGCGGTCAAGGCCACGGGTAGCGACGAGGCGCAGGCCGTGCGCACGCAGATGATGGCGACGCCGGTCAATGACATGTTCGCCAAGAACGGCAAGGTCCGCGCCGATGGCCGCATGGTCCATGACATGTACCTGGTCCAGGTCAAGACCCCGGCCGAATCCAAGGGCGAGTGGGACCTGTACAAGATTGTTCGCACCATCCCCGGGGACGAGGCCTACCGTCCGGTGTCTGAAAGCAAGTGCAAGCTGCTGACCAAAAGCTGATCGATGCGTGACTGAAGTTATTTGCCCGGCTGCTGGCAGCCGGGCGTCACGGACTTTTGCGAGTGGTAATTCATGACTCTGATATTCGGTATTCCCCTGAGCGTAATGTCCGGGCAGTTGCTCCTGGGGCTGATCAACGGTGCGTTCTATGCCTTGCTCAGCCTGGGCCTGGCGATCATTTTCGGCCTGTTGCGGATCATCAACTTCGCCCACGGCGCCCAGTACATGCTCGGTGCCTTCACCGCGGTGCTCGGGCTCAACTACCTGGGCGTCAACTATTGGGTGGCGCTGGTGCTGGCGCCGTTGCTGGTGGGCGTGATCGGCGTGTTGATCGAGCGCTTCCTGCTGCGGCGCATCGCCGGTGAGGATCACCTGTATGGCCTGCTGCTGACCTTCGGCCTGGCGCTGATCGTCGAAGGCTCGTTCGTCAAACTGTTCGGCGTGTCCGGGTCCCCCTATCCGATGCCGGAGCAACTCAAGGGCGGCTACAACCTCGGCTTCATGTTCCTGCCGACCTACCGCGCCTGGGTCATCGTGGCCGCGCTGGCGGTGTGCCTGGTCACCTGGTTCATGATCGAACGCACCCGCCTGGGTTCCTATCTGCGCGCCGGTACCGAGAATCCGAAGCTGATGCAGGCCTTCGGCATCAACGTGCCGTTACTGATCACCCTGACCTATGGCTATGGCGCCGCCCTGGCGGCCTTTGCCGGAGTGTTGGCCGCGCCGATCTATTCGGTCACGCCGACCATGGGCGCCAACCTGCTGATCGTGGTGTTCGCCGTGGTGGTGATCGGTGGCATGGGGTCGATCATGGGCGCCATCGTCACGGGCCTGGCCATGGGCCTGATCGAAGGGATGACCAAGGTCTTTTATCCAGAAGCAGCCAATACCGTGGTGTTCCTGGTCATGGTGCTCGTGCTGCTGGTACGTCCTGTGGGACTGTTCGGAAAGGAGGCATGAAGATGACGAGTCTGCAAATCAAGCAGGGTGTTGTGCACTTGCAACCGCAAGTGGTGCAGGAGCGACGGCAGGCAGCCGTTCGGCGCAAGCGCTGGTTCTATCTGGCGCTGTTTGCCGTCGCGCTGGTGGCACCCATGGCGGTGTACCCGGTGTTCCTGATGAAGTTGCTGTGTTTTGCCCTGTTCGCCTGTGCCTTCAACCTGCTGCTGGGCTACGCCGGATTGCTGTCCTTTGGTCATGCCGCGTTTCTCGCGACCGGTGGCTATGTCACCGGGTTCCTGCTCAGCCACTACAGTGGCCTGGGGACTGAGCTGGGGATTCTCGCCGGCACCCTGGCCTCGGCGGTTCTGGGGCTATTGTTCGGTCTGTTGGCGATCCGTCGCCAGGGCATCTACTTCGCGATGATCACCCTGGCGCTGGCACAACTGGTGTTCTTCATCTATGTGCAGGCCCCGTTCACCGGCGGTGAGAATGGCCTGCACGGCGTGCCGCGCGGCCAGTTGTTCGGGGTGTTCGACCTGAGCAACAACCTGACGATGTACTACTTCGTGCTGGCGGTGTTCGTGTTCGGTTACGCCATCATCCAGCGCACCATTCATTCGCCCTACGGCCAGGTACTCAAGGCGATCCGCGAGAACGAGCCACGGGCGATTTCCCTGGGCTACAACGTCGATGCCCACAAGCTGCTGGCGTTCGTGATCTCGGCGGCGCTGACCGGCCTCGCCGGTTCGACCAAGACCGTGGTGTTCCAGCTGGCGTCGTTGACGGACGCGCACTGGCACATGTCCGGCGAGGTGATTCTGATGACCCTGCTCGGGGGCGTCGGCACGGTCCTTGGCCCGCTGGTGGGGGCCACCGTGGTGGTCACCCTGCAGAGCTACTTGTCCAACGGGCCGTTGGGGGAGTGGGTGCATGTGATCCTGGGGATGATCTTCGTCATCTGCGTGCTGCTGTTCCGGGTCGGCATCGTCGGCTGGGTACTCAAGCTCAGTCGCCGCAATTTCTAGGGCCTGATTCGATTCCACCGTCGTTGTGATCCGCGCAGATCCAGGTCTGCGCCGGGCGGTGGGGTTCGTCTGCTTGCAAGTGATTTCTGGAGCCCAGGGTGTTTGCCCGGGTGTGCTAACCCACAACAATAAAAAGAGAGTCTTATGCACGTCATACGTTCTGTCCGTATTGTTCAGTTGTCTGGTCTGGCCGGGGTCATGGGGGTGTGTGCTCCGGCTTCAGCCGCATTCCTGGATGACAGCAAGGCCAGTGTGGATACCCGAAACTTCTACATGAACCGGGACTTCCGCCAGTCAGGCGCCCCCCAAAGCAAGGGCGAGGAATGGGCGCAGGGTTTCATTCTGCGCTACGAGTCCGGTTTCACCGAAGGTCCCGTAGGGGTGGGTGTCGATGCCCTCGGACTGCTGGGGATCAAGCTCGATTCGAGCCCCGATCGCGCCGGTGCCACGGGGTTGCTGCCACAGGGGCCCACATCGAAAAGGGCACCGGACGACTACAGCGAGCTGGGCCTGACCGGCAAGCTGCGGGTTTCCAAGTCGACCCTCAAGCTGGGCACCCTGATTCCCAAGTTGCCGGTCTTGCAGCCCAACGACTCGCGCCTGTTGCCCCAGACGTTCCAGGGCGGCTTGTTGAACTCGATGGACCTGGAAAACTTCACGTTCAATGGCGGTCGCCTGACCCAGGTCAGCCAGCGCAACTCGTCAAACCGCGAAGACATGACGATCATGAAAGGGCCACGTCGCAACATCGTCACCGGGGCCAACGCCACCACTGACGAGTTCGACTTCATCGGTGGCGATTACAAATGGAACAGTGCGCTCACCACCGGTTATCACTATGCGAACCTGGACGGCCTGTACAAGCAGAACTACCTGACGCTGACCCACGTGTTGCCGGTGGTGGAGGGGCAGTCGCTGAAGTCCGACCTGCGCTGGGCCGATTCGACCGACGACGGTAACAGCAACGTCGACAACCGCATGCTCGGCGCCATGTTCACCTACTCGCTGGGGGCCCACGCCTTTGGCCTCACCTATCAGAAAATGAGCGGTGATACTGGGTTCGCTAACGTCAATGGCACCGACCCCTACCTGGTCAACCTGGTGCAGATCAACGATTTCGCCAATCAGGACGAGCGTTCCTGGCAAGCCCGTTACGATTTCAACTTTGCCGGCCTCGGCATTCCCGGCCTGACCTTCATGTCCCGTTACGTCAAGGGTGACCAGATCAACCTGGGCGCGGCGCCGGGCGATGGCAAGGAGTGGGAGCGCAACACCGACATCGGCTACGTGATCCAGAGTGGCCCGATGAAAAACCTCGGCTTCAAATGGCGCAATGCGACGTATCGCACCAGCTTCGCCAGCGACATCGACGAGAACCGTTTGATCGTCAGCTACAGCCTGCCACTCTGGTAAGCGCGAACAGGCCGGCCACCGTCGCCGTGGCCGGCCTGGAGGGCGGGCGGGTTATTTCAGGTACCAGCCCCACGGCTGGTCACTGATGTACTCGGTCACCTGCTTGACCTCCAGGTAGTTGTGCAACCCCCACTGGCCCAGTTCCCGGCCAATCCCGCTGTGTTTCATGCCACCCCAGGGCGCTTCGACAAAGGTCGGCTGCGAGCAGTTGACCCAGACAATGCCGGCCCGCAGCTGGTTGGCGATGCGCGTGGCGCGCTGCGGGTCGGCGCTCATGACGGCGGCAGCGAGACCGAAGCGGCTGGCGTTGGCCATCTGCACGGCCTGGTCTTCAGTGTTGAAACGCTTGATGCACAGCACTGGGCCGAACACTTCTTCGCACCAGAGGATGCTGTTGTGCCCAGGCTCATCGAAGATCGCCGGCTCCACGAAATAAC
Organism: Pseudomonas sp. Irchel s3h17; assembly: GCF_900187505.1. Lineage (GTDB taxonomy): Bacteria > Pseudomonadota > Gammaproteobacteria > Pseudomonadales > Pseudomonadaceae > Aquipseudomonas. The sequence continues at coordinate 29,067 of NZ_FYDL01000024.1, forward strand.
CCTGGGGCAGGTGGGCCGGACGGCGGCCACCGGTCAACAGTCGGGCGCCACTGGCCAGCCCCTGGTCGATGAACCCCAGCACCTTGTCGTACTGGCCTTGACTCACCAGCGGACCCAGCAGTACGTCGGGCTGCAGGCCCGGGCCGATGGTGATCTTGCGGGTTTCCTCCACCAGTCGTTCGATCAGTCGCGGGGCGATACGCTCTTGCACCAGCAAGCGTGACGTGGCGCTGCACACCTGGCCCTGGTTCCAGAAGATCCCGAACAGAATCCATTCCACGGCCGCCTCGACATCGGCATCGTCGAACACGATGAACGCCGATTTACCCCCCAGTTCCAGGCTGATGTTCTTGATGTCGCGGGCAGCCGCCGACATGATTTTCGCCCCGGTCGGCACGCTGCCGGTAAAGGCCAGTTTGTCCACGCCGGGGTGTTCGGTCAGTGGGCTGCCGGCCTCGGCGCCAAGGCCGGTGACCAGGTTCAGCACGCCGGCGGGCAAGCCGATGCGGTCGGCGGCGGCGGCCAGTTCCAGGGCGGTCAAGGGCGTCAGTTCGGACGGTTTCAACACCACCGTGGCACCGGCGGCCAGGGCCGGCGCGACCTTCCAGGCCGCCATCAACAGCGGGTAGTTCCAGGGGATGATCTGTCCCGCCACGCCTATCGGCTCGTGGCGGATGCGGCACCGGAAGCGGGCATCCGGCAGGGCCAGCGGTTGGTCCTGGCGTTCGTCCAGCTCACGGGCAAGACCGGCGTAGTAACGAAAGCAGCCGATCGCGTCGCCGATGTCCCATTGCGCTTCCGGCAGCGGTTTGCCGTTATCCCGCACTTCCAGTTCGGCCAGTGCCGGCTGGCCACTTTCCAGTTCATCGGCCAGCACCTCCAGCCACTGCGCACGCTCGGCGCCCGAGGTCCGGCCCCAGCCGTTGTCGAACGCGCGCCGGGCAGCCCGCACCGCGTGGTCGATGTCTTCCTCGGTGCCTGCCGCCACTTGATGAAAGGCCTGGCCGGTGGCCGGGTCGATGACCTCCAGGTAACCGCCCAGGTCCGGGCTGACCCATTCGCCGTTGATGTAGAGCTGATCATGCATGGTGAGACTCCTGGCCGCCGGCGCGACGGTTTTGCAGGTAACGGGAAGTGAACAGCAGGGCCAGCGAGACACAGATGATCACGGTCGAGACCGCGTTGATCTCCGGCGTCACGCCACGGCGAATCGAGGAAAAGATGTAAATCGGCAGGGTCGTTTCGGACCCGGCGACGAAGAAGGCGATGATGAAGTCATCGAAGCTGAAGGTGAACGCCAGCAGGAAACTGGCCATGATGGCCGGGCTGATCTGCGGCAGGGTCACCCGCCAGAAGGTCTCCATGGGTGGTGCGTACAGGTCGGCCGAGGCTTCCTGCAAGGCCTTGTCCAGGGAGTCGACGCGGCTGCGCACGATGACCATCACCAGGGCCATGGTGAACAGCGAGTGGGCGGCGATCACGGTGAAAAAGCCCATGTTCAACCGGGGTACATCCGGCAGCCAACTGGCCAGCAGCGGGTTGATCAGGTCGAACAGGCTGATGAAGGCGATCAGCGTCGAGATGCCAATGACAATGCCGGGGATGATGATCGCGCAGTAGGTCAGGGCATCGAACAACAGGCGCACGTTGCGCCCGGCCCGCTGCAGGCCGAACACCGCCAGGGTGCCGAACAGGGTGGCCAGCACCGCCGAACAGAAGGCAATGAACGCACTGTGCCCCAGCGCCTCCATGATGAACGGGTTGCCGAAGGCGCGGCCGAACCATTGCACCGAGCAGCATTCGAAGGCCAGGCCACTGCGCCCGGCGTTGAAGCTGAACAGCACGATCAGGGCAATGGGGGCGTAGAGGAACAGGTACAGCGAAGTGGAATAACTGCGCAGCCACATGTCACAGGCCTCCGTCGGCAGGGTGGCCGCCATATCGCGCCACCAGCTTCAAATACAGGCCGATGATCACCAGCATCATCGCCACCAGGGTCATCGCCAGCGCGCTGCCGAATGGCCAGTTGCGCGATTGCAGGAACAGGTCGACCAGCGCATTGCCGACAAAGAACACCTTGCCGCCGCCGAGAATCGCCGGGATCAGGAACTCGCCCATCAGCAGGATGAACACCAGCATCACCCCGGTGATGATCCCCGGCGCGGACAGCGGCAGGGTGATCCGTCGAAAGCTCTCGAAGGCACTGGCGCCGAGGTCGGCGGAGGCTTCGAGCAGGCGTTTGTCGAGTTTTTCCAGGCTGACGTAGATCGGGAAGACCATCAGCGGCAAGTAGCCGTAGACGATGCCGATCAGCACCGCCCACGGCGTGTTGATCAACCGCACGTCCTCAAGGCCCAGGCTGGCCAGCAGCGCCGGAATCCCCTTGCCGCTGAGGATGAAGATCCAGGCGTAGGTGCGGATCAGGAAGCTGGTCCAGAACGGCACGATGACCAGTGTCAGCAACAGCGAGCGGTTCCTGCTGACCTTGACCGCCAGGAAGTACGCCAGCGGGTAGGCCGCCACCAGGCACACCAGGGTGCCCAGCGGCGCCAGCAACAAGGTGTTGCCGAACGCCGCGGCCCGCGAGCCAAGGTTCAGGTAGTTGCCCAGGGTGAAGCCGCCGTCATAACCGCCGACGGCGCTGCGCTCGCCGAAGCTGAACACCAGGATAATCACCAATGGCATCAGCAACAGCAGCAGGAACCACAGGGTCGAGGGCAACAGCATCAGCAGGGTGATCCGCCGGCCGAGGCTGCGCCGTGGGCGAACCCCGGCGGACAGGGCATTGCCCGGCAGCACTGTCTGCGGGTGGGTGGCGGCATTCATGGGCGACTCCTCGTTGGCCATGGCAAAGCGATCAGGCGGACTTGAAGCGGGCCATCAGCTCGGCGCGCGCCGGGCTGGTGAGTGTCGCGGCGGCACCGAACTCAAGGGGGCTCAAGGCTTCGGCAGCCGGGTACATGATCGGATCGTCGAGCATGGCGACCGGCAGCAGGGCATCCACACGCTTGTCGCCGCTGGGGTAGCCGTGGCTCAACACTTCCAGCTTGTTGTGCTGCGGGTCCATCAGGTAATTGATGAAGGCATAGGCCGCGTCCTTGTGCTCCGAGCTTTTGGGGATGGCGAAGAAGTCGCTCCACAACTCGCCGCCTTCCTTGCCCAGCTCGAACTGCATCTGCGGGTTGTCGCGGTGCAATTGCGAGGCATCGCCGGTCCAGCACATGGCCAGCCAGGCGTCGCCACTGCGCATCGAGGGCTGGATATCGGAGTTGATGGCGAACAGGTGGGGCTTGACCTGGATCAGCAGTTTTTCCGCATCGGCCAGTTCTTTCGGGTCCAGGGAGTTGAAGCTGTAGCCGAAGCTTTTCAGGGCGTTGCCGATGGCCGTCAATTGGTAGTCATGCACTATCACCCGGCCGCTGGCGGGCCCTTGGGCGGCTTCCCAGAATTGCTTCCAACTGGTGGGGCCGTCCTTCAGCTTGCCGCTGTCGTAGAGCATGCCGGTGGTGCCCCAGTTCTTCGGCACCGCATAGACCTTGCCGTCCACCGTGCCCTGGGCCATGAACTTCTGCTGGAAGGCGGCGGCATCGAAGTTGGGAATGCGCGACAGGTCCAGCGGTTCGATCAGGCCCAGGCCGACATAGGTACTGATGGTGTAGTTGGTCGGCACCAGCACGTCCCAGCCACTGCCGCCGGCCTGGAGTTTGGCGAGCATTTCTTCGTTGGAACCGAACACGCTCATGGAGACCCGGGCACCGGTGGTCTTGGCGAAGGCGTCGAGGTTCTCCTGGCTGTGATAGTTGGGCCAGGTGGCCAGCGACAGGCGATCGCCGAGCTTGGTCGTCTCGGCCGCCTCGGCGGTCGAGGTCAGCAGGCCCGGCAGGTTGCTGGCGACCACCGCCGCGGCAATGCCCAGCCCGGTGCGGCCGAGGAAATCACGGCGGCTGATCGAGCCGTTCTGCCAGCTGCGCAGGGTTTTGATAAACGTCTTCTGGTCCATGGCACGCTCCACATCGGGTTGATGAAACGAATCGATGATTTACAACGCCATGGCCAGGCCATTGGCGTGATCCCAGCCGACGCTGACCGCAGCGCCGTGTTCGAATACGTTGGCACCGTGATCCTGCTGGCGCGGCACCCGCACGCAGACCACGCCAAAGGCCTGGGTGCGCACCCGGTATTCGGTGGAGTTGCCCAGGTAGATGCGGTCTTCCACGCAGCCTTGCAGGGTCACTTCACGGGTCATGTCGGTGCTGGCGCCGGCGATGCTGATCAGCTCCGGGCGCACGGCGATGCAGCCGTCGGCGTCCGCGCTCAGGGCCCGGCCCGTGGGTGTCAGCGGGCTGGTCAGTTCCAGGCCCTGAGGGGTTCGCAGCACCACCGAGTTGCCGTGCAGCCGGTGGACCGTGCCATTGAACAGATTCGACTCGCCAATGAAGTCGGCCACGTAGCGACTGGCCGGGGCTTCATAGAGTTGTTCGGGGGTGGCGGTCTGGATGATCGAGCCGTTGTGCATCACGCTGATGCTGTCGCTCATCGACAGCGCTTCTTCCTGATCGTGGGTGACCAGCACGAAGGTGATGCCGACCTCCCGCTGCAGGCGCAGCAACTCGGACTGCATTTCCTTGCGCAGCTTGCGGTCGAGGGCGGCCAGCGGCTCGTCGAGCAGCAACACTGTGGGCTTGTTGACCAGCGCCCGGGCCAGGGCCACACGCTGTTGTTGACCGCCGGACAGTTCACTTGGCTTACGCTGGCCGAAGCCGCTCAGGCGCACCATTTCCAGGGCCTCATCGGCCATGCGCGCCTGGGTGTTCTTGTCCGGGCGCGGGGTGCGATAACGCAGGCCGTAGGCGATGTTCTGGGCCACCGTCAGGTGCGGGAACAGGGCGTAATGCTGGAACACCATGTTGACCGGGCGCTCGAAGGCGGGGACCCCGGCGACGTTTTTACCGGCCAGGCGCACCTCACCGCTGGTGGGTTGCTCGAAGCCGGCGATCATGCGCAGGGTGGTGGTCTTGCCGCAGCCCGAACCGCCAAGGAAGGAATGGAACGAGCCCCGCCGCACAGCGAAGTTCAGGCCATTGACGGCCGGCACCTCGCCATAGCGCTTGACCACATTGCAGAACTCGATATCGCTTGGCTGGCTGTCGTTCACGGTCCGGCTCCCTTGCAGTGATGAATCAGCGCGTCGAGGGCCAAACTAGCAACGAGGGTTTTACCGTGTATATATCCCTTGGGGGATAGGGGCAGCTACAAGCTACAAGCCGATGGCGCGGCTGCGATCGTCTTGCAGCTTGGCGCTTGAACCTTGCAGTTGATTATCCGTGAGCTCGCGGATGAACAGCCCCAGCAGTTCGGACTGGCTGCCGATACCAAGCTTGGCGTAGATGTTCTTGCGGTGGATCTTCACCGTGCCGGGGCTGATGGTCAGTTGTTCGGCCACCGAGGCGCTGGAGTGGCCGCGCAACAGCAGTCGGACGATTTCCTGTTCGCGGCCGGTGAGGGTGTGCGCGCCGAACTGGTCGAAGGCTTCGCGAATCTTGAAGTCCAGGTCCTGGGCCGGGCGCGGTTGCTGGGCCTGGCGTTGGCGCCAGGCTTCTCCGATGACCTGTTCGACCACGGCCTGGGCGCACTCGATCAACTGCATTTCATCGCGGCTGAAGGCGCAGTTGGCGCTGGAGCGCATCAGCGAGAGCACCGCCATGGCGCCGTCGCCCAGGTCGACGAAAAACGCCACTTCTTCGGCCAGGCCGGTTTGCTGGTAATAGGTCAGGTAATACTCGCCGAGGTAGAAGTGGTCGGGGGCGAACTGGCGCAGGCGCCACAGGCCAGGCGCCTGCCGGCGGGTGCAGGCGAGGTAGAAGGGGTCGAGCAGATAGGGTCCGCACTGGTAGTCATCGACATACACCGCGCGCTTGTCGGCGGGGAAGGTGTCGAACAAGGCCAGGGGGCGGTGGTTGCCTTCGTAGACGAACAACACGAAATGATCGACCGGGCACACCTGCCGCAACCAGTGGCTCAAGCCCGCCAGCCGTGGGTGCCCGGCGGGCAGGTCCAGCAGATGGGCGACACCGGTGGTCCAGAGTTTCAGTTCCTTGGGGCGCATGGGAGCTTCGAACAAAATGGAGTCGTCAAGACATGCACAAAATACGCCACGGCACTGGAGCCCCTTGCCTGAGGGGTAGGGCGAGGGGGCTTCGGGCTCCGGGCGCACCTGGATGGGGCGCGATGTTACCGACGGCTACAGCCTGGGTATCAGAAGTCGGCTGGCGGTTGGCTGAGTACGTGGGCGCACACCTGGCGAATGCACTCGCGCAACCAGCGGTGGGCGGGATCGGCGTCCATCCGCGGGTGCCAGATCATCGACAGGGTGATCGGGGGGACAGGCAGTGGCAGCACGAAGCTGTGCAGGCCGGCTCGCAGGTGATGGGTGTGGCGTTCGGGGACGGTGGCGATCAGGTCCGAAGCCCGCGCCAGCGCCAGCGCGGCCGAAAAGCCACTGACCAGGGTGACGACGTCCCGTGTCAGCCCCAGGGACTGGAATCGCTCGTCCAGCAGGCCTCTGGCCAAGCCCCGGCGCGACACCAGGATGTGCTGGCCGGCCCCATACCGGGCCGGGGTAACTTCGCCTCGACTCAAGGGATGGGCACTGTTCACCACGCCAATGAATCGATCCTCGAACAGGGCCCGGCTACGCAGCTCCGGGCTGGTCGATTCGCTGACCACGCCGGTTTCCAGGTCGACGCTGCCGTCGCGCAGCGGCGCGCTGTCCTTGTCGAGTTTCTGCAGGAAAAACAGGCGCACGCCGGGGGCTTCGGCACGCAGGCGGGCGATCAGGCCAGGGCCGAAATTTTCCACGAAACCGTCGCTGGTGCGCAGGGTGAAGGTGCGAACCAGTTGCCCAAGGTCCAGCTGTTCGGCCGGACGCAGCACCGCTTCGGCGTCATGTACCAGTTGCCGGACCTGTTCGCGCAAGGCGATGGCGCGCGGGGTTGGCACCAGGCTGCGTCCGGCCCTGACCAGCAGCGGGTCGCCGGTGGTGCTGCGCAATCGCGCCAGCGCCCGGCTCATCGCCGACGGGCTCAGGTGCAGCCGCTGGGCCGCGCGCGCAACGCTGCCTTCGGCGAGCAGGGCATCGAGGGTAATCAGTAAGTTCAGATCGGGCGTCGACATGCTTGTACGGTAGCACGGCCTGATCCTGACATGGCGTCTGGTGCAGGTATTGAGTGCAAGTGCTGCGCCTTCCGCCTTGTCAGCAAGCGGCATAGGCTCTGGATCACGACTTTTCTGGAGCCACTGAACCATGAATGCCATGACCCAGGCCGATACCGCTGAAGGCGCGAAACCGACACCTGCTGCCCGGTGGGCGCTCGCCAGCCTGTCGCTGTCGATGGTGTTGCCGTCACTGGATACCAGCATCGCCCATGCCGGTTTGCCGACCCTGGCCCGGGCGTTCGAGGCGTCCTTTGCCCAGGTGCAGTGGATTGTCCTGGCCTACCTGCTGGCCATCACCACCTTGATTGTCAGCGTCGGCCGGCTCGGTGATCTGGTGGGGCGCCGGCGCTTGCTGCTGGTTGGGATCGGCATCTTCACCGGCGCTTCACTGGCGTGCGGCCTGGCGTCGACGCTCGGCTGGCTGATTGCCGCCCGCGCCGTGCAGGGCCTTGGCGCCGCGATCATGATGGCCCTGACCGTGGCCTTGGTCGCTGACACCGTGCCCCAGGCCCGAACGGGCAGGGCCATGGGCTTGCTGGGGTCGATGTCGGCGCTCGGTACGACGTTGGGGCCGTCCCTGGGCGGGGTGTTGATCGCCAGTGTCGGCTGGCAGGCGATCTTTCTGGTCAATGTGCCGCTGGGCATCATCAGTCTATTGCTTGCCTGGCGATACTTGCCCGTGGACCGTCCACGCACACCACGCAACAAAGCCGCTTTTGATGCCGTGGGCACGCTGGTATTGGCACTCACGCTCGCCGCCTATGCGCTGGCCATGACCCTCGGCCAGGGCCACTTCGGCACGCTCAACGGCATTCTGCTGCTGGCCGCGGCCTGTGGCGTCGGGCTCTTTGCCTGGGTTGAGTCACGGGTTGAAGCGCCGCTGGTGTGCCTGGCGCTGTTGCGCAATCGGTCCTTGAGTGCGGGCCTTGCCATGAGCCTGCTGGTCTCGACAGTGATCATGTCGACCCTGGTGGTCGGGCCGTTTTACCTCGCCCGAGGGCTGGGGCTCGATGCCCTGGCGGTCGGGCTGATCCTGTCGGCGGGCCCCGGTGTCGCGGCGCTGACCGGGGTACCGGCCGGCCGCATCGTCGACCGTTTCGGTGCCCGCCGGGTGACGGTGCTCGGGCTCGTGTCCATGGCCCTTGCCGCCAGTGCGCTGGCGATGCTGCCGGCCCGCCTGGGGATCGCCGGCTATGTCGTGCCGATGATGGGCCTGACCGCCAGTTATGCGTTATTCCAGACAGCCAACAACACGTTGATCATGGGCGGCGTGAGTTCGCAGCAAAGGGGCGTGATCGCCGGCCTGCTCAGCCTGTCGCGCAATCTTGGGTTGATCACCGGGGCCGCGTTCATGGGGGCGGTGTTCGCTTTGGGGGCGAGGGCGCCAGACCTCAGCCGTGCGCAGCCGCAGGCCATCGTGACCGGCCTGCAGATCACCTTTGCCGTGGCTGCGGTGTTGATCATGGTCGCGTTGGTCATTGCCGGTGCCAGTCAGGTGCTAGCGCGGCGTTTCAGGGGCTAGGAGGCAGGAGAATCGGGGCTGTGACGGAAGTGGGAGCGGGCGGGTTGTCATGGGGCGAGGGAGGTGAAAGGGGGCTTGCGGCGGGGAGGTATTGCTCAGGCAACGTTGGCCTGAACAGCGGCCATCTGGGCGTTATCCCACAGCACGCGTTCAATGGCACCGACCATCAGGCTTTCCAGCAGTCGGTTGCGTTCCCAGGTTTCCAGCGGGTGCTGCGCCAGCCAGTTGGGCGCGCCGTTGAGCAGGTTGGCGATGGCGTGTCCGGTGGCCTGTGAGCGGAGGTCGGGCAGGTGCTGGGTGGTGCAGAGCAGGCGCATCAGGTGCTGTTCATAGCGCTCCTGCAACTGGCGGACGCGGGCTTGTTGATCCTCGTTCAGGCAACTGCTGTCACGTTCCACGAGGCGGTAGTGGCAGGGCATCTCCTGATGCAGGCTCAGGTGGGCCTGGATGAGGGTGTGCAGGCTGTCACGCGGCTCTCGAGGTTGCCGTTCGAGGCGGTTGAGGGTGGTCAGCAGTTCCTCGTAGAACTCCTCGATCAGGTCCAGCAGCAAGTGCTGCTTGCTGGGGAAGTGGTGATACAACGAACCTGGGGTAAGCCCCAGGTACGTTGCCAGCTCACGCATGCCGACCTGGCCGAATCCCTTGCTGGCGAACAGCTCCAGGGCCTTGTCCCGGCTCTCGGCAAAGCGTGAGCAGCGATCAGTCATAGCGATGGAAACCACGACCGGTCTTGCGTCCCAGGTAGCCCGCGGCAACCATTTCCTTGAGCAGCGGGGCAGGGCGGTACTTGCTGTCGTTGAAGCCGTCGTAGAACGCCTGCATGATCGCCAGCAAGGTGTCCAGGCCAATCAGGTCGGCCAGCGCCAGTGGTCCGATGGGCTGGTTGCAGCCCAGGCGCATGCCGGCGTCGATGTCTTCGGCGCTGGCCAGGCCTTCATCGAGCACCTGGATGGCCTCGTTGATCATCGGCACCAGGATCCGGTTCACCACGAAGCCCGGACGATTGCCGGCGGTGATCGCGGTCTTGCCCAGGGCCAGGGCCATTTCCAGGGCCAGGGCGTGGGTCGCGTCGCTGGTTTGCAGGCCACGAATCACTTCGATCAGCGCCATGACCGGCACCGGGTTGAAGAAGTGCAGGCCAATGAACCGCCCCGGCTCGTTGACGCTGGCCGCCAACTCGGTGATGGACAGCGACGAGGTGTTGGAGGCAATCACACAGTCACTGCTGACCTGGGCGGCGATCTGTTGCAGCACGCGCAGTTTCAGGTCGACGTTCTCGGTGGCGGCCTCTATCACCATTTGTGCACCGTGCAGGCTGCCGTAATCGGTATCGGTACGGATCTTGTCCAGGGCCGCGAGTTTCTGCCCTTCGCTCAGCGTGCCCTTGGCCACCTGCCGGTCGAGGTTTTTGCCCACGGTGGCCAGTGCCTTCTGCAAGGCGCTCTCGCTGATGTCCAGCAAGGTCACGTTGAAGCCGGCCAGCGCGCAGACCTGCGCGATGCCGTTGCCCATGGTGCCGGCGCCAATCACGCCGATGTGCTGCAGATTCATGCTTATGTCCTTAAACGCGTTCGAACAGCACGGCAATGCCCTGGCCGCCGCCGATGCACATGGTCGCCAGTGCATAGCGGCCCTGGCTGCGATGCAGTTCGTGGATGGCCTTGGTGGCGATGATCGCGCCGGTTGCACCCACCGGGTGACCCAGGGAGATACCGGAACCGTTCGGGTTGACTTTCTCCGGGTCGAAACCCAGTTCCTGGGCAACGGCGCAGGCTTGCGCGGCGAAGGCTTCGTTGGACTCGATCACATCCAGGTCGGCGACGGTCAGGCCGGCGCGCTTGAGTGCCAGGCGGGTGGCGGGAATCGGACCCAGGCCCATCATCGACGGTTCCACGCCGGCGTGGGCATAGCTCACCAGGCGGGCCAGGGGCTTGAGGCCTTGCTCCATGACCATCTTGCCGGTGGCGAGGATCAGCGCGCCGGCGCCGTCGTTCAGGCCGGAGGCGTTGCCTGCGGTGACGCTGCCGTCTTTCTTGAACGCAGGTTTCATGCGCTCCAGTTGCTCCAGGCTGGCATCGGTGCGTACGTGTTCGTCGGTAGCGAAGGTCACGGTGCCTTTGCGGGTGGCGATTTCAATCGGCACGATCTGCCCTTCGAAACGTCCTTCGGCAATGGCCCGGGCAGCACGCTGCTGGCTGACCAGCGCCAGTTGATCCTGGGCCTGGCGGGTGATGCCGTAGTGTTCGGCGATGTTTTCCGCGGTGATACCCATGTGGATGCCGGTGAACGGATCGTGTAAGGCGCCGAGCATATAGTCGACGGCCTGCATGTCGCCCATCCGCGCACCCCAGCGTGCTTGCGGCAGGATGTACGCGCCGCGGCTCATGGATTCGACGCCACCGGCCAGGGCTGCATCGGCATCGCCGAGCATCAGGCTCTGGGCGGCACTGACAATGGCCTGCAGGCCGGAACCGCACAGGCGGTTGACGTTGAACGCCGGGGTTTCCTTGGTCAGGCCGGCGTTGATCGCCACGGCCCGGGACACGTAGGCGTCGCGGGTTTCGGTCGGAATCACATGGCCCATGACCACGTGGCCGATGAGTTCCGGTGCCAGGCCCGAGCGCTCGATGGCGGCGCGGCTGACGGCGGTGCCCAGGTCGATGGGCGATACGTCCTTCAGCGAGCCACCAAAGGCGCCAATGGCAGAACGGACGGCGCTGACTACAAAAATATCGGAAGGGTTCATGGTGGATTCCTCGGTACGTCTTCAATTCGTTGGCTAAACATCGTGGACCGCCAGCCGCTCGCGTACTATGGGCGACGTCTGGCGGGCTGCGCTGCAAGGCCTGTTGATATGGCCGCGAGTCTAGAGTCAGGCACGCCAGTGGCCTATGCCAAAACTGTGCAAGGGTGGTGGCGTTTTTTGCCATGTTTGGATGACAAGCCAGAGAGGAACACATGCGGGAAACGGATTCGGTGGCGGTCTACTTCATGTACCCGATGCTCCATGCGCTGCGTGACCAGCCGCAGCGCCTGCGGTCTGTACTCGAAGTCGCCGGCATCGATCCGGCCCTGATCGACCAGCCGGCCGCGCGGGTGCCCGCCAGCGCATTTGCCGCCTTGTGGCTGGCGCAGATCCGCGAATTGAACGACGAATTCTTCGGGCTGGACTCCCACGGCATGCCCCCCGGCAGTTTCGCCTTGATCTGCCGCGCGCTGATCCAGGAACCGACACTGGAAAAAGCCATGCGCCAGTGCCTGGTCAACTTCGGCCTGTTCCTGCGCGACTTTCGCGGCACCTTGACGGTGCGCGGCAAGCGCGCAGTGATCAGCGTGCAGACCCAGGCCCGCGACGATGAAGTGGCGTGTTTCGCCGAAGAGACCTTCCTGGTGTTGATGATCAGCCTGCTGTGCTGGCTGGGCGGGCGGCGGATTCCCATCGACCGCGCGGACTTTCGTCATCCGCGTCTGTCCCTGAGTGACGATGCGTTGCTCTGGGGCAACAACCTGACCTTTGGTGCCGAGCGCACCGAAATCGAATTCGACAGCCGTTTTCTGCACTTGCCGGTGGTGCAGGACCTGGCCTCGCTCAAGTCGTTCTTGCGCACCGCGCCGCAATGGCTGGTGATCCGCTTCCGCAATCAGCATGGCCTGGCCTCCCAGGTTCATCAGCGGTTGCGCAACAGCCACTACAGCCAATGGCCGACCTTGCAGGCGTTTGCCGAGGAACAGCACCTGAGCCCCAGTACCGTGCGGCGCAGGCTGGAGCGCGAAGGCGGTTCGTACCAGGAAATCAAGGACGAGGTGCGTCGCGCGGTGGCGATCGAGCAACTGCGCCGGACCCCGGCGAGCATCACCGCGATTGCCGAGCAGATCGGCTTTCAAGAACCCAGCGCTTTCCATCGGGCCTTCAAGAAGTGGACGGGCGAGAGTCCGGGGCGTTACCGGGCGCGGTTCCAGGGCAAGTCGCCCGACCACCCATGAGTCGGCAAACCGTCGGGTAATCCCCCCATTGAAGGTGCCCGATGCCGGGGTGGATTGCGCTCGTGAAATTTATGCTGTAGTTTTTCATGAAATTATAAAAACATAATTTCATGGTGCCCCTATGTTCCATCAGTCCACCCAGCATGTCGCCAGCTATTACGCCCACAGTTGTGCGGCCCGTTTGCTGGCGCGTGGGGCGCTCGAGGGCGAGCACCGTACCGAGGTGGTGATCATCGGTGCCGGCTTCAGTGGTTTGCACACGGCCCTGCGCCTGGCCCTGGCGGGCAAGCGGGTGACGCTGCTGGAGGCCAGTCGCGTGGCCTGGGCCGCCTCGGGGCGCAATGGCGGGCAGGCGATTCTCGGTTGGTCGTGTGACATGCCTCCTCTGGAGGCCGCGCTCGGTCATGAGCGTGCGCGCCGCCTGTGGGACAGCATGTGCTGGGCCGCCGAGGAATTGCGCGAGCTGCCGGCCCGCCATGGCTTTGATTGCGACTATCGCCCCGGTCATCTGTGGACCTCGGTCATGCCACGGCGGGTCAGGCTGCTCACGCAGTGGCAGCATGAGGCCAGTCACAAGTGGGGCTACGATGGGCTGCAGTTCATCCCCCGCGACCAGTTGCCCCAATGGGTCGCCAGCGACCGCTATCAGGCGGGGCTCTATGACCCCGAAGGCGGGCACCTCAACCCACTGAAACTGGCCCTGGGCCTGGCCGCGGCCATCGAGCGCGCGGGCGGGTGCATCTTTGAACAGAGCAAAGCCCTGAGTTATCGAGAGGAGGGCGGTGAGTACCGGGTCACCACCGAGCGCGGCAGTGTCCGGGCGGACGTGCTGGTGCTGGCGTGCAATGCCTACCTCGACCAGCTCGATCCGCAACTGGCCAGCCGTGTCCTGCCGGTGGGTACCTACCAGGTGGCCACCGCGCCGCTGCCGGCCGGGCAGGCCAGCGCCTTGCTCCCGGGCAACGTCTGCGTCACCGATAACCAGTTCGTGCTCGACTACTTCCGGCGCACACCGGACAACCGCCTGCTGTTCGGTGGCGGCTGCACTTACCTGGGGGGCATGCCCCGGGACATCGCCGCAGCGACCCGGCCGTTTCTCGAGCGAGTGTTCCCCCAGCTCAAAGGGGTCGAGCTGGAATTCGCCTGGGGCGGGCATATCGACCTGACCCTCAAGCGCACGCCCGATATCGGCCGGCGGGGCAATCGCTATTGGTTGCAGGGCTATTCCGGGCACGGCGTGCTGCCGACCCTGGCTGCTGCCCGCGCGGTGTCCGACGCAATCCTCGGTGACGCGGATGGGCTGGCCTTGTACCAGGGGCTGAGCAATGAGCGTTTCCCCGGTGGCCAATACCTGGCGGCGCCCCTGGAAGCCATTGGCAAGGCCTGGTACCGCCTGCGTGACAGCATTTGATGAATACTCTTCGGGAAACCCTGGCATGAACAAGCAAGAAGAAATCGCCGCACTGGCGATCCTCATCCACGACCTGCGCAAGCACAAGAAGTACACCCTCAAGGAACTGGCCGACAAAATCGACCGATCCGTGGGCTTCCTGTCGCAAGTCGAGCGCGGTCTGTCACGGCCCACGGTGGCGGACCTGACGGCCATCAGCGAGACCCTGGGCGTGCCCACTACCTACTTCTACAGCTTGCCCAAGCCCAAGGTGCTGCCCTGGGTGACCCGGCCCGACGAGCGCCGCACGCTGTACTACGCCAATGGCATTACCGATATCCTCGTTTCACCGAAAATCAGGGCCTCGTTCTCCATGCTCGAAAGCCGCCTGGAAGCCGGTGCCAGCAGTGGCGAGCGGCACTTGAGCGACAGCTCGGAGCAGGGCGGCTACGTGCTCGAAGGCGAACTGACGCTGTGGCTGGACGAAGACGACGAACCGGTGACCCTGGTGGTCGGCGACAGCTTTCAACTCGACAGCCATACCCGCTGTCGCTACGGCAACCTCACTGACCAACTCACCCGCGTGCTGTGGGTTTACACCTGATGACAACACAGGAAACTTTGATGATGGACGCTGCCTGTTCCGACCTGCTGGCTGAAGTACGTGTTTTCCGCCAACGCTACCCTGAGGTGCGCTACGTCGACCTCATCTCCCTGGACATTCCCGGGCATTTCTACGGCAAGCGCTACCCGATCGAGATGCTCGAAAAAGTGGCGGCCGGCAGTGCCCTCAAGTTGCCGCAGAACTGCGTGCTGCTGGGGGTGCAGGGCGGGCTGTTCAAAATCGGCGACTACTGCTTCCACGACGGCGACCCGGACGCGGTGCGGCGCCTGGTACCGGGCACCCTCAAGCCGGTGACCTGGGAAGCGCAGCCGATCGGGCAGATGCTGATCACCTCCGACGGCACCGAAAAACCCATCGAATTCGAACCCCGCGAAGTGCTGGCACAAGTGCTGGAGCGCATGCGGCGCAAAGGCATTCACCCGGTGGTGGCGTTCGAACTGGAGTTCTATCTCTTCGACAAGCAACTGCGTGATGGCCAGCCGCAGTTCCCCCGCGATCCCCTGACCGACGATACCGACGACCAGCCGAACATGCACATCGAGCGCCTGTCACGGTTTGCTCCGGTCCTCGACGAAATGGTCGAGGCCGCGCGGGCCCAGGGCGTCGACACCACGGTGATCACCGCGGAACTTGGGCCCGGCCAGTTCGAGATCAACTTCGGCCACCTCAATGATGGCCTGCAAGCCGCGGACTGGGCCGCACTGTTCTGCCGCAGCACCCGGGGCGTTGCCCTCAAGCACGGCTATCGCGCCAGCTTCATGGCCAAGCCCTACCTGCAGCACCCGGGCAGTGGCATGCACGTGCATGTCAGCCTCTACGATGGCGAAGGCCAGAACCTGTTGGCCGCCAACCAGCAACAGGCCCTGCGCCATGCCGTGGCCGGCTGCCTTGAGCTGTTGCCCCACTGCATGCCGATCTTCGCCCCGAACCAGAACGCCTTCCGCCGCCTGGGCGGCACCGTGAACGCGGCAACCCAGGCCAGCTGGGGCTTCGAAGACCGCGACGCCTGCGTGCGGATCCCCGAGTCGGACAGCAAAAACCTGCGCATCGAACACCGCCTGGCCGGCGCCGACGCCAACCCCTACCTGGTGCTGGCGGCGATCCTGGTCGGGCTGGAACAGGGCCTGGAAGCCGGCCGCGAACCGATCCCACCCCTCAACGAAGACCGTAACAGCGGCATCGACTTCCCCCTGGAAATGCTCGAAGCCGTACGTGCCATGCAGCATCAACCGCAGCTGCGCCAAGGCTTGGGGGCGGAGTTCGTCGACGTCTATTGCGAGAACAAGCGCCAGGACCACCTGGCCTTCCAACAGGAGATAAGCGCCCGGGAATATCGCTGGTATCTCTAGCAAGCGCCGGAGTGAACGATGGTTCGGCCACCATGGCCGAACCATAGCGTTGACCGGGTTAGAGTTTTTTTACTTCCCGTTCTTGACATGCCCCGAGAAGCAGTCCAGAATTGCGTCCATTCCTGATTAGGGAACGAGAAAAACCCTTTAGATTTCAAAGGGTTGGAAGTAGATGCAAATCTAGATTCCCTCTCCAGTTTGTATGTGTTTGATGTTGCTTTTAGGGCATCTGACATTTGAGGCCGAGTAGCAAAATGGTTATGCAGTGGATTGCAAATCCACCTACGCCGGTTCGATTCCGACCTCGGCCTCCACTCTTAAAAACCCCGTAGCTCAATGAGTTACGGGGTTTTTTATTGGCTTCAGGAAAGGCATCGCTTCCGCAATTATTGCCATCGCTTCCGCAACCTGACCTTATCTCGTCGGGCTTACGACCTCTCCGACGCGGCGATAGACCTTCTTCGTCATCTCTTCGGTCGAGTGCCCAAGTAGCCTACTGGCCTTGCTGATATCTTCGATTTCACTGGCTGCCTTTGGGCGGATATCTCTGAACTGAAACAGTCTGATACTTGCGGCCAGCGCGACATCACCGCTCGCAGCAGCCTTTACTGCCGCCGTTTCCCTGGCTTCGTCCCAGCGGTTGCGTAACATCTGTTTGCTCATACGCAGACCCGCTTTGTTGGTGATCAAGGTTGACGTCCTGACCCCCGCGTCGGTCTTCCTTTTCAGAAGGTCATCTAGGAGCGTGCTGAGCGCTGAAACCTCCTCGCCTTCTTGCAGTTTGATTCGAAGTCGCTTCTGCGTCTTGCCCTGGCCTACCGAGAGAAAACCATTGTTCAGGTCGGTAGCGGATGATTTCAATACGTCACTTGGGCGCTGTCCGGTTAGATACGCCAGGTCCATTGCGTCCTTGAGCTCCTGTGGTGCGACCTCGTAAACGGCATCCCATACAACGTCGCCGGCGTAGAAGTCGCGAGGAGTTTCTTTGTTCCGTCTCAAGCCGGTGCAAGGATTCGCCTTGTCTGTCAGCCCCCATTCCCTGGCATAGGTCCAAACGGTGGAGAGTAGGGCTAATTCACGGTTCGCCCTGACTTTTGCTGTCCTTGTGTCACGGTATTGCGCCACCTGCTGCGGCGTCATTGCGTCCACGGGAGCATCTTCGAACGCTTTCCTTAGCTGCTTCATACCCTTCGTATAATCATCCCTGGTCCCCTTTGTTAACCCGGGCATGACCTTGCTTTCATAGTCGTCGAAAAGGCGCACCATCAAATGCGATGGCTTGGGAACCGCCTTGCGATCAAGGCGCGCCCACTCCACCTTCGCTTCATCAAGGTCGGTACCCAGCGGGGTTTCGACTCGTCTCCCATCTGCGCTCTTGCCGCAGTAGTAATAGCAAACTAGAACCTTGCCGCTCTTCATTGTCCTGATCCGCCGAATCATTCGCGGCGGCAGGTCCAGATTCGCCGCCTTTTTCTTTCGCATTGATCAGCTCACTTTCGACAGGTCAAGGGTCCAGGTCTCGGCAACGGCATTCGTTGCTGAGGGTTTCACGCCGGCCAACTTGAGCCTGGCGTAAACCCGGCCGACGACTGGCCGTCTAGCACCGGTCAAAACATACTCCCAACCGTTTTTCGAGAGCCATCCGGCCTGGCGCGACGGGATTTGGTAGCCCGTGATAGCCGCCAACTCTTCTTCGGCGAGGGTTTCACTTTGAATTTCCATGATTTGCTCCATGCCGCGCGTGGCGGCAGAAGGTGGTTTGTCGAAATCTGATGAAGGGAGTGAGTCCGGTCCTGCGGGTGAGCTACTGTTGATGCGTTCGCCTCACCAGCGGCTGTCGAATCAGCCCCCTTCCTGAGGTGGCTGGTGGGGCGAGCTCTATTGCCGTTTCATGAACGTGATCCCGTGATTTTTTAACGCTGATTCGGATCACCTAGTTGACGTGCCCAGCGTGCTGTTGCTTCAGAGGAAACTTGTTTTCTGTGGGCATGGGGCGTCCTATGCCGGGGCGGTGGTGTGAAGTGAGTTTGTGGTCTATGTATCTATGTCGAATTCAGGCTGAGAGGAGACCGACATGAGATTGCAAAGCGATATCGATGCACTCGCGGCAATCGAGGAAGACGCTCAAATGATGCTTAAGTGGTTGGGGATTCCCGACGACAAGCAGAAACTAGAGGTCGTTATTTGCTTGCGGCAGATCATTGACCTTGCCACCTACAGGAAGGCGATTGACCAACTTACTGAGCCATCAGCGCAATAGGTGAGGGGGGGTCAGGCGGCAATTAGAATGATCGCCGCCTGATTATTACTTGGGATCGAAAGCGCCCAGAGAAAGAGATGCGTTGCTACCGATCTTGTCTTGTAGAACCGTCTTGAACTCCTGCGCGATATCTTCACGCTGAACTTCCTCGCCAACCCAGCGCAGTTTCAGCACTGGCTGGGCACCGCTGGTAATGACCGAAACCCGCAGGTTGATCCATTGTTCGGTCAGACCTTCGAAGGGGATTACGTTGAACAGCAGGGAAGTTGGTAGCGTTTCTTTGCTGCGGGCCTCGATTTGGTCCAGGGTGCTGCGGCTGGCGCTGGTCTCGCTGACGGTGTGGTCCGATTCGGATGCTGCCTTGATGGTGATGGTGCGCACCGCGGCGATGGCCTTGGCGATGCTCATGCTGCCGCCTGCCTCATCCATGGCGCTCAGGTACTGGTGCCAGTCTTCGATCCAGTCACTCAGGTCTTTCTGTGTCATGGCGCGGCTGCCGATCGCCTGGACCGCCTTGTAGCCTGCGGATGATTTTAGTTTCAGTATCGCGCGGTCGTCGGCGTGGCCTGGCACTGCATCGTTGCCCAGGTTGAACAACAGCGTGCAGGTCATTTCATCCTGATCGATAAAACCCTTGGCATCAGGAACCGCTCGGGCTGCAACGTATGCGCTGAAGTCAGCCAGCGAGTGGGTGGAGTAGATGCCACGGAAACGGCTACGGCCGGCCTGCCACTTTTCCAGGGTGACGACTTGGCAGCCTTCGGGCAGTACAACGGTCGGTGTGTGGGTGGCCAGACTTTTGCCGGTCGCCTCAAGTGCGGTATCGGTGATGTGCTGGATCGCTTCTTTGCTCAGAGACATTTATCGATTCCTTGGTGGCTGAGTGGTTACGTGCGGGGAGTGATAGGGGCTTGTTCGCGGCTGAAGAGCTGGTCGTGCTTCTCGGCGAAGAGGGTGATCCTGCCGCCGGAGCCGACATGCATGGGAGTGTCCAGGCTGGTGTTCTCGCTACGTGTGCCGCGCTTGGTCGGCACCTTGTAGTCGAGTTTGTGCTTGATCTTCACTTGGCTCGATTCGCCGATCTGGCTGAAGTCCAGAGTGATGATCAGCTTCCCGGCCTTGCCGTGGTCAACAACCCCGGCGGCTACTTCGGAAAGGGCGTGGCCAATCTGGTTGGCGAATGCGCCACCGTTCAGTTCTTCGAGGAACTCTGCGGTATCGGTAGGGGTGGACATGGCTTTTTCTCCGGGGTGGCCACTAGGCCGCTGGGGGGAAGACTGAGTTGCGATTGGCTACGACGCTGGCGTACCAACTTCTTGATCGGTTTCAATGGCCTGCGCCGAAGTAGGCGAACAGGAACAATGTGAGCGCCGCTCCGGCGGTCCAGCGTAGGAGCGTGCGGGCGAATACTTTCGCGGTCTTGTGGCTGGCAGCGAAGAACTCGGCATTGTCTTCGAGTTGTTGTGCGAACTGGCAGGCATTGTCATGACCAAACAGCTCACCCTTTGCCGTACCGGTGGAGCGCTCAATCACTTCGAAGGTATTGCCGCCGCGCGGTATAACGGTGAATCGCTGTGCGCGAACTGGTTCTTCGCGGCCTATGTGCTGGTACATCTCGGAAGTGGCCAGAGAGGTCCGGAGACGCAACCCATGGAGGATTGCTTGGCTCTGTTTGATCGTTTGGTTCATGGCGATTCCTCAGTGTGGGTTGCGTGTATTCGTCAGCGCTCGGACCGCCTGCTGGTTGCCGATGGGCGCAGGGGAGAGTGCTGACGGATAAAGGCAGGCGAAAAAAAGCCCGAGGGTTCCCGGGCTTTTGTGGTGCGTCACATAGACCTCCCTATGTGAGCGCTGGTGCCGCCATAGGGCGGGCTTGGGTGTCGGTTACATGGCTGCCAATCCTCCGTGTTGATGGCAACTCCCGAGCATTCCTCGGCAGTTGGTTGCAATGCAGGTGGCCGGTATAAGCCGGGGTTTCGTCCGCATCGGTGAATCATCTTTCGGCCCTGCGTTGCCGTTACCGGGTGGCTCGCGAAAGCTCCGGCAAACACTTGGCGCTTTTCCTTACCGCTACTGACGCTGACCGGCGCCGGTCAGGCCTTGCTCATGTAAAGATGATTCCCGATGCGGCCTGGTGCTGGGGAGGACCAGGTGCTCGGGCAGTTAGCGACAGGCTGTCGTTTTGGCGCTGGTTGATTCGTTACTGGGGCTTCGACAAGCCCGCCTGAATGCGCTGGGTGATCTCGTCTCGATGCACCGGGACATCCTTGGGTGCGCTTGTTCCGATGCGTACCTGTTTGCCACTCACACCCAGCACAGTGATCGTGATGTCGTTACCGATGTTGATGCTTTCGCCTTCTTTACGAGTCAAAATCAGCATTGTCCATTTCCTTGCGTTAGTTGGTTTCCCACTGCACCCGTCACCAGGTGCAGAAGCGAAATGCTCTATTTGCTCGCGCTACTACTGGGCCATTCGCCAGTAGTGGCAGCATGATTTCGTTCACCTGACTTTCTCTCGCCCCACAGGTGTGGCCGGGGCTGACCTCCCAGCGAATCGCCAGGTAATCGTGTATGGCGCAGATTGTTAAAGAGCGGCGCGGCTTTCGCTGCTGGGCCGGCGATGTGTTGGCCTGAGAAATAAATTACTAGCGATAATATTGATAGTCAAGACCGCAGGTAATAAAAAATACGTTGGATAATAAAAAACCCGCTCAATTGCGGGCTCTCTTCACGATTCGCAGTACTCTCGCCACCCGATCCTGACTGCGCCACTCTCAAGTCGATCCATACGGACCCCATCGGTTTCTTCAATTTCTTGGAGGACCTTCAGCCAAGCATCTACAGATTCTTCCTTCGATCTGGTGGCGACGACAGATTGGATTTTCTGCGCATGCGGCTCAGAGATCAGCCGTTGAATTCGTCGACGTACAAGCTCATATGAGGTCTCAACTGGGCTTTGAGCAAGAGGGCGTCGCATCTAGTGTTCCTTGTTTTTAGCGTTTGAAAACAAAGACTCAGAATGTCAAAACCCTGACGCATGATATTGATTTTTCTCAGAGGACCTGGAAAAAGCTCTTCATGTTTTTTTGTGCGCAAAAGAAAGCCTACGCACGGCGGGCTTAGGGAGGCTGTGAGCGGGATAGGGGCGCTCCACCCCGTGAAAGGATGTCGCGGAAACGAAAAAGCCCGCGCATCGCGGGCTCTCTATAGACGGGGCCAAATCCCTTTGGCTGACTGCATTGTGCTTGGTAGGTGTGACGAAAGCATGACAGGGCAGATACGAAAAGCCCGGCGCTGGGCCGGGCTTGATTACGTATTCGGTTTTGCTGTTGGAGGTGCGGTTATTGCTGGTCGCGAGCTTTCAGTTGATGGTTTGTCGGTCTTGCCTGTCTGATAAAAGCTGAGACTTAATGCTGCAACTGCCAGTCCAATACCTACCGCAGTGAGCATTGCTCCCCAGATATTTAGCTTAAGGCTTCCAAGCCGCGTCAGATCTGATCGGATGCCTGCAACGGACTCATCGAGACGCTTATCCCGCTCGGCCTGCGTAGAAAGGAAGCCCGAGAATTTCGCCTCCCAAGCCTGATCTCGTATTGCTTGTTCTGCGAGAAAGGACTCCCGACGCAGATCAAGCTCTCGACGAAGTGTATCGTCACGAAGAGAGATTTCTTTTCGGAACTCTTCCGATCGACGATCCGTTTCTTTCTCAATACGTTCGACGCGTTTATCCATCCGCTCTTCGATGGCAGATAGGGTCGAGCTCAATTCTTCACGAGTAATGTCGTTCATTTTTCGAGTATGTCCGACGGTCCGGGTATTGTCACCAGTGGATTCAAGACTTGCATCGTACGAAGGCGTCTTGAACGTCGGAGCCGCTTTTGCGAAACCTTCTCTTATCTCCCCACAAGTCGAGAATTTAGTCTGCATCGACATCACCTTTTTCTGGTGGCGACGAGAAATCTAACTCTGGCTCTACTGGGTTTTCATCGGTCCATTTTTTTACAACCCTGGTGAGGTGCTGCCTAAAATAACCGCAGTTGTCGCAGAAAATTGCAAAAGTCGAAACGCTTTGTGGGCGGCTACCATCTTTCAAGGATGTGACCAGCCTATAAGTGTCAGCATGGTCGTAAGTGGGGCAAATCACTGTCCAGGAGTCTCCGTCACATACCGGGCAATCCGATTCAGGGCTTTTTGCTTCCAAAAAACGCACAAAATCATCTGCGGCCGTTGCGAGAGATGATCTCTTTTGCTTTTGTGAGCTCAGCTCGTCCGACATAAGTTTTTTCCACCAGCCCTATAGTTGATTAGCCCCTAGGTTTGGGGGCTACTATCGCGTTTCCTTACAAAATCACCAGCTACACTGGCTTGTTCCGCACAATCCCTCCCACCTTTACCTCATCAGCGTAGGCAGCAAGCCGATCAGCTTGCTTATGCAGCTTTTCGATAGTCTCCATTGCCTCAAGAAGCTCTGTATCACTACGCTGTTTTGCCATCCTGAACATCTCCAATGCAGCTTCTTCGAGGGAGAATGCAGCTGCTTTCAAGTCGCGGCGCAGCTCTTGATTGGGTTCGTTGAGTGGCATGGTGACCTCCTACAAATCCCCTGCGGGTCAGGTACGCCGACGCTCAGCGTCAATTTTGTGCAATTGTTTTGTCCTTCCAAAGCTAGGTTTGATGCAACTGCTAGAGAAGACAATTTATGGCAAATGTAGAGCTATCAATTTATGACAAATGCAAAGCGTAGGTGCTAATCCTCTACAGCTTCTGCAGTGCCCTGACCACAACGCCGACAATCCGGCAGTTCTCTGCGCACATCTCGGTAGGGTAGGCAGGGTTCAATGGCTTCAGGTAGCGCCGCCCACCGTCATCTACGAGCTTTTTGAACGTGGCCTGGTCACTGTCAGCAAGCTTGGCCACTACCAGCTTTCCAGACTGAACGTCAGCCTCGGTATCAACCAGGATCAGCGTTCCTTCAGTGATGCTCATCCCGACTGGCGATGTCATCGAGTCGCCTTTGACCTCAAGCCAGAAAGCTGGACCTTTTGAGTTGTAGTCCGAAAGCTCGTATCGATCTGAAAATCCAGGAGGGAAGGGCTCGACGGCTTCCGCCCATGCACCAGCGGCAACCCAACTGATTACGGGGTAGCGGAAGGACTCGATGGGTTGGCGAGTTGAGCCGACATTAGAAGGCTCAGAGCTCGAAAGCATGTCGATTTCTTTGGCGAGGCGCTCGCTAAAGGCTGAAACGGGGACTTTCAAATAGCGCGCAAAAACAGAGGCTGCCTCGATATTCAAGGCATTTCGCCCTGTCAAATAATGGCTCGCGGCGCTCTGGCTATTGGCCTTGAGGCCCTCGATAGCAATTTTTTCCTGACTCAGGCCGAGCTCTTTTTTCCTCGCTTTATAGAGCGCGTTCAACGCGGCGCATTCCTGCTGCTCTACGTCGCTCAAGGGGCGTTTTTTCAAAGGTTTATTCATCAGTTAACTGTATTACGTCAGGTAATATCAATCTAAGACCGCCGATATTGACTTAATAAAGACCGCAGGTAATACTTTTGTGCGTGCATCGTGAAGGAGGACCCCTGTATGCAGCGCATACCACTCAAAGACTTCGTGACGAAAGTTGGCCAGCTAAAAGCGGCGACAGCTCTTCGTATGAGCCAGGGCGGCATCAGCAAAGCCTTAAAGGCGGCCCGAGAGGTTTATGTGACCGAGTTTGATGACGGCAGCTTTGAGGCGGAAGAGGTGAAGCCTTTTCCTGCCCAAACCCAACGCCTCGCTGGCTAACCGGAATCTCCGCCCAACGCCCCATTGAAGCCAGATTAGAAGAGAGCAGTTCCCATGGAAACGTCCAATTCAAGACACCGCGGGCAAACCCGTGACCAGGTGTTGGTGGCTCACGCAGCAAACCAGATCGCACGCACCAGCTTGAGCCAGGACGACTTTGCTCAAGCGCTGAGCCGGGAAGTTTACCTGATCGTCCCTATCGCGAAGATCGAGCTGGCGAAGGTTCCTGATTTCGATGAACTGGCACGGCTGAATGATGTCGGCGAGTTCGTGAAGGCAACCGGTCGCTGGCTCAAGCGTGTTCAACGCTGGTTGTCGGGCGAGCAGGAAATGCCATCTTGGCTGGAGGAGTCGTGGGTGAATGCACTGGAGCTGGAGTTCCGCGATCACTGCATCAATGAACTGGCAGGCCGCCATGGGTTGATCGGAGCCCGGCAGATGCAGACCGAGCAGTGCGCGAACAGGAGCTTCGGTGCACTGATTCGCGCTCTGGGCGATGTGATCGATACGGGCAGCGATGTATTCGACGATCAAGTGATGGGTGGAGAGGACTTGCCGCACCTGCCTGCGTTTGCAAAGCAATGCCGCCAGGTTGAAGCGCGGGCAGGGGAGCTTGGTCGGCAAGCCGAAGAGTTGATCGAAAAGTCTGGTCCAGCACTGCAGCCGATCGCCTGAATTTCAGGCGCAAAAAAGCCGGGCTGCAACCCGGCTTCTTCAAAACGCAAAACACTTGAGGGGCCATTATGAACACGATCGCTACCCCCGGCAATACTCCTGATGTCGTGACACGTTTCGAGCAATGCCAAAACGTGTCACGTCACACCATGTCGTCACGCGAGATTGCCGAACTCACCGGCAGTACGCATGACAACGTTCTGAAAACCGTCCGGGCGCTGGTTGCGAAGGGTGTCGTTTCTTCAAACGACACCCCCTATGTCCACCCACAAAACGGCCAGGTCTATCGCGAGTTCCTGTTGTCTCAGCGCGACACCCTGGTGGTGGTCTCGGGATACAGCGTCGAGCTGCGCGCACGGATCATTGACCGCTGGCAGGAACTGGAAGCCCAGGCAGGGCAGTTCCAGATTCCAGCGACTTACGCCGAGGCATTGCAGGCTGCTGCCGATCAGGCCAAGGACAACCAATCACTGCGTCTGGTCATTCTCGATCAGGCGCCAAAAATTGCGGCCATCAAACGCTTGGCTGCGTCTGGCGGGGCGATCTGTATCACGGACACCGCCAAGCAACTGCACATCCCACCGGCCAAATTGTTCTCCTGGCTTGAGCAGCATCGTTGGATCTTTCGCCGCAAAGGCTCCAAGCGCTGGGTTGCCTATCAACCTCGTATCACCTCCGGCTACATGACCCACAAGGTGACGGCCTTGATACCCGACCGTGAGACTGGGATCGAACGTGCTGCCTTCGATCCAATGGTCACTCCCAAAGGCCTTG
>NZ_FYDL01000039.1 GCF_900187505.1 Pseudomonas sp. Irchel s3h17
CGGTATCGCCGTTGCTCAGGGTGACGGTCAGGTCTTGCTTGAGCACCTGGTCCACTTTGACGGTGAACTTCGGTGCGGCGTTTTCCAGCACGTCGCCGTTGCTTTCGATGGTGACGGTGATCTTGTCACCTTCGCCGGTCGGTTGGTCGGTGACCGTGGTGGTGTATTCGTCCTGGCCGAGGGTCAGCTTCTCGAACTGCTCGGCGCCAGAAACGCTTTCCAGTTTGTTGACGATGGCCGGCTGGCCGCCGGTGAAGATGTCGTCATTGACGGTGATGCTGGCCGAGCCAGTGGTGCTGTTCGCTGGCACGGTGATGGTGGTGCCATCACTGAGCTTGAAGGTCAGCTCGCCGTGGTTGCTCATTGGCAAGCCGGCAGCGTTGGTCAGAGTCACGGTGTAGGTGATCTGGCCACCTTCAGTAACGGTGGTTTTATCCACGGTCAGGGTGGCAGTGACTTCACTGATGGTGTCGCCGATGGTCACGCTGGCTTTGTCGCCGAGCACCAGGTTTTCGAAGGATTTACCGTCGATTACAGCGTCAGTAACACCTACTTCGACGATCTGGCCATCTTTGTAGACGTCGTCGCCCTGAGCCTTGAGCTCGTATGGGGTTTCGGTGGTGCCGGCCTTGATCACGACGGTGTCGCCGTTGCTCAGGGTCACGGTCAGGTCTTGCTTGAGCACCTGGTCCACTTTGACGGTGAACTTCGGTGCGGCGTTTTCCAGCACGTCGCCGTTGCTTTCGATGGTGACGGTGATCTTGTCACCTTCGCCGGTCGGTTGGTCGGTGACCGTGGTGGTGTATTCGTCCTGGCCGAGGGTCAGCTTCTCGAACTGCTCGGCGCCGCTGACGGATTCCAGCTTGTTGACCAGCGAAGGCTGGCCGCCGGTGAAGATGTCATTGCTGGTGACGACCGTTGCGCTGCCGGTGGTGCTGTTGGCTGGCACGGTGATGGTGGTGCCATCGGAAAGCTTGAAGGTCAGCTCGCCGTGGTTGGCCATCGGCAGGCCAGCGGTGTTGGTCAAGGTCACGGTGTAGGTGACTGAACCGCCTTCGGTGACGGTGGTTTTATCCACAGTCAGGGTGGCGGTGACTTCGCTGATGGTGTCGCCGATGGTCACGGTGGCCTTGTCGCCGAGCACCAGGTTTTCGAAGGACTTGCCGTCGACCGTGGCGTTATCGATGCCGACTTCGACGGTCTGGCCGTCTTTGTAGACGTCGTCGCCCTGAGGCTTGAGCTCGTACGGGGTTTCGGTGGTGCCGGCCTTGATCACGACAGTGTCGCCGTTGCTCAGGGTCACGGTCAGGTCTTGCTTGAGGACCTGATCCACTTTGACGGTGAACTTCGGCGCGGCGTCTTCCAGCACGTTGCCGTTGCTTTCGATGGTGACAATGATCTTGTCGCCTTCGTTGGCCGGGTTGGTCGGATCGCCCGAACCAGGCTCGTCGGTGACGACGGTGGTGTATTCGTCTTGGCCCAGGGTCAGTTGTTCAAACTGCTCGGCGCCGCTGACGGACTCCAGCTTGTTGACGATGGCCGGCTGGCCACCGGTGAAGATGTCGTCGTTGGCGGTAACGCTGGCAGTGCCGGAAGTACCGTTGGCCGGGATCTTGACCACGGTGCCGTCGGACAGGGTGAACTCCAGCGGACCATGGGTGCCCATCGGCAGGCCAGCGGCGTTGGTCAGGGTCACGGTGTAGGTGACCGAACCGCCTTCGGTGACGGTGGTTTTATCCACAGTCAGGGTGGCGGTGACTTCGCTGATGGTGTCGCCGATGGTGACGGCGGCCTTGTCGCCGAGCACCAGGTTCTCGAAGGCCTTGCCGTCGACCGTAGCGTTATCGATGCCGACTTCGACGATTTGGCCGTCTTTGTAGACGTCATCGCCCTGAGCCTTGAGCTCGTACGGAGTCTCGGTGGTGCCGGCCTTGATCACGACGGTGTCGCCGTTGCTCAGGGTCACGGTCAGGTCTTGCTTGAGGACCTGGTCGACCTTGACGGTGAACTTCGGCGCGGCGTCTTCCAGCACGTTGCCGTTGCTTTCGATGGTGACAATGATCTTGTCGCCTTCGCCGGTCGGTTGATCGGTGACGGTGGTGGTGTATTCGTCCTGACCCAGGGTCAGTTGTTCAAACTGCTCGGCGCCAGAAACGCTTTCCAGCTTGTTGACGATAGCCGGCTG
>NZ_FYDL01000023.1 GCF_900187505.1 Pseudomonas sp. Irchel s3h17
GGATCAGTTGGCGGATGTCCAGTTGCCGCAGGGTGTCGCGCAGGCGTTTCTGGCTGCGGATCTCGGCCAGCATCCGGGGGGTCAGCAGGTCCGGGGTGAACAGCAGGCGCGCTGCGTCGACGGCTTCGGGGTCGGCGATCTGGATCGTCCGCTCACCGAAATTCGGCATCGGCGTGCCATAACTCATGCCGTCGCCGTCAGCCGGCCACAACGGTCGGCACAAGCCGCTGTCGTAGGTCTGGTAGGCGCCCTCACAGACCCAGTCGGATGCATGGCGCTGGACGAACACATACAGGTAGCCCTCGCGCAGCGGCCTGACGGTGTAGTGCGCGGTGCTCAGTGCCAGGTTACCGGGGGCCAGCGTGTTCGGCAGGTCGGGCACCGGTAAGGCTGGCTCACCGGCCGGCGGCGTGCCGATCACGGCATAACGCAACGGCAGTATCGAGACGCTGCGTTTGCAGGTGACACAGGCGCTAGGGCCTTCTTCGCTGTAGGTGAGTCGGGCGATGCGCTCGAACGCCTCGGTCAGGTCTTCGCTCATGGCTCAGCGGCTCCGTTGGGTAATTTGAGAGAGGCATCCAGCGAAACGAGTACGTACTGAGTGGGAGGTGTCCACGTGTACGAAAGAAATGCTCAATCCGCAGGAGACTGCGACTTTAGGTCTGTCCGCTTTACCCCCTCAAGAGGGTGACAAAAATCAGGAAATGTCCTACCGCGCACACGACTGTATCTGGCGGGCTAGACTGTCGCGGGCAGGTCGATCCAGGGACAGGGAGCCTTGCGCCCCTCCTCCCCCTCATTGATCGACACGCCGCTCAACGAGCGGTATTTTCAAACACCTGTATCAAACACACTGATTGACCGGCAACACGCTCACCTATAAAGGACCGCCGAGGTTGTGGGGGGCCGGGTGTGCGCATTAGATTAGCCAATAGTCTCTGGCCTCCAGAATAAGCAGAAGGGATAAGCATGGCGCTGAATGACCAGTCCACCCGTATTCGCTCCGGCGAAGAACTCGATGCCAGCCTGATCGACCCGTACCTCAAGGCGCATATTCCGGGCCTGAGCGGGTTGCCACGGATCAGCCAGTTTCCCGGTGGCGCTTCGAACCTGACGTACTTGCTCGAGTACCCCGGGCAGGAGTTCGTGCTGCGCCGGCCGCCGTTTGGCCACAAGGCCAAGTCCGCCCACGACATGGGCCGTGAGTTCCGCATTCTCAACCAGCTCAAGGACGGTTTCCCCTACTGCCCCAAGGCCTACGTGCACTGCACCGACGAGTCGGTGATCGGCGCCGAGTTCTACGTGATGGAGCGGGTCAAGGGGATCATCCTGCGCTCCGAGCTGCCGGCGGAACTGGGCCTGGACGCGAGCAACACCCGGGTACTGTGCAAGAGTTTCATCGACAAGCTGGTTGAACTGCACCGTGTCGACTACACGGCCTGCGGCCTGGCCGACCTGGGCAAGCCTGAAGGCTATGTCGCCCGGCAGATCAAGGGCTGGAGCGACCGTTACGAAAAAGCCCTGACCCCGGACGCGCCGCAATGGCAAGCGGTCAAGGCCTGGCTCAACGACAAGATGCCCGCCGACCACCCGACGTCGAGCATCGTGCACAACGACTACCGCTTCGACAATGTGATCCTGGACCCGGACAACCCGATGCAGATCATCGGCGTGCTGGACTGGGAGCTGACCACCCTGGGAGACCCGTTGATGGACCTGGGCAACACCCTCGCCTACTGGATCGAGGCCGCGGACCCGGCACCGGTGCAACTGATGCGCCGCCAGCCCAGCCACGCACCGGGCATGCTGACCCGTCGTGAGTTCGTCGACTACTACGCCGAACGTTCGGGCATCCGGATCGACAACTTCGACTTCTACTACACCTACGGGCTGTTCCGCCTGGCCGGTATCGTGCAGCAGATCTACTACCGTTTCTTCCATGGCCAGACCCAGGACAAACGCTTCGCACAGTTCATTCACATGAACAAACTGCTGGAGCAGATGAGCCTGCAGGTCATTTCGAAATCCTGCCTCTGATCACGGTTCCTATTGCACCCCAGCGGCCCACAACAAGGAAAAACCATGTCCAAGACTCAGTTGTTCGACCTCGACGGCAAAATCGCTTTCGTCTCCGGCGCCAGCCGTGGCATCGGTGAGGCCATCGCCAAACTGCTGGCCCAGCAAGGTGCCCACGTGATCGTCTCGAGCCGCAAGCTCGACGGCTGCCAGCACGTGGCCGACGCGATCATCAAGGATGGCGGAAAAGCCACCGCCATCGCGTGCCACATCGGTGAAATGGAGCAGATCAACCAGGTTTTCGCCAGCATTCGCGAACAATTCGGGCGCCTGGACATCCTGGTCAACAACGCCGCGACCAACCCGCAGTTCTGCAATGTGCTGGACACCGACCTCGGCGCCTTCCAGAAAACCGTGGACGTGAACATTCGCGGCTACTTCTTCATGTCGGTGGAAGCCGGCAAGCTAATGCGCGAGAACGGTGGCGGCAGCATCATCAACGTGGCGTCGATCAACGGCGTCTCGCCGGGAATCTTCCAGGGCATCTACTCGGTGACCAAGGCCGCCGTGATCAACATGACCAAGGTCTTCGCCAAGGAATGCGCGCCGTTCGGCATCCGCTGCAACGCCCTGCTACCCGGCCTGACCGACACCAAGTTCGCCTCGGCCCTGGTCAAGAACGACGCGATCCTCAACACCGCGCTGCAGCAGATCCCCCTCAAGCGCGTGGCCGCGCCCAGCGAAATGGCCGGTGCCGTGCTGTACCTGGCCAGCGATGCGTCCAGCTACACCACCGGGATCTCACTGAATGTGGACGGTGGCTTCCTGTCCTGATCCAAACCGTTTTTTTGTGGGCTCTGCCTACATTGCCCTGTAGGAGCGAGCGTCGCTCGCGAGGGTCGCCAACGATAACGCGTGCTGCCTGACACCCCATGTCGCGCTCACGGTCTTCGCGAGCAAGCTCGCTCCTACATGGGCACCGCCTGCATTGCCCGGTGAAGGTTGAGACGGTATCTACAAGGAGTGCGGTCCACTGACCAACCGCAGCGCCAGCGCCTTGGCCTGGCTCGCCACATCGGTGACGGCGGTACTTTCCCACCACATGCCCCGCAAGGGCGGGCCCATGGCGAACAACCGCCGGGCGGCCTGCCCTTGGGCGTCGAGCACGGCGCCGTCCGGCTGCGCAGCAATCCCCAGGGCCAATGGCCCGGGCTGAACCAGGCCACGGGCCAGCAGCTGCTGCGGCAACGCTCGGGCGACCCGGCGCCAGTCGTACTCGATACCGCTGGAGTTGATCAGGGCATCGCCACCGACCAGGGTCGTCCCCGCCTCCCCGCGACGGCGTACGCGGATGTTGACCCGGCCATCGGTCGAGGGCGCCAGGCCCTTGAATGAGGCCGCCTGGATCCGCAACCGTCCCTCGGCGTGTAATCGGGCCACCAGCTCGGCACTCAAGGGCGGCGAGCGGTGATGGTGACTTTCCCACCAGGGGCGCACATGGCGTACGAACTGACGGCGCTGCACATCCGTGGCCTGGCTCCAGAGTCGCCCGATATGAGCCCGCACGGTGTCCAGCGGTGCTTGCCAGTCGATCCCTTCGACCGCCGCCGCGCGGCATTGGCGACGCAGTTCATGCATCAGTTGCCGTGGGCTGCCAATGCCGGGGTCCAGCGCCAGAAAATCCACCCACGCCGGTGGCTGACGCCGTACATGGGGCAGCAGGCCGTGGCGGGAGAACACGTCGATCGGCCCGCGATGCCCGGCCTGCTCCAGCGACACGACGGCATCGACCATGGTCAGGCCGGAACCGATGATCATCACCCTGGCGAGCGGATCGAGTCGCGCCATCGCCGCCACGTCCCAAGGGTCCAGCGCGGCCGCATTCAGGCCGCTGGATTCGGTCTGCGGGGTCCTGGCCGCCGGGAACATGCCGGTGGCCAGGACCGCCACCGTGCCACGCAACCGGGTGCCGTCATTCAATGTCAGCAGTGTCCCCTGCTCGTCGATCTGCAGGTCGACCCCTTCGGCGCGCACATGCTCGACACTCGAACCCTGGCCCGCCCCCTGCACTCGCGCCTCGGCCAGGCGTTGCTGCGCATACAGGCCGAATAGGCCCCGGGGCGGGAACAGTTCGGCAACCGGCACCGTCTGCTCGCGCGATTGTGGCCAGCCGCCGCCGGCAATGAAGGCCGTCAACCATTGCGTCAGGTCGTCGGCATTGTCCGGATCGACGCTCATGCGCGCGGCATTGCCGTTGAGCGTGTGCCCCAGTTCCACCGCGCTATAGGCCTCACCGCGTCCCAGTTCGGCGCGTGGCTCGACCACCAGCACCTGGCGCTGGCCGGGCAAACGCATCAACTGGGCGGCGAGCAACGCGCCGCTCAAGCCACCGCCGACGATCAGGATGTCGGCACTGCGAATCACCTGCTGTGCTTGCCCGAGGGAAACTTCACTCATGGGACTTCGGCGCCTTTTAGAGATTAAATTATTTTAAAATCATGGCCTTATGAAAACTTTGTAGAAAATGGATCAACCAGGATTCGTTCAGATCACCACGTTACGCACGAACCTCACGGCCACAGCACCGTCATTGCGATAGGCGTGGGTGCGGTTACTGGCGAAACTGACGAAATCGCCGGTTGCCAGCCTGCGCTCTTCATCGCCCAACACCAGGGTCAGGCTGCCTTCGAACACATACACCTGTTCGCTCCAGCCATCGGCATCGGCCTCTGACAGGTACAGCTCGCCCGGTTCCAGGCGCCACTCCCAGAGTTCCACTTCACGGCGCGCATCGGCCTTGGCCAGCAACACGGCCTTGCTGCCGGGGATGACGCCCGCCCATGCCACTTCGTTGATGCGGCTCGGATCCCGGGCATCGGGGGCGGAAATCAAGTCACTGAAGGCCACGTCCAGCGCTTCGGCCACCCGGTCAAGGGTGGTCAGGCTGACGTTTTTCTCACCCGCTTCAATGGCCACCAGCATCCGCCGGCTGACCCCGGACTTTTCCGCCAGCGCGGTCTGGCTCAGTTCGGCGGCATGCCGCAGACGCCGGACATTCTGGCTGACGTGTTGCAGGACGGAAGCCCGCTGGCCGTTTTCTTTGTGCACTATATTGCTCACTTGAGGGTGTTGCGCAGTATACTGCCCAACTTCTGGCGCATTGTGCGTCCCACTCAGGTAGCGCGCAAGGCCATGACGTCAGCGAACTCTTCCACACCCACCTCCAGCTTGTTTCGGCTGAGCAAGGCCGAATGTGTACTGGTGCTGATCACCATGATCTGGGGGGGCACCTTCCTGCTGGTGCAACACGCCATGACCGTCAGTGGCCCGATGTTCTTCGTCGGCCTGCGCTTTGCCGCCGCCGCCTGCATCGTCGCCCTGTTCTCCTGGCGTAGCCTGGGCCAGTTGACCTGGTTCGAGTTCAAGGCCGGCGCCTTTATCGGCGTGGCGATCATGCTGGGCTATGGCCTGCAGACCTACGGTTTGCAAACCATCCTGAGCAGCCAGTCGGCGTTTATCACCGCGTTGTACGTACCGTTCGTGCCGTTGTTGCAATGGCTGGTACTCGGCCGTCGCCCGGGCTTGATGCCGAGCATCGGCATCATGCTGGCCTTCGCCGGGCTGATGCTGCTTTCGGGGCCCGCCGGGGCCACGTTGGACTTCAGTGCCGGTGAGATCGCCACCCTGATCAGTGCGGTAGCGATTGCCGCGGAGATCATCCTGATCAGCAGCTACGCCGGCAGGGTCGATGTGCGACGGGTCACGGTGGTGCAACTGGCGGTCACCTCGGTGCTGGCGCTGCTGATGATTGCACCGACCCGGGAAGCGCTTCCGTCGTTTTCCTGGCTCCTGCTGGCCAGCGCCCTGGGCCTGGGCGCCGCCAGTGCCGCGATCCAGGTGGCGATGAACTGGGCGCAGAAAAGCGTGTCCCCCACCCGCGCGACGTTGATCTATGCCGGCGAGCCGGTCTGGGCCGGGATTGCCGGGCGGCTGGCCGGTGAGCGGTTGCCGGGGCTGGCGCTGTTCGGCGCGGCATTGATTGTCGCGGCGGTGATCGTCAGTGAACTGAAAACCAAAGGTAAGGCTGTCGTGCCTGAAGCAGAACCTGAACAGGAAACACAAGGTCAAGACGTGAACGCGGCGGCGCCTGAACAATAGCCATCGCGAGCAAGCTCGCGCTCACAGGGTCCGGATGCAGGCACGCGATCACGGCACAACCGACGCCCAGCGTGAGAGAGAACCGGGCGGCGCTGCGCTTGCTCGCGATAGCGTCCGGCCGGTCGATCAAGCACTTCAAAACAATGTGAATCAGGCTTTTTCTGCCTACCTTGTAGGATCCTGCCACAGCTTGGCAGTTGGTGATCCCGGGCACGGCACGTATGATCCTTCACAAACTTCCGCAGATTAGAAGCCTATGTCCCTGATAGTTCTACTGCTTCTGCCATTTATTGGCAGCTGTCTGGCGGCATTGCTGCCACACAACGCACGTAATGCTGAATCGATTCTCTCCGGATTGATCGCCTTGGTCGGCACCCTCCAGGTGGCCTTGTTGTACCCGCAGATCGCCGACGGCGGTGTGATACGCGAAGAGTACTTCTGGCTGCCCAGCCTGGGCTTGAACTTCGTCCTGCGCCTGGACGGTTTCGCCTGGCTGTTCTCCCTGCTGGTGCTGGGCATCGGCACCCTGGTATCGCTCTATGCGCGTTACTACATGTCGCCGGAAGACCCGGTGCCGCGCTTTTTTGCCTTTTTCCTGGCATTCATGGGCGCCATGCTCGGGCTGGTGATCTCCGGCAACCTGATTCAAATGGTGTTTTTCTGGGAGCTGACCAGCCTCTTTTCGTTCCTGCTGATCGGCTACTGGCACCACCGCGCCGATGCCCGTCGGGGTGCCTACATGGCCCTGATGGTGACCGGTGCCGGCGGTTTGTGCCTGCTGGCGGGGGTCATGCTCCTCGGCCATGTCGTCGGCAGCTATGACCTGGACAAGGTCCTGGCCGCCGGCGACCTGATTCGTGCCCATGCGCTGTACCCCATCCTGCTTCCCCTGATCCTGATCGGCGCCTTGAGCAAAAGCGCCCAGTTCCCCTTCCACTTCTGGCTCCCCCACGCCATGGCCGCACCGACACCGGTCTCGGCCTATCTGCACTCGGCCACCATGGTCAAGGCCGGGGTGTTTCTCCTGGCTCGCCTGTGGCCATCCCTGTCCGGCAGCGAAGAATGGTTCTACATCGTCAGCGGGGCCGGCGCCTGTACGTTGCTGCTGGGCGCCTACTGCGCGATGTTCCAGAACGACCTCAAGGGCCTGCTGGCCTATTCGACCATCAGCCACCTGGGCCTGATTACCCTGCTGCTGGGCCTGAACAGCCCCCTGGCCGCGGTCGCGGCGGTGTTCCATATCCTCAACCACGCCACTTTCAAGGCGTCGTTGTTCATGGCCGCCGGGATCATCGACCACGAAAGTGGCACCCGCGACATCCGCAAGCTCAATGGCCTGATCCGCCTGATCCCGTTCACCGCCACCCTGGCGATGGTGGCCAGTGCCTCGATGGCCGGCGTGCCGCTGCTCAACGGCTTCCTGTCCAAGGAAATGTTCTTCGCCGAAACCGTGTTCATCAATGCGACCGCCTGGATCGAGACCAGCCTGCCGATCATCGCCACCATCGCTGGCACCTTCAGCGTCGCCTACTCCCTGCGCTTTACCGTGGACGTGTTCTTCGGCCCGACGGCCACCGACCTGCCCCACACGCCTCACGAGCCGCCGCGCTGGATGCGTGCGCCGGTCGAGCTGCTGGTCTTTACCTGCCTGGTAGTGGGGATCTTCCCGGCCCAGGTGGTCGGACCACTGCTCGCCGCCGCCGCCCTGCCAGTGGTCGGCGGGACGCTGCCCGAGTACAGCCTGGCGATCTGGCACGGCTTGAACGCGCCGATGATCATGAGCCTGATCGCCATGTCCTGCGGCATCGTGCTGTACCTGCTGCTGCGCAATCAATTCAAGCACGGGCGCTTCAAGTACCCGCCGCTGATTGGCCGGCTCAACGGCAAGCGCCTGTTCGAACGCAGCCTGGTGATCATGATGCGCCTGGCGCGCCGGCTGGAACGGCAGATCAGCACCAAACGCCTGCAGACCCAGTTGTTCCTGCTGGTACTGGCGGCGGTGCTGGCC
This sequence comes from Pseudomonas sp. Irchel s3h17, assembly GCF_900187505.1. Lineage (GTDB taxonomy): Bacteria > Pseudomonadota > Gammaproteobacteria > Pseudomonadales > Pseudomonadaceae > Aquipseudomonas. Next base: position 8,183 of record NZ_FYDL01000023.1, read on the forward strand.
GGCCTGATCCCCATGCTGTACAGCGGCATCAGCTGGGGCGATCGGCCGAAAATCCCGGGCTCGATCGTCTTCGTCACCCTGTGGCTGCTGGCAATCGTCTGCGCCCTGGGCGCCGCCTGGCAAGCCAAGTATCACCGACTCGCCGCCCTGACCATGGTCAGCGTCTGCGGCCTGATGACCTGCGTCACCTTCGTCTGGTTCTCGGCGCCGGACCTGGCCTTGACCCAATTGGTGGTCGAGGTGGTGACCACGGTGTTGATCCTGTTGGGCCTGCGCTGGTTGCCGCGACGGATCGAAGACGTCTCGCCGCTGCCCGGTAGCGTGTCGAAGGCCCGGGTTCGTCGTCTGCGCGACCTGCTGTTGTCGATCGCGGTGGGCGCGGGCATGGCCCTGCTCTCCTATGCCATGCTGACCCGCCAGACGCCCAACGACATCTCCTCGTTCTACCTCAGCCGCGCCCTGCCCGAAGGCGGTGGCAGCAACGTGGTGAACGTGATGCTGGTGGACTTCAGGGGCTTTGACACCCTCGGCGAAATCACCGTGCTGGCGGCGGTGGCACTGGCGGTCTTCGCCCTGCTGCGACGCTTCCGCCCGCCCAAGGAAAGCATGCAACTGCCGGCGCAACAGCGCCTGCTGGCACCGGACGTGGTCACCGACCTGGTCAACCCGCGCCAGGCCAGCGATACCGCCCTGGGCTTCATGATGGTGCCGGCGGTGCTGGTACGCCTGTTGCTGCCGATCGCCCTGGTGGTGTCGTTCTACCTGTTCATGCGCGGGCACAACCTGCCCGGTGGCGGCTTCGTCGCGGGGCTGGTGATGTCGGTGGCGTTCATCCTGCAATACATGGTGGCCGGCACCCAGTGGGTCGAGGCGCAGATGAGCCTGCGACCGGTGCGCTGGATGGGCACCGGGTTGCTGTTCGCCACCGTCACCGGCCTGGGGGCAATGGCCGCGGGCTATCCGTTCCTGACCACCCACACCTGGCATTTCTCGCTGCCGCTGCTGGGCGACATTCACATCGCCAGCGCGCTGTTCTTCGACATCGGCGTGTACGCCGTCGTCGTCGGTTCGACCTTGCTGATCCTGACCGCCCTGGCGCACCAGTCGGTGCGGGGACACAAGCCCGGCGCTCAAGCCAAACCCATTGCCAAGCCAGGAGCGGCCTGATGGAAGAAGTCATCGCAATTGCCATCGGCGTACTGGCGGCCTCCGGGGTCTGGCTGGTCCTGCGCCCTCGAACCTTCCAGGTGGTGATGGGCCTGTGCCTGCTGTCCTACGGGGTCAACCTGTTCATCTTCAGCATGGGCAGCCTGTTCATCGGCAAGGAGCCGATCATCAAGGACGGCGTACCCCAGGACTTGTTGAACTACACCGACCCGCTGCCCCAGGCACTGGTGCTCACGGCGATCGTCATCAGCTTCGCCATGACCGCGCTGTTCCTGGTGGTGTTGCTGGCGTCACGGGGCCTGACCGGCACCGACCATGTCGATGGCCGGGAGCCTAAAGAATGAACTGGATGCAACATCTGATCGCCGCGCCCATTCTGCTACCGCTGCTGACCGCCGCGCTGATGCTGCTGCTGGGCGAAAAACATCGCCCGCTCAAGGCTCGGCTCAACCTGTTCTCCAGCCTGATCGGCCTGGGCATTTCGGTGATGTTGTTGCTGTGGACCCAGCAACAGGGCGAGCCGGGCTCCATCGGCGTGTACCTGCCGGCCAACTGGCAAGTGCCGTTCGGCATCGTGCTGGTGGTCGATCGCTTGTCGGCGCTGATGCTGGTCCTGACCGGGATCATCGGCGTCAGCGCCCTGCTGTTCGCCATGGCCCGCTGGGACGGTGCCGGCGCCAGCTTCCATGCGCTGTTCCAGATCCAGCTGATGGGCCTCTACGGGGCCTTCCTGACGGCCGACCTGTTCAACCTGTTCGTGTTCTTCGAAGTGCTGCTGGCCGCCTCCTATGGCTTGATGCTCCACGGTTCCGGCCGGGCGCGGGTGTCATCGGGGCTGCACTACATCTCGATCAACCTGCTGGCCTCGTCGCTGTTCCTGATCGGGGCGGCATTGATCTACGGCGTCACCGGCACCCTGAACATGGCCGACCTGGCACAGAAGATCCCGCTGATCCCGGAAGCCGATCGCGGCTTGCTGCACGCCGGCGCGGGCATTCTGGCAGTGGCGTTCCTGGCCAAGGCCGGGATGTGGCCACTGAACTTCTGGCTGGTACCGGCCTATTCCGCGGCCAGCGCCCCGGTGGCGGCCATGTTCGCGATCATGACCAAGGTCGGCGTCTATACCCTGCTGCGCCTGTGGACGCTGCTGTTCTCGGGGCAGGCCGGCGCATCGGCGTATTTTGGCGGCGACTGGCTGGTGTACGGCGGCATGGCGACCATCGTCTGCGCCGCGCTGGCAATCCTTTCCGCGCAGCGCCTGGAACGCATGGCCAGCCTGAGCATCCTGGTGTCGGCGGGGATCCTGCTGTCAGCCATCGGCTTCGGCCAACCCAACCTGGTGGCGGCGGCGCTGTTCTATCTGGTCAGCTCCACACTGGCCCTGAGCGCCCTGTTCCTGCTGGCCGAACTGATCGAGCGCTCACGCACCGCCGTCGAAGTCCCGCTGGACGATGAAATCGAAGCCTTGCCGCGCCCACTGGAGTCCAGCCAGCCGACCAAGGGCATCAACCTCGACGACGACCAGCAAGCCGTGGTCGGCCAGGTGATTCCCTGGACCATGGCCTTCCTTGGCTTGAGCTTCATCGCTTGCGCCCTGCTGATCATCGGCATGCCGCCGCTCTCCGGGTTCATTGGCAAGCTCAGCCTGCTCAGCGCCCTGCTCAACCCGCTGGGTCTCGGCGCGTCTGCCGGACACCCGGTATCGACTGCGGCCTGGAGCCTGCTGGCCCTGCTGATTCTGTCCGGGCTGGCCTCGCTGATCGCCTTTGCGCGCCTGGGCATCCAGCGCTTCTGGACCCCGGAAGAACGCCCGTCACCGGTCCTGCGCCGGCTGGAATGCGTGCCGATCTTCGCCCTGCTGGCGTTGAGCATTGCGCTGACCTTCAAGGCCGAACCGCTGATGCGCTTCACCCAGGCGGCAGCCGACACGTTGAATGACCCGCAGCAATACGTGATGGCGGTCCTCGGCACCCGCGCTGTTCCAGGCCCCGCAACCCCTGCGACGCTCCAGGAGGTACAACCATGAAGCGCCTGTTTCCTGCCCCCTGGTTGTCGCTGGCACTGTGGGTGCTGTGGCTGGTGCTGAACCTGTCCGTCAGCCCCGGCAACCTGTTGCTCGGCGCGTTGCTGGGGTTCTGCGCGCCGCTGATGATGCGCAAGCTGCGTCCGCTGCCGATCCGTATCCGCCGCCCCGGGGTGATCCTGCGCCTGTTCCTGTTGGTGGGCCGTGACGTGCTGGCGTCCAACCTGGCCGTGGCCTGGGGCGTCCTGAACGCCGGCCGGCGGGCGCCGCGCTCGGCGTTCATCAAGGTACCGCTGGACTTGCGCGATGCCAACGGCCTGGCGGCGCTGTCGATGATCACCACAGTGGTGCCCGGTACGGTCTGGTCGGAACTGGCGCTGGATCGCAGCATTCTGCTGCTGCATGTGTTCGATCTGGATGACGAAGCGCACTTCATCCAGCACTTCAAGGCGACTTACGAGCGCCCCTTGATGGAGATTTTCGAATGAGTGCCCTGCTCTCGAACGCGATTGTGTTCAGCCTGTTCCTGTTCTCGCTGGCGATGGTGCTGACCCTGGTCCGCCTGTTCAAGGGTCCGTCGGCCCAGGACCGGGTACTGGCCCTGGACTACCTGTACGTCATTGCCATGCTGATGATGCTGGTGCTGGGTATCCGCTACGCCAGCGACACTTATTTCGAAGCAGCGCTGCTGATCGCGCTGTTCGGCTTCGTCGGCTCGTTTGCCCTGGCGAAATTCCTGCTGCGTGGCGAGGTGATCGAATGAACGGGATGGACCAACTGCCGCTGTGGGTCGAGATTCTGGTGGCCGTTCTGCTGCTGGTCAGCAGCCTGTGCACCTTGATCGGCGCTATCGGCCTGGTGCGGCTCAAGGATTACTTCCAGCGCATGCACCCGCCAGCGCTGGCCTCGACACTGGGTGCCTGGTGCGTGGCGCTGGCGTCGATCCTGTACTTCTCCGTGCTCACATCCCGCCCGGTGCTGCACGCCTGGCTGATTCCGGTGCTGCTGGCGATCACCATGCCGGTGACCACCTTGCTACTGGCCCGGGCGGCCTTGTTCCGCAAGCGGATGGCCGGGGACGATGTACCTGCCGAGGTCAGCAGCCGACGCAATGAAAGCGGGAGCTGAGGCGGCAGGTCGAGGCTCTGTGCCTGAGTACGACGTGTTCGCAGGTTCAGGCCCAGGCGACCGCCAACAGCCCTGCCCCCAGCACCACGCACAAGGGTGAAAAGGCCCAGGTGTCGAGAAGCGCAAACTTCGACTCGGCGTGCTCCTTGAAAAACCCCATCGACTCCGAATCGCCGATGGCCCGGGCGAACATCATCAAGGCTATCGCGCTGATCAGCCACTGCAGCGACCAATGATCGATGGCCGGGGTAATCAGGCCAACCCGCAGGCTCACCATCAAGGCAATCAGCAGGAGGCCGGCCGCCACGACCAGGGTGACCAGGGCGGAAGGCTTGAACGCTGGCCGTGGCCCCTGCTCCCCTTGCACCAGCGGCACGACGGCATCGCTGGCCCATTGGCCGCCGAGCGCCCAATACACATGGATCAGGCTGATCGACACCAAGGCGGTGGCGATCCACTGGGCTAGCACAAACGTCATGATCGAGATTCCTGAATTCAGTGACAGGGAAACAGACTAGACCAGTGTTTTTGTCAGCGTATTGCGTTTTATCAATGCAAGGCAGGATCAACAGGCTGTACGGCCAATTCAGCGATAAACGGCCATCCCCGCACACGGAAATGGCCGGCGACCGTCTTCGCTACAGGCCGGCGGCGACCTTGTCGGCCACGTCGCTGGGCAACCAGGCCTTCCAGACCTGCGGATGGTCCTTCATGAAGGCTTCGGCGGCCTGGCGCGGGGAACTGTGTTGCTCGCTCATCCGCGCCAGGGCCTGGTTCAACGGCTCGATGGGAAAATCGACTTTGCTGAAGAACGCCACCAGCTGGGGGTACTGCTTCTGGAAGGGCGCGGACACGCCGATCGACAGTTTCGACGGCAGCGAGCGCGTCGGCTGTGGATCGGGATGAGTGGCATCGGTCAGGGTTTTCCAGGCCTGCGCATCAAACGGCGGCTCTTCCAGTTGAACCAGCTTGAAGCGTCCAAGTAGCGGCGTCGGCGACCAGTAGTAAAACAGCACAGGTTTACCGCGACGAATCGATGAGCTGATTTCCGCGTCCAGTGCAGCACCCGAGCCGCTGCGGAAATTCACATAGCTGTCGGTCAGGCCGTAGGCCTTGAGCTTCTGCTGGTTGACCACTTCCGAGGTCCAGCCAATCGGGCTATTGAGAAAACGCCCCTTGCCCGGGGTTTCCGGATCGCGGAAGACGTCCTTGTAGCGTGGCAGGTCCGAGACACTGCGCAGCCCCGGTGCCATGGGCTTGATGCCCCGGGCAGGATCGCCCTTGATCACGTACTCAGGCACCCACCAGCCTTCGGTGGCGCCCTTGACCGTGTCGCCCAGGCTCACCACCTTGCCTTCGGCCTCGGCCTTGACCCACACCGGACTGCGCCCGGCCCACTCCTCACCGATGACCTGAATGTCATTGTTGGCCAGCGCGGTTTCCAGGGTGATGGTGGTGCCCGGCAAGGTATCCGTCGGCAGGCCGTAGCCCTTCTCGACGATGATGCGCAAGATGTCGGTGATCAGGCTACCGCTTTCCCAGTTCAGGTCAGCGAAGTGGATGGGCGTCTCGGCCGCCGTTGCGGCAGGGGGAGATGCCAGCAAACCGATGGTGGTCAATGCACTCGCCAGCAACAAGCGAAATCCTTTCATGCCTTGCACCTCGTACTGTTCAGCAATAGCGGGACGGGGCGGCCATGCGCGCGTAAGCGGCAAGCCTCTGGTCACTCGGTCCATAGACTGTAGTAGAGGTTCCTGCCTTTGAAGGGACGAGGTTCAGTGTTCGGCAGCCTCCTGCAAGCGCTGCAACTCTCTGCGCACCATGCTGGCGTACTCCGCCGGGCGCATCTGGTAAATCTGCGAAGCCACCCAACTCAGCCAGTCGCCCTGCCGGACGGCCTTCTGGGCAAACAACTGCTGCGCCTCGGTTTGCGCGCTGAACAGGTGCTGTTCATGAAACTCGGCGCGGGACAGGCTCATTACTCACTGGCCTTGAATGTCACGAGTTCGCCTTTACGCCATTTGGCCACTTTGCCGGTCACGGCCTTCAGGGTTTTGGTCAGGCCTTCCTGCAGCTGCTCATGGACGGCGAATACCGTCAGCACGTTGTGACCTTCCTTGAGCACGATGGCATGACCTTCTGTCGTGGTCACGAACGCGTAATCGCCCAGGCCGTAGACCGTCAGCTTGATCTCGCGAAACCTGATTTCAAACTTGCCGCCTTCACGACTGGGTAACACAGCGGCGCGAAAATGATCGCCGACCTTGAGTTCAAGACGCGGTTTGTCGTCCACGACCATGGTCGACTCGGTATCGATCTCGGCGACGTATATACCTTCAGGCGTCTGTTCGGTGATGTAGACGAAACGTGATTGAAACTGCTTGACCAGCTTTGCACGCAGATCACCCAAGACAAACAACGCATGCATATCGAGATTACTTACTGCCAAGGAAACATCCCCACATCTGAAAATGACACTGCCCGAAAAAAGGACAGCAAAAAAATAGCCCTACCGAAAATATTGCAACAAGGGGCCTGGCTGAGGCCGTGAAGTCAGCAGAAAAGCGCTTCATCGCATGGCGGGAGCAGACTACTGGATCGCCGCGCCCACCGTCTTGCCTGTCAGTCGTCAGAGGCTGAGGGAAAAATCCCTTCTAACAACCAGAGGCTACTGGACTATCAACTTTAGGGAGAAAACCCTTTGAAAAAAGCATTTTTCCGACATATTGCCCAAAGAAAATTGCTTTAGATGAGCACCTGCCTTCCGCCAGTGAAGGCAATTCTAGAGCAGCGATGCGCTGCTAGACTAGCCAAAGCGACGCACAACCGCTTGCAAACCCGAGAAAAGGAATTCTTATGAGCACGCATTCTCCTTCATCCATGAACACCAAAAGCCGCGTTTATAACCTGCACGCCGCACATTCCGGGACCTGCGCAGAGATGAGTGCAGGTTTTGAACAGCATATACACCTTCGTTATCAGGTGGTTCTCGCTGGGAATAGTTTCTTCCATATTACGGAAACTGCAACTGGTCGTGTAAGAGGTTTCCGTATCAATCACAACGATGCCTGCGCCCTTGCACGCAACCTCGAGGTCAGTCACTGAGAAATGCACCCTGTGTGACAGGCGCAGTCATTTCGTCACACCGATGACATAACTGCGCCCCTCCCCGCAACAACTGCCATACTGCCCGCCCATTGAAACCCAGGCCCTCCAGCGGACTGCGTTGAACACGACACAAAAATGAACAAGGGAAGGCGTACGTGACGGAATTTGATATCGGCGAATTTTTTATCCGGGGCGAAGCCAGAGAAGTCGACGGTGAATTCCAGGCGGTCATTGTGATGCGCGCCAAACCGCCGCTGACCACCGTGACCTGCCACCAGGTCGAAAAGGACCGCTGGTTCAAAACCTCCGACAGTGCGGCAGTGGCGGCCATGGAGTCGGCCAGGGCATTGAAGCTTGCCGTCGATCAAGGCGCCTTGAAGGCCTGATCAACCTGTCGTGACATCCAGCACTGCGACCCAACCCGTTCAATGCACGTGATCGACGTTACTCACGCCCAACTGTGCCAGCCAGGCGGCCTGGCACTCCTGCGCTTCGCTTCGGCTGGAAAATGCGGTGCCCCGTTGCTCACCATTGAGCAGGACCACCCAGCACACGCGCTGCCCCATCGCCCGTAATCCGGCAGGGACACCACTGCCGATCATTACCGCGACATCGACCTTGCATTGCATGAGAGCACCTCGAGCGCTTCATTAGCTTCCTAACAATGTAGGTAGATTAATGAATTCCCGGCGCGGGAAATAGCCAAGTGCCTGCACTATTGACTTGCGCAAACGGTAACAATCATCGATTGCGTTGAAGACGCGCTGACCGTTCGGGCACACAAATGCAAAGATCGCAGCCTGCGACAACGTCAAGGGGTGTCCCCATAAGCGTTGTGCAGGCTGCGATCTTTCAAGGACCGCCCGTGGGCCGGGCGGTCACACCGAATCAGGCCTGACGCTGGTGCTTGTCGATCTGCTCGTGACGCTCTTGAGCTTCGATGCAGTACTTGGTGGTCGGGCTGATCAGCAGGCGCTTGAGGCCAATAGGCTCGCCGCTGTCGTCACACCAGCCGAAGGTGTCGTCGCCGATGCGTTCCAGCGCGCGTTCCAGCTGAGGCAGCATGCGCTGATCACGATCAATGGCGTTCACCAGCCAGGTGCGCTCTTCTTCGACCGATGCCGCATCAGCCGGGTCAGCCGGGGTGTCCAGGCTTTCAATGGCGATTCGGTTCTGCTCGATGCGCTCGTGGGTTTCCACTTTCATGGCTTGCAGCAGCTCAGTGAAATAAGCCTGTTGCTCGGCATTCATGTAGTCATCCGCCGGCATGGCCAGCAACTTTTCCTTTGTCATTGATTTCTCTATAAAAAATACGTGCATTAAGGCGAATCAGGGAGCGTTCCGGTCGACCTGCAAGGTCTCGGAAAGGCGCCATACATTCCAAGCGCCACCCGGCACTCAATTTACGAGGGGCGGCAGTCTAAGGCCGACTTGAAGCCTCAGCAACTGAAAAGACAGGGAATTTGTCTTACAAAGCCCTTAAATTGCTCTCTGGCAAGCTTTGGGCCGTTATCGGAGTGCGTTTATAGCAAGAAATTCAATCCAGCGGCTGTATATAGAAGACAAACGGCTGCCGACCACCGCCGATGTCGTCCGGCAACTCCATCCAGGCAGTATCCAAGTCCATGGATTTACCGCTAGATTCAAGACGCAGGCCCCCGCACCTGTTCACCGCCTATCACTCAAGCAGCTGTACATGAAGATGACCAAGCAGGTGTTGCGCGAGTGAGCCACGCCGGGCTGACACCAGGCCACACCGCCAAACCTCACGCCGAGCCCAGCGCCACCCGCTGCACCAGGCCGTCGGCATGGCAGATCACCCGGTTGCGGCCGGTGGTCTTGGCGGCGTACAGCGCCAGGTCCGCATCGTTGAGCCATTGCGTGGCGTCGGCGTGCATCGGGTTGAACGCCGCCAGGCCGATACTCAGGCTGACTTCAAGGGCCGGGTTCTGCTCGTAGCCCAGCCCGGAAAAGCGATCACGCAACGCGTCCATCGCCTGCACGGCACGTGCCAGCGGGACATCGGGCAGGATCACGCAGAACTCGTCACCGCCATAACGCCCGGCCACGTCGCTGGCACGCAGGTTCTGCTTGAGGATCTTGCTCAGTTGCCGCAGGACGATATCGCCGGCCACATGGCCGTAGGTGTCATTGATGGCCTTGAAGTGGTCGATGTCGATCAGCGCGATGGCCCCGCCGCGCTGCTGGCGCTGGCACCGCTGGAACTCGACTTCCAGGGCGTCCTTCCAGGCGCCGTGGTTCAGCAGCCCGGTGAGACTGTCGGTGCGGCTCAGGGCCAACAGTTCGCGCTTGCTCTTGCCCAGGGCGAAGGTCTGCCGAAAGCAGATCCAGCCCAACGCCAACGGGTACAAGGTCAGCAACGGCAAGCAGGCGTACATCTGCAACTGACTGGTCTGGGGGATCAGCACGGGGACAAACAGCAACCAGCCAATCCCCATGCCCAACACCTGGGCCGCGATGCCCGTCAGCAGAAAGCGCACGCCACCGATTGCCACATTGTTCATGGCCATCATCGACAGCGTCACCGCGCTGGGTAACGGATTGAAGTGCATGGCCACGACCCAGAAACCACCGGTCAACGAGTCGATCAGCAAGTTGCGGTGTTCAGCACGATAGGGCAATGGCGAACGACGCGCCCATTGGTACGCCAGGTGCGGCCATAGCACACCATTGAACAGCATCAACAGCAACAACCACGCAGGCGGCTCCAGTGGCTGGACCGCCGGTGCCACGCACAACAGCCCCAACGCCAGCCCCAGGGTGCGTGATGTGTAGAGCCTCCTGGCCAGTGAAAGTCCCTTTCCTCCAATTGGTTGCATAGGGGCCAAAGCTCCTCTTTACGGCTGATCGCCACTGCAGACAGCAAAAAAAGCCAGACGGGAATGCCTGGAGTCTAACAGGGCGACGGCAAATCGCCATCACCGCCTGGCGACCAGAAAAAAACGCTCTGGAGCACCCGGTGTCGAAAGATTGACTATATATGAGAGGGACTTCAGTCGACGTCTGAACCTGCACCCCATTCAGAGAGGAGGCCCATGCAGACCTATCAGGTGCTGATCATCGGTAGCGGTTTCGGCGGCCAGTGTGCAGCCATCAACCTGCTCAAGGCGGGCATCACGGATTTTCGCCTGCTGGAACGCCGTGATTTTTTTGGCGGCACCTGGTGCCAGAATACCTACCCCGGTGCCGCCGTCGACGTGCCCTCCCCGCTGTACTCATTGTCGTTCGCTTCCTGGCGCTGGACGCAAATGTTCGCCGAACAGCCAGAGCTGCATCGTTACACCCAGTACGTTGTCGACTACTACCAGTTACGCGACAGGGTCGAACTGCAGGCCGATGTCGATCGGGTCCGATGGGACGAAACGGCCCGTCAGTGGCAGGTGCATACCCGGGAAAAAGGCACGTTCGGCGCACAGTTCCTGATCAACGCATCCGGGCCATTGAGCCAGCCGGTGATTCCGCCGTTCGAGGGTCTGCAGCGCTTTGCGGGCAAGAGTTTTCACAGCAATGCCTGGGATCATGCCTACGACTATCGCCACAAACGGGTCGCCATCGTCGGCAGCGGCGCCAGCGCGGCGCAGATCATTCCCACCCTCGCGCCGGACGTCGAACACTTGCACGTGTTCCAGCGCACGCCCCATTGGGTACTGCCCCGCGCCGACCGCAGCTTCGGTCGTTTCCAGCGCTGGCTGCTGGGCTTCAAGCCAGCCTACAAACTGCTGCGCTGGTTGATTTACTGGCAATTCGAAACCCGGGTGATTGCCTTCAAGTACTCAAGGACCGCGCTGCGCCTGGTGCAGCAGCAGGCACTCAAGCACCTCGAGCGACAGGTGCCGGACGCCGAACTGCGGCGCCAACTCACCCCGGACTACACCATCGGCTGCAAACGGGTGATTCTGTCCAGCACCCTGTACCCGGCACTGTGCCGCCCCAACGTGACCCTGCACGGACGCGAACAAGGCATCGGCGCACTGGATGAACGCGGCATTCTTACCCAGGATGGCCAGCACATCGACCTGGACCTGATCGTCTGGGCCACCGGCTACGACGCCACCGACGGGGTGATTGCCTACCCCGTGCACGGCAGGAACGGCACGTCCTTGAGCGCGTTCTGGGCCCAGTACCCGCGAGCCTACCTGGGCACCAGCCTGCCGGACTTCCCCAACCTGTTTATCGTCACCGGCCCCAACACCGGCATCGGCCATACCTCGGCGCTGTTCATCATCGAATCGCAGATGAACTACATCCTCGACTGCATTCGTACCCTCAAGGACCAGGGACTGCGCAGCATTGAAGTGCGCAAGGAAGCCGAAAACGCCTATACCCAAATGATTCACCGTGAAATGCAACGCACTGTGTGGCAGTCCGGAGGTTGCCACAGTTGGTATCAAAGCAAGAGCGGTCATGTGATCGCCATGTTTCCCGGCTTCAGCTTCAGCTATCACCAACTGACGCGACGACTGAAAACCGCGGACCACATTCTGTCCTGACCTGTTTTGGGGAGTGCGCGATGTTTGTTGTATGGATTGTTCTCGGGTTGTTGATCATCTGGACCTGGCGCACCTGGCCGCGCATCGGTCACGTGCTGTACGACGCCAGCATGGCGCTGGAAGCACGGTTGTATGGCCTGCAAAAAGTCGCGGTACCGATTGCCGAGATGGAGATGGTCACCTACCAGGGCGGACCGGAGACGCCGGAACGCACCATCCTGATGCTGCACGGCTACAGCGCCGACAAAACCATCTGGCTGCGCTTCGCCAAGTATTTTACCGACGATTGCCGAGTGATCATTCCCGACCAGGCCGGCCACGGCGAAACCGGGTTCAAGGCCGGCGGCGGCTATGACATCCCGACCCAGGCCGAACGGATGATCCAGTTGATCGATGCCTGCGGGATCGGCAAGGTCCACGTGATCGGCAACTCCATGGGCGGCTACGTCGCTGCCTGGCTGGCCGCCGTCCACCCAGGGCGAGTCGCGTCGCTGATGCTGATCGATCCGGCCGGCCTCAGCTCACCCGAGCCCAGCGACATGGAGCGATTGCTGGCCCAGGGCAGCAACCCGTTCCTGATCCACTCGCGGGCCGACTTCAATCAGTTCTACGCCATGACCATGGCCTCCCCACCCTGGGTACCGGGGGTGGTGCGGGCGGCGCTGGCCGAGCGTTATCAAGCCCGGCGCGACGAGCTGGCGGAAATTTTCGAGGACTTTCACACCAGCCAGCCCGTCGGCGCCAGGTTGCACGACATCCAGGCCCCAGCCCTGTTGCTGTGGGGTCGCGAAGACCGCCTGATTCACGTCAGCAGCGCGCAGATCTGGGCCAAGGGCATTCCCGGAATGCGCGTGAAAATCTGGGACGGTGTCGGCCATATGCCGATGGTGGAACAGCCGGCGAAAACCGCGACGTTGTACCGCCAGTTCCTGGATAGGCCGCAATGAATGGCGTCAGTCCTTGTGGCAAAACACACGGGCATGACGCGTCATAGCAGTCGAAGAGCGACTGACCTGCCTTGGCTTCCACCTCCTCCTGTGGCAGACAGTGCCTTGTATGGCGGTTCTAGCGGGTGAACCAGGCGTAGCACTGAACACAGCAGTCGTTTGCAGAATGAAGTTCGGAAGAAACTTCGTTTGTCAGTCATGCCGGCGCCGAACAGAATCGGCCTACTCCACTGTCACTGCGCCGGGATTCGAGTTTATGAACAACCACAACGTCGTCAGCCCTGACCTGATCCGCCAACGCTTCTCGCGGGCGATGTCGGACATGTACCGCGAAGAAGTGCCGTTGTACGGCGCCTTGATGGAACTGGTGGCGAGCACCAATGCCCATGTGTTGGCCAGCGACCCGGCGATGGCCTCGCAGTTGCGCGCTACCGGCGAAATCCAGCGCCTGGACCTGGAGCGCCACGGCGCGATTCGCGTCGGCACCGCCGAGGAACTGGCGACGCTGTGTCGCCTGTTCGCGGTGATGGGCATGGAACCGGTCGGCTACTACGACCTGACACCCGCCGGCGTGCCGGTGCACTCCACGGCCTTTCGCGCCGTGCATGAAGCGTCCCTGCAGGTCAGCCCATTCCGCGTGTTCACCTCGCTGCTGCGCCTGGAACTGATCGACAACCCCGAGCTGCGCGCCTTTGCCGAATCGGTGCTGGCCCGGCGTTCGATTTTCACCGCCAGGGCCCTGGAACTGATCGCCCACGCCGAACACAACGGTGGCCTTGATGAACAGCAGGCCGAGGTTTTTGTCGAGCAGGCGCTGGAGACGTTTCGCTGGCACCACAGCGCCACCGTCACCGCCGCGCAGTACCGACAGTTGAGCGCCCAGCACCGGCTGATCGCCGACGTGGTGGCCTTCAAGGGCCCGCACATCAATCACCTGACCCCGCGCACCCTGGACATCGACATCGTGCAGGCCAGCATGCCCGGCCACGGCATCACCCCCAAGGCAGTGATCGAGGGACCGCCGCGCCGCCAGTGCCCGATCCTCCTGCGCCAGACCAGCTTCAAGGCGCTGGACGAACCCATTGCGTTCACCGACCAACAGCAGGCCACCGGCAGCCACAGCGCCCGCTTTGGTGAAATCGAGCAGCGTGGCGCTGCGTTGACTCCTCAAGGGCGGGCGCTCTACGACCGCTTGCTCAACGCTGCCCGCGATGAGCTCAAGGACTTCCCCAGCGAAGCCAACGCAGCGCGCTACGACCGCCTGATGACGCAACATTTCCAGGAATTCCCGGATTCCTACGCCGACATGCGTGAACAAGGCCTGGCCTACTTCCGCTATTTCGTCAGCGACAAGGGCCTGGCCGCCGAGCGCGACGCACTCACGGGCATGACCCTGGCCGGGTTGCTCAAAGCAGGTTATGTGCGCGCAGAACCGCTGGTGTACGAGGACTTCCTGCCGGTCAGCGCCGCGGGGATTTTCCAGTCGAACCTGGGCGATGCCGCACAGACCCGCTACGACGCGCATTCGAACCGGCAAGCGTTTGAAGCCGCGCTGGGACGTTCAACCATTGATGAGCTGGCGTTGTACGCGCAAACGCAGCAGCGTTCGATTGACGAATGTGGCCGTGTGCTGAATCTGCAAGGGTTGGCCGGCTGAGCAGGCAGCGGGTAATACGGAGAGTGTCCGGGGGACATCAAGCGCGGGCATTCAGAGGCGATGTACCGCTGAATGTTGTTTGTCGAACGGTCTGGAAGACGTTCGCCCAGTGCTATGGCCTGGCAATCCGTGCACTGGTAAAGAGCCCTGACACTGGGCGAACTGGGGCGATTTTAATACATTGGATCCGATCTGTCCGGTGAGAAATTCTGAATAAATCTGGACACAATATTTCAACGGCACAAACGAAAAAAAGCGAAACCCGCCGTTTCAGGTTGCGCCCCGTATCAGGGCGCACCAGCGTCGAGTGTCGCTTTCAGGTGTCGCGTTGAAGCTTAGCGCTGGGTCGTGACTTTCAGCACGTCGGTGTAGACCACCACCACACTCTGGCCGACCTTGAGGTCTTTGAGCTTGGCCTGGACTTCCGGTTTTTCGACCTTGATGGTCTTGGTCAGGCCCGCTGGATTCTGCAGCGTCACTTCGTTTTTCTTGACGTCGATCGCGGTGATTTTCAGCTCGACCTTGACCTGGCGATAAGCTTCGCCGCCCGGGTTCGGGTTGTTCTCGCTGGCGCGCATTTCCCCAACGCGTTCAACGGTGCCCGGCAGGCCCTTGTCGATATCAGTGTCGAGCGAGGCGGCAACCGAACGGATGACGTCGATCTGCACCTTGTCGCCGGCCTTGAGGTTGCCCAGGTCCTTGGCCTTTTCGGTCATCTGGATCTGGACCGGCTGGCCGTCGGCGCCCTTGAGCACGACCAGGCGCTTGGCCGCATCGACGGAAATAACCTCGGTCACCACCTGGTTCGCTTCAACCACGGCCGACAACGGGATATCGGCGGCGTAGGCACTGAGGCTACCGGCAGACAGCAGCGTTGCAAGCGTAATGGCTTTGGTCAGTGTATGAAGCTTCATAGCGGTACGTTCCCTGAGAGAGTAAAGAGTGCAAGCAAAGGCTTTCAACAGCAGTCTGAAGCCTGCGCGCCGAGTGAGCATAGACATAGATCAGCGGTTTTACTAAAACTTTGCCGCACGATGCCCAGGACTGCGATGAGCCTCTCAATAGCCGGTCATTTCCAGGTACCCCACCCCCGTATCACTGCCACTGACCTGCACCGGCCCTTCCCAATAGGTAATGCGCAAGTCCATCCAGGCCTTGGGGTTGAGCGCCGCGACGGTGATGTCCAGCCCCTGGCCCGCCACCTTGACCGACCAGCGTGTCGGCAGGCTGCGCCCCGCCACCTCGGAACTCTCCAGCGGCGTAAGGATGATGTCCTCCCGGGACAACGTGTGGGTGCTGCCGTCCGGGTTGATCCAGGTGCCGGTGACGTAAGGAGCGCCCACCTGTTGCCGAACCCGGAACAGCATCAACTGCGCACCACCGTCCAGGTGCAGGGAGAACCAGTCCCAGCCGCTCTGCCCGGCCATCAATGGCTGGCTGCTCCACTCCCGGTCCAGCCAGGCCGGGCCGCTGACCTGATAGGTGGTGCCGTCGATCTCCAGGCTGCCGCTGGCCGCAAAGAACGGCTGGCTGTAGTAATACGACGCCTGGCCCTGCTCGGACTTGCGACTGAAACCCTGCTCCCCGTGCAGCACCACTGGCCGGCTGGAGGTCAGGCGCAATTGATAGCTGAAACCGTTACCGCTGGCCTGCAGCCGCATGTCGGTCAACGGGTTTTCGCGGTCGGCCTGCGACTCCAGGCGCCAGTCATCGATCCAGGCGGCAAACGGTGGCTGGTGCACCCCGGCCTGCCCCACGCCACCCCGGGCATAACGCTCGGCGGCGTGGTGCACGGTCGCCGACGTCACCGCCGCGTGGCCCAGCCAGATCACCTGGCTGGCCCATCCGGGCTGCTCCGTGCCGGCTTGCAGGGCATTGCGAAACAGCGTCCATTGCACACCGAATGCCCGGCCCTGCGGGTCCTTGAGGTTGGCGGTGAGGTACCACCACTCCACACGAAAACCATCGTGGGCCGCGTGATCGGCCGGAAATTCGAAGACCCGGCCCGGCGTCACCTGCTGGAACGCGGCAGCGTCAACGCCCAGCCCGGCGAACCCCTCCTGGCGCTCGGGGGCATCGTCGCAACCGGCCAGTACCAGCAACACCAGCGCAAACGCCCGTTCAATCCTCATGGGCAAACCACCTGAGCAAGTCCGCGGGTTGCGTGCGGTAGAGCGTGAAGAGCGGCCAGGCCGAGGCCAGCAAGGTGGCCAACAGCGCCAGACCCATCAACTGCGCCAATTGCCACGGGAAGACCCGCAGTGGCAGGCGCCAGCCGAACGCCTGCACGTTGATCACCGTGTCCAGGCACCAGGCCAGGGCAATGCCCAACGGCAGCGCCAACACCAGGGTGAGCAACGCCAGCAGCCAGGTCTGTCCGAGGTTGAGCAGCATCAATTGCCGGCGGGTCACCCCCAGCGCCCACAACGGCGCCAGTTGCCCGAGACGGCTCTGGCTTTGCGTCAGCAAGCTGATGAACAACGCCACCCCGGCCACCCCCAGGGTCAGGCTGTTGAGGGCGGCCGTCGCCGCGAAGGTGCGCTCGAACACCTGCTCCGACCAGCCCTTGAGCCGGGCCTGATCGACGATGCGACTGTCGTCCAGGGCAAAGCGCGCTTGCAGCGCCGTGATCAAGGCTGGAATCCGCGCAGGCTCGATGCGCAGGTTGAAACGACTCGGCGTCAACTGTGGCCAGAAGTGCAACAGGTGCCGGGCGTTGACCAGCAGATGCCCTTTGGGATTGCCATAGTCGGCATAAATCCCGATCAGCTGCGGCGCCCAGGCGCCCTGCGGGGTGGGGATGCTCAATCGGTCGCCCAACTGAAGCTTGAGTCGGCGCGCCAGTTGCTCGCTGATCATCACCGTGTCGTGGCTCGCCAACTGCTCCCAGGGGGTATCGCCCCGGGCCGCGAGCAACGGCCAGTGCTGGCGATAGGTCGCGTGATCGATCACCCCATGAAGGTCCGCCGGCCAGCCCTGCAAGGTCACCGCGACCTGCCAGCTCGGCAACACCGCAGCGAGATTCTGCTGCATCAGCCACGGCTGCAGTTCGCGGGCCTGCGCTGGATTGCGAGGGGTGATGTACAGCTCGGCGATCAACCGTTGCCCCAGCCAGTCGCTGAAGGTCTGGCGAAAACCGGCGGTCATGCTGCCGGCCCCGATATTGGCGGCCAGCGCCAGCAGCAGGGCCATCAAGGCCAGGCTCAGCGCCGGCAACTGCTGACGGCAATCGGCAACAAACCATTGGCCGAGCACCGAATGGCTGCGACCCAAGGCCAGATTCAACGCCCCATCGAGCAGTACCGGCAAACTCAATGCGGCCCCCAGCAATAAGGCCGCCATCAGCACAAAACCACTGCCCAGGCTGTCCCCCCACGCCCACGCGAGCACGCCGATCAGTGCCATGACAACGGCCACCCATCCTTGGCGCCGCAGCCAGCGCCCATAAGCCTGATGCCAGGCTTGCGGGGTCGCCAGTGCCAGCAACGGCAGGCGTGCCGCTCGCAACAAGCTGTTGACGCCAGCCAGCCCGGCACCCAACAGGCTCAGGCCGATGCCGCTCAACCACCACCCGGGGCTGAGGCTCAACTGCCCCGCCACTTCGGCACCGTACAACCCCCGCAGGCTGGCGGCAACGTCCGGCAGCAGGACACTGGCCAGCAGGTAGCCGCTGACCACCCCGACCACCCCGCCGAGCAGGGCCAACCCACCCAGTTCAACGCTCAGGCCCAGGATCAGCATCCGGGCGCTGACCCCGCAGGCGCGCAGGGTTCTGAACAGGCCGCGGCGCTGCTCCAGTGCCAGGCCAATCGCCGCGTGGACAATGAACAAGCCGACGACGAATGACAGAAATCCCAGGGCGTCGAGGTTCAGATGGAAGCTCTCGGTGAGCCGCGCCAGGGTGTTCTCTTCACCGCCGGGTTGCAGTTGCAACTGACCGGCCAGGTCGGCGGGCAGCCGAGGGTGTGTGGCGACGAACGCCTGTGGCACCAGCAAGCGTGACAGCTGCTGCGCCAGACCCAGCACCTGCTGGGCGACGCCGATGTCCATCAACAGCACACCGGGCGCCATGTCGGCCTGGGCATGCATCGGCGGCAAGCTGGCCCCCGTCGTGGTCTGTGCTCGATCACCCTCACGCAATCCCAGCGCCTCCAGGGTTTGCGGGGCAATCCAGGTGCGGCCCGGCGGGCTGACGAACTCGGCCATCCGTGCCAGGTCCAGGGTCTGTCCGGCCAGGGCCGTGCCCGTCGGCAGTGACAAGGGCTCGATGCCCATCAGCTGCAGGCGCTGCGCTTCCTGCCCCTTGAGCATCACCCGCCCCTGCACCACTGGCGACACCGGCCAGCCGGCCAGGCGCAGCTCGACAAACAGGGCTTGGGCGAAGGGCGCTCCATTGGGAGCGCTGAGGCTGGGCTGGGGTTCGCCACCGATCAATTGACTGGCGCGGGCGTAGCTGTCCCGTGCCTGACTGTTCAACGCCTGGACCCCGGTCAGCAAACCGGTGGCCAGCCACAGCCCGGTCAGCACACTGAAGAACTGCACCGGATGCTGGCGCCAATGGCTGAGCAGCGCGCGCAGGGTCTGGGCTAAAACGCTCATCGCGGCGCGCCGGCGTCGACCAGGCGTCCATGCTGCAACAGCACCTTGCGCGCCAGGCGCGCGGCGACCCTGGGGCTGTGGGTGACCATCAACAAACTGGTGGGACTGTCCTCAAGCAGCTCCAGCAACAGGTCCAACACCTGCTCGCTGGTGTGTTCATCGAGACTGCCGGTGGGTTCATCGGCCAACAGCAACCGTGGCCGCGACGCCAGCGCCCGCCCCAACGCCACCCGTTGCTGCTGGCCGCCAGACAACTGTTCCGGATAGCGCCCCAGCACATCCCCAAGCCCCAGGCGTTCCACCAGTTGCCCGTGCCAGGCCGGGTCATGGCGCCCGGCCAGTCGCGCCTGAAACGCCAGGTTGTCGTCGACCCGCAAACTGCCGATCAGGTTGAACTGCTGGAACACCAGGCCGATCTCCGTGCGCCGCCAGCGCGCCCGTTGGCCTTCACTCATGTGTTCCAGGCGCTGCTCGCCGAGGCGAATGCTGCCCTGGTCGACCTTGTCCAGCCCGGCAATCAGGTGCAGCAAGGTGCTTTTGCCACTGCCCGACTCGCCCATCAGCGCCAGGCTGCTGCCGGGTGCCAACTGCAAGTCGACACCCTGCAACACCGCCAGCGGACCTTGCGCGGTGGCGTAGCGTTTGAAGACGCCTTGAACCTCGAGCATGGGCAGCGCTCGCTACACAGACAGTGAATCCAAGCATAGCGGACAGCCTTGCACGCCCTGCATGGTTTTTGTCGTTTGACGATTGTCGAGGTCTCTGGCCCGGCGTTTAGGCTCCAGGCTGGTCTAGCCATAATGATAAAAACGGAGACTCCATGCCTCGATTCACCCTGTCCCATCGCGGCCTGCTGGCCGCCCTGATCACCGCCTGCCTGGCGCAATCGGTTGCCGCCGCCCAAGCTCCCGTCGCCGCCAGCCCCTTGACCGCCGCCAGCAATGCGGCGGTGCTCAAGCAACTGCCTTTCAGTGACCGCACCGACTACGAGTCGGTCAGCCGTGGCCTGATCGCCCCCTTCACGGACCCGATCAAGACCGCCGACGGTAAGGTGATCTGGGACATGCAGAGCTACGCCTTCCTCGACAAGGAGCAGGCCCCCGACACCGTCAACCCGAGCCTGTGGCGCCTGGCCCAGCTCAGCGCCCACGCCGGTTTGTTCGAAGTCAGCCCCCGGCTCTATCAGGTGCGCGGCCTGGACCTGGCCAACATGACCATCATCGAGGGTGACGACGGGCTGATCATCATCGATCCGCTGACCATGGCCGAAACCGCCAAGGCGGCGCTGGACCTGTACTACCGCAACCGTCCGCACAAACCGGTGGTGGCGGTGATCTACAGCCATACCCACGTCGACCACTTCGGCGGCGTGCGCGGGGTGATCGACGAGGCCGACGTCAAGGCCGGCAAGGTCAAGGTGTTCGCGCCGGCAGGCTTCATGGAACACGTCATGAGCGAGAACGTGTACGCCGGCAACGCCATGAGCCGCCGCGCCCAGTTCCAGTTCGGCAGCCTGTTGCCACGGGGCGACAAGGGCCAGGTGGACGCCGGCATGGGCAAGAACACGCCATCGGGCGGCACCATCACCCTGATCCCGCCGACCGACCTGATCAGCCAGGAACTGGACACCCGCACCATCGCCGGCATCGAGGTGCAGTTCCAGCTGACCCCGGGCACCGAAGCACCGTCGGAGATGAACCTGTACCTGCCGCAGCTGCGGGCCTTGTGCATGGCGGAGAACGCCACGCAGATGATGCACAACATCCTCACTCCGCGCGGCGCCCCGGTGCGCGATGCCAAGGCCTGGTCGCAATACCTGGACAGCAGCCTGGCGCGTTACGGCGACAAGTCCGACGTACTCTTTGCCCAGCACAACTGGCCGACCTGGGGTGGCGAGCGCATCCGTACCTTCCTCGCCGATCAGCGTGACATGTATGCCTTCCTCAACGACCGCACCCTGCACCTGTTGAACCAGGGCCTGACGCCGATGGAGATCGCGCAGAACATGCAGAAACTCCCGGGGGAGCTGGAGAACAAGTGGTACACCCGCAGCTACTATGGCTCGCTGAGCCACAACTCGCGGGCGGTATACCAGCGCTACATGGGCTTCTATGACGGCAACCCGTCGAACCTCAACCCGCTGCCGCCGGTGGAAACCGCCAAGCATTATGTCGAGGCCATCGGCGGTGGCGAGGCCGTGATCGGCAAGATGCGCGAGGCCATGACCAAGGGCGATTACCGCTGGGCCACGCAACTGGGCAACCAGTTGATGTTCGCCGAGCCGGACAACAGCGAAGGCCGCGAAACCCAGGCCCAGGCGCTGGAGCAACTGGGTTACCAGAGCGAGAACGCCACCTGGCGTAACATGTACCTGACCGCTGCCATGGAACTGCGCAACGGTGTGCCACCGATCGCCGGCAGTTCGGTGTCGGCGGACATGGTGCGGGCGCTGACCCCGGACATGTTCTTCGACTTCCTGGCCATTCGCCTGAACAGCGAAAAAGCCGTCGGCCATGACCTGACGTTGAACTGGACCTTCGACGACCCGAACCAGGCCTACAACCTGACCTTGCGCAACGGTGTGCTGACCCACCGCGGCGGCAGCAATCCCCAGGCCGACGCGAGCATCAGCATGAACAAGGCGACGCTGGAGCAGATCGCCCTCAAGCAACTGGACTTCCCGACGGCCATCCAGAAAGGCCTGGTCAAATTGCAGGGTGACGGCAAGAAACTGGGCCAACTGCTGGGCAGCCTGGACACCTTCAGCCCGCAGTTCAATGTCGTCACACCCTGATTATCGAGGGCAAAAAAGCCGCCAGGCCGGGTTCGGTCTGGCGGTTTATGATGCTGATGTCCCGTCCTGAACAAGGTTTTCGACTCTATCAGCACAAGGCACTGAGCACCTGCCCCGTGGCGAGCGAGCTTGCTCGCGCTGGGTTGCGCAGCAACCCCCAAAAGGTCACCGAGGCCTTTGTAAAAGACCGCAATCGTCCTGTCAGGGCCACTGCGTGCCCCAGCGGGAGCAAGCTCCCTCGCCACACCATAAAAGGACTCAGACCGCCTCCACCGCCGGCATCTGCCAACGCTGCTCGATCACCTGCCGCTCGGGCCCGTACAGGCGCAGGATCAGGGTGAACGCACCATGTTGCGGAGCGGGCAGCCAGTTGCGGCTGCTCAGGCAGTAACGGTCGATGGGGTTGTCGACCAGTTGGCGGTCCGGCAAGTCGTACAGCGTCAGTGACCAGAACTCGCTGGCCGGTGGCAATTGCCCGGGCGCGAAGCGCAGGCGGTAGCCGCGTCCCCCCATCAAGGGTTGGCCCTGGCTGTCCTGCCTGGCGCCGGTGTAGAACGCCTCCTCGACGCTGTTGCCGTAGATGCCCATGGCCGCGCCCAGCGCACGGTTGAGGTAGTTGCCCTGTAACACCTCCCGCGTCCCGAACAGGCCCAGGGTGGTGCGCACCTTGGCCCCGGCGGCCTGCATCTGCGCTTGAGCCTCCTGGATACCGGCGAGCAACGCCTGGCGCTGTTCGGCGGACATGGCCGCCAGGTCGAACGCCTGCCCCGGCACGATGCCGATCCGCGCAAACCGCTCACGCAACGCTTGCTCGCCCGGTTGGACCGGACACAGCGTGAGGATCTGGTTCAACTGATTGATGAACCCCGGCCCCAGCCCGGTCTTGCTGTCCCACGCCTGCCACGCGATGGCGGGTGCCGCTGCGGGTGCCGGGGTGCCCACGTACTCGTGCAACGAGCGCAGGCGATACTGCTGTTGCAAGGCACGCACCGCCGGCATGTCCTCGGCGTTCTTCAGCGCGGTGCGACCCAGCACCATGACAATCTCGGTTTCACTGCGCAGCACGGCCTTGATCCCGGCCGGGGTTGCGCCCGTCCAGCCAGGCCCGGCGATCAGGTAGTCCCCCGCCTCGCGCCCGGTGCTCAGCACCCCGACATAGGCAAAGTTGTGGGTGTATTGATCCACCAACTGGTGCACGTAGTAACGGTCCTCGGGCACCGCCGGCACGCTCAAGACCTGGGGCTCGCTGCGCAGGTCCAGCCAGGCCCAGGAGTACGGTGTGTCATTGTTCGGCGTGACAATTTCGCGGTTCTTCGGCGTGTACAGGTTGCTGTAGTGGCGAAAGCGGTTGAAGCCGCCGACGTACTCGGCAGTACCGGGGTCGAGCACCTGCTTCTCCAGGGTCTGGTAGTGCATCAGCATCGGGTAGGCGTAGATCCACGCGTCCCGGGTGATGGCCTGGATATCCTCGGACGGGGTCGGGTTGACTTGGCTGGCGGCCAGCAACCAACCCGGGCACGCCAGTGCGGCACCGGCCACACTCATGCCGGCGAGCAGACGACGACGGCTAAAAGGAGCATTCATGGTTCAGCCCTCGCCCTTGATGGCTTCGATGGTCGGTAACGGGTAGCGGCCATCCAGTGCCCGCTGTTGCGGCAGGTACAACCGCAGCATCAGGTTGAACGGCCCTTGCGGCGTCGGCAGCCAGTTGCTCTGGGCGTCCTGCGCCGGCGTCGGGTGCGCCAGGGTCAGGGTCAGGCCACCATCGGCGTCGTATCGCAGGTCGGGGCTGCGATCGCCCAGGGAGTAACGCGCCAGCGGGTTGGCCACCAGCAATTGGCGCTTGCCGTCGTACAGGGTCAGGGACCAGAAGGCATCCACCGGTGGCAACTGCCCGGCGGCGAAATGCAGGCGATAGGTTTTATTGCCATCGAGCAACTGGCCCTGGGCGTCATGCAGTGCCATGGGGTACAACGCTTCGGCAGGATCGTTGGCATAGATGTATCGCCAGGCCACGGCCGCGCGAGTCAGGTCATCGTCACCGAACTTGCCGACATTGGACGGCGAGCGGAACCAGCCTTGCTGCTCCACGGACAGCTTGCTGGAGGCAACTCGCACCTGTTCGCGGCCGGCTTCTGCGCCTTCGGCCACCGCGGCCTTGAGGTCTTGCGGCGGCGCGAATCCGACACCTGGCTGGAGGCCGATTTCGGCATAGCGCGCCAGTTTCTGCTGCTCGGCGGGTGCCCACTGGTGCAGCGCGGCGAGGTGGTTGAAGCGCTCGAACAACGCCACCGCTGGCCCCTGCTTGCTGTCCTGATAGACCGGCAACTGCAGGGTGGGCAGCGCCGCGGGTGCTGGGGTTCCCAGCACTCTGGACAGGGGCTGCAAGGCGTAGCCCTTGAGCACGTGCGCGGCCTGCTCAAGGTCGGCGGCGCCCTTGACCTCAGTGCGCCCGATCAGGAACACCACGCGGCTCGGCGAGCGAATTACCCCATTGAAACCGGCCGGTACCTCACCCTGCCAGTCCGGGCCGGCGATCAGGTAGCGCCCGGCCTTGCTGCCGGTCGCGCGGGTGCCGATGTAGTCGAGGTTGTCGGTGCGCAGGTCCACCAACTGGAAGTTGTAGTAACGCCCCTCGACCTCGGGAACTTGCAGCACCTGCGGCTCGCCGCGCAGGTCGAGCAAGGCGCGGGAATAGAAGGTGTCGTTGTTCGGCGACACCACTTTGTCGTCCTGCGGCCCCAGCAAGCGTGGCTCGCTGTACAACACATTGAACGGCAGCCTGGCGGCGATGGCGCTGAGCACTTTGTTGTGCTCGCCGGTAGCGAAGGCAAACACATAGGCTTCCTGGGCCAGGGCCCGGGCCTGCTGTTGATCGAGGCTGGCGGCCTGTACAGCGCTCGCGCCGAGCCCCAAGGCTAATGCGGTCATCCAGTGGCGCATGGCAATTTCTCCTGACAGCAATGAAAGCGGCGCCCACCACTGCTCTGTAGGAGCGAGCGAGCTCGCGATGAACTCAAGAGCGACGCGTTTATTCAGAAAGTACGCGTCTTCGTTAACGTCCATCGCGAGCAAGCTCGCTCCTACATTTTTGCTGTGATGCCCCGCAGGACGGCTTACTTGGCCCAGCGCCGCAGGTCCGACGGGGTGTAGTCGTCGGTCTTGGCGGCGAAGCCGACACGCATCGGCTCGACCTCTTCGTTGGCCAGGCCACCGGCGTAGTAGCGCCCGGCGATCAGGTCATAGGACGTTTCCAGCACGTTGTAGGTGAAGCCGTGGTCGTAGTGCTGGATCGCATGCAGTTCACCGCTGCGCCACAGTTCGCCGCGGCTGTCGTACTGGTCCGCTTGCGCGATCTGCCAGCTGTCCTCATCCACATAGAAGCGGCGTTTGGCATAGATGTGCCGGGCGTTGGGCTTGAGCGTCGCCTCCACCACCCAGACCCGGTGCTTCTCGTAGCGGGCCAGGTCCTGGTTGACGTGGTTGGGCTTGATCACCGCGTCGTACTTGAGCTCGTGGCTGCCGATCTTGTAGCTGTTGTAGGGGATGTACAGCTCTTGCTTGCCCACCAGTTTCCAGTCGAAACGGTCCGGCGCACCGTTGTAGCCATCGATGTTGTCGGCGGTGATCAGGCCGTTGCTGTAACGGGCGCTGTTGTCGTAGGCGATCATCGGCGCACGACGCACCCGACGCTGCCCCGGCAGGTACTGCCAGGCCGAACGCGGCTCGGCCACCTGGTCGATCGGCTCATGCACCAGCACCGCTTCACCGGACAGGCGCGCCGGCTCCAGTACGCGGCTCTTGAACATGAACAGGGTGTTGGACGCCGGTTCAAGGCCGCTGATGGTATCGGCGAAGTTGATCAGCGACTGGTTGCGCACGTAGCTGGTGGCACCGTTTTCACGGACCAGCGCCGAGCTGCTGATGCGCTCGTAGCTGCCGCCGCGATAGCGGGTCATGTGGTTCCACATCACCTCGAGGCCTTCGGTGGGCAGCGGGAACGGAATGCCGTGAGCATAGTCATGCAGCCCGTTGCCGCCGTCGGCCATGCTGGTCTTGGCGACGTTTTCACGACTCTGATCGAGCACCGTTTTAGGCAGGTTGGCACTGCGGTGGGTCGGGTAGATGTTCATCTTGTAGGTGTCGGGAAAGCGTTTGAACAACGCAACCTGCCCGGGGCTGAGGAACTTCTGGTACTGCGCCACGTTCTGCGCGGTGATGGTGAACAGCGGCTTTTCATTGGCATAGGGGTCGCTGTAGCCGCCCTTGCTGTCGACCTTGCCGGCGGAACGGGTCAGGCCGCCGGTCCAGGCCGGGATGCTGCCGTCGGCATTGGCCGCGATTTCCGAGCCCATGGGCGTCAGGGTCTTACCCAGGGTGGCTGAATCGGTACCTTTGGCGTGCGCCAGGCTCGCCGCGCAGGCCAGGGCCAGCACACAAATTTGCATACGCATCACTGATACTCCTTAGAAGTCGACCTTGAAGCTGACCGAGGCAAAATCGCGATCGTCCAGGGTGCTGTAGTCGTTGGAACCGAAGAAGGCGTTGTAGGCCAGTTCCACGCTGTAATCGTTGAGGTAGTTGGTGGTCAGGCTCAGCCCCAGTGCCTGCTGGCCTTCCTGGAACGGCCCTTGCGGGTCATAGGAGTAACCCGACACGTCATGGCGCCAGTTGACCGCCGGGATCAGGTTGACCCCCGGTAAAACGTCGCTGTACTCGAGGCTGGCGCGCAGGCGATAACCCCAGGACCAGTCGGTGGCAAAGCCATCGTCCGTGCAGTACTGGTTGGTAACGCCCGATGCCACGGTGTTGCACGGCATGCCGTTTTTCGGGCGGCTGCGACCGAAGGCGGCGTTACGCCCCAGGCGTTCGTCGTCCAGGTCCTCGATGTGCACCACGCCGAGTTCGCCGAACAGGCTCAAGCGCGTGGCGCCGAGGATGTTGTCGTAGGCCTGGGTCGCCGACCCGGTCATCTGCCAGACCCCCTTGCGCACCCAGCCGTCATAACGGTCGCCCTGGGTGGTGCTGAAGCCCGCTGGCAGGTCGACCCAGGAACTGCCGCCCGGACCGGAAATCACCGCCACGTTGATGTCCGGTGCGTTGATCGCCAGCGGCATGTTCGGCCGGTAGCTGATTTCACCCGCCAGGGAAATCCCCGAGTTGGGCTCGACACCGTTGAGGCTGAAACCGTACAGGCGAATGTCTTCCGGGAACGCGGCGGCGTAGCTCGGATTCTGCACGCCGCCAGGGAAGGTCCCGGGCTGGCTGACATCCCGCGCATTCAGGGTGAAGTACGGCAGGCGCGAGTGATAGTTGATGAAGTAGATCGCCGCTTCCGCGTCGTTCAGCGCCGGGATCATGTTGCGCAGGGCGAAGCCGAACTGGCCATTGTCGGACGGCGATTCATTGCCCCGGGAAGTGGCGTACAAGCCGGAATTCTGCATTTGCTGGTCGGTCTGCACCTGGCTCAGGTACAGCGGTCCGCAACCCTTCTGGATCGCATCGCTGCTGGCGAAGAAGGTGCCGCAACCGTCGAGCACGCTCTCGCGCCAGTTGTATTGATAGAAGCCTTCCAGGTTCAGGCTGTCGGTCAGGCCGAAGCTGAAGGACAGCATCTCCACCGGCAACTGGCCTTCCTTGATTTCCACGCCGGGGCGGTTGAATGCCGAGATGTCCAGCGGGTTGATCACGTTGATGCCGTTCTGGATCAGCAGTGCCTCACCCCAGGACAACACCTGGTTGCCGACCTTGACGTTCAGCGGCCGGTCGGCGACCACGAAGTCTTTCCAGACATAGGTGTCCAGGGCCTTGAAGCCCTTGAACTTGGACAGGTCGTCCCAGCCCGAGTCATCGAAGTCCTTGAACCGGCCGTCACGGGTTTCGTAGGCATGGTCGTACCAGTACTTGAAGCGGACGAAGGCCCCCTGCCCCTGACCGTCGAGGCTGAAGTCCGTCAAGCCCTTGAAGTTCTGCGAGATCGGGTCGCCGCGCTCGAAGTTTAGCCGGTTGTCGTCGGCGCTGACGCTGCTGCCGTTGGCCTGCTTGCCTTGCGCCTGCAGGGCGTTGGCGCGGGTCATCATGCTCTTTTCAGGGTTCTGGGTGGACCAACTGCTCCCCAGGGTCAGGGTGGTCTTGGTCGACAGGCTCCAGTCTTCATTGAGGTCCAGCGTGGTCGCCTGGGCGGGCGCGACCATGACGGCCAGTATCGCCAGTGCGAGAGGGTGCGGTCGGGTGTGGCCAGGCCGTTCGCGTCGTGGACGGACGCAGGCATTGGCCGAGCATGTTCTTATCATTATTAGGCTCCGGTCAGATTTACTCAGCCCGGTCAAAATGCCCAACAATCAAACAATAGGCGCAAGCGCGGCGCGACAAAAAATGATCATCCGGATATCACGCCAGATCGCCGCACGCCTGGAAATGCCCCAGACGAAACTGCTTGGGGGTGATCCCGAACTGCTTGCGAAAGGCACGGATAAAGTTGCTGGGCTGGCGATACCCCAGGCGCTCGGCGATCCGTTCGATGGGCTGGTCGCCCGCCGTCAGCCAGTGCCGAGCCAGCTCCAGGCTGTCGCTGCGGGTGTCGCTGGGGGCCGCCACCTGCCAATGGCGCAGCATGCTCTGGTGCAGGAACGGATTGGCGCTGAGTAGCGGCAAATCCAGGGCGTGCAGCGGCAGGATCAGGCACGGGTGCTCGCCTGCTTCGACACGCACCCCCTGCCCGCCGAGCCAGTCTCCAGCGGCTTGTCCGGGCGCCAGCCGGACATGACTGAACAGCTCGCCTGGCGCGGTACCGACCCGCCGGGAGATATTGCGCACCAGGCTGAGCGTGGCCGCGTCCAGGCCAAAAAAATGTGGCAGCGCCTGGGCCGGGCGCAGGTGCAGGCGAGCCTCGCCGTCCACCTCTTCGAGTTCGGCCAGCACGTGATTGGTGACCCGTGGCAGGTAGTCGGTAAAGCAGCCCAGGCTGACCCGCAGGGTCGCGGCCGAATCCAGCAGGATGTTCATGCCTTGCAGGCAACTGGTGGCCATGCCGTTGACCAGCTCGCAGCCAAAGTGGCGCCCGACACCGGCGATTTCGCATTCACGCCACAGCTGTTCCACCAAGCGTGCCGGGATGTGCTGCTGTTGATCATCGAGCCACGACAGACTGATGCCGGCACGCTGCAACAACTCCTCCTCACACAGGCCGATCTGCCGGGCATGACTGAGAATGGTGCGGGTGAAGGCGCTGGAAGCGAAGGTTTGATCGGACATGAGCGACCGCTGAAGGTAAACGAGGATTGTACTTATGCCAGCCCCTGTGCTATCGATCAAATGCATTAAAAGTATCCATCAAATGCAGGAGACGCATAGTGGACCTCCGTCAGCTTCGCCACCTGGTTGCCCTGGCCGACTACCGCAGTTTTGTGCGGGCCGCCGAGGCGATCAATCTCAGCCAGCCGGCCTTCAGCCGCAGTATCCAGACCCTGGAGCGCGACCTCGATTGCGCGCTGGTGGAACGCAGCAGTCGCGAGTTCCGCCTGACGGGCCAGGGCCAACTGGTGCTGCAGCATGCAAGGCGGTTGTTGGCCGGTAGCCAGGCCCTGCACAACGAACTGATGCAATACAACGGCCTGACCGGCGGCGAACTGCATTTCGGCTGCGGCCCCTACCCCGCGCAATTGCTGGTGCCGGAAGCGCTGGCCGAATTCATCAGCGCCCACCCGGCGATCCGCACCCGCTTCGATCAGGGCGACTGGGAGCAACTGGCGGTCTGGCTCAAGGAGCAACAGATCGAATTCCTGGTGGCCGACGCGCGCTACTTCACGGGCGACCCGCAGTATCAGGTGCAACTGCTGAGCCCCCGGCGCGGACGGTTCTTCTGCCGGACCGGACACCCGCTGGCCCGCGCCGGGAACCTGCCACTGCGCGCCTTGCTCGACTACCCGGTGGTGGGTACGCGCATTCCGCCGATGATCCGCAAGATCCTCGCCGATGTGATGGGCGAAGCCGACTTCGAGACTCGCGTGGAATGCGCCCAGTTCGATGCGATCCGCCGCGTGGTGATGCGTTCCGATGCCGTCGGCATCGCCACCATGGAGGCCTTGAGCGAACTGGCCAGAAAGGGCGAGATCAGCTTGCTGACCTTCACCGACATCCCCAGGGATGACCCGGGCCTGCAGTTGCATTACGGCGTGGTCAGCCGCGCCGGCCATTCACTGACGCCGGCGGCACAGGCGATGGTGCAAGCCATTGTCACGGTGGATCGACGGTTGCTGGCGATGGAAGCCCTGTAGCGGGCACCGGCGTGCTGGCCCACTCCCCCCCGCAGATTTGACTATGCTTGCCTCACACCCACCGGTGACGAGGGATTTATGGACGATCCAGTCGACAACAAGCCACCCAGTTTCTGGCAGATGCTGCACAGCGTCCTGGCGGCGGCCTTCGGCGTGCAGAGCGGCAAAAACCGCGCCCGCGACTTCACCCACGGCAAGCCGAGTCATTTCGTGGTGCTGGGAATTGTGTTCACCGCCGTCTTTGCGTTGACGCTGTTCGGCATCGTGAAACTGGTGGTGCATCTGGCCGGAATTTGATCGGCGTCTCAGTGCATCAGGGTTTGCAGGCTGAACGGGTAGCGATAGCTCAACGGACGATGCTTGGCCGACAGGCTGCGAAAGTTCACCCCGTAGTCCTGGGTGTCTTGCTGCGCCAGCATGCGCCTGGCCTGTGACCGGTCAATCAGCTGCAACAACGGAACCTGTCGATCACGACCGCCATATTGGTCGACCGGGACGCCCTGTTCATAGTCATGCAATTGCACCAGCGCCCAGCCGCCCAGGCTGAAGTGCCCGCCCAGCAACACGCTCAGGCGCCGGTCCAGCAGGGCCTGCAAAGCAGCCGGTGAGGTATTGACCGCACTGAACACTGCACCCTCGCCCGGTATGCCACCGGACTCTTCGTAAGCCTGCATCGCACCGAACGCCATCTCGTCGTTGGCGGACCAGATCAGCGACACCTTGGGGTAGCGCTTGAAGAGCAGCTGCGCTTGTTCGTAGGCCCGCTCACGACTCCAGGCACCGTACACCAACTGGCGCAGCACGACCTCGGGATGCTCGCGCAACGCACGCCTCATGCCTTTCTCGCGCAACTGCGCAGCGGGGGTGATCTTCAATCCGGAAAACACCAGCAGCTCGAGCTGCTGGCCAGGGGCGGCGGGATGCAAGCGGATCAACTCCTTGAGCATCAGGTAGCCACCCTCCTCGTCATTGGTGACCAGGCTACCGAGCCACTCGGGGTACTTTTCCCGAGGATCGCCCAACAACGCCAGTTGGTCGTCGGTCAGGCTGTTATTGACGATAAACAGCTTCACCCCGCTGCCCCGGGACAGGCGCAGGATCTCCGGTGCCACGTACTGCTCGTTGACGAACACCAGATAGTCCGGACGCCGCGGCCCCAACAAGGCCTCGCGCGCCTGCTTGATCGTGGTCTCGGCCACGCGCTCGGAATATTGCACCTCAAGGTCAATGCCCAGGTCCCGGGCGGCGGCCTCCATGAACCGGGTATAGCTGACCCAGAACACTTCGCTGGAGTTACCGGGATTAAGGAATAGCACCGACTCGGCTTGCGCGCCGGGTCCGTAGACCGCGCAAACCGTCAGCACCATTCCATAAAGAAACTTGAACATTGAACATCCGGGCCCGGTCACCAGCCGCGCATTATAGCCAGCGAAATGCTGGCAAATCGCGATTAATTGGCGTTTTGTCCGACAACCGTCGGATCAGGGCCCGGTTTGACGGACTTATTGATGGCTGACCCAGTACACCGCAGTGCCCACTACCAGGAGGATCAGGAACAGGATTGCCCACGCATCGACGCTGCTGTCGCTCTTCTGTGCTTTGGTCGGGTTGCTCATTGCATCGCCTCTTGTCGGTTTTATCGGTGATTGCATAAAGACTCGATCACAGTTAAGTCGATGATTGCCCGCACGACAACTTGAGGGTCGTATAGCAATCAGTCTCATTAGTCGATTTGGTTCTTTATATATACTAAAACATCACTTTTGCGCATAAACGCAAACTGATATCTTGCCCCGGCTCCGTGGGGAGTGCGCGGCCGTGCGCGCAGAATTGCCAAGGCGTTTTCACAGTCAAGCGAGCGAGAAACGCAGCGGATTGCGAGTAGCCCAAGCCTGAGAACAGGACTTATATGTACGTATACGACAAGTACGATCAGCGGATCATCGAGGACCGCGTCAAGCAGTTCCGTGATCAGACCCGACGCTATCTGGCAGGCGAACTGAGCGAAGAAGAATTCCGCCCCCTGCGCCTGCAAAATGGCCTTTATATCCAGCGCTTCGCCCCGATGCTGCGGGTTGCCGTGCCTTACGGCCAACTGACTTCGCGCCAGACGCGAATGATGGCCAGGATCGCTCGCGACTACGACAAGGGCTACGCCCACATCAGTACCCGGCAGAACGTGCAGTTCAACTGGCCGGCACTGGAAGACATCCCGGACATCCTGGCTGAGCTGGCCACCGTGCAGATGCACGCCATCCAGACCAGCGGCAACTGCCTGCGCAACGTCACCACCGACCAGTTCGCCGGTGTCGCCGCCGACGAGTTGATCGACCCGCGCCCCTGGTGCGAGATCGTGCGCCAGTGGACCACCTTCCACCCGGAATTCGCCTACCTGCCGCGCAAGTTCAAGATTGCAATCAACGGGTCGACCTCCGACCGCGCCGCGATTGAAGTCCATGACATCGGCCTTGAACCGGTGCACAACGCCGCCGGTGAGCTGGGCTTCCGCGTACTGGTCGGTGGCGGCCTGGGCCGTACCCCGGTGGTCGGCGCGTTCATCAATGAGTTCCTGCCGTGGCAAGACCTGTTGAGCTACCTGGACGCCATCCTGCGGGTGTACAACCGCTATGGCCGTCGCGACAACAAGTACAAGGCGCGGATCAAGATCCTGGTCAAGGCCCTGACGCCCGAGGTTTTCGCCCAGAAAGTCGACGCGGAAATGGAGCACCTGCGCGGTGGCCAGACCACCTTGACCGACGCCGAAGTGCATCGCGTCGCCAAACACTTTGTCGACCCGGACTACAAGGCCCTGAGCAACCAGGTCGCCGAGCTTGCCGAGCTCGACAAGCAGCACCCGGGCTTCGCTCGCTGGCGCACCCGCAACACCCTGGCCCACAAAAAGCCGGGCTATGTGGCCGTGACCCTGTCGCTCAAGCCGACCGGCGTTGCTCCGGGCGACCTGACCGACAAGCAGCTCGACGGCGTTGCCGACCTGGCCGACCGCTACAGCTTCGGCCAGCTGCGCACCTCCCACGAGCAGAACATCATTCTGGCTGACGTTGAGCAGGGCCAACTGTTCACCCTGTGGGGCGAGTTGCGCGAGCAAGGCTTTGCCACCCCGAACATCGGCCTGTTGACCGACATCATCTGCTGCCCCGGCGGTGACTTCTGCTCCCTGGCCAACGCCAAGTCGATTCCGATTGCCGAAGCCATCCAGCGCCGTTTCGACGACCTGGACTACCTGTTCGACATCGGTGAACTGGACCTGAACATCTCCGGTTGCATGAACGCCTGCGGTCACCACCACGTCGGCCACATCGGCATCCTGGGCGTGGACAAGAAAGGTGAAGAGTTCTACCAGGTGTCCCTGGGTGGCAGCGCCAGCCGCGACGCCAGCCTGGGCAAGATCCTCGGCCCGTCGTTCGCCCAGAACGACATGCCGGACGTGATCTCGAAGCTGATCGACGTGTACGTGGAACAACGTACCGAAGACGAACGCTTCATCGACACCTATCAACGTATCGGCATCGACCTCTTCAAGGAACGCGTCTATGCAGCGAATCATTAAGAACAACGAGGTCGTCGACGAAACCTGGCACTTGCTGCCCAAGGACGCGACCCTCGACGGCATCTCCAATTGCGACGACCTGATCGTCCCGCTGGCCCTGTGGCGTGAACATGCTCACGCCCTCAAGGCCCGCGATGGCGGTCTGGGTGTGTGGCTGGATGCCGAAGAAGAAGCCGAGGAAATCGGTGATGACGTCGATCAGTTCCAGGTGATTGCCTTGAACTTCCCGGCGTTCACCGACGGGCGAAACTACTCCAACGCACGCCTGTTGCGTGACCGTTATGGCTTCAAGGGTGAGCTGCGGGCGATCGGCGATGTGCTGCGCGACCAGCTGTTCTACCTGCGTCGCTGCGGTTTCGACGCTTACGCGTTGCGCGCCGACAAGGACCCGTATGAAGCCCTGGAAAGCCTCAAGGACTTCTCGGTGACCTACCAGGCCGCCACCGACGAACCGCTGCCGCTGTTCCGTCGCCGCTAACGGGCCAAGGCCTTGAACCCCGCCCCGGGGTTCAAGACTTGCTGTCTTCATCAGCCCCCCAGCAGATCCTCGATCGGAATCGGTCTGCCCGTGTGGACCCAGTCCCTGTACAACCTGACCTTGTTCTCCAGGCGCGTGAAACTGGCGAAGGGGTTCTCGGCATCCAGCGTCGACAGCGCGACATCCCTGCTCAACACCCCCCACAACTCCTCCGAGGCATCGGCCTCACTCAACAAATGCCAGACTCTCGCCTGAATCACTGGATAGGCCACCCGAAAATCAGCGGTGCGGCTCAGGCTCTCTATCGTTCGCAAAAAACGCGCTCCCCGGGGCCTGGCGACCAGCCGCTGCCATAGCAAACGCATCAGCTCGACATGGGCCTCAGGCAGGCGCTGCAACCACACCGCCGGTTGAGTGACACTCAGGTCGGGGGCGCTCAACCAAAGATTCAGGCCGGTGTGTTCTCGATGGGTAACGATGCGCCGCAGGCTGTCCTCGTCCGTCAGTGGATTGCCCCACAGGCGGACCCGGTCCCTGGCCACGGCCTGGACCAGGACGGCAGGGGGAAACCGGGAAATCCGGTTGTTACTGAGGTCCAGCAATTCCATGGAGGGTTGTTCAGGAATACCAACGGGACAATGGGTAATGCCGGTACCGCCGAGGTTCAACCTGCGCAAATCCGTCATGCCAAACACCAGCGGCGGGACGCCCAGCGGATTATCGCTCAAGTCCAGCACCTGCAAACCCACCAGCTGAGACAACTGCCCCGCCGATTGCTCGGTCAGTTCCAGCCAGGTCGACTTGAGGTTCAGTGTGGTGAGGTGGGGCATGCGAGTAATCGCAGGCGGCAAGCGCACCTCAAGCACTCCGTGGGGATTGACCTGTCGCAGGTCGACGCTCTCCATGTTCAAGGTGCGCAGATTGGGAAAGCACCCCAGGAAACCTTCCAGCCCCTCTGGTCGCGCCAGCTGGAAACCTTTCATGGACAACTCGACGACGTCATTGAATTTTGCAGCCAGAAAGGGCAGTGAATGGAAGTACTCGAAGTCCAGGTCCAGTTTGTAGCCCAGCAGTTGCGCGCCCGAATAGACATGAGTGTCGACATGCCCGCGTTTTTGCCAGAAGCTCATCAACTCGGACACCAGCTCAATCCGCGCCTCTCGCTCAAGGTCAAACGCCTCGTCGGCACGCTCCACGTTTTCCTGCTCAATCTGGGCCGCATCCATCCCCTGAGCCTCTTCTTCACCCTCGACCAGAAAATCGATAGCCATCTCGTCGATTTCCTGCAGGACCTGGTCGACCCATTGGCGTAAATCGAGATCGAGTTGGCTCAGTTGCATTTCCAGCCGCGCCAGTTGCTCCATCGCCCCGGCGCCCAGGTTCTGCAGAAATTCAGCGGCCTGCGCCGGGGTAAAACCGGTGTAAATCGACCTGATGTGAACGATCTCGATATCCCGAGTCAACGCCGCCCCCTGCGAGGTCGCCGGATAACCTCCGCCTCGCAGCCCCGGCGCCTCGAAAAGCAGCCCGGAGTCCATTCGCGAAAGCCCGGTGATGAGTTCGGAACGCGGCAGTGTTCGCTCGCTGATTTTCCGCCTCAGGCCGCGCGCGGCATCCAGCGGTTGCAGCTGCAACGCATCACGTTCGGACTCTGACAGCAGGTCGAGAACAGCTTGATAGACATCGTGGGCGTCCGGCCGATAGACACCCTGCGCATCGTGCCCGCTATATCGGCGACCCACTTTGATCAGGTACCTGCAGTCATGGGACGCGAACGGCCCGACCTGATCCAGGAGGCGTCCCGCCGCTGACCCCTCGCGCACCTCGATACGCAGCGACTTCGGCCATCCGGGCAACGCTTGCAGAGAGTGCAGCGCCAGTGCGTCAGTCTCCGGGTTTTGTATGGATTGAAGGTAAAGCCCTTCATAGGCACGATTGAGCCGAACGTGTTGCCGATACTGGCTGGCCTTGCCATCCAGCCGCCGGAGCAGGCGCCGGCTTTCGGCCACTGTCGGCGGCGCCTGAATATCCACGCCTGACCGGTCGAGCAGTTGTTCTATAGCGCCTTTAGGCAAGCCTGGGTACTGACGTTGAAACAGCCTGACCCATTCATTGTCAGAGTGCTGGAAGCTGTCATATCGAGCCTGAAAGCGCATCGCCAGGGCAGTGGTGGCCTGTTCCCCGGGGATCGCCTGCAGGGTTTCGCGCTGAAGATCCTGATCGATTCTGAAACGGCTGATGGTATCAGCCAACAGCGGCGTCGGCGGACGGCGCCCCGCCTGCATCAACCGCAGCATATCGTTGTCGACCGCGCTGACATTGCCGATCTGGTGCAGTACCTCATCGCTGAATGACGCCACCGGCGCGCCGATGCCGCGTATCAACTCCAGGCGCGTGGTGGTGCCTGACGGTGTGGCTTCCACAGGCTGTACCTCGGGCATCTCGGGCCTGATGACAGGTTCTCCCGGGGTCTCCACCGGCCCTGGCAGCGTCTCCACGGCCCCCTCGCCCTTGAGTGCCGCACCCGCGCCCAACAGCGGCAGTGCATTGAGCAAACCAAACACCACGCGGGTCACGCCCACGGATGAATCATCCGGCTGCTTGCCATTCATTGCCTGGTCCAGCCCATACCCGGCATCGATGATCCCGGCCAACACCAACAAGCCCTCACCCCCCGGCACAAACAGGGCCAAAGGTCCGAACCTGTTGATCCATTGCACAATGGGTTCGACCACCGCACTCAGGTTATCCCGATTGACTTGCGCATCATCGCGAATGGTTTCAATGCTGGCATTCGCCGCCTGCTTCATGCTCAGGGCTAGCTGTGCGAAAGGATCGGTGCCGGGAGACACCACTTCAAGATGAACATACTCGGCCGGGTCCCAGTACCCGTCGTCGTTGAAGAATCCGTGGCCCTGTTTCAGGTGGTGTTGGCGCGGGTATAGCGCCATGCCATCCAGTGCGGTCGACACACCGGCATGAAAGGTACCGTCATGACGGTCGTCCTCGGCAAAGTGGGCCGCCAGCGCCCGCTTTCGCTCCCCATCCTGGCCCTGCTCCACGATCCAGCGGTGCAAGGCCCTGGCATCGACGAAGTCATGGATCGGTGAGGAGTTGCCCGGGATGTACAGAATTATCCTGGGACTGGAGCGGTGGCGGAAACTCCATATATCGCTGGCGGTGTAACGATAAAGTACCAGTCGTGCGACTTCGACCGGACTGGGAGCGCGCATGAGCGCCTGCAACGGCTCGATCGCCAGTTGCTGCCACGGTTGATCCGGCGCCAAACCCGCGGCCCGCAAAGCCAGTTCGAACCCCTGCCGTGTAAGGGTGTTTTCCTGCCGTTGCAGGTACGCGGCCATGACAAAGGCCGCCTTGACCGACGTCCTCAGTGCACAGGCGCCAGGCGCAACGATCACCTCATCCGAGGGCCAGGCCCGCTCCACATACTCACGGTATTGGTCCTTGAGCTCCAGTTCCCATACCCACTTCTTGAAGTCGGCGGGTCGCAGCCTTAGCTGCGTCAAGGGACCATAGGTTTGCGGGGCCGTGTGGCGATAGATGCCTTCATAGGTGTCATGGTTGCCATTACCCACATAGGCAAACTCATCGACATGGTCGACCAACCGTACCTGCGGGCCGATATCGGGAGGCGTGTACAAGCCGAACGCGGTTTCCCCGAAACGTCCGTCACCCACCGTTTGATAGTTGCAGAGTAACGCCTGAGCCAGGCTTTGGGCGTTCGCTACCCGACCCTGCTGAACCCCGTTTTGTGCAGGATGGCCGTGATAGTTGTAGTTGAGCGTGACCAACTGCGTGGTCAGGGGTGCAATGTCTGCTCCCCATTTCGTTTGAATGAGTTGGCCGGCGAACTGCTCCGGCGACAGGGGTAAAGCCTTTTCGACCGCTGCCTTTAACCCATCGCGCATGGGAGTGATTGGGACAGCGTGTGTGTCTGAGGCTTCGGGCTCTTGAGACTCGATCATTGTGCAATTCCTTTGCGGCTGGTTGAAGAAGCGTCAGCCTAAATGGACTCAGCACTTGACCATCGCAGGAAAACTCGTCAGCACCTCACGAAACGCCAATGGCACAAGTCGGAAAAATGCACCTGCAGTGGATACGCTTAATTACATTGCCATTGTGTAGTGTGATGCCGATGGCAACATTGCCTATACCCCCAATCAAGACCGAGAACACGGCTGTCTATATTGAGCACGAGGACTGGCCGTAGATTGACCGTGTTCATTTCAGGAGCCTCGAAGATCTGCTTGAAGCCCTGGAGTCCAATGGCTTCAAGCAGGTACCGGGCGAGATGGACACTGTCGAACGGGCAAGGTCTCCACAGCCTCGGTTCCCTGCCACATTACAAGAACAACTCACTCAGCCCGGCATGTTCATGCTTGACCGCCGCTATTCCTTCCAAAAGCGAACGCTGATCGACCGCGAGGGGTCACCAGAACCGTTGTTGCGTCAAACGACTCCACCAGGTCAGCAGCAGGCGATCAACCGAACCGCTGGCTGCCAGGCCGACACGCTCCTGCAGGGTCTTGCGTTCGGCATAGTGCAGGTGGAACAGTTCTGCGCCCTTGGCCCGTTCGGCGAGGTATTCGTCGCTGGTTTTCAGCTCATCGACCAGTTGTTTATCCAATGCTGCAATCCCCAGCCAGACTTCACCGGTCGCCACTTCGTCGATGGCCAGTTGCGGGCGATAGCGGGCAACGAAGTTCTTGAACAGCGCGTGGGTCACGTCCAGGTCTTCCTGGAACTTCTCCCGGCCCTTCTCGGTGTTTTCGCCAAACACGGTCAGGGTGCGCTTGTACTCGCCGGCGGTCAGCACTTCAAAGTCGATGTCGTGTTTTTTCAGCAGGCGGTTGACGTTGGGCAACTGCGCCACCACCCCGATCGAGCCCAGGATGGCAAAAGGGGCGCTGATGATCTTCTCGCCGATGCAGGCCATCATGTAGCCGCCACTGGCCGCGACCTTGTCGATACACACGGTCAACGGCACGCCGGCCTGGCGAATACGCGCCAGCTGCGAGGAGGCCAGGCCGTAGCTGTGCACCATGCCGCCGCCACTCTCAAGGCGCAGCACCACTTCATCCTTGGGCGTGGCCAGGGACAGCAGCGCGGTGATTTCGTGGCGCAGGCTCTCGGTGGCCGAGGCCTTGATGTCGCCGTCGAAATCCAGCACGAACACCCGGGGTTTGGCCTCGGGCTTTTTCTTGTGTTTTTTCTCAGCCTTGGCCTCGGACTTGCGCAAGGCCTTGAGCTGGTCCTTGTCGAGCAGTGCCTGCTCCAGACGCTCGCGCAGGCCCTTGTAGAAATCATTGAGCTTGCTGACCTGCAACTGGCCCGCGGACTT
Organism: Pseudomonas sp. Irchel s3h17; assembly: GCF_900187505.1. Classification (GTDB taxonomy): domain Bacteria; phylum Pseudomonadota; class Gammaproteobacteria; order Pseudomonadales; family Pseudomonadaceae; genus Aquipseudomonas. The sequence continues at coordinate 47,801 of NZ_FYDL01000023.1, forward strand.
GCGCCGACCTTTGCTGCGCAGCGAAGCGAAGCTGACCAGCACCACCAGGATGGCGACGACCAGGGTTACGGTTTTAGCCAGAAAACTTGCGTACTCGGACAAAAACTCCACATTGACTCCTTAACGACTGTGCCCCGCTCAACACGCGGGCGCGGATGCTTGCAGCATACCCATGCGACTGCGTTGCGACCAGCCGTGAAACCTTCTGTTACCGCCCCCAACGAGCATTTCAAACAAGCGTATGTTTTTTCATTGACAGCTCACCGGCATCCTCATAACCTCGCAAAACCTTCAACGTACCGGGATGACGCGGACGTGGGCAGCATCTATCTGATTCGACATGGCCAGGCCTCCTTCGGTGCAGACGACTACGACGTGCTGTCGTCGATCGGCGTGCGCCAGGCGGAAATCCTCGGCAGCCACCTGGCCGAACTGGGCTTGAGCTTCGACCGCTGCCTGTCGGGCGACCTGCGCCGCCAGCAACACACCGCCAACAGCGCCCTCGCACAATTTGGCGCGGTCGGGCTGCCGGTACCGCCTGTGGAAATCGATTCGGCCTTCAATGAATTCGATGCCGATGCCGTCATTCGCGCCCTGTTGCCGGACCTGCTGCCCGAAGAACCCGAAGCGCTGCACATTTTGCGTAACGCGACGCAGAACCGGGGTGAATTCCAGCGGATCTTCGCCCTGATCATCGAACGCTGGCTGGCCGGCACCTACGACCCTCCGGGCCTGGAAAGCTGGCTCGACTTCGTCGAGCGCGTCCAGACCGGCTTGCAACGCATTCTCGAACAGGCCGACAACACCCAGAAAATCGCCGTGTTCACGTCCGGCGGCACCATTACCGCCCTGCTCCACCTGATCACTCAAATGCCGGCCAGGCAGGCCTTCGAGCTGAACTGGCAAATCGTCAACACCTCGCTCAACCACCTGAAGTTCCGTGGATGCGAGGTGGCACTGGCTTCCTTCAACAGTCATGCACACCTGCAACTGCTGAAGGCCCCGGACCTCATCACTTTTCGTTGAGTCCGGATTACTGTGACCCTTGCTGTAACACACCTAAAAGGATCGAACCATGACCTCCGTAGCTGACGCCGTACAAGCAATGAAAGCCAAGTTCAACCCAGCCGCTGCTGCCGGCCTGGACCTGGTTTTCGGTTTCCGTATCGACGAAGACAAGAACTTCTCGCTGGTCGTCAAGGACAGCACTTGCGAACTGCAAGAAGGCGTGAACCCGGACGCTCAAGTGACCCTGGTCATGGACGGCGAAACCCTGGAAGGCATCGTCAGCGGTGAAACCGATGGCATGCAAGCGTTCATGGGCGGCAAACTGCGCGCTGAAGGCGACATGATGCTGGCCATGAAACTGTCCGAGCTGTTCCCGGCCTGAGACAGCGGCTTCCCCACGGGGAGCCCTGCCTTGCCCTACACGAATCCCGCCCTTGTGGCGGGATTCGTCGTTTCTACCCCCGGAGCAGCCTTTGCCGGCGCCTTGCTCTACACTGCCGGACCCTCCCCATCAGCGACCCGCCATGGACATCGACCTCGCCCGTACCTTCCTGGAAATCGTTCGTTGCGGCAGCCTCGCCGCCGCCGCGGACAAACTGCACGTGACCCAGACCGCGATCACCGCGCGGGTGCAGAAGCTCGAAAGCCAGCTGGCCAGCACCTTGTTCGTGCGTAACCGTGCCGGTGCCCGCCTGACGGCCGATGGCGAGGCCTTCGTGGTGTACGCCAATCAACTGGTGCAGACCTGGGAAGCCGCCCGCCGCGACCTGCCGCTGCCGGACGGTTACCGCAATGTGCTGCACATCGGTGGCGAGGTCAGCCTGTGCAACCCGCTGATGCTCAGTTGGACCCGTGAGATCCGTGAACATATCCCGACCTATGCCCTGCGCACGGAAATCCGCGACGGCGACAACCTGCTCAGGCAACTGGAAATGGGCGTACTGGACGCAGCGCTGGTGTTCCAGCCCGAATACTGGCCACGGCTGCAAGTCGAACAACTCCTGGAAGAGAAGTTGATTCAGGTGCGACTGCCGTCGCGGCCCGAACCCTACGTGTACATCGACTGGGGCCAGGATTTTCGCCGCCAGCACGACGCGGCGTTGCCGGACAAGGCCAGGGCCGCACTGAGCTTCAACCTCGGCCCGCTGGCGCTGCAGTATCTCCTGCAAAACGGTGGCACCGGGTACTTCCGCACCCGGGTGGTCCAGTCCTACCTCGACAGCGGCGTGCTGGAACGCGTGCCCAAGGCCCCCGAATTCAGCTACCCGACCTACCTGGTGTACTCCCGTGATCGCGATTCGGCCGCGTTGCAGCAGGCGTTCGACCTGCTACGCGAGCTGGTCAAGAGCGACAGTGACTGGTCCCAGCGCTGGGACCCGCTGACCTGAACCCGCGGCGCACGCGATCAGGGCGTCTTGAACTCCTCGGCATAACACACCGGTGAACTGGCATCGGCACGCCGGTCCAGCTCCTCCTCCAGCCACTGGGCCAACACCTGCGCATTGTTCTGCGTCTCGTCACGCGCGCCATAGATCAGCGTCAGCGTGCCGTGTTCGGCGATTTCCAGGAGTTTCCACCAATGACCAGGCCGGGCCGCCAGTTCCTGACGATACCCCGCCCGGAAGGCTGAAAAATCCAGCTCGCCGGCCTTGAATGCCCGTCGCAACGCCGTGGAGGGCGCCACCTCACGCAACCATTCATTCAGCGGCAACTGCTGCTTGCGGCAATTGCGGGGCCACAGTCGGTCGACCAGCACCCGGTAGCCGTCGCTCTCACTGGCGGGCGCATAAGCGCGTTTGCACTCGATCATCGGCTTGCCTCCTGCTCGGGATGCTGAAGGGACCACGCCGGAGTCTCCCCCAGCCCATTCAGCGGCTTGATGAACAGCTATCACAAACATCCATTGGCCGGATAATTTGGCCACGACTAATCTTCTATCAATAACAAGGATAAAAGGTGACCGCAGTGAGGCAAACCACGCAGGCGTTTCGTACCCGTTACCGGGCGGATGTTCATCGGCTCTACAACCCGTGGCTGCACGCAGGTTTCGTCCTGGTGTTCGGGATCACAGCGATCGGTCTGTTCTGGAGCACGGTCCATCAGGTGCAACCGCTTGAGTGGTGGGCGGTACCGTTGACCCTGCTGTTTTTCAACTTCGCGGTCTACGGGGTCCACCGTCACCTGGGGCATCACAAGAAGGCCTTTGCGCGGCTGTTCTATGCCCGCCATGCCGGCGATCATCACAGCTTTTTCGCGCCCGGCCACATGACCTACGACACCGCGCGCGACTGGCGGGTGATCCTGTTCCCCGCCTGGCTGATCGTGCTGCACAGCCTGGTGATCACCCTGCCCGCCTGGTGGCTGCTCAAACAGCTCAATGGTAATGTGGCAGGCCTGTTCGCAGGCTGCATGATCCTTGGCTACCTGACCTACGAAGTGTTCCACGCCTGCGAGCATCTGCCACCTGGCAACCCTGTCACCCGCCTGCCATGGATTCGCCAGATGCGCCGCCTGCATGAACTGCATCACCGTCGCGAGCTGATGCAGGCCCGCAATTTCAATATCGTTTTTCCGCTGATGGACTACCTGTTCGGCACACTGTATTGGGAAGCCGAACCGGACCACGCCCACCATCACTCCACGAGCCGCCCCATGACCCGACTGCAACACCATATCGACATCGAACGCGACCCGATCGATGTGCTCGCCTATGCCGGCAGCCCGACCCTCTGGCCGCAATGGCACCCCTCGTCATTGAAGGTCGAGGGCCCGCAAGGGCCACTGCACGCGGGTGCGCTTTTTGAAGAAGACATTCACGCCGGCGGTCGCTCCGGGCATTTGAGCTGGGAAGTCAACGAGTACCTGCCGGGACGCCGCTGGTGCGCCCGGGCCCAGGGCGATCATGGCCTGGAACTGCTGCTGACCTATGAATGCGTCAGCGAAGGCGCTGGCACGCGCTTCGTCCGGACCCTGGAATACCGCTTCAGTGGCCTGCTGATGCGCCTGGCCAATCAGTTGCTGCTCAAACGGCGCATCGAGCACGAGTCCGCCGCGTCGATGCTGGCCTTGCGTGACCAGGCGCAACTGAGTATCCCCACCCGCACCGGAGCAGTCGCCTGATGAATCGTGTACCCCGTGGAGTCAGCGTTAGCGGGTTTCTCATCGTCCTGCTGGTGCTGGTCGGCCTGTTCCTGCTGCTGGCACCGACCCAGGTGCAACCGGTGGCCTGGAAACCGCAGCCCGCGCCGTCCCTGCAATCGGGGGTATTTGCCGAGAACCGGATACTCAAGGGCGTGGAGCACATCGGCGCGGCGAACATCAACGGCCCCGAAGCCCTGCTGCTGGAGGACGACTACCTGATCACCGGCCTGCACGACGGCCGCGTGATCCGCACCAGCCTGGACGGCAAGACACTCACGGTGTTGACCGACACCGGTGGCCGACCGCTGGGCCTGGCCCGTCACCCGGATGGCCGATTGATCATTGCCGACGGCATCAAGGGACTGTTGGCCCTCGATTCGCTGGGCCAGTTGATTCCCCTGAGTACCGAAGCCGGTGGCGTGCGGTTCGGCTTCACCGACGATGTCACGATCGACAGGACCGGGCACTACGCCTACTTCAGCGACGCGTCCAGCCGGTGGGGTTATGGCCATGATGGCGAGGCGATCATCGAGCACGGTGGTGACGGCCGCCTGTTGCGCTACGACTTTCAGACGGGCAAGACCGAGCTGCTGCTGGACCGCCTGGAATTCGCCAATGGCGTCGCGCTCGGGCCCGATGACGCCTTCGTGCTGGTCAACGAGACCGGTGCCTACCGCATCACCCGCTATTGGCTCAGTGGCCCCAAGGCCGGCTCGCACGAGGTGTTCGTCGACAACCTGCCAGGCTTGCCGGACAACCTCAGCTTCAATGGTCATGAGCGTTTCTGGGTGGCGCTGTACGCGCCGCGCAATGCCCTGCTGGACAGCACGGCGGCGTATCCCTTCGTGCGCAAGATGATCGTGCGGGCACTCACGGTGCTGCCCAAGCCGGTGGAGCGGCGTGCGCTTGCATTGGGTGTGGACCTGGACGGCAACATCATTGCCAATCTGCAGGACGCCAGCAGCGGTAATTACGCCCCCATCACCACTGTTCGCGAGTACGGCCAATGGCTGTATTTCGGCTCGCTGAAGTCCAGCCACATGGTGCGCTTGCCCCTGGCCAAGGCCCTGCAATCCTCTCATTAGGTGCAGCACGAGGGTAATGCCGTTCAGTTCAGAAAGTTTCTGGAGAGTGAGGCACCCGTGGCGAGGGAGCTTGCTCCCTCGCCACAGGAAGAGGTATTGAGCGACCCTGGCCTTGGCTGAACAGCATTGCAACACGGGGGGCCGTTTGCGCCCCCCGTGCTCGGGTCACGTTCTGGCAGAACCGTTCAGGTTTTTGGATATTTCGTCTTTGATCGAAAGGCGTTTTTCCTTGAGCTTCCTCACATCGTCATCGCCCTGGGCCGAGGCCTCCGCCTTCAGTACCAGATCGTCGATAACCGAGTATTTATCCAGCAACGCATTCAAATGTGGATCATTGGCGCGCTTTTGCTGAACGACTTCCCTAGTGCAGCTCAAGTCCTGATACAGGTCATGTTTCACCGGCATGGAACACCTCCGTTGGATGATCGATGGCGAACACCATGATACGCGCTCGCCAGTTGTCAGAATGGCCTTGCCCGACGGTGGCTGTCGACCGTCAATCAGACCAGCGGTTAACGATGATCCGATTGATGGTGATCGGCCCAGTGCCCTGGGAGCCGTCGTCAACCGGCCAGCACACTGCGGATCATGGTCATCAGCGCATCCGGACTGTAGGGTTTGCTCAGCAAATGGGTGTCCGGGCTGAGCTGATGGTTGTTGGAGATGATGTCCCGAGTGTGCCCCGAAGTGAACAGTACCGCCACCGGAGGCGTCTGGACCTTGGCCCAGGCGGCCAGGTCCGAGCTCTTGATCAACCCGGGCATGACCACATCGGTGAAGATCAGGTCAACCTCCACACCGTCCAGCAACATCTGCATCGCGCCGTCGCCATTGGCGGCTACCAGCACCTGATAGCCCGACTGTTGCAAAAATTCGACCGTCGCACTGCGCACTTCTTCGTTGTCCTCAACCACCAGAATAGTCTCGTGGCCGCCTCTGTGCTGGACACTGCGCATGGGCGACTCGCGGCTCTGCGCGCGCGCGCTGCGGGGGAAGTACAGGTGCACCTGCGTGCCCTGCCCCACCTCGCTGGTCATATCGATATGGCCCCCGCTCTGCTTGACGAAACCGAACACCATGCTCAACCCCAGGCCCGTGCCCTGGCCATCGGCCTTGGTGGTGAAAAACGGCTCGAACGCCTGTTTCAGCGTCGCCGCATCCATCCCGTCGCCAGTGTCGACCACCGACAGGCGCACGTAGTCCCCGGTGCTGATGCCCTTGCCCGCGCAAAACCGCTGATCGAGCTCCACGTTCTTGCCACTGATAGCAATGGTGCCCTCGCCATGCATCGCATCGCGGGCATTGAGCGCCAGGTTCAACAAGGCGTTTTCCAGCTGATTGCGGTCGACGTGAATGCACCAGGACTCTTCCGGCAATTGCACATCGATCTGTATGGTTTCTCCCAGCGCCCGCTGCAGCAATTCGCCCAGCCCTTCGTAAATCTGCCGCAGGCTGTAGACCGCCGGCGACAAGGGTTGCCGACGGGCGAACGCTAGCAGTTGTGACGACAGCATCGCGCCGCGCTCCACCGCCGCAATCGCGGCATTCACCCGGCGCTGCACGTTCTCGTTGTCCGGTTCGTGGCGTGCCAACAGGTGCAGATTGCCGGCGATGACCTGCAACAGGTTATTGAAGTCATGGGCCACCCCTCCCGTCAGCCCGCCAATGGCCTCAAGCTTCTGTGACTGGCGCAGCTGTTCTTCGGCAGCCAGCCGCCCTTCGACTTCATCGGCGACGCGCTGCTCCAGATTGCGAGTGAACTTGAGCAAGGACTCTTCGGCGATTTTCCGCTCGTGGATGTCGATCAGCACACCGGGAAAGCGAAAGGGCTGGCCTTGTTCGTTGAACTCACAGCAGCCACTGGCCAACACCCATCCATAGCTACCATCAGGCCGCCGGATGCGGTACTCGGCATTGAACGGGCCACCGTTTTTCAAGGCCTGCTCGACCTGCTGACTGAGCTGGATCAGGTCATCGGGATGGATTCTCTCGCTCGCGGCCTCGGGAGACAGGAACGCCAGCGATTGATCGGCGGGATAGGAAAACGTCCGGGCAAATCGCTCGTCCCCGGACAACAGATCGGCCTTGATGTCCCAGACAAAGGAGCCCAGCAAGGCCCCGGCGTTGAGCGCCAGGCGCACTCGTTCGTTATCGGCGCGGTAGGCCGTTTCGGTTTGCTCGCGCAACCGCTCGGACGCCATGTGGGCCGTGGTCTCCACGACCACCGCCAGCACCCCGGCCGGCAGCCCGTCGTCATCGGCCACCGGGCTGTAATAGAGGTCCATGAACACCGCTTCGGGCTGGCCGTTGCGCAACAGTTCCAGCTCTTTATTGCGGAAGGACAGCGTGCCACCGGCCAGGCAGGTGTCGAGCACCTGGCGATTGAACTCGGCGACTTCAGGCCAGCCGAGCTCCACCGGAGAACCAAGCAGGTACGGATGCCGGCCACCGGCAAACACCGAATAGGCATCGTTGTAGATCATGTAGCCGGGCTTGCCCCAGAGCATCACCAGGGGAACAGGCGAGGCCAGCAGCAACTGCACCGAACTGCACAGGCTCGTCGACCAGGTATCGACGCTACCCAGTTCCGTGAGGGTCCAGTCGAACGCACGAATACGCCCGGCCATTTCACCGTTCCAGCCACTGCACCCATGACTTTGCATCAGAAACGGCATCGGCTGACTCTGTGCGCACGGCGCAAAAATGAAACAACGGATCGACGCAGGACGGCCCCCGCTCATTGACCCGGGGCGCGACCGACATTGGTGGTTCCAATTGAGGTTAGCTCATTGAAAAGGTCGGCAACGGGCAGCCGACGGGCTTGCACCTCGAACAGGTGCTTGAGCGGGTGATAACCGCCCTTCAGGTGCGCGGCGACATCGAGAATGGCCGGCGCGATCCCGTTCAGTGGTATTGATGCCGGGGTTGTGGGCCTGCGACAGCTTGTCGGCGGGCAGCAGGCGCGTGGTCTGGCCTTTGCCGTCGGTGTGCGTCAGGACCTGACCGAGGGCGTTGTAGGTGAACGACTCGGCACTGCCGTCCGGGTGCTGGATGCGCAGCACTTCGCTATCGGGTTTGCGTTCCAGTGTGGTGACCTGGCCCAGCGCGTCGGTGACGGCGATCAGGTGCTGGCGCTCGTCGAAGCGGTAGGTGGTGTTTTTGCCCGAGCAATCCTGGAAGCGTTCGACCTGGGCGTGGCTGTTCCACCACAGGTATTTGGACGTGTGATTGGCGTCGATGATGGTGTGTGGCAGGCCGTCGTCGCCGTTGAGGTATTCGGTCTTATGACCAAGGGCATCGACCTCGGCGATGAGGTTGCCCTTGGCGTCGTAGCGGGCTTTCCAGGTGCTGCCGTCGGGGTAGTCCACCTGGGTCGCCAGGGTAGTCAGGTGGTGATGCCGGTACTTGATCTTGCGCCCCAGCGGGTCGGTTTCTTCGACCAGCCGCGAGTACTCGTCGTACTTGAGCTCAAGCCCGTTGCCGTCGGGCAGCGTCAGGCCGGTCATGTTGCCGCTGTCGTCGATGGCGATGCGGTAGCGCTCGCCACCGAAGTCGCGGCTTGAGGTGACGCGATGATTGCCGTTGTAGTGAAGCTCGGCTTCGCGCCCGAGCACGTCGGTGACCCGGGTGGTGCGTGCCTTCACGTCATAGCGAAAATGAAAGTGTTCACCATCGCTGGTCCAGTGCTCGACCACGCGGGGCTGGCCGTCGATGCTGTCCCAGCGGTAATGGCAGCTCAGGCCCAGGGCATTGCTGTGGCTGACCATGACGCCTTCGGCGTAGCTGAAGCGCCGTATCGAGTCACCGTTGCGATTGATCACTTCGATCAACTGACCGTTATCGGTCGTAGCGGTACTGCACCAGTGTTTCTACCGCCTGGTGGTCGACGACGCGCTTCACGTCGGTCAGCCGCCCCAGGGGATTGTCGTAATGCAGGTGCACACGCACCCCGCCGGTGGCGCTGATGTCGGTCAGCGCGCCTTCGGCCGTGCGGGTGAAGTGCAGGAAATGGCCGAGGGCGTTTTCCAGGCGCTGCAACGGGACAGGGACGTTGTCGTCCGGCACCTCGCCGAAATAGAAGATGGTACAGCAGGTAATGGCCCGCGCTGGCGCGAAGTCTTTACCCTATGACTACACTCCAGCGAGCAAAATCATTGTTTTTTGCAAAAAACCATATTAAAAATCATCCCATGGCGCATATTTATAGTATTGATCTATTTTTTTGAATTCTATACCGTAGATATTCTTCTTGATACATTCGGCCAAAAATCGCGCCGAGCAAACAATCTCATTTATCTCTTCAAAATAAAATAAATTAGAATCAATACCTTCCGATATAACGAGCTTTTCTATGCGCTCATAATTTGGAGCGCTTGAATTGCTCACATCAACTTTCACATTGCTGTCAAGTACAAACAAGGACCTCTCAGCATCCATAGCTCTTAATCTTTCGGTAACCGCGAAGAAAAAATATTTTTTTTGTATCGCCTTCCCTTGAATGACGACCTCAACTGGTCGGCTGATATACGAGCACTCTAAACTATCACAGACTTCTAAGAACTCCTTGGAAGCCAAAAAATGATCAGGCAACCAATCCGCGCATATTTTCGGAATATTAGCTATTGCGCGGTAATGTGCGCTTAGCGTGCCGTGCGCTGGATTTTCGCTAGGATAATGAAAAGTTGGTAGATCCGGAACCCAATCAAGATCAAAAAAATATGGAGCACCTTCACCATCCGGCTCGTATTTTATTAGATACAAATCTTTCATCTTTTTACCCTCATAGCAATCGACCAGTCATAGAGTCAAGTTTGAACAACCCGCCTTCAAGCCCCTGCGCAGCCCAAGTTTGGATATTTTTAACACCAAGCGCCAGGTCAATATCTGTCAAACTGCCTAAATTGTTATTGAGTTTTACCAGCTTATTTTTTACGGCTTCCGTGTACTGGCCGTGGTTAGACCAATGGCCTGGCATACCCGTTACCTGTGCGAGGTCTTTGGAACCAGGGAGAAAAATACCATTAGAAGCTCCATCCGGATCCCAACCAATTTTTTTCAGCCTGCCAAACAAACTTTTGAACTGAGTGCTTTTTATCAGTTCTTCAGGCACCAAATGGTGATTCGCCATTCCATCGCCCGGTCGCGCGCCCATATTGTTGCCTAATTTCGTAGAACACCAACCCAACGGATCAACCCAGTTATTAGGACTTGGTGCGTACGAGTAAAAATTCACGCCTCCTGACAGTGCAATCGGATCCTGCGTAACAAACCGCCCCACCTCCGGATCGTAATACCGAAACGTGTTGTAGTGCAGCCCCGTCTCGTCGTCAAAGTACTGCCCTTGAAACCGCAGGTTCTGCTCGACCGCGTTGACCTCTAACCGCTCAACCGCCCCCCACGCCTTGTACGTCGCCTGCCAGACAATCTGCCCCTCACGGTCGGTCATCTCCAGCGGCGTACCAATCTGGTCGGTGTGGAAGTAATAGAGCTTCTGCTCCTCACCCTCTTTCTGGTCCAGCCGCGCCAGCGGCGCATAACTGCCCGGCTCGTAAACATACAGGCTGCTCTGCCCCGGACTTTCCTCGCGCAGCATCCGCAAACCTTGCCAAAGGAAATTCTTCTGTTCGGTTTTGCCGTTGACCTCTGAAGCCTTGGCAACCCGTCGTCCCAAGCTGTCGTATTGATAATGGCCGGTACTTTCCAGCTTGCCATCAACCCGCGTTTCAGCCCTGACCAGGCGGTTTTCGCAGTCATAACTAAACGTCTGCAGCTTGCTGATGCCACTGCGTTTTTCAATCAAGTTACCCCACGCATCGTAGGCATATTCCTGATCCCGCCACTGCCTGATCCGGTTGTCTTTAACGTGATCAAACTGACTGGTATTGAAATTCAACCGGTTGGCCGCCGCGTCGTAGCGAAACTCCTCGCTGTCCACCAACTTGCCGGTGTCGCGGCTGTGCAACTGGCCGTTGGCTTCGTATGCGTACTTGATCTCGCCGCGCAGTTTGTCCAGGGTGCGCACCAGCTCGCCGGCCGGGTCGTACTGGTAACGGCGGTGGATCGGGTTGTACGCGTGCTCGACCAGCAGCGAGGGGTTGATGCCGGGGTTGTGGATTTGCGAGAGTTTTTCCGCCGGCAAGGTCGAGGCGAACTGCCAACTCTTGCGGCCCATGGCGTCGTAGCCGAAACAACTGGTCAGTTGGCCCTGGGAGCGGTAGACCTCGCGGTGCAGGTCGTCGCGTTCCATGTCGCTGATCAGCCGGCCGTCGAGGTTGAGTTGGTGCAGGTGGCCGCTGCCGTAATACAGGTGATTAAGGTGTTGGCCGGTGGGCAGCGTCAGGGTGGTCAGGTTGCTCAGCGAATCGTATGCGTAGGCCAATTCACCTTGCGCCGTGGTCTCCTTGATCAGGCGGCCCAGCAGGTCGTAGGCAAATTCGAGTTGTTCTTCGCTGACGCCGAGTTTCTTACCACTGGCTGTCGGAAGACGCTCGATGGACAGCAAGCGGTCGCCATCGTCGTAGGCGTAATCCTGTCGTGCATCGGCGTTGAGCTTGGCCAGCAACCGGCCAATGCTGTCGCGTTCAAATTCGGTAGTGCGTTGCGGTCGTTCGTATCCGATCCATGAACTACACCTACCGCCAGAAGCGCTTCGTGTTTACCGTGGCATTTCTGGCGAGCAGTTCCATGGCAGCAGCGCTTCATAGTCTTCAATCGACTGCGCATGCGGCAAGCGCTCC
>NZ_FYDL01000010.1 GCF_900187505.1 Pseudomonas sp. Irchel s3h17
GAATTTCTTGACGACCATAGAGCATTGGAACCACCTGATCCCATCCCGAACTCAGCAGTGAAACGATGCATCGCCGATGGTAGTGTGGGGTTTCCCCATGTGAGAGTAGGTCATCGTCAAGATTAAATTCCGAAACCCCTATCTGCGTACGCAGGTAGGGGTTTTGTTTTTGTGCGCGAAAAAGTTGGCGATTACGGTTTCTATGCAACGGCCCGGGGCATGGCTATCATGCGGGCCTCATTGTGAGGCGATACGTGCATGCTGACGTTGTTGAAACTCTTGAAGGATGGTCGTTTCCACTCGGGGCAGGCGCTTGGCGCCGCTCTGGGTATCAGCCGCAGTGCTGTCTGGAAGCAACTCCAGCACCTGGAAGCAGAGTTGGGTCTGTCCATTCATAAGGTCCGGGGTCGTGGTTATCAGCTGAGCGCACCGTTGACACTCCTCGATGGCCTGGAAATTACCAGCTCTTCTGCGCAGGGCAATTGGCCGGCGCTGGTATTTGATTCGATTGACTCGACCAATGCAGAGGCGCTGCGTTCCATAGACCGCGGGGTACCGGCGCCCTTTCTCGTGCTGGCAGAGCGTCAAACGGCGGGGCGGGGTCGACGGGGTCGAAAGTGGGTGAGCCCTTTCGCGGAAAATATCTACTACAGCCTCGTCTTGCGCATAGAAGGCGGAATGCGACAGCTGGAGGGGTTGAGCCTGGTCGTCGGCCTCGCGGTGATGCAGACGCTACGCGATCTGGGTATCACTGCCGCTGGGTTGAAGTGGCCTAACGATGTCCTGGTCGGCGAGAAAAAGATTGCCGGTATATTGTTGGAGTTGGTCGGGGATCCGGCCGATGTGTGTCACGTCGTCCTGGGTGTCGGCATTAATGTGAATATGCAGGAGGCTGATGAGGTTGATCAGCAATGGACCTCCATGCGTCTCGAGGCGGGCAGGGCATTTGATCGCAACCTGTTGGTGGCGCGTTTGAACGATGTGCTGCAGGGCTATCTGGCGCGTCATCAATTGTCAGGTTTCTCGGCGCTTCAAGAAGACTGGGAGCGCGGCCACTTATGGCAGGGGCGCGCTGTTTCATTGATTGCGGGTGTGAACCGGATTGACGGTGTTGTCATGGGGATTGATGGGCAGGGTGCATTGCGCTTGAAAGTGGGTGATACCGAAAAGGTTTTCAGTGGTGGCGAGCTAAGTCTGAGGCTGCGCGATGATTCTTGAGCTCGACTGTGGTAACAGCTTTATCAAGTGGCGAGTGTTGCATGCAGATGCCGCAAAATTGTTTGCCGAAGGTGTTGTGGACTCGGATCTCGCGTTGCTGGAGAGTCTGCGTGGCTGTGTCGGGTTGAATCTCAAGCACTGCCGCCTGGTCAGTGTGAGAACCAATGACGAGACGACTGCGCTGGTGTCCATGCTGGTCGATGCGTTTGCTGTTTCGGTGTTGTGCGCAGCACCCGCTCGTGAAATGTCCGGCGTGCACAATGGCTATGACGATTTTCAGCGGTTGGGGCTTGATCGCTGGCTGGCAATGCTCGGGGCTTATCACCTGGCCTCGGGAGCATGCCTGGTTCTCGATTTCGGTACGGCACTCACTGCGGACTTTGTTGCGGCGGATGGCAGGCACCTGGGCGGCTTTATCTGTCCAGGAATGCCCTTGATGCGCCACCAGTTGCGTACCCACACGCGGCGCATTCGCTATGACGATGTCGCGGCATCCCGAGCCCTGGAAAGCTTTGAGCCGGGACGAAATACAGTAGAGGCTGTAGAGCGTGGATGTTCATTGATGCTAAGAGGGTTTGTCCTGACTCAGCTTGAGCTGGCGCGTGAGTATTGGGGGGAGGATTTCTCGGTGTTTCTCACCGGTGGCGATGCGAGCCTCGTTTCGGGCGTAGTGCCGCGGGCGAGGGTGATGCCGGATCTTGTCTTTGTAGGTTTGGCCATGGCGTGTCCATTGTCCTGAGGTCTATATGCGTTGGTTGTTTCTGCTTCTGCTCGTACTCAACGTGTTCTATTACGTCTGGCATCAACAGGAAGCCCCTTTGCGTGCCAAGGATGTCACTCCATTGAACTTGTATCGGGGCTCGCAGCAGGACATCCGGCTGTTGAGCGAAAAGCCTGAAGCCGCTGCTGCGCGGGACAAGGGGCGGTCGGCTGCGGTTGATGACAACTGCCTTTATCTCGGGGGCTTTGCTCGTCAGGAAACTGCAAGCGCATTCGAAGTGCGTTTGGCCTCGCTTGGCGTGAAGGTTCAACAGCTATCGACTTCGCTTGCCGATTCCGCGGGTTACTGGATGCGGGTGACTCCGGAAAGCCGGCGTTTGGCCGACGATTCCGTGCTACAGAACCTTGCTAATGAATTCAATGAGTTAAAACATAAAATAATGCGGTGCGAGGGGGTTGCAACTGCTCAATAGGTTGCATAGAATGGCGCCCGCTCCACAGTGAACGCCTTTAACGGCAGCCACCGCGGGACGATGTCAACGCAGCTAACCTCAGGTTTTTAATGAGAAAATGCTTGACAGAAGGCTGGCATGATGTAGAATGCCGGCTCGCTTAGGAGGGGTTCCCGAGCGGCCAAAGGGATCAGACTGTAAATCTGACGTCTACGACTTCGAAGGTTCGAATCCTTCCCCCTCCACCATTTTTAGCGTGAGCTGCAAGCTTACGCGGGTATAGTTTAGTGGTAGAACCTCAGCCTTCCAAGCTGATGATGCGGGTTCGATTCCCGCTACCCGCTCCAAGTTCGCAGGTTGTGCAAAGTGTTTCGCTCTTGTAGCTCAGTTGGTAGAGCACACCCTTGGTAAGGGTGAGGTCAGCGGTTCAAATCCGCTCAAGAGCTCCATATAACAAGGCAGATATGAAAATATCTGCCTTTGTTTTAATGGCTAGTGTGACTTGTTTAATTCTTCTCTGTAGGGGTGAATTCGATGGCTAAGGAAAAGTTCGAACGTAATAAGCCGCACGTCAACGTAGGCACCATTGGTCACGTCGACCACGGTAAAACTACTCTGACTGCTGCTCTGACTCGCGTCTGCTCCGAAGTGTTCGGTTCGGCGAAGGTTGACTTCGACAAGATCGATAGCGCCCCTGAAGAAAAAGCTCGTGGCATTACCATTAATACCGCTCACGTTGAATACGATTCGGCCGTGCGTCACTATGCACACGTTGACTGCCCCGGTCACGCCGACTACGTAAAAAACATGATTACCGGTGCTGCTCAGATGGATGGCGCGATCCTGGTTTGCTCGGCCGCTGATGGTCCGATGCCGCAAACCCGTGAGCACATCCTGTTGTCCCGCCAGGTAGGCGTTCCGTACATCGTTGTCTTCCTGAACAAGGCTGACATGGTTGACGACGCTGAGCTGCTGGAGCTGGTTGAGATGGAAGTGCGTGACTTGCTCAGCACTTACGATTTCCCGGGTGACGACACTCCGATCATCATTGGTTCGGCGCTGATGGCGCTGAATGGTCAAGACGACAACGAGATGGGCACCACTGCCGTCAAGAAGTTGGTCGAGACGCTGGACAGCTATATTCCGCAGCCTGAGCGTGCTATCGACAAGCCGTTCCTGATGCCAATTGAAGACGTATTCTCGATCTCTGGTCGTGGTACGGTAGTAACTGGTCGTGTTGAGCGTGGCATTGTTCGCATCCAGGAAGAAGTCGAGATCGTTGGTCTTCGTGACACGGTCAAGACGACTTGCACGGGTGTGGAGATGTTTCGCAAACTGCTGGACGAGGGTCGTGCTGGCGAGAACTGCGGCGTACTGCTGCGGGGGACCAAGCGTGACGACGTTGAGCGTGGTCAGGTTCTGGTCAAGCCAGGCACCGTCAAGCCGCACACCAAGTTCACTGCTGAAGTTTACGTTCTGAGCAAAGAAGAGGGCGGTCGTCATACGCCGTTCTTCAAGGGCTACCGTCCACAGTTCTACTTCCGGACCACTGACGTGACCGGTAACTGCGAACTGCCGGAAGGCGTCGAAATGGTAATGCCGGGTGACAACGTTCAGATGACGGTCACCCTGATCAAAACCATCGCGATGGAAGATGGTCTGCGTTTCGCTATCCGTGAAGGCGGTCGTACCGTCGGCGCTGGTGTCGTAGCAAAGGTTATCGAGTAAATTGTTGTAATGTCTTTTTCGGGCCGGCATAATGGTCGGCCTGATTTTGTTTTAGGTCAGTAGCTCAATTGGCAGAGCGACGGTCTCCAAAACCGTAGGTTGGGGGTTCGATTCCCTCCTGACCTGCCAGATTCACTCAGTGTGTCTGGCTTTCTTTTCACAGGATCTTCATAGATGACTCCTAAAGCTGAAGCTCAAGGCTCTCGCTTCGATCTGCTCAAGTGGCTAGTAGTAGCTGCTTTGGTGGTTGTTGGCGTTGTTGGCAATCAGTATTACTCTGCTTCGCCGATCCTGTACCGTGTACTCGCTTTGCTTGCCATTGCTGCTGTAGCTGCCTTTGTAGGCCTGCAGACGGCGAAGGGCAAGTCTTTCTTTGTACTGGTTAAGGAAGCTCGCGCCGAGATTCGTAAAGTCGTTTGGCCAACTCGCCAAGAAACCACGCAGACCACCCTGATTGTGGTGGCTGTTGTTCTGGTTATGGCGTTGCTGTTGTGGGGTCTTGATTCCCTGCTCGGCTGGCTTGTTTCCTTGATTGTCGGCTAAGGGTGTCCCGTGGCTAAGCGTTGGTATGTTGTGCATGCTTACTCGGGTTACGAGAAGCATGTGATGCGCTCGCTGGTAGAGCGCGTAAAGCTGGCAGGCATGGAAGATGGCTTCGGCGAAATTCTGGTTCCCACTGAAGAAGTGGTTGAAATGCGTAATGGCCAGAAACGCAAAAGCGAGCGCAAGTTCTTCCCTGGTTATGTGCTGGTTCAGATGGATATGAACGAGGGTACTTGGCACTTGGTCAAGGATACTCCTCGGGTAATGGGCTTTATCGGCGGTACAGCTGATAAGCCTGCGGCGATCACTGATAAAGAGGCAGAAGCGATTCTGCGTCGTGTTGCTGATGGTAGCGACAAGCCGAAGCCGAAGACGTTGTTCGAGCCAGGTGAAGTGGTTCGTGTTACCGACGGTCCGTTTGCCGATTTTAACGGCACGGTCGAAGAAGTTAATTACGAAAAGAGCCGGATCCAAGTGGCAGTGCTCATTTTCGGTCGCTCTACTCCGGTAGAGCTAGAGTTCAGCCAGGTCGAAAAGGTCTAGCCGAACAAGCATCCCAACCCCGCAGCCCTAGGCTGTGGGGTTTTGTCGTCACTGGGATAAACGCGCAAGTAACCGGGGAGCCTTTCGAGGCGTTTGAACCCGTAATTGGAGTGCCTCATGGCCAAGAAAATTACCGCTTACATCAAGCTGCAAGTGAAGGCCGCTCAGGCTAACCCAAGCCCACCTGTTGGTCCGGCCCTGGGTCAGCACGGCGTGAACATCATGGAATTCTGCAAGGCTTTCAACGCCCGTACCCAGGGTCTTGAAGCTGGTCTGCCGACTCCAGTGATCATCACTGTCTACAGCGACCGTAGCTTCACGTTCGAAACCAAGTCGACCCCGGCTTCGGTTCTGCTGAAGAAGGCTGCTGGTTTGACTAGCGGTTCCGCTCGTCCGAACACCGTTAAGGTTGGCACCGTAACTCGTGCTCAGCTGGAAGAAATCGCGAAAACCAAAAACGCGGATCTGACTGCAGCTGATATGGATGCAGCCGTGCGTACTATCGCCGGTTCTGCTCGTAGCATGGGCCTTAACGTGGAGGGTGTGTAATGGCTAAGCTGACCAAGCGCCAAAAGGCTATCGCCGGCAAAATCGAAGCGGGTAAAGCCTACAGCTTCGTTGATGCTGCAGCTCTCCTGACCGAGCTGTCGACCGTCAAGTTCAGCGAGTCGGTAGACATCGCTGTAAACCTGGGTGTTGACCCGCGTAAATCTGACCAGGTTGTTCGTAGCGCTACTGTGCTGCCACACGGCACTGGCAAGACTGTTCGCGTTGCAGTGTTCACCCAAGGCCCAGCAGCTGAAGCTGCTCTGGCCGCCGGCGCTGATCGCGTAGGCATGGACGACCTGGCTGCCGAAATGAAAGCCGGCAACCTGAACTTCGACGTAGTTATCGCATCCCCGGATGCCATGCGCGTTGTAGGTCAGTTGGGTCAGATCCTCGGTCCACGTGGTCTGATGCCTAACCCTAAAGTCGGCACCGTAACTCCAGACGTAGCTAACGCGGTTAAAAACGCCAAGGCTGGTCAGGTTCGTTATCGCACCGACAAAAACGGCATCATCCACACTTCCGTTGGCAAGGTTGGCTTCGACGCCGTCAAGCTGAAGGAAAACGTTGAAGCCCTGATCGCTGATCTGAAGCGCATCAAGCCAGCTTCCTCGAAAGGCATCTACGTCAAGCGCGTTACCCTGAGCACCACTATGGGCCCAGGTCTGGTCATCGACCAAGGCTCGCTGGACGTATAAGAAACACATTGGTGCGAGCGATCGCGCCAATTGAAAAAATTGGGGTCCCTGCCTGGCGGGGGCTATCCAAGACCGTAGGCGACGCAAGTCTTAAACCTCAAGCCTACGCAGATGGTGCTCCCGGTTCCTTACCGAATCAGACACCAAAACGACATCCGGCTTCGGCTGGATGAAACGGTAACAAGCAGGAGTTAAACCCGTGGCAATTAAACTCGAAGACAAGAAGGCCATCGTCGCTGAAGTCAACGAGGCTGCCAAAGTCGCTCTGTCCGCTGTCGTGGCTGATGCCCGTGGCGTAACAGTAAGCGCGATGACCGGACTCCGTAAAGAGGCTCGTGAAGCTGGTGTTTACGTACGTGTTGTACGTAACACCCTGCTCAAGCGCGCTGTTGCTGACACTGAATACAGTGTTCTCAACGACGTGTTCACCGGCCCGACCTTGATCGCGTTCTCCAATGAACATCCTGGCGCTGCTGCCCGTTTGTTCAAGGAATTCGCCAAAGGTCAGGATAAGTTCGAGATCAAGGCAGCTGCGTTCGAGGGCAAGTACCTCGCAGCTAATCAGATCGACGTACTGGCAAGCCTGCCGACCCGTGACGAAGCAATTTCTCAGCTGATGAGCGTGATTCAAGGCGCAACCAGCAAATTGGCTCGTACTCTGGCGGCCCTTCGCGACCAGAAAGAAGCTGTTGCAGCCTAAGGCTGAGCGACTCCTTTCAGCGTTTATTGTTTATTTCGATGGCCGCGTAGGCTGTCACCCCAATACAGGAATTTATAGTCATGTCTCTGACTAACGACCAAATCATCGAAGCAATCGGCGAAAAATCCGTTCTGGAAATCGTTGAACTGATCAAAGCAATGGAAGAGAAGTTCGGCGTTTCCGCTGCCGCTGCTTCCGCAGGTCCTGCTGCTGTTGCTGCTGTTGCTGAAGAGCAAACTGAATTCAACGTCATGCTGCTGGAAGCTGGCGAGAAGAAAGTTAACGTGATCAAGGCAGTACGTGAGCTGACCGGTCTGGGCTTGAAAGAAGCCAAGGCTGTAGTTGACGGCGCTCCTGGCATGGTTCTGGAAGCTGTTTCGAAAGACGCAGCTGACAAAGCAAAAGCCACTCTGGAAGAAGCAGGCGCTAAAGTCGAGCTGAAGTAAGCATCGACTTTGCGTCTCCAGCCCGAGCGTTAAGCGAAAGGCTGATGGCTGGTGGCTCTTGCCACCGGCCTTTTTCCGTTATTGGCAGCCGACTGGGTCGGTGCTGATAACGAGCTGTAACCACCCGATGTGGTGGCGCAAACCATGGGGTTTGCACGATTTTCTGGCTGCTCCCGTCGGGAGGGGCCAAACAAGCAGGTGACCAAGCTGGGGAACGCTGATGGCTTACTCATATACTGAGAAAAAACGTATCCGCAAGGACTTTAGCAAGTTGCCGGACGTCATGGATGTGCCGTACCTCCTGGCCATCCAGCTGGATTCGTATCGTGAATTCTTGCAAGCGGGAGCGACTAAAGATCAGTTCCGCGACGTGGGCCTGCATGCGGCCTTCAAATCCGTTTTCCCGATCATCAGCTACTCCGGCAATGCTGCGCTGGAGTACGTCGGTTATCGCCTGGGCGAACCGGCATTTGATGTCAAAGAATGCGTATTGCGCGGTGTAACTTACGCCGTACCTTTGCGGGTAAAAGTGCGCCTGATCATTTTCGACAAAGAATCGTCGAACAAAGCGATCAAGGACATCAAAGAGCAAGAAGTCTACATGGGTGAAATTCCCCTGATGACTGAAAACGGTACCTTCGTAATCAACGGTACCGAGCGTGTAATCGTTTCCCAGCTGCACCGTTCCCCGGGCGTGTTCTTCGACCACGACCGTGGCAAGACGCACAGCTCCGGTAAACTGCTGTACTCCGCGCGGATCATTCCTTACCGCGGTTCGTGGCTGGACTTCGAGTTCGACCCGAAAGACTGCGTGTTCGTGCGTATCGACCGTCGTCGCAAGCTGCCTGCATCGGTATTGCTGCGCGCGCTCGGCTATACCACTGAACAAGTCCTCGACGCGTTCTACACCACCAACGTTTTCCACGTGCAGGGCGAAAGCATCAGCCTGGAACTGGTGCCTCAGCGCCTGCGTGGTGAAATCGCTGTTATCGATATCCTCGATGACAAGGGCAAGGTTATTGTCGAACAGGGTCGTCGTATCACTGCTCGCCACATCAACCAGCTGGAAAAAGCCGGGATCAAAGAGTTGGTTATGCCCCTGGACTACGTCCTGGGTCGCACTACCGCCAAGGTCATCGTGCATCCGGCAACCGGCGAAATCCTGGCTGAGTGCAACACCGAGCTGAACACCGAGATCCTGGCGAAAATCGCCAAGTCCCAGGTTGTTCGCATCGAGACTCTGTACACCAACGATATCGACTGCGGTCCGTTCGTCTCCGACACCCTGAAGATCGACTCCACCAGCAACCAATTGGAAGCGCTGGTCGAGATCTATCGCATGATGCGTCCAGGCGAGCCGCCAACCAAAGACGCTGCCGAGACCCTGTTCAACAACCTGTTCTTCAGCCCTGAGCGCTATGACCTGTCTGCGGTCGGCCGGATGAAGTTCAACCGTCGTATCGGTCGTACCGAGATCGAAGGTTCGGGCGTGTTGTGCAAGGAAGACATCGTCGCGGTACTGAAGACCCTGGTCGACATCCGTAACGGTAAAGGCATCGTCGATGACATCGACCACCTGGGTAACCGTCGTGTTCGCTGCGTAGGCGAAATGGCCGAGAACCAGTTCCGCGTTGGCCTGGTACGTGTTGAGCGTGCGGTCAAAGAGCGTCTGTCGATGGCTGAAAGCGAAGGCCTGATGCCGCAAGACCTGATCAACGCCAAGCCAGTGGCTGCGGCGGTGAAAGAGTTCTTCGGTTCCAGCCAGCTGTCCCAGTTCATGGACCAGAACAACCCGCTGTCCGAGATCACCCACAAGCGTCGTGTTTCTGCACTCGGCCCTGGCGGTTTGACTCGTGAGCGTGCAGGCTTTGAAGTTCGAGACGTACACCCGACTCACTACGGTCGTGTATGCCCGATTGAAACGCCGGAAGGTCCGAACATCGGTCTGATCAACTCCCTGGCGGCCTATGCGCGCACCAACCAGTACGGCTTCCTCGAGAGCCCGTACCGTGTGGTGAAAGACGCCCTGGTCACCGACGAGATCGTGTTCCTGTCCGCCATCGAAGAAGCTGATCACGTGATCGCTCAGGCTTCGGCCACGATGAACGACAAGAAAGTGCTGATCGATGAACTGGTAGCTGTTCGTCACTTGAACGAGTTCACCGTCAAGGCGCCGGAAGACGTCACCTTGATGGACGTATCGCCGAAGCAGGTAGTTTCGGTTGCAGCGTCGCTGATCCCGTTCCTCGAGCACGACGACGCCAACCGTGCGTTGATGGGTTCGAACATGCAGCGTCAAGCTGTACCGACCCTGCGCGCTGACAAGCCGCTGGTAGGTACCGGCATGGAGCGTAACGTGGCTCGCGACTCCGGCGTTTGCGTCGTGGCTCGTCGTGGCGGCGTGATCGATTCCGTCGACGCCAGCCGTATCGTGGTTCGTGTTGCCGATGACGAAGTTGAAACCGGCGAAGCTGGTGTCGACATCTACAACCTGACCAAATACACCCGCTCCAACCAGAACACTTGCATCAACCAGCGTCCGCTGGTTCGCAAGGGTGATCGGGTTCAGCGCAGCGACATCATGGCTGACGGCCCGTCCACCGACATGGGTGAGCTGGCGCTGGGTCAGAACATGCGTATCGCGTTCATGGCCTGGAACGGTTACAACTTCGAAGACTCCATCTGCCTGTCCGAACGTGTTGTTCAGGAAGATCGCTTCACCACGATCCACATCCAGGAACTGACCTGTGTGGCGCGTGACACCAAGCTTGGGCCAGAGGAAATCACTGCAGACATCCCGAACGTGGGTGAAGCTGCACTGAACAAGCTGGACGAAGCCGGTATTGTTTACGTAGGTGCTGAAGTTGGCGCAGGCGACATTCTGGTCGGCAAGGTCACTCCGAAAGGCGAGACCCAGCTGACTCCGGAAGAGAAGCTGTTGCGTGCCATCTTCGGTGAAAAAGCCAGCGACGTTAAAGACACCTCCCTGCGCGTGCCTACCGGCACCAAGGGTACCGTCATCGACGTACAGGTCTTCACCCGCGACGGCGTTGAGCGTGATGCTCGTGCACTGTCGATCGAGAAGACCCAGCTCGACGAGATCCGCAAGGACCTGAACGAAGAGTTCCGTATCGTTGAAGGCGCGACTTTCGAACGTCTGCGTTCCGCTCTGGTCGGCCGTAAAGCCGAAGGCGGCGCCGGTCTGAAGAAAGGTCAGGAGATCACCGACGAAGTTCTCGACGGTCTTGAGCATGGTCAGTGGTTCAAACTGCGCATGGCTGAAGATGCTCTGAACGAGCAGCTCGAGAAGGCTCAGGCCTACATCGTTGATCGCCGCCGTCTGCTGGACGACAAGTTCGAAGACAAGAAGCGCAAACTGCAGCAGGGCGATGACCTGGCTCCAGGCGTGCTGAAAATCGTCAAGGTTTACCTGGCAATCCGTCGCCGCATCCAGCCGGGCGACAAGATGGCCGGTCGTCACGGTAACAAAGGTGTGGTCTCCGTGATCATGCCGGTTGAAGACATGCCGCACGATGCCAATGGCACCCCGGTCGACGTGGTCCTCAACCCGCTGGGCGTACCTTCGCGTATGAACGTTGGTCAGATCCTTGAAACCCACTTGGGCCTCGCGGCCAAAGGTCTGGGCGAGAAGATCAACCGTATGATCGAAGAGCAGCGCAAGGTTGCTGACCTGCGTAAGTTCCTGCACGAGATCTACAACGAGATCGGCGGTCGTAACGAAGATCTGGATAGCTTCTCCGACCAGGAAATCCTGGATCTGGCGAAGAACCTGCGCGGCGGCGTACCGATGGCCACTCCGGTGTTCGACGGTGCCAAGGAAAGCGAAATCAAGGCCATGCTGAAACTGGCAGACCTGCCGGAAAGCGGCCAGATGCAGCTGACCGATGGCCGTACCGGCAACAAGTTCGAGCGCCCGGTTACCGTTGGCTACATGTACATGCTGAAGCTGAACCACTTGGTAGACGACAAGATGCACGCTCGTTCTACCGGTTCGTACAGCCTGGTTACCCAGCAGCCGCTGGGTGGTAAGGCGCAGTTCGGTGGTCAGCGTTTCGGGGAGATGGAGGTCTGGGCACTGGAAGCATACGGTGCTGCATACACTCTGCAAGAAATGCTCACAGTGAAGTCGGACGATGTGAACGGCCGGACCAAGATGTACAAAAACATCGTGGACGGCGATCACCGTATGGAGCCGGGCATGCCCGAGTCCTTCAACGTGTTGATCAAGGAAATTCGTTCCCTCGGCATCGATATCGATCTGGAAACCGAATAACACGTGACGCGAATCGAGAGCGGGGCAGGATTGCCCGCTCTCTGCTCCGCCAGGAGGAAAGGCCTTGAAAGACCTACTGAATTTGCTGAAAAACCAGGGTCAAGTCGAAGAGTTCGACGCCATCCGTATCGGATTGGCATCGCCTGAGATGATCCGTTCGTGGTCGTTCGGTGAAGTTAAAAAGCCGGAAACCATCAACTACCGTACGTTCAAACCTGAGCGTGACGGCCTGTTCTGCGCCAAGATCTTTGGCCCGGTAAAGGATTACGAGTGCCTGTGCGGTAAGTACAAGCGCTTGAAGCACCGTGGTGTGATCTGCGAGAAGTGCGGCGTTGAAGTCGCGCTGGCCAAGGTTCGTCGTGAGCGCATGGCGCACATCGAACTGGCTTCGCCAGTTGCCCACATCTGGTTCCTGAAATCGCTGCCGTCGCGTATCGGCTTGCTGATGGACATGACCCTGCGTGATATCGAGCGCGTTCTCTACTTCGAGAGCTACGTCGTTATCGACCCAGGCATGACCACCCTTGAAAAAGGTCAGCTGCTCAACGACGAGCAGTACTTCGAAGCGCTGGAAGAGTTTGGCGACGATTTCGATGCCCGCATGGGTGCCGAAGCTGTCCGTGAACTGCTGCACGCTATCGACCTGGAGCACGAGATTGGTCGTCTGCGCGAAGAAATTCCGCAAACCAACTCCGAAACCAAGATCAAGAAGCTGTCCAAGCGTCTGAAGTTGATGGAGGCCTTCCTGGGTTCCGGCAACTTGCCAGAGTGGATGGTGCTGACCGTTCTGCCGGTTCT
This sequence comes from Pseudomonas sp. Irchel s3h17, assembly GCF_900187505.1. GTDB lineage: Bacteria > Pseudomonadota > Gammaproteobacteria > Pseudomonadales > Pseudomonadaceae > Aquipseudomonas. Next base: position 12,687 of record NZ_FYDL01000010.1, read on the forward strand.
GCCGCCAGATCTGCGTCCACTGGTCCCGTTGGATGGCGGTCGTTTCGCGACTTCCGACCTCAACGACCTGTATCGTCGAGTGATCAACCGTAACAACCGCTTGAAGCGCCTGCTTGATCTGTCCGCTCCGGACATCATCGTGCGCAACGAAAAGCGTATGTTGCAGGAAGCTGTCGACGCCTTGCTCGACAACGGTCGTCGTGGCCGCGCTATCACCGGTTCCAACAAGCGTCCTCTGAAATCCCTGGCTGACATGATCAAGGGTAAGCAGGGTCGTTTCCGTCAGAACTTGCTCGGTAAGCGTGTTGACTACTCCGGTCGTTCGGTAATTACCGTAGGTCCGACCCTGCGTCTGCACCAGTGCGGCCTGCCGAAGAAAATGGCTCTCGAGCTGTTCAAACCGTTCATTTTCGGCAAGCTGGAAATGCGTGGTCTCGCGACCACCATCAAAGCTGCCAAGAAGATGGTCGAGCGCGAGTTGCCAGAGGTTTGGGACGTTCTCGCTGAAGTGATTCGCGAACACCCAGTGCTTCTCAACCGTGCACCGACCCTTCACCGTCTGGGTATCCAGGCGTTTGAACCGGTACTGATCGAAGGTAAGGCTATCCAGCTGCACCCGCTGGTCTGCGCTGCGTACAACGCCGACTTCGACGGCGACCAAATGGCCGTGCACGTACCGCTGACGCTGGAAGCCCAGCTGGAAGCGCGTGCGTTGATGATGTCGACCAACAACATTCTGTCGCCAGCCAACGGTGAGCCAATCATCGTTCCGTCGCAGGACGTTGTATTGGGTCTGTACTACATGACGCGTGAAGCGATCAACGCCAAGGGCGAAGGTCGTGTGTTCGCGGATCTGCAGGAAGTTGACCGTGTGTTCCGTGCCGGCGAAGCCGCACTGCACGCCAAGGTCAAAGTGCGGATCAACGAAACCGTCAACGACCGTGATGGCGGCAGTGTGAGCAACACCCGTATCGTCGACACCACTGTCGGCCGTGCACTGTTGTTCCAGGTTGTGCCAAAAGGTCTGTCGTACGACGTCGTCAACCTGCCGATGAAGAAAAAGGCGATCTCCAAGCTGATCAACCAGTGCTACCGCGTGGTTGGTCTGAAAGAGACCGTGATTTTCGCTGACCAGTTGATGTACACCGGTTTTGCCTATTCGACCATTTCCGGCGTTTCCATCGGTGTTAACGACTTCGTTATCCCGGATGAAAAAGCCCGCATCATCAGTGCTGCCACCGATGAAGTGAAAGAGATCGAAAGCCAGTACGCCTCCGGCCTGGTAACCCAGGGCGAGAAGTACAACAAAGTGATCGACCTTTGGTCCAAGGCGAACGACGAAGTGTCCAAGGCGATGATGGCCAATCTCTCGAAAGAGAAAGTCATCGACCGTCATGGCGTCGAAGTCGAGCAGGAATCCTTCAACTCGATGTACATGATGGCCGACTCGGGCGCACGGGGTTCTGCTGCGCAGATCCGTCAGCTCGCCGGTATGCGTGGCCTGATGGCCAAGCCGGACGGCTCCATCATCGAAACGCCGATTACCGCGAACTTCCGTGAAGGTTTGAGCGTACTCCAGTACTTCATCTCCACTCACGGTGCTCGTAAAGGTCTGGCGGATACCGCGTTGAAAACCGCGAACTCCGGTTACCTGACTCGTCGTCTGGTAGACGTTGCGCAAGACTTGGTTGTAACCGAAGTCGACTGCGGCACCGAACATGGTCTGCTGATGACTCCGCACATCGAAGGCGGCGACGTTGTAGAGCCGCTGGGTGAGCGCGTGCTGGGCCGTGTTATCGCTCGTGACGTGTACAAGCCGGGTACCGAGGAAATCATCGTTCCTGCGGGCACGCTGGTTGACGAGAAGTGGGTCGAGTTCATCGAACTCAACAGCATCGACGAAGTGATTGTACGTTCGCCGATCAGCTGCGAAACCCGCTATGGCATTTGCGCCAAGTGCTACGGCCGTGACTTGGCTCGTGGTCACCAGGTGAACATCGGTGAAGCTGTCGGCGTTATCGCTGCCCAGTCGATCGGTGAGCCGGGTACCCAGCTGACAATGCGTACGTTCCACATCGGTGGTGCGGCAAGCCGGACCTCCGCAGCCGACAGCGTTCAGGTGAAGAATGGCGGTACCGTCCGTCTGCACAACCTGAAACACGTTGAGCGAGTGGATGGTTGCCTGGTTGCAGTGTCCCGTTCCGGTGAGCTGGCCATCGCTGATGACTACGGTCGTGAGCGCGAGCGTTACAAGCTGCCGTACGGTGCGGTAATTTCGGTTAAAGAAGGTGACAAGGTCGACGCTGGCGCCATCGTGGCCAAGTGGGATCCGCACACTCACCCGATCGTTACCGAAATGAAAGGTACCGTGACCTACGTGGGCATGGAAGAAGGCATCACGATCAAGCGTCAGACTGACGAATTGACCGGTATGACCAACATTGAAGTACTTGACGCCAAAGACCGTCCGGCTGCCGGCAAGGACATCCGTCCTGCGGTGAAGATGGTCGACGACAACGGCAAGGATCTGTTGCTGCCAGGCACTGACGTAATCGCTCAGTACTTCCTGCCAGCCAACGCCCTGGTCGGTGTGGCGGATGGTGCGAAAATCGCGATCGGTGATGTTATCGCGCGTATTCCGCAAGAAACTTCGAAGACCCGTGACATCACCGGTGGTCTGCCGCGTGTTGCCGACTTGTTCGAAGCCCGCCGTCCGAAAGAAGCGTCGATTCTGGCTGAAGTCAGCGGCACCATCGCGTTCGGTAAAGAGACCAAAGGCAAGCGCCGTCTGGTTATCACCCCTAACGACGGTACCGATCCGTACGAAGAGCTGATTCCGAAGTGGCGTCACCTGAACGTCTTCGAAGGCGAACAGGTAAACCGCGGCGAAGTTATCTCCGACGGCCCGAGCGATCCACACGACATCCTGCGTCTGCTGGGTGTGAGTGCGCTGGCCAAGTACATCGTCAACGAGATCCAGGACGTTTACCGTCTGCAAGGCGTGAAGATCAACGATAAGCACATCGAGACCATCCTGCGTCAGATGCTGCGTAAAGTTGAAATCGCTGAATCCGGCGATTCCACTTTCATCAAGGGCGACCAGATGGAACTGACTCACGTCCTGGTAGAGAACGAGCGTTTGGCTGGCGACGACAAGTTCGTCTCCAAGTTCACCCGCGTTCTGCTGGGTATCACCAAGGCGTCGTTGTCCACCGAATCGTTCATCTCGGCGGCCTCCTTCCAGGAGACCACTCGCGTACTGACCGAAGCGGCGGTAACCGGCAAGCGGGATTACCTGCGCGGCCTGAAGGAAAACGTGGTCGTGGGTCGTCTGATCCCGGCCGGTACCGGTCTGGCTTATCACAGCGAGCGCAAGCGTCGCCGTGATGCTGACAAACCGTTGCGCGTAAGCGCCAGTGAAGTGGAAGCTGCACTGACCGAAGCGCTGAACTTGAGCGGTAACTGAGTTCTGCGATAAACAAGGGTGGGGCCCCGGCGGCCCCGCTCGTCAAATCGAGACAAAATGTCGAGGTTGGATGGGCGGGGAGGTCGGGGCCTTGTCTTGACTGGGGGCAAGATCCTCTTTAGACTCTTGTACCCCTAAATTTGGCGGGAACTCGTTCCTGCCATTTTGCTTTTCTTGCAAGACAATAGCGTCGCAAGACAACAGTGGAGCTAGTAGATGGCAACTATCAACCAGCTGGTACGTCAGCCGCGTAAGCGTATCGTCGAGAAATCCGACGTGCCTGCGCTGCAGAACTGCCCGCAACGTCGTGGCGTATGCACCCGTGTGTATACCACCACGCCGAAAAAACCTAACTCGGCACTGCGTAAAGTATGCCGTGTGCGTCTGACCAACGGTTTCGAGGTTTCCTCGTACATCGGCGGTGAAGGCCACAACCTGCAAGAGCACAGCGTGGTACTGATCCGCGGCGGTCGTGTAAAAGACTTGCCAGGTGTTCGTTACCACACCGTACGCGGCTCCTTGGATACTTCCGGCGTTAAAGGTCGTAACCAGGGTCGTTCGAAGTACGGTACCAAGAAGCCTAAGTAGTAGCGGCTTTTTGTAAAAACTGATTTTCTATTTTTCTGAGTCGATAAGAGTAAGGTCGGAGGCGTCCCGCAAGGGCACCGATTCCGAGCGAACCTGAAGACCGTTTGAGGGCTTATCCATGCCAAGAAGACGCGTAGCAGCCAAGCGCGAAGTGCTTGACGATCCAAAATACGGAAGCCAAATCCTGGCCAAGTTCATGAACCACGTGATGGAAAGCGGCAAGAAAGCCGTTGCCGAGCGTATCGTTTATGGCGCGCTGGAAAAGGTTAAAGAACGCAAGAACAGCGATCCCCTGGAAATCTTCGAGAAAGCTCTCGACGCCATCGCTCCGCTGGTCGAAGTGAAGTCGCGCCGTGTAGGCGGTGCTACTTACCAGGTTCCGGTCGAAGTTCGTCCGTCCCGTCGTAACGCCCTGGCAATGCGCTGGTTGGTAGACTTCGCCCGTAAGCGCGGCGAGAAGTCTATGGCCCTGCGTTTGGCTGGCGAACTGTTGGACGCTGCTGAAGGTAAAGGTGCTGCAGTTAAGAAGCGTGAAGACGTGCACCGTATGGCTGAAGCCAACAAGGCTTTCTCGCACTACCGCTTCTAATTTTAGCGTCAATAATTTTGCGAGGGCTTTATGGCTCGTACAACACCGATTAATCGCTACCGTAACATTGGTATCGTTGCTCACGTGGATGCTGGTAAAACCACCACCACCGAGCGCGTCCTTTTTTACACTGGCAAAAGCCACAAGATGGGCGAGGTGCATGACGGCGCCGCGACCACAGACTGGATGGTTCAGGAGCAGGAGCGTGGTATTACCATTACTTCTGCTGCTATTACCGCCTTCTGGCAGGGTTCCGAGAAGCAGCACAAAGACCAATACCGCTTCAACGTCATCGATACCCCGGGCCACGTTGACTTCACTATTGAAGTTGAACGTTCCCTGCGTGTGCTTGACGGTGCGGTCGTTGTGTTCTGCGGCACCTCGGGCGTTGAGCCTCAGTCGGAAACCGTATGGCGTCAAGCCAACAAATACGGCGTTCCGCGTCTTGTTTACGTCAACAAGATGGACCGTGCCGGTGCGAACTTCCTGCGCGTGATCGCTCAGATCAAGCAGCGTCTGGGTCACACTCCGGTGCCAATCCAGTTGGCTATCGGTTCCGAAGACAACTTCCAGGGTCAGATCGATCTGATGTCCATGGAAGCTGTTTACTGGAATGACGCTGATAAAGGCATGACTCCACGTCGCGAGCCTATCCCTGCAGAACTGCAGGAATTGGCTGACGAGTGGCGCGGCAATATGGTTGAGGCTGCGGCCGAAGCCAGCGAAGAGCTGATGAACAAGTACCTCGAAGGTGAAGAACTCACCAACGCGGAAATCAAGGCCGCTCTGCGTCAGCGTACTATCGCTGGCGAAATCGTCCTGGCTGTTTGCGGTTCTTCCTTCAAGAACAAGGGTGTTCCCCTGGTTCTCGATGCCGTTATCGATTACCTGCCGGCCCCAGTCGACATTCCAGCCATCAAGGGTACTGACCCGGATGACGAGACTAAAGAGCTGGAGCGTCATGCAGACGACAGCGAACCGTTCTCGGCGCTGGCGTTCAAGATCGCTACCGACCCATTCGTGGGTACCTTGACCTTCGTCCGCGTTTACTCGGGCGTGTTGGCCTCCGGCGACGGCGTGATCAACTCGGTTAAAGGCAAGAAAGAGCGCGTGGGTCGTATGGTGCAAATGCACGCAAACGCCCGTGAAGAAATCAAGGAAGTGCGCGCTGGTGACATCGCGGCCTTGATCGGCATGAAGGACGTCACCACTGGTGAAACTTTGTGCAACGCTGACAAGCCAATCATCCTGGTTCGCATGGACTTCCCGGAGCCGGTTATTTCGGTTGCCGTTGAGCCTAAAACCAAGGATGACCAGGAAAAAATGGGTATCGCTCTGGGCAAGCTTGCTCAGGAAGATCCATCTTTCCGCGTCAAGACTGATGAAGAGACGGGTCAAACGATCATCTCTGGTATGGGCGAATTGCACCTGGACATCCTGGTTGACCGGATGCGCCGTGAGTTCAACGTCGAAGCCAACATCGGTAAGCCTCAGGTTTCCTATCGTGAGCGCATCACGAAGAGCTGCGAAATCGAAGGCAAGTTCGTTCGTCAGTCCGGCGGTCGTGGCCAGTTCGGCCATTGCTGGATCCGTTTTGCTCCTGCTGACGAAGGTCAGGAAGGTCTGCAATTCGTGAACGAAGTGGTTGGTGGTGTGGTTCCTAAGGAATACATCCCGGCTATCCAGAAGGGTATCGAAGAGCAGATGAAGAACGGTGTTGTTGCCGGCTATCCGCTGATCGGCCTGAAGGCGACCGTGTTTGATGGTTCTTACCACGACGTCGACTCCAACGAGATGGCGTTTAAAGTGGCTGCTTCCATGGCGACCAAGCAATTGGCTACCAAAGGTGGTGGTGAGCTGCTTGAGCCGATCATGGCGGTAGAGGTTGTTACGCCTGAAGACTATATGGGTGATGTGATGGGCGACCTTAACCGTCGTCGCGGCATGATCCAGGGTATGGAAGACACAGTGTCCGGCAAGGTTATTCGTGCCGAAGTTCCGCTGGGTGAGATGTTCGGTTATGCGACCGACGTTCGCTCCATGTCCCAGGGTCGCGCAAGCTACTCTATGGAATTCAAAAAATACGATACAGCTCCGACACATATCGTCGAAACTGTTACCAAAAAACAAGGCTGATTCAGCCCTTTAGGCAAGGAGTTAATTGTCGTGGCTAAAGAAAAATTTGACCGTACCCTCCCGCACGTCAACGTTGGCACCATCGGTCACGTCGACCACGGTAAAACCACGCTGACTGCTGCTCTGACTCGCGTCTGCTCCGAAGTTTTCGGTTCGGCTGTTGTTGCTTTCGACAAGATCGACAGCGCTCCAGAAGAAAAGGCTCGTGGTATCACCATCAACACCGCGCACGTTGAATACAACTCGCTGATCCGTCACTACGCTCACGTTGACTGCCCAGGTCACGCTGACTACGTGAAGAACATGATCACCGGTGCTGCTCAGATGGACGGCGCTATCCTGGTTTGCTCGGCCGCTGATGGTCCGATGCCACAAACCCGTGAGCACATCCTGCTGTCCCGTCAGGTTGGCGTTCCGTACATCGTTGTCTTCCTGAACAAGGCTGACATGGTTGACGACGCTGAGCTGCTGGAACTGGTTGAGATGGAAGTGCGCGATCTGCTGAGCACTTACGACTTCCCAGGTGACGACACTCCGATCATCATCGGTTCGGCTCTGATGGCTCTGAACGGCCAAGACGACAACGAAATGGGCACCACTGCCGTTCGTAAACTGGTTGAGACTCTGGACAGCTACATCCCAGATCCAGTTCGTGTTATCGACAAGCCGTTCCTGATGCCAATCGAAGACGTATTCTCGATCTCCGGTCGCGGTACTGTTGTAACTGGCCGTATCGAGCGCGGTATCGTCAAGGTTCAGGATCCACTGGAAATCGTTGGTCTGCGTGACACTACCGTCACCACCTGCACCGGTGTTGAAATGTTCCGTAAGCTGCTCGACGAAGGTCGTGCTGGCGAGAACTGCGGCGTGCTGCTGCGCGGCACCAAGCGTGACGACGTTGAGCGTGGCCAGGTGCTGGTCAAGCCAGGTTCGGTTAAGCCGCACACTACCTTCGAAGCTGAAGTGTACGTGTTGAGCAAAGAAGAAGGCGGTCGCCACACTCCGTTCTTCAAAGGCTACCGTCCACAGTTCTACTTCCGGACCACTGACGTGACCGGTAACTGCGAACTGCCGGAAGGCGTTGAAATGGTAATGCCAGGCGACAACATCAAAATGGTTGTCACCCTGATCAAAACCATCGCAATGGAAGATGGTCTGCGTTTCGCTATTCGTGAAGGCGGTCGTACCGTCGGCGCTGGCGTCGTAGCCAAAATCATCGCTTAATAAGTGATGACTTGAAAAAGCCCCCGCCTAGCGGGGGCTTTTTTATTGGGTTGACACTGCAGTAGCCCGTCTATAGAATTGCGCCTCCTTTTAACGGGCGTATTGCGCTCGCTGGGAATAGCAGCCGGAGTCTGAAATCCAATGCAAAATCAGCAAATCCGTATCAGGTTGAAGGCTTTTGACCATCGCCTGATCGACCAATCCACCCAGGAAATCGTGGAAACCGCGAAACGTACTGGTGCTCAAGTGCGTGGTCCAATTCCACTGCCTACCCGTAAAGAGCGGTTCACCGTTCTGGTCTCCCCGCACGTCAACAAAGACGCGCGTGACCAGTACGAGATCCGTACTCATAAGCGTGTTCTGGACATCGTCCAGCCAACGGATAAAACCGTTGATGCTCTTATGAAGCTTGATCTTGCGGCCGGTGTGGAAGTGCAGATCAGCCTCGGCTAAGACTCGGTCTTAGTCGTGTAACGCTCTGAAATGGGCGGCCATAGCGGGTGAAAGCCCCGTACACTCATGAGGTTTACAACATGACTATTGGTGTAGTCGGTCGTAAATGCGGTATGACCCGTATTTTCACCGAAGAAGGTGTCTCCATTCCGGTCACGGTCATTGAGATCGAACCGAATCGCGTCACCCAGTTCAAAACTGAAGAGACCGATGGCTATCGTGCAGTGCAAGTCACTGTAGGCGAGCGTCGTGCTTCGCGTGTTACAGCTGCTCAAGCTGGCCACTTCGCTAAAGCGAACGTTGCCGCTGGTCGTACCGTAATGGAATTCCGTCTTGAAGAAGGCGAGTACCAGGCCGGCGATCTGATCAACGCTGAAATCTTCGCCGCTGGTCAACTGGTTGATGTAACCGGTCAGTCCAAGGGTAAAGGCTTCCAGGGTACGATCAAGCGTTGGAACTTCCGCGGGCAAGATAATACCCACGGTAACTCCGTGTCCCACCGCGTCCCAGGCTCTATCGGCCAGTGCCAGACTCCTGGTCGTGTATTCAAGGGCAAAAAAATGTCCGGTCATATGGGCGCTGAGCGCGTGACCGTGCAGTCCCTCGAAGTAGTGCGCGTGGACGCTGAACGCAATCTGTTGTTGGTCAAGGGCGCTGTTCCTGGCGCTACTGGCGGCAACTTGGTTGTACGTCCAGCAGCCAAGGCTCGCGGTTAAGGGGAAGCTGACATGCAATTAAATGTAAATGACGCTCAAGCGATCGAAGTTTCCGAACTGACATTTGGCGGCGAATTCAACGAGACGCTGGTTCACCAAGCAGTCGTGGCCTACATGGCCGGCGGCCGTCAAGGTAGCAAGCAGCAAAAGACCCGTTCCGACGTTCGTGGTGGCGGTAAGCGCCCATGGCGTCAGAAAGGTACTGGCCGTGCTCGTGCCGGTACTATCCGTAGCCCAATCTGGCGCGGCGGCGGTACCACTTTCGCAGCTCGTCCACAGGATCACACCCAGAAGCTGAACAAGAAGATGTATCGCGCAGCAATGCGTTCCATCCTTGCTGAGCTGGTGCGTACTGATCGTCTGGTCGTGGTTCAGGACTTCGCTGTTGATGCACCGAAGACCAAAGACCTGCTGAACAAACTGACCGGCATGGGCCTGACTGACGTCTTGATCGTGTCTGAAGTGGTTGATCAGAACCTGTACCTGGCTGCTCGCAACCTGCCACACGTTGATGTACGTGACGTGCAAGGTTCCGATCCAGTTAGTCTGATCGCATACGACAAGGTGTTGATCACCGTGTCGGCCGTGAAGAAATTCGAGGAGCTGCTGGGATGAACCAGGAACGCGTATTTAAAGTTCTGCTCGGCCCGCACGTTTCCGAGAAGGCTACGGTTCTGGCTGACAAGAAAGGCCAGTTCGTTTTCAAGGTTGCAACTGATGCAACCAAGCTGGAAATCAAGAAGGCCGTCGAAAGCCTGTTCAGCGTGAAAGTAGAGCGTGTTACTACCCTGAATGTTCTGGGTAAGAGCAAGCGCACTGCTCGCGGTCTGGGCAAGCGTAATGACTGGAAGAAGGCAGTTATCTCCCTTCAGCCAGGCCAAGATCTCGATTTCAGCAGCAGTGCTGAGTAAGGAAGGGGTGCATCATGGCAATCGTTAAATGCAAACCGACTTCCCCTGGCCGCCGTTTTGTGGTCAAGGTGGTCAACCAGGAGCTGCATAAAGGCGCTCCTCACGCACCGCTGCTCGAGAAAAAATCGAAGACTGGTGGTCGTAACAACAATGGCCGTATTACTACCCGTCATATCGGTGGTGGTCATAAGCAGCATTATCGTATGGTCGATTTCCGTCGCAACGACAAAGATGGCATCATCGCCACTGTCGAGCGTATCGAATACGATCCCAACCGTACTGCTCACATCGCACTGCTGTGCTACGCAGACGGCGAGCGCCGCTACATCATCGCCCCTAAAGGCGTGAGTGCTGGCGACCAGCTGATCGCAGGCGCACTGGCTCCAATCAAGCCAGGCAACGCTCTGCAACTGCGCAACATTCCAGTCGGTTCCACCGTACACGGCATCGAACTGAAGCCGGGTAAAGGCGCACAGATCGCTCGTTCCGCTGGTGCTTCGGCTCAGCTGATCGCTCGTGAAGGCGTTTACGTGACCCTGCGTCTGCGTTCCGGTGAAATGCGTAAAGTCCTGGCTGAATGCCGTGCGACCCTGGGCGAAGTCTCGAACTCCGAGCACAGCCTGCGTTCGCTGGGTAAAGCTGGTGCCAAACGCTGGCGTGGCGTTCGCCCAACCGTTCGTGGTGTTGCCATGAACCCGGTTGACCACCCACATGGTGGTGGTGAAGGTCGTACCTCTGGTGGTCGTCATCCGGTATCGCCATGGGGCTTCCCGACTAAGGGCGCGAAGACTCGTGGTAATAAGCGTACCGACAAAATGATCGTCCGTCGTCGCAAGTAAATAGAGGGATACGACAGTGCCACGTTCTCTGAAAAAAGGTCCTTTTATCGATCTTCACCTACTGAAGAAGATCGAAGTGGCGGCGGAAAAGAATGATCGCAAACCGGTGAAAACCTGGTCGCGTCGTTCGATGATCCTGCCACAAATGGTCGGTCTGACCATCGCAGTACACAACGGTCGTCAACACGTCCCAGTTCTCGTTAACGAAGACATGGTCGGCCACAAACTGGGCGAGTTCGCCGGTACCCGCACTTATCGTGGGCACGTGGCAGACAAGAAAGCCAAGCGTTAAGGGGTTAGGAAATGGAAGTAGCCGCTAAGTTGTCGGGCGCTCGAATCTCCGCCCAGAAAGCCCGCTTGGTCGCCGACCAGATCCGCGGGAAGAAGGTGGGCGAAGCGCTCAACCTGTTGGCTTTCAGCAGTAAGAAAGCCGCCGAGATCATCAAGAAAGTGCTGGAGTCGGCCGTAGCCAACGCCGAGCATAACGAAGGCGCAGACGTTGATGACCTGAAGGTCAGCACCGTTTTCGTCAACGAAGGGCGTTCGCTGAAGCGTATCATGCCACGTGCCAAAGGCCGTGCTGATCGCATCGTCAAGCGGTCTTGCCATATCACTGTCAAGGTTGCTGACAAGTAACGGAGTCGAAGAGATGGGTCAGAAAGTACATCCCATTGGCATTCGCCTGGGAATCGTCAAGGAGCACACCTCCGTCTGGTACGCAGACGGTCGGACTTATGCGGACTATTTGTTCGCTGATCTGAAGGTGCGTGAGTATCTCCAAGACAAACTAAAAAGCGCGTCCGTAAGCCGTATCGATATCCATCGTCCGGCCCAAACTGCACGTATCACCATCCACACCGCTCGTCCAGGTATCGTTATCGGGAAGAAAGGTGAAGATGTTGAGAAACTGCGTCAGGACCTGACCAAGCAAATGGGTGTGCCTGTGCACATCAATATCGAAGAGATCCGCAAGCCGGAGCTCGACGGTATGCTGGTTGCGCAGAGCGTAGCTCAGCAGCTGGAGCGTCGCGTAATGTTCCGTCGCGCTATGAAGCGCGCTGTTCAGAACGCCATGCGCATTGGTGCCAAAGGCATCAAAATCCAAGTGAGCGGTCGTCTCGGCGGTGCTGAAATCGCACGTACTGAATGGTATCGCGAAGGTCGTGTGCCACTGCACACCCTGCGTGCCGACATCGACTATGCCAACTACGAAGCTCACACCACTTATGGTGTGATCGGTGTAAAGGTTTGGATCTTCAAAGGCGAAGTAATTGGTGGTCGCCAAGAAGAACTGAAACCACAAGCACCAGCGCCTCGTAAAAAAGCTGCTAAGTAAGGGGTACGCCAAATGTTGCAACCAAAGCGTACGAAGTTCCGCAAGCAGATGACTGGCCACAACCGTGGCTTGGCTCAGCGCGGTAGCAAAGTCAGCTTCGGCGAATATGCGCTGAAGTCTGTAGCTCGTGGTCGTCTCACCGCTCGTCAGATCGAGTCAGCGCGTCGTGCACTGACCCGTCACGTAAAACGTGGCGGCAAGATCTGGATCCGTGTGTTCCCGGACAAGCCTGTCACCAAGAAGCCACTCGAAGTTCGGATGGGTAAAGGTAAGGGTAACGTGGAATATTGGGTTGCCCAGATTCAGCCAGGCAAAGTCCTGTATGAAATCGAGGGTGTTACTGAAGAGCTGGCGCGTGAGGCTTTCGCCCTGGCTGCTGCAAAGCTGCCACTCGCCACCTCCTTTGTTAAACGGACGGTGATGTGATGAAAGCGAATGAACTTCGTGAAAAATCCGCACAGCAGCTGAACGAGCAACTGCTCGGCCTGCTGCGCGACCAGTTCAATCTGCGTATGCAGAAAGCAACTGGCCAGTTGGGGCAGTCTCATCTGCTCTCGCAAGTTAAACGTGACATCGCTCGCGTGAAGACTGTGCTTAACCAGCAGGCAGGTAAGTAATCATGGCTGAAGCCGAAAAAACTGTCCGTACGCTGACTGGCCGTGTTGTCAGCGACAAGATGGACAAGACCATCACCGTTCTGATCGAGCGTCGCGTTAAGCACCCGATCTACGGTAAATACGTTAAGCGTTCGACTAAGCTGCACGCGCACGACGAAACCAATCAGTGCCACATCGGCGACAAAGTCACTATTCGTGAAACTCGTCCGCTGGCCAAGACCAAGTCTTGGGCACTGGTTGATGTTCTCGAACGCGCTGTGGAAGTCTAAGGACTAGGGGTCGGAGAAATTATATGATTCAGACTCAATCCATGCTCGATGTGGCCGATAACAGCGGCGCACGCCGCGTTATGTGCATCAAGGTGCTGGGTGGCTCCCATCGTCGTTACGCTGGTATCGGTGACATCATCAAAGTTACCGTGAAGGAAGCAATTCCTCGCGGTAAAGTGAAAAAAGGCCAGGTGATGACTGCTGTTGTAGTCCGCACTCGCCACGGCGTTCGCCGTGCTGATGGCTCCATTATCCGCTTTGATGGCAACGCTGCTGTTCTGTTGAACAACAAGCAAGAGCCGATCGGCACCCGTATCTTTGGGCCAGTGACCCGTGAACTTCGTACTGAGAAGTTCATGAAGATCGTCTCGCTCGCCCCAGAAGTGCTGTAAGGAGATCCGACATGCAAAAGATTCGTCGTGACGACGAGATCATCGTGATCGCCGGCAAAGACAAAGGTAAGCGCGGTAAGGTGCTTAAGGTTCTCGCCAACAACCGTTTGGTTATTGGTGGTCTGAACCTGGTTAAGCGTCATACCAAGCCTAACCCGATGTCGGGCGTGCAGGGCGGTATCGTCGAAAAGGAAGCTCCACTGGATGCTTCTAACGTCGCCATTTTCAACGGCGAAACCAACAAGGCTGACCGCGTTGGTTTCAAAGTAGAAGACGGCAAGAAAATTCGTGTCTTCAAGTCGACCCAAAAAGCGGTTGATGCTTGAACACTGCTAGGTAGATGAGACCATGGCACGACTAAAAGAGATTTACCGGAAGGAAATCGCACCGAAGCTTAAGGAAGAACTTAAGCTTTCGAACGTGATGGAAGTTCCGCGCGTTACCAAAATCACCCTGAACATGGGTCTGGGCGAAGCGATCGGCGACAAAAAAGTCATCGAGCACGCTGTTGCTGACCTGGAAAAGATCTGTGGCCAGAAAGTCGTTGTGACTTACGCTCGGAAATCCATCGCTGGCTTTAAAGTCCGTGAAGGTTGGCCGATCGGCGTCAAAGTGACCCTGCGCCGTGAGCGTATGTATGAATTCCTGGATCGTCTGCTGTCGATCTCCCTGCCTCGGGTTCGCGACTTCCGCGGCCTGAATGCCAAGTCCTTCGATGGTCGTGGTAACTACAGCATGGGCGTTAAAGAGCAGATCATCTTCCCGGAAATCGACTACGACAAGATCGATGCTCTCCGCGGTCTGGACATTACCCTGACCACCACTGCCAAGAACGATGATGAAGGTCGCGCGCTGCTGCGTGCTTTCAAATTCCCGTTCCGCAACTGATTGGAGTAGGAAAATGGCCAAGATGAGCATGAAAAACCGCGAGCTGAAGCGTCAGCTCACGGTTGCCAAGTACGCCAAAAAGCGTGCAGCACTGAAAGCTATCATCGTTGATCTGAACGCAAGTCCAGAAGCGCGTTGGGAAGCTACAGTAGCTCTGCAGAAGCAGCCACGTGACGCAAGCGCCTCGCGCATGCGTAACCGCTGCCGCCTGACCGGTCGTCCACACGGCGTTTACCGCAAGTTCGGCCTTGGCCGTAACAAACTGCGTGAAGCTGCAATGCGTGGTGACGTACCTGGTCTGGTTAAAGCCAGCTGGTAAGCACTGTCAAAGTCTCGGTGCCCGGGGTCGCAAGATCCTGACCGCCGGTGACCTTGAACTTGAATCAAGCCCCTTTTGGGGCTTGATTCATTTGTGGGGTGTGTCTAGAATACCCGGCTCGCCTGAGCCCGTACTTTTTACGTGCGGAGGTTCTCGGCGAAGGTAGTAGCCGCAAGGCTTATTTTTTTGTATTAGGAGCGTCTAGCCCATGAGTATGCAGGACCCGTTAGCGGACATGCTAACTCGAATCCGTAATGCCCAGATGGCTGAAAAGTCCGTCGTAAGCATGCCATCTTCCACGTTGAAGGTGGCTGTAGCCAAAGTCCTGAAGGACGAAGGTTACATCGCGGGTTATCAGATCAGCAGCGAAATCAAACCACTGCTGTCTATCGAGCTGAAATACTTCGAAGGCCGTCCGGTTATCGAAGAAGTGAAGCGCGTTAGCCGTCCAGGCCTGCGTCAGTACAAGTCCGTCGATGATCTGCCAAAAGTTCGTGGCGGTCTCGGTGTGTCTATCGTCTCCACCAACAAAGGTGTGATGACGGATCGTGCTGCGCGCGCTGCCGGTGTCGGCGGCGAAGTTCTTTGCACTGTGTTCTAAGGGGGGATAAGCATGTCTCGCGTCGCTAAGAACCCCGTTAAGCTGCCAGCCGGTGTCGAAGTAAAATTCGCAGGCCAACAGCTTTCGGTGAAGGGTGCCAAGGGTACTCTTGAACTGAACATCCATTCGTCCGTTGAGATCGTTGAAGAAGCTGGTGAGCTGCGTTTCGCTGCTCGCAATGGCGATCAACAAACTCGCGCAATGGCTGGTACCACTCGTGCGTTGGTTAACAACATGGTCCAAGGCGTAAGCCAAGGCTTCGAGCGCAAGCTCCAGCTGGTCGGTGTTGGTTACAAAGCGCAAGCAAAAGGCACAGTGCTGAACCTGGCTCTTGGCTTCTCGCACCCAGTGGATTATGAACTGCCGGAAGGCATCACCGCTGAGACTCCTAGCCAGACCGATATCCTGATCAAGGGCATCGATAAGCAGCTGGTAGGTCAAGTGGCCGCCGAGATCCGCGACTTCCGTCCACCAGAGCCGTACAAAGGCAAAGGTGTGCGCTACGCGGACGAAGTCGTCCGTCGTAAAGAAGCCAAGAAGAAGTAGGGCATAGCAAATGACCGACAAAAAAGTTACTCGACTGCGTCGCGCTCGCAAAGCACGCCTGAAAATGCACGAACTCGAAGTCGTGCGTCTCTGCGTGTTCCGCTCGTCGCAGCACATCTACGCCCAGGTCATTTCGGCCGACGGCAACAAAGTCCTGGCAAGTGCCTCGACTTTGGATAAAGAACTGCGTGATGGCGCCACTGGCAACATCGACGCGGCCACTAAGGTTGGCCAGCTGGTCGCTACGCGTGCTAAAGCCGCTGGCGTCTCGCAGGTGGCTTTCGACCGCTCTGGCTTCAAGTACCACGGCCGCGTCAAGGCGCTGGCTGATGCTGCTCGTGAAGCTGGGCTGGAGTTCTAAGTTATGTCAAATAACGACCAAAAGCGCGACGAAGGCTACATCGAGAAGCTGGTTCAAGTTAACCGCGTAGCCAAAACCGTTAAAGGCGGCCGTATCTTCACTTTCACCGCGTTGACCGTGGTGGGTGATGGTAAAGGGCGCGTTGGCTTCGGCCGTGGCAAGTCACGTGAAGTGCCTGCTGCGATCCAGAAGGCAATGGAAGCTGCTCGTCGCAACATGATCCAAGTTGATCTGAACGGCACCACGTTGCAGTACGCGATGAAGTCCGCCCATGGCGCTTCGAAGGTGTACATGCAGCCTGCTTCTGAAGGTACCGGTATCATCGCTGGCGGCGCTATGCGTGCTGTCCTCGAAGTTGCTGGCGTTCAGAACGTTCTGGCCAAGTGCTACGGCTCGACTAACCCGGTAAACGTGGTTCACGCCACTTTCAAAGGTTTGAAGGCTATGCAGTCTCCTGAATCCATTGCCGCCAAGCGTGGCAAAAGCGTCAAGGAGATCTTCTGATCATGGCTACCGTTAAAGTAACGCTGATCAAAAGCATGACCGGCCGTATCCCTAACCACAAACTGTGCGTTAAGGGTCTGGGTCTGCGTCGCATCGGTCACACTGTAGAAGTACTTGATACTCCCGAGAATCGCGGGATGATCAACAAGGCTTACTACATGCTGCGTGTCGAGGGTTAATCGATGAAACTCAATGATCTGAGTCCAGCGCCGGGTTCCCGTCGCGAAAAGCATCGTCCGGGCCGTGGTATCGGTAGTGGTTTGGGCAAGACCGGTGGCCGTGGCCACAAAGGTCAGTCCTCCCGCTCCGGTGGCACCATTGCTCCAGGCTTTGAAGGCGGCCAACAGCCGCTGCATCGTCGCCTGCCGAAGTTCGGTTTCGTTTCCCTGAAGGCCATGGATCGCGCAGAAGTGCGTCTGTCCGAGCTGGCTAAAGTGGAAGGCGACATCGTCACTGTGCAGTCCCTGAAAGATGCCAACGTGATCAACGTCAACGTACAGCGTGTGAAAATCATGCTGTCCGGTGAAGTGACTCGCGCTGTCACTATCGGCAAGGGAATCGGCGCCACCAAAGGTGCGCGTGCGGCTATCGAAGCAGCTGGCGGCAAGTTCGAGGAATAAATGGCTAAGCAAGGTGCTCTCTCTGCGCTCGGCAAAGGCGGTATGTCTGAACTCTGGGCTCGTCTGCGTTTTCTGTTCCTGGCGATTATCGTCTACCGAATAGGCGCACACATCCCGGTTCCAGGTATCAACCCGGACCGACTCGCGGACCTGTTTCGACAGAATGAGGGGACCATTCTTAGCTTGTTCAACATGTTTTCCGGCGGCGCGCTGGAACGGATGAGCATCTTTGCACTGGGGATCATGCCGTACATCTCGGCATCGATCATCATGCAACTGATGACCGCCGTCAGCCCGCAGCTGGAGCAGTTGAAGAAGGAAGGTGAAGCTGGCCGTCGCAAGATCAGCCAGTACACCCGCTACGGCACTGTCGTCCTCGCTCTTGTTCAGGCTATCGGCATGTCCGTAGGCCTGGCAGGGCAGGGCGTTGCGTTCACTGGTGACTTTGGCTTCCATTTCGTTGCGGTAACCACGTTTGTGGCGGGCGCAATGTTCATGATGTGGCTGGGTGAGCAGATTACTGAGCGTGGTGTTGGCAACGGTATCTCGATGTTGATTTTCGCGGGTATCGTGGCCGGTCTTCCGAGAGCAATCGGGCAGTCTTTCGAGTCTGCGCGTCAGGGTGATATCAACATCTTCGCCCTGGTTGCCATCGGTTTGCTGGCAGTAGCGATTATCGGTTTCGTGGTGTTCATTGAGCGTGGTCAGCGTCGTATTGCTGTTCACTACGCCAAGCGTCAGCAGGGCCGCAAGGTCTTCGCTGCGCAGACTAGCCACCTGCCGTTGAAGGTGAACATGGCCGGTGTTATCCCGGCTATTTTCGCAAGCAGCATTTTGCTGTTTCCGGCTTCGTTGGGTGCCTGGTTCGGTCAGTCTGAAGGTATGGGCTGGTTGCAGGACATCTCGCAGTCGATCGCTCCTGGTCAGCCGTTGAATATTCTGCTGTTTAGTGCAGGGATTATTTTCTTCTGCTTCTTCTATACGGCGTTGATGTTCAATCCGAAAGACGTAGCGGAAAACCTGAAGAAGTCCGGTGCCTTTATTCCGGGCATCCGTCCAGGTGAGCAGTCTGCGCGCTATATTGATGGCGTTCTGACCCGCTTGACCATGTTCGGTGCTCTCTATATGACGGCCGTGTGCTTGCTGCCCCAGTTCCTGGTGGTTGCGGCAAACGTTCCGTTCTACCTTGGCGGGACCTCGTTGCTGATCGTCGTCGTGGTTGTGATGGACTTCATGTCCCAAGTACAATCGCACCTCGTTTCGCACCAGTACGAATCCCTGATGAAGAAAGCCAACCTGAAGGGTTACGGCAGCGGCATGCTGCGCTGACCCATAAGGTTCGAGGAGTTGGTGATGAAAGTTCGTGCATCGGTGAAAAAGCTGTGCCGTAACTGCAAGATTATTCGCCGCGAAGGTGTTGTTCGAGTAATTTGCAGCGCGGAACCGCGTCACAAACAGCGCCAAGGCTGAGTGTGATTGTGCTTCAAGCCCGGCAGCTAGTGCGCTGCCGGGTTGATTATTTGTTATTACAGCGATATTATCTCGCGCCCTATTTCTTGGCTTCCGGGGCGTAGGTAGCTGTCAATTGGAGTCCCACTGAATGGCCCGTATTGCAGGCGTCAACATTCCAGATAACAAGCATACTGTTATCTCGCTGACCTACATCTATGGTGTTGGTCGCACTACTGCGCAGAAGATCTGTGCAGTGACTGGGGTAAACCCAGCAGCAAAGATCAAGGATCTGAGCGACGAGCAAATTGAACAGCTGCGTGGCGAAGTGGCGAAGTTCACCACTGAAGGTGATCTGCGTCGCGAAATCAACATGAAAATCAAGCGCTTGATGGACCTCGGTTGCTATCGCGGTCTGCGTCATCGTCGTGGTCTGCCAGTACGCGGTCAGCGTACCAAGACCAACGCGCGTACCCGTAAAGGTCCGCGTAAGCCGATCCGCAAGTAATCGCCCCAGCGAATCGACAGGAAAATTATCATGGCAAAACCTGCTGCTCGTCCTCGTAAAAAAGTTAAAAAGACAGTGGTTGATGGCATCGCCCACATCCATGCATCTTTTAACAACACCATCGTGACCATCACCGACCGTCAAGGTAACGCGCTTTCTTGGGCTACCTCCGGTGGTTCGGGTTTCCGCGGTTCCCGCAAGTCCACCCCGTTCGCTGCTCAAGTAGCTGCTGAACGTGCTGGTCAAGCTGCGCTGGAATATGGCCTGAAAAACCTCGACGTTAACGTCAAGGGTCCAGGTCCAGGTCGTGAGTCCGCTGTCCGTGCTTTGAACGGCTGTGGCTATAAGATCGCCAGCATCACCGACGTGACGCCAATCCCGCACAACGGGTGCCGTCCGCCGAAGAAGCGCCGCGTGTAATCCAGGAGATTGTAAAGAATGGCTCGTTACATTGGTCCAAAATGCAAACTCGCTCGTCGCGAAGGCACCGATCTCTTCCTGAAGAGCGGCGTGCGCGCGATCGAATCGAAGTGCAACATTGAAGCAGCACCTGGTATCCACGGCCAACGCCGCGGTCGCCAGTCCGACTACGGCACCCAACTGCGTGAAAAGCAGAAGGTCCGTCGTATCTACGGCGTTCTCGAGCGTCAGTTCAGCGGCTACTACAAAGAAGCTGCTGGCAAGAAAGGTGCAACCGGTGAAAACCTGCTGCAACTGCTCGAATGCCGTCTGGACAACGTTGTATACCGTATGGGCTTTGGTTCGACTCGTGCCGAATCCCGTCAGCTGGTATCGCACAAATCCGTCAGCGTTAACGGCCAGACCGTAAACGTGCCGTCGTACCAGGTTCGTGCTGGTGACGTGGTCGCGATTCGCGAGAAAGCAAAGAACCAACTTCGCATTGTCCAAGCTCTCGATCTGTGTGCCCAACGTGGCCGCGTAGAATGGGTAGAAGTAGACACTGAGAAGAAGTCGGGCGTTTTCAAGAACGTTCCAGCTCGCAGTGATCTGTCCGCCGACATCAACGAAAGCCTGATTGTCGAGCTCTACTCCAAGTAAGGGCTAGAAAATAGGTGCATCCATGCAGATTTCGGTAAATGAGTTCCTGACACCCCGCCATATTGATGTGCAGGTTGTCAGTCCAACCCGCGCCAAGATCACTCTCGAGCCTCTCGAGCGTGGTTTTGGCCACACCCTGGGCAACGCGCTGCGCCGCATCCTGTTGTCCTCAATGCCCGGCTGTGCAGTAGTCGAGGCCGAGATTGACGGTGTGCTCCACGAGTACAGCGCCATCGAAGGTGTACAGGAAGACGTCATTGAAATCCTGTTGAACCTTAAAGGTCTGGCTATCAAGCTGCACGGCCGTGACGAAGTTACGCTGACCTTGTCGAAGAAGGGTTCGGGGGTGGTTACCGCTGCCGATATTCAGCTGGATCATGATGTCGAGATCGTTAATCCCGATCACGTAATCGCTAACCTGGCGTCTAACGGCGCCCTGAACATGAAGCTCGTAGTAGCTCGTGGTCGTGGTTATGAACCGGCCGACTCGCGTCAGAGCGATGAAGACGAAAGCCGCAGCATTGGTCGCTTGCAGCTTGACTCTTCGTTCAGCCCGGTTCGCCGTATCGCATACGTGGTGGAAAACGCCCGTGTCGAGCAGCGTACTAACCTGGACAAGCTGGTTATTGATCTGGAAACCAACGGTACTCTGGATCCTGAAGAGGCTATCCGCCGCGCTGCAACCATCCTGCAACAGCAGTTGGCTGCGTTCGTCGACCTCAAGGGTGACAGTGAGCCAGTGGTAATCGAGCAAGAAGACGAGATCGATCCGATCCTGCTTCGCCCGGTTGACGATCTGGAACTGACTGTACGTTCGGCTAACTGCCTTAAGGCGGAAAACATTTACTACATCGGCGACCTGATTCAGCGTACCGAAGTAGAACTGTTGAAGACTCCGAACCTGGGCAAGAAATCCTTGACTGAAATCAAGGACGTTCTGGCCTCCCGCGGTCTGTCCCTCGGCATGCGCCTCGACAACTGGCCGCCTGCAAGTCTTAAGAAGGACGACAAGGCGACTGCCTGATCGTCGTAATCACCGAACGTGAGTTTGGTAAGGAATGAACCATGCGTCATCGTAAAAGTGGTCGTCACCTGAGCCGTACCAGCTCGCACCGCAAGGCCATGTTCCAAAACATGGCGGTGTCGCTGTTCGAGCACGAGCTGATCAAAACTACACTGCCGAAAGCCAAAGAACTGCGTCGCGTTGCTGAGCCGCTGATCACTTTGGCCAAGACAGACAGCCTGGCTAACCGCCGTCTGGCTTTCGACCGTACTCGTTCGAAAGCTATCGTTGGTAAGCTCTTCAACGACCTGGGCAAGCGTTACGCTACCCGTGAGGGTGGCTACCTGCGCATCCTCAAGTGCGGTTTCCGCGCTGGTGACAACGCGCCTATGGCGTACGTTGAGCTGATCGATCGTCCAGTTGGTGGTGAAGCTGTATCCGCTGAGTAAGACGTCAGATACGAAAAACCGGGCCTAGTGCCCGGTTTTTTGTGCGCGCTCGAAAAAGCGTCGGATGCCGAGGGTGCAATCCCCTGCTATCCATAAGGTATGACCATTAGTTAATTTCTATTGATGCTGATCAATTAATGAATTTGATGGTGTCATGTTCATGGTCAATACTCCTTTTCAGCCGATTAGCCGGCAGTTTCCAGGACTGAAGAGGAAGATTGAGCATGAGCCAGAACAAAACGCTGACTACCGCTAGCGGCGCCCCCGTCGCCGATAACCAGAATTCCCGTTCCGCTGGCCCTCGTGGCCCGCTGCTGCTCGACGATTTCCACCTGATCGAGAAGCTTGCCCACTTCAACCGTGAAAACATCCCGGAGCGCCGTGTACACGCCAAGGGCTCGGGTGCTTACGGTACGTTCACCGTAACGCGCGACATTACCCAGTACACCAGCGCCAAGCTGTTCGAATCAGTGGGTAAACAAACCCCTACGTTCCTGCGGTTCTCGACTGTCGGTGGCGAGCGCGGCTCGGCAGACACCGAACGCGATCCACGTGGTTTTGCGCTCAAGTTCTATACCGAGGAAGGCAACTGGGACATCGTGGGCAATAACACGCCAGTGTTCTTCATTCGCGACCCGTTGAAGTTCCCGGATTTCATCCACACCCAGAAACGCCTGCCGCAGAGCAACCTGAAAAGTGCACAGATGATGTGGGACTTCTGGTCGCACTCGCCTGAGGCGCTGCACCAGGTCACCATCCTGTTCTCTGATCGGGGTATCCCTGACGGCTACCGTCACATGCACGGCTTCGGCAGCCACACCTACAGCCTGATCAGCGCCCAGGGCGAGCGTCACTGGGTCAAGTGGCACTACAAGACCAAGCAGGGCATCAAGAACCTGGCGCCGGCCGAGGCGGCACGTCTGGCCGGTACGGATCCGGATTACGCTCAGCGTGATCTGTTTGGTGCGATCGAGCGCGGTGACTTCCCGAAATGGCGGGTATGCATCCAGATCATGACCGAGGCCCAAGCCGCGGCGCATTACGAAAATCCGTTCGACGTGACCAAGACCTGGTCGCAGAAGGAGTTCCCGCTGATTGAAGTGGGTGAACTGGAGCTCAACCGTAATCCGCAGAACTACTTCGCTGAAGTCGAGCAGGCAGCCTTTGGTCCAAGCAACATGGTGCCAGGGGTGGGGCTGTCGCCGGACCGCATGCTGCAAGGTCGGGTTTTTGCCTACGCGGATGCCCACCGCTACCGCGTCGGTACCAATCACCAGCAGTTGCCGGTGAATGCGCCTCGCAGCCCGGTCAACAGCTACCAGCGCGACGGCTCGATGGCGTTTGGCAGTAACGGTGGTGCGACACCTAACTATGAGCCCAACAGCTACGTGGAAGCGCCCAAGCAGGCCCCTCGTTTTGCCGAGCCGGCATTGGCATTGAGTGGCGCGGCTGATCGCTACGATCACCGTGAAGACACCGACTACTACAGCCATGCCGGTGCGTTGTTCCGGTTGATGAGCGATGAGCAGAAAGTCCTGCTGATCAGCAACATTGCCGGTGCCATGGCGGGTGTTTCCGGTGACGTGGTCGATCGCCAGCTGCAGCATTTCTTCAAGGCTGACCAGGCCTATGGCGAAGGCATCGCGAAGGCGTTGGGCGTACAGCTTAACTAAGTCTAAACGATAAGCAGAACCGCCCTCATTTGGGCGGTTTTTGCGTTATTTAAACTGATTTTCTCAGAATATCTTCGCTTTTATCGCGCGATTCGAGTGACCAAACGGTCGCCTTGGTTCAAACTACAGGCTTTCAAGCAGGGAGATGTAGGGCAATGCAAGGTCACCCGGACGTAATCGATTACCTCAACACATTGCTCACGGGCGAACTGGCAGCGCGTGATCAGTATTTCATCCATTCGCGGATGTATGAGGACTGGGGCTTTACCGAGCTCTACGAGCGCATCAATCACGAAATGGAAGAAGAGACTCAGCACGCCGATGCACTGATGCGCCGGATCCTGATGCTCGAAGGCACGCCACGCATGCGTCCGGACGACCTGGACATCGGGACTACAGTACCTGACATGTTCGCCGCCGACCTGCGCCTGGAGTACAAGGTGCGTGCTGCGCTCTGCAAGGGCATCGAACTCTGCGAGCGGCACAAGGATTACATCAGTCGCGACATGCTGCGCATTCAGTTGGCCGATACCGAAGAAGATCACACCTACTGGCTGGAAAAACAGCTGGGACTGATCAAGCTGATCGGTCTGGAGAACTACCTGCAATCGCAGTTCTAACGCGCCTGCAGAACGCACAAAAAAGCCCCTGGCACTGAATAAGTGCCAGGGGCTTTCTCATGGGGCAGTGTTAAGCCCGATCGCGTTCCAGCAGGGGCTTGAGGTAGTACCCGGTATGGGACTGCTTCATCTCGGCCACTTCTTCAGGCGTGCCCACGGCAATGATCTGGCCGCCCTTGGAACCGCCTTCCGGACCCAGGTCCACCAGCCAGTCGGCGGTCTTGATCACATCCAGATTGTGTTCGATCACCACCACGGTATTACCGTGGTCGCGCAGGCGATGCAGGACGTCGAGCAGTTGCTGGATGTCCGCGAAGTGCAGGCCGGTGGTCGGCTCATCGAGGATGTACAGGGTCTTGCCGGTGTCGCGTTTGGACAGCTCGCGGGACAGCTTCACCCGTTGTGCCTCACCTCCCGACAGCGTTGTCGCCGATTGCCCCAGCTTGATGTACGACAGGCCCACATCCATCAACGTCTGGAGCTTGCGCGCCAGGGCTGGAACCGCATCGAAGAACACCCGCGCCTCTTCAATGGTCATCTCCAGGGTTTCGTGGATGCTCTTGCCCTTGTACTTGATCTCCAGGGTTTCACGGTTATAGCGCTTGCTCTTGCAGACGTCGCACGGGACATAGATGTCCGGCAGGAAGTGCATCTCGACCTTGATCAGGCCATCGCCCTGGCACGCTTCGCAGCGTCCCCCCTTCACGTTGAACGAGAAGCGCCCCGGGCCATAGCCCCGGGAACGGGATTCCGGTACGCCGGCAAACAGTTCGCGAATCGGCGTGAACAGCCCGGTGTAGGTGGCGGGGTTGGAGCGTGGCGTACGACCGATCGGGCTTTGGTCGATGTCGACCACCTTGTCCAGGTGTTCCAGGCCCTTGATGCCGTCGTGAGCGGCGGCTTCCAGGGTGGTCGCGCCATTCAGTGCCGTGGCGCTGAGGGGGAACAGGGTGTTGTTGATCAGCGTCGACTTGCCGGAGCCGGATACGCCGGTCACGCAGGTCAGCAGGCCAATCGGGATATCCAGGTCGACATTGCGCAGGTTGTTGCCTCGGGCGCCCTTGAGCGACAGCGAGAGCTTCTTGTTGCGCGGCGTGCGCTTGGCCGGCACTTCGATCTTCACCCGGCCGGACAGGTACTTGCCCGTCAGCGAGTCCGGGTGGGCCATGACTTCGGCGGGTGTGCCTTCGGCGACGATATGCCCGCCATGCACACCCGCGCCCGGGCCGATGTCCACCACATAGTCGGCCAGGCGAATGGCGTCTTCGTCGTGCTCGACCACGATCACGGTGTTGCCGATGTCGCGCAGATGCTTGAGGGTCCCCAGCAAGCGGTCGTTGTCCCGTTGGTGCAGGCCAATCGACGGCTCGTCGAGGATGTACAGCACGCCCACCAGCCCGGCGCCGATCTGGCTGGCCAGGCGAATGCGTTGTGCTTCACCGCCTGACAGGGTGTCGGCGCTGCGGTCCAGCGACAGGTAGTCGAGGCCGACGTTGACCAGGAACTGCAAGCGCTCGCGGATTTCCTTGAGGATCTTGTCGGCGATTTCGCCGCGGCGACCGGGCAGGCTCAGCGTGCCGAAGTAGTCGCACGCATCACCGATCGGTAGGTTGGTCACGGCCGGCAGCGTTTTCTCGCCCACCCACACGTGCCGCGCTTCGCGACGCAAGCGGGTGCCACGGCAGTCCGGGCACGGCTGGGTGCTGAGGAACTTGGCCAGCTCCTCGCGTACCGAGGCGGATTCGGTTTCGCGGTAGCGACGGTCCAGGTTCGGCACGATGCCTTCGAACGGGTGTGAGCGTTTGACGATGTCGCCACGGTCGTTCAGGTACTTGAAATCGACGTTCTGCGTACCGCTGCCATGCAGGATGACTTTTTGCTGGTCCGCCGGCAGCTGGCCGAACGGCACTTCCAGGCTGAAGCCGTAATGCGAGGCCAGGGAGCCGAGCATCTGGAAGTAATAGACGTTTCGCCTGTCCCAGCCGCGTATCGCGCCTTCGGCCAGGGTCAGTTCGCTGTTGACCAGGCGCTTGATGTCGAAGAACTGCTTGACCCCCAGGCCGTCACAGGTCGGGCAGGCGCCGGCCGGGTTGTTGAAGGAGAACAGCTTGGGCTCCAGCTCACTGATGGCGTGGCCGCAGATCGGGCAGGCGAAGCGGGCGGAGAAGATCATCTCCTCGCCTGGCTCGTCGTCCATCGGAGCGACCAGGGCAATACCATCGGCCAGTTTCAACGCCGTTTCGAACGATTCGGCCAAGCGCTGTTGCAGGTCGTCGCGAACCTTGAAGCGGTCGACCACGACGTCGATCGTGTGCTTTTTCTGTTTATCCAGCTTCGGCAGTTCGTCCAGCTCGCAGAGCCTGCCGTTGACCCGGGCCCGGACAAAACCCTGGGCGCGCAGTTCTTCGAAGACCGACAGGTGTTCGCCTTTGCGCTCGCGGATCACCGGGGCCAGCAGCATCAGCTTGCTGCCTTCGGGTTGGGCCAGGACCAGGTCGACCATCTGGCTGACGGTCTGGGCTTCCAGTGGAATGTCGTGATCCGGGCAGCGCGGAATACCGGCGCGGGCGTAAAGCAGGCGCAGATAGTCGTAGATTTCGGTGATGGTGCCGACGGTGGAGCGCGGGTTGTGCGAGGTCGATTTCTGTTCGATGGAAATCGCGGGCGACAGGCCTTCGATGGTGTCGACGTCAGGCTTTTCCATCATCGACAGGAACTGTCGGGCGTAGGCCGACAGTGACTCGACATAGCGTCGCTGACCCTCGGCGTACAGCGTGTCGAATGCCAGGGAAGACTTGCCGGACCCGGACAAGCCGGTGATGACGATCAGCTTGTCCCGTGGCAGGGTCAGGTCGATGTTCTTCAGGTTGTGGGTTCGAGCCCCACGAATCAGGATCTTGTCCAAGATGGCCTCGCTTGGCGGGCGTCGAAAACCCAAGAGTATACGGCCAAATACTGGATGGATGCACACTGTCAAATGAGCGCGGCGCAGCCTTACATGAAGAGTCTGTCATCCGTGCGCGTCAAAGCGTCACCCTATACCCCGTCAACCGATGGGACTGGTAGAATCGCCGCCGGTTCACATGAGGTAATTCCATGCACGATCCCCACAGCGAACGCATGAGTGGTAGCGAGACCCGCGCAGCAAGCGGTCTGGCCCTGGTGTTCGCGTTCCGTATGCTTGGCATGTTCATGGTGTTGCCGGTACTGGCGACCTATGGCATGGACCTGGCAGGCGCGACCCCGGCCCTGATCGGCCTGGCGATTGGTGCCTATGGCCTGACACAGGCACTGTTCCAGATTCCGTTCGGGGTGATTTCCGACCGTATCGGTCGGCGCCCGGTGATTTACCTGGGGCTGATCGTCTTCGCCCTGGGCAGTGTGCTGGCTGCCAATGCCGATTCGATCTGGGGCGTGATCGCCGGACGCATCCTGCAAGGTGCCGGGGCGATCTCCGCCGCGGTCATGGCCTTGCTGTCCGACCTGACTCGCGAACAACACCGCACCAAGGCCATGGCCATGATCGGCATGACCATCGGCCTGTCGTTTGCCGTGGCCATGGTGGTCGGCCCGTTGCTGACCCGCGCATTCGGGCTGTCCGGCCTGTTCCTGGCGACGGGCGGCATGGCGCTGATCGGCATCCTGATCGTGATGTTCATGGTGCCGCGCTCCACCGGCCCGTTGCAGCACCGCGAATCCGGCGTGGCCCGCCAGGCCCTGATGCCGACGCTCAAGCATCCGGACCTGCTGCGCCTGGACCTGGGCATTTTTGTATTGCACGCGATGTTGATGTCGAGCTTCGTCGCCTTGCCGCTGGCGCTGGTCGAGAAGGCCGGGCTGCCCAAGGAGCAGCACTGGTGGGTGTACCTGACCGCGCTGCTGATTTCCTTCTTCGCCATGATCCCGTTCATTATCTACGGCGAGAAGAAACGCAAAATGAAACGAGTTTTGCTCGGTGCCGTCGCGACGCTGATGCTCACTGAGCTATTCTTCTGGCAGTTCGGCGACAGCTTGCGGGCTCTGGTGATCGGGACGGTGGTGTTCTTTACCGCGTTCAATCTGCTGGAGGCTTCGTTGCCGTCGCTGATCAGCAAGGTTTCACCGGCAGGCGGCAAGGGCACGGCGATGGGGGTTTACTCCACCAGCCAGTTCCTCGGTTCGGCACTCGGCGGGATCATGGGTGGCTGGATGTTCCAGCATGGCGGTCTGTCGGTTGTGTTCCTCGGATGCGCAGGTCTGGCTGCCCTCTGGCTGGCCTTTGCTGTTACCATGCGTGAACCTCCCTATGTGACGAGCCTGCGCTTGCCGTTATCGCCTGAAGCGGTCCGCGAAGCCGGTCTGGTCGAGCGCCTTTTGGCCGTTGTAGGGGTAACAGATGCCGTTGTTGTCGCCGATGAAGCGGCGATCTACATCAAATTGGACACCGAACTATTGGATCGCACCACCCTCGAGCGCCTGGTCAACAACCCGGCGCCGACAGCGTGCGAAGCCTAGGAGAACGTTATGGCCCGTGGGGTTAACAAAGTCATATTGGTCGGTACTTGCGGCCAGGATCCCGAAGTTCGCTACTTGCCTAACGGTAACGCCGTGACCAACCTGAGTCTGGCGACCAGCGAACAGTGGACCGACAAGCAAACCGGTCAGAAAGTCGAAAAGACCGAATGGCACCGTGTGTCGATGTTCGGCAAGGTTGCAGAGATCGCCGGCGAATACCTGCGTAAAGGTTCGCAGGTCTACATCGAAGGCAAGCTGCAGACCCGCGAGTGGGAAAAAGACGGTATCAAGCGTTACACCACCGAAATCGTGGTCGACATGCAAGGCACCATGCAGCTGCTGGGCGGCCGTCCACAGGGCGACCAACAAGGCCAGGGCGGCGGTAACAACTACCAGCAATCCGCTCCGCGCCAGCAGGCTCCGCGTCCTGCACCGCAACAACAGCCGCAGCGTGAGTCGCGCCCAGCGCCACAGCAACAGGCCGCACCGCAGCCGGCTGCGGATTTCGACAGCTTTGATGACGATATTCCATTCTAGAGAATACCTGAGAGCAATCTGTAAGGTTTCTACCGGAAAGCCCCTATCCAGGGGCTTTTTATGGCTTCGAAGTAAGACAGACTTTCAGTTTTAATGGATTGCGCAGAATAGTTTCTTTTTTGTGTGGGAGATTTCTGAATCTGTTTGTTCGGCATTTTTTTGCTGTTGCCATTGCTTAGTATTCACTTTTTCAATGGAAGTGGATCATGCAAGCAGGCACTGAAGAAAAGACAAAGGACCGAATAGAGTTGAAGTCGTCTGCCGAGGACTGTCATGTCGTCGGCTTTTCCAATAAGTATGCCGCTTACCTCGAGGGAGCAGATGGAGACGCTGTCTACAATGGTCGGCTGCTGATGGGAATCGGCCTTGTCATAGGTGCTGTAGGTGTTGCCACGCTGATTTTTGGTCCATCTACCATCACCTACGACAGACTGTCAGGTCCGACCTTTTTTCAGTACATCCAGCTGTACCCGGGCCCCATAACAACAGTCGGTTGCGTATGTGTTGCATGGGCTCGCAATCTGCTTTCAAAGGGACTCATGAGTCGCGAGTCTTACTTGCAAGCCCACTATCTTGTTATAGGGGCGGATGGCCGCGACGTCAGTAGTGAGATTCAAGTTCGCCACTTGAGTGATGACAGGTTTCATGTATCTGTGGATCCATCGCTCGTTTAATCAAATGCCACTTTAAACAAGCCACGCTTCGGTACCCCAAACATGGCTTGTTTGCGTTTACTTGTCGCTGAAAGCTGGTCGCCTACCCCTGCGCGAAGCGCAACATATCGGCATTCACCTGCTCTTTATGAGTATCCGTCAGTCCATGGGGCGCCCCCGGATAGACGATCAGTTCGGCATGCTCGATCAATCGCTTGCTCTCCAGCCCCGCCGCCTGGATCGGCACGATCTGGTCATCGTCGCCATGGATGATCAGGGTCGGTAGATCAAACTTCTTCAAATCCTCGCGAAAGTCGGTTTCCGAAAACGCCTTGATACTGTCGAGGGTGTTTTTGTGACCGCCCATCATGCCTTGCATCCAGAACGAATCGATCAGCCCTTGGGATGATGTCGCGCCTGGGCGGTTGAAGCCGAAGAACGGGCCGCCGGCAATGTCCTTGTACAGCTGCGAGCGGTCAGCGATGGAGCCGGCGCGGATGCCATCGAAGACTTCGATCGGCAGGCCCTTGGGGTTGGTTTCGGTCTTGAGCATCAAGGGCGGTACAGCGGAAATCAGCCCGGCCTTGGCCAGGCGCCGGGTGCCGTGGCGGCCAATGTAACGCGCGACTTCACCGCCGCCGGTGGAGAAGCCGAAGAGGATCACGTTGTTCAGGTCCAGGTGTTCGATCAACTCTGCGAGGTCGTCGGCGTAGTGATCCATGTCGTTGCCATCCCACGGCTGGCTCGAGCGCCCGTGACCGCGGCGATCATGGGCGATGGTGCGAAAGCCGTTGTTGGCAAAGTGCAGCATCTGCGATTCCCAGCTGTCGGCGCTCAGCGGCCAACCGTGGCTGAACACCACCGGTTGCCCGTGGCCCCAGTCCTTGTAATACAGGGTGTTGCCTTCGCGAGTGGTGAGAGTCGCCATGTCTTTCGTCTCCAATGAATGCTCAGGTGGGTGAGGCTCAGTGGTTGGCAGCCAGAAACGTTTCGGTGGACACCACATCGGCGTAGGCAAAGCCCAGGGCCGACATGAACGCGGCATGGACCTGGGCGGCCGGCACAACCAGGCCGTTGAACTCCAGGTCGCGGGTCGCACAGGCGTCGTGGATGACCGTCACGGTGTAGCCAAGATCGGCCGCGGCTCGAGTGATGCCATCGACGCACATGTGACTCATGCTGCCGACGATCACCAGGCGCTCGATGCCTTGCTGGTCGAGGATTGACTGTAGTTCGGTTTCGCGGAACGAGTTGACGAAGTGCTTGAGCACCACCGGTTCGTCATGGCGGTCGAGGACTTTGGGGTGCAGCTTCGCGCCTTCGGAGCCCGGGGTGAAAAACGGTGCCGCGTCGGCGGTGAATTCGTGGCGGATGTGCACCACCTGATCACCGGCCTCGCGAAAGGCCTGGACCAGTTTCGCCGCATTGTCGGCGGCCGCGTCTGCACCGACCAGCGGCCATTTGCCTTGGGGGAAGTAGTCATTCTGGATATCGACTAGGATGAGTGCTTGCTTGGCCATGGGTGTTTCCTCGAACGCGTGGGTGTGGCACGAAGTATCGGGTTTGGCAGGCGTTTCGAGGATTGGCCGCACCGACAATAGCAGGGGGAAAACTGACAATGGGCATGGCTCGCGCAGTCGCCGAATTGGGCGTGCTGATCTATCCCGGGGCACAGCTGGCCGCGGTACACGGCTTGACCGATCTGTTCGGCGTTGCCAACCGCATTGCCACCGAGCATCGGAGCGCGCAGTTGCCGCTGTTGCGGATCAGCCATTGGCAGGTGGACGCCGACCAGGCCCCCAGACGCACCTACGACAGTCATCCCGGTCCCGAAGGGGCGCTGGTGGCGCTGTTGATCCCGCCATCGATTGGCGGCTTTTCCGAAGGCCAGGCATCGCCCGCGCTGATCGAATGGATACGTCGGCAACATGCTGCTGGCGCGACCTTGGGCGGCGTGTGCGTAGGCTCGATCCTGCTGGCCGAAAGCGGTCTGCTTGACGGTCGCAGCGCCACCACCCACTGGACCTCGGCCAAACCGTTCGCCGCGCGTTACCCGAAGATCAAGCTCCATGCCCATAAGCCCATTGTCGACGATGGCGACCTGATCACTACCGCCGGTCTGATGGCGTGGTCCGAGCTGGGGTTGCGGCTGGTCGACCGCTTGCTGGGGCCGAGCATCGCCACCGGCACCGCGCGTTTCCTGGTGGTCGAGCACAGCGACAGCGCCAGTCAGTGCGGCAGCAACTTTGCGCCGATTCTGAGCCATGGCGACGCGGCGATTCTCAAGGTTCAGCACTGGTTGCAAGGCAATGGCGCGGTGGAGGTTTCAGTGAGCGTGATGGCGCAACAGGCCGGGCTTGAGGAGCGGACGTTCCTGCGGCGCTTTCGTGCGGCGACGGGTTTGAAACCCACCGAGTACTGCCAGCACCTGAGAGTCGGCAAGGCCCGGGAGATGCTCGAGTTCAGCAACGGCACCATTGATCACATTGCCTGGAGCGTGGGCTATGCGGATCCGGGGGCGTTTCGCGCCACGTTCAAGAAAATCACCGGGTTGGCGCCCAGCGATTACCGCGCACGGTTCGGTGTGAGCCCTTCGCCAGTAGTGTCGCGATAGCGGGGGCGAGCTGATCGTGCGACCTGCCGGAGTGCCGGTCGTCGTCGTGCAGAATAAAACGCAGCCGCAGCCACTACTGTTGTAACAGCGGGTGGAGGTTGCCCGTGTCGGGCTGTCGGCGGGGTTGGCCTGGTCCCAGCACCGCTTCAGCGACATTCATCGAATGCAGATGGCAGGGGGACGCATGACCCCGACAAATCGCAAAAAGCTGGTGGTTGCCCACTCGACCCGAGCCGAGGCGCCGCTTCACGAAGTCGAGACCAACCGTGCGCTGGCCCAATGGCTGGCGCAGATTCTCGGCTGGCCGTACGGTGGCAGCTTTGACCCGGACCTGCATGGCGGACACGACCTCTACCTGCTGCCCAGCCAGACCCTGGTGGGCGCTGCCGAGGCCCGGCAACTGGGGGTCAAGGGACCGGAAGATCTGTGGGGTGGCTACGTTGACCATGCTTTCATCTGCACCAAGGCCATTGTTCACGGTTTATTGAACCGGGATGCGCTGGCGCCTGAAGGCTGGGTCGCACTGTTCCCCGAGCGGGTGCGCAAGGTGGTGCTCGAGGGCATCAGCGTGTTTTCGCTGGCGGATGCGCGGCTGGCGGCCGAGCAGTTGCTCGAGCACGGTCCGATCCGCCTGAAGCCGATTCATGCCTGCGCCGGACGTGGCCAGGAGGTGATCCGCAGTCTCGACTTTTTCAGAAGGATCCTCACCCGTCCCGATACCGACGCGTTGTTCGCCGCCGGCGTGGTGCTGGAACAGGAGCTGAAAAACGTCGTGACCCACAGCGTCGGCCAGAGCTTCATCGGCGACAGGGTCCTGAGCTATTGCGGCCAGCAGCACCTGACCGAGGACGGGCAGGGCGAGAAGGTCTATGGCGGTTCGGACTTGCTGGTGGTGCAGGGCTACTACGACGACCTGCTCAAATTGCCGCTGGCCGATGACATACGCCTGGCAATCGAGCAGGCCCAGGTGTTCGACAGCGCGGCGGACGAGTCCTACCCCGGGTTCTATGCCTCGCGCCGCAACTACGATATTGCCCAGGGGCTGGATGCCAATGGCCAGAAGCGTAGCGGTGTCCTCGAGCAGTCCTGGCGCGTGGGCGGTGCCAGCAGCGCGGAGGTGGCGGCCTTGCAGAGCTTCGTCAACCACCCGGCGGTGGGCGCGGTCTGCGTGTCGGCGGTGGAAACCTACAGTGACCGCCCCTTGCCCGCAGGCGCCATCGAGGTCTATCGCGGCCCGGCAGCAAACAGTGAATGCCTGCTCAAGTACGTAACGGTCAAACCCTATGACGGCCAAAAGCGAAACCATTGACATCGAGGTCGACGGCGAATGCATGAGCGCGACCTTCCTCACCCCCAAGTCCAGGGTGCCCGGCGTGTTGTTCGTGCATGGCTGGGGCGGTAGCCAGGAACGGGACCTGGAGCGGGCCAAGGGTATCGCCGGCCTTGGCTGCGTGTGCCTGACCTTCGACCTGCGCGGGCACACCGGTGGCACGGGTATTCCCCTGTCCCGTGTCACCCGTGAAGACAACCTCAGGGATTTGCTGGCGGCCTATGACCGCTTGCTCGCACACCCGGCCATCGATACCTCGGCGGTGGCGGTGGTGGGGACCAGTTATGGCGGCTACCTGGCGGCCATCCTCAGCACGTTGCGGCCGGTACGCTGGCTGGCGTTGCGAGTCCCGGCGCTGTACCGCGACGAGCGGTGGGACGCCCCCAAGCGCGACCTCGATAAACAGGATCTGCTGGATTACCGCAGCCGACTGGTGCCCGCCGACAGCAATCGTGCGTTGCATGCCTGCTCGCAATTTACCGGCGATGTGCTGCTGGTGGAGTCGCAAAGCGATGAGCATGTGCCTCACGCGACGTTGATGAGTTATCGCGCGGCGTTTCAGCACACCCACTCCATGACTCACCGGATCATCGATGGCGCCGATCACGCCCTGAGCGAGCCGGTGGCGCAACAAGCCTATACGTCGATCCTGGTTGGCTGGATCACTGAAATGGTGGTGGGTGAGCGCCTGAGCATCATTCAGTCGAGCTGAAGGCTGCACTGTTGGCAGCCAGGAGGCGATCAGGCTCAATCAGGTCTTTTCTCGATGCGCAGCGCCTTGGCCCGGGCTTCGATCAGCAAGTACATGGCCACGGTGATCAGCAGCGGCAGGAGGAAATAGATCGCCCGATAGGCAATCAGCCCGGCAATCAGGCTGCCGCGCGAGGCCTGGTGTTGCAGCAGCGCGACGAACACCGCCTCAAGCACGCCGAGCCCGGCAGGAATGTGGGTGATGACCCCGGCGATGGCGCTGATCAGCAAGACCCCGAGTACCAGCGGGTAATCGAGCTTGCCGGGCAACAGGGTGAAGATTACTGCCGCCATCAACGACCAGTTCAGCGCACCCAATGCCAGTTGCAGTAATGCCATGCGCGCAGAGGGCAGGTTGATTTCCACACCGCGAACCACCCACCCGCGACGCCCGGAAAACCGGCAAGCTGCCAGATACCCCGTACTCACCAACAGCAACAGGACTCCTACGCCTTGCAGCGCGGCGCTGCTGAGTGTCCAGCCCGGCGGCATGCGCACCAGGCCGCTGCTGAAGATCGCACCGGCCACGACCATGTAGCCAAGCCAGTTGGTGGTCAGGCTCAGCCCCAGGATCCTGGCGATATTGCCCTTGCTCACGCCCAACCGCGAATACAAGCGATAGCGCATGGCGATGCCCCCGACCCAGGCGCTGAGGTTGAGGTTGAAGGCGTAGCTGATGACGCCCACGGGCAGGACTTGCCGCCAGCTCAGGCGTTGGTGCGTGTAGGTGCGGCCGATCAGGTCGTAGCAGGCGTAGGTCAGGAAGCTCAGCACAGTGAACATCGAGGCGATGATCAGCGTGCGCACTTTGAACGCGGCCAGGGTGTCGAACACTTCGTTCCAGTCGATGCGTTGGGCGAGCAGTGTGAACAGCACGATCAGCAGTAAAAAGAACAGCGCGGTGAGGGGCTTCTTCACGCGATGCCAGCGCGAGTGCCACTGTCCGGCATGGGACTCAAGGCGGTTCATGGGGCTCACCGGCATGTCGGGTGGGCGCTGTGAATGGCTGCAGGCGGGCTTTGTGCGCCGGTAGCCAGCCGGCCCAGGCAGGAAAATGGCGCAGGCAGTGAAAGACCAGGAAGCCGATGGTCATGCGCCACAGCAGCCCTCGGGGTGACGGGTTGACGGGCATGACGGTGCAATGCTCGTGGCTCAGTTGATCCAGGCGCTCGAACAGTTCGCGATTGAACGCCCGGTCGCGAATCAGCACGTTGGCTTCAAGGTTCAGCGACAGGCTCAAGGGGTCGAGGTTGCTGGAGCCGACGGTGCTCCAGTCTTCGTCCACCAGGGCCACTTTGCCGTGCAGCGGGCGGTCGCAGTATTCGTAGATCACCACCCCGGATTTTTGCAGGTAATCATAGGTCAGGCGCGCCGCGAGCTTGGCCACCCGCATGTCTGGCTGGCCTTGCAGGATCAGGCGCACCTCGACGCCACGGCGGGCGGCGTTGCGAATCTCGCGCAGCAGGTGGTAGCCCGGAAAGAAGTAGGCGTTGGCGATCAGCACACGGCGCTGGGCACTGCGCAGCGCCTGCAAGTACACGTCCTCGATGTCGCGCGGGTGGTCGCGGTTATCGCGGTAAACCAATCGCACCTGACCGCCGTGATCGTTGAGCGCCAGCTCCATACGCTGGCGCTTGCGCCGCCGCCAGCCATAGCGGGCCCTGGCACGGCGCCCGTTCTGCACCAGCACAAAGTGATGGATATCCACCACCGCCGGGCCTTCGATCAGGACGGCGTAATCCTGCTTGGCTTCGGGGCCGAAGTCGGCCAAGTGATCGGCACTGAAGTTGATCCCACCGATAAACGCGATGGCGCCGTCCACCACCACGATCTTGCGGTGCAGGCGGCGGAACCAATTGGTGCGAATGCCCAGGCGTCGTGGCGCAGGGTCGAACAGTTGCAATTGAACCCCGGCATCGCACATCGCCAGCAGGAATTCACTGGCCACTTCACCGCAGCCAAAGCCGTCCAGGCTGACGGTGACCCGCACGCCCCGCTGCGCGGCCTCGATCAGGATCTGCTGCAATTCGTTGCCGACCTTGTCCTCGAACAGGATGAAGGTCTCCAGCAGGATTTCGTTGGTGGCCTGACGCAACGCCTCGAACACCTTGGGGAAATAGGCCTCGCCGTTCTCCAGCAACTCGACACGGTTATTGCCGTGCCAGCCATAGTCGAGGTCGCTCAGCGCGCGGTCGCTGTTGGCCGGGCCCGGTGTCTCGGTGGTGGGCCTGAGGCCTGTTTTTTCCAGGGGCGCGCTGCTCATGGCTCGATCTCCACCGACAACGGGACGTGATCGGAAAGGTGTGACCACGGGCGCGCGGCCAGCACCTGCGGGCGGTGGGCCTTGAGGTTGCGCACATAGATGCGGTCCAGGCGCAGCATTGGCAGCCGTGCGGGAAAGCTACGTGCCGGTTTGCCGTGGTGTTCGGCAAACACTTCGCGCAGTCCCCAAGGTGTGAGCAGGGTGTCGGCGCGCTGGCGCCAATCGTTGAAGTCGCCGGCGACAATCACTTTCGCCTCCGCCGGCAAGCCGTCCAGACGCTGGATCAGCAGTGCGAGCTGTTGAGTCCGATGGCTTTCAC
The DNA here is from genome assembly GCF_900187505.1 of Pseudomonas sp. Irchel s3h17. Lineage (GTDB taxonomy): Bacteria > Pseudomonadota > Gammaproteobacteria > Pseudomonadales > Pseudomonadaceae > Aquipseudomonas. Next base: position 49,783 of record NZ_FYDL01000010.1, read on the forward strand.
GCAGGCCCAGGTGCACACAGATGGCATGCACGTACTGGCTGTCGGGCAGGCACAGCACGCAATGCAGCAGGCCTCGGCCCTCGTGGCCACTGATGGAGATGTCGAGGTTGTCATGGCCAATGATCTGGAATTTCGACAGCAGGGCGTTGCCGTGGTCACCCTCTGGATACACCGCGTTACGCCCGTAGGCAAACTGCGGCCACAGGCTGTCGGCCAGGAACTCGTACTGGGGCATGCTCGGCCAGCGGCTGTAGCGCCGGGAGTGGGGCTCGTGGGTGCCATGGACCTCCTGCAAAAACACCACGTCGGCGGACACGCTGTGCACCGCGTCGCGCAGTTCAGGCAGGATGAAGCGCCGGTTCAGCGCGGCGAAGCCCTTGTGGGTATTGACCGTCAACACGGTGAAGCGGCGCACGCTGGCGGGGCGTTCGATCAGTCCGTCCGGTTGACACGCGTGCTCACCGTTGCCACTGTCAAACGCCGCCATGTGTCCTCCCGCCGAATAGCCTTCGAGCCGCCCCTGTTTGTGGATGACCGCCGGGCGATCAAGAAAGTTTCGATGGGGCTACGGACGGTATCGGGGGGCGGGAAATGTGCGGGTGTCAGAGCGCCGATGGGCATCTACGCTTGTAGCGACCGCTCAAGGCTGCGATCTTCTGTGTCCATCACCCCTCGTCAATAGGAGCGCCGCGTTTTGGCTCATCTCAAGGCTGCGATCTGGCTCGCGTTACTGCTGTGCATCGGCAGCCCCCAATGGTCGGAGGCGGCACTGCCCGGGCTGGCGGCTGTGAAGGGGACCGCGACAACCGCGGCACCCGAACCGATCGTGCAGGGCGGCCTGCTTGGGGCAATCAGCAACAGCATCGATGACGTGCAGGAAAAGCTCGATCTCAACGAGCATCTGGTCGAAGCCTGGCGTGAGCGGGCGGACCGGGCGGTCGATGAAGTGGATCAACTGGTCAATGAGCCGTCGCCTCGTTCGAACTGGCGCGTGGTCGGCGACTTCGTGTTGTTGACCTGTGTGTGGATCGGTCTTTTTGTGCTGCTGCGGCTGCTGGGGGGCATGCTGGCTAGGCGCCTTGCAACGTCACGCATGTTGCGTGCCCGCGAACGCGGCCGGGCGTTGCTCGACTACTTGCTGGGCTACACCTTGCCGGCCGCGGTCAGCCTGCCCGTGACGCTCTACATCAGCCTGCTTCTGCAAGCCTCGGCCGGTCGGGCGCTGGCGCTGTGCCTGGCCTACGCCACCAGTGCCGGCCTGTTCGCGGCTTCGCTGCTGTTGTCGCTGGTGGTGCTGTTCAATGTCGGGCACAAACGTTGTGCGGTGCGCATCGTTCGCCAGCACTGCCCAAGACCGTTGTTCCTGATGGGGTTCCTGGTTGCCCTCAGCGACGCCTTGACCAGCCCGCAGATCGCCCATCGCCTGGGCGACAACCTCACCAGCAGTATCGCGGTGTTTACCGGGGTGACGGCTTCGATCATTTTCGGTCTGCTGGTGATTCGCCTGCGCCGGCCGGTCGGCCAGATGATCCGGATTCTGCCACTGGCCCAGCGGACCAGTCAGCCGGCATTACGCGAGACGCTGCGGGTCTTTTCCGGCGTCTGGTACTGGCCGATTCTGTTGATGGTGCTGGTCTCGGTGATCAACCTGATCGGCATTGGCGACGACAACCAGAAGGTGCTGCGTTGTGCGTTGTTCACCACCATCCTGCTGATTGCCACCGTGTTCATCAGCACCATGCTGCAACATATGTTCAAGTCCTCCGGTGCGCTGGCGGCGCAGCGCAGCAGTGCCTATAAAGAGCGTTTCCTCACCCTGTCCCACGCCTTGCTGCGGATCCTCATGGCGATTGCCTTCATCGACATCCTGGGGCGGATCTGGGGCGTGTCGCTGTTCGAGTTCGCGGTCAGCAATGCCGTTGGCCGGGCGATCAGCGATTCCCTGAGCCGCATCGGCCTGATCTTCCTGATCACCTGGCTGGTCTGGGTAGTGCTGGACACGGCCATCCATGAAGCGCTCAAGCCCCCGGTCAACAAGCGCAATGCGCGCCAGCCGAGCACTCGGATCAAAACCATCCTGCCGCTGCTGCGCAATGCGATCAAAATCATCCTGGTGGTGATCTGCGCGATCACCACCATGGCCAATCTGGGGATCAACGTCGCTCCCTTCCTGGCCGGTGCCGGGGTGGTGGGGTTGGCGATCGGTTTCGGTTCGCAGCAATTGGTGCAGGACGTGATCACCGGGTTGTTCATCATCGTCGAAGACACCCTGTCGATCGGCGATTGGGTGGTGCTCGACTCCGGCCATGCCGGCACGGTGGAAGGGCTGACCATCCGCACCCTGCGTCTGCGTGATGGCAAGGGGTTCGTGCACTCGGTGCCTTTCGGGCAGATCAAGGCCGTCACCAATCAGTCGCGACAATTCGCCTTTGCGTATTTCTCGGTGCAATTCACCTATGACACCGACGTCGACAAGGCCATCTTGTTGATCCGCGAGGCGGGCCGCTCGATCAGCGAGGACCCGTTCCTCAAGTACAACCTGCAGGGGCCGCTGGAGGTCTTCGGTGTCGACAAAATGGACCTCAACGGCATGGTCCTGACGGCGCAGTTCCGAACGGTGTCGGGCGGGCAGTATGCGGTGAACAGGGCGTTCAACCTGCGCTTGAAAAAGCTTGTGGATAACAGCCCCTGGGTGCATTTCGCGCAAACCTATCCACAGCAGGTGTTGTTGCATGAGCGGCACCTGGACAAACCCGAGGACAAGCATGACGAACACGCTGGTGCCAAGGACAGTCCGGGGGTGGTGCTGCCCCAGCCGACACGCAACCCATGACCCCCTTGCCACGACGCACTCATTGGCCAATGGGTGGGGGTGTAACCGGGCGATCTACACTTTACGGGTGACGGTTGCGCTTTAAACCCGCAAAATGCAAGGATTCTGGCAATTCACAACGGCAACGCCCGTGGGTGCTGTCGACACAACCATCGTTCCAAACAGACTGGGCCTGCTGACTCTATGCGAATGCGCCTTATGTTACTGGGTGGCGGAAATGCCCTTGGGCAGGCGCTGATTCGCCTCGGTGCGGAGGAAGACATCGGTTTCCTCGCGCCCCGTCCACCCCAAGACGGCTGGGACGCCGCGAGCCTGACACAACTGCTCGACGACACGCGCCCGGACGCGCTGATCAACCTCGCCTACTACTTCGACTGGTTCCAGGCCGAAACCGTGGCCGAGGCGCGTCTGGCGGCGCAGGAAAGAGCGGTCGAACGGCTGGCCGAACTGTGCCAGCACCACAATATCGTGTTGCTACAGCCTTCCAGCTATCGAGTATTCGATGGCTCGCGGGCAACGGCCTACAGCGAGAAAGACGAGCCCGTCCCCTTGGGCCTGCGTGGCCAGGCCTTGTGGCGTATCGAGCAAAGTGTGCGCGCCACCTGCCCGCAACACGTGATGTTACGTTTTGGCTGGTTGCTCGATGACAGTCTCGACGGCTCCCTTGGGCGTTTCCTGGCGCGTGCCGAATTGACCGAAGAGTTGCTGTTGGCTGATGACCGGCGTGGCAACCCGACACCGGTGGATGACGCCGCGCGGGTGATCATTTCGGTGCTCAAGCAACTCGATTGCGCCGCGCCACTGTGGGGCACATACCACTACGCCGGGCATGAGGCGACCACGCCGTTGGCGCTGGGCCAGGCGATCCTCGCCGAAGCCCGCAACCTGCACCCGCTGGCCATCGAGGCACCGACCGCCCAGGCTCATGCCGCGCGTTCGGATGCCGCCGAAGAACCGCAGCACGCGGTACTGGCCTGCAAGAAAATTCTACACACCTTCGGGATCAAGCCTCGCGCCTGGCGCGCAGCCCTCCCGGCCTTACTGGATAGGTTTTATCGTCATGGCTGATGGCCCTGTTTTGATCACCGGCGGTGCCGGTTTCATTGGCTCGCACCTCACCGATGCCTTGCTCGCCAAGGGCCATTCGGTGCGTATCCTCGATGACCTGTCCACCGGCAAACGCAGTAACCTGGCGCTGAATAATCCACGAGTCGAGCTCATCGAAGGCGATGTGGCTGACGCCGCGCTGGTGGCGAGGGCGATGGCCGGTTGCCGTGCGGTGGCGCACCTGGCCGCCGTGGCCTCGGTGCAGGCGTCGGTGGACGATCCGGTGCGTACGCACCAGAGCAACTTCATCGGCACCTTGAACGTCTGTGAAGCCATGCGCCAGGCGGGCGTCAAGCGCGTGTTGTTCGCCTCGAGCGCGGCGGTCTACGGCAACAACGGTGAAGGTGAGTCGATCGACGAAGACACCGCCAAGGCACCGCTCACACCCTACGCTTCGGATAAGCTGGCGAGTGAGTATTACCTCGACTTCTACCGCCGCCAGCACGGGCTGGAGCCGGCCATTTTCCGCTTCTTCAATATCTTCGGCCCGCGCCAGGACCCCTCGTCGCCGTACTCCGGGGTCATCAGCATTTTCAGCGAGCGTGCGCAAAAAGGCCTGCCGATTACCGTGTTCGGCGATGGTGAGCAGACACGCGATTTCGTCTATGTCGAAGACCTGGTGGACTTGCTGGTGCAGGCCATCGAGGCGCCGACACTGGAAGTGGGCGCGGTCAATGTCGGCTGGAACCAGGCGACCACCCTCAAGCAAATGCTCCAGGCCTTGAAAGAGGTGGTCGGTGACTTGCCTCCGATTACCTATGCACCGGCCCGCGCCGGTGACATCCGCCATTCCCGTGCCAATAACCAGCGGCTGTTGCAGCGTTTCACCTTCCCTGAGCAGACGCCGATGAGTGTCGGCCTGGCCCGGTTGTTGGGGCGCTGAGGGCGGTTCGACGGACAAAAAAAGGCGCCCCGAGGGGCGCCTTTTTTTGGTGTGACAGATAGCTTCTTGTGGCGAGGGTGTCGGGCTTAGAACTTGTAGCCCAGGCCCACCATGTAGACCCATGGATCCACGTCGATATCCACCTTGGCACGGGTGCCCGCGGCGAGAGCGTCGTTGTTCACGTAGCCGGTGGTGTCGATGTCGATGTAGCGCACCTGGCCGTTGATCATGATGTGGTCGGTCAGCATGTAGTCGGCACCGACCTGCCATGCCATGCCCCAGGAACTGTCCGCGCGGAAGTTGTCGAAACCTTTGGCGCTGGCCTCGCTGCCCACGTGCTCGTCGTAGATCCAGGTGTAGTTGATGCCGGCACCCACATAAGGTTGGAAGACCGACTTGTGGTCCAGCGGGTAGTACACCAGGCTCAGGGTGGGTGGCAGTTGCTTGATGGTACCGAGTTTGCCGTTGACCACGCCAAGCGCGGTGTTCTTGAGTTTGACGTCATGCTCGAACGGGGTGGCTGCCAGCAGTTCGATCGCCAGGTTATTGGTGATCATGTACGCGAAGTTCAGACCCAGCTGAGTGTCGCTGCTCAAGGTCGCCTTGCCGCCCAAGTCTGCACCCGCCAGCGGGCCTTGATCGACCTTGACGCTGGAACTGTCAGCGTCCGGGTTCACGGTGATGGCGCCGGCGCGGAGGATGATGTCGCCGGCTTCAAAGGCCTGGGCGAAGGGGGTTGCAAGCGCGAATGCAAGGAGGGAAGCGCTAAGCAATGACTTGTGCATGGGGGCTCCAAGGGACAATTTAAATTCTATGTCCCATTTTATGGAGCGCTCCAGCATGGGACGTTGACACAGCTCAATGAAAGCGTGATGGCGCATTAAGATCGTTGCAACAGCATGCGGTCATCGTGCGCGCTGGCTTGAGCGTAGACGTCAGGTCTGATCGGGCCATAAAAACTTACCGGACTTACTCCGGCAATTCGTACAGGTAAATCTTGTCCGCTTCCATCTGATACCCGGCATCCGCCAACTCGCTGGTGGATGCCTTGACCTGCATCGCGCCTTCAATCCAGTACGGCTGGTACAACTCCTCGAGCTTCACGCCGACTTCGCTTCTGACATGGACGATCTGGTTCGACGGCGGCGGTGGAACATGGATGCAGGCGCCGAAGTAGGGCACCAACAGAAACTCGGTGGTGCGGCCTGCCTCGCTGACCTCCAGAGGCACGATGTACCCCGGCAGCCGAATGTGCTGGCCGTCCAGGCTTTGCACCACCGGGGCATTGGGCATGTCCTGCCGGGCGGCTGGCGCGGACTCGGCCGACAGCGCATCGCTGATCTGCGACAGGTCGTGCAGCGGCTTCATGTTCGGTACTTCGACGGGCGCGTCCGGCGGGATCATTTGCGACCAGGTCAGGTCCTTGGGCTCGGCCGCCCACAGCGGCAGCGCGACCAGCATCAACAGCGCAAGCAAGGCGCGGGGCATCTTCAACATCCTCATAAACGGATCGACAGGCCATCGGCCAGGGATTGGCGATAGGCGCGCCAGGCCGGCACGCTGCCCATCAGCAGGGCGGCGAGCAGGATGCCAGCGAGCAGCGTCCATTCATACTCGCTTGGCCAGGCCAGCGGCAGGTACAAGCCGTAGTTGGACTGGACATACCCCTGGGCCACGGCGATCCCCAGGTACAGCAGGCCCAGCCCCGCGACCACCCCGGACACGGCCAGGGCAAAGGCTTCCAGCACCAGCAATGTCGCGATATGCCAGGGCCGGGCGCCGACCGAGCGCAGGATCGCCATTTCCCGGCGGCGCTCGTTGAGGCTGGTGAGAATCGCCGTGAGCATGCCGATCAATCCGGTCAGCACCACGAACAGCGATACCACGAACAGGGCTCTTTCGGCGGTGCCCATCAGGCTCCAGAGTTCCTGCAAGGCCACGCCAGGAAGGATCGCCAGCATCGGCTCGCCACGGAATTCGTTGATCTCGCGTTGCAGGGCGAACGTCGAGATCTTGTTGTTCAGGCCGAGCATGAACGCGGTGATGGCTTGCGGCGTGAGGTCCATGTTGCGCGCCTGGTCGGCGCTGACACGACCATCGCCCCGGGCCGGTACGCCGTTGTGCCAGTCGACATGGATCGCTTCCATGCCTCCCAGGCTGATGTGCAGCGTGCGGTCGACCGGCGTACCGGTGCGTTTCAGGATCCCGACCACGGTGAAGGGTTTGTCGTCGTGCTTGACCAGGCTGATCGCCGCCACGCCGTGGGCCAGTACCAGTTTTGCACCGAGTGTGTAGTGCAGCGCCTCAGCCACTTCGGCACCCAGCACCACCTCGAACGGGTCCGTGGCGAAGGCTCTGCCGCTGGCCAGTTGCAGGTTTTGCTGGCGCCCGTATTGATAGTGCTGGAAGTAGGCGTCGGTAGTGCCCATCACCCGGTAGCCGCGATGGGAATCTCCCAGGGACATCGGGATCGCCCATTTCACTTTCGGGTTGTTGGCGAAGTGCTCGAAGCTGTCCCAGCGGATGTTGTTGGTGGCGTTGCCGATGCGAAACACCGAGTACAGCAGCAGGTTCACCGAGCCGGAACGTGCGCCAACAATCAGGTCGGTGCCGCTGATGGTACTGGCAAAACTGGCGCGGGCCTCGGTGCGCACACGCTCCACGGCCAACAACAGGCACACGGACAGGGCGATGGCGAGTGCCGTGAGGATCGCGGTGAAGCGGCGGTTAGCCAGGCTGGCCATGGCCAGACGAAACAAATACATCTCAGACCTCTGCGGGCGTGGTGGCGCGGTTGAGTTCGGCCAGCGACAGGTGCCGATCGAACAGCGGTGCCAGGCTCTGGTCGTGGCTGACAAACAGCAGGCTCGAGCCGGCCTCGCGACACTCGGCAAACAGCAGGCGGATAAAAGCTTCGCGAGCGTCGTAGTCGAGGGCCGAGGTCGGTTCGTCGGCGATCACCAGTTCCGGCTGGCCGATCAGCGCGCGGGCGGCGGCGACCCGTTGTTGCTGGCCGATGGACAGCGAGTCGGCGCGACGGCTGAGGATGTTTTCGTCCTTGAGGCCCAAGTGCGCCAGCAAGGTCGCGGCGGCGCTGTCGACACTGCCATGGCGCTGGATCGCCCGGCGGGCGCGCAGTGTGGAAAAGTGGCACGGCAGCTCGACGTTCTCGCGTACCGACAGAAACGGCAGCAGGTTGAACTGCTGGAAGATGTAGCCGGTATGGTCGACCCGAAAGCGATCGCGGGCACCGGCCGAGAGTTGGGTCAGCTCCTGGCCGAGCAGGCGCAGGCTGCCGCGATCAGGTTTCTGCACGCCGCCGAGCAAGCCCAGCAGGGTGGTTTTGCCACTGCCGCTGGGGCCCTTGAGGAACAGCGTTTCGCCGGGTTCCAGGCGAAACGCCGGGATGTCCAGCAAGGGCGGGTGACCGGGCCAACTGAAACCCAGGTCCGACAGTTCGATGAGTGCTTGGGTCATGTGGAGCCGGTCCGGTTGGAGGTGAGCCCTGTGGGAGTGGGCGGCACTCAGAATTTCAGCGCAGCAGCGTTGGCGGTGACTTCAGCCCCTTGCTGGGCGCTCGGGCTGATGAGTTGTACCTGAATTTTTCGGGTGGCGGGGAAGGTCTTGAATACATTCGCCATATCCAGTGTCTTCAGTGCGCCCGGGGCGGCGCAGGTGAACTGGTAATGCGCGTGGATTTCGCTGTGATCAGGGTGATGTTCTTTAGACGCAGCCCCTTTGCCGTCGGTGGCGTGGTCATCGTCGTCGTGTTCATCGGCGTGGGGCGTGTCACCGAACAACGAGCTTTCCAGTTCCTGCTGGCTGACCACGCAGCGGGCGGCCTCGGGCAGGCTGAACAGGGCCAGCGGTTGCTCAAGCCGGGCGCGGACCGCCGCGATCTTGGCCTTGTCTTCTGCGCTGCTGGCCGCATGCTCGAAGCCCACCAGATTCATCGCCGGGCTTTCCAGTTCCAGCTCCAGGATCTGGCCATCGAGGGCCGCGTTCAAGCGCCCGACGCCATGTTCGTGAGCACCGAGGCTGGCATGTTCGTGGTCGTGATCGTGAACCTCTGCCGCCTGGGCGACAGCCAGCGGCAGCAGAGCAAACGGCAAAGCGAGGAGCAGGCGGCGCATGGGGAGTCTCCGGAAGATGAATATTTTGTTATGTAATCTTATAACAATATTGGCGAGAGTTTGACGGCATGCTTGGCGTTGCGCAAGACGCGTGGGAGCATGTTTCTCATAAACAGGAGGAAAGCCCAATGTTGCGCATACGGGGAAGCATCGGCGACTGGCCGGTGGATTTGACGCTGGAACTCGATGACAGCGATTGGGCGAAACTGGGCGCACAGCTGCAGGTCAGCCGAACCGATGGCGTCGCGCCGGCGGCCGGTACGCCGGTCAAGCCGGTGAATCAGGACGATTCGTTGTGGCAGCTTGCCAGGGAGTTGCTGCGCACGTCAGGGCAACTGACGGGGCCGGATCTGCTTGAGCAACTGGAGGGTTTGACCGGCAGCGCGGTGGCCGGCAAACGCTTGCTGGTGCGTTTGCGCCACTGTGCCGAGGTCAAGGTGCTGAGCGGCGGGGATACGCCGCTCTATAGTTGGATCGGGCAGGCTTAGTACAGCGCGGCGAACAACTTGCGGCGGTAGGTGGTCACCAGCGGGTGATCGTTGCCCAGCAGTTCGAACACTTGCAGCAAGGTCTTGTGCGGCAACCCTTCGCTGTAGCTGCGATTGCGGATAAACAGCTTGAGCAGGGAGTCCAGTGCCGGGTCGTATTGCTGGCGGGCCAGTTGCTGGATCGCCAGTTGGTAGATCGCCTCATCGTCCTGCGGATTTTGCGCCAGGCGGGATTTCAGGTCGGCGACATCCGGCAGGTCCGCGGCCTGGCCGAGGAACTGGATTTGCGCCTTGGCGCCTGCCAGCGCGGCTTTATGCTCATCGGTCTTGACGGCATCCAGCACGATCCGGGCTTCGCCCAGCTCACCGCGCTCTGTCAGGCAGCGGGCATAGAGAATCAGGGCGCGAGCGTTACTGTTGTCTTCCGTCAGCAGCGCTTTGAGCGTGGCTTCAGCCTCGGCGAAACGACCTTCGTCGAACAACGCCTGAGCCTGTTCGAGCGGGTCGGCGGCGGGCGGTGGTGGCATCTGCACATGGGGCTCGAGCAGGGTGCGTACCGCGGATTCAGGTTGCGCACCGGCAAAACCATCCACCGGCTGACCATCCTTGAACAACACCACGGTCGGCAGGCTGCGAATACCGAAGCGGGCAACGATATCTTGCTCGACGTCGCAATCGACCTTGGCCAGCAGCAACTCGCCCTGGTAGCTCTCGGCGATGGTTTGCAGCATCGGCATCAGCGCTTTACAGGGCGCACACCATTCGGCCCAGAAATCCACCAGCACCGGCTTGTGGAACGAGTTCTCGATCACCGACTGGTCGAAATCGGCGGTAGTGGCGTCGAAGATGTACGGCGTTTCCTGACTCATGGGGTCTCTCGAAAAACGTGGATGAGACAACTATACGGCTTGGCGGGGGCTGGCTGATAGCGGGAGCGCCGATCATTCCCACGTCCCCGCGTGGGAATACAGCACGGAACGATCCGCGTCCCTTTCAACGGCGAGTGGCGTGGTACAGGCTCACATGCCGAAACTCTTCGGGCTCGGCCAGATCCGGCAAGGTCATGGCTTCAAGCATCTCAAGCCGTTGATACAGGGGATGACGAAAGTCTCGAACCCGCGAATCCGCCACCAGTGCTTCACGGCCACGGCTGAGAAACTCATCGAGCAACGGCAGGTTGGCGCGGTCGTACAAGACGTCGGCCACCAGGATCAGGTCAAAGCGATCGGCCTCGGCGAAGAAGTCCGTCGAGTAACCGAGTTCGACCTGATTGAGCTCGGCATTCGCCCGGCAAGCGGCAATCGCCAGCGGATCCAGGTCGCAGGCCACCACTTCCAGGGCTCCGGCCTTGACGGCAGCAATCCCGGCAATCCCGGAACCGGCACCAAAATCCAGTACCCGCTTGCCGGCGACCCACTGTGGACGTTCGGCCAGGTAGCGGGCCATCGCCAGGCCGCTGGCCCAGCAGAAGCTCCAGTACGGCGGCTCATGCAGGATGCGCCGGGTTTCTTCCGGGCTGAAGGCGCGATCCATGTTGTCGCCATCGATCAGCCAGAGCTTCAGGTCGGTGGCGGGCAGCGGGCAGGGTACAAGCCGCGCGTCGCCGAGCAGTTCACTTAACGCCCGTTGCAGGTCGAGCGGTGCATTCATGGTGCTTTGACGAACTGCAACTGGCCCAGTGCCTGGGTGCTCGGTTGGAAGATGCGTTGCGCCGGCAGATGCAGGATCAACTGCCCGGACTGGCTGGCGCGACCACGCAATTCGACACGGGCACCAGCGGGAAAGGCGTCCGGGTTGAAGCGCAGATGAAACGGCAGCGCCTGGCTGGTACCGATCAGGTCGGCACTGGCGAGCAATTGCTGGGGGCGTGAGCGCTCGTCGATCACCAGCAGCGCCAGTTCAACCTCGGCACCGGCCGGAACGCCCAGCAAGGCGCCGCTCAGTTCGCGTTGGTACGCGGGCAGGGGACCCAGGTCGGCCGAGGCCCTGGCCTTCTTCTCGGCCATCTGTGGCGCGGGGCCGGGAGCAGGCTCGGAAGGTTTGGGCGCATCACTGCTACAGGCCGCCAGCAGGCTGACGAAACTGAGTAAAACAAGCGGACGTAGCGGCATTTGCGGCTCCAGCAAGGTGAAATCCATGGTTCAGGTAATATAGTCCGTCTGTATACCGTAAACCCTATGGCTTGTCTTGCCACCGGGATGCGCTACCATGGCCCTCCCTTTTTTTGTTGCCTGCCACCATGCACTGTCCCTTCTGCGGTGCCAACGACACCAAGGTCATCGACTCGCGACTGGTCGCCGAGGGCGAACAGGTGCGCCGCCGGCGTGAATGCCTGGCCTGCGGCGAGCGTTTCACCACGTTCGAGACGGCTGAACTGGTGTTGCCGCGCCTGATTAAAACCGACGGCAGCCGTCAGCCGTTCGACGAAGAAAAACTCCGCGCCGGCATGCAGCGCGCCCTGGAAAAACGTCCGGTGAGCGTCGAGCGCCTGGAATCCTCGCTGGCGCACATCAAGCACAAGCTGCGGGCAACCGGTGAGCGCGAGGTCAAGTCACTGGTGGTCGGCGAGCTGGTCATGGCCGAGCTGCAAAAGCTCGACGAAGTCGCCTACATTCGTTTCGCCTCGGTGTATCGCCGCTTCCAGGACCTCAACGAGTTCCGCGAAGAGATCGATCGCCTGGCCCGTGAGCCGGTCAAGCCATGACGATTTCTACAGAACAGGCAGTCCTTGACGCCCATTACATGGCGCGTGCCCTGGAACTGGCGCGCAACGGCCACTACACCACCCATCCCAACCCGCGGGTGGGCTGTGTGATCGTGCGTGACGGGCAGATTGTCGGCGAAGGCTGGCACGTGCGCACCGGCGAACCCCATGCCGAAGTCCATGCCCTGCGCGCGGCGGGCGAAAATGCGCGGGGCGCCACCGCCTATGTGACGCTGGAGCCTTGCAGCCATCACGGCCGCACCCCGCCGTGTGCCGATGCACTGGTCAACGCCGGGTTGGCACGGGTGGTGGCGGCCATGCAGGACCCGAACCCGGCAGTCGCCGGTCGCGGCCTGCAGCGCCTGGAACAGGCCGGCATTGCCACACAAAGCAGTGTGCTTGAAGGCGAGGCACGCAAACTCAATGAAGGTTTCCTCAAACGCATGGAGCATGGCTTGCCGTTCGTGCGGGTCAAGCTGGCGATGAGCCTGGATGGTCGAACCGCCATGGCCAGCGGCGAAAGCCAGTGGATCACCGGTCCCGCTGCCCGATCCGCGGTGCAGCGCCTGAGAGCGCAGGCCAGCGTAGTGCTGACCGGCGCGGACACGGTGCTGGCCGATGGCGCGCGCTTGACCGTGCGTGCCGATGAGCTGGGCCTGGATGCCGAACACACCGCCCTGGCCATGAGCCGTCCACCGTTGCGCGTGCTGATCGATGGCCGCCTGCGGGTGCCGCTCGACGCGCCGTTCTTCAAGGCGGGTCCGGCACTGGTCGCCACTTGTGTCGCGGTGGAAGAGCAGTATGCCAATGGCCCGGAATGCCTGATCGTGCCGGGCGACGATGGCCAGGTTGACCTGCGCAAGCTGCTGGTCGAACTGGCGGCCCGAGGTGTCAACGAAGTGCTGGTTGAAGCCGGCCCGCGCCTGGCCGGGGCGTTTGCCCAGCAAGGCCTGGTGGACGAGTACCAGATTTTCATCGCCGGCAAGTTCCTGGGCTCTTCGGCGCGGCCTCTGCTTGACTGGCCGCTCGCGCAAATGAAGGATGCGCCGGAGCTCAAGATCACCGAAATTCGCGCGGTTGGCGATGACTGGCGGGTCACTGCCATTCCTGTGCCAGCAGCGAGCGTATAATTCCCGGCTGCGGCCAAGAAGGTTTTGTTCTCGAGGAGGGCTTCATGTTTACCGGCATCATCGAATCCATCGGCAGCATCCGTGCAATGACCCCCAAAGGCGGGGATGTGCGGGTACATGTAGAAACCGGCAAGCTCGACCTGAGCGACGTCAAACTGGGCGACAGCATCGCGGTCAACGGCGTGTGCCTGACGGCGGTTGAACTGCCTGGTAACGGTTTTGCCGCGGACGTCAGTCGCGAAACCCTCGACTGCACCGCGATGAACGACCTCAAGAGCGGCAGCCCGGTCAACCTGGAAAAAGCCCTGACCCCGACCACCCGCCTCGGTGGACACCTGGTCAGCGGTCACGTCGACGGAGTCGGCGAAGTGGTGACCCGCACCGATAACGCCCGCGCCGTGGAATTTCGCATCCGCGCGCCGAAAGAACTGGCCAAGTACATCGCCCATAAAGGCTCGATCACCGTCGACGGCACCAGCCTGACGGTGAACGCGGTCGATGGCGCCGAGTTCCTGCTGACGATCATTCCGCACACCCTGAGCGAAACCATCATGGCGTCTTACCAGCCAGGCCGCCGGGTGAATCTGGAAGTGGACTTGCTGGCCCGTTACCTGGAGCGTCTGCTGTTGGGCGACAAGGCCGCGGAGCCGACTGCCGGCAGCACCATTACCGAAAGCTTTCTGGCCGCCAACGGCTACCTCAAATCCTGAAGCTCAAATTTCGAAAGAAGGGGGGTGCCTTGTGGCGCTCAATAGCATCGAAGAACTGGTTGAAGACATCCGCCAAGGCAAGATGGTCATCCTCATGGATGACGAAGACCGCGAGAACGAAGGCGACCTGATCATGGCCGCCGAGTGCTGCCAGCCAGAACACATCAACTTCATGGCCAAGCACGCCCGTGGCCTGATCTGCATGCCGATGAGCCGCGAGCGCTGCGAACTGCTCAAGCTGCCATTGATGGCGCCGCGCAACGGTTCCGGCTTTGGCACCAAGTTCACCGTGTCCATCGAAGCGGCCACCGGTGTCACCACCGGGATCTCCGCGGCCGACCGTGCGCGTACCGTGCAAGCCGCCGCTGCCCGTGATGCCAAGGCCGAAGACATTGTCAGCCCTGGCCACATCTTCCCGCTGATGGCCCAGGCCGGCGGTACCCTGGCCCGCGCCGGCCACACCGAAGCGGCGTGCGACCTGGCGCGCATGGCCGGTTTCGAGCCGAGCGGGGTGATCTGCGAGGTGATGAACGACGACGGCACCATGTCCCGTCGCGCCGAACTGGAAGCCTTTGCCGCGGAACACAACATCAAGATCGGCACCATTGCCGACCTGATCCACTACCGGATGATCCACGAACGTACCGTTCAGCGGATTGCCGAGCAGCCACTGGATAGCGAACTGGGCCAATTCAACTTGGTGACCTATCGTGATTCGGTGGAAGGCGACGTGCACATGGCACTGACCCTGGGCACCGTGTGCGCCGAAGAACCGACCCTGGTCCGGGTGCATAACATGGACCCGCTGCGCGACCTGCTGATGGTCAAGCAACCGGGGCGCTGGAGCCTGCGCGCCGCCATGGCCGCGGTGGCCGAGGCGGGTAGTGGCGTGGTGCTGTTGCTGGGTCACCCGCTCGATGGCGATGTATTGCTGGCGCATATTCGCGAAACGGCCGACCACGCCGCCGTGAAAAAACCGACCACCTACAGCATCGTCGGGGCCGGTTCGCAGATCCTGCGTGACCTGGGCGTACGCAAAATGCGCCTGATGAGTGCGCCAATGAAATTTAATGCGATATCCGGTTTCGACCTGGAAGTTGTAGAATACGTGCCCTCCGAATAAAGGCCGGTGTTTTTCACCCCTTGTTCGCGGTTCAAATATCACCGAGGGGCGCGTACTGAACGCGTCCCGGCTCTTTAAGAGATTTGTCGAATGACCCTGAAGACCATCGAAGGTACCTTCATCGCCCCCAAAGGCCGCTACGCTTTGGTTGTTGGCCGCTTCAACAGCTTTGTGGTTGAAAGCCTGGTAAGCGGTGCCGTGGATGCCCTGGTTCGCCATGGCGTGAGCGAAAGCGACATCACCATCATCCGTGCCCCTGGCGCCTTCGAAATCCCGCTGGTTGCGCAGAAAGTCGCTCAGAAGGGCGAGTTCGCGGCAATCATCGCCCTGGGCGCGGTCATTCGTGGCGGTACTCCGCACTTCGAATACGTGGCTGGCGAGTGCACCAAGGGCCTGGCCCAGGTGTCCATGGAGTTCGGCGTACCGGTTGCCTTTGGCGTCCTGACCGTTGATTCCATCGAGCAAGCCATCGAACGTTCCGGCACCAAGGCCGGCAACAAAGGTGCTGAAGCTGCCTTGTCCGCCCTGGAAATGGTCAGCCTGCTGGCGCAGTTGGAGGCCAAGTGATTAGCGACGAAAGCGATCGTTTCAACCCGCGCGATCCAAAGCCTGCGGATGCTGGTAAACCATCGAAAAGCGTCAAGCGCCGCGAAGCCCGTCAGCTCGCGACCCAGGCCCTGTATCAATGGCACATGGCCAAGCAGTCGCTGAACGAGATCGAAGCGCAGTTCCGGGTCGATAACGATTTCACCGATGTCGATGGCGCGTACTTCCGTGAAATCCTGCACGGGGTTCCGCAGTTCAAGACCGAAATCGACACCGCGCTCAAGCCTTGCATGGACTTGACCATCGAAGAGCTGGATCCGGTCGAGCTGGCGGTTCTGCGCCTGTCCACCTGGGAACTGCTCAAGCGCGTCGACGTGCCTTACCGCGTGGTGATCAACGAAGGCATCGAGCTGGCTAAAGTCTTTGGTTCCACCGACGGCCACAAGTTCGTCAACGGTGTCCTCGACAAACTGGCCCCGCGCCTGCGTGAAGCTGAAGTGAAGGCGTTCAAGCGCTGATTCGCGCTGCAGCTGCCATGGGCGAGTTTGAGCTGATCCGCAATTACTTCGCCGCCGCGCCTTGTGCGCAGGGCGGCGAGGGCGTTGCACTGGGGATCGGCGACGACTGCGCCTTGCTCGCTGTTCCCGCAGGGGAGCAGCTGGCCATTTCCACCGACACCCTCGTGGCCGGTGTGCATTTCGCGGATCCCTGCGACCCGTTTCTGCTTGGCCAGCGTTCGCTGGCCGTGGCGGTCAGCGATCTGGCTGCCATGGGCGCCACGCCCATTGCCTTTACCCTTGCCCTGACCTTGCCGACGGTGACCGCCGACTGGCTGGATGCCTATGCCCGTGGTTTGAACGCCATGGCGCAGAACTGCGGTGTGCGGCTGGTAGGTGGTGATACCACGCGTGGCCCGCTGAGCCTGACCATGACCGTATTCGGTCGTGTACCGGCGGGGCAGGCCCTGACCCGCAGCGGTGCCCGGGTGGGTGACTTGCTGTGCGTGGGCGGGGCGCTGGGTAATGCGGCCGGTGCTCTGCCGCTGGTGCTGGGGGAGCGCGTCGCGCCCGCCGAAGTGGCCGAGCCGTTGTTGGCACATTATTGGTCGCCCCAGCCGCAACTGGCGTTGGGGCAGGCGTTGCGTGGCAAGGCCACCTCGGCGCTGGATATCTCCGACGGTCTGCTCGCCGATTGCGGGCATATCGCCAAGGCGTCCGCTGTCAGTTTGCTGATCGACAACGAAAAGCTGCCGGTGTCCGCCGCACTGCTGAGCTTTCTCGGCGAGAATGCGGCCCGCGTGGCGGCCGTCAGTGGCGGAGACGACTACGTGCTGGCGTTTACATTGCCTCCTGTCCACCTACCGGCGCTGCTTGCCGCTGGCTGGCCGATTCATGTGGTCGGCCAGGTGGTGGCCGGGCAGGGCGTGACGTTGCTGGATGCCAATGGACAGGACATCACCCCGCAAACCCGGGGTTATCAACATTTTCAGGAGACACCGTGACAGATCATCCCAAACAGGTCCCGGCAGAGGTCGTGCCGCCCTCGGTCTGGCGTAATCCCTGGCATTTCCTGGCGTTCGGTTTCGGCTCGGGCACGTTGCCCAAGGCACCCGGCACCTGGGGCTCGTTAGTTGCACTGCCTTTTATTCCGCTCTGGCAGATGCTGCCCGACTGGGGCTATTGGCTGATGCTGGGCATCACCATGCTGTTCGGTTTCTGGCTGTGCGGCAAGGTCGCCGACGATTTGCGGGTACACGACCACGAAGGCATCGTCTGGGATGAAATGGTCGGGATGTGGATCACCCTGTGGCTGGTGCCGGAAGGTTGGTACTGGCTGTTGGCGGGGTTTCTGATGTTCCGTTTTTTCGACATTCTCAAGCCGTGGCCGATTCGCTGGATCGACCGCCATGTACACGGCGGTATCGGGATCATGCTCGACGACGTGTTGGCGGGGGTGTTTGCCTGGCTGGGCATGCAGGGGCTGGTCTGGTATTTCGCCTAGCAGGTTGAGGAGCTCGGGATGGTCGTTCGCTGGCTGTGGGGTGGGGTGCTTGCACTGTTCTGTACGTTTGCCGGTGCGGTCGAGGCGCCGGCGACACCGGCGGTGATTCATCTGGCCGGTGAAGACTGGGAAGGCTACACCGCAGCCGATGGCCATGGCCTGGGCTGGGACGTGTTGCGCCAGGTTTTCGAACCGGCTGGCGTGAAGCTGGACATTCGCACCGAACCTTACACCCGCTCCGTGGGCCTGGCCCGACGGGGCGAGGTGGATGCCTGTGTCGGTTCCTATCGTGATGAGGCCCGGGACCTGCATTATCCCCGCTGGAACTTCGATAACGATCACATCTACGCCCTGGGCCTGGCCGGCAGCCCGGTGCCGACCCCGCAAACGCTGGGTAGCTATCGCCTGGCATGGGTTCGCGGCTATGGCTACGAATCCTACCTGCCCAATGTCCACAGCTATAACGAAGTCATTCGCCGTACCGGGATTTTGTCGATGCTGATCCAGCACCGTGCCGACTATTACATCGACGGGCTGACGGAAATCGATTACGTCGTCAGCCAGGCCGAGGACCCTTCGCAGTTTCGCCGCACGCACGTCGCGGAACTGCCGCTGTACCTGTGCTTTGCCAGGACGCCCAGGGCTGAACAGTTGATGGCGCTGTTCGATCGGCGGATGGAACAGCTGGTGAAGAATGGTGAGTTGAAACCGATTTTCGAGCGCTGGAAACAGCCTTATCCGTTTGACTCGAACTGAGCGCGTAGCCTGTGCTAGGCGATGGGTTCGCTTGATCAGACTTTTTGATGGTTATGACCAGTAATTCAGCATAAGCGTGGTATGGAACCTTACTGTTACAATGCCGCCTCTGCGAATCTCCCGTACACAGATCAGGAGCACACCGGTGCCTGTCGTTTTTGTCGCCGCTTCCAAGCTGCCCACACCTTTTGCGCAATTCACCATGCATGGCTTTCTCGATGAGGCCACTGGCCGCGAGCACGTTGTGCTGAGCCTGGGTGAGGTTGCCGACGGTGCTCCGGTGCTCGGCCGGTTGCACTCCGAATGCCTGACGGGCGATGCCCTGTTCAGCCAGCGTTGCGACTGCGGCTCGCAACTTGAAGCCGCGTTGCGGGCCATCGCTCACGAAGGCCGTGGCGTGCTGCTCTACCTGCGTCAGGAAGGGCGGGGCATTGGCTTGCTGAACAAGATCCGTGCCTATGAGCTGCAGGACGGTGGCGCCGACACGGTTGAGGCCAACGAACGCCTGGGCTTTGCCGCGGATCAGCGCGATTACGCCATGTGCCTGCCGATGCTGGAGCACCTGGGGGTGAAGTCCCTGCGCCTGATGACCAACAACCCACGCAAGGTCAAGGCATTGACCGACATGGGCATCGAGGTTGCCGAGCGCGTGCCGTTGCACACCGGGCACAACCCGCACAACAAACTCTACCTGGCGACCAAGGCCAGCAAGCTCGACCACATGATGGGCAACGAGCATCAGGGCGAGGTAGACCGGGCGTGACGCGGGGTCAGGTTCGTCGGCGTCTGTCGGTCAATTGGTGGCAATACCTGGCGCTCGCCCTGTTGCCGTTGTTGGCGATCAACGCGCTGTTCGGTGACGGCGAGGCGATTGCGCCAGTACTGGCCATGCCGTTCTTCATCGCGGGCATGGCCTCGATGTTTGTCAGCCTGAAATTTTTTGGCGGCTACAAACACGGCTTGATCACGACCCAGAAAGCCCTCGATACCCCACAGGAACCGGCTGCCTGGACGGCCCTGGCGGTTGAGCGGCGCAAAGCCTTCCTGGCGGCCTCCTTGCCGGCCTGGATCGGTGCCCTGGCGGTCTTCGTCGGTCTTGAGGCGGTGCCGCTGGTGCTGTTGGCGCTGTCGACCGCGGTGCTGTTCTACCTCTACCGTATTCCGCGTCAACTCGCCTGATGCGCTACTGGCTGGCGGTTGTGCTGCTGGCCATCAGCGGCTCGGCGGCCGCAGTGGAGCGGGTGGTCAGCCTGGCGCCGTCCCTCTCGGAAATCGTCGTTGAACTGGGCTCGGCCGACCTGCTGGTGGGCGTGCTCGATGCCGGTGAGCGTCCCCTTGAGTTGAGCGACCTGCCTTCGGTGGGCCGTTATGGTCAACTGGACATGGAGAGCCTGCTCAGCCTCAAGCCGGATCTGTTGCTGCTCTGGCCCGGCAGCGTCGGCCCGGCGCAGCGCGAACAACTGAGTCGCCTGGGCATTCCTACCTACGTCGCCGAACCCCACAGCCTCGAACAACTCGCCTCGCAGATCGAAGCCATCGCCGGGCAATTGGGCCGGCCTGAGCGCGGGCGCACCTTGGCGGCTGACGTGCGCCAGCGGCTCGAGGCATTGCGCCAACGCTATCAGCGCTCCGAACCGCTGCGGGTGTTTTATCAGGTCTGGGACCAGCCCCTCTATACCGTGGGTGGAGGGCAGATCATCAGTGATGCGCTTGCGGTCTGCGGCGCGCGGAATGTGTTTGCCGACATGAGTTTGCCGGCGCCACAGGTCAGCATCGAGGCGGTGCTGGCGCGTAATCCCGAGGCGATTCTTGCCGGCAGCCAGGACCAACTGGATGCCTGGAGCGCTTGGCCGCAGGTGGCCGCGGTGACCCAGGGGCGTTTGTTGCTGGTGACGGACAAGGGCCTGGAGCGGCCGAGCGGGCAGATGATTGAGGCGACGGCCAAGCTGTGCCGGTTGATCGCGCCGAACCACTGATCAGCGGCCCGGGAGCGGCATGCCTGCCCTGTGGCGAGCGAGCTTGCTCGCGCTGGGCTGCGTAGCGGCCCCGGTACCGGGTGTCGACCTGTGCCAGGTTGGGGCCGCTTTGCGGTCCAGCGGGAGCAAGCTCCCTCGCCACACTGGTTAGAGCTGCGGCATCCATGTCACCCCGAACATCAGTGCCCGACCTTCTTCGCGATACCCATACGGGTTGCCGTCATGCTCATACAGTGCGCGGGTGTAGGCCTTGTCCAGCAGGTTGTCGACCTTCATCTGCAGCGTGACTTCATGGTTGACCGTCCAGCTGCTGCGCAGGCCGAGGAGGCCATAACCGCCCAGCGGCTGACGGTTCTCATTGTCGTCGTAGCTGCTGCTGACCGCTTGCCAGGTGGCGCCCAGGCCGAGCTGGTCGAATTGCCGGTCCAGGTCCAGGTTCAACGTCCGTCGGGCACGGCGGGCCAGGGTGTGGCCGGTGTCACGGTCCCGTGGATCAATGAGCGAAATCCCGAGGTTGCTCTGCCAACCGAACAGTTCCTGCTTGAGGGCGGCTTCGAAACCGTTGATCCGTGCCGAGGCGACGTTTTCCGGGCGTGAGTGGCTGCCGAAGATGATCGCGTCTTCAAGGTCGGTGCGGTATAGCGAGGCTTCCAGGCGACTGTAGTCACTCAGTTGGCTGCGCCACTGCAGCTCGTAGCTTTTCGAGGTTTCGGGTTTCAGGTCCGGGTTGCTGAAGTCCGGGTAGTACAGGTCGTTGAAGGTGGGGGCACGAAAGCCTTCGCTGTACGTCAGCAATACATCGTTGTCCGGATTGAGTGGCAGGGTGAAGGTGCCGCTCCAGCTGTTCTGGCCGCCGAATTGCTGGTTCTGGTCGCGGCGCAGGCCCAGCTCGGTGGAAAAATGCTCGCCCTGGAAGTGATGCTGAATGAAGCCCGCGCGGTTCCAGCGGCTGTCTTCTTCGAATGGGGTGCTGCTGTTGACCCGGTCTTCGTACCAGTCGCCGCCAAGCATCAGGCTGCTCTGGTCGTCGAGGCTCACATCGTTCTGCCAGTTCAGCGAGTTGCGGTAGGTGTTGAACACGCTGTGCTCGTCGCTGAGCTTATCGAAGGTTTCTTCGCGGTTTTCGCTGTGGCCCAGTTCCACCCGGGACTTCCACCCGTCGTTGAGGCGAGCGTCGAGGTAGCTGCTGACGCTGCTCACGGTGAAGTCGTTGTAGGGTTTTTGTTCGACGCTTTCCAAGGTGCTCATGTCGAAGCGGCCGAACGGGTTGTCGAACTCGCTTTTGCCACGGTTATCGAGGATGTTCAGCCCTGTTTCAAGGTCGTCGTTGAACGCGTGGCTCAGGCTCAGGCTCAAGGACTGGTTGCGATAGGCATCGTGATCGCCGTCGCTGGGGTACGACTCATGGGTGCGATTGATACCCGCAGTGTCATCCAGGCTGGCGCCGAGGTTGAAGCGGGTTTGCGCATCGCCGCCGGACAGGCCGAGGCTGCGCTCCCACGTCTGGTTGCTGCCAAAGCCTGCGTGCAGACGCGGTTGCAGGCCCGGTTCGGCGCTGCGCCGGGTAAAAATCTGGATCACCCCGCCAATGGCGTCGCTGCCATAGATCACCGAGCGTGAGCCACGCAGCACTTCCACACGCTCGATCTGCTCAATGTTCAGGTGTTGCAGGTTGCTGTCGCCCGATGTCGAGTTGCCGATGCGCTGGCCGTCCACCAGCACCAGGCTTTGTGCGGCCTTGGTGCCGCGGATGTAGATCCCCGGCAGGCTGCCTCGACCGCCGGATTGCGAGACCTGTACGCCCGGCACCCGGCTCAGCAGGTCGGTCACGCTGTCCGGCTGCAGGCGGTCGATGTCGTCGCGGGTGAACACGGTGTTGGCGGCGCTGCTGTCGTTGCGGGCCTCGACCTGGCGAGTGGCGCTGATCAGCACGTCGGGCAGTTTCAGGGCCTGTTCGCGCTCGAAAGTGTCGGCGAGGGCGCAGGCGGTGGGCAGCAGCGAGAGGGTCAGGGCGAGGCGGGGGAGGTTCATGGGCTGTCTATTGGCACGTTGGGCGAACACAACCTGGGTAGGTTCATACAACCCATGCGGGAGCGGGCTTGCTCGCGAAGGCGGCCGATCAGTCAATGGTCATGTCGACTGACACTCCGTCTTCGCGAGCAAGCCCGCTCCCACAGGGTTCTACATCTGTCTGGTAGTTAGAGGTCGAGCAGTTGCAGGCGCTGACGAATCGAGGCCTCGATCCCGGCTTCGTCCAGGCCACACTCGGCCAGCATTTGCGCGGGCTTGGCATGCTCGACGTAAACGTCCGGCAAGCCCAGGTGCAGCACCGACTTGAGGATGTTTTCGCGGGCCAGGAACTCGCTGATCGCGCCACCGGCGCCACCCATGATGGCGTTCTCTTCGATGGTCACCAGCAGCTCATGAGCGCCGGCAACCTCGCGAACCAACGCTTCATCCAGCGGTTTGACGAAGCGCATGTCGACCACGGTCGCATCCAGCTTCTCGGCCACTTTCAACGCCTCGGCCATTTGCACACCGAATACCAGCAGGGCGACAGTGTTGCCCTGGCGACGCATCACGCCCTTGCCGATTTCAATCGGTTCCAGGTCTTTGTCGATGGTGGCATTCGGGCCGGTGCCGCGTGGATAACGCACCGCTGCCGGGCCGTTATACAGATGGCCGGTGCTGAGCATCTTGCGCAGTTCGTTCTCGTCGCTCGGGGTCATCACCAGCATGCCGGGGATGCAACGCAGGAACGACAGGTCGAAGCTGCCAGCGTGGGTCGGGCCGTCTTCACCCACCAGGCCTGCGCGGTCGATGGCGAACAGCACGTCGAGGTTCTGCACCGCGACGTCATGCACCAACTGGTCGTAGCCGCGCTGCAGAAAGGTCGAGTAAATCGCTACCACCGGTTTCGCGCCTTCGCAGGCCATGCCGGCGGCGAGGGTCACCGCGTGCTGTTCGGCAATCGCCACGTCGAAATAACGCAGCGGGAAGCGCTCGCTGAAGGCCACCAGGTCGGAGCCTTCCTTCATCGCCGGGGTGATGCCCACCAGGCGCGGGTCGGCAGCAGCCATGTCGCACAACCACTCGCCGAACACGCCGGAGTACTTCGGCCCGCCGGCTTTTTTCGGCGTGGCGGCCGGAGCGTCCAGTGGTTCGAGCTTGGTGATGGCGTGATAGCCGATCGGGTCGACTTCCGCCGGGGCGAAACCTTTGCCCTTCTTGGTGACCACGTGCAGGAACTGCGGGCCCTTGAGGTCGCGCATGTTGCGCAGGGTGGCGATCAGGGTCGGCAGGTCGTGACCGTCGATCGGGCCGATGTAGTTCCAGCCCAGCTCTTCGAACAGGGTGCCGGGGACCAGCATGCCCTTGGCATACTCTTCGGTGCGCCGGGCGATCTCCCAGGCGCCGGGCAGGCGCGACAGGACTTTCTTGCTGCCTTCACGCATGCTCGCGTAGGTGCGGCTGGAAAGGATCTTCGCCAGGTAGTTCGACAGGCCACCGACATTGCGCGAGATCGACATGTCGTTGTCGTTGAGGATCACCAGCATGTTGGCGTCCACTTCGGGCGCATGGTTCAGCGCTTCGAACGCCATGCCGGCGGTCAGTGCGCCGTCACCAATCACGGCGATGGCCTTGCGATCACTGTTTTGCAGGCGGGCGGCGATGGCCATGCCCAGCGCGGCGCTGATCGAGGTGCTGGAGTGGCCGACGCCAAAGGTGTCGTACTCGCTCTCGGCGCGGCGCGGGAAGGCGGCGATGCCGTCCTTCTGGCGCAGGGTGCCCATGCGCTCGCGACGACCGGTGAGGATCTTGTGCGGATAGGCCTGATGACCCACGTCCCACACCAGCCGGTCGTCCGGGGTGTCGAACACGTAATGCAACGCGATGGTCAGCTCGATGACGCCCAGGCCGGCTCCGAAATGCCCGCCGGTCTGACCGACCGTGTAGAGCAATTCCAGGCGCAACTCATCAGCCAGGGTTTCCAGCTCGGCTTCGCCTAACCGGCGCAGGCCGTCCGGCGTGTTGGCACGGTCGAGCAGGGGCGTGGTCGGGCGCTTGCGGGGAATCTCATGAAACGTCGTGGGCATCAGGCGAATCGTTATAGGTATAAAAGAGGCGGCAGTTTACCTGATGCATCGCACGCTGCCCACGCAGAGCTCGGAACTTGGCCGATATGCGTAGGGTTTGTTGATGTTTGGTAGCCGCCGCGACGGGTTGTGTGCCAACGCGGCTCGCCACCAAGCGTCGATAGCCCCTGCCTGATCAGCTGCGGCGTTCGACGATATAGCGCGCCAGCTCACGCAGTGGCTCGGCCGACGCGTCAAACGGTCGCAGGGCGTGCAGGGCCTGATCGCGTAACTCCAGGGCATAGGCCTTGGCCGCGTCCAGGCCGAGCAGGGCCGGGTAGGTCGGCTTGTCCCGGGCGATATCGGCACCCTGGCGCTTGCCCAGGGTCTGGGTATCGCTCTCGACGTCGAGAATGTCGTCCTGCACCTGAAACGCTAGGCCGATGGCCTGCGCATAGGTCTGCAACGCTTTGAGTTCGGGTTTTTCGGCACGACCGCTGGCCAGGGCGCCCAGCTTGACGCTGGCTTCGATCAGCGCGCCCGTCTTGTGCCGATGCATGAATTCAAGGGCCTTCTGATCGAGCTTCAAGCCGACCGAGCCGAGGTCGATGGCCTGGCCACCGACCATCCCGGCCGGGCCCGCCGCCAACGCCAGGGTACTGACCATCTGCAGGCGAGTCTCGGCATCGGCGTTGTTCAAACGTGGGTCAAGCAGGGCGCTGAAGGCCAGGCTTTGCAGGCCGTCGCCGGCGAGAATCGCGCAGGCTTCGTCGAACTGCTTGTGGGTGGTCGGCTGGCCGCGACGCAGGTCGTCATCGTCCATCGCCGGCAAATCGTCATGCACCAGCGAGTACGCGTGGATCAACTCCACCGCACAGGCCGCGCCATTGGCGTGTTCGGCCTCACCGCCCAGCGCTTCGCAGGCCGCGTAGGCCAGCAACGGACGCACGCGCTTGCCGCCGTTCATCACGCTGTAGCGCATGGCTTCATACAAGCGTGCGAGCTCAGGGCTCGGCGCGCTGAACAGGGTTTCCAGCGCCGCATTGACCCGGGCCTGGCTGTTGGCCGAATACACCGCGATCATTCTGGCTGTTCCGCGTCGAAGGGGGCCTCGGCCAACTCGCCGTCGCGCTCAAGCAGCACCTGAACCTTCTGCTCGGCCTGCGCCAGCGCGGCCTGGCAGTCGCGGGTCAGGCCGATGCCTTGCTCGAAGGCCGTCAGCGAGTCTTCCAGCGACAGCTCGCCGTTCTCCAGACGCTCAACCAGCGTTTGCAGGTCGGCGAGGGATTGTTCGAAATCCAGTGCAGCTTTTTTGCGGGCCATGGCGGCTATCCAGGTGACGTTTGAACCGGCGCGACACTAGCAGATAGGGGGGTGTGGGGCAAATGAGCAGGCCTTTCAACCGGATCAGGCGATGGAATTGTCTGGATAGTTGATCTGATATCGGGTGCTACGTCCGCCTCCTGGCAGCCGCATCAGGCAACCCTTTTCCAACAACTCCACCAAATGCCGAGTCGCCGTCGCCTTGGACACTTTCGCCACGGCCTGATACTGCGCAGCGCTAATTCCCGCCTCAAACCCATTCTCGCCGCCATCCAGCAAGCGGTTTAGTACGTTCACCTGTTCAGCCGTGAACCCCTGGCTACGATAGTGTTGCCAGAATCGCGCTTTGCTCAGCACCCGTTCGATCCGGGTCATGGCCTGTTGCAAGCTGCGCAGCAACGTTTGCAGGAACCACAGCAGCCAGTCGGTAATGTCTGGTGTGGCTTGCTGGCTGTTTTCCAGTACCCGGTAATAACCTGCGCGGTCGTCGAGGATGCTGGCGGACATGGCATAAAAGCGGATGGCCTGATTCTCACCTTGAGCCAGTGCCAAGTCAGTGATGGCACGGGTCAGGCGGCCGTTGCCATCGTCGAATGGGTGGAGCGTGACAAACCAGAAGTGCGCGATGCCGGCGCGCAGTAAGGGGTCGAGCTGGGTGTCGGTCCGGCTGGTTTCGAACCAGTCGAGGAAGTCGCTCAGTTGTTGTTCCAGACCCTCGCGTGGTGGTGCTTCGAAATGCACGGTGGGGCGATCCACGCGGCCGGAGACCACCTGCATCGGTTCATCGCCGCGCAGCTCGCCGACACGGATATGCCGCGCGTTGAAGTCTTCTTCCTGAATGGGGAACAGCCATTGATGCCAGTGCAGCAAACGGGCGAAATCAAGCGGGGCGGCAAAGTGTTGGGTGGCATCGAGCATCAGGTCCGCCAACCCTTCGCTGCGCTTGCTGGCCCGACCTGCATCAACGTCTTCCAGGCCAAGGCGTCGAGCCAATGAGGAGCGAACCGAGCCCACATTCAGTTGCTCGCCTTCAATGGCGGATGAGGTCACGATGTTTTGCAGCAGCGAATCCAGCTCGTTTTGTGCGCTGAGTTCACCCCCTACAGAGCTCGACATCCCCAGCAACTGACCTTGGGCCTGCACGCACTCACGCAACAGCGACAACAGGCGTTCGGCTTGCCAGTGCAAGTGCGGCCAATCGGGTTGTTGCCAGATCCAGCGAGGTTGTTCCATGGGTGCTGTCCTTGGGGGTGAGCCGAATAGGAGAATTATTCGGCTCATGCCGTGAGCCGATTGTGTGAGTTATTCGGCTCATCGTCCAGCACTGCATCTATGCCGACAACAAGGCCTCCTCAAACATTCTGCCTGACCAGCTCTTTCAAGCCCGCAGCCTGCACCCGATTCCGCCCGTTGCTTTTGGCGCCATACAGCTCTTCGTCCGCCTGCGACAGCAACCGCACCAGGTCGTACCCCGACACGCGGGTCGTCACCACGCCAATGCTCACGCTGAGCAACCCCGGCTCCAGCAACGTCAGCTGCGAAAACGCCTGGCGAATCCGTTCGGCGACCAACACCGCCTGCTGTATGTCGGAGTCGGCCAGCAGGCAGGCGAACTCTTCACCACCGATACGGGCGAATACGTCCTGATGACGCAGGCTATCGGTCATGACCCGGCCGAACGCGATCAGGGCTTGATCGCCAAGATGATGGCCAAAGGTGTCGTTCAGGCGCTTGAAGTGATCCAGGTCGCAGAGCAGCAGGGCGGCAGGCTGACTGCGGCGCTGGCAGTCCTTGAGCTGCTGTTCGCCATGCAGCATGAAGGCTCGGCGGTTGCCGACACCGGTCAGCGAGTCGCAAAAAGCGGCGGCCTTGAATCGGAGCTCGGCGCGCTCCTTGACCATGGCCAGTGTCATGTAGGCGATGCCGATGACATACAGCATCGACTCGAACAGCATGAACGAAAAGAACGGCACGCCCGTGCCCGCGCCGGTCAGCGCTTGATCCAGGGGCAGGCCCAGATCGGTAACGCTGCGTACGCAGTAAAAGAGCGTGTGCAGCACCGTCAGGATCAGCGCCGGCAGATAGGCGACCTCGAGGGTCTTGCGGCTGCGTAGAAACTCCAGAATCGTCAGCAGCCCATAGCCGGCGGCCAACATCGAATAGGTGGACACACGAGCCGGCATCGCCTCATAGAAGGCTGGTACCAGGCACAACCCCAGCCAGATACCGGCTCCGGCGAGTATTCCCGGTACATTTGGCGAGCGCCCGGCGAACACGCGCATGGCCGTCCAGTTCATGGCCGCGCTCAACAACAGGATCACGTTGCCCAGCATGATCGCCACGACATCGAAGCCTTTGCCCCGCAGGCTGATCAGCACCACACCCAACGCTGCCAGCAGCATCATGCAGCCCAGGTACGCCAGCGGCCGCTCGCGGGTTTCTCGAAACCAGGCATGCACCGTCAACAGCCCCATCAAGGCAAAGACGAAGACCGAGACCACCAGCAGGGTCGGGATGTGCAACACCATGTCCTTGGTTCCCATTGAATGTCGTACCAGGGCCTCCGGAAAGCAACTCGAGCATAAGAGGCTGTGTTGCAAGGGCGGGGTTAAGCGATTGGGCGAGAGTTTAGCCGCAACCTTTGCTCAATGCGTGGGTTGTTTACTGAGATGGATCGATGGCTTGTCGCTGAAATGCGGGGTGGATCCGGCCGCTCAGGGTGTTCTTAGGGGGCACGGAAACAATCAAAAGGTTCGTCCGGTCTCAGGTCTGGTGACCCATTGGTCCTGGCGGATTTAACCGATTCGGCCCGATTTTGTGGATTTAGTATCAGTAGGCGGTTCGAGCGTCGATGGAAGCGTCGGAAAGCTTGTAGGTGGTTGAGCCCATATCAAATCGCGGACATTAAAAAGCCGGCTTGTGGCCGGCTTCTCGGGGACTGGCTTGGTCTATTTTTGGTAGACCGTACCAGCCTTCAAAACGTACATCCGGATCTTGCGTCCGGCTGTGGGACTTGGCGAGAAAGTCATCTGCCTTGTCGGGGCGATCGGACCGGCGCTGGGCGGGTCGATGCCAATGTGGGGCGCAGCATACTGATTTTTGTGGGCAATTCCCAGTGGGATCTGCGGTGTAGAGCCATCAAGCGGGTTTAATCGTGAAGGCTCGGCACCGGGGGTACCGCTTTGTTGGGTGGCCTGCTCATGCCAAAAGCGCGCGAAACCGTTGGCTGGGTGGGTTCAACCGAACGGCACGGGCGGTCGCTGTTTGTTGAGGGTGGACCACCAGAACACCCAGCCGAGGATCTCGATGTTTTGTATTTCAATCTGTTCTGCGCTGAAGATTTCGTCGGGATAGCCGCCGCTGTTGTGGCTGCGCAGGCGCAAGGCGCCGCCTGGGAGGCGGTGCAGGTATTTGATGCGCAACATGCCGTCGTGTTTCAGGGCGTAGATCTGGCCGTCGACGATTTGGGTCAGGCTGCGGTCGATGGCCAGGGTTGAGCCGTCTTCGATTTTCTCCGACATGCTGTCGCCGATCATGGGCACGCAAATGGCTTGGTGTGGTTCGACTTCGAGGCTTTCCAGGTAGTGGCGTGGCAGACGGACAAACGTGCCGGGTATTTCGGCGACTTCGGTGTCCCTGGCGCCGGGCGTCTTGGGAACTTCCTTGTACAGCGGGAGTTCGATGTCGAGGGGAGCGGGATGTACCTGGTAGATCTCGCGAGTGTCCTGGGCGTCGCACGCCGCGCCAGCCTGGATGGCGGGTTCGCAGGTGGGGTGTTTGGGGCCTTCGCCGTTCAGCAGCCACTGACTGTTCACGCTCAACAGGCGGGCGATTTCTTCCAGGCGTGGGTAGGGCACGCCGCGCAAGTACCAGTTGTTTACGTGCTGGGGCTCGACCTTGCAGAAGATCGCAAACTGGGAAGGGGTAATGCCCACTTCTTTCAGCAATGCCTTGAAGCGCGGGCCGCAATGATGTTTTTTCATAAACACGGAGTTTACCGACCGATGTGGCGCGGTTGAATAAACATGGCGTTCAAATTGCGCGGGAATATTCTGTTGTTTTGAGCGATAGAGTTAGTTTTAACTAAACGGCACTAAACTTTATTCCAAACTGTATTATTTTTAAGTGTGAGTTGATGTTTTAACGCGCATGAAAAACCCCGGCTAGCCGGGGTTCTTCGAGTGTTTGAAGCCTGCGGATGATCGCTGTTGCTTAGCCTTTGTAGGCGGCAACCGACTTCATGATTTCGGCGCGAGCGGCTTCAGCGTCGCCCCAACCTTCGATCTTCACCCATTTGCCTTTTTCGAGGTCTTTGTAGTTCTCGAAGAAGTGCTTGATCTGTTCCAGCAGCAGGCCTGGCAGATCAGTGTATTCCTTCACGTCAACGTACAGCTGGGACAGCTTGTCGTGTGGGACTGCGATGACTTTGGCATCGCCGCCGCCGTCGTCGGTCATGTTCAGGATGCCGACTGGACGCGCGCGGATTACCGAGCCTGGAGCAACCGGGTAAGGGGTGACAACCAGTACGTCGAGGGGATCACCGTCGTCCGCCAGGGTGTTCGGGATGAAACCGTAGTTGGCCGGGTAGAACATTGGGGTGGCCATGAAACGGTCAACGAACAGGCAATCGGTGTCTTTGTCGATTTCGTATTTGATCGGCGCGTGGTTGGCCGGAATCTCGATCGCGACGTAGATGTCGTTCGGCAGGTCTTTGCCAGCCGGAATCTTGCTGTAGCTCATTGGGCGGTGCCCCCGTAAGTGGCCAGATGACTGGCCGGATTGACCAAAAAGTGGCGGCGATTATAGGCATATTCCACCGCCGGTGCCACGTACCGGAGGTCGAATGGACCTAGGTCATAGACCAAGGTCGCGAACCAAGGTCGCGGACCTTACCCGTGTGTCTGATAGTCTGGATGCCCGGCTTGCAGGCACGCAAGCCTGGCCAGTGGGTCCTGGCGATAAAACAGCTGTAGCTGCTGATACACCTGTGGATAAGTGGCGTGCAGCAAATCCGGGGCGCTGAAGAAATACTCGCTGGTGACCGCGAAGAACTCCGCCGGGTTTTCCGCGGCGTAGGGGTCGATCGGCGTGTCGGCATCAGGGTTGTGGTCGAGTTGGCGGTTGAGGTCGTCGTAGGCATGTTGCATCACCCTGGCCCAGTCACTGACCCGCATGTCGCTGTGCAGTGGCGGCAAGCCGTTGGCGTCGCCATTGAGCATGTCGAGCTTGTGCGCCAGCTCATGGATCACCAGGTTGTAGCCTTCCCAGCCACCGCTGGCCATGACCCCCGGCCAGGCCAGGATGACCGGGCCCTGCTGCCAGGCTTCACCGCTGTGTTCGCCATCCCACTCGTGCTCGACACCGCTGGCATCGCGATGACGCTGGGGGCTGATAAAGTCATCGGGATAGAGCACGATTTCATGAAAGCCCTGGTACCAGTTCAAGTCCCCCAGGTGCAGTAACGGCAATTGGGCCTGGGCGGCGAGCAGCAGGCGCTGTTCCTGATGCAGCTCGACGCCGGTCAGGCAGGTCAGGTGCTTGTCTTGCAGGAAGAGCACGGAGGATTCGCGCAGCCACTGGTCTTCGGCCTCGCTCAGGCCGTCGAGAAAATGCAGGTGCTGGCGTACTCGCTGCCAGGTGTCATCGGTCACGGGGTGCTTGGCCAGTGTGCGCTGGCGACGCCAGGTGCTGAGGAGTCCCATGAGCGGTCAGCGCGGCTGGGCTTTGGAGCTCGAAGCGCCAAGGCGGCTGCGAATGACGCCAATGATCATCGGCACCAGGGACAGCAGAATGATGCCCACTACCAGCAACGACAGGTTTTGCTTGATGAACGGTACGTTGCCGAAGAAGTAGCCGAGGGTGACGAGACCGCCGACCCACAGCAGGGTGCCGAACACGCTGAACGCAAAGAAGCGTGGGTAAGGCATTTTCGCGACGCCGGCGACGAAGGGCGCAAAGGTCCGGATGATCGGCATAAAGCGGGCCAGGGTCACGGTCTTGCCACCGTGCTTGTCATAGAAATCGTGGGTTTGTTGCAGGTAGTCCCGGCGGAAGATTTTCGAGTCCGGATTACTGAACAGTTTTTCGCCCACCGTTCGACCGATGACATAGTTGGTGCTGTCCCCGAGTATCGCCGCGAGCATCAGCAGGCCGGCCAGCAGCACCGGGTCCATGCCACCACCGGCCGCGACGGCGCCGGCGATGAACAACAGCGAATCGCCCGGCAGGAACGGCATGACCACCAGGCCGGTTTCGCAAAAGATCACCAGAAACAGAATGGCGTAGATCCATGGCCCGTAATTGGTCACCAGCAAATCGAGGTAGACGTCGAGATGCAGGATTAGGTCGATCGGGTTGAAATCCATGGAGGGCACCTGGGTAGCGGCTCGGCTCGGCAAGCCTGTGCGGATAGTCTGGGAAGTAAGGCTACAGGGCTGTGGATGATTTCTTACGGCCCATAGATGTCGAAATTATACGGACAGAAGAGTGAAAAGCGTGTGGAGTTTGTAGCGAGGGGTTACAAGGGGGCAGTGAAGGTGTTGATGCGCGGGGTTGATCGTCGTGGCGAGGGGGCTCGTCGGAGCGCCGCCCCACCCCGTTCGGCCGCGAAGCAACCGCACTCCAGTAGCGGAGTCTGCCTGAAAGATCGAGTCCTGTGGTTTTGGGAGTGCTTTGCACTCCAACGGGGGCAAGCCCCCTCGCCACAGAAGCCCGTCTCACCATGGACTGTTACAGCTCGTCGCTGATCGGCAGCACGTAGTTCTTGAACTCGGTGTCTTCACGAAAACCGATGGACTCATAGGTTTTGCGTGCCACTTCATTGTTGCTGCTGGTGGACACTCGCATACGGACCGCCTGGGTTTCCTTGGCCATTTTCTTCGCGGTGCGCATCAGGTTGTCGGCGACCAGTTGGCGGCGCGCGTCTTCGGCGACGTAGATGTCATTGAGGATCCATACGCGCTTGAGCGACAGGGACGAAAAGCTCGGATACAGCTGGCAAAAGCCCAGCAGCCGGTTGTCCTCATCATCGGGCAGGGCCAGGTAGATGACCGACTCCTTGCGTCGCAGACGCTTTTCCAGAAAGGCCCTGGAGGAGTCTGGATAGGGGAGCGAGCCATAGAACTCGCGGTATTTGACGAACAACGGCGTCAGTAGGTCCAGGTGCTCGAGGGTGGCTTGAATAATCCGCATGCTAGGCCTCAACTTCAATGTAGATATGACGGCAGTTTCCAGTGGACTTGACGGCAATCGGTTCAAGACTCGGGCGGCCGTTCGTCGACTCTGCCTCAAAGCGGAACTAAAACGCAACGCGGATTCGGCTCAGGCATCCAGCGGGCTTAGCAGGAAGTTTCCTTTGATGGTGGCGTCATTTTTTGACTCGAGAGTCTGCACCTGGGCCTCATCTTTCAGATGAACGCCCGACAGCTGTCGCCGACATGCCTCACGCATCAGGTACAGCAAGCGGTGTACGGCCATGCCATAGCTCAAGCCTTCCAGCCGCACGTTGGAAATGCAGTTGCGATAGGCATCGGTCAGGCCGACTTTTGGATTATAGGTGAAATATAAACCAAGGCTGTCGGGCGAGCTGAGGCCTGGGCGCTCCCCGATCAGGATCACCACCATCCTGGCGCCCAGCCGTTCGCCGATTTCATCGGCCACGGCAACGCGACCCTGTTCCACCAGAATCACCGGTGACAACGACCAGCCTTCGGCCTGCGTCTGCTCCTCCATGCGTGCCAGGAACGGCAGGGTGTGTCGATGCACGGCCAATGCCGACAGACCGTCCGCCACCACCACCGCCAAATCAACGCCGCCAGGCGTGCTCGCGGCATGTTCGCGCAGTCTTTGCGCGGATTCATCGCTGAGCTTTCGGCCCAGGTCCGGGCGTTGCAGGTAGCTGTTGCGATCGGTGGCGGCGCTGTGCAGCAGCAGGCTGTCGCGTCCGCGTTCGGCCAGTTGGGCGCGCAGTCCTGCAGAGTCGAAGGGCAGGTGTACGGCATCGCGGGCTTGCGCGTGGGCGTACTGAAAGTCCAACTGAGCGCCGGTCGGCAGGCTGGTGCCGGTGCGTCCCAGGGCGATGCGCGCCGGTGTCAGGCGACGCAGTTCCAGTAACGGGTTTTGTGGATCCAGGGGTCGTTTGTCCATTAGCACGTCACTCATCCCAATTGCCCCATGGCCTGGCGAAAGGCCGGTGGCAGGCCGTTGCCGAAGTGAACCTTGCCGTCGCCCTGGGTGAAAATACCCATTTTTGCCAGCCACGCCTCGAACTCCGGTGCCGGTTTCAGGCCCAGGGTCTGACGCGCGTAGAGGGCATCGTGAAACGAGGTGGTCTGGTAGTTGAGCATGATGTCATCGGAGCCGGGAATGCCCATGATGAAGTTGATGCCGGCCACGCCCAGCAGGGTCAACAGGGTGTCCATGTCATCCTGGTCCGCTTCGGCGTGGTTGGTGTAGCAGATGTCACAGCCCATCGGCACGCCCAGCAACTTGCCGCAGAAGTGATCTTCCAGGCCGGCGCGAATGATCTGTTTGCCGTTGTACAGGTATTCGGGACCGATAAAGCCGACTACGGTGTTGACCAGGAATGGCTTGAAGTGCCGGGCCACGGCATAGGCACGGGTCTCGCAGGTTTGCTGGTCGATGCCATGGTGGGCGTTGGCCGACAGCGCGCTGCCCTGGCCGGTTTCGAAGTACATCAGGTTCTGTCCCAGGGTCCCGCGATTGAGGCTCAACCCCGCGTCATAGCCTTCCTGCAACAGGCTCAGGCTGATACCGAAACTGGCATTGGCCGCCTCGGTGCCGGCGATCGACTGGAACACCAGGTCCAGCGGCACGCCCCGGTTGATCGCCTCGATGGAGGTGGTGACGTGGGTCAGCACGCAGGCCTGGGTCGGAATCTCGTAGCGCTGGATGACCGCGTCGAGCATTTCCAGCATCGCGCAGATCGACGCGATGCTGTCGGTGGCCGGGTTGATGCCGATCATCGCGTCGCCATTGCCGTACAGCAGGCCGTCGAGAATGCTCGCGGCGATGCCGGCCGGCTCGTCGGTGGGGTGGTTGGGTTGCAGGCGGGTCGACAGGCGCCCGCGCAGGCCCAGGGTGCCGCGAAATTGCGTGACGACCCGGATCTTCTGCGCCACCAGCACCAGGTCCTGCACGCGCATGATCTTGGAGACCGCCGCGGCCATTTCCGGTGTCAGGCCAGGAGCCAGAGCCCGCAGGCTGTGCTCGTCGGCGGCGTCGCTGAGCAGCCAGTCGCGAAAGCCGCCGACGGTGAGATGGCTGACGGTGGCAAACGCGGCGGCGTCGTGGGTGTCGATGATCAGTCGGGTGACTTCATCGACTTCATATGGGATCAGCACTTCTTGCAGGAAGTGCTTGAGCGGGATGTCGGCCAGGGCCATTTGCGCCGCCACCCGCTCGCCGTCGTTCTGCGCGGCGACACCGGCCAGGAAGTCCCCGGAGCGTGCCGGGCTGGCTTTGGCCATGACGTCCTTGAGGTCGTCGAAGCGGTAGGTCTGGGCGCCCACGCTATGGGAAAAACTTGCCATCTCAGTCTCCGTTTCAAATAGGACAGTGCGCTGCCCGGGGCCGGCCGTGGCTGAGAATGCCACGCTCGGTGTGGGCCGCGCACTTCAATACAGCGGACTCAGGCCGTTGCCTTGGTACCATCGGGGTGCAGGGTTTCCGGCAGCGGCAGGCCCAGGTATTCGCCCTTGGCAATGATCCCGGCGGCGCGGTCCTCGGCTTCCAGTTGCAAGGCCTTGGGTACCGACAGCCAATACGCCAGGCCCACGGCAATGAAACCTGCACTTATCTTGCCAATCAGCACCGGCAGGATGATGGTGGGCTGGAAGTTGGCGGTGAAGGACAGGTGGTCGCCCAGCAGGAAGGCCGCGCACACGCCAAAGGCAATGTTGATCACCTTGTCTTTTGGCGGCATGAAACGCACCAGGCGGAACATGGCCAGGATGTTGGCGATAGTCGCCAGCATGCCGGCACTGCCGACGGCGCTCAGTCCGATCTTGCTGCCCAGGCTTTCCAGCGGTTTGCCCAGGTATT
Source organism: Pseudomonas sp. Irchel s3h17 (assembly GCF_900187505.1). Lineage (GTDB taxonomy): Bacteria > Pseudomonadota > Gammaproteobacteria > Pseudomonadales > Pseudomonadaceae > Aquipseudomonas. Next base: position 85,634 of record NZ_FYDL01000010.1, read on the forward strand.
TGCGCAGCAGGTAGACCATCGGGAAGGCACCGGCCAGCATGATGCCGATGTAACCGGCGGTCTCCAGGGCGCGGGTCTGGTCTTCGGCGTCGGCGATGATCGGGTGGAACCCCCAGCTGCCGAACACCAGGGTGAACACCCCGGTGAAGTACTCGACGATGGAGAACACCAGCACCAGTTTGATCGCCGCGTCCAGGGTGCGGCCGAAGATGATGAAGCCCTTGATCATCATGTCCGGCAAAAAGCGCAGGCCCAGGGCCAAGGCCACCACGAAAATCAGGATCGGCAGCAGGTTGGCGAAGATGCTACCCAGGCCCAGTGCCAGTTGATAGGTGGCTTCGCCGTTGGTGGACACCAGGTCCCGTACCAGCGGGTTACTGAACGCGAGGATGACGCTGGCGATCAACACGCCCAGCGGGATAGTCAAAATACCCGACATGATGCCCAGGGCCATGTATTTGTGGTCACGTTTGTCGAGCATCGCCAGGCCCATGGGGATCGAGAACACGATGGTCGCGCCGCCCATGAAACCGGTGATCAGCGCCATCACCAGCGCTTCTTTGCTGGCGGCCAGGGCCGAGGCCAGGTGATAGCCGCCCATGTCCGAGGCGATGATCATGGTCGCCGCCAACGCCGGGTCGGCGCCCAGGGAGCTGAAAAACGGGCCGAATGCTTTTTCGATGATCACGGTCAGGTAGGGGATGGAGGCCATGATGCCCGCCGCCGGCACGAAGATGTGGCCCGTGGCGTGGATGCCTTCCATGAATTCTTTACCAAGCCCTTCATCGCTGTTGTAAATCGCCGCGAAGGCACCGAGTACGGCGCAGAGCATGATGAGATAGAGCACGTAATTGCCGATCTGATCCATTGCGTTGTCCTTTCTTATTGTTGTTTTTTAAAGCGCGGATGTTGTGTGCACGATTGACGCAGTACGGTTTGGGAGTTTCTGGTTGCAACATTGCATTCGGCCGCTGATGGGCGCCGAATCCGATGCGAGAGTGAGTAGGGGCTGATGGCAAAGCGCCTCCCGGCGACCGAAGCCGCCGGGAGGATCGATCAGAAGAAGCCCAGCGGGTTGATGTCGTAGCTCACCAGCAGGTTTTTGGTCTGCTGATAGTGATCGAGCATCATTTTGTGGGTCTCACGGCCGACGCCGGACTTCTTGTAACCGCCGAACGCGGCGTGCGCCGGGTACAGGTGGTAGCAGTTGGTCCACACACGGCCGGCCTTGATGGCGCGGCCCATGCGATAGGCGCGGTTGATGTCGCGGGTCCAGAGGCCGGCGCCCAGGCCGAACTCGGTGTCGTTGGCGATGGCCAGGGCTTCGGCTTCGTCCTTGAAGGTAGTGATGCTCACTACCGGGCCGAAGATTTCTTCCTGGAATACACGCATTTTGTTGGTGCCCTTGAGCAGGGTTGGCTGGATGTAATACCCGCTTGCCAGGTTGCCCTCGAGTTTTTCCACCTTGCCGCCGGTCAGCAGTTCGGCGCCTTCGCCCTTGGCGATTTCCAGGTACGAGAGGATTTTGTCGAACTGCTGCTCGGACGCCTGGGCGCCGACCATGGTGTCGGTGTCCAGCGGGTCGCCACGTTTGATTTGCAGGACCTTGTTCATGACCACTTTCATGAACTCGTCGTAGATCGACTCTTGCACCAGGGCACGGGACGGGCAGGTGCAGACTTCGCCCTGGTTGAAGAACGCCAGCACCAGGCCTTCAGCGGCTTTTTCGATGAAGGACGGTTCGGCCTGCATGATGTCGGCGAAGAAGATGTTCGGCGATTTGCCGCCCAGTTCCACGGTGGACGGAATGATGTTTTCGGCAGCGCATTTCATGATGTGCGAGCCGACCGGCGTCGAGCCGGTAAAGGCGATCTTGGCGATGCGCTTGCTGGTGGCCAGGGCTTCGCCGGCTTCTTTGCCGAACCCTTGCACCACGTTCAGCACGCCGGGTGGCAGCAGGTCGCCGATCAGCTCCAGCAGCACGGTGATGCCCAGCGGCGTTTGCTCGGCGGGCTTGAGTACCACGCAGTTACCGGCCGCCAGGGCCGGAGCCAGTTTCCAGGCAGCCATCAGGATCGGGAAGTTCCACGGGATGATCTGCCCGACCACGCCCAGGGGTTCATGGATGTGATAGGCCACGGTATTGCCGTCGATTTCCGCGGCGCTGCCTTCCTGGGCCCGCAGGCAACCGGCGAAGTAGCGGAAGTGGTCCGCGGCCAGCGGGATGTCGGCGTTGAGGGTCTCGCGCACGGCTTTGCCGTTGTCCCAGCTTTCGGTGATTGCCAGGACTTCCAGGTTCTGTTCGATGCGGTCGGCAATTTTCAGCAGCACCAGCGAACGCGCCTGGGCAGAAGTGCTGCCCCAGGCATCGGCGGCTGCGTGGGCAGCGTCCAGGGCCTTTTCGATGTCTTCGGCCGTGGAACGGGGGAATTCGGCAATCGGTTGGCCGTTGACCGGCGAGGTGTTGGTGAAGTACTGGCCTTTGACAGGCGCGACGAACTCGCCGCCGATGTAGTTACCGTATTTGCTCTTGAACGAAACGATAGCGCCTGCAGTACCGGGGTGAGCGTAACGCATGATGAGTGTCTCCTTGGCTTTTGTGCTTATAAGGGAGTACGCGCAATAAGCGCTTGTATAAGCGTAGAGCAAAGGTCGGGCCACTGCGCTGCAGGTCAGGTAAATCAAGGGCTTGCGTGATTGTTGAAGGCGCTGTCATCAGGGCCTGTGACGGATGCGGTACAAGGCCTGTGACACTTTGTACCGCTTGTGGCACAGCCTGTGACTGGCAGGTCGGGCCGGCATTGCAATACGGGTGAGGCTGGAGGATGCTGGGCGTCACCTCACACAAGGCCTTCCAGCCCCGGGGAGAACAATAAGAAATGCACGACAATCATTTGAGTCGCCATGCCCGGCAAGTCCTGACGGTCACTCAAGGCAAGCACCAGTTGCATGGGCCGGGCAGTGATCCGTCCATTGCCCGTTCGTGGCTGCGTTGCCTTGAGGACTATCACCTCGACCCGGCCCTGACCATGGCGCCGACGGTGCTTGAACACGGTCGCGTGCTTGAGAGTCGTGAACGCCTGCAGCAAGTGCTGCACATCGCCGGCGGCGAAATGACCAGCCTGCATCAGCAATTGTCCGGGGCCGGCCACGCGGTGCTCCTGACCGACGCCCGCGGAGTCATCCTCAACTGCGTCACGGCGCCCGCCGAACGCAAGATCTTCGAGCGCGCCGGTCTCTGGCTGGGCGCCGACTGGAGTGAGGCCTGCGAAGGCACCAATGGCATCGGCACCTGCCTGGTGGAGCGCCAGGCGCTGACCATTCACCAGGATGAACACTTTCGCGGTCGCCATACGGGGCTGACCTGCTCGGCGAGCCCGGTGTTCGACCCCCATGGCGAACTTCTGGCGGTGCTCGACGTGTCGTCGGCGCGCCACGATGTCTCGCGGCAGAGCCAGTTCCACACCATGGCGCTGGTCAACCTCTCGGCGAAGATGATCGAGAGCTGCTACTTCCTGCGCTATTTCGACAATCAATGGTTGTTGCGTTTTCACCTGCAAGCCGAATCCGTGGGGCTGTTCAGTGAAGGGTTGCTGGCGTTCGATGGGGAAGGGCGGATCAGCGCGGTCAACCAGAGTGCGCTGAACCTGTTGGGGCATATTCGCGGCGGGCTGCTGGGCAAGCCGGTGGAGGCGTTTTTCGACTGCTCACTGGATGACCTGTTGGGCCGGGCGAGCGCCAATGCCAGTGCCAGTTGGCCGTTGCGTACCCGCGACGGGCGGCATCTGTTTGCCGTGGTGCGGGGCCAGGCGCGCCGTGCTCCGGTGCCGGTGATGCCGGCAGCGGTGGCCCCCGAACGTTCGGCGTTGTCGGGTATTTGTCTGGGCGACGAAGGCTTGCAGACGGACTTTCGCAGAGCCTTGCGGGTGTTTGAGCGCGATGTGCCGCTGCTAATCAATGGCGAAACCGGCTCCGGCAAGGAAGCGTTCGCCAAGGCCGTGCATCAGGCCAGTCAGCGTGCCGAAAAAGCCTTCGTCGCCCTCAACTGTGCGGCGATCCCTGAAAGCCTGATCGAGAGCGAACTGTTCGGTTATCGCGGCGGCAGCTTTACCGGTGCACGCAAAGAGGGCATGCGCGGCAAGTTGCAGCAGGCCGATGGCGGTACCTTGTTCCTCGATGAAATCGGCGACATGCCCCTGGCCTTGCAGACCCGGTTGTTACGGGTGCTGGAAGATCGCCAGGTGGTCCCGATCGGGGGGGAGCCGGAACCGGTCAATGTGCGGATCATCAGTGCGACCCACCGGGATCTGCTGGGGCGGGTGCAGGACGGCAGCTTCCGTGAAGATTTGTATTACCGGCTCAATGGACTGGAAGTCGCGCTACCGGCATTGCGTGACCGAACGGACAAATCCCTGTTGCTCGATTTCCTGCTGGCCGAAGAAGCAGGGGGAGAAGGGGTCGTGATCGAGGCGTCGGCGCGTCAGGCCCTGCTGGGATTTGACTGGCCGGGCAACGTGCGTCAGCTGCGCAACGTGTTAAGGACCTTGGCGGCCTTGTGTGAGGACGGGCGAATCAGGGTGGAGGACTTGCCGGCAATCATCCGTCAGGCCCGCCCCGTGGTGGCGCTGGTCGCCGAGGCGATGTCGGAGCATCCACTGGACGATGCCGAACGCCTGGCCCTGCTCAATGCCCTGGAGCAACAGCGCTGGCACATGACCCACACCGCCGAACAGCTGGGGGTCAGCCGTAACACCCTCTATAGAAAGCTGCGCAAGCACGGGATTACGCGGTAGAGAGTACGGCCTTGAATAACACTGAGCGACAGTTGCTCAGCGAAAGAATATGTCCGGGAGGTCATCAAATAGATCATCGTCAAAGTCCATGGCCTTCTGATACTCCCTTTGCGCCTTGAGCCAGGCTTTCAGGGTTTTGGGATCCTTCAGTTCTTCACACAGGATGCTCAGCTCTTCGGTGTCGATGAGTAGCGTATTGAGTTGATATTGGTACTTGCCAGACAGATTCCGAGGAGTCACCTCATCGAACGGATCGAGGTTGAATTGCTGTTTGAACGCCCGCTCCTGGGCAATCACCTCCTGCTGCAACTCGTTGAGCTGTTCGGTGAGTACCTGGTTGTAGTGCTTGAGCCGGTCGGCGGAAAGTGTGCCGAGGGTGTCCGCGTCGATGTGCTCTATTTCCAACTGCAGGTGCAATAGTTCAAGCAGGTTCCGTTCGCTATAAGCGTGGTTGACACGTTGCATCAGTACGGTCTTGCGTTCGCGCTCGTCGGGATCGGTTTCTCGGTCAGGGTGTAGGGCACTGGCCAGCTTGCGGTAAACTTCGCGCACCGATTGGCTGGCTTGGGCGGCCTCTGCTTCCTCGCGCAGTTGGCGCGCGGTTTTTTTACCCGGTTTTTGTTGCTGTGCCGTTTGCTCGGCTTGTTGTCGCTCGTAGATTTTTTGCGCAATGTCATCAGCAGACTGCATGTCGATATCGTTGTCCAGCTCAACGCCGAACATCTCTTGCAGTCCCTGCATGAATAGCTCGTCTTCTTCACGTTCATCGGCATCGAAGTCACGGCCGCTGTGTTTGTTGTACAGCGCTTTGAGGATGGCCTCTTGCTCATCGTTGCAACTGTCGCTATCGATCAATGAGAAGGCTTGGGAGCAAATCTCCTGAGTCAATGTCTTGCGATCGGCTTTCGAGAGCTTGGTCCGTTCGCTGAGGTCATCAAGGACATGCACGAGCTCAAGAGTCTGTTGATGAAGTTTGTCGAGTTGGGGGGTGAACTCAGAGTGCCAGCGTTCGATATAAAGCGGGGTTGAGGTTTCCCATGCCTGGAGAATCGGCCTCTGTTTTTCGATTTTCTTGACAAGCCCGTTGAATTTTCGTTGCCCGGCGGACAGTTTTTTAATTCCTGAGTCAGGAGCGATGCTGAGCTGAGTAGTGTTGTTATTCATGAGAGGGCTCAAGGTGATCTACCCCAAGGTAGAGGCGGTATGATCGCGGCTGATCATGCCAAAGGTGTTGCCATTTAGCGCGGGACGATTCTGAATGTTGTATAGCGTGATGGGAAGCCATCGTCGAGCCGCCTAAACACAAGGTGCGATTTTTGGCCCTCTACGCTAACCTGCCTCGATGTTTTACGAGGTTGACTATGCACATTCATATTCTGGGTATCTGCGGCACTTTCATGGGTTCGATGGCGGTTCTGGCCAAAGAGCTGGGCCATCGTGTGACCGGCTCCGACGCCAACGTCTATCCGCCGATGAGCACTCAGCTGGAGGCTCAGGGTATTGAGCTGACGCAAGGCTACGATCCGGCCCAACTCGATCCGGCACCGGACCTTGTGGTGATCGGCAACGCCATGTCCCGCGGCAACCCGGCGGTCGAATACGTGTTGAACAAAGGTTTGCCTTACGTCTCCGGCCCGCAATGGCTAGCCGACCATGTGCTGCAAGGGCGCTGGGTACTCGCCGTCGCCGGTACCCACGGCAAGACCACCACCAGCAGCATGCTCGCCTGGGTGCTGGAGCACGCGGGCATGAGCCCGGGTTTCCTGATCGGTGGCGTGCCGCAGAATTTCTCGGTGTCGGCCCGCCTGGGCGACACGCCATTCTTCGTGATCGAAGCCGACGAATACGACAGCGCCTTCTTCGACAAACGCTCGAAGTTCGTGCACTACCGCCCGCGGACCGCGATCCTCAATAACCTTGAGTTCGATCACGCCGACATTTTCCCCGATCTGCCGGCCATCGAGCGGCAGTTCCACCATCTGGTACGGACCATCCCGAGTGAAGGCCTGGTGATTCACCCGACCACCGAGCCGGCTTTGCAGCGGGTGATCGAGATGGGCTGCTGGACCCCGGTGCAAACCACGGGGGTGGGCGGGCAGTGGCAGGTCAAGTTGTTGAGTGAAGATGGCTCCCGTTTCGAAGTGCTGTTCGAAGGCGTCGCGCAAGGTGTGGTCGACTGGGACATGACCGGTCAGCACAACGTGGCCAACGCCCTGGCAACGCTGGCGGCCGCTCGTCATGTGGGCGTGGTTCCGGCCATGGGCATCGCGGCATTGAGCGCGTTCAAAAGCGTGAAGCGCCGGATGGAAGTCGTGGCGCAGGTTAACGGCATTACCATTTACGATGACTTTGCCCACCACCCGACCGCCATCGCCACCACCCTCGACGGCCTGCGCAAACGCATTGGCGACGCGCCGTTGATCGCGATCATCGAGCCGCGCTCCAACTCGATGAAGCTCGGTGCACACCGTGACGGTTTGCCGGAAAGCGTGGTCGATGCCGATCAGGTGATCTGGTATGCCCCGGCCAACCTGGGCTGGGACCTGGCCGGTACCGCCGCGCAGTGCACGGTGCCCTCGATCGTCAGCGATTCACTGGAAGGCATCATCGAGCGGGTCAAGGGCCAGGCCCGGCCAGGCACGCATGTGGTGATCATGAGCAACGGCGGCTTCGGCGGCCTGCACGGCAAACTGGCCGAGGCGCTTAAATGAACAACGGTCCGGACCGCGTCACGCTGGCCATGACCGGCGCCTCTGGCGCCCAGTACGGCTTGCGGCTGCTTGACTGCCTGGTGCGCGAAGACCGGGAGGTGCATTTCCTGATCTCCAAGGCCGCGCAACTGGTGATGGCCACCGAGACCGATGTCACGCTGCCGGCCAAGCCGCAAATGATGCAGGCCTTCCTCACCGAGTACACCGGTGCGGTGGCCGGGCAGATTCGGGTCTACGGCAAGGAAGACTGGATGTCGCCGGTGGCCTCGGGCTCTGGCTCGCCAGCGGCGATGGTGGTGGTGCCGTGTTCCACCGGGACGTTATCGGCAATCGCGATGGGCGCCTGCAACAACCTGATCGAGCGCGCCGCCGACGTGACGTTGAAAGAGCGTCGGCAGTTGATTCTGGTGCCGCGCGAGGCACCGTATTCCAGTATTCACCTGGAAAACATGCTCAAACTGTCGAACATGGGCGTGACCATTCTTCCCGCGTCACCGGGTTTCTATCACCAGCCACAGACCATCGATGACCTGGTGGATTTTGTCGTCGCGCGGATTCTCAACGTGCTGAACATCCCGCAAGACATGCTGCCACGCTGGGGCGAGCACCATCTCAGCAGCGATGAATAAGCTGCTGGTGATCCTGCTGGCATTGCAACTGGCCGGCTGCGCCACCGTGCGCACCCTGGACGCCGCCAAGCCGGGAGCGCCGCTGGTGTACTCCGGAACCCGGCTCGATCTGTATGTGATGCAGGGCGGATGTTGCGCGATGGACCGGTTTGGTGCTGAAGCGCCGAGCTATCCAGGCCTTGATTTGCCGGCCAGCGCACTGCTCGACACATTGCTGTTGCCGTTGTCGCTCTTGACGGTGCTGGGCGTTGGGTTTCAGGCGACGGGCGGGTTGTAGCGGTCAGCCCGGTTCCTTGATACATGGCCTGTGGCTTGCTCGCGCTGGGCTGCGCAGCCGCCCAAAAAAGGGTCGCCGAGGTTCATCTGAAAGACAGTAATCATCTTGTTGGGGGGGCGCTGTGCAGCCCAGCGGGAGCAAGCTCCCTCGCCACAGGGACGGTGTTGGTCTGCGAAATTACTTGCCTAACTTGCGCAACTCATCCGATTCGACAATCCGCACGCCATCCTGTTCTTCCAGTGCCAGGCGCCACATGGCGCGGGCCAGTTGGCAGGCTTCGATACCATGGTATTTGCCGGGAAGCAGCCGCGACAACGGGCCGGCCACTTTCTCGGCCAGGCGTGGCTCCAGGCGTTCGCCCAGCAGCAGGGAAGGCCGGCAGATGGTCAGTTGTGGCCAGTCCTGGGCGCGCAGGGCCTGCTCCATTTCACCTTTGACGCGGTTGTAGAACACCGATGATTTCGGGTCGGCCCCCAAGGCGCTGATCACGATCAGGTGCCGTGCGCCCATTTCGCGCGCCCGTTTGGCGAAGGCCACCACCATGTCCAGGTCGACGGCGCGGAAGGCCTGCTCGGAGCCGGCCTTCTTGATGGTCGTGCCCAGGCAGCAGTAGGCGGTATCCACCCGCCCGCTGAGCTGTGGCAGGAACACCGTCGGCTCGCCGACCGGGTTTTCAAGGTGGGGATGTTCTGCCAGTGGCCGGCGTGACGGTGCCAGCACGCGGCTGACAGTCGGTTCACTGAGCAGGCGATCGAGCAAATGTTCACCGGTCAGGCCGGTGGCTCCAGCGAGGAGTATGTGCTGAGGCGTCAAGTACATAGTGTTTCTCCCTTGATACTGTTCAGCTTAGTTGCTCTTTGTTTCCTTGCTGTCCGAGGCGGCACTTTGCAGGGCTTTTCTTGCTTGTTGCTTGCGCAGGGCTTGCCAGCGCGCTAGAACGCCCTTGGGCGCCCAGATTTGTGGTTCGGAGGCTTCGAAGCTGTCCGCCAGCTCGCGCTCGGCGACTGCTGCCTTGGCCAGCTTGAACGCTTGCTCCAGATCGTCGCTCTGGTTCAGGGCCTGGGCGAACAGGGCATCGCCGAAGTAAGTGAAGTCCGCTTCCTCCGAGCAGCCGAAGGACACCCGATCGGCGCGGGAGGCGGTCATGATCAGGGTGCGTTCGTCTTTGAGCGCCGGGATGAAACCGCCGGAATAGCAGGCGGAAATCACGATGATCTTGTCGCGGTTTTTCAGCGGGGCCAGCACGCTGGCCAACTCATCGGCCGGCAGGTCGGCCAGTTCCATTCGGGGTTGGTCGAGTACCAGTTCGTGTTCTTGAGTGCCATGACTGGTCAGGTAGATGAACAGCAAGTCTTCCGGTCCGCTGCGTTCGGCCAGGGTCAGGGCGGCGCGGCGCAGGTTCTCGCGGGTGGCCATCGGCCGGTCACCGAGGTGTTCGCGATGATTGACCAGGCGGATCTGGCCGTAGGCGCCGAAGCGGCTGGCGAGCATGTTGCTGACGTAGTCGGACTCACGCAGGAACACGCTCTGCTTGCCATCGCCGCCCAGTGTCAGGCTGTACAGCTCGATCGCGGGTGTTGAGGCCGGCACATTGGCCAGTGCCGCTTCGAGCAGCCGTCCTTGCGCGAGCAGTCCCAGTTCGAGGGTGTCGGGCAGCAATTTGCCATCGGCATCGCGTACGCGTTGACCGTTGATCCACTCACCGCTTTGCACTGTGCCATCGGTCAGCACCAGGGTGCCATGCCCCTGATAACTGTCATTGTCGAACTGGCCGATGTAAAAACTGCCGTCGGCCAGGTTCAGGCGGCCTTGCCCAGTGAAGCGCCAGTCGCTGAAGTGGCCGATATAGTGGCTGTTGTCAGCGCCGATCAGCTCGCCCTTGCCATTGAGCGCGCCTTCCTTGAATTGGCCGATCCAGACATCGCCGTCGGCATTTTCGTAGCGGCCCTTGCCATGTAGCTGATTCTGTTTGAAACCGCCGACATAGGCGTCGCCTTCGGCGCTGCTGAAGGTGCCGTTGCCGTCCAGTTGACCCTCGACGAAGTGCCCGCTGAACTGATTGCCGCTGACATCGCTGCGCTGGCCTTCGCCATTGGGCTTGCCATGGGCGAACTGGCCCTGGTACTGGCTGCCGTCTTCGAGTTCCAGTCGCCCGAGGCCGGAATACTGATCGGCCTTGAACTCGCCGCGATAGGTCATGCCGCTTTCCTTGAGCGTGCCTTCACCCTCGCGTCGGCCCAACTTGAAACCGCCGGTGTAGCTGTTGTCATGGGTAGTCAGCATGCCCTGGCCATGGAACAGGCCCTGGTGGAAGCCACCGCGATAGACCTCGCCGTTGCTGCCGTGCCATTCGCCCTGGCCATGCCACTGGCCCTTGTCGAATTGGCCGGCGTACCAGGCGCCGTTCGGGTAGTCGATGCGACCCTCGCCTTGCAGCAACCCATTGACCAGATCGCCCCGATACCGACCGCCATCGGGCAGGCGTGCGTCAGGCGGCAACAGCGATTCGCCGTCGCCGCATGCGGTGAGCAACAGGGTCAGTGCAAGAGGTGCAAGTGAGCGCATAGCAGGATCCGGGCAATTAGGCGACCGAGTATGCCGCAGCTATGTGTCTGATATATAGAGACGCGGTGCGAAACAGCTACAGCCGCCTCGCACCCGACAAGGGTTACACGAACGCCAGCGACAGCGATTCAGCGACGTACGCCGGTTTTTCCTGACCTTCGATTTCCAGCGTGGCGATGGCCTTGAGCAGCCACTGGCCGGGTTTCTTCTCGGTCACTTCTCCCAGCTCGACCTTGAGGCGAACCCTGGAATTGACTTTCACCGGTTGGATGAAACGCACGCTGTCCAGGCCGTAGTTGACTAACATCTTCGCGCCTTGCGGCAGGATGAGGATGTCTTCCATCAGTTTCGGAATCAGTGACAGCGACAGGAAACCGTGGGCAATTGTGCCGCCAAACGGGGTCTGTGCTGCCTTGACCGGATCAACGTGGATGAACTGAAAATCGCCTGTGGCTTCAGCGAACAGGTTGATGCGTTCCTGATCGATGGTGAGCCATTCGGAACGTCCGAGTTCCTTGCCGACATAATCATTGAGCTCTGCAACTGGAACATAGGGCATTGAGACTCTCCTTGAGTTCATCACTTTTGTAGTTTTTGAGTGGGGGTCGGGCCCCGAACAACCACTTTAGATCATCATGGCGGTTTGTTCCGGTCAAGCTTCCATACCTTTGGCGAATACCCATGCATAGCAGATGCCATGCTTATAATGTCCGGCCCGCTTGTGGGGGGACAAGTTTTGCTGGAGATGTCGAATGTTGCTTCGCGGCCTGACCTGGCTGGTGCTGTTTCAGTTGCTCGGCACTGCCATCAACCATCTGTTTGTGCCGGTGTTGCCGGGGCCGATTGTCGGTCTGCTGCTGTTGCTGGTGTTCTTGATCATCCGCGGTGAAGTGGGCGAGCCGTTGAACCTGGCGGCCGGGAGCCTGCTGCGTTACTTGCCACTGCTGCTGGTACCGCCGGCCGTGGGTGTGATGGTGTATGCGGCCGATATCGCCGCCGATTTCTGGGCCATCGTTGGCGCACTGGTCCTGTCGCTGCTGTTGTCCATGGCCTTTGCTGGCGTGCTGATGCAACGCATGGTCAAGCGTCAGGCGCAGCGGGGGAACAGGCCATGATGATGGATTGGCAAGGTGCATTGGCGGCGGTCATTCATCACCCATTGTTCGGCATCGGGATTACCCTGGGGGCCTATCAACTGGTGCTGGCGGCATTCGAGAAAACCCGCTGGATCTTTCTGCAGCCGGTGCTGGTCTCGATGCTGCTGGTGATCGGCGTGCTGCTCGCCTGTGGGTTGACCTACGCCGAGTACCGTAAAAGTACGGAAATCCTCAGCATCCTGCTGGGACCGGCGACCGTTGCGCTGGCGGTACCGCTCTATCTTAATCTGCGGCGGATTCGCCAACTGTTCTGGCCAGTGTTTACTACGCTGGTGATAGGTGGCGTGGTCGCCACCGGCATGGGGGTGTTGCTGGGCTGGTGGTTTGGCGCCGAGCACATGATCCTGATGACCATGGCGCCGAAGTCGGTGACCTCGCCGATCGCAATGCTGGTGGCCGAACAGATTGGCGGGGTAGCGGCGTTGGCCGCGGTGTTCGTATTGATTACCGGGGTGATCGGGGCGATTTTCGGTCCGGCCCTTTTGACCCGGCTGGGTGTCCATGGGCCCGAGGCGCGTGGCATGGCGCTAGGCATGACCGCCCATGCGGTCGGCACTTCGGTGGCCTTGCAGGAAAGTGAAGAGTGCGGTGCATTTGCCGCGTTGGCGATGAGCCTGATGGGCGTGGCCACGGCAGTGCTCCTGCCGTTGGCGGTGTCGATGGTGGTTTAAGGAAATCTTTATGAGTCTGGCGCTTTTCCCTCTGAACACGGTGCTGTTCCCTGGTTGCACCCTCGATTTGCAGATTTTCGAGGCGCGCTACCTGGACATGATTGGCCGCTGCATGAAACAGGGCGAAGGCTTTGGCGTGGTGTGCATCCTGGAGGGCGAGGAAGTCGGTGCTGCCGCCAGCGGCTGTGCGGTTTTCGGATGCGAGGCGCGGATCACCGATTTCACCCAGCAGGACAATGGTTTGTTGGGGATTCGTGTGCAGGGCGGGCGACGCTTTCATGTGCTGGGGGCCGACGTCCGCCAGGATCAGTTGATCGTCGCAGACGTCGAGTGGCTGGAAGAGGCGCCTGAACAATCGTTGCAGGATGACGATTCCGACTTGATCGCCTTGCTCAGGGCATTGGCCGAACACCCGATGGTCGAGGCCCTGAACATGGGCGGCGAGGTTTCAGGTCGGCAATCGCTGGCCAATCAGTTGGCCTATCTGCTGCCGTTTTCGGAGCTGGACAAGATTGACTTGCTGCAACTCGACGACCCGCAGCAACGCCTGGATGCGATTCAGGCGTTGCTGGATAAATTGCAGGGAGAGTTGTTTGTCTGATGTTGTGTCAGTAGGCATACCGCGCCATCGCATGGGGCAAATGCCACAACGCGAAAAAACCGAACAATGCCACCATCGTTGGCACTACCAGCCACCAGGCTTTTGCCGGCATCGCCTTCAGTGGTGTCTGGCGTTGACTCAGCCACAGGCTGGCGGCGCAGACACAGGCTGCCAGCATGGCGCCAGCCAGCACGTCGGTCGGCCAGTGGGCCCCCAGATAAACACGCGACAAGGCAATCGTCAGGGCTGGCAAGCAACCAAGCAGTAGCCAGGTCAGGCGCATCCGCTGCGGTTGGCCGCGACCGGCCAGCACGGCCAGCGTCAGGAACAGCGCAAACGAGCCTGAGGCGTGGCCGCTGGGCATGCTGTAGCTGGTCAGCGGGTCGCTCAGCACTTCCGGGCGCACGCGGGCAAGCAGGTGCTTGGTGCCGGTATTGGCCAGCGCGGTGATCAGCAGGGTGGCGCCGGCGAAGACCATGTGTCGCCATTGTCGAGTGACCAACAGCAGGATCGTCAGTGCCGCGCTGATCACCAGCATGTGCTTGAACTCACCGAGCTGGGTGAACATCACCGCCAGTTCATCCAGCAAGGGGCTGCGGTGTTCCTGGACCAGTGTCATCAAGCCCTGGTCGAAGGCCGTGAGGTGCGAGTAGCCGATGAACAGCCCGCCCAGTATCACCAGGCTGAGGCCGGAAATCAGCAGGGTGGCCCGGCGATGGCTGCGCAAGCTGCTGTTGATGCTCAGGCCGATCAATACCGCAATGCTGCCGACCACCAGCCCGGCCTGGGGCCAGAATCCTTCGGGCAGCGGCAGGCGAATGGCGGCTCCCGTGGCCCAGCCCGGCAACAGGTACGCCACTGCCCAACCCGCGCCGGCGAGCAGGCTCACCGCAAAAAAGCGCGGGAAGGGCATGTCGAACATCCCGGCTACCATGGGCAGCATCGGCCGCAATGGCCCGATAAAGCGCCCGACCAGCAGGCTGGCGATCCCGTAGCGCTGGAAATAGGCTTCGGCGCTGCCGATCCACTCGGGGTGGTGGCGCAGTCCGGGCAGGCGGCGGATGTTCTGGTGGAAGTGCCGCCCCAGGAAGTACGACACCACGTCACCCAGCATGCCGCCGAGAAAGCCCAGTAGCAGGGTTTCGCCCAATGACAGGGCGCCACTGCCGGCCAGGACCGCCACGGCAAACAGCAGCACGGTGCCGGGTACGATCAGGCCGGCAATCGCCAGGCACTCGACACAGGCGACGATGAATACCGCCGCCGCCAGCCATTGCGGGTTTGCCGTCAACCAGACGGTCACGCTATCGAGCCAAGGGCCCATAAAGACAACTCCATTGTTTTTCGTTAGTCCGCAGGGCGGTGGTTCAGATCAGCAAATAGTCGCGGCCTTCGACCTGGCCCCGGCGCAGAGGGTTCCGCGAGCAGTAGGGGGCGTAGGCACTGTCGACGAAGCGGTACATCAGGTGTTCGTCACGGCCATGGGGGATGCCCAGGCGCGTGGTCTGGATGACGCGATTGGGCGGCCTGCCGATGTCTTCGACAAACAGCACTTCATGATCGAAGCGCTTGGCATCCCAGATCGGTACCTTCAACCCCAGCGCCTTGCATAGCAGCGTCTGGCCGGCGCAGAGCTTTTGCGATGCGCGTGGCCGGCCATTGGCATCGGGGTTGTTGAGCAGCATCTGGGCCAGGCTCGCCGGCCCGGATACGTCATCGACCCAAGGGTAGGCCGACTTGATCAGCACCGCATTGCCCGGCCCGTGAGCGCTGAAGTTCAGTGAGTCACCGCCCCGGGCGTAATACATATAGATGTGGCCTCCATCCAGAAACAAAGCCTTACGCTTTTCTGTATAGCCGAGGGAGGCGTGGCTGCCCTTTTCATCACAGTAATAGGCTTCTGTCTCGATAATGCGCGCCGAAAGCCATAGATCGCCAACCCGATGACGAATCACTTTGCCCAGCAGTTCACAGGCCAGTAGCTGGGCATCGCGGTTGAAAAAGCTGTCGGGCAGGGCTTTTGGCGGCTTCGGAGTGCTCGGCTTGGGCATGGGGGCAGCGTTATAGAGACCAAATATGACGTTATGATAACAACGACGGCCTTTATCGAGGCTGAATGCTGTCTATTTTGACCATCCGCCCGTCACCGCTGTTAGTAGGCGGGCGCGGCAGCTATAATCTTCCGTTTCCTCTTTGCCAAGACCACACCAGACCATGACTGAGTCCGTTCTTGACTACATGACCCGTTTGGGTCGCGCTGCCCGCGACGCTTCCCGCGTGATCGGCCGCGCCAGTACCGGGCAGAAAAACCGTGCCCTGCTGGCGGCCGCCAACGCGCTGGATGCCGCTCGCGACGAGTTGACCGCCGCCAATGAACTTGACCTGGCCGCTGGCCGGGCCAATGGGCTTGAGCCGGCCATGCTCGAACGTCTGGCCCTGACCCCGGCACGCATCGACGGCATGATCGTCGGTTTGCGCCAGGTGGCGGCGTTGCCCGACCCGGTAGGCTCGATCCGCGACATGAGTTATCGGCCGTCAGGTATCCAGGTCGGCAAGATGCGCGTGCCCCTGGGTGTGGTCGGGATCATCTATGAGTCGCGGCCGAACGTGACCATCGATGCCGCGAGCCTGTGCCTGAAGTCGGGTAACGCGACCATCCTGCGCGGTGGTTCCGAGGCGATTCACTCCAACCGTGCCATTGCCGCCTGCATTCAGCGCGGCCTGGCCGAGGCCGGCTTGCCGGCGGCCGTGGTGCAAGTGGTCGAAACCACCGACCGCGCCGCCGTTGGCGCGCTGATCACCATGCCCGAGTATGTCGATGTGATCGTGCCGCGCGGCGGCAAGGGCCTGATCGAACGCGTCAGCCGCGATGCCCGCGTGCCGGTGATCAAGCACCTGGACGGCATCTGCCATGTCTACGTCAGTGCTCACGCCGAGCTGGCGAAGGCCCAGCGCATTGCGTTCAATGCCAAGACGTACCGCTACGGCATCTGCGGCGCCATGGAAACCCTGCTGGTCGACCAGGCGGTCGCCAAGGACTTCCTGCCGGCCATGGCTGCCCAGTTCCGCGAAAAAGGCGTTGAACTGCGTGGCTGCGAGCGTACCCGCGGCATCATCGACGCCGTGGCGGCGACCGAGGAAGACTGGAGCACCGAATACCTGGCGCCGATTTTGTCGATCCTGGTGGTCGATGGCCTGGACCAGGCAATTGAACACATCAACCATTACGGCTCGCACCACACCGACTCGATTGTCAGCGAACACCAGGGCGAAGCCCGGCGTTTCGTGGCTGAAGTCGACTCGGCCTCGGTGATGATCAACACGCCAACGTGCTTTGCCGATGGATTCGAATACGGATTGGGTGCCGAGATTGGCATTTCTACTGATAAGCTGCACGCCCGCGGCCCGGTGGGTCTCGAAGGTCTGACCTGCGAGAAGTACATTGTGGTCGGTGATGGCCAGTTGCGCGGTCAGGAGTCGGTCTGACTTGGGCGACCTCGGCAAAAGCGCCGCTGCGACTGCCCTCGAACCTCGGCCTCGGCGCATTGGTGTCTTGGGCGGGACCTTCGATCCGGTGCACGTTGGCCATTTGCGCGGTGCGCTGGAAGTGGCCGAGTCATTGACGCTCGATGAGGTGCGCCTGACGCCCAGCGCCAGGCCGCCACATCGGGATACGCCGCAGGTATCGGCGCTTGACCGTCTGGCGATGGTCGAATGCGCGGTAGTTGGGGTTGCACCGTTGAAGGTGGACGACCGCGAGCTCAAGCGCGACAAACCGTCCTACACTATCGACACCCTGGAGCTGATGCGCGCGGAACTCGCCGCTGACGACCAGTTGTTTCTGCTTTTGGGCTGGGACGCATTTTGCGGCCTGCCCACTTGGCACCGCTGGGAAGAGTTGCTCCAGCATTGCCACATCCTGGTGCTGCAACGCCCGGATGCCGACAGCGAACCGCCGGATGCCTTGCGCAACCTGCTGGCAGCGCGCTCGGTGAGCGACCCGCTGGCCCTTGATGGGCCGAGTGGACAGATTGCATTCGTCTGGCAGACACCGCTCGCGGTATCCGCCACCCAGATCCGTCAACTGCTGGCCAGCGGTAAGTCGGTACGTTTCCTGGTGCCCGACGCGGTCCTGGCCTACATCGATGCGCACGGGCTTTACCGTGCGTCGAACTGAATAGGAGTGCTTCAAGGCACGTGGCAACAACGTGTATTGAAGCGCCCGAACATACGAGCAAAACGAGTTTTATATGACTGACAAAGACGTAACTAAAGTAAAGCGCAAAGGCACGTTCAAGAGCGCCCCGCTGCCAGTAGAGGCTGCCACCGGCCCGGCGCTTGTCGGCGAAGCGTTGGTCAAGGTCTCCGTGGCGGCCCTGGAAGACGTCAAGGCCCAGGACATCCTGGTGATCGACGTTCGTGAAAAGCAGAGCATCACAGACTTCATGATCATCGCGACAGGTACTTCCAACCGTCAGATCGGCGCGATGCTGGACAAAGTCCGCGAAGCGGTCAAAGCCCAGGGCGTCAAGCCGCTGGGTGAAGAAGGCAAGGGCGACAGCGACTGGGTGCTGCTGGACATGGACGATGTCATCGTGCACATGATGACCTCCAATGCCCGCCAGTTCTACGACCTGGAGCGCCTGTGGGAAGGTGCCGAGCAGAGCCGTGCCGCCGATGGCAAGCACCACAGCCCTGAAGTCGGCCACGAGCACTTCACCAAGCTCAACAAAGACCAGCAATAAGGGCTCGCTGTGCGACTGCGACTGATCGCCGTCGGTTCACGCATGCCCAAGTGGGTGGAAGAAGGCTGGCATGAATATGCCAAGCGTCTTCCTTCCGAGCTGGCGCTGGAACTGGTGGAAATACCGCTCAATACCCGTGGCAAGAATGCTGACGTGGCGCGTTTCATTCGCCAGGAAGGCGAAGCCATGCTGGCCAAGGTCGGCCCCAACGAGCGCATCGTCACCCTCGAAGTCCATGGCAAGCCGTGGAGCACGGAGCAGTTGGCCGTGGAACTCGATCGCTGGCGGCTGGACTCACGCACGGTCAACTTCATGGTCGGCGGCCCCGAGGGGCTGGCACCGGAAGTGTGTGCGCGGGCGGATCAGCGCTGGTCGTTGTCGCCACTGACCTTGCCGCACCCGCTGGTGCGGATCCTGATCGGTGAACAGCTGTATCGTGCCTGGACAGTCTTGTCCGGCCACCCTTACCACAAGTAGTTCTACGCGCTCATGTCTCAGCCGATCCGCATCAAGGACCACGAAAAAGACGCCCGTCTGGTGCGTAGTCGCGTCGTGTTCGGTGCCATTGCGGTCGTGGTGCTGATCTGCGTGCTGATTGCGCGGTTGTATTACTTGCAGGTGATTCAATACGAGTACCACTCGACCCTGTCGGAAAACAACCGCGTCCACGTTCAGCCGATTCCACCGACTCGCGGCTTGATCTTCGACCGTAATGGCGTGGTGATTGCCGATAACCGGCCCAGCTTCAGCCTGAGCATGACGCGCGAGCGCTCCGGCGATTGGCAGCAAGTACTCGATGTAATCGTCGAAGTGCTGCAGCTGACACCCGAAGACCGGGCGATTTTCGAAAAACGCATGCGCCAGGGGCGCCGGCCTTTCGAGCCGGTGCCGATCCTGTTCGAACTGACGGAAGAGCAGATTGCCCGCATTGCGGTCAATCAGTTCCGCTTGCCAGGCGTTGAAGTGGTTGCGCAGTTGGTACGTCACTACCCGCAGGGGGCGCATTTCGCGCACTCGGTCGGGTACATGGGGCGGATCAACGAAAAAGAGCTCAAGACCCTCGACCCGGTGAACTACAGCGGTACCCATCACATCGGCAAGACCGGTATCGAGCGCTTCTACGAGCCTCAGTTGCACGGGCAGGTCGGCTACGAAGAGGTCGAGACCAACGCCCGTGGCCGTGTGTTGCGGGTGCTCAAGCGTACCGATCCGATTCCCGGCAAGGACATCATCCTGAGCCTGGACATCAAGCTGCAGGAAGCCGCCGAGGCGGCACTGGGCGGACGTCGTGGCGCGGTGGTTGCACTGGACCCGAACACCGGCGAAGTGCTGGCGATGGTCAGCCAGCCCAGTTTCGACCCGAACCTGTTCGTGACCGGCATCAGTTTCAAGGCCTACGCCGAGCTGCGTGATTCCATCGATCGGCCGTTGTTCAACCGCGTACTGCGCGGCTTGTACCCACCGGGTTCGACCATCAAGCCGGCCGTGGCGATTGCCGGGCTGGACGCCGGCGTGGTGACCGCCTCGTCCAGGGTTTACGACCCGGGCTACTACCAGCTGCCCAATTACGATCACAAGTATCGCAACTGGAACCGTTCGGGTGATGGCTATGTCGATCTGGACACGGCGATCATGCGGTCCAATGACACCTACTTCTATGACCTGGCCCACAAGCTGGGGATTGATCGGTTGTCGACGTACATGAACAAGTTCGGCATTGGCCAGAAGGTCTCGCTGGACATGTTCGAGGAATCGCCAGGCCTGATGCCGTCCCGCGAGTGGAAGCGCGCCACCCGTCGCCAGGCCTGGTTCCCGGGCGAAACCTTGATTCTGGGGATCGGCCAGGGCTACATGCAGTCGACTCCGTTGCAACTGGCGCAGGCCACAGCACTGGTGGCGAGCAAGGGCAAATGGATCCGTCCGCACCTGGCCAAGACCATCGAGGGCGAAAAGCCGGTGGATGAAAACCCGATCCCGGACATCGTCCTGCGCGATCCGGCGGACTGGGCCCGAGTCAACCACGGTATGCAGCAAGTGATGCATGGCGCCCGTGGTACGGCGCGTAAAGCCGCCATCGGAGCGCAGTATCGGATCGCGGGCAAGTCGGGTACCGCCCAGGTGGTGGCGATCAAGCAAGGCGAGAGGTACGACCGCTCCAAGGTCCAGGAACGCCACCGTGACCACGCCTTGTTCGTCGGCTTTGCCCCGGCCGACAACCCGAAAATCGTGGTGTCGGTGATGGTCGAGAACGGTGAGTCCGGCTCCGGCGTCGCGGCACCGGTGGTGCGACAGATCATGGACGCCTGGCTCCTGGACCAGGACGGCCGGCTCAAGCCTGAGTTCGCCAGCCCTATCAGCGCGGAGGCTACGGCCCGTGAAGAGTAATTTTGATCGCATCCTCTCCAGTGAAGATGTGATGCGTCGCCGCGCGACACTGCTGCAACGCATGCACATCGACGGCCCGTTGCTGATCCTGCTGTTGATCCTCGCCGCCGGTAGCCTGTTCGTGCTGTATTCGGCCAGCGGCAAGAGCTGGGACCTGCTGGCCAAGCAAGCCACGTCGTTCGGTATCGGCCTGGTGTCGATGATCGTGATCGCCCAGTTCGAGCCGCGTTTCATGGCGCGCTGGGTGCCGTTGGGCTATGTGGTCGGCGTTGTGTTGCTGCTGGTGGTGGACATCATGGGCCACAACGCCATGGGGGCAACGCGCTGGATCAACATTCCCGGGGTGATTCGCTTCCAGCCCTCGGAATTCATGAAAATCATCATGCCGGCGACCATTGCCTGGTACCTGGCCAAGCGCAGCTTGCCGCCGCAGCTCAAGCACGTTGGCATCAGCCTGCTGTTGATTGGCGTGCCGTTCATCCTGATCGTGCGCCAGCCGGACCTCGGGACCTCGCTGCTGATCCTGGCAGGCGGTGCTTTCGTGCTGTTCATGGGCGGGCTGCGCTGGCGCTGGATTGTCAGTGTGCTGGCCGCGGCGGTGCCCGTGGCGATTGCCATGTGGTTCTTCGTCATGCACGACTACCAGAAGCAGCGTGTGCTGACCTTCCTCGACCCGGAAAGCGATCCGCTGGGTACCGGCTGGAACATCATTCAGTCCAAGGCCGCCATCGGTTCCGGTGGCGTGTTCGGCAAGGGCTGGTTGCTGGGCACCCAGTCGCACCTGGACTTCCTGCCGGAAAGCCACACCGACTTCATCATCGCGGTGATGGGCGAGGAGTTCGGCCTGGTGGGCATCTGTGCCTTGTTGCTGGTTTATCTGTTGTTGATTGGCCGTGGGCTGGTGATTACCGCCCAGGCGCAGACATTGTTTGGCAAATTGCTGGCCGGTGCGCTGACGATGACGTTTTTTGTTTACGTTTTCGTCAACATCGGTATGGTCAGTGGCCTGTTGCCGGTAGTGGGGGTGCCGTTGCCGTTCATTAGCTACGGCGGAACTTCGCTGGTAACACTGCTGTCAGCGTTTGGGGTTTTGATGTCGATCCATACCCATCGTAAGTGGATCGCGCAAGTTTGAATAAGGTGAAGATTTCAATGCAAGTAATGCGTGGCTGGGCGACTCGATACGCACCCTGGGTCGGCCTGGTAAGCATCCTTGGCACGGCGCCGCAGGCGCTGGCCGGCGAATATGAAGGCTCGCCCCAGGTGGCCGAATTTGTCGGTGAAATGACCCGCGACTACGGCTTCGCCGGAGAGCAGTTGATGGGCGTGTTCCGTGAGGCGCAGCGCAAGCAGTCGATTCTCGACGCGATCTCACGGCCCGCCGAGCGGGTCAAACAATGGAAAGAATATCGCCCGATGTTCCTCACGGACGCGCGAATTGCCCGCGGCGTGGACTTCTGGCGTCAGCATGAGGCCGTCCTGGCCCGTGCCGAGCAGGAATACGGTGTGCCGGCCCAGGTGATCGTCTCGATCATCGGTGTCGAGACCTTTTTTGGTCGTAATACCGGCAATTACCGGGTGATCGACGCCTTGTCGACCCTGGGTTTCGACTACCCTCCACGTGCCGAGTTCTTCCGCAAGGAATTGCGTGAGTTCCTGCTGCTGGCCCGGGAAGAGCAGGTCGACCCGCTGACGCTCAAGGGGTCGTACGCCGGCGCCATGGGGCTGCCACAATTCATGCCGAGCAGTTTCCGCGCCTATGCGGTGGATTTCGACGGCGATGGCCACATTAATATCTGGACCAACGCCGACGACGCCATCGGCAGCGTTGCCAGCTACTTCAAGCGCCACGGCTGGGAAGCCGGGCAACCGGTGGTCAGTCTCGCTGAAGTGCGTGGCGATCAGGTCGACGAAGGTTTGACCGTTGGCATTGAACCGGTGAAAACCGTCGGGGAGTTGCGAGCCCTGGGCTGGTCGAGTCATGATGCGCTGCGCGACGATATGCCGGTCACCGCGTTTCGTCTGGAAGGCGACAATGGCCCGGAATACTGGATGGGCCTGAAGAATTTCTACGCGATCACGCGTTATAACCGCAGCGTGATGTACGCCATGGCCGTACATCAGTTGTCTGAGCAGTTGGTCCAAGCACGGGGCGTCAAGTAATGCCAGCATCGCCAATCCGCACACCCTTGAAGCTGGTGGCTTTCGCTGCGTTGTCGATGCTCGTGGCCAGTTGTTCGACCAGTCGCGCGCCGCAACCCAAGGCACCGGCCGCGGCACGCCCCGCGCCGGGCCTGGACATCAACCGCGCCCACAAAGACGGCGCGCCGTGGTGGGATGTGGACGTTTCACGCATTCCCGATGCGACACCGACCCTGCACAGCGGCGCCTACAAGGCCAACCCCTACACGGTGCTGGGCAAGACTTATTACCCGATGCCCGAGTCCAAGCGCTATGTCGCCACGGGCACGGCGTCCTGGTACGGCACCAAGTTCCATGGCCAGAACACGGCCAACGGCGAGGTGTATGACCTGTACGGCATGAGCGCCGCCCACAAGACGCTGCCGCTGCCCGCGTATGTACGCGTCACCAACCTGGACAACCATCGTACGGTGATCCTGCGGGTCAACGATCGCGGGCCGTTCTACTCCGATCGCATCATCGACTTGTCCTATGCGGCAGCGAAGAAGCTCGGCTATGCCGAAACCGGCACGGCGCGGGTCAAGGTCGAGGGCATCGATCCTCAGGAGTGGTGGGCGGCCAAGGGCCAGCCGGCGCCGCTGATGCTCAAGGAGCCACAAATCGCGCAGAATAGCGCCCCGGTCATCACCGCTTCCGCCGGCAAGGTTGAACAATGGACGCCGCCGCCGCAGCAACACGCGGCCGCCGTGATACCGGTGCAGCTTGAAACAAAGAAAAACGCTTCGGTAGCAGCCTCTGGCCAGTATCTGCAGGTGGGCGCGTTCGCCAACCCGGACGCTGCGGAGCTCCTGAGGTCGAAGTTGAGTTCGATGGTGAGCGCCCCGGTGTTCATCAGCTCCATCGTGCGTAATCAACAGACGCTGCATCGGGTTCGCCTGGGGCCAATCGCCTCCCAGGGCGAAGTTGCCCAAGTGCAAAACAGTGTGCGCCTGGCCAATCTCGGTTCGCCGAGCCTGGTGACGGCCGAGTAAGCAATGCCTGATTCAAGGTTCACTTGCAGTGTGAGGGGTGAACCTGGTTGTTGGCTCGTTGTAGAACAAGAACCCGGCAAGGGTCGCAGAGTGAACAACTGAACACGCGACAACCCTCAGGCCTCGTGCGGTGAAGGTTGTCAGATTAGTTTTGCCCGCAAGGGCAAGTTTCCATTAGCGATTTCGAGAGACGGATGAACATCACCACCTTTGCCAAACGCCTGTTCCTGCTAGTCCCGCTGCTCCTCTCACCGGCCGCCTTCGCGGTCGAGATGATGCCGTCGCCACCGCAACTGGCCGCCAAAGCCTATGTGCTGATGGACGCCAGCAGCGGCAACGTGCTTGTCGAGAACAACGGTGACCAGCGTCTGCCGCCCGCCAGCCTGACCAAGCTGATGACCGCGTACATCGCGACGCTGGAAATCCGTCGTGGCCAGATCGGTGAAAACGATCCGGTGACCGTCAGCGAAAACGCCTGGCGTACCGGTGGCTCGCGGATGTTCATCAAGGTCGGCTCCCAGGTCTCTGTCAGCGACCTGTTGCACGGCATCATCATCCAGTCGGGCAACGACGCCAGTGTTGCGCTCGCCGAGCACATCGCCGGCAGCGAAGACGCCTTCGCCGACATGATGAACAAAACCGCTGCCGACCTGGGCATGACCAACAGCCACTTCATGAACCCGACCGGTTTGCCAAATCCTGAGCACTACTCGTCGGCTCACGACATGGCCATCCTGGCTCGCGCGATCATCCACGAAGACCCGACTCACTACGCGATCTACTCGCAGAAAGAGTTCTTCTGGAACGGTATCAAGCAACCGAACCGCAACCTGCTGCTGTGGCGCGACAAGACTGTCGACGGTCTGAAAACCGGTCACACCGACGAAGCCGGCTACTGCCTGGTGTCCTCGGCGGTACGTGATGGCATGCGCCTGGTCTCCGTGGTGTTCGGCACCAACAGTGACACCGCGCGTGCAGCCGAAACCCAGAAGCTGCTGACCTACGGTTTCCGTTTCTTCGAAACCCAGACCTTCTACCAGAAAGGCGCCGAGCTGGCTCAGGCTCCTGTCTGGAAGGGCACCACCAACCAGGTCAAGGCCGGCCTGGCGCAAGACCTGACCATGACCCTGCCAAAAGGCCAGCTGAAAAAGCTCGCTGCCAGCATGACCATGAATCCACAGCTGATCGCGCCGATCGCCAAAGGCGACGTGATTGGTAAAGTCGAAGTCAAACTGGACGACAAGGTGGTGCACAGCGCTGACCTGATCGCACTGGACGGGGTCGACGAAGGTGGTATCTTCCGCCGCATGTGGGATAGCATCCGTCTATTCTTCTACGGCTTGTTCAACTGATTAGTGTGGACCTGCATGGCCCCGCTCCCACCCGGAGCGGGGCCATGTCCGTTGCCACGGCTTACGAGGCCGTTACGCCATGACAGATACCGAAGTAAAGGCGCCAAAGATCGAATTCCCTTGCGAGGATTACCCGATCAAGGTGATCGGCGATACCGGTGTGGGCTTCAAGGACAAGATCATCGCGATCCTGGAGAAGCACGCCACCGTTGACCACAAGACCCTGGCCGAGCGCCAGAGTACCAATGGCAAGTACACCACCATCCAGTTGCACATCATCGCGACCGGCCAGGAACAGCTCTACGACATCAACAGCGAGTTGCGGGCGACCGGTTTCGTGCACATGGTGCTGTGATGTCTGAATCGCTGGGTTTTCGCGAGCTCGGCCAGCTGGCTTACGAGCCGGTTTGGCATGCCATGCAACGTTTTACCAATGAGCGTGGCAGCGAGCGGGCCGATGAAATCTGGCTGGTCGAGCACCCGCCGGTATTCACCCAGGGGCAGGCCGGCAAGGCTGAACACCTGTTGCTGCCTGGCGATATTCCGGTGGTGCAGGTCGACCGGGGTGGCCAGGTGACCTACCACGGTCCGGGCCAGCTGGTGGCTTATCTGCTGCTGGATGTGCGCAAGCTGGGGTTCGGTGTGCGTGACCTGGTCAGCCGGATGGAACAGTGCCTGATCGAACTGCTGGCCAGCTACGGCGTCACCGCCGTGGCCAAGGCCGATGCGCCGGGCGTCTACGTCAACGGTGCGAAAATCGCTTCTCTGGGGCTGCGGATCCGCCACGGTTGCTCCTTTCATGGCCTGGCCCTGAACGTGGATATGGACCTTGAGCCGTTCCGACGGATTAACCCCTGTGGCTACGCTGGGCTGGCAATGACTCAGCTGCGTGACCATGCAGGGCCGATTGAATTTGCCGAGGTAAGTGCCCGGCTGCGCGCGCAGCTCGTCAAACACCTCGACTATGCTGAGCAGACGACCCTAACGGGCGGAATCGACTGATATGACTACTGATGCAGTGCAAACCATGATCCCGACGCTCGATGTCACCGAGCGTCCGGCCCCGCGTGCCAAGGTTGAAGCCGGCGTCAAGCTGCGCGGCGCCGAGAAGGTTGCACGTATCCCGGTGAAGATCATTCCGACCACCGAACTGCCGAAAAAGCCTGACTGGATTCGCGTGCGTATCCCGGTGTCCCCGGAAGTCGACCGGATCAAGGCCCTGTTGCGCAAACACAAGCTGCACAGCGTCTGCGAAGAAGCCTCC
This sequence comes from Pseudomonas sp. Irchel s3h17, assembly GCF_900187505.1. Taxonomy (GTDB): domain Bacteria; phylum Pseudomonadota; class Gammaproteobacteria; order Pseudomonadales; family Pseudomonadaceae; genus Aquipseudomonas. The sequence goes on from NZ_FYDL01000010.1 coordinate 111,957, forward strand.
TGCCCGAACCTGGGCGAGTGTTTCTCCGGCGGTACCGCGACCTTCATGATCATGGGCGACATCTGCACCCGTCGCTGCCCGTTCTGCGACGTCGGCCACGGCCGTCCGAAGCCACTGGACACCAACGAGCCGGAAAGCCTGGCCATCGCCATTGCCGACCTGCACCTGAAGTACGTGGTGATCACCTCGGTGGACCGCGACGACCTGCGTGACGGTGGCGCCCAGCACTTTGCCGACTGCATCCGTGAAATCCGCAAACTGTCGCCGAACGTGCAGCTCGAGACCCTGGTGCCCGACTACCGTGGCCGCATGGACATCGCCCTGGAAATCACCGCTGCCGAGCCACCGGATGTGTTCAACCACAACCTGGAAACCGTGCCACGCCTGTACAAGGCGGCGCGCCCGGGTTCGGATTACCAGTGGTCGCTGACCCTGCTGCAACGCTTCAAGCAGATGATGCCGCACATCCCGACCAAGTCCGGGCTGATGCTGGGCCTGGGCGAGACCGACGAGGAAGTCATCGAAGTCATGAAGCGCATGCGCGAGCACGACATCGACATGCTGACCCTGGGCCAGTACCTGCAACCGTCCCGCAGCCACTTGCCCGTGCAGCGTTTCGTGCACCCTGACACCTTCGCCTGGTTCGCCGAGGAAGGTTACAAGATGGGCTTCAAGAACGTCGCGTCCGGCCCGCTGGTACGCTCTTCGTACCACGCCGACGAGCAGGCGAAGCTGGTCAAGGCCGAGCTGATGTCGTCCTGATCCGGCACGCCCGCAAGACCTGAAAGTCTTGCGGGCGTTCTTTTTTGTGCTGCCCACTGCCACACCAACCTTTTCCCGCAACCAGCGGGGTGGTTGAACCTCTTCTGTTTGTCCCCGTTCCTGACTACTGTGTGTGCAAGCCGTCACGCAGGGAGAATCACGGATGACCACTCGCTCCACCCTCACCATTAGCGAACACACCCCCGTCCCGGCACTGCCGGCTGAAGGGCGCATTGGCGTCATTGCACCGGCGGGCCCGGCGGCACTGGAGGCCGAGAAGGCGCTGCAGTGGATGCGGATGCGGGGCTACTCGCTGCGGATCTTCCCCGGTGTCCTGGAAAAGGATGGTTACCTGGCCGGCAGCGATGAGGTCCGCCTGAAGGACCTGCATGATGCATTTACCGACCCGGCCATCGACGCCATCCTCTGTCTGCGCGGGGGATACGGCAGCCCTCGCTTGCTGGACCGTATCGACTATGAGCTGCTGCGGCGCCATGCCAAACCGTTCGTCGGCTATAGCGACATCACCGCATTGCACCTGGCGATCAGCCGCTACTCGGGGTTTGTCACGTTTCACGGGCCGATGCTCAACGCGGACCTGCTGGGGGACAAGCAGCAACCGACCGAGGCGTCATTGTTCAGCATGCTCAGGGGGCAGCTCAAAGCCGGCAGCCTGTTGGCGCACCCGGTGGCCTATCCGCTGACGACCATCGAGCCTGGCATCGCTCACGGGCGTTTGCAGGGCGGGAATCTGTCGATGATCGCCGCCACCCTGGGAACGCCGTTCGAAATCGATGCCGACGGGATCATTCTGTTCATCGAGGACATCAACGAGCCGCTGTATCGCATCGATCGACTGCTGACCCACTTGCGACTGGCCGGAAAGTTGAACCGGTTGCGGGGAGTGTTGGCGGGGGATGTGGCCGGTGTGGACAACGAGGCGCTGGCGCAGTTGCTCAAGCAGACCTTCGCGCCGTTCGGCATTCCGGTGCTGGCCGGCTGGCGCAGCGGGCACTGCGACCCGAACCTGACCTTGCCGATGGGCGCGTTGGTAACGCTGGATGCGGGGAGCAAGACGTTGGTGCTGGAGCAGGATGTGGTGGTCAAGCCCTAGCGACAGGTGCTTATGCTGCTCAATAAGGCCTGAACGCTGCTCCCTTGGCGAGCGAGCTTGCTCGCGCTGGGTTGCGCAGCAGCCCAAAAAATGTCACCGAGGTCTTTCTGATAGACCGCAATCACCTCTCAAGGTGCGCTGCGCGCCCCAGCGCGAGCAAGCTCGCTCGCCACGGGGAGGTGTTCGGCGCTCCTCTACGTGGCGAGAACAAGCCTGTGAGCAGGGCAGTTGCTCTTGCCTACGATGCCTTTAGCGGTTACGCAAACTATCCAGCAGCTTGCGCGTCGGATAGCCGTCCGCCGGCCAGCCAAATGACTGCTGGGCTGCGCGAATGGCTTTGCGGGTGTTGGCGCCGATGATGCCGTCGGGGTTGCCGGCGTCATACTGGTTGGCGCTGAGCAGGGTCTGCAGTTCAATGCGCTCGGTGCGACTCAACGGCAGATCGTCCTTGGGCCATTCGCCGTTGATCCGGCCAGCGCCGCTGAAGCGTTCCGACAACAGGTTCACCGCCAGTGCGTAGGACGACGAGTTGTTGTACTTGAGCACCGCACGGAAGTTGTCGAGGATCAGGAAGGCCGGGCCGCGATAGCCGGCGGGCAGCAGCAGGGCAGCGGACAGTTGCTCGGAGCCTGCGGGTACGCTGGCGTCGTTTGGCAGCTTGACGCCCAGTTGCGTCCATTCGGCGACGCTTTTGCGGATGGCGCCGTCGGCCAGCGCGTAATTGAAGGTACCTGGCACTGTGACTTCAAAGCCCCACGGCTGGCCTTTCTGCCAGCCGGAGCTTTGCAGGTAATGGGCGGTCGAGGCCAGCGCGTCGGCCGGGCTGTTCCAGATGTCGCGGCGACCATCGCCATCGAAGTCCACGGCGTGCGTATTGTAGGTGGTCGGGATGAACTGGGTCTGGCCCATGGCGCCGGCCCAGGAGCCGAGCATCTTCTCGGGGGCGATATCACCCTGTTGCAGAATCTGCAACGCCGCCAGCAATTGCGCGTGGGCAAAACCCGGACGCCGGCCTTCGTAGGCCAGGGTTGCCAGCGAGCGAATCACTGACTTGTCACCCTGGAAGCTGCCGAAATTGCTTTCCATTCCCCAGACGGCCACCAGGACCTGGCGATCGACGCCATAGCGCTGTTCGATGGCGCTCAGGGTGTCGGCATACTGGCTGAGCAGTGCCTGGCCTTTGCGCACGCGCAGAGCGGAGAGGGCGCCGTCGAGGTATTCCCACACCGGCCGAGCGAACTCAGGCTGGCTGCGGTCGGCACGGATCACGCTCATGTCCGGCGTGACGCCGGCAAAGGCGCGGTCGAACAGGGAAGGGCTGATGCCGGCGGCGAGGGCGTCCTTGCGGAACGCGGCCTGCCATTGCTCAAACGTCTGGCTGGGTTGGATCTCGAGGTTTTCTGTCGGTACGACGGGCGTAATGACGGCCGGGGCGGTCGTGACCGGTACGGTCTGAAGCGGTTGGGCGTCGGCGGCGGTCGGTTTTTCCGCGCAGGCAACAAGCAGAACAAGGCTGGAAGCCGCAATCAGTTGGCGCAGGTGCCAACGACGGGAAATACAAAAGGGCATGCACAGGTCCAGAGAAAACGAATCAGGTGTCGACCTTATCATGACCGGAGGGCTGGAGGGGCCTCACCTTTCAAGCGGCCAGAAAGCAAGAAGCCTCCCAGCTTTTAGACTGGAAGGCTTCGCGGCGGTAGCTGCCTTTGCCCTTGGCCGGTTGTTCCTGGCGGCTGCGGAACAGTGGTTGGGCGACGATGGACTTGGCCTTATTGGGCCGCTTGTTTCTGCTCATGGGCGGTACGCTCGCTGGGTGGGTTCTTGCGCGGAGAATCATCGGCCGAAGTTTGGACGTTGTCTAGTCCATGGGATAGGCAGGACAGATGATCCGTGGCGAGGGAGCTTGCTCGCGCTGGGTTGCGAAGCGACCCCCAAAGAGCATCCTCATCGACGACGGCTGCACCGGAGCGCAGACCGGCCGGCGGGAGCAAGCCCTCTAGCCACAAAAGGGTTACTCGGCGGGCAAATTCAGGCGCTGGCCAGCCATCAACAGCGACAGACGGCTGAGGCTCATCCACGGCGAGCCGGCGGCCTGGCCCTTGATCTGTGCGTCGATGCGTTGCGCTTCGAGCAACAGTTGCGCCCAGCGCGGTGCCGAGTAGCGTTGCAGGGCCTTGCTCATCAGCGGCTTGCGCTTGTCCCAGACCGGCGGTCGGGCCTGGCTGAAGGCTTTGTCCAGCGGTACGCCCTGGCTGTATTGCAGCGACAGGTTGGCCAGCAGGCGCAGTTCCCGGGCCAGGGCCCAGAGGATGACTGGTGGTTCCACACCTTCGCCGCGCAAGCCTTCGAGCATGCGCAGCGCATGGGCGGCTTCACCGTTGAGGATCGCATCGGTGAGCCCGAATACATCGAAACGCGCACTGTCGGCCACGGCCGCCTGTACCGTTTCCACGGTGATCTGGCCACCTTCGGCCATCAGCTTGAGCTTTTCGATTTCCTGGGCGGCGGCCAACAGGTTGCCTTCCACCCGGGCGGCGATCAGTTCAACGGCATCCTGGCTGGCGGACAGCCCGGCCTGGGACAGGCGCTGGCGAATCCACTGCGGCAACTGGCCGACATCGACCGGCCAGATTTGCACGAACTGGGTCTGCGCACCTTCGACCAGCGCCTTGCCCCATTTGGTTTTCTGCGCGCTGCCGTCAAGCTTGGGCAGGCTGATCAGCAGCAGCGTGTCTTCTGCCGGTCGCGAGCAGTATTCCATCAATGCCGCTGCGCCCTTGTCACCCGGCTTGCCGGACGGCAAGCGCAGCTCCAGCAGACGCTTTTCGGCGAACAGGGACATGCTGGCACCCGCTTGCAGCAGGGTGCCCCAGTCGAAGCTGGCATCGGCACTGAATACCTGGCGCTCGTCAAAACCCTGCTGGCGGGCAGCAGAGCGGATGGCGTCGGCGGCTTCCTGGCACAACAGCGGGTCATCGCCGCTGATGATGTACACCGGAGCGAGGGCACCTTGCAGGTGTTTGCCGAGTTGGGCGGGGGCGAGTTTCATAAGGCGGGGCAAACGGGGCGCAATAGCGCCCCGTAAGACTTACTCGGCAGGTACTTGCAGAGGCGACTGACGCGGGGTGTTCGCCTCGGCTTTCTGGGCCGCTTCCAGCGCCTGGGCTTCGGCCTTGGCACGTGCATCGGCGGATTGTTGCAGCTGATCCAGTTGAGCAGGGCTCAGTTGCTGCAGGCGCAACATCATGCGTTGCACCAGGTCACGGCGTATTTCCTTCTGGGCTTCATCGGCTTCCTGAACGGAGCCGGTGATGTTGCTGCCATCGTGCATGACGACTTTCTGTACTTGGATTTTGTCGCGGATCAGCGACAGGTTGTTCTGGCCGACGATCTGGTAGTCCAGCACGGTGGTCAGTTCGTTCTCCGCGGCACGGCCGGCACCGGAGTAGCTCAGGACGCGCTGGGTCGTCTGCTCATTGGTGAACACCAGTTTGTAAGGTGCGCCGGCAGCCACGTGGACGCCACTGCTTTGCAATACCTGACGCATCATCACCACGGTATCGCCATAGGCGTTACGGGCGCTCAGGTCGAGTTCCTTGATCGCCAGTTCGGTGGAACCGGTGCCACGCAGCTGGAAACCGCAGGCGCTCAGCAGGACCGCGAGGCCCATCACCAGCAGGTTGCGCTTGATCATCTTGTTGCTCCCCTTGAAACCGTGAGGGCCGACAGCGCGGCCCGAAAGGTTTTATACGGCGCCAGGCGAACCTGGCGCCTGATCCAATTAGCTGGCGACGATGTTGACCAGTTTCCCGGGCACCACGATCACTTTACGAATCGTCAGGCCGTCGACAAAGCGCAGCACGTTCTCGTTGGCCCGTGCAGCGGCCTCGACTTCTTCGCGCGTCGCGCTGGCCGGCATCTCGATCTGGCCACGCAGCTTGCCGTTGACCTGGATGACCAGTTGCAGGCTGTCCTGCACCAGCGCGGTCTCGTCCAGCACCGGCCAGCCGGCGTCGATCACCGGATCGGCGTGACCCAGGCGATGCCACAGCTCATGGCTGATGTGCGGCGTGATCGGAGCCAGCAGCAGGGCTACGGTTTCCAGGCCTTCGTGAATCAGTGAGCGGTCCTGGTCGGTCCCTTGCGGGGCTTTTTCCAGCACGTTCATCAACGTCATCACCTGGGCGATGGCGGTGTTGAATTTGTGGTGCTGGCCGACGTCCTGGCTGGCTTGCTTGATGGCCAGGTGGATCGAGCGCCGAATGACTTTCTGCTCGTCGTTCAGTGTGGCGATGTCCAGCTTGCCCGGCAGGCCCTGGCCTACATGAGACTGAGCCAGGCGCCAGACGCGCTTGAGGAAGCGGTGCGAACCCTCGACGCCGGAGTCGGACCATTCCAGGCTCATGTCAGGCGGCGAGGCGAACATCATGAACAGGCGGCAGGTGTCGGCACCGTACTGGTCGATCATCGACTGCGGGTCAACGCCGTTGTTCTTCGACTTGGCCATCTTCTCGGTGCCACCGATTTCCACCGGCAGGCCGTCGGAAATCAGCTTGGCGCCAATGATCTTGGCCTTGCTGTCGCGCTCCAGTTCAACGTCTGCCGGGTTGAACCAGGTGTAGCTGCCGTTGGCTTCGCGACGGTAGTAGGTTTCCGCGATCACCATGCCCTGGGTCAGCAGGTTCTTGAACGGCTCGTTGGAGCTGACCAGGCCTTCGTCACGCATCAACTTGTGGAAGAAGCGTGCATAAAGCAGGTGAAGAATGGCGTGTTCGATACCGCCGATGTACTGGTCCACCGGCAACCAGTGGTCGGCCGCTGATTTTTCTACCAGGCCACCTTCAAAGTGCGGCGAGGCGTAGCGGGCGTAGTACCACGAGGACTCGACGAAGGTGTCCATGGTGTCGGTTTCACGCTTGGCAGGCTGGCCGCATTTAGGGCAGCTGCACTCGTAGAACTCGGGCATGCGCGCCAGTGGCGAGCCAGCGCCGTCGGGTACGACGTCTTCTGGCAGGACGACAGGCAACTGGTCTTCCGGCACCGGCACGTCACCGCAGGTATCGCAGTGGATGATCGGGATCGGGCAGCCCCAGTAGCGCTGGCGGCTGATGCCCCAGTCGCGCAGGCGGAACTGGGTGCGCGAGGCGCCCAGTTCTTTCTTGATCAGGGCGACTTCCATGGCGTCGAACGCGCCTGCGAAATCGAGGCCGTCGAACTCGCCGGAATTGATCAGCGTGCCGTGTTCGCCGTAGGCGTCTTGCCATGGCGCCGGGTTGGTGTCACCTGTGCTGGTGCGCACCACCGATTTGACCGGCAGGTTGTACTTGTGGGCGAACTCGAAGTCGCGCTCGTCGTGAGCAGGCACTGCCATGACCGCGCCATCGCCGTAGTGCATCAGCACGTAGTTGGCGACCCACACTGGCAGTTTTTCACCGGTCAGCGGGTGTTCGACGAACAGTGACGTCGGCAGGCCTTTCTTCTCCTGGGTCGCCATGTCGGCTTCGGCGACGCTACCGCCCTTGCATTCAGCGATGAACGCTTGCAGCTCAGGGTTGTTCTGCGCGGCCAGGGTGGCCAGGTGGTGCTCGGCGGCCACGGCGACGTAGGTCGCGCCCATCAGGGTGTCTGGACGGGTGGTGAAGACTTTCAGTGCGCCGGTTTCGCCGATCGACTCGACGTTGTACGGGAACTGCACTTCCATGCCGCGGGATTTGCCGATCCAGTTGCGCTGCATGGTCTTGACCTGTTCAGGCCAGCCAGTCAGTTCATCGAGACTCTCCAGCAGTTCATCCGCGTAGGCGGTGATCTTGAAGTAGTACATCGGGATTTCGCGTTTTTCGATCAGCGCACCGGAGCGCCAGCCGCGACCGTCGATCACTTGCTCGTTGGCCAGAACGGTCTGGTCGACCGGGTCCCAGTTCACGGTGCCGTTTTTACGGTAGATCACGCCTTTTTCGAACAGGCGAGTGAACAGCCATTGTTCCCAGCGGTAGTAATCGGGCTTGCAGGTGGTCACTTCGCGCGACCAGTCCACCGCCAGGCCCAGGCTGCGCAGCTGGGTCTTCATGTAGGCGATGTTCTCGTAGGTCCATTTGGCGGGCGCTACGTTGTTCTTCATCGCGGCGTTTTCCGCCGGCATGCCGAAGGCGTCCCAACCCATGGGTTGCAAGACGTTCTTGCCTTGCATGCGCTGGTAGCGGGAGATCACGTCGCCAATGGTGTAGTTGCGCACATGCCCCATGTGTAGCTTGCCGCTGGGGTAAGGGAACATCGACAGGCAATAGTAGGTTTCCTTGCCTGGCTGTTCACTGACTTCAAAGGACTTTTGCTCATCCCAGAATGACTGGGCGGCGGCTTCGATTTCACGGGGCTGATATTGTTCGTGCATGGCTACTTTTGAACTGAATAGGGGTGGCCTAATCCTCTTCAATGCAACGCTGGACCCGGATTGCGCCAAATATGGCGTTTTCGATGCCCAGCAGAGCTGGAAGTGGAGTTACAGGAAGCGCCGTAGCATACATGACCGTGCTCGGCCTAGGGAAACTTGATTGTGCAGCGCCGCCCACGCGTGGGGCCGTTGGTCGCGGCGCACGGTCGGTTTGCCCAGTGAGGCTAAGCTCTAGTTGGGGAGTGAGTCTTATCTTCAATGAGGTGAGGGATGGTTGAGTCGCAAACAAAAGTCACAAAACCCGAGTTGTATGAAAAGCTGATAGATCGTCTGGGGGTGGCCCTGGATGCGGCAAAAACAGCTGGGCGGTTGCGCGATGAGCGCCCTCTGGAACTTGAACTTCGCGGGTTGAGCCGCGCAGAGTTCGAACTGATCAAGGCTTATCTGGACCGTAGTGAACGCGAGGCGCATGGCGTCTTGTCAGAAGCGGTGAAGCACAACGATGCCCCTCGTTCGGCCAAAGTCATATGGTTGAAAGACAAGGTGCCTGGCAGTGACGCGGTAAAGGTCCGGTCCCTGCGAGTCAAGTAAGTGTACAGGCGCGTGTTTGTCGCCCCATGCGGGCACATGAAGTCACCGGTGATGGCTTTTTGATGAAAAAGCCAGCCACCTTAGTTGTCGCTTTGCTTCAACCCACTTAGGCTTCGGGCATCTTTCGGAGATGCTCGATGCCTTTTCGCTATTTCGTCAAACAACTACTCTTGCCGCCCGGCATTCTCTTGCTGTTGCTCCTGCTTGCCTGGTGGTTGCGCCGATCAAGGCCGCGCCTGGCAGGGCTGTGTTTCGCCCTCGGGCTGGGCGGGTTCTGGTTGATGAGCTTGCCGGTGGTCGTACAGTGGGGCGCCAGGATCCTTGAGCGCGAACCGCCCCTGGCCCGCAGCGAATGGGCGACCCTGGCCGAGCGTGCCGATGTGATTGTGGTGTTGGGCGCAGGGCGCGAGCGGGGTGATCGGGCCTGGGGCAGTGATCAGCCCACCGGGGTGGTCCTGGAGCGTGAGCGTTATGCCGCGCGGCTGGCCAAGGCCTCGGGGCTGCCAGTGTTGACCAGTGGCGGACTGCATTACGGCACTCCGCCCACCGAAGCCAAGCTCATGGCCGATTCGCTGCAGGATGATTTTGGGGTGACGGTTCGCTGGCAGGAGGGCCGCAGCCGCACGACCTGGGAGAACGCACAGTTCACCGCCGAGCTGCTGCAACCCTTGGGCTTGAGGCGGGTGGTGCTGGTGACGCAGGCCTGGCACATGCCACGCAGTGTCTGGAGCTTCGAGGCGGCGGGATTGACGGTGGTGCCGGCGCCCGTGGGCTTTATGGGTGCCGACAACGGTGAGCCCTTTGGCGGCTGGCTACCGACGGTCAAGTCGGTCTGGCGCTCGGGGCAGTTGGTGAACGAGGCAGTAGGGCAGATGGGTTATACGGTGTTTTACCGATAGTTGAGTCGACACTGTTCCTGTGGCGAGGGAGCTTGCTCCCGCTCGGGTGCGCAGCAGCCGTCACAGGACTGCTGCGGTGTGCCTGATAAATCCGATTTGCTGGATTGGGACCGCTTTGCAGTCCAGCGGGAGCAAGCTCCCTCGCCACAACGGCTCATTCGCCAGCAAGGCCGGGTATAGCGCTTACACCGTCTTGGCGATCCGGCTTGCCAGCAGTGCCCAGCCAAACAGCAGCGTGCAGACAATGATCAGCGGCCATGAGCGCCATTGCAGGTAAGGCGTCAGGTTGTGCATCGGCACCACTTCACCATAGAGAATGCCGCGCTCGAATTGCGGAATCTGCACGGTGATCTTGCCGAACGGGTCAATCAGCCCGGTCACGCCGTTGTTGGTGGAGCGAATCATCCAGCGGCCGGCCTCCAGTGCCCGCATCTGCGCCATTTGCAGGTGTTGCAGGGGGCCAATGGAGGTGCCGAACCAGGTGTCGTTGCTGATGGTCAGCAGCAGATCGCTGCGCGCCGACAGGCTGGCGGCAAATTCCGGATACACCACCTCGTAGCAGATGAACGGTGCAATCTGGTAACCCTTGGCTTGCAGCATCGGCTGATCGGCCGGGCCGCGGGCGAAGTCCGACATCGGCAGGTCGAAGAAGGCGATCAGCCCGCGCAGCACTTCCTGCAGTGGTACGTATTCGCCGAACGGCACCAGTTTTTGCTTGAGGTAGGTGCCTTCACCTTCACCGACCACGGTAATGCCGTTGTAGAAGCGTTTCTCTTGATGCACTTGCTGGCGGATCGGCACGCCGGTGATCAGGGCCGAGTTTCGATCGGCGGCGAAGTTGCCCATCATGTTCAGGTAGCCCTCGGCGGACTCCTTGAGCACAGGCACCGCGGTTTCCGGCCAGATCAGCAGGTCGACGCGCTTGGAGCTCAGGCTCATGTCACGGTACAGCGCCAGCTGCGAGTTGAGCTGCGCCGGGTCCCATTTCATGCTTTGTTCGATATTGCCCTGAATCGCCGCAACGCTCAGCGGATCGCCCGACGGGCTGGTCCAGGCATGCCCCTTGAGCGACAGTCCAACGACCCACGGCGCGGCCAGTAACAGCAGGCCCGCGACGATAAAACCGGTGCGGCCGGCCTTGATCAGGCGCGGCAGGTTGTACAGCAGCGCGGCGCTGAGGGCGATACCGAAGGAGATCAGCCAGATGCCACCCAGCGGTGCCAGGCCGGTCAGCGGGCCGTCGAGTTGACTGTAGCCGGAATAGAGCCAGGGGAAGCCGGTGAGGAACCAGCCCCGGAACGCTTCCTGGCCTACCCACAACGCAGCGAAGGCCAGGGCGTCGGCCAGCGGTGCTTCGTTGCGGCGCAGCCAGCGTGCCCAGACCCAGGCGGGCAGGGCGAAGAACCAGGCAATCGCCGCGGTGAACGCCAGCATCAGCAGGCCGGCCAGCAGCATGGAAGCGCCGCCGAAGTGGTGGATGCTGTAGTAGATCCAGCTGGTGCCAGCGCCAAACAGACCAAAACCGAAGCACCAGCCGCGGCCCAGGGCCTGGCGGGGTGTCAGTTCACGCAAGCCTGCGTAGAAGAACCCGACCGCCAGCAACGCCAGCGGCCAGATATCGAATGGCGCCAGCGCCAGGGTGGTGATTGCACCGGCCGCCACGGCCAGCAGGTTACCGGGCCAGCCGGGGCGGGTCATACGATGCATTTCAGTCCTTAGAATTACCGGGCGATAGGTGTCAGGCGCAGCAAGTGGATACGACGGCTATCGGCATTGAGGATGCGAAAGCGATAAGCGCCGATTTCAGTGATTTCATTGCGTTTTGGCAAGTGCCCGAACGCGCTCATCACCAGGCCACCGACGGTGTCGAACTCGTCGTCGGAAAACTCACTGTCGAAGAACTCGTTGAAGTTCTCGATCGGGGTCAGGGCCTTGATCAGGAAGTCACCGCTGGGCAGCGGCTTGATGTAGCTGTCCTCTTCGACGTCGTGCTCGTCCTCGATGTCGCCGACGATCTGTTCCAGCACGTCTTCAATGGTCACCAGGCCCGCCACTCCGCCGTATTCGTCGATGACGATGGCCATGTGGTTATGGTTGGCGCGGAATTCGCGCAGCAGCACGTTCAGGCGCTTGGACTCGGGCACGAAGGTGGCTGGACGCAACAGGTCCTTGATGTTGAAGTTGTCGCCGTTCTCCTTGAGGATCAACGGCAGCAAGTCCTTGGCCAGCAGCACGCCCATCACGTCGTCGTGGCTTTCGCCAATCACCGGGTAGCGGGAGTGGGCCGAGTCGAGCACGGCGGGCAGGAACTCGCGGGGTGTCTGGGTCGCCTTGATGCTGATCATCTGCGAGCGCGGGACCATGATGTCCCGTACTTGCAGGTCAGCCACCTGGATGGCGCCTTCGACGATGGCCAGCGCTTCGCTGTCCAGCAACTTGTTCTGGTGGGCATCGCGCAGGAGTTCAAGCAGCTCCTGACGGTTTTTCGGCTCATGGGCAAAAGCTTGGGTGAGTTTACCCAGCCAGGACTTTTGCCCGTTGCTCGATCGATCTTCGCTCATAGCGATTACTCTGAATCCTTTGTTGTAACGATAGGGGGTGTTTCGGTTTCGTCGTCCGCATAAGGGTCCGGATGACCCAGTTCTGCAAGCAACGTTCGTTCCAGCGCTTCCATTTCTTCGGCTTCGTCATCATCTATATGGTCGTAACCCAATAGATGCAAGCAGCCATGAATCACCAGATGTGCCCAGTGGGCCTTCAATGCCTTGCCTTGCTCGGTCGCTTCGCGCTCGACCACGGCCACGCAGATCACCAGGTCGCCCAGTAACGGGATGTCGAGGAACTCGTCAGGCACATCGGCCGGGAACGACAGGACGTTGGTGGCGTAATCTTTTTGACGCCAGGTGTGATTGAGTTCACGCCCTTCCGCTTCGTCGACCAGGCGAATGGTCATTTCCGAGTCGGCGCTGCGTTGGCGCAGGGCCAGCTCGCACCATTGGCGGAATTCGGCTTCGCTTGGGGCAGGCGCCTGGGTCGCCCGTTGCAGGTCAAGCTCAAGCATCGCGGTGGCTGTCCTTCGGGTTTTGTGCAGCGGCATGGTTTTCATAGCGCTCATAGGCTTCGACGATGCGCTGGACCAGCGGATGACGCACGACGTCTTTGGGCTTGAAGTGAGTAAAGCTGATACCTGGCACGTCCTTCAGTACTTCGGTCACATGGATGAGTCCGGACTTGGTGCCTTTGGGCAGGTCGATCTGGGTGACGTCACCGGTAATGACCGCCGTCGAACCAAAGCCGATCCGGGTCAGGAACATTTTCATCTGCTCGACGGTGGTGTTCTGGCTTTCGTCGAGGATGATGAAGCTGTTGTTCAGCGTGCGGCCGCGCATGTAGGCCAGCGGCGCGACTTCGATCACCTGGCGTTCGATCAGTTTGGCCACCAGTTCGAAACCGAGCATTTCGTACAGCGCGTCATAGAGCGGGCGCAGGTACGGGTCGATCTTCTGCGACAGGTCGCCAGGCAGGAAGCCGAGTTTCTCGCCAGCCTCGACCGCCGGGCGTACCAGCAGGATGCGGCGGATCTGCTCGCGCTCCAGCGCATCGACTGCACAGGCTACGGCCAGGTACGTCTTGCCGGTACCGGCCGGGCCGATGCCGAAGTTGATGTCGTTGGCCAGGACTTCCTTCACGTAGCGCTGCTGGTTCAAGCCGCGAGGGCGAATCATGCCCTTCTTGGTGCGCAGCGCGACGGCGGGTTCGGCGGGCGAGTGATTGTTCAGCTCTTCCACGGCCGACTCCTGCAGGAACAGGTGGACCATGTCCGGCGACAGCTCGCTACCCTTGGTTTCACGGTAGAGCCGGCGCAACAGGTGTTCCGCGGAGGTGGTGTGTTTGAGCTCGCCGATCAGTTCGAACTGATTGCCGCGATTGCGGATCACGATCGCCAGGCGCTGCTCGATCAAGCGCAGATGCTCGTCGAATTGCCCGCACAGATTGGCAAAGCGATGAGCCTCAAAGGGCTCGAGTATGAAGCGATGGGGTTCTATGGGTGCGTTCAAAGTTGTTTTTAGCCGCCCTTGGGCAATGAAGATGAAATCAAGGATAACGCCAGAGGGCTGGGTGCGAAAGCTCTTATACGGAGCAATGTAGCCGGCGATGATTCTGTAGGAGCGAGCGTGCTCGCGAAGGACTCGAGAGCACCACGCTCATTCAGGATGCAAGCGTCATCGTTGACGATCATCGCGAGCACGCTCGCTCCTACAGCAGTGAACCGCGCAGCGAGTGCGGCTGTGCGGCGTCGATGTGCACGTCCGCGAACTGGCCGATCAGGGTTGGAGTATCGCAGCGGAAGTTGACGATACGATTATTCTCGGTGCGACCTTGCAGTTCGCCGGGGTCTTTTTTCGAGTAATCGGTCACCAGGATTCGCTGGACCGAGCCGACCATTTGTCGGCTGATCTCGAAGCCTTGCTGGTTCAGGCGATGCTGCAGGGCATTCAAGCGCTCTTTTTTCAGCTCTTCCGGCGTTTCGTCGGCCAGATCGGCGGCCGGAGTGCCCGGGCGCTGACTGTAGACAAAGGAATAGGAGAAGTCGAAACCGACGTCTTCGATCAGCTTCATGGTTTGCTCGAAGTCTTTTTCGGTCTCGCCGGGGAAACCGACGATGAAGTCCGAGCTGATGCAGATGCCGGGTACGGCGGCCCGCAGCTTGCGCAGTTTGGACTTGTACTCGAGCGCGGTATGGTTGCGTTTCATGGCGCTGAGAATCCGGTCCGAGCCCGATTGCACTGGCAAATGCAGGTGCTTGACCAGCTCGGGGACGTCGGCGTGGGCCTGGATCAGGCTGTCGGAGAACTCCAGCGGGTGCGAGGTGGTGTAGCGAATGCGGTCGATCCCCTCGACGGCGGCGACTACCCGGATCAGTTCGGCCAGGTCGGCCAGGCGGCCATCGTGAGTGGTGCCGCGATAGCCATTGACGTTCTGCCCCAGCAGGGTGACCTCGCGCACGCCATGCTCGGCCAGGTGGATGATCTCGGCGATCACGTCGTCGAACGGCCGGCTGACTTCCTCGCCCCGGGTGTACGGCACCACGCAGAAGGTGCAGTACTTGCTGCAACCTTCCATCACCGATACGTAGGCGCTTGGGCCATCGATGCGCGGTTCGGGCAGGTGGTCGAACTTTTCGATTTCCGGGAACGAGACGTCGACTTGCGGCAATTTGGTGATGCGCGCGGCGTCGATCATTTCCGGCAGGCGGTGCAGGGTCTGCGGGCCAAAGACCACATCGACGTAGGGCGCGCGGTCGCGAATGGCCGCCCCTTCCTGGCTGGCCACGCAACCGCCGACCGCAATCACCATGTCCGGGTTGGCGAGCTTCAGTTCGCGCCAGCGCCCCAATTGGGAGTAGACCCGGTCCTGGGCACGCTCGCGGATCGAGCAGGTGTTGAGCAGAATCACGTCCGCATCTTCAGCGCGAGCTGTCACTTCCAAGGCCTGATGTTCGCCCAGCAGATCGACCATGCGCGAGCTGTCGTACTCGTTCATCTGGCAACCGTGGGTTTCGATGTAAAGCTTCTTGGCCATGGAGGGAGTCATCACGTGATTCAAAGAACCGCGCATTATAGGGAACAAGTCCCCAGGTTCCTACCATCGTGCGTCCAGCGGCTATGCTATAGTTCGCGCCCTCATTTTTATCCCTCGATGTGTTACCCGCCCACCATGACCAAACGTGAAGCTCCAATCTACAAGGTGATTTTCCTCAACCAGGGCCAGGTGTTCGAAATGTACGCCAAGCAGATCTATCAAAGTGATCTGTGGGGCTTCCTGGAAGTGGAAGAGTTCGTCTTTGGCGAGCGCACGCAAGTGGTCGTCGATCCGAGCGAGGAAAAGCTCAAGGCTCAGTTCGAAGGCGTGGTGCGCAGTTTTGTACCGATGCATTCGATTGTGCGCATCGATGAAGTCGAGCGCCTGGGTACCCCGAAAATCAGCGAAGCCCGTGGCTCGGTTGGCAATGTCATGCCGTTTCCGATGCCGATGCCTGAGAAGTAAACAGGTTGCCCCTGTGGCAAGGGAGCTTGCTCCCGCTCGGCCGGTCCGCGTTCGGGCGAAGCAGTCGTAACGCCCAGGAGTGCGGTCTGCCAGATCGACAGTGATTGCAGGGTTCAGGGCCGCTTCGCGCCCCAGCGGGAGCAAGCTCCCTCGCCACGTAGGTCCGCCAGTCGTTCAGCAGTATTCAGGGCAGTGGCGCGAAAGGCGTGCGCCCGTCCGCGCTTTGCAGTTCCATCAGGTATTTACGGAAAATCTGCCCCAGCACCTGGGTGGCCACTTCCAGTTCATCGCGCTGCATGTGTTCGGCGACTTCGTCGGCGGTGTCCAGCGCATCTTCCGCACCGTTGACCGCTGCCATTTTCAGCACGATGTACGCCTGGATGTTATTGGCCGGCACACCTTCGCCCCGGAAGAACATGGTGCCAAGTTTGAATTGCGCCTGGGCATGGCCTTGCAGCGAGGCCTTTTCGAAGTAGCTCAGGGCTTGATTGAGGTCGCGCGGCGCGCTTTTGCCTTCGTAGTAGAACTCGCCCAACTCGTATTGCGCTTCCGCATCCCCGGCATCCGACGCTTTCTGGCAGGCATCGAGTGCCTCCTTCAGGTCTTCAGGCTGGGTATTGAGGGTGCAACGACCCATTGCCGGGATCAACAACGAGTTGCCGCCTGCTTGTGCGTGCGCGAGCAGGGGCTGAAGGAGCAACAGGCAGCCCAATGCAAGGGTGCGGCCGGTGCGGTTCATGGGAATCGACTTACCTCTGGAGGGCGCGTGGACCCGTCGAGGGATCCAATAAGCGCGCATTATGAAATAAGCAGGACCATCCTTACAAAGTCTTTACTCGTTTTTCTGCCGCGTGGGGACTATATCTACCGCATTTAAGGGTAATTGAGCCTGTCAGGTCAGAAAATAAATAGAAATGTAGGGTAACGCTGACGTCGACAACGGTTGTCGACGTCAGCGCATCCCTTATTTCAGGGCGGCGAATGCGCGCTCTGCGGCGTCCAGCGTCAGTTTCAGTTCGGCTTCGCCGTGGGCGATCGAGGTGAAACCGGCTTCGAAGGCACTTGGTGCCAGGTACACGCCGCCTTCGAGCATCAGGTGGAAGAAGCGCTTGAACAGGTTGGCATCGCTGGCCATCACGTCATCGAAGGTCACGATGTCATCGGCGCCACTGAAGTACAGGCCAAACATGCCGCCGGCCTGGGTGGTCACGAACGGAATGCCCGCCGCATCGGCACGCTGTTGCAGCCCGTCGAGCAGGCGGCTGGTGTAGTCGCTGAGTTCGTCGTGGAAGCCGGGGCGGCTGATCAGGCGCAGGGTAGTCAGGCCGGCGGCCATGGCCAGCGGGTTACCCGACAGGGTGCCGGCCTGGTAGACCGGGCCCAGAGGTGCGATGTGCGCCATGATTTCGCGCTTGCCGCCGAAGCAGCCAACCGGCATGCCGCCGCCGATGATCTTGCCGAAGGTGCTCAGGTCCGGTGTCACGCCGTAATGCGCCTGGGCGCCGCCGAGTGCCACGCGGAAACCGGTCATCACTTCGTCGAAAATCAGTACCACGCCGTGCTTGTCGCACAGGCTGCGCAGGCCTTCGAGGAAACCTGGTGCCGGCGGTACGCAGTTCATGTTGCCGGCGACCGGCTCGACGATGATGCACGCGACTTCCTGGCCGACGTCGGCAAGCATTTGTTCAACCGCATCGATGTCGTTGAACGGCAGTGTCAGGGTGTGTTTGGCAAAGGCGGCGGGTACACCGGCGGAGCTTGGCACACCTTGGGTCAGCAGGCCGGAACCGGCCTTGACCAGCAGGCTGTCGGAGTGGCCGTGGTAGCAGCCTTCGAATTTGATGATGCTGTCGCGACCGGTAAAGCCGCGAGCCAGACGAATGGCGCTCATGGTGGCTTCGGTGCCAGAGCTGACCATGCGCACCATTTCCATCGACGGCACGATCGAGCAGACCAGGTCGGCCATCTCGGTTTCCATCGCGGTAGGGGCGCCGTAGGACAGGCCGTGTACCAACTGCTTGCGCACGGCGTCCAGTACGTCCGGGTGGCTGTGGCCGAGAATCATCGGGCCCCAGGAGCCGACGTAGTCGACATAGCGCTTGTCGTCTTCGTCCGTCACATAGGCGCCTTCGGCGTGCTTGAAGAACAGCGGCGTGCCGCCGACGCTCTTGAATGCACGAACGGGCGAGTTCACGCCGCCGGGAATGTGTTTCTGGGCATTGGCAAACAGGGTTTCGGAACGAGACATGATTGGGCTCTCAAAAATCGGTAGTTGAATACTTAAAACAAATCGTTGAAGGCGCGCGCGCGGCGCGTCACTTCCCGGGTGCTTTCGGCTCCGAACAGGCCGTGCACCACCGCCAGCAGATCAACCCCATGGGCCACCAGCGGGGCGGCGTTGTCCAGGGTGATGCCGCCGATCGCGCAGATCGGCAGGTGCAGCGTGCTGCGGGCCTGGTCGAGCAGATCGAGGTTGCAGGTCGGCGCGCCGGGTTTGGTGCTGGAGTTGAAGAAGCGGCCGAAGGCGACATAGCTGGCGCCTTCGGTTGCCGCTTGCTCGGCGAGCTCGAGCTGCGCGTGGCAGGTCGAACCGATGATTGCCTCGCGGCCCAGCAGCGAGCGGGCCGGGGTCAGCGGGCCGTCGGTTTGCCCCAGGTGTACGCCAACGCCCAGGCGCGCGGCCAGTTCGGCGTCATCGTTGATGATCAGTTGGGTCTTGTAGCGCCCGCACAGGTCATGCAGGGCTTGCGCCTCGCGCAGTCGACGGGCGTCGTCGCTGCTCTTGTCGCGGTACTGCAGCAGGGTGACGCCGCCATCCAGCGCGGCCTCCACGTACTGAAGAAATTTCCCGGCCAGTAACTGGCTGTCGGTAATGGCGTACAGGCCACGTAGTTTCATCGGGCAGGCCTCATGACGTTACGAGCAGAAGTCCAGCGGCAGGCGGCGCGGCACGAACTGGCCTTTGCCCAGTTGCTCGGCGTCACGCAAGGTGCGCCAGGTGTAGTCGAGTGCCGATTTGACCGCGCTCGCCAGGTGTTCGCCTTGCGCCAGGCGACCGGCCAGGGTGCTGGCCAATGTGCAGCCGGAGCCGTGATAGCTGCCCGGCAGGCGTTGGCAGGTAAAGGTTTCACGGCGCCCGTCGCGGCTGTACAGGCGATTATGCACTTCGTGTTCGTCGCCATGGCCACCGGTGATCAGCAGGTGTTTGACGTAAGGCAGGAGCTTTTCCGCGCATTCGTCGGCCGTGCCTTCAGGCAGTTCGGCAAGGATGCGCGCTTCAGGAAGGTTGGGGGTGGCGATGATCGCCAATGGCAGCAGGCGCTCGCGCATGGCGTAGCCGACTTCGTCCTTGCCCAGGCGGCCACCGCCACCGGCGCGCAGCACCGGGTCGCAAACCACTGGCAGGTGCGGGTGCGCCTGGAGCAGTTCGACCACGGTGTCGACCATTTCCAGTGAGCCGAGCATGCCCAGCTTGACCGCCGCCACCTGCGAGTCGTTGAGCACGGCGTTGGCTTGTGCCAACACCCACTCACGGTCGAGGACGCGAAAATCACTGACATTGACGGTGTCTTGCACGGTCAGGGCAGTGACGGCCGGGGCCGCATGACAACCCTGTGCGAGCAGGGCTTCGATATCTGCCTGCAAGCCGGCGCCACCACTTGGGTCGTGGCCGGAGAGACAGAGGACAACGGGGCGAGAGCTGTAGATATTCATGGTGCGCGAGCTTACCACCAAACCTGTTTTTTCGGTGTGTCGTGCCGCGTAATGCGCTCGCCACGGGTATCCAATGGTCGTAATGGCGCTTTGATGTCTTGGTCTGAGGCGCCTGTCTAGATGGGTTATGTGCTCTGTAATGCCCGTTCTAGAGCCTTCAAACTAAAGATTTCGGTGGTGTTCAAACGCCACCACCGGCTATGCTAGAGTGGATCCAAATCAATAACAGGTCATGCCGGTTTTACGTCTACTCAAAAGGAAATGGGGGGGCTTCCTGACGCAACCGGACAGGCCATGCTGGGGCTTTATGCGCTATTTGCTGATGTTGCTGTTGAGCTTGCCCTTGCTGGCGACCGCGGCTGATTTTAACGAGCTCACCCAAAGCCTCCCCTTGGGTCGCAGCATGCAGGTCTACGAAGACGTCGCCGGCACTGCGACGATTACCGATGTCCTCGCGCAAGCCGCGGCTGGCCAGTTCAAGCCCCACGATAAAGACACACTGAACGCCGGTTACTCGCGCTCCGCGTTCTGGTTGAAAATCGACCTGCATTATCGCCCGAACAATCCTGATGCCCGGCACACCTGGCTGCTGGAGCTGGCCTATCCGCCCCTCGATCATCTCGATCTGTACCAGCCCGATGAGGCTGGCCGCTATCAACTGACTCAACGCACGGGTGACGCCTTGCCCTTTGCCAGCCGGGAGATCCGTCAGAACAATTACCTGTTCGACCTGGACTTTGCCGCGAACGAGCAGAAAACCCTGTACTTGCGCCTGCAGAGCCAGGGCTCGATACAAGCGCCGGTGACGTTGTGGTCGAGTACCGCCTATCTGGAAGAACAGCCGGTGCGCCTCTATGTGTTGGGGCTGATCTACGGCGTGCTGCTCGGAATGCTGGTCTACAACCTGTTCATTTACCTGAGTGTGCGCGACACCAGTTACCTCTATTACATCTTCTATATCGCTTCGTTCGGCCTCTATCAGCTGTCGGTCAACGGGGCAGCGGTGGAGTATTTCTGGCCGGACAACCCGTGGTGGGCCAACGCCTCGACGCCGTTCTTCATCGGCTGTGCCGGATTGTTCGGAAGCCAGTTCGCCCGCAGCTTTTTGCAGACCGCCAGACACAGTCGCTGGATGGACCGCCTGTTGCTGGTGCTGATCGCATACGGCGCCTTGGTGGTAGGGTTGTCATTGATGACCAGCTACGCCCTGGCCCTGCGCCTGGCCACGGCCTTGGCCTTGATCTTCACCGTGGTGATTTTCGCGGCGGGGATTTTCGTCTGGTGGCGAGGCCTGCGGGTCGCACGCTACTTCATCATTGCCTGGTCGGCGTTCTTGCTGGGCGGCATCGTCAATACCCTGATGGTGCTGGGTTACCTGCCTAACGTGTTCCTGACCATGTACGCCAGCCAGATTGGCTCGGCGATCGAGGTGGCGCTGCTGTCACTGGCGTTGGCCGACCGTATCAACGCCATGCGCGAGCAGCAGGCGCAAACGCTGTTTGATGCTGGGCAGAAGCTCGAAGTGTTGAACCAGCAACTGGCTCACAGTAACCAGCTCAAGGATGAGTTCCTCGCGACCCTGACCCATGAACTGCGCACCCCGATGAATGGCGTGATCGGTTCGCTGGAGTTGATGCAGACCGTCGAGCTCGATCCGGAGCTTGAGCAATACCAGCAGACGGCGGCCGGTTCCGCACGCGACATGATGCGCATGGTCAACGGCATTCTGACCTTGACCGAATTGCAGGCTGGCCGACTCAGGGCCTGCCCCGAACCGTTCAGCTTGCGCTCGGTGGTCGACAACGTACGGCGGCAGTTCGCGGCCAATGCCTCGGGCAAGGGGCTGGATTTCAAGGTCGAGGTGGCCCCGGGTGTGCCGGACCGGTTCAACGGTGACAGTGCCAAGCTGGTGCAGTGCCTGGAGTGTCTGCTCGACAATGCAATCAAGTTCACTCGCGTGGGTGGGCTGGCCTTGCGGGTCAGCGGCAAATCCACCGAGCCGGGACGCCAGAACCTGTCCTTCGCGGTGATCGATACCGGTATCGGTTTCACCGACCTTGGGGAGGCGACCATGTATCAGCGCTTCTTCCAGCTCGATGGCTCCATGACGCGCGAATATGGCGGCCTGGGCGTTGGCCTGGCCATCTGCCGGCAATTGGTCGAGCTGATTGGCGGGCGCCTGACCCATCGCTCCGAACCCGGACGCGGTAGTCGTTTTCAGCTGGATGTCGAGTTCGACGTGGTCACGGTACGCCCGGTGGCGGCACCTTCCCGTCAGCCCCCGGAAGTCATGAGTGTGCGTGCCCCGCAGGAGTGCACGGTGTTGCTGATCGATGACAACAGCATCAATCAATTGGTGATGCGCGGCATGTTGCTCAAGCTGGGTTATCGGGTACGCAGTGTCGACAGTGTCCCGGCGGCACTGGACAGCTTGCGCCGCGAGCGGTTTGACGGGGTGCTGCTCGACAGTCTGGTATCGCCTGTCGACGGTTCATCGGTGTGCAGCCAGATCCGCGCTTTACCGGGGTATTCCGGGTTGCCGGTGCTGGCGGCCGTGGCCTCGATACAGGGCATTGACCTGGAGGCGGGGTGGACCGATTGCCTGAATAAACCGGTGAAATTCGATGAGTTGCAGGTGGCACTCTACCGGCGAGTGCTGTGTCAGAATCAAGGTGAAAGCGCCGATATTTAGGCGGATATGCCACTTTGTCCACGGGCAAGGCGGTGCTTAACTGAGGGTCTCAACGGACCCGAGGAGGCCCCGCCATGAACCTGCACCAGTTCGCCGAAACCCACGAAGTCACCAACCAGCCACCCTCGCTGGACGGCGCCAACCTCTATCGCATCGACCTGCCGTTGCAAGAGTGGACCCGGCGATTCGGGGCCGGTTGGGCGGACTCGCGCATCGATGCTTATGGCGCGCTGGCCGGTGGTCCGTTGATGGAAGCCGGTTTTTTGGCCAACCAGAACAAACCGGTGTTCTCCAGCCATGATCGTTACGGTCACCGCGTCGATCTGGTGGAGTTCCACCCGGCCTACCATGAACTGATGCGCACGGCGGTCGAGCACGGTTTGACCTCCTTGCCCTGGACAGACCCCAAGCCTGGCGCCCATGTGGCCCGCGCCGCGATGAGCTATCTGCACAGCCAGGCCGAAGCCGGCAGTGGCTGCCCGTTGACCATGACCTTCGCCAGCGTCCCGGCAATGCGCCTGCAACCGGACCTCGCCAGGCAGTGGCTGCCGAAAATCCTTGCCACCGAGTATGACCCGCGCAACGTCGGCATGGCCCACAAGGCGGGCGTGACCATCGGCATGGCGATGACCGAGAAGCAGGGCGGTACCGACGTGCGGGCCAACACCACCAAGGCCTATCCGGTCGGCGCGGCGGGTCCGGGGCAGGCGTATGAACTGGTGGGCCACAAGTGGTTCTGCTCGGCACCGATGTGCGATGCCTTCCTGACCCTGGCACAAACCGACAAGGGCCTGACCTGTTTCCTGCTGCCCCGTCATCGACCGGACGACACCCGCAACCAGTTCTACATCCAGCGTCTGAAAAACAAACTCGGCAATTGCTCCAATGCCTCCAGCGAAGTTGAGTTTCGCGGTGCGCTGGCGTGGATGGTGGGTGAAGAGGGGCGCGGTGTGCCGACCATCATCGAGATGGTGGCCATGACTCGTTTCGATTGCATGGTCGGCTCAAGCGCGCTGATGCGTCAGGCACTGACCCAGGCCAGCCATCACTGCGCTCACCGCAAGGTGGGTGGCAAGGTACTCAGCGAACAGCCGCTGATGCAAAACGTCTTGGCCGACCTGGCATTGGAAAGCGAGGCGGCGCTGGCCTTGAGCCTGCGCATGGGCCGGGCGCTGGATCACCTGGACGACGCCCGGGAGGACAAGTTTGCCCGTCTGGTCACGGCGGTGGGCAAGTACTGGATCTGCAAACGTGCCCCGGCCATGATCAACGAAGCGGCCGAGTGCATGGGCGGCGCGGGGTATGTCGAAGAAAGCATCCTGCCCCGGCTGTACCGTGAGGCGCCAGTGAACTCGACGTGGGAAGGTTCCGGTAACGTGCAGTGCCTCGACGTGCTGCGCGCCTTGTCGAAGGAGCCGGGCGTGCTGGATGCCTTGTTCAGCGAACTGGGCGACGGTCATGGCGACAAGCGCCTGGCCGCCCACATCAGTCAGCTACAGGCGGCGTTCAAGGACACCGGCGACATTCAATACCGTGCCCGACAACTGACCGAAGACATTGCCCTGGGCCTGCAGGCCAAGCTATTGCTCGAAGCCGGCAATGCCGCCGTCAGCGATGGGTTCATCGCCAGCCGACTGGGTACGGCCGGACGGGTGTATGGCACCTTGCCGAGGGGCGTGGATGTGGAAGCAATTGTCGCCCGCTCGACCCCTCACGGGTTCTGACCAACGGTTGATGAACATCACGGATCCTGTGCGGGAGTGGGCAGCCTGCTCCCGCAGGGTTCCCGTGCGCCGCGGTTGCAGGCAAGATGAAGGTCTGCAAGTCAGAACACAGGAAGCTGATCGTGACCGAAGCGTTTATTGTCGTCGAAACCGCTGAACAAGCCGTGGATCGTCTTGCCGCTCTGCACGAGCGGGCCACTTCTGCGCTGAACCAAGCGCTCAAGCGCTACCTCAAGGATCGCATCGAACCCGATGCCGAGCAGCGTGCACTGTTTCGTTACCCTGAACTGCGTCTGACCTACCTTTGCCAGGGCGAAGTCCCGCAAACCACGCGTGCCTACGCCAAGGTGCAGCTGCCCGGGACCTACAGTGTTACCGTCACCCACCCGGCCGCGTTCCGCAAATACTTGCTGGAGCAACTGGAACCCCTGATGCACGACTTTACCGTGACGGTGGAAGTGGGCGTCAGCGAGCAGAACATTCCGTACCCGTACGTGGTCGAGCAAGGTGATGAGTTGGCCGGCTCCGGCGTGACCGCCGCGGTGCTGGCGCGGGTTTTCCCCAGTACCGACCTGTCCGCCGCCACCGATGGCATTGCCGATGGCTTGTACGATTGGGAAAACACCGATCCGTTGCCACTGGCGCTGTTCGATGCCGCGCGGGTGGATTTTTCCCTGCGTCGCCTGGTGCATTACACCGGCAGCGACTGGCGCCATGTGCAGCCGTGGATTCTGCTGACCAACTACCACCGCTACGTCGACCAGTTCATCGTTCATGGCCTGGAGCAACTGCGCAACGATCCACGCTTCGTGCGTATGGTCCTGCCGGGCAACGTGATCATCGAAAAGTCCATGGACCACGGCGAAGCGTCGGCCATTGCGGCCGGTGTGGTCTGGCACCGTTATCAGATGCCGGCCTATCACCTGCAGGCGTCGGACGGCCACGGCGTGACCCTGGTGAACATCGGTGTCGGCCCTTCCAACGCCAAGAACATCACCGACCACCTGGCGGTGTTGCGCCCTCATTGCTGGCTGATGATCGGCCACTGTGGCGGTCTGCGGCAGTCGCAAACCATTGGCGACTATGTGCTGGCGCACGCGTATATGCGTCGCGACGGGATTCTCGATCGCGTGGTGCCGCCGAACATTCCGATCCCGGCGTTGGCCGAAGTCCAGCTGGCCTTGCAGCAAGCCGCCGCCAATGTCACCGGCGAGCAGGGCGAGGCGCTGAAAAAACGCCTGCGTACCGGCACTGTGCTGACTTACGACGACCGTAACTGGGAGCTGCGCTGGGCCCAGGAACGGCCGTTGATCAACCTGTCCCGAGCCGTGGCGGTGGACATGGAAAGTGGCACCGTCGCCGCGCAGGGCTACCGTTTGCGGGTACCGTACGGCACCTTGCTGTGTGTGTCGGACAAGCCGTTGCACAGCGAAATCAAGCTGCCAGGTTCGGCCAACGCCTTCTATGAGCGCGCGGTCAGCCAGCACTTGAAGATCGGCATTGCTGCCGTGGATTTGCTGCGTACCGAACTCAACTCGTTGCACTCGCGCAAACTGCGCAGCTTCGACGAGCCACCGTTCCGCTGATCGGGAGGTGGTTATTTAACGGTCAGGCCACTAGCATTGTCGGTCCTGACCGTTAGATGTTGTGTTTGCCATGTCGCGTCCCCC
This sequence comes from Pseudomonas sp. Irchel s3h17, assembly GCF_900187505.1. Classification (GTDB taxonomy): domain Bacteria; phylum Pseudomonadota; class Gammaproteobacteria; order Pseudomonadales; family Pseudomonadaceae; genus Aquipseudomonas. The sequence continues at coordinate 137,559 of NZ_FYDL01000010.1, forward strand.
TCGTCCCCCTTCCCGTCGCCCGGGTATGAAGCCTGCACCATCCTCTTCTGCCCCTCGGCGGGTGGCCAAGGCACCGCCGGCCGAGCCGAAACTGATTCTGTTCAATAAACCCTTCGATGTGCTGACGCAGTTCAGTGACGGAGAGGGGCGGGCAACGCTCAAGGACTTCATCGAGATCCCCGGGATCTACCCGGCCGGTCGGCTGGATCGCGACAGCGAGGGTTTGTTGTTGCTGACCAACGATGGTCAGCTCCAGGCGCGCATCGCTGATCCGAAGCACAAGCTGGCCAAGACCTATTGGGTGCAAGTGGAGGGTGAGCCAAACGCCGGGCAACTGCAGCGTTTGCGCGACGGTGTGGAGCTCAATGACGGCATGACCTTGCCGGCCGAGGCGCGCCAGCTGGAAGAGCCCGAGCTGTGGCCACGCAACCCGCCGGTGCGCTTTCGTAAAAGCGTGCCGACCAGTTGGCTGGAATTGGTGATCCGTGAAGGACGCAACCGTCAGGTGCGGCGCATGACCGCCGCGGTTGGCTTGCCGACCCTGCGTCTGGTGCGCGTGCGGATTGGCGACTGGACGATCGAGGGGCTCGATCAGGGCCAGTGGAAGGAAGTGCCGGCGCGCTTATAGCGTGCCGGATTCGATCAGGCCGATGACCACGCTTTTGATGATGAACGCGGCCACGCCCAGGCCCAGCACGAAGAACAGAATGAACGAACCGAAGCGTCCGGCCTTGGACTTCTTCGCCAGATCCCAGACGATGAAACCCATGAAAATGATCAGGATGGTCACCAGGCCGGTCATCATCCACTCTTCAAATACTGCAGGATCCATCGAACATCTCCAGCGCGGGCAGGGCAAAAAGGGCGGGGCGAGTATACGCCATGGGGGATTGGTGGAGTATTGGCCTGCGTCGGTGTGCCGCACCTGTGGCGAGCGAGCTTGCTCGCGCTGGGCTACGTAGTAGCCCCATAACCGGCTACCGGGTTTTTATCTGAAAGACTGCAATCGTCTTGTTGGGGGCGCTGCGCACCCCAGCGCGAGCAAGCTCGCTCGCCACGGGGATTGCGTTCACACGTTTATTCAGCCGCGCAGATGAGTCAACGGCAGCTCGGTGCTGTTGAGCACCTGGTTGAGCACGAAGCTCGAGCGCACGCTGGTCACGCCTTCGATGCGGGTCAGGTGCCCCAGCAGCAGTTTCTGGTAGTGGTCCATGTCCGGCACCACGACCTTGAGCTGGTAGTCGGCGTCCATCCCGGTCACCAGGCTGCATTCGAGCACTTGCGGCAGGGTGCGGATAGCGGCCTCGAAGTTTTCGAAACGCTCCGGGGTGTGGCGGTCCATGCCGATCAGTACATAGGCGGTCAGGCTCAGGCCGAGCATTTTGCGATCCAGCAGCGCCACCTGGCGGGAGATGTAGCCATCGTCCTCCAGTTGCTTGACGCGTCGCGAGCAGGGCGATGGCGACAAGCCGATGCGTTCGGCCAGCTCCTGGTTGGAGATGCGAGCGTCACGCTGCAATTCAGCCAAAATGCTCAAGTCGTATCGGTCGAGTTTGCTCATGGATCAGGCCTTTATCATAGCAATTGCGGTGGATTATCTATCCGGGGTGAAAAATTGCGCAAGTCATGTTTATTTGAGCAATCTTCGCAATCCTCTACCGCGGGCCAAAGCCTATTCTTATCACCAGAATCACTGCCCGGACAAACAGTCCACAGCGGCCCGCCGAATCAGGCTAGCCGCGGCCACCTTCTCCCACAGGAGCTGAGTCGGCCCCCGGGCTACACACTGTCCACAAGACGGCGTGAGGTGAGCCGGCGTCAAAAGCGTCGAGCAGGGACGAAGTTCTCAAAGGGAGGCCGACGGGTCTCCCTTTTTTATTGCCTGCGAAATCAGTTTAAAGCGTGTAGCTAACGTCCTAGCCCTTGCTCATTGTTGCGACCGGATCGGCATGCACCAGGACTTCGGCTTGCGGGTAGACCGCACGAATGGCATCGGCCGCCTGGTCGCTGAGGCCGTGGGCCACTGTCAGGGTCAACTCCCCCGGTAACTCCAGGTGCAGTTGCACGAACCAGTGATTGCCGGAGACCCGGGTGCGCAGGTCGTGGGCCCCGAGTACCCCGGGCACGCTGCAAGCCAGTTCGAGCATGCGCTGGCTGACGTCCGGGGGCAGTTCCTGATCCATCAGTACGGCAAAGCTTTCCCGGGCGATCTGGATGGCGCTCCACAGGATGTAGGCGGCGATGGCCAGGCCGAACCAGGCATCGAGCTGATACCAGCCGAATCCGGCGAGCACCAGCGCGATCAGGATGCTGCCATTGAGTAGCATGTCCGAGCGGTAGTGCAGCGAGTCGGCCCGTACCGCATTGGAACCGGTTTCGCGCACCACGCGCTGTTGCAGCACCAGCAATGCCGCTGTCAGCAGCAAGGAAAAGATAATCACGCCAATGCTGAGCCAGGCCGCGCCAATCGGTTCAGGGTGTTTGATCCGTTCGACGGCTTGCAGTGCGATCAATACCGCACTGCCGGAAATGAACAGCGCCTGGGCCATGCCGGCCAGCGACTCGGCCTTGCCGTGTCCGTAACGGTGATCGTCGTCCGCCGGGCGCAGCGCGTAATGCACCGCCAGCAGGTTGAGCAGTGAGGTCACGCCATCGAGGGTCGAATCCGTCAGGCCGGCGAGCATGCTCACCGACCCGCTCATCCACCAGGCGATGGCTTTGGCGACGATCAGGATGCTGGCCACGGCCACCGATGCGCGGGTGGCCAGGCGTAACAGGCGGGCGTGTTCCGTGCTGCTGGTCATAGGTGCATCGTTCCTTCGGTGCGGTGCCTCAAGCGGCGGGTTGCAGGCCGAGCATGGCCAGTTGCTGGGCGCTGCCCTTGTGCTGGATCAGGCGTGGGTCGTCCAGCGGCAGATGACGACCCAACTCGCTTTCGAGAATAGCCTGCAACTTGATGTTATCGACCTTGCCATCGGCGTCGATGGCCTGCTGGAGTTTCTCCGGTGCCACCTGCGCGGTCTTGCCCGGCTCGAAGTAAATCGCGCCGGTGGCGAAGTCCACGGCAAAGGCGATCAGCCCCGGGATGATATAGAACAGTAGGCCCACGGCGTCGAGCGCGGCAATGGCCGGGTCGATCTTGCCTTCGATCTGGCCGCGGCGATCGGGATAGAGAATCGAACCGCATGCGGTGATCTGGGTCAGCAGGGTCGCGATCAGTACACCGCCCATCAGGCGAAAGGGAGCACGCATGGAAAATCTCCTGAGCAAACTTGAAACGAAACGTCGTCGGTCAACATTAGGACCTTGATTAACGTCAGGCAGTTCGCCGTTATACTCGCCGCTCTGTTTTGGAGCCAGCATGATTTCTTTGCCGATCGATGATGTTTTACCCGCGCTGCGTGACGCCCTGTCGACACGCCACGAAGCGGTGCTCGAAGCACCGCCCGGTGCCGGCAAGACCACCCGCGTGCCCTTGGCACTGCTGAATGAGCCTTGGCTGGCGGGGCAAACCATCCTCATGCTTGAACCGCGCCGGCTGGCGGCGCGGGCGGCGGCCGAGCGGCTGGCCAGCGAGTTGGGGGAAAAGGTCGGCGAAACGGTCGGCTACCGGATTCGCCTGGACAGCAAGGTCGGGCCGAACACCCGTATCGAAGTGGTGACCGAAGGCATTCTCACCCGACGCCTGCAGGAAGACCCGGCGCTCGAGGGTGTGGGCCTGCTGATCTTCGACGAGTACCACGAACGCAGCCTCGACGCCGACCTGGCCCTGGCCTTGAGCCTGAACGGTCGTGAGTTGTTTCGGGACGAACAGCCACTGAAGATCCTGCTGATGTCGGCGACCCTGGAAGGCGAACGCCTGGCCGGCTTGCTCAATGATGCGCCGATCCTGCGTAGCGAAGGCCGCATGTACCCGGTGACGATGCGCTGGGGCCGGCCGTTCCAGCCGGGCGAGTTCATCGAGCCGCGGCTGGTGCAGACCGTCCTGGAAGCGCTGGACGATGAAACCGGCAGCCTGTTGGTGTTCCTGCCGGGGCAAGCGGAAATCCGGCGTGTCCATCAACAGTTGGCGGATGCGCTGGGCGAGCGCCCTGAAGTGCTGCTGTGCCCGTTGCACGGTGAACTCGACCTGGCGGCGCAACGGGCGGCCATCGACCCGGCGCCACCGGGGCAGCGCAAAGTGGTGCTGGCCACCAACATCGCCGAGACCAGCCTGACCATCGACGGTGTACGCGTGGTGATCGACGCCGGCCTGGCGCGGGTGCCCCGTTTCGATCCCGGCAGCGGCATGACCCGTCTCGACACCCAGCGCATCTCCCGCGCCAGCGCGACCCAGCGTGCCGGTCGGGCGGGGCGCCTGGAGCCGGGTGTGTGTTATCGCTTGTGGTCGCAGGATCAGCACGAACAACTGGCGGCCTATGCCAGCGCCGAAATTCTCTCCGCGGACCTCGCCGGCCTGGCCTTGCAGCTCGGTCGTTGGGGCGTTCTACCAGGGCAATTGGTCTGGCTCGATGCACCCCCGACGGCGGCGTATGCCCAGTCCCAGGACTTGCTCGAGCGCCTGGGGGCGCTTGAGGGGGCTTCGCCCGAAGACTGGAAACTGACCCGTCACGGCCAGGCCATGGCCGAACTGCCGGCCCATCCGCGCATTGCCCATTTGCTGCTGCGCGGTCAGGCGTTGGGGCTGGCGAACATGGCGTGCGACGTGGCGGCACTGCTCGGCGAGCGGGATATCTTGCGCGGCGCCGGCGCTGACCTGCACAGCCGCCTGGTGCTGCTGTCCGGTGAAGAGCGTGCGGCGCGTGGTGCCCAGGGCGGCGTGCAGCGGGCGCGGCAATTGGCCCGGCAGTATCGCGGCTATCTGCGTGGCAAGGCCGAACAACCGGTCAGCGACCCGGACCATCCGCGCTGGCTCGGTGCGTTGCTGGCGCTGGCCTATCCGGACCGGGTAGCGCAGCAGCGTCGCGCAGGGGGGGCGGAGTACCGCCTGGCCAACGGTCGCGCGGCCTTGTTCGCCGAGGCCGATAGCCTGATGAAGCAGCCCTGGCTGGTGATCGCCGACCTGGGCAGCCGTCAGGGGCAGCGTGAAGAACGGATTTACCTGGCCGCCGATTTTGATCCGGCGCTGTTCGATTCGGTATTGGCAGAGCAAGTGCGTTGCGTCGATCAGCTGGACTGGGATGAGCGTGAAGGCGTGCTGCGGGCCGAGCGCCAGCGCAAGGTGGGCGAACTGGTGCTGAGTCGCGAACCCCTGACCGGCCTGGACGAAGCGGCGCGCAGCCAGGCGCTGATCAATCTGGTGCGACGCAAAGGGCTGGAACTGTTGCCGTGGACACCCGAGCTGCGCCAGTGGCAGGCGCGGGTGGCGTTGTTACGTCAGTTGGACCTCGGCAGTAAGGACCAGAGTGAATGGCCGGATGTCAGCGACGCCGCACTGCTTAAAAGCCTCGAACACTGGTTGATGCCGTATTTGGGCAAAGTCTCGCGGCTCAGTCACTTCGCCAACCTGGACCTGTCCAGCATCGTCCATAACTTGCTGCCGTGGCCCCTGCCACAGCGCCTCGATGAGCAGGCGCCGCATCACCTGAGCGTGCCTTCCGGTTCGTCGATTCGCCTGGACTACAGCGAGCAGCCACCGATTCTGGCGGTGCGCTTGCAAGAGTTGTTCGGCCTGGCCGAAACCCCGCGCATTGCCGGTGGCCGTCAGGTGGTCAAACTGCATTTGTTGTCACCGGCGCGGCGGCCGGTGCAAGTGACCCAGGATCTGGCGAACTTCTGGCGCAGTACCTACGCCGAGGTGAAGAAGGATCTCAAGGGCCGGTATCCGAAGCACTACTGGCCGGATGACCCGCTGGTGGCGGAGGCCACGGCGCGGGCCAAGCCGCGCAAATAGGGAGGTACATGCGCGGCCTCACCCAGGCGATGGGTTCATCCGGTATTGCAATCGTTCAGGCCTCCCCGTAGAGGTCCTGCGAAACACTGCGTTTGTGCTTGATGCCATAACAAACCCACATCAGCGCAATCCACACCGGAATGGCATAGACCGAGATCCGAATGACGGGATCCATCAACATGACGCCCAATATGAATACCAGGAATGCCAGGCATACATAGTTGCCGTAGGGGTACCACAGCGCCTTGAACAGCGGTTTCTGTCGGGTACGGTTCATGTGCTGGCGAAATTTGACGTGGGACAGGCTGATCATCGCCCAATTGATCACTAACGTCGCAACCACCAGCGACAGCAGCACGACGAGCACGCCGATGTAGAAAATCAGGATGCGGTAGATCACCTGATTGATGGCTTTGGGGATCATGGTGCGAGGTTTTTCCGCCTCGGCAGCGGTGAAGCCGAGCATTTCCAGGCCGCCAAAGGACAGCATGATGATTGCCATGGACATAGCCAGTCCGCTCAGCCCATGGGGGAAAAAACCGCCGTGTTGCCACAGGTTGCTCAGCGAGGCTTGTGGCCCTGCGTTGCCGCTGACCAGGAGATAGCTGCCCATGGCAATCATGCCGATCACGGCCAGGACCTTGATGATGGCAAACCAGAATTCGGCCTCGCCGAATATTTTGACGTTTGTCAGGTTGATTGCATTGATCAACACGAAGAAGACTGCGGCCGATACCCAGGTCGGAATCTCTGGCCACCAGTAGTGCACGTATTTGCCGACGGCTGTCAGTTCGGACATGCCAACCAGGATGTACAAGATCCAGCAGTTCCATCCCGACAGGAAACCGGCAAACCCGCCCCAGTACTTGTGGGCGAAGTGGCTGAAAGAGCCGGCGACGGGTTCTTCAACAATCATTTCGCCCAGTTGTCGCATGATCATGAAGGCGATGAAACCGCAAATCGCGTAGCCGAGGATTATTGAGGGGCCGGCAGACTTGAGTGCTCCCGCCGAGCCCAGGAACAGGCCGGTACCCACTGCCCCACCCAGGGCGATCAGTTGAAGGTGTCGATTTTTCAGGCTGCGCTTCAGCTCGCCGCGCATTGGGTCCGCTCATGAGAAGGGGCCCACGTAAGGTTTGATGAGGAGTGTTGCAGGGTGCTTGAGGGCCTGCTCACGCAGTACCGATGAACCGCCTGCGCATGCAGCAGGTGATTGCGATTTTTCCACGGTCATACGGCCTCTGATTATTTAAATTATTTTTCATATATATCAATCGGTTGGTTTTTTTGACGCGACCTTCGACGATGTTCCGTGCGTAGTCATAAAAAATCCAATGGAAGAAACATATTTCTATCTGTTGAGTTTGTAAAAGGAGAATGGTATCTAATGCATCGCAGACGGAGATGCCGACGATTCCAGGGAAGTGAGGAGCGATGAATGTGAAGGGCAGTGATACAGAAGGGGCATTCGATTTCGTGGCCAGCGCATACGCTGATCCGGGACGCAATTTTTCAGACGACGCGGACGACCTCCATAAACAGCTGCTGAATGACGGGGCCGTTGTCATTCGTGCCGCCGATCAGTGCAGGGACCCTGGCGTGTTTGAAAAGGCCATTGGCGCATTGGGCATTCAGACCCGGGATTACGTCGGCGGGAGCTCTCCACGCTCGACTATTCAGGGGAAGGTCATGGAAGCTCTCGATGATTCGCAAGGGTTTCCAACGCAACTCAGTGAGACCTTACTCGAGGTGAAAATGAGCGAAACACTGCCCTTATTTCACGAAAAGCCGTATCTGAAGCAGCTGGAATGTCGAGTCGATCTGCTTGAACGCGACGACGGGGGGCTTCCTTTTGCACTCCTTGGCGAGACAGTTTTCTACCCGCAAGGAGGCGGACAGCTCGGAGATCGAGGCGTGTTGAATATCCCGGGCCCTGGGAAGAATGAGGCACCGCGAGCGTTGGAGATTGTGTCGACCAAGAAAAGGGATGATCAGATCAGGCATTACCTGAGCGTTGACGATGAGGTGTTCACGCTGCTGAGAGAGTGCGCGATTGGCCAGCAGGCTACGGCAACGCTTGATTGGCCGTTGCGATATCATCAGATGCGTCTTCATTCAGCCATGCATTTGATGCACTGCATGCTAGAGCAGACGCTTGGGCGGTCCATTCCACACCCGGTACGCTCTCCGTTGAGTGACGAGGGTGGGGAGAATCAATACGAGTTTATCGGAGAGTTCGACGAAGACAGTTTGAGGCGGGCGACGGATGCCTTGAACGAGTTTTGCTCTGCAAGTCATGAGATTCGTACGGAAGCGGATACGAGCAAAGGACATGGATTTCGTTGGTGGCAATGCGAAGATTGGTCAATTCCCTGTGGGGGAGTTCATGTGCGTAATACGCAGGAAATAGGCGTGGTAACTTCAAGTATGAAAATCAAGAAAAATACGACCAGAGTGGCTGTCACTGTGTCGGCAGAGGCTGAAGAGCTTGGATAGTAAACGAGCGTTTGGTGCGTTTCTCATGCAGTTGCGGATCGAAACGGGGCATCTGAAGATTTCAACGTTTCTCGATGAGGTCAATATTCCATTTTCGGCCAATTACTATCGTGACGTTGAGGCCGGAAGGAAATACCTGAGCATTGATGCCGCAGTGGAGTTGCATGACCATCTTGGTATCGACGCCTCAAGCAAAGTCAGTTTTGATTATTTTTGGCATTACTTCAGAGACTTGCTGCCCGCTAACGTCCACGAGATGTTGTTTGGCAAAGGTGTCGAAGTCACGGATCTTTCTTCCAGGCTTGAGCTGAGAGAGCATGATTCGAAAATTTTACGTCGGGCGCTGAGTTTAAGTCGGTATGAGCGTGAGTTCATCATCACCCAAGAGGTGATTGCAGCATTCGAAGAGAACTTTGAACTGCTGCCATTGATGACTTATCTCTATATGGTGGACAGTGCCTCCGTTGCTGAAATCCAGTTGGTGTGCCAGCAAATTGGCCTTGCCTACGATCAACATACGGAAGCTTTCTTGAGCCTTGTCTCAAAAGAACGAACAGCACCTGAAGATCCCTTTGTTCGTCATGCACCAACGCTGAGGATGCCCAGAACAGTTGATGCATTGAGGCTAAAGGATCAGTTCCTGCGCTACGAAGTGGAACGGTCGCTGCTCAAGCCTGAAAAAAGTGAATACTTTGATGTTTCAGGTTCTTTCAAATACAGCTCGATGGTGACACTGAAAGACGCGGAAATAGAACAGATTCAGGACCGTCTTGTGGATCTTTTCTCTCTCATTGAAGTGCATAACAAGTCAGGGAGTCAGCTCGAGGACTCGGGCGCCCAACCTTATTTCTTCGGGCTAATTGTTTCTGGCCGTCCAGAATACGACGGGCGTGCGGCCCGAGCGGCCAAAAGAACCAAGAATTGAACATGTAGAAGGCGGATGTCACCGCCTTCTCAGTTCAATGATCTGCGACAGTCGACCGCTCACAGCGGTAATCCCCCCATTTTTAGTACTCGTCAGAAGTAGAATTTTCTCCTAATCGGATCAAGGAAATTTTGCGTGAAGACATCCCGTTTTTCGGACAGCCCAATCATTGCCATCCTCAAGCAAGCCGAGACTGGAAGCCCAGTGCCAGAGCTGTGCCGATCGAACGCCCACGGACCCTGAGCATGGTCATGGAACGCTCGTTCATCGACATGAAGCGCAAGATCTTCGGGTTATTGCATGACGAACTAGAGGAGGAGCATTGATTGAGCCCTAAGGCGCTGCCGGCAACAGGAACCGGGCGATCACCGGCAAGTGGTCGGAGATTCGCAAGGTATCGTCCTGCCTCACCATCGCCTCGACTCGTTTGAGTCGCGGGCTGTAGAACAGGTAGTCGACGGTGCGGTCCGGGCCGTTGAGGCCGGGGTCGTTGGGGTAATGGGTCAACCAGCGGACGCGATCGATGCCACTCGCCTCGTTATTGGTCGGGATCATCGGGTATTTGTCCCACAGCCCATGCAGCGGGCTGTCGGCGGAGTAGGGCGTGCGCTGCTCGGGGGGCAGGCGCTGGAATTGCCCCAGCGGGAGGAGGTTGAAGTCGCCTCCGATCAGCCATGGCGTGCCGTGTGCCTCGTACTTGTCCAGCACCTTGGCGACGGCCGCGACCTTGGCTTGCAATGTCTCGTTCGGTTCGGTGGCGCGGTCGAGGTGTGTGTTGAGGACCGCTATTTGCCCGCCGTCGCGCAGCGGCAGGTAGCTCACCAGCAAGGCATTCCTGGGCTGGAACTGGCGGCTGATGACATTCGCGGTTGCTTCAGGCAGTTGCAGGCGTTCGGCGTGTTCGATCTGGTAGCGGCTCAAGGTTGCCAGTTGCCGGCCAACGCTGCCGAAGATGTGCCGGTCGGGAACGAAGTCGGCCTTCCAGTCGAAGGCGTGGGTGCTGCAGGGGTAGAGGTCGGCGAGGCGTTCCTGGAGCAGCTTGAGCTGGTTCTGGTAGTCGCTGGCCTTGGCGCCGTCATCCAGTTCCTGCAGCAGCACCAGGTCCGGCTGCTCGTCGCGGATGACCCGCGCCACCTCATCGAGGCTGAAGGCCATGTCTTCCGGTGTCGGTTTTTCGTCACTGCCTTGGGCCAGGTCATTCCAGAACACATAACGTTTACCGGCCAGGTACTGAACGTTCCAGGTCATCACCTTCAAGGCTTGGCCGGGGACCAGGGTGGGCGCCTGGGCGCCGCAACTGACTTCCAGTGTTTCCTTGGCCTCGGGGCGCCAGGTCAGGCTGTAGAGCAACGCCAGCAGCAGGCAGGTGAGAGACAGCAGGCCCAACAGGGTGTAGCGCAGTAGACGGGTCATGGCTCGGCTTATGGCGTTACAAAGTTGATAGCGAGCATAACCGAGTGCAAGGCCTAACCCAAAGGGTAGAGCGGTCAGGCATTGCCTTCAGTGTTGTCAGGGGCTTCGCTGATCAGCATGAACAGGCGAAACAGCACCACGCTGGTGAACAGTTGCAGGAAGCTGTGGATGCTTTCCAGGAGCAGCGCAATGGCCGGGTTCTGTGACTCCGGATAGATCGACAGGCTGGCGCCCTTGAGCAGCCACAAAGGGCCCATCACGCAGAGAATGCACACCAGGATCCGCAGGAAATTACCGCGCGCCAGGCGCATGCTTTCGCGGATGGCGGCCAGTGGTTGCATATTGCGCAGTACCAACAGGTATTCGGCAAACGCCAGCATCACCATCAGCCAGATGCCCGGCAGGAAATACAGCGACAGCCCGATCAGAATCAGCAGCGTGTTGACCGCCGTCAGCAAGGCAAAGCGCGGCCACAGGCTGGCCGATGCCGCCAGCAGGTCGCGAGTGCGCGGGTTCTCGCCACGGCTGCGCGCATCGAGAAACAGGATCAGTGCGGCCGTGTAGAGCGGATACACCAGCAGCCCGACTATCACGCTGTAGCCGGGAAAGGCTTGCGGCCCCTGCGAGTGATCGACCAGTTGCTGCAGCAGGGCTTCGAACACCACCAGGGGCAAGCACAGCGGCACGATCCGGCCCAGATTGCGCTGGAAGAAATAGAAGGAGTCGCGGAGTACGTCTAACGGATTCATCGGTCGCATTCGCAGGTTGCACAATATGCAGACACTGTAACCGATGCGACTGGCACCTGGACAAAGGTAAACGTTCGGTAAAGCGCATTGAAAGCGCCGGCGACACCCCCATTACGGAGGAGCACCTTTTCCATCGGGAGAAGGGCACCGATTTCCCGGCAATCTATGAGGTCGCCATGAACAGCGAAGAACAAACCCTGATCGATGGACTGTTTTCCCGGCTGCAGCAGGCCGAAACGGACGGCGCGGCGCGCGATGCCGAGGCCGAGGCACGGATCAAGGAGCACCTGGGGCGCCAGCCGACGGCGGGTTATTTCATGACCCAGGCGATCCTGGTGCAGGAGGCCGCCCTCAACAGCCTCGATGAACAAAATAAACAACTGGCCCAACAGGTCCAGCAATTGCAGGCCCAATTGCAACAAGCCAAGGGGCAGGTGGCTGCACCGGCAGCGACCGGCGGCTTCTTGTCGAGCATCTTCGGCGGTGCCCGTGATGCCCGGCCGGTCCCAGCCCAAGGTTCGTCCGCATTCAGCGGTAATGGATGGCGTGAACCGGGGCGGCCTTCGTCCGATACACCGTCGCCTCAGCCACGTTTCGGTGGCCCGCAACAGCCCTATGCGGGCCCTGCGCAACAGGCTCCCGCCGCCAGCAGCTTTCTTGGCGGTGCCTTGAAAACCGCAGCGGGGGTGGCCGGTGGCGTGATGCTGGCGCAGGGCCTCAGCAGCCTGTTTCACAGCAACGCGCAGCCCCAGGAAGTGGTCGAAGTCATCAAGGAGGAACCGGCCCAGGTCAACGACGACAGCAACAGCGGTTGGGGAGACGACTCGCGGCTGGCGGGCAACGCTAACGACGGCAACGACCAGGGTGGTTTTACCGATGCCGACTACGGTGATGACAGTTCATCGCTGTTTGGCGACGACGATTCCTTCGTCTGAGACGCCATTCGTCCGGGGCGCGCTGGCGCCCCGGACTGATTATTCGCTGAACGTTCCTTCCGGCTGGCATACTGGGCGACTTTTCGGGCCTTGGGTCTGATCAATCGCCTGCGCTTGTGTGCGCCAAGAGGATGTGCGGTGAAAAAGATCGCAGTGTTCGCCGATGTCCAGAACCTCTACTACACCGTGCGCCAGGCTTACGGCTGTCATTTCAACTATGCCGCCCTGTGGGCTGACATCAGCAAGCAGGGGCAAATCGTCGAGGCCTACGCCTACGCCATTGACCGCGGCGACAGCAAGCAGCAGCAGTTCCAGCAGATCCTGCGCAACCTCGGTTTCACCGTGAAGCTCAAACCCTACATCCAGCGTAGCGATGGCTCGGCCAAGGGCGACTGGGACGTGGGCATCACCCTCGATATCATGGACGCCGCCGATCACGTCGACGAAGTGGTGCTGGCGTCGGGGGACGGTGATTTCGACATGCTGCTGGAGCGCATCATCAACAAACACGGGGTAGAAGCCGTTGCCTACGGTGTGCCCGGGCTCACGGCCAACTCGCTGATTCGCGCGGCCACACGCTATGTGCCGATCGAAGGCGCGTTGCTGCTTAAAAACTGATTATTGAACGCAAGGAACAGGTTTGGAACGCATAGCCGTCATCGACTTTGAAACCACCGGGATCACCCCGAGCAGCAGCTGCCGGGCCACGGAAATTGCCGTGGTGATACTTGAACAGGGGCGCATTGTCGAGCGTTACCAAAGCCTGATGAACGCGGGCGTGCGGGTCCCGGCGTTTATCGAGCAGTTGACCGGCATCAGCAATGCCATGCTGCGCACCGCGCCCAGTGCCGAGCAGGTGATGAACGAGGTCAACGAATTCGTGGGCACCACGCCACTGCTGGCGCACAACGCCGCGTTCGACCAGAAATTCTGGGACTTTGAACTGGGGCTGATCAAGCGCACCCGCTTGCAGAACTTCGCCTGCTCGCTGCTACTGGCCCGGCGCCTGATGCCGACGGCACCGAACCACAAGCTCGGCACCTTGACCACCTTCGCTCGACTGCCTCATACCGGCCAGGCTCACCGGGCCATGGCCGATGCGGAAATGGCGGCCAACCTCGCCACGTATCTGGAACAGGAGTTGCTGCAGAAGTATGGCGTGCGCGAGTTGTCCCATGATTTTCTGCGCAGTTTGCAGAAAGTCCCGGCGGCGAAAATCGACGAACACCTCAAGCGGCATCGCGGGCTCTAGCGGCAACACACGTCCACCGTGGGGGCGAGCAGGCGCGCGCTCACACGTGATTTATTTCCCGCTCCCCTCCAACTGCCCCAGCGGCACGCGCTTTTCGATGGCGCTGGACAACACAATCGAAGTCTTGCTGAACCCGAACGTGGCCACGCGGTTGATCAGCGCCTCCAGCTCCTGCATCGAACCCACGGCGGCTTGCATGATCACGCAGGGGTCACCCGTCACCCGGTGGCACTCGGTCAGCTGCGGGATCTTGATCAGGTCATCGTAGGCTTTCTGGTTGCCGTGCTGGTTCAGACGCAGTTCGATGACGCACTGGATAGGCAGCCCGAGCTTGGCCATGTCGACCTTTGCCGCGTAGCCGGTAATCACCCCGCAGGCTTCGAGCTTGGCCACGCGTTCGGCCACGGCCGGGGCGGACAGGTTTACTTTGCGCGCCAGCTCGGCGTAGGACGCACGACCGTTTTCCAACAGGGCGCTGAGCAGCATGCGGTCGAATTTGTCCATTGTGCGGATTCCTGAACATGACTGACTTTCGAAAGTACGGGTTACAGCGAAAATCTCCGTGCTTTTAAAAGTGTACTGGCCCGATAAACAGGTTTTGTAACTTATTTTCCAGTGTTGGCCTTTCTAGAATAGCGGCTCTCATTGACCTGCCTTCGAGCTGCCCATGCCTGGCCTACGTCGCTTTCCCTTACCGTTGATCGCCGCCTTTTTCGCGTTGTATGTGATTTGGGGGTCGACCTACCTGGTGATTCGCATCGGCGTGGAGTACTGGCCACCGTTGCTGCTGGCCGGTATCCGCTTTGTGATTGCCGGGACCTTGATGTACGCCTTCCTGCGTTGGAGAGGGGCGCCGGCACCGACCTGGACACAATGGAAAGCCGCCGGGATCATCGGGATTCTGCTGCTCAGCTGTGGCAATGGCGCGGTCAGCGTGGCTGAGCACATGGGCGTGGCCTCCGGGGTGGCGGCGTTGGCGGTGGCGACGGTACCGCTGTTTACCCTGCTCTGTGGTTATTTCTGGGGCGCACGTAATACCCGTCTCGAATGGGCCGGGATTGTGCTCGGCCTGGTCGGCATTGCCATGCTCAACCTGGGGTCCAACCTGCAATCGAGTCCGTTGGGCGCGGCGCTGCTGATTTTCGCCGCAGCGACCTGGGCGTTCGGTTCGGTGTGGAGCAGGCATTTGCCCTTGCCCCAGGGCGCGATGGCCAGCGCGGTAGAAATGCTGGTCGGTGGCGTGGTGTTGCTGATCGGCAGCGCGATCAGCGGTGAACGCCTGGAGAGCCTGCCGCCGATCGAAGGCTGGGCGGCGCTGGCCTACCTGACCGTGTTCGGTTCGATCATCGCATTCAATGCCTACATGTACCTGTTGAAACACGTGCGGCCGGCGGCGGCCACCAGCTATGCCTATGTCAACCCGGCAGTGGCGGTGTTGCTGGGGATCGTGTTCGTCGGCGAGACCATCGGTATCGAGGAAGCGCTGGCCATGCTGGTGATCATCAGTGCCGTGGTGCTGATCGGCTTGCCGCAGTGGCGCCGGGGTGCCGATCGACCCGCCGCTGTCACGCCGACAGAATCCCGTGTGAATTAGGGTAAACTGCGCGCCATTGCATACCCGCGCTGATTTATTCCTACGGTACTCCCATGACTTTCGCCACTCTTGGCCTGATCGAACCCTTGCTGCGCGCCCTTGAGACGCTCGGCTACCAGACCCCGACCCCGGTGCAGGCGCAAGCCATCCCGGCGGTGCTGGCCGGTCGCGACCTGATGGCCGCGGCCCAGACCGGCACCGGCAAGACCGCCGGTTTCGCCGTGCCGCTGTTGCAGTTGCTGGCCATGGAAGGGCCGAAAGTCACCAGCAACTCGGTGCGTGCGCTGATCCTGGTGCCGACCCGCGAGTTGGCCGAACAGGTCCATGAAAGCGTGCGCCAGTACGCCGAGCACCTGCCGTTGAGCACCTACGCGGTGTATGGCGGCGTCAGCATCAACCCGCAAATGATGAAGCTGCGCAAAGGCGTCGACCTGCTGGTGGCCACGCCGGGTCGCCTGCTGGACCTGTTCCGCCAGAAGGCACTGAAGTTCAATCAGCTGCAAACCCTGGTGCTGGACGAAGCCGACCGCATGCTCGACCTGGGCTTTTCCGAAGAGCTGGCGAACATTTACAAGGCGCTGCCGAAAAAGCGTCAGACCCTGCTGTTCTCCGCCACCTTCTCGGACCAGATCCGCCTGCTGGCCGGACAAATGCTCAACGATCCGCTGAGCATCGAAGTCAGCCCGCGCAACGTCGCCGCCAATACCGTCAAGCAATGGGTGGTGACGGTCGACAAGAAGCGCAAGCCGGAGCTGTTCGTTCACTTGATGCGGAAGAACAAGTGGAAGCAGGTGTTGGTGTTCGCCAAGACCCGTAATGGCGTGGACGCACTGGTGGAGAAGCTCCAGGGCCTGGGCGTGAACGCCGACGGTATCCACGGCGACAAGCCACAAGCCACTCGCCAACGTGCACTTGATCGTTTCAAGGCCAGTGAAATCCAGATACTGGTGGCCACTGATGTGGCAGCCCGTGGACTGGATATCGAGGACTTGCCGCTGGTGGTCAACTTCGACCTGCCGATCGTCGCCGAGGACTACATCCACCGTATCGGTCGTACCGGTCGTGCGGGTTCCACCGGCGAGGCCATTTCGCTGGTGTGTGCCGATGAGGTGAACCTGCTGTCGGCCATCGAGATGCTGACCCGTCAGGCCTTGACCCGCCACATGGAGCAGGACTTCGAACCGGAGCATCGGGTGCCGGACACCGATGCCAGCGGTCAGGTGATCAAGAAGCCGAAAAAGCCGAAGAAACCCAAGGCGTCGGGTGGCGGCAAACGCAACCTGGGCAAATGGGTCGACAGCGGTGAGACGGTGGCCGATGTGCCCGTCAAGCCGGTACGCAAGGTGCCGGTGTTCAACACCGGACCGCGCAAGCGTAAGCCTTGAAAGCAGCGACAGACGGCAAGCTTCAAGCGGCAAGAAAGGAGCAGGTCGTGCGCCTGCTCTAGCTTTCAGCGTGTGGCTTGCCGCCGCTCCTCAGCCATTCGACCATCCCCATCCCCGCCGCGCGCCCACTGGCGAAGCAGGCGGTCAGTAGATAGCCGCCCGTCGGCGCTTCCCAGTCGAGCATTTCCCCAGCGCAGAACACGCCGGGCAATTGCTTGAGCATCAGCTGTTCATTCATGGCCTCGAAGGTCACGCCACCGGCGCTGCTGATGGCTTCATCCAGCGGCCGGGTTCTGGCCAGTGTCAGTGGCAGGGCCTTGATGGCATTGGCCAGTGCCAGCGGGTCGGCGAAGCATTCGGCGGCGGTCAGCTCGCGCAGCAGTGCCGCCTTGACGCCGTCCAGGCCCAATTGGCTGTGCAAGTGCTTGGCCATGGAGCGTGAGCCGCGAGGCTTGTTCAATGCGGCCTGGATTTTATCCACAGGCCGGCCCGGCAGCAGGTCGAGGTGAACAGTGGCTGAACCGTATTGATTGATGGCCTCGCGAATCGGCGCCGACAGTGCATAAATCAGGCTGCCTTCAATGCCGGTGGCGGTGATCACGCATTCCCCGAGTCGCGGCGTGTCGTCGTTCAAGCCCATGGCGATATTTTTCAGCGGCGCGCCGGCGAATTTGCTGACCATCAGTTCGCTCCAGGCGTTCACTTCAAACCCGCAATTGCTCGGCTGTAGCGGCGCCAGGTCGATACCTTGTTGTTCCAGCGCCAGCATCCACGCACCGTCCGAGCCCAGGCGCGACCAGCTGCCGCCACCCAGTGCCAGCAACAGGGCATCGGCGTTGATCGTTTTCTCGCCGTCGGGGCTGTCGATGCGCAGGCTGCCATCGGCGTTCCAGCCCAGCCAGCGGTGGCGGGTGTGGATCGCCACGCCAGCATCACGCAAGCGTTTGAGCCAGGCACGCAGCAGTGGGGCGGCTTTCATGTCCGTGGGAAACACGCGGCCAGAGCTGCCGACGAACGTGTCGATGCCCAGCCCGTGAATCCATTCACACAGCGCGGGCGCACCGAACTCACGCAGCAACGGCGCGATGTGCGGGGCGCGCTCGGCGTAACGCGAAAGGAACGCCGGGTAGGCTTCGGAGTGGGTGATGTTCATGCCACCGACACCGGCCAGCAGGAACTTGCGGCCCACCGAGGGCATGCCGTCGTAGAGGTCTACCTTGACGCCCGCCTGGCTCAATACCTCGGCGGCCATCAGGCCGGCAGGGCCGCCGCCGATGATGGCGACGTGATGAGGGCGGTTGGCGGAAGGCTGGGTCATGGCGTGCGCTGCGGTTCGGCGAAAGAGGGCCGGCATTCTATCAGCACAGTAATGTCATCGTCGTGGCGGCAGTTGATCAAAAAACACTCAGCACCTTGCAGGCTATATAGGCTGTGGCCTGTAGGTACTTCCGCTCAGGTTATCCACAGGCCGTTACACAGGCATTGTGGGTAAAGCATCCACAACTCAATGACAACCTGATGACTGCCAGACCCGTTGTGCGCTGTGGTGCAGGATCCCGTGGCGTCGCGCCAGGGCTTGTCGATCCTTGCTGTAACCGCCGCCGATCACACCCATCACGGGAATATCCCGCCCCAGGCAATGGCGCAGCACGCTTTCATCACGTGCCGCGACGCCGGTATCGGTCAGTTTCAGGTAGCCCAGTGCATCGTCCTTGTGCACATCGACACCGGCGTCATACAGCACCAGGTCCGGCTGGTAGAGCGGCAGCAGGTAATTGAGCGCGTCATCGACCACCTTCAGATAGTCCGCATCGCCCATGCCCATGGGCAACGGAATGTCCCAGTCGCTTTTGGCCTTGCGTGCCGGAAAGTTCTTTTCGCAGTGCAGGGAAACCGTCACCGCATCCGGGGTATGTTCGAGAATCCGTGCAGTACCATCGCCCTGATGCACGTCGCAGTCAAAAATCAGCACCCGACCGACCCGGCCGCTTTCCAGCAGGTAATGGCTGATCACTGCCAGGTCATTGAAGATGCAGAAACCGGCGGGGTGATCGTAATGGGCGTGATGGGTGCCACCGGCCAGGTGGCAGGCCAGGCCGTGTTCCAGTGCCTGCTCGGCGGCCAGCAATGAACCGCCGACTGCCCGCACGGTGCGCCGGGCCAGCGCTTCGTTCCAGGGCAGGCCGAGGCGCCGCTGGTCTTCGCGGGACAACTCGCCGCCCATATAGCGTTCTATATAGGCAGGGTCGTGGGCCAGGGCGAGGATCTCGGGTGGGCAGATGTCGGGGCGCAGCAAGTGCCGGTCCTGGGTCAGGCCACTTTCTACCAGGTGATCGCGCAGCAACCGGAACTTGTCCATGGGGAAGCGATGTTCCGCCGGGAATTCGGGGCTGTAGTCTTCGTGGTAGATCAGCGGTAGCGACATGGCAACTTCAGGGCGTGAATGAGTGAAGGATCCTACCAGCGATGTAGACTTGTTTGCAGGGAAACGGAAGGGGGGGGAAAGATGGAGCCGATACTGCAACTGGAGAGTGCGCGACTGTTGATGCGCCAGTGGCGCGACGACGATTTGCCGGCATTCGCGGCCATGTGTGCCGATCCGCAGGTCATGCGCTATTTCCCGGCACCCTTGAGCCGGCTGGAAAGTGCGGCATTGATCGGGCGAATCCGTGGGCATTTCGCGGAGCATGGTTTCGGTTTGTGGGCACTGGAGCGCAAGGACACGGGGGCGTTCATCGGGTTTACCGGTTTGGGCGTGGTCGGGTTCGAGGCTTCCTTCACCCCCGCGACCGAAATCGGCTGGCGCCTGGCGCGCGAGCATTGGGGCCTGGGCTACGCCAGTGAGGCGGCCTGGACCGCTCTGCGCTGCGGCTTTGACCGTTTGCCCCTGGAGGAGGTGGTGGCCTTTACCACGGAGACCAATTTGCCGTCGCAGAAAGTCATGCAGGCCATTGGCATGCATCACGCCCCGGCGGGGGATTTCGACCACCCCAGGCTTGAGCCCGATCATCCGTTGCGCCGCCACGTGCTGTACCGCATCAGCCGCGAGCAATGGTTGGAAACCTTGCATGGCTAAGCTGGCCGGGATGTTTACAATGTGTCCATCAGTTGGCCCGGGCCAACGTCTGAATTGACCGACGCAGCCAAGACTGCGCGGCATTGCTCTGTGTGAGGAGAGTCTGAATGAGCCATGTGTTGGATGATCTGGTCGACTTGCTGACCCTGGAACCGATCGAAGAAAACCTGTTTCGCGGTCGTAGCCAGGACCTGGGGTTTCGTCAGCTGTTCGGCGGCCAGGTGCTGGGCCAGTCCCTTTCCGCGGCCAGTCAGACGGTCGAGGAAGCACGTCACGTGCATTCGCTGCACGGCTATTTCCTGCGCCCGGGCGATGCCGGTCTACCGGTGGTCTACCAGGTGGACCGGGTGCGTGATGGCGGCAGTTTCAGCACGCGCCGCGTGACCGCCATTCAGAAAGGCAACCCGATCTTCACCTGCAGTGCATCGTTCCAGTACGACGAAGAAGGCTTCGATCACCAGACCGCGATGCCGCAGGTGGTGGGCCCGGAAAACCTGCCCTCGGAACTGGAAATCACCCAGCAGCGCGCGCACCTGATCCCGGAGCACATGCGCGAGAAGCTGTTGTGCCCCAAGCCGATCGAAGTACGCCCGGTCACGGAACAAGACCCGTACAACCCGCAAGCGGCCGACCCGGTCAAATATGTCTGGTTCCGCGCCGATGGCACCTTGGCCGATTCGCCGGCCCTGCACAAATATCTGCTGGCCTATGCCTCGGACTTCGGATTGCTGACCACGTCGATGTTGCCGCACGGCAAGTCGGTCTGGCAGAAAGACATGCAGGTCGCCAGCCTGGATCACGCCCTGTGGTTCCACGCCGACCTGCGCGCCGATGACTGGCTGCTCTATGCCATGGACAGCCCATGGGCCGGCAACTCGCGTGGTTTCTCCCGTGGCAGCGTGTACAACCGCGCGGGCAAGCTCGTGGCGTCGGTGACCCAGGAAGGCCTGATTCGTCATCGCAAGGATTGGGCATGAGCCTGTCCTGCGTGCAGCACTGGGTGTTCGACATGGACGGCACCCTGACGGTTGCCGTGCATGACTTTGCCGCGATTCGCCAGGCCCTGGCGATTCCTGCCGACCACGACATCCTGACCCACCTCGCCGCGCTGCCGGCCGATGAGGCGGCTGCCAAGCATGCCTGGTTGCTGGAACACGAGCGGGATCTGGCGCTGGGCTCAAAGCCGGCCCCCGGGGCGGTCGAGCTGGTGCGGGAGCTGGCGGGGCGCGGTTATCGCCTGGGGATCCTGACGCGTAATGCGCGGGAACTGGCCCATGTCACGCTGGAGGCGATTGGCCTGGCTGACTGCTTTGCCGTCGAGGACGTGCTAGGCCGTGACGAGGCCCCCCCAAAGCCCCATCCCGGTGGCTTGCTGAAGCTGGCCGAGGCCTGGGATGTCGCACCGAGCGAGATGGTGATGGTGGGGGACTACCGTTTCGACCTGGATTGCGGTCGCGCCGCGGGCACGCGAACGGTGCTGGTGAATCTGCCGGACAATCCGTGGCCCGAGTTGACGGACTGGCATGCGTCCGATTGTGTGGCGTTGCGGCAGATGCTGTTCATCTGAGGGGCAGACCCTCCAACACCACACTGTTCACCCGCGAAACACCTCCGGCGACCCATCGGGCGAAGGGGCTTCTCCGCCCTGGGTGTATGCCGTCAGAGGCTCTTCGAGGCGAAGGTGTCGCATTGGCCGATCTGGCCTTGGGCGAAACCGGTCTTGAACCAGCGTACCCGCTGAGCTGAAGATCCATGGGTGAAGGAGTCGGGCACGACGCGGCCCTGACCTTGCTGCTGCAAGCGGTCGTCACCAATGGCGTTGGCGGCGTTCAGGGCTTCTTCGATATCCCCGGGTTCCAGCCAGTTCAACCGTTGTTGGGCGTTGTGGGCCCAGACCCCCGCCAGGCAGTCGGCCTGCAACTCCTGGCGTACCAGCAAGCCACCGTCGCCTTCCATACGCTGACCCTGCTGGCGAGCCGCCTGGATCTTGGCGGAAACGCCGAGCAGGGTTTGTACGTGGTGACCGACTTCGTGGGCGATGACATACGCCTGGGCAAAATCACCGGCGGCGCCAAAGCGCTGAGACATCTCCTGGAAGAAACTCATGTCCAGATACACCCGCTGATCGGCCGGGCAATAGAACGGACCGGTTGCCGATGACGCGCCACCGCAGGCCGAGTTGACCCGGCCGCTGAACAGCATCAACTTGGGGGCTGCATACTGACGCCCGGCCTGCTGAAAGATCTGCCCCCAGGTGTCTTCAGTGTCGCCGAGGATCCGGGCCACGAACTCTGCCTGTTCGTCATTGGCCGGCGGCGTCTTGCGGGTTTGCGTGGTGGCCGGGGCCGACTGCTGATCCATCTGTCCGACCAGTTGGCCAAGAATCTGCAACGGATCCTGCCCGGTAATCCAGCCGATGCCCACGATCAACAGGATGGCCGTCAGGCTCAACCCCTTGCCACCACCAAAACGCATCCCACCGCCACCACCGCCAGCATCCTCTGCGCGTGAATCGACCACGTTGTCACTGCGGCGGCCTTTTTTCCATAGCATGTGGGAATCCTCTGTTTGAGCGTGGTGATGAGTGTTGATGCTGAGCGCAGTCGACGCCAGTCCGGTCGTCAGACGAAAGGCATATGCTACTCGACGGTTGACGTTGCCGGGCTACAGTTGCGTGGCGCTGAAGGTGTCGCACTGCTCGACCCGGCCCTCGTCGAAGCCGGCCTGGAACCAGCGAGCGCGCTGTGCCGACGTGCCGTGAGTGAAGGTCTCAGGCATCACGCGGGCCGTTTGGTTCCCCCGTCGGTAATCGTCTCCGAACACCGCGGCCGCCTGCAAGGCGCCTTCCAGATCGCCAGGCTCCAGCCAGTTCAGGCGCTGTTGCGCATGGTGCGCCCAGACCCCCGCCAGGCAATCGGCTTGCAACTCCGAGCGGACCTCGAGCCCATCGTCGCCGGCCGTGGGTCGGCCTGCTTTCAGTGCGTCCTCAAAGGGCAGGGATAGGCCCAGCTGGATTTGCACATGGTGGCCGATTTCATGGGCAATCACGTAGGCCCGGGCCAAATCGCCTTCCACCGAAAACCGTTGTGACATCTGCCGGAAAAACCCCAGGTCGAGATAAAGCTGCTGGTTTTCCGAGCAATAGAATGGCCCGATGGCCGAGGACGCATACCCGCAGGCTGATGCCACGCCCTGCTCGAAAAGGGTCAGCACGGGTTCCGGGTACTGACGTTCGAGCGAGCGAAACACCTGCGTCCAGGTGTCTTCGGTATCCCCGAGCACGGCCCGGACAAACGCCAGTTCTGTGTCCTCGTTCAATGCCGTGATGGTGCCGGGAGGCAGTGGGTCAATGCTGTCGTCAATTTCCAGCGGTGGTGTCGGTCGGGCCAGCGCGAACACACCCGCCAATGCGGCCGCGCCGAGTGTGACGCCGAGTGTCTTGCCGGTGGTGAAGCGCTTGGTCGTGTGCTTGCGAGTGTCTTTCACATTGTCGCTGGGACGGGCTTTGTTCCATAGCATGTTGACGTTCCTTGTGGGTTGAGCGGCATTCATTGCCTCCTGCATGGATACCAGTTGTAGCGAATCGCTTGGGCGAAAATGTGTAAAAGCGCATTAATGCTGCCGCCCACGATGGCGAAGTCACGCAGCGGTGCCGCTCGCCAGGCCAAGTTGTAGGAAAATCGTAAGCGTGGCAGCACGTGGCGGTGACGGAGCTTCCTTCACTGCATCGTGCGGCCCATAATCGCCAGTCTGTGCAGTGATGGCCATGAGCCCGGAATGAGAATGACCACAGACCTCACCGTAGCGCCCGACCTGTCCGTGGTCGAGCCGCGCAAGAGTCGCAAGAACAACCCGGAAAAAACCCGCGAGAATATTCTTCAAGAAGCCATTGTCGAGTTCGTTCAGCAGGGGTTGTCCGGCGCGCGCGTGGACGCCATCGCCGAGCGAATTCACACCTCAAAACGCATGATCTATTACTACTTCGGGAGCAAGGAGCAGCTCTACGTTGAAGTGCTGGAGAAGCTGTACGGCGATATCCGCCGCACCGAAAGCCGCCTGCACCTGGCCGAGCTTGCCCCGCGCGACGCGATCCGGCGGCTGGTGGAGTTCACCTTCGATCACCATGACCGCAATGTCGACTTTGTGCGCATCGTCTGCATCGAGAACATTCACAACGCCGAGTACGTGAAGCAGTCCCAGGTGATCAAGGCGATGAACACCACTATCCTCGATTCGCTGGGCGTGATTTTGCGTCGCGGTGCTGAAGAGGGCGTGTTTCGCAGCGGGTTGAATGCGTTGGACGTTCACTTGCTGATCAGTTCGTTCTGTTTCTACCGGGTATCGAACCGCCATACCTTCGGCGAGCTTTTCCAGGTCGACCTGCCCAATGAAGCCATCAAGCAGCGTCATCGGGAAATGATCTGCGAATCGGTCCTGCGCTATTTGCAGGCCTGACCCGTGGCGAGGGGCTGGTCCCCTCGCCATGCTTGCCTGCGCTGGGGTTTACCCCGTCATACCGTGAAAGTGCGCGAGCATGCGCTGCGTGTCCGGCACGACGCCGCTGAACAACTCAAAGGCCTTCACTGCTTGAAATACCGCCATGTTGCCGCCATCGAGTGTCCGGCACCCCAGGCTGCGGGCGGTGCGTAGCAGTTCCGTTTCCAGTGGAAAGTAAACAATCTCCGCGACCCACAAGGGCGTGCGCAACAGTGCCGCCGGCACCGGCATGCCAGGCAGCTTGGCCATGCCCATTGGGGTGGTGTTCACCAGGCCATCGGCTTGTGCCATTGCGCTTGGCAGGTCATGACCGGCGCAGGCCCGGTCCCTGCCGAAATGTTGATTGAGGTTTTGCGCCAGGCTGCGCGCGCGATCTTGGTCCACGTCGAAAATACTCAGCTGGCGGACGCCTTCACTCAGCAGGGCATGAGCCACTGCGGCCCCGGCGCCACCAGCCCCCATTTGCACCACGCGCTCGCGAGCCACGCCTTCCAGGCCCCGGCGAAAACCTTCGGCAAACCCCAGGCAGTCGGTGTTGTGGCCGATACGCTTGCCATCCTTGAGCACCACGGTGTTCACCGCTCCGATGCCCTGGGCTTCGGGCGAGAGTTCGTCGAGCAGCGGGATGATGGCTTGCTTGCACGGAAACGTGATGTTCAAACCAGTGAAGTTCATGCGCTCAGCGGCCATCAGCAGATCCGGCAGGGCCGAGCTGTCGAGGTGCAACTGATCGAGGTCGATCAACCGATAGACGTAGCGCATGCCCTGGGCATCGCCTTCGTGCTCGTGCAGCGCGGGCGTTCGGGAGGCCTGGATGCCGGCGCCTATCAGCCCGGCGAGTACGCCTGTGTTCTGTGTCATGTCGATTACCCCTGCAAGCGCTGACTGAAGTGCTCCAGTGCCAGACGATAGCCGTGGCTGCCAAACCCGCACAGCACGGCGGTCGCAATGGCGGAAACAAAAGAGTGATGACGAAAGGGCTCTCGCGCATGGACGTTGGACAAATGCACTTCGATCACCGGTAGCTCGCTGGCGATCAGGGCATCGCGGATCGCCACCGAGGTGTGCGTCCAGGCGGCCGGGTTGATCACGATCCCGGCGCAACGACCACGGGCCGAGTGAATCCAGTCCAGCAACTCGCCTTCATGGTTGGTCTGGCGAAACTCCACTTTCAGGCCGAACTCCTCGGCGGCGCGACCACACAGGGCCGAGATATCGGCCAGGGTTTCGTGACCATAAGTCGCCGGCTCACGAGTGCCGAGCAGGTTCAGGTTAGGGCCGTTCAGCACCAGGATGATCGGGGGCATGGGGGTATCTCCATTGTTATTGTTGGCATCGGTCAGTGGTGGACCGGCCTGTGGAGATAAAATGTACCGTTTGGTTAATTTTTACAATTGACGTTCAGCGGTAGGACTTGTTCGCTCGCAATATGTGTTCGCTGATCGGACAGGTCGCTGCGGTGTTGGCTGTTGGCGGGTGGGTAAAGAAAGGATTTCTTACCCATTACCTCGGTAAATGGCAGGTGTCCGGTGTTTTCCAGAACTAGCCTGAGAGGCAGTTGCCGATGGCCGACCGTCGGATTCTCAATGGAATGTCAGGTCTCCCGACCTCAACAACCTAACGGATGGGTTAGCATGAAAGTATGCAGCTACAAAGGGCTTTCGCTGGTGATCATGTTGCGTGACGAGCACTGTCCACCGCACGTGCATGTCGACGCGGGTACATGGAGTGCACGATTCATCTTCTGCTTTTGGCATGACGGCGTGGAGTTGTGGGATGTCATTCCACTATCACGCCGTCCACCATTGGCGGTCCTGGAGGGGCTACGACTGGCACTCAAGCAGCCCGCGCACTTGCGCCGTGCCCGGAGCATCTGGTGGCTGAAGTTGCAAACAACCTGCCTGGGCAATCAGTTATGGGATTGGCAGGCGAATGAGGTGGTGCTGATGAACAGGGACACCAGCGTGATTTACCGGATTGCTACGGCTCATTATGCGGTCAAGGACAATAAAACCTTGATGCAGCTGATAGGCGCACCTGAATGTGTGGAGATAGCACTATGAGAACGATACAGGCAAAGACCCAACCCGATCGGCCGCTGACAGAGGCCGCTCTGGATGATGCCATTGAGCGGGGTGTGACGCATCGTAGCGGGGTGAACGCCATTGCGGTGAGTGTCGACGGGGTGAGTCTGTCGATTGGCTTCACGGATGGCAGCGCGGTGTTGTTGCCCGTGAAGAACTACCCGGAGTTCGATGGCTTTGATGCCACTGATTTTGAGCAATTGAAGGTGGGTTTTGCAGGTGCTGCGCTCTGCCATGAAGGCAGGGACCTGCAGATATCCATTGTCGGGATGATCCTGGCAAGCAAACCGTTGATGGACCTGGCGGCCACGGCGATTGCAAGCCGCAACGGTCGCCAGAGCAGTGTCGCCAAGGCTCAGGCTGCCCGCGCCAACGGCAGGAAGGGCGGTCGCCCGCGAAAAGTCGATAGTGCATTGTGATCACCGACAAAAAAGCCGTCATCAAGACGGCTGTTTTGTGAGGGGCAAACTCAATCAGCGGCGGGTCAGCAAGACCCCGGATTCCATGTGGTGGGTCCATGGGAACTGATCGAATATTGCACAGCGGGTGATGCGGTGAGTGTCGTGCAATTGGGCGATGTTGGCGGCCAACGTTTCCGGGTTGCACGAGATGTACAGGATGTTCTCGAAGCGTCGGGTCAGCTCGCAGGTGTCCGGGTCCATGCCAGCGCGCGGCGGGTCGACGAACACGCTGCCGAACGCGTAGCTCTTCAGGTCAATGCCGTGGAGGCGACGGAACGGTCGCACTTCATTCAGGGCTTCGGTCAGCTCCTCGGCAGACAAACGTACCAGCGTGACGTTATCCACAGCGTTTTCGCTGAGGTTGCTGAGCGCGGCATTCACCGAGGTCTTGCTGATTTCGGTGGCCAGTACCTTGCGCACGCGGGTGGCCAGGGGCAGGGTGAAGTTGCCATTGCCGCAGTACAGCTCCAGCAAATCATCAGCGCGCGGGCCCAAGGCATCGTACGCCCAGTTGAGCATCTTCTGGTTCACCGTGCCGTTCGGTTGGGTGAACGCACCTTCCGGTTGGCGATAGCTGAAGGTGCGACCGCCGACTTCCAGTTGTTCCACCACGTAATCATGGCCGATCACTTCGCGCTTGCCCTTGGAGCGACCGATCACGCTGACGTTGAGGTCCGTGGCCAGTTTGCTGGCCGCCGCGTGCCAGTGCTCGTCCAGCGGGCGGTGATAACACAGGGTGATCATCGCGTCGCCCGCCAGGGTGGTCAGGAACTCCACCTGGAACAGCTTGTGGCTCAGGGCCGCGCTGGCTTGCCAGGCGGCCTTGAGCTGCGGCATCAACTCGTTGATGCGCAGGCTGGCGATCGGGAACGCTTCGATCAGGATCGGCGTGCGTTTGTCTTCCTGGGAAAACATCGCGTAGTGCCGCTCGCCGGCTTCGCGCCACAGGCGGAACTCGGCACGCAGGCGAAAGTTGGCCAGCGGCGAGTCGAACACTGCAGGTTCTGGTGCATCGAATGGCGCCAGCAGGTCACGCAAACGCGTGACCTTGTCCTGGAGCTGAGCGGCGTAGGCCTGGGAATCGAATGTCATGCGTTGAACCAACCCAACTTGATCACAAACAGAATCGACAGAATCACCAGTGCCGAGTTCAGCTCACGGCCACGGCCGGAGAGCAGCTTGATCGCGGTCCAGGAGATAAAGCCGAACGCAATGCCGTTGGCAATGGAGTAGGTGAACGGCATCGCCAGGGCGGTAATGACCACCGGTGCGGCAACGGTAATGTCGTCCCAGTCTATTTCCGCCAGGCCCGAGGTCATCAGTACGGCGACGAACAGCAGGGCCGGTGCCGTGGCGAAGGCTGGCACGCTGCTGGCCAGTGGGGCAAAGAACAGGGCCAGCAGGAACAGGATGGCAACCACGATGGCCGTCAGGCCGGTACGGCCGCCGGCGCTGACACCCGCTGCCGATTCGATGTAACTGGTGGTGGTCGATGTGCCCAGCAGGGAACCGGCCATGGCGGCGGTACTGTCGGCGATCAGTGCACGGCCCATTTTCGGCATGTGGCCGTCCTTGCCCATCAGGCCGGCGCGCTTGGCGACACCGATCAGGGTGCCGGAGTTATCGAACAGGTCGACGAACAGGAAGGCGAAAATTACGCTGACAAGGCCAATGTCCAGTGCGCCCATGATGTCCAGTTGCAGGAAGGTCGGCGCCAGCGAAGGCGGCATCGACATCACGCCACCGAACGGGGTGAAGCCCAGGGCAATGGAGGCGATGGTGACGGTCAGGATGCCGATCAGCACCGCGCCGCGCACTTTCAGTGCCTCAAGGGCGACGATCATGGCAAAGCCCAGGGTCGCCAGGATCGGTGCCGGTTGCTTCAGGTCACCCAGGCCAACCATGGTGGCCGGGTTGCTGACCACGATGCCGGCGTTGTGCAGGGCGATCAGGGCCAGGAACAGGCCGATACCGGCGGCAATCGCCGAGCGCAGTGGCAGCGGGATGCTGTTGATGATCCATTCACGGATGCGGAAGATCGACAACAGGAAGAACAGCACCGCGGAAATGAACACCGCCCCCAATGCCACTTGCCAGGTGTGGCCCATGTGCAGCACGACGGTGTAGGTGAAGAACGCGTTCAGCCCCATGCCCGGTGCCAGCGCAATCGGGTAGTTGGCGATCAGGCCCATGACCGTGGAGCCGATGGCGGCTGCCAGGCAGGTCGCGACAAACACCGCGCCCTTGTCCATGCCGGTCTCGCCGAGAATGCTCGGGTTGACGAACAGGATGTAGGCCATGGCCAGGAAGGTCGTGATACCGGCAAGAATCTCGGTACGCACGTTGGTGTTGTGTGCCTTGAGTTGAAACAGCCTTTCCAGCATCTCTGCTCCCCGTGGCGCGTCTTGCGCCGTGAATGTATCGACCTGAACAGCAAAGCACAGGCCACTCAAGGCGCCTGAAAATTTTGTGTCGGTCGGAAAAAGCCGCGCATCATACCAGCAGCGTGGGGCAATGGCTGCTTAATGGCAGCGCTCGTCGTCGAAGTTTTGCCGTCAGGGGGAGTGGGGCATACTGCGCGCTGGCTTCGGGAGTGGTTATGTCGTCTATCAAGAGCAAGGTCGTTCGGGTATTTGGTGTGTTTGGCGCCTTGTTGCTGGGAACACAAGCCGCCACGGCGGCGTCGGCACCACCGCTGACCGAAATCAAGGTGCTCAAGGTCCAGTCGCAGTCCTGTGGCCTTGAAGACATTGCCGAGGGGCAGGCGCAGACGAAGTGCGATCACCAGGGGCCCAACATCAAGCTGTATGTACTGGAAGTCGGGTATGGTCGCTCGCCCCAGGCCGGGCTGGATGGCGCTGACATCGACGGCGTACGTACCCGGGTGTGTGCCTACGATAATGGCAACCTGACCGAGTGCTCCGGCATGGTCAGCAAGATCGTCGGCTACCTGTACATTTTTGACCTGGCTGGCAAGCAGCGAGGTACGTTCACCTTCCGCAATACCTCGATCAATGCCCCGGGCCAGAGCCTGTCGACCCAGCTGTACATCAAATAGGGAGCAGCGGGTCAGGACATTGACCGAACAGCGGTCGACAAAGCTGACTACGCTTTAAAGATCACCCTGTGGATGCAGATCATGACCTTTAGAGCCCTGATTACCCTTGCCGAAGGCATCGACGACCTGCAAACCGTCACCCTGATTGATGTGTTGCGCCGGGCGAAAGTCGAAGTGGTGGTGGCCAGCATCGAGGCACGGCGCATGCTGACCTGTGCCCGAGGTACTCGCCTGACCGCCGACGCAATGTTGGTGGATGTGCTGGCACAACCGTTCGACCTGATTGTCCTGCCCGGCGGTGCCGTGGGTGCCCAGCACCTGGCGGCCCATCAACCCTTGCTACAACTGCTCCAGGACCAGTCCGCCGCCGGGCGCTGGTTCGCCGCGATTGCCGAGTCGCCTGCATTGGCTTTGCAGGCCTTTGGCGTACTGAGGCAGCGGCGCATGACCTGTCTCCCCTCCGTCAGCCAGCAGTTGTCCGGCTGTACCTTCATTGATCAACCGGTGGTGGTCGATGGCAACTGCATCACGGCCCAGGGTTCAAGCGCGGCCCTGGCGTTTGCCTTGATGCTGGTCGAGCAGGTGTGCGGCAAGAGTGTCAGGGCGAAGGTGGCAGGGGACTTGCTGGCTTGACCGATACCGTTGGGGCTCTGGGGCGGGCATTGGCTGGCGGATTCGAACGGGAGGGCACCGAGGCGATCATCAAGTTGTAACTAATGGTTGCGGTGATCGACCTGAAGCCCGTTTGTCGTCGAAAAGACGGCACTGAGGCAACCTGTCACGCGTCAAAAGACCACACACGCCAGCCGCGAAAATGGGACTACTCTTTCATCGTTACTTGATCCAGATCAAAGCCCTTGGCGGAATTGTTCTGACGGCCAGATGGCCAGACTCCCTGCGTTGTGATGCGTACATAAAAAGAACGAATTTGAATTCGCCACATTCCATATCCGTGGGGGCGGTGGGTGCAGGCCAGGTGTCTGCAGCCGTAATACCTGACAGAGGAAGACTTATGTTCGGTTTGGAGGCACTTGATCTCGCCCGAATTCAGTTCGCGTTCACCATTTCATTCCACATCCTGTTCCCGGCGATCACCATCGGCCTGGCGAGTTACCTGGCGGTGCTCGAAGGTCTATGGCTGAAAACCCACAACAACACCTACCGTGACCTGTACCACTTCTGGTCGAAGATCTTTGCCGTCAACTTCGGCATGGGAGTGGTCTCGGGGCTGGTCATGGCCTATCAGTTTGGCACCAACTGGAGTCGCTTCTCTGACTTCGCCGGTTCCGTCACCGGCCCCTTGCTGACCTATGAAGTGCTCACGGCCTTCTTCCTGGAGGCCGGTTTCCTGGGCGTCATGCTGTTCGGCTGGAACAAGGTGGGGCGCAAGCTGCACTTCTTCGCCACGGTCATGGTCGCCATCGGCACGCTGATCTCGACCTTCTGGATCCTGGCTTCCAACAGCTGGATGCAAACCCCGCAGGGTTACGAAATCGTCAACGGCCAGGTCATTCCGGTGGACTGGATCGCGGTGATTTTCAACCCCTCGTTCCCTTATCGCCTGATGCACATGGCCACGGCAGCCTTTGTGGCGACGGCGTTCTTCGTCGGCTCGTCAGCCGCCTGGCACCTGTTGCGCGGCCGTGATAACCCGGCGATCCGTACCATGCTCTCGATGGCCATGTGGATG
The DNA here is from genome assembly GCF_900187505.1 of Pseudomonas sp. Irchel s3h17. Taxonomy (GTDB): domain Bacteria; phylum Pseudomonadota; class Gammaproteobacteria; order Pseudomonadales; family Pseudomonadaceae; genus Aquipseudomonas. The sequence goes on from NZ_FYDL01000010.1 coordinate 169,067, forward strand.
GCCTTGATCGTCGCGCCGATCCAGGCGGTGATCGGTGACTTCCACGGGCTCAACACCCTCAAGCACCAGCCCGCGAAAATCGCGGCGATCGAAGGCCACTGGGAAAACCATGGCAACGAAGCGACCCCGCTGATCCTGTTCGGCTGGCCGGACATGAAGGAAGAGAGAACCAAGTACGCGGTCGAGATTCCGTACCTGGGCAGCCTGATCCTGACCCACTCGCTGGACAAACAGGTCCCGGCGCTCAAGGAGTTCCCGCCGGAAGACCGGCCGAACTCGACCATTGTATTCTGGTCGTTCCGGATCATGGTCGGGCTGGGCATGCTGATGATTTTCACCGGCCTCTGGAGCTTGTGGCTGCGCAAGCGCGACACGCTGTATTCCAACCGCGCGTTCCTGTACCTGACCTTGTGGATGGGACCTTCGGGCCTGATTGCGATTCTTGCGGGCTGGTTCACCACGGAAATCGGTCGTCAGCCGTGGGTGGTGTACGGGTTGATGCGCACCGCCGATGGCTCGTCCAACCATAGTGTGGTGCAAATGAGCATCACCCTGGCGCTGTTTGTCGTGGTGTATTTCTCGCTGTTTGGTGCAGGGCTGGGCTACATGATGCGCCTGGTGCGCAAAGGTCCGAAGCTCAACGAAGGTGCCGAACCGAGCCACGGTGGCCCCGGTCAGCATCGCACACCGGCCCGTCCGCTTTCCGCTGCCGATGGCGGTGCTGAAAGTGACCACGGCGACAGCCTGAACAAGGGGAATTGAGTCATGGGTATTGATCTTCCGCTGATCTGGGCCGTGATCATCATCTTCGGCATCATGATGTACGTGGTCATGGACGGCTTCGACCTGGGGATCGGGATTCTCTTCCCGTTCATCAAGGGCAAGAGCGACCGAGACGTGATGATGAACACTGTGGCGCCGGTCTGGGACGGTAATGAAACCTGGCTGGTGCTGGGCGGGGCGGCCTTGTTCGGGGCTTTCCCGCTGGCGTATTCGGTGGTGCTGTCGGCGTTGTACCTGCCGCTGATCCTGATGCTGGTCGGGCTGATTTTCCGGGGCGTGGCCTTCGAGTTCCGCTTCAAGGCCAAGGACGACAAGCGCCATCTCTGGGACAAGGCATTTATCGGTGGCTCGATCACCGCGACCTTCTTCCAGGGCGTGGCCCTCGGTGCATTCATCGACGGTTTCCCGGTGGTTGATCGGCAGTTCGCCGGCGGCACGCTGGACTGGCTGACGCCGTTCACGCTGTTCTGTGGCGTGGCGTTGGTGGTGGCGTATGCACTGCTGGGATGTACCTGGCTGATCATGAAGACCGAAGGCAAGTTGCAGGAGCAGATGCATGACCTGGCGCGACCACTGGCGCTGGTGCTGCTGGCGGTGATCGGGGTCGTCAGCATCTGGACCCCGCTGACCCATGCCGAGATCGCCGCGCGCTGGTTCACCTTGCCTAACCTGTTCTGGTTCCTGCCGGTGCCGATCCTGGTGCTGGTCACCCTGTACGGATTACTGCGCGCCGTGGCCCGCAATGCCCACTACACGCCGTTCCTGCTGACCCTGGTGCTGATCTTCCTTGGCTACAGCGGCCTGGGCATCAGCCTGTGGCCGAACATCGTGCCACCGTCGATTTCGATCTGGGACGCCGCCGCGCCGCCACAAAGCCAGGGGTTCATGCTGGTCGGCACGTTGTTCATCATTCCGTTTATCCTGGGCTACACCTTCTGGAGCTACTACGTGTTCCGCGGCAAGGTGACCCACGAAGACGGTTACCACTAGTCACGCACACGCTGTAGGCGTTGGCTTGCCAGCGCCCACCAGGAACGCTCAACACGAGGCGCACGGTTATGGCCAACAAGCATTCTTTGCAGGAAATCGAACAGGCGGAAAAGAAGCCGCTCTGGCAGCGGCTCGGTTGGCTGGCAATGATCTGGACGGGCAGTGTGCTTGCGTTGTTTGTCGTGGCAAGCCTCATGCGCCTGTTCATGAATGCCGCAGGCCTGAGCACTCACTGAACACCCGAACATCCCATCCCGTTGCCTAACGGCACGGATTTATAACCCTCCATTGGAGGGTTTTTTTTGCCTGGATGCCAGGCGTTATTTTCGGGCCTTGAGGATCACGAATTTCGGGGTGGCCGCGACTTGTTCGACGCCGCGGAACAACCGCGCCAGCTTGCTGTGATAACCCAGGTGCCGATTGCCGACGATGTACAGCGCGCCCCCGACCACCAAGGCTTCGCGAGCCTGCTGAAACATACGCCAGGCCAGGAAATCACCCACCACCTGTTGCTGGTGGAATGGCGGATTGCACAGCACCACGTCCAGCGATTGCGGCTCTTGCCCCGCCAGGCCATCGCCCGCCCGCACGATCACTTCGCGGTCACCCAGGGCGGCCTGCCAGTTTTGTGCGGCGGACTGCACGGCCATGAACGACTCGTCCACTAGCGTGTATTGGGCTTGCGGATTGTGCAGGGCGCTGGCGATGGCCAGTACACCGTTGCCGCACCCCAGGTCGGCGACTCGCGCGGTGCCAAGGTTTTTCGGCAAATGGGGGAGAAACGCCCGCGTACCGATGTCCAGGCCTTCGCGACAGAACACGTTGGCATGGTTGAGCAGTTCGATGGCGGGTTCGTCGAGGGTGTAGCGCGTCGGGTACGGCGAAGGCACAACGGGCCTGGCCTGCGGGGTAGCAATCAGCAAGCGCGCTTTCTTCACGGCAAGGGAGGCCTGCATCGGACCGATGTAGCGTTCCAGCAGGTCTCCCGCCGCCCTTGGCAGGTGCTTGACCATGGCGGCGGCCACCACCTGGGCGCCGGGGGCCAGTTGCCCTTGCAGGCGAATCAGTTGCTCTTCCAGCAGGGCAAGGGTCTTGGGAACCCGGATCAGGGCCCGGTCGAATGGCCCGACCAGTGGCGCGCTGGCCGGTAACAGCGAGACGGCATCAAAGGGCTGGTCATTGCGTACCAGGTTCTTTTCCAGGGCCTGGGCGGCCAGGAACGAGTCGCCGCTGGTGGTCAGTGAAACCTTGCCGACCAGGCTCGCCGCCAGTGCCCCAAAACTGTCGTTGAGCACCAGAACCCGGGTGTTGGCGGCAGGTTGCTGCTCGGCCAGGTGGTTGAGCAAGTATTCGTCAGCCGCGTCGAAGGCTTGCAGCGGTTCGTTTTGCTGTTCCGGCTGGCGAATCAGGTCGAGTTGGGCGAAGGGCGTTTCAAGCAGGGGCATGGGGCGGGGGCTCTGGGTAATCAACGGGTGTCCCGCCGCTGTGCCTGGGTGAAAGGCTGGCGGGACCGACTGAGCGGGCAGCCATGCGTGGCTTCGGAGGTATCACTCAGTCGGGGGGCAAATGGTACGTTTTTTTCTTCAGGATTACTCGCAGGTTTTTCTACGGCACTGCGTGTCCGTCAATGGTCGGGGGGGCGGAACGGCTTAGATCATATGATGTCTGGTGGCTCGTACCACGGCGGAGATCTTGTTGTTCACCCCCAGTTTCTTGATCGCGCTGTTGACGTGGTAGTGCACCGTTCGTTCAGTCAGGCAGAGAATGATGGCGACTTCCGAGGCGGTCTTGCCGTCAGCCGACCACTTCAGGACTTCAATTTCTCGTGGCGACAGATACACCTGAGTCTCGCTGTCGGCGTGACTGCCTGACAGTTTGTCGATGGCCAGGGCATAGAGTTTTTGGCTGATGAAGGTCGCGTAGCCGAGGTGTTCGTAGAGTTCGTAAACGCTCAGCCTACGATGACTGCGAGCCATGCTGAGCATTCCGATGCTCTGGCTGTTCAGATCATGCACAGGCTGTGACCAGCCGTAGCGCAAGCCTTGATCCTGCAGTGCCCGCCAGAGGTCAGGGGTTTTCGCAAACGTCGCACGGTCCCAGAGAATGGGCAGCATCGAGTGGCTGCAATGGGTGACTGTCGGGTCGATCGAACAGTAGTTGTTCTGTTTGTATTGGGTGTTCCATTCATGTGGGTAATTGTTGAGGTTTATAGCGGCTGAACGATGACTCAGGCTGCAAGAAGTCATTGAAAAACAGCAGTATTCGTAACCAAGATTGTTGAAGAAATTGAGTGCGGCCTTGTAGGCTGATTCGATGCTTGATGCGCTGGTCAATTGCTTGAGCTGCGCTTCTATCCAGATCTCCATTGATTACACTCCGTGTGTCCGCTTCATATGTGCCGATGGCGTCCAATTGTCGGCAAGCCGTGAGTGTAGGACATGTCCTACTATTGTGGTGTGACTTTTTAGCTATTGGATCCATTTTCTGGTTGGGTGAATAGTTATTAAGGTGGTGGCTTTGTAATGGCTGTTTATATGCTGTTGTTGATTTTAATGTGGAGTGATTCGTAGGCTTTACAAAGGGGCAAGGTATATAGGAGGTTGTTCTTCTGTTAAATATTGGTCGGCATTGTTTTGGATTATTATTTATCTGTTTAGTTAATTTGTCGTGGGTCGAGGCGTAATACCACTACCAATCGAAGGTGTTCCTGCGCTTGGCTTTGCGGGACACTGGGCCCATCAGACCTACGGAGCCCCCCATGACCGCCAGCGAAGAGAAGTTCACCCGCCAGACCCTGCTTGATGTCCAGCCGCTGACTCCGAGTCTGTTCACCCTGCGCGCCACCCGGGACCCAGGCTTTCGCTTTCGGGCCGGGCAGTTTGCCCGCCTGGGCGTCACCAAGGCCGATGGCAGTACCGTGTGGCGCGCGTATTCCATGGTGTCAGCGCCCCATGACGAGTTTCTCGAATTCTTTTCCATTGTCGTGCCCGGTGGCGAGTTCACCAGCGAGCTGAGTCGCCTGGAGGCAGGCGATACGCTGATGGTCGATCGTCAGGCCTTTGGCTACCTGACCCTGGATCGATTTGTCGACGGGCGTGATCTGTGGTTGTTGTCCACGGGCACGGGGATTGCCCCTTTTCTGTCGATCCTGCAGGACTTCGAGGTGTGGGAGCGGTACGAGCGGATCATTCTGGTGTACAGCGTGCGCGAAGCCCGGGAGTTGGCGTACCAGGCATTGATCGAGGGGTTGGCCGGGCGCGAGTACCTGGCGGAATATGCCCACAAGTTGCAGTTCATTGCCACGGTGACCCGCGAGCATCACCCGAGGGCGCTGAACGGTCGAATTACCCACTTGATCGAGAATGGCGAGCTGGAGCGGGCGGCAGGCGTCGAGCTGACGGCCGAGCACTCGCGGGTGATGCTGTGTGGCAACCCACAAATGATCGATGACACCCGTCAACTGCTCAAGGCGCGTGACATGCAATTGAGCCTGAGTCGTCGTCCGGGTCAGGTGGCGGTTGAGAACTACTGGTAATGGAGGTACGGCGCCACCAGGCGCCGTTTGTTGTCGCGGTCTAGCCCTCAGGGCTTGTTGTTTTGCGCCTTGAGCAGGTCGCGGATCTCACTCAGCAGGACTTCTTCCTGGGTCGGAGCCGGTGGCGCGCTGGGGGCTGCGGCCTCTTCGCGCTTGAGCTGGTTGATGGCTTTCACGCCCATGAAGATGGCGAATGCAACGATCACGAAGTCGATGATGCTCTGGATGAATTTGCCGTAGGCCAGCATCACGGCCGGGGCTTCGCCCTGCGCCGCCTTCAGGGTGATGGCCAGGTCCCCGAAGTCCACCCCACCGATCAGCAGGCCGATGGGTGGCATGACCACGTCACCGACGAACGATGTAACGATCTTGCCGAACGCAGCGCCGATGATGATCCCGACGGCCATGTCGACCACATTCCCTTTGACCGCGAAGGCCTTGAATTCACTTATCACGCCCATGGGTTATTCCTTGTTACAGATGAGGTTGGTAGACGCAGTGTAAATCAGCAAACCGGGTCTTGCTGGTCTGAGTGATCGCTGCGGGCGTCGCTATCGACCGGTTTGTTGGCAAAAAGTTTACAAAGTGCCATCAGGTGGGCGCCGGGAACGAGGGGCATCTCCTTGGGTTCTGGTTGCCGAGTTGGGATTTCGGTGTGGGTTTGTTTGGCGTTATAGCGTGTCATGTTGGGCGGGTAGGGGTGAAGCCGATCGTGCGGGTTGTAGTTACTGATGGGGGATAAACGCTCAGGTTTAATATGGGCACAATAGTTGTGCGCGGAACGGAAGTGTTGGGTCTTTGTAAATTGGTGATAAAAACTGTAAATAAGTCAATTCGATTTTAAGGTTTGTATAAGAATAATGGTCTGTTTGCGGCGGGATGATGGACTGTTGTTAGGCAGGAGTTGGACAATTAGGGTTGCTTTGTAGAGTATTTGTCCGTGAGTGTTGCTCTGATGATGGACGCGGAATTAACCATGCTGTTTATAAGGTTGAACGCTCATCACTCTATTATGGTTATCACTGGAAATACGCGCCACGGTATTCGGTAGCGGCCATCCGGACATTGCACGGTATTTTGCCAACTGGGCTATCATCGCGTTTTTTTTCGGGGGTTCAGATGGCCAAGGCCAAGCGCATGTATGGCTGCACCGAGTGCGGCTCGACCTTTCCCAAGTGGGCCGGCCAGTGTGGTGAATGCGGAGCCTGGAACACCCTGACCGAAACCCTGGTGGAAAGTGGTGGTGCGGCTGCACCCAGCGGTCGTACCGGCTGGGCCGGGCAACAGGCGCAGATCAAGACGCTGGCCGAAGTCAGTGTCGAGGAAATCCCGCGGTTTTCCACCGCGTCCGGTGAACTGGACCGTGTGCTGGGGGGTGGCCTGGTCGACGGTTCAGTCGTACTGATCGGCGGTGACCCGGGCATCGGCAAGTCGACCATTCTCCTGCAGACCCTGTGCAACCTGGCGATGCGCATGCCAGCGCTCTATGTCACTGGCGAAGAGTCCCAGCAGCAAGTGGCCATGCGTGCCCGGCGTCTGGGGCTGCCCCAGGACCAATTGCGGGTGATGACCGAAACCTGCATCGAAACCATCATCGCCACTGCGCGGGTGGAAAAACCCAAGGTCATGGTGATCGATTCGATCCAGACGATCTTCACCGAGCAATTGCAGTCGGCGCCGGGCGGCGTGTCCCAGGTGCGTGAAAGTGCCGCGTTGCTGGTGCGCTATGCCAAGCAAAGTGGCACGGCGATCTTCCTGGTCGGCCATGTGACCAAGGAAGGCGCGTTGGCGGGGCCGCGGGTGCTGGAGCACATGGTCGACACCGTGCTGTATTTCGAAGGTGAGTCGGATGGGCGTTTGCGCCTGTTGCGCGCGGTGAAGAACCGTTTCGGGGCCGTCAACGAACTGGGCGTGTTCGGCATGACCGACAAGGGCTTGAAGGAAGTCTCCAACCCGTCGGCGATCTTTCTCACGCGGGCCCAGGAAGAAGTGCCGGGCAGCGTGGTGATGGCGACGTGGGAAGGAACCCGGCCCATGCTGGTCGAAGTGCAGGCGCTGGTGGACGACAGTCATCTGGCAAACCCGCGCCGGGTGACCCTGGGCCTGGATCAGAATCGCCTGGCCATGCTCCTGGCGGTCCTGCACCGCCACGGCGGAATCCCGACCCATGATCAGGATGTGTTCCTCAACGTGGTCGGCGGGGTCAAGGTGCTGGAAACGGCTTCGGACCTCGCGTTGATGGCGGCGGTCATGTCCAGTTTGCGCAACCGGCCATTGCCCCATGATCTGCTGGTGTTCGGCGAGGTCGGGCTGTCCGGTGAAGTGCGGCCGGTGCCCAGCGGCCAGGAGCGCCTGAAGGAAGCGGCCAAGCACGGCTTCAAGCGCGCCATCGTGCCCAAGGGCAATGCGCCGAAGGAAGCGCCCGCCGGGTTGAAGATCATTGCGGTCAGCCGTCTGGAGCAGGCCCTGGACGCCCTGTTCGAATAGCGCTCAGGCGTCGATCAGCGCGCCCAGCTCCCGTTCCAGCTCGGCCGGGTCCCCCAGGTTCAGTTCGATCAGCCGCCGCAGGCTGCTGATGGACTCCAGGCTGATGTAGCGGCAGACGAATCCGAGCTGGCCGTGCTCCTCATGGGTGAGTTGCACGTCCATGCGGATCTCGGCTTCCTCGCTCAAGTGGATATCGACCGAAAACATTTTGTGCGCGTCGCCTGACCAGGGTTCCGGGCGCTCGACCAGCAACCCCTTGAGCGACAGGTCGATCAACTTCACCGGCCAATGGTTCGGCCCCTGGATCAGCTCGGTCCTGGCGTCGAAGGCGATGCGTTTGAAACGGCGACGATTGGCAGCGTGCTTGCTCATGGCGCAGTCCTCGGGTAGTACGCTGACTATAGACCGGCCTTTAGCCGGACTGCCACCCAGGGCTCTAGACCAATGTCGGGTATGGTCTTTGGGGTAATCGGCGCTAAACTCGGGGTGGCTTTCTCTCAAGTCCACCTGGCTGGAATAAAAAAATGAAAAATAATAATAGCCTGCTACGCCACATTCCCTGGCTGCTGCTGGCAATTGTCGGGGCGTGCGCCCTTGGGGTAGTGGCATTGCGTCGGGGCGAGGCGATCAACGCCTTGTGGATTGTCGTGGCCGCGGTGGCCATCTATCTGGTCGCGTATCGCTACTACAGTCTGTTCATCGCCACCAAAGTGATGCAGCTCGACCCACGGCGAGCCACCCCCGCTGTACTCAACAACGACGGTCTGGACTATGTGCCGACCAACAAACACATTCTTTTTGGTCACCACTTTGCGGCGATCGCGGGCGCAGGGCCATTGGTGGGTCCGGTGCTGGCCGCGCAGATGGGATATTTGCCAGGCACCTTGTGGTTGATTGCCGGCGTGGTGCTTGCGGGGGCCGTCCAGGACTTCATGGTCCTGTTCATGTCCACCCGGCGCAACGGTCGCTCCCTGGGTGACATGGTCCGTGAGGAAATGGGCCGTATCCCGGGCACCATCGCGTTGTTTGGCTGCTTCCTGATCATGATCATCATCCTGGCGGTGCTGGCGCTGATCGTGGTCAAGGCCCTGGCCGAAAGCCCGTGGGGCATCTTCACGGTCATGGCGACCATCCCGATCGCGATGTTCATGGGCATTTACATGCGCTACATCCGTCCGGGCCGCATTGGCGAAATCTCGGTCATCGGCGTATTGCTGTTGCTGGGCTCCATCTGGCTGGGCGGGCAGATTGCCGCTGATCCGGTATGGGCCAAGGCGTTCAGCTTCACCGGGATCCAGATCACCTGGATGCTGATCGGCTATGGTTTCGTTGCTGCGGTGTTGCCGGTATGGCTGATCCTGGCGCCGCGCGACTACCTGTCGACTTTCCTCAAGATCGGCACCATCGTGGCCCTGGCCATCGGTATCCTGGTGACCATGCCCGAGCTGAAAATGCCCGCACTGACCCAGTTCATCGACGGCACCGGCCCGGTATGGAAAGGCGGCCTGTTCCCGTTCCTGTTCATCACCATCGCCTGTGGCGCGGTCTCGGGTTTCCACGCGCTGATTTCCTCCGGTACTACGCCAAAGCTGCTGGATAACGAAACCAACGCCCGTTACATCGGTTACGGCGGCATGTTGATGGAGTCCTTCGTGGCCATCATGGCGATGGTTGCCGCCTCGGTGATCGAGCCTGGCGTGTACTTCGCCATGAACAGCCCGGCGGCCGTGGTCGGCAGTGATGTAATGACGGTGGCGCAGACGGTCAGCGGCTGGGGCTTTGCCATTACCCCGGAAGCCCTGCAGGCGGTCGCCCATGACATTGGTGAAACCACCATTCTGGCGCGCGCTGGCGGTGCACCGACACTGGCGGTGGGGATTGCGCAGATCCTGCACAGTGTCCTGCCGGGTGAAAACACCATGGCATTTTGGTACCACTTCGCGATCCTGTTTGAAGCGCTGTTCATCCTGACCGCCGTGGACGCCGGTACCCGTGCCGGACGTTTCATGTTGCAGGACCTGCTCGGCTCCTTCGTGCCCGCGCTCAAGCGCACCGAGTCCTGGACCGCGAACCTGATCGCGACCGCCGGTTGCGTGGCCATGTGGGGCTGGTTGTTGTATCAGGGCGTGATCGATCCACTGGGCGGTATCAACACCTTGTGGCCACTGTTCGGCATCTCCAACCAGATGCTGGCCGGTATCGCGCTCATGCTCAGCACCGTGGTGCTGATCAAAATGAAACGCCAGCGCTACATCTGGGTCACCATGCTGCCAGCGGTATGGCTGCTGATCTGCACCACCACCGCAGGCTTCATCAAGCTGTTCGACGCCAACCCGGCAATCGGCTTCCTGTCGCTGGCCAAGAAGTACAGCGATGCCCTGGCCAATGGTCAGGTGCTTGCACCGGCCAAGGACATCACGCAGATGCAGCACGTGATCTTCAATGCCTACACCAACGCAACGCTGACGGCATTGTTCCTGTTCGTGGTCTTCAGCATCCTGTTCTACGCGCTCAAGGTGGGTATCACCGCCTGGGGCCATAAGGAACGTACGGATAAAGAGTCGCCATTCAAGGCTCTGCCGGACGCATGATCGAGGATTGCAAGCATGTTCAATGACCTGAGTCGCCTCGGTAAATACCTCGGTCAGGCCGCGCGCCTGATGGTGGGCATGCCCGACTACGACACCTACGTCGAGCATATGCAAACCAAACACCCGGACAAACCGGTGATGAGCTACGAGATGTTCTTCCGGGAACGTCAGGAGGCGCGTTACGGTGGCAAGGGTGGGCCCAAGTGCTGTTGATCTGACAGCCAGGTTGATGCAATCCCTGTGGGAGCGGGCTTGCCCGCGATAGCGACTTTACATTCAACATCAATGTTGAGTGATAGTCCGCCATCGCGGACAAGCCCGCTCCCACATTTGTTTTGTGTTTCTTTTCAATTTTGTGAAACAGGAGATCGAACGTGTCCTCTCCCATCCCGGTAACGATCCTCAGCGGCTTCCTCGGTGCCGGCAAGACCACGCTGCTGCGCCACCTGCTTAAAGCCGAGCACGGGCTGAAAATCGCCGTGATCGAAAACGAATTCAGTGACGCCGGTATCGACACCCAGCTCCTGGGCGATGAGCCGGTACAAGTGATGACGCTGTCCAATGGCTGCGTCTGCTGCACCATCCACACCGACCTGACCAAGGCCCTGTACCTGCTGCTCGAGCGCCTGGACAGCGGTGAGATCGCCTTTGACCGCCTGGTGATCGAGTGCACCGGCCTGGCTGACCCGGCGCCGGTGGCACAAACCTTTTTCATCGATGAAGAACTCAGGGAGCGCTACATCCTTGACGGCATCATCACCCTGGTCGACGCCGCGCATGCCGGCGTGCACCTGACCCAGACCATTGCCCAGGCGCAGATCGGCTTCGCCGACCGCCTGCTGGTGAGCAAGCGCGACCTGGTAGACGAGGCGACGTTCACGGCGTTGAGCGAGCGCCTGACCCGGATCAATCGCCGCGCCCCGATCCGGGTGGTTGAACACGGCAGGATCGACCTGGCCGAGCTGCTCGATGTGCGTGGTTTCAACCTCAATGCCGATCTCGGTGGCGGAGTCAGTCTGCGCCCGGTCAGCAAGGCCCCCACGCTTGACCGCATTTCCAGCCTGGTGCTGCGCACCGACCAGGCGCTGGATATCGACCAGCTCAGCGGGTTCATGAACGAACTGCTGGAGGCGCATGGCAAGCAACTGCTGCGCTACAAGGGCGTGCTGAACATTGTCGGCGAACCCCGGCGCCTGGTGTTTCAGGGCGTGTTGAAGCTGTATGGCTTCGACTGGGACACGGAGTGGCTAGAGGGGGAAGTGCGGGACAGTGTGATGGTGTTTATAGCCGATGACCTGCCGGAGGAAAAAATCCGCGAAGGGTTTGCACGGATGGTGGCCGATCAGGGGCGGTAATCTTCAGCGTGTTCCAGAGCGCTTTCGAAGGAACACCGCCCCGACGACGATGGCGAACTACCCGACAATGCGGTTGCGAGCAGCTACGGGTTCCGGGCTCAGCAGTATTTCTGCCAGATGATCCAGATGCCGGCTGATCAGCGTCACCGCCATTGCCGCGTCCTGACGTTCCAGTGCGTCGACCATCGCCGCCTGTTGCTGCCATGCGCAATAAAAGCGCGCTTGCGCATCACGTTGTGCAAGCGCCAGCGATGTCAGGGGTACCAGGCTGCCAAGAAAATGCGCCAGCGGTGCGTTTCCAGCCATTTCGGCCAATTGCAGGTGAAACTCTCCCGACAACCGGATCGAGGGGCCGCGCTGGTTCCGCTCGACGCATTGGCGCTGGCGCTCGATCAACCCTCGCAGGCGCTTCAGCTCTTCGGGGCGGGGCTGCTGACAGGCCAGCCGAACCAGTGTGGTCTCGGTCAATCGTCGGGCGTGGAGAATTTGTCGGGAGTGTTCGAGGTCAGGGACCGCAATCTGAGGCTGGTGGTTCGGCCGCAGAATGAGGATCTGCTGATGGGACAGTCGCGCCAGTACCTGGCGAACAACGCTGCGGCTGATGCCGAGTCTCTCGATCAATCGCTCTTCACTGAAGCGGCGGGTCGGGGCGAAGCGCTGGTCGAGAATGGCGTCGAAGATTTGTGGGTAGATGTCATCCACCGAAGGAGGGCGATGACACGTGCGCGAAAAGGGCAGGGCAACAGACGTATTGGGGGTGTGCTGCGCTGAAGCAAAGCTGTTCATGGCCTGTCTCCGGTTCGAAGAGGGATCAACTGCCGAGGTTGTCGTCTGGAATGTTGAGTTCGATGCCCATGCGCTGGCCTTCGCGAAGAATATGCCGGCGCATTTCGGCGCTGGCCTGGGCGCTGTTCTTGCTGCGGATGGCGCGTACCACGGCTTCGTTTTCCTCAAGGCGTTCAGCCAGGTGCTCTGGAGAGTTGCGCAGCACCTGCGCGCTTTGCTTGAGGGCAACACTGGTCTGCTGCACCACGCTCTGGAAGATCGGGTTGGAGGTCAATGTGAACAGCTCTTCGTGGAAGGCGATGTAGGCGTTCACGCCAGCTTCGCTGTCATTGGCTTCCAGGGCCTCGCGCATGTCCATCAAGGTCAGGCGCAGTTGTCCGACTTCCTTGCTGCTGATGGACTGCGCCACCAGCCCGACGATGAACGGTTCGAGGGTGTAGCGCAGTTGCAGTACATCTTCCAGGCTTGCGCCGGCCACCGCGCTTTCATGGCCTTGGCTCTCACTGATGTCGGCCTCCAGCACCACCACGCCTTTACCCGGCATCGAGCGCACCAGCCCGAGGGTTTCCAGCACGATCACCGCTTCGCGCAGGCTCGGGCGGCTGATGCCCATTTGTTCGGCCAGTTCGCGCTGCCCCGGCAGCATTTCGCCGGAGCGCCACTGACCCCTGGCCAGCGCGGCCCGAAGTTTTTCTACCACTGAATTTACGACGGTTGACGAGCTGATCACGGTTCGCTTCCTGAGCATCGAAATGGATTAACGGTGGTACCTGCCCTTGGGCAGGCACCGGGGTTGTTCAGAATTCCTGCTGATGGCCGGCGGCAGGCTTTCTAGCCTGGAAGGTATAGCCCTGCTGGCCAGAAAGCACCTTGTGCGCCCGCTGGACATCAATGTCTTTTTCCCAGCGTGCGATGGCCACGGTGGCGACGCAGTTGCCGATCAGGTTGGTCAGTGCCCGCCCGATGCCCATGAACCAGTCCACGGCCAACACCAGCACCAGGCCTACCACCGGAATCGCCGGGATCGCGGTCAGTGTGGCTGCCAGAATCACCAGCGCCGACCCGGGAATCCCGTGGGCGCCTTTGGAGGTGATCAGCGAGACCAGCAAGATCGTCAGCAAATCACTCATGGCCAGTGGGGTGCCAGTGGCATTGGCGATGAACACGATGGCCAGGGTCAGGTAGATCGAAAAACCGTCGAGGTTGAACGAATAGCCGGTGGGAATGACCAGGCCAACCGTCGAACTGCCAATGCCCAGGTGTTCCAGCTTGCGCATGATTTGCGGCAGCACGGCGTCCGAGGAGGCGGTCCCCAGGACAATCAGCAACTCTTCACGCAGGTACTTGAGGAACGGCAGCATGCGCAGGCCGGACAGGCGCATCACCAGGCCCAGGATCAGTGACACGAACGCGACACAGGTCAGGTAGAACAGGCCGATCAAGCTGCCGAGGTGTTGCAGGGAATCCAGGCCATATTTGCTGGTGGTGAAGGCTATCGCGCCGAACACGCCAATCGGCGCCAGGCGCACGATCATGCCCATGATGCGGAAGATCACATGACTGAGTTCGTTGATCAGCCGCGAGATGCCTGACGCCGACTCGCCCACCAGGTTCAGCGCACTGCCGAACAGCACCGAAAACAGTAGGACCTGCAGGATGTTGTTATCGGCAAAGGCACCGATCACCGAGCTTGGAATCAGGCCCATCAGGAACTGGGTGGTGGTGTGCATGTGCTCGCTGCGCTGGGCAATGTCGCCCATGTCACTGGCAGACAGTTGATCCAGGTGGATGTTTGCACCACTGCCGATGCCGGTGCTGAAGGCGAACACCAGGCCGATCACCAGCGCTATGGTGGTCAGGATTTCGAAGTAGATGACCGACTTGAGGCCGATACGCCCGACCTTCTTCAGGTCGCCGGCACCGCTGATACCGCTGACCACCACGCAGAACACGATCAGGCCGATGAGCATCTTGATCAGCTTGATGAAGCCGTCGCCGAGGGGTTTGAGTTGGGCGGAGTATTCGGGAAGGGTCAGCCCGCAGACGATGCCGAGCACCAGGCCGAGCACCACTTGAAGGAAGATTGAACGCGAGCACCATCTGAGCATGGGAGGAATTCCTGATCGGTGTCCTGGCTGCCAACGCTAAGCGCATCAGATTCAGGACTTAATTATTGTGGTCTTACCGGTATGTCCAGTGCAGGCGCAGTCTAGGCTCGGTTTTTTCCGAAATACAAGTGGAAATCTAAAAAATGGCATGACCGGTCTGACCAGTTGTGTGATGCATCACTACCCAGTGAAAAATACGGATGAAAAAAGCCCGGCCATTACTGGCCAGGCTTTCTAGTGCTACAGGCCCACTGGTTAACCATGATGCGCAGGCGGTATCAGCGCCGCGACTTCCCCTAATAAGGCACATTACGTTGAAGGATGTTCAATTTGAAGTCCAGGATGCTTGAGCTGCGGGTCGCGTTGGTCCGAATGAATGTTCCGACCTTGGGATCATATTTATTGCGGCTCAGGCCTGCCCGCAGAAGTTGACTCCCTCGTGTCTGTATCCTGAGGGTGGGTGTGTCGTTATCGAGTTGATCCAGCGTGATGATTTTACCACTTGCATCCAGCAAGTTGAAGGTTGTCTGGTCGCCGTCGTCCGTTGCATAAGCGTTCAAGAAATCTTTCTCCTCTCGACTAACTGTCATGTAGTAGTACTCGCCAGGAGTGAATATATAGAGGGTGTAATAGTCGTCGAGACACCTGAAGTAAAATGTCAGGGCGTGGAGTTGTGATTTTTTTGCGGTACGTCAACTTTGGACAATGAGGGTGGCCAAAGCGAGTGCTGAGAGTTGCAATGAATGATTTTTCCTGGTCAGTGCTCATGTTTGTACCTGATGGTTTTGAGTATTGATGGGTAGGTGCTGTACTGACAGCGGGAATGGAGTGCGAGAGATGTTTGCGCTGTGTTGTCAGACTTCGTTCGGGGCACCCAGGAACGATGCATTGCGCTCGATGATTCGCAACTTGAATACCATGCCTTTATCATCGATTTCGGCTAGATAGCTATAAGGCGCGCCCCTGCGGCGGATGCTGCCGATTTGCTTCGAGTGACGAACCTTCAGCCGGACCCGCTGGATATCACTGCCCATGTCTTGCAGGGTGACGATCCGGTTTTCCAGGCTCAGGAGGTTGAACGATGAGGTGTCGCTGCCAGCGGGAAGAAATGCACCTAGAACCCCGGAAAAATCCTTGCTCACGCAATGCCCTGTGTAAGTGGTATGGGAGCGAATGTAAAGGTGGTAGTAATCATCTGTGCAACGGAAGTAAATCGTAATCGGCACAGCGTTTTGGACTTCCTGAGCAGGACGACGGCCTAGCAGATGAGAGTCGTCCCGTGGTGTTGGTGCACCGGTGTAAAAACCGCCAGAGAACAATGTTTCGTTGCGTATGGCGGGTGTGCCATGCAATGCACCTAGAAAGTCAACATGTTGATTATCCAGTTCCAATGTTGCTATGAAAGACTTTTGTCTGTTTGTAGTCATTAGTTCATCCTTGAATTTTATGAGTTGTTTTTTTAGTGTCGGGTGCTACTTTCGATATCGTCAGTTCGACCAAATGCAGGTAGGTCGATGTGAGTCGGAAAGTTTTCGGTGGTAAATGCAGTTGGTTGGTCGTTTGGTTATTGTTTTTGTGAGCGAACAGTAACAGTTAAGTCTCTGTTCTAGACGGATTTTGAAGGGGGTTATTGTTTCAGGTTTTGAGTGTTGAGCGCAGAACAACGGCGGCAGATGTGTGTTCGACGAGTGGAGACATTAGTACAGACGAAAAAAAACCGGCCAATCACTTGGCCGGTTCTTCATGCTACGGATTTAACGGGGCAATTAAGCGCCGTATACCGGCAGCTTCTTGCAGATGGCCTTGACCTTCTCACGAACGGCGTCGATCACCGCGTCGTTGTTCAGGTCTGCCAGGATGTCGCAGATCCAGCCAGCCAGTTCCTTGCACTCTGCTTCCTTGAAGCCACGAGTGGTCACAGCCGGAGTACCGAAGCGCAGACCGGAGGTGACGAACGGGGAGCGTGGATCGTTTGGCACGGAGTTTTTGTTCACGGTGATGAAGGCTTTGCCCAGTGCGGCGTCGGCATCTTTACCGGAGATTTCCTGCTTGATCAGCGACAGCAGGAACAGGTGGTTCTCGGTACCGCCGGAAACCACGTCAAAACCGCGCTCGATGAACACGCCGGCCATGGCCTGGGCGTTTTTCACCACTTGTTGCTGGTAGGTCTTGAACTCAGGCTGCAGGGCTTCCTTGAAGCAGATCGCCTTGGCGGCGATCACGTGCTCCAGTGGGCCACCCTGGGCGCCCGGGAATACGGCGGAGTTCAGTTTCTTCTCGATGTCGGCGTTGGCGCGAGCCAGGATCAGGCCGCCACGTGGACCGCGCAGGGTCTTGTGGGTGGTGGTGGTCACGACGTCAGCGAATGGAACCGGGTTCGGGTAGACGCCAGCGGCGACCAGACCGGCTACGTGAGCCATGTCGACGAACAGGTACGCACCGACCTTGTCGGCGATTTCGCGGAAGCGCGGGAAGTCGAGGATCTGCGAGTAGGCAGAGAAACCGGCCACGATCATTTTTGGCTTGTGTTCAACAGCCAGGCGCTCGACTTCGTCGTAGTCGATCAGGCCATTGGCGTCGATGCCGTACTGGACAGCGTTGTACAGCTTGCCGGAGGAGGAAACGCTGGCACCGTGGGTCAGGTGACCACCGTGGGCCAGGCTCATGCCCAGGAGGGTGTCGCCAGCCGACAACAGGGCCAGGTAAACGGCGCTGTTGGCTTGCGAGCCGGCGTGCGGCTGAACGTTGGCGTAATCGGCACCGAACAGTTCTTTTGCACGGTCGATGGCCAGTTGCTCAACCACGTCGACGTACTCGCAACCGCCGTAGTAGCGCTTGCCCGGGTAACCTTCGGCGTACTTGTTGGTCAGTACCGAGCCTTGAGCTTCCATCACCGCTGGGCTGGTGTAGTTTTCCGAAGCGATCAGCTCGATGTGTTCTTCCTGGCGCTGAGCTTCTTGCTCCATGGCGGCAAAAAGGTCGGCGTCGTACTTGGCAATGGTCAAATCACGGCTGAACATGGCGGTCCTCAAGGATCGGGGGGGGGGGGCAGAAAAGGAGGGCATTCTAACCCAATGGGTTTTGTCTGGCATATGAAACGACATCATGTCGCAGACAAGTGGTGTTCATGTCGGGATCAGCGGTGATCTTGCAGGTCCCATCACGGGCAAGCCCGCTCCCGCGGTGGGGGATGCACTTCAAATGTGGGAGCACGCCGCCCGCATCACCACAACACTTCAGTCAAACATGAACAACGCATCATTGCTGAACTGCGCTTCGAACTGTGGGGCCGGCATCGGCCGTCCGAACAGATAACCCTGTACCTCGTCGCAGCCATGCTCGCGCAGGAAGTCGAGTTGCTCATGGGTTTCCACGCCCTCGGCGATCACCGCCAGGTTGAGGCTGTGGGCCATGGCAATGATTGCCCGGGCGATCTGCGCGTCCTGCTCGCCGGAGGGCAGGCCGTCGACGAAGGTGCGGTCGATCTTCAACACGTCGATGGGAAATTGCTTGAGGTAGTTCAGGGATGAGTAACCGGTGCCAAAGTCATCCACCGCGATACTCAGCCCAAGGTTTTTCAGCCCGGCGAGAATCTGCATGGCCTCGCTGACTTCGCGCATCAGGATACTTTCGGTCAGCTCCAGTTCCAGGCAGGCGGGTGGCAGGCCCGTTTCCTTGAGGATGGTGGCGATGCGCGTGCCGAGCTGGCCGTCGGAGAACTGCCGGGCGGAGATGTTCACCGAGACTTTGGGGACGCGCACCTTGGCCTGGTGCCAGGCCTTGAGCTGACGACAGGCCTCGCCGATCACCCAGTCGCCGACATCCACTACCAGCCCGAGCTCTTCGAGCACCGGAATGAAATCCCCCGGTGGTACCAGTCCGCGCCGCGGATGACGCCAGCGCAACAGAGCCTCGGTGCCGGTCAGGCGCTTGCCGTCGCCACTGAATTGCGGCTGGTAGTAGAGAACGAATTCGTTTTGTTCGAGGGCGTGACGCAGGTCGCTTTCCAGTTCCAGGCGCTCCAGGGCGCTCGCGTTCATGTCCGCCTGGTAGAACTGGAAGTTGTTCTTGCCGCGCTCCTTGGCGTGGTACATCGCGGTGTCGGCATTTTTCATCAACTGGCTCAGTTCGTTGCCGTCCTGCGGGCTCAGGGCAATGCCGATGCTGGCGGTGACAAAGAACTCGCGACCTTCGAGAACGAAGGGTTTCACCAGGCTGGCGAGAATCTGTTCGGCGACATGAATCGCCCGGTTCAGGGCGACTTCACGGTTGGCGCGCGGTTGCAGCAACAGGGTGAACTCGTCGCCCCCCATGCGCGCCACGGTGTCATCGTCATCGACGCACCCGAGCAGGCGCGTGGCCATTTCCTTGAGCATGCGATCGCCGGCGGCGTGGCCCAGGGAGTCGTTGATCGGCTTGAAACGGTCCAGGTCCAGGAACATCAGCACCACCCATGACTTCTGCCGTTCCGCCGACTGCAAGGCCGTGTGCAGGCGGTCCTGGAACAGCGTGCGATTGGGCAGGTGAGTCAGGGCGTCATAGTAGGCCAGGCGATGAATGCGCTGCTCGCTGGCCTTGCGTTCGCTGATGTCGCTGAAGAAACACACGTAACTGGCCAGGTCACCTTCGTCGTCGAGTACGGCGGTGATGCCGACCCAGGCCGGGTAATGCTCGCCACTGCGGCGTTTGAGCCAGACTTCGCCTTCCCAGGTGCTGTGTTGATGCAATTGCTTGAGCACATAGCGCAGGTGGGCTTCCTGCTGGTCGTCGACGGTCAGCATGTTCGGCAGCTGGTCGAGCACCTGTGCCACCTCGTAGCCACTGACGCGGCTGAACGCTTCGTTGGCCTGCACGATGTAGCCGGCCGGATCGGTGATCAGAATGGCCGAGGTCGAGTGCTCGAATACGGTGGCCGCCATGCGCAGGTCTTTCTCGGCGCGGCGCTGCTGGCTGATATCACGACCGACCCCCAGCACACCCTCGAAGGCGCCGTGTTCGTCCCACACCAGGACCAGCCGCAGCTCGATCGGGATCTTGCGTCCGTCGGCGCGCAGGCAGTCGAACAGGAACAGTTGGGTCTGCACCTGGTCGCGCAGTTGTGCCAGCTGCTCAGGTTTGTTCAGGGCCTTGCTGACCCGGTCCATCAGGCTGTAGATACCGGTCAGCTGTTGTGGGTTGGCGATGATCGATTGCCAGCCGTTCTGGAATATCCAGTCAGCGTCATAGCCGAGTACAGCCTGTACGGACGGGCTGACATAGTTGAGCGAGAGTTTGTTGTCAGTGGAGAAAATGACGTCGCTGATGCTTTCGGCAAGCATCCGGTAGCGTTGTTCGCTGTCGCGCAGGGATTCGCTGGCCGCGATCTGGTCGGTGATGTCCTTGGCCACGCCGATGATGCGAGTGACCTGATCGTGGGTGTCCCGTGCCAGCGCCTGCTCGCGAATATCAAAGCAGCGCCATTTGCCGTCGCGGTGACGGAAGCGCAGCAGGCACTGCAGCAGTTGGCTGTACCCGGTCTGGCGCTGTTCCTGGCGCAAGCGGTGGTAGTGATCCGCGTCTTCGGGGTGCAGCAGGATTTCCCAGAAGTACTCACCCATCTGGTGCAGTTCGGTTTTGTTGTACCCCAGCGTCTGCCCCAGGTGGTGGTTGCTGAAAATCATGCGCTGGCTGATCACATCCTGGACATACAGGTGATCCGGGACGGTGCGCACCACATCGGACCAGAAACCTTCACGCTCCAGCAGCGAGAGTTCGACGAGCTTGCGGCTGGTGATGTCGTTGATGCTGAGAATGACCGCGTTGTAGTCGTGCTGTGCCTCCGGCAAACGCAGGACCAGCCACAGGTGCTGATCGCGGCCCTGGGTGTCCTTGAGCTTGATTTCCAGCTCCAGCTGTTTCTGTCGGTTGACCACCGCCTCCAGCAGCGGGGTGCCGATGGCATTGCCAGCCAGTGACCGGCCTTCGATCAACAATTTCCAGGCTTGCTCGCATGACTCGACGTTGAGCAGGCGCAAGGCGAGCTGGTTGACTTCAGTGATGCGTAATTCCTGTAGCAGTGGTTGGCGATGCTCGGTTTTTTCCAGCCATGCGTGCAGCTGCTTGCCAGAGTGCAGGCCGGCTTTGTCGAGGGCGGTTCTGAGTCCGGAAAGGTCCAGCACGCACAGCGCTACACCGGTGCCATCGAAGATGTCCTGATAGCGTCGACGGCCTTCATGCAACTGGCGTTGCCGGCGACGCATGCTGAGCAAGGCGATGAGCGGCAGCAGTGAGAAGGCCAGGCCCAGCAGGCACTTGCCAATGAAGGCCGGTAACAGCTGTTCAATCACTCGTTGCCGGTCGAACAGCCCGCGCAGCTGCCAGTCGCTACTACTGAGGGGCACGATCAGCACGCTGTTGGCCTGGTCCTCGGGGGTCAACACGTTGGGCCGGGTCGACGGCATCAGGTCGTCGCGGCTGACGATCTGTTGGTTGATGCGGTTTTCCACCACCCACATCGGTCGGATGCCGGACTCGCCTTGTTTGGTCAGCGACGAGAAAAACGTCGGACGCAGGCGCAGCGCCCAGTAGCCGCGAGTACTGCCGCTGGCCTGACGCAGTAACAGGTGCACCACGGAGCCGTCGTTGGCGTTGCTGAAGTAATGCGCCTGGGCCCGACTGCGCTTGACCAGCTCGCCCAGGTATTCGGCGTCCGCGCTGTCGTTGGCACTGTCGCTGAGTACCTTTCCCGAGGGGCTGAGCAGGGCCACGCTGAGCAGCTCCGGCAGGGACTGCTGCAGTTTTCGCAACACGGCCTGCAGTTGTTCATCGGTCTGAGGTTGTTCGACGATCGGTAGCAGGTTGAGCGCGATCTGGGCATTGAGCGCCATGTTCAGGCTGACTTGCGCGGCCAGGTCGGCGGTGTAGTCAATGGTGTACTGGCGCTGGTTTTTCTGGGTCTCGCGAAGCTGGTCCAGCAGTTGCCAGAACAACAGTCCGAGCAACAGCAACACCAGCGTCGCCAGCGTGCCCTTGAGTGTCCCGCGCAGGGGCGACCCGGTCGCAGGATTCAGTGCGCGCACGGAGGAAGGCGGAGTGGCATTGGACAAACTGTAATCCTGCGATAGAGCTGCACTGGTGCGACGCGCACTATAAGCCGGACGCCCGGAGGGCGGCTAGCATGCCTTGAGTTGTGGCAAAGTGCCAGCCCCGTCCGGCTGGACGGTTACCCCGCATTGAGGTAGCTTTGCCGGTTACGCAGGGCGTTCCAGCCCCAGACATTCAGGCTTTATTTTCGCCCGCAGGCATTGATCTCGATCCATGCCCGCGCGGTGCATGGCCTGACACGGGCTTCGCCCGCTTTTATTCAACCGTTACTGACGCTAGGTTCTCCATGGCTCAATACGTCTTCACCATGCATCGGCTGGGCAAGGTTGTTCCGCCGAAGCGGGAAATCCTGAAAAATATTTCGCTGTCGTTCTTCCCGGGCGCGAAGATCGGCGTACTCGGCCTCAACGGTTCGGGTAAATCCACGCTGCTGAAAATCATGGCCGGTGTCGACACCGAATTTGACGGCGAAGCCCGTCCAATGCCGGAGCTGAACATCGGCTACCTGCCACAGGAACCGATCCTGGACCCGACCAAGACCGTGCGTGAAGTGGTCGAGGAAGCCGTCAGCGTGATCAAGAACGCGCAAGCGCGCCTGGACGAGGTGTACGCCGCCTACGCCGAGCCGGATGCCGACTTCGACAAACTGGCCGCCGAACAGGCCAAGCTCGAAGCCATCCTGCAAGCCAGCGACGGTCATAACCTGGAGCGCCAGCTGGAAGTCGCCGCCGACGCGCTGCGCCTGCCGGCCTGGGATGCCAAGGTCGAAGTCCTGTCCGGTGGTGAAAAGCGTCGTGTGGCCCTGTGCCGTCTGTTGCTGTCCGCGCCGGACATGCTGCTGCTCGACGAGCCGACCAACCACCTGGACGCCGATTCCGTGGCCTGGCTGGAGCACTTCCTGCACGACTTCCCGGGTACCGTGGTTGCGATCACGCACGACCGCTACTTCCTGGACAACGTTGCCGGCTGGATTCTGGAACTCGACCGCGGCGCGGGCATTCCTTACGAGGGTAACTATTCGGGTTGGCTGGAAGCCAAGTCCGATCGTCTGGCTGCCGAATCCAAGCAGCAGTCGGCCCACGAAAAGGCCATGAAAGAAGAACTGGAGTGGGTGCGCAAAGGCGCCAAGGCCCGCCAGTCGAAATCCAAGGCCCGTCTGCAACGCTTCGAAGAAATGCAGTCGCAGGAATTCCAGAAGCGCAGCGAAACCAACGAGATCTACATCCCGGCCGGTCCGCGCCTGGGTGACAAGGTCATCGAGTTCAAGAACGTTTCCAAAGGTTATGGCGACCGCGTGTTGATCGACAACCTGTCGTTCGCCATGCCTAAAGGCGCCATCGTGGGTGTGATCGGTGGTAACGGTGCGGGTAAATCCACGCTGTTCCGCATGCTGATGGGTAAGGAAACACCGGATTCGGGCAGCATCGAAGTCGGCGAAACCGTGCAGCTTGCTTGCGTGGACCAGAGCCGCGAAGACCTGGACGGCAGCAAGACCGTGTTCCAGCAGATCTCCGACGGTTCCGACCAGATCCGCATCGGCAACTACGAGATCCCGTCGCGTACCTACGTCGGTCGCTTCAACTTCAAGGGCGGCGACCAGCAGAAGTTCGTCAAGGACCTGTCCGGTGGTGAGCGCGGTCGCTTGCACCTGGCCCTGACCCTGAAAGAGGGCGGCAACGTCCTGCTGCTCGACGAACCGTCCAACGACCTCGACGTTGAAACCCTGCGTTCCCTGGAAGAGGCCCTGCTGGACTTCCCGGGCGCCGCCATTGTGATCTCTCACGATCGGTGGTTCCTTGACCGCGTCGCGACGCACATCCTGGCGTACGAAGACGACTCGCAAGCAGTGTTCTTCGAAGGCAACTACACCGAGTACGAAGCCGATCGCAAAAAGCGCCTTGGCGATGCAGCGGCCCAGCCACACCGGGTACGCCACAAGAAACTGGCCTGATTTGGGGTTGGTTGCATGAAAAAGCGGAGCCTTCGGGCTAATGCCGATCAGTTAAGCCAAAGACCAGCCGAACATAGTACCCGTGGCGAGGGAGCTTGCTCCCGCTGGGCTGCGTAGCAGCCCAAAAACAGGGCCGCTTTGCGCCCCAGCGGGAGCAAGCTCCCTCGCCACGGGTTTCGTGTTCGGCTTTATTTCTCTTAACTGACTAGCATTAAGCCTTCGGGCTCCGTTTTTTTTGCCCGCGCGTTTGTCAGCAATACTGCGGCGCGCCCTTCGCGAGCACGCCCGCTCCCACATTTGAAACGCGTTCCCATGTGGGAGCGAGCGTGCTCGCGAAAGCGCTATTCAAGACAGTGCAGAAGCTGAATTGAATATCCCTGTTTAGGTGCGAAAAACGTCAAAAACCGAATTAATTTATATCCTATGCACCATTTAATTTCATAAGTGCGACATTTTGCGCTGTTCCGGTGCTCCTGTCGTTTGCTACAGTCCGGCTCAATCTCTCCAACGACAATAAATTTGCCGAGACTTTTCCATGATCGAATCCGTCGAATCCTTCCTTGCCCGCTTGAAAAAACGTGACCCGGACCAACCCGAATTCCACCAGGCGGTGGAAGAAGTCCTGCGCAGCCTGTGGCCGTTTCTCGAAGCCAATCCACATTACCTGACCTCCGGCATTCTGGAGCGGATTTGCGAGCCGGAGCGTGCCGTGGTGTTTCGGGTTTCCTGGGTAGACGATCAGGGCAAGGTGCAGGTCAATCGCGGGTTCCGCATCCAGATGAACAGCGCCATCGGCCCGTACAAGGGCGGTTTGCGTTTCCATCCGTCAGTGAACCTGGGAGTGTTGAAGTTTCTCGCGTTCGAGCAGACCTTCAAGAATTCCCTGACCTCCCTGCCGATGGGCGGTGGCAAGGGCGGCTCGGACTTCGATCCAAAGGGCAAGAGCGACGCGGAGGTGATGCGTTTCTGCCAGGCCTTCATGAGCGAGCTGTACCGCCACATTGGCTCGGATGTCGACGTTCCGGCCGGTGACATCGGCGTCGGTGCGCGGGAGATCGGTTTCCTGTTCGGCCAATACAAGCGCCTGAGCAACCAGTTCACCAGCGTGCTGACCGGCAAGGGCATGAGCTATGGCGGCAGCCTGATTCGTCCGGAAGCCACCGGTTTCGGCTGCGTGTACTTCGCCGAAGAAATGCTCAAGCGCAGCGGTGATAAGGTCGAAGGCAAGCGCGTGGCGATCTCGGGGTCAGGTAACGTGGCGCAGTACGCGGCCCGCAAGGTCATGGACCTGGGGGGCAAGGTGATCTCGCTGTCCGACTCCGAGGGTACCTTGTTCTGCGAGGCCGGCTTGACCGAGGAGCAATGGCAGGCACTGCTGGAGCTGAAGAACGTCACCCGTGGGCGGATCAGCGAGCTGGCCGCGCGTTTCGGCCTGGAGTTCCGCGCCGGGCAACGTCCGTGGAGCCTGGCCTGCGACATCGCCCTGCCATGCGCCACACAGAACGAGCTGGATGTCGATGACGCCCGCACGCTGCTGCGTAACGGCTGTATCTGCGTGGCGGAAGGCGCGAACATGCCGACCACCCTGGCGGCTGTGGATATCTTTATCGAGGCCGGCACCCTGTTTGCCCCGGGCAAGGCGTCCAATGCCGGTGGTGTCGCGGTCAGCGGCCTGGAAATGTCGCAGAACGCCATGCGCCTGTTGTGGAGCGCGGGTGAGGTCGACAGTAAATTGCACAACATCATGCAGTCGATTCACCACGCCTGCGTGCATTACGGCGAAGAGAACGGGCGGATCAACTACGTGAAGGGCGCGAACATCGCAGGCTTCGTCAAAGTCGCTGACGCGATGTTGGCCCAGGGTGTGGTCTAACCCGGCTCGATGCGGATGACTTCAATCAGTTGATCGCCCGCCGGGCGCTGCCAGAGCACTTCGTCGTTCAGTTGCGCGCCAAGCAGCGCACGCCCAAGCGGTGAAGCCCAGTTGATCAGGCCCTTGGCGGCAACGGCCTGGTCTTCACCCACCAATTGCACGCGGCGCTCGGTGCCCAACTCATCGGCGTAGGTCACCCAACTGCCAATCTGCACCTTGCGGGTGGAGGTGGCTGGCGACACGACCTGGGCGCTTTGCAGGCGGTGGATGTAGTAGCGCAGGTCGCGGTCAAGTTCGGCCAGGCGCTGCTTGTCGGCCTGCTCACCCTGCGCCGATTGTTCGTCATGCGCGGCGTGCAGCTCGGCAACCTTGCCTTGCAGCAAGTTCAGGCCTTCGGGCGTGACGTAGTTGGGCTGGCTGCTGACCTGGCGTTCTACCGGCAGGTCAGTTTGTTCACCAGCAATATCTTCATTGACGAAAGCGCGGCTCATGGCAGTTCCCCCCTGTGTGGAGTTTAGGCCATGCTCGCAGGCTTTGGGTTTCCCCGGTTATCCGAAAACGACCTGTTGCGAGCGATAAGTCCACGCCTTGCGGGAATCAGTAGTGATACCACTTCAGCTCCAGCAGCACTTCGTTCTCGGGTGAGGCGACGTGGCTGAATTCACGCTGGGCGCTCAGGCGCAGGCCGAGGTTGCGTGACAGTTCCCATTGCTGGTTCAGGCTCAGGCTGCGGCGTACTTCGCCGTTGGTGAAGAAGTCGCCGCGGGTTTCCAGGCTCAGGTTGCCCATCGGGTTTTTCCACAGCACGCCGCTGTTGAAGCCGGCCGCCGGGGAGAGGAACTGCGCGACTTCATTGTTGTGCTCGACGCGTACCGTGCCCAGGGCGAACCCCAGCACATCCTCGCCCAACTGCCAGGTGCCGCCACCGCCGCCATTGACGTGACTGACCAGGGTTTCGTCGACGTGCTTGCCCGGCACACGTTCGAGGCCGCCGGTCACCTGCCATGACCAGGGTTGCAGCAGTTCATTGCGCGGGGTCAGTGAGCGGATCGTCGCCAGGTCGAGTTGTTGCAGCTGCCACTCGTTGCCTTCGTACTGGCGCAGCTTCATCTGCAGGATCTCAATCTGCGCACCGAGCGGGAAGCTCTCGGCATTGTCGTTGAGGTCGTGATAGGCCATGCGCAGGCCGTACTCACCAAAAGCCTTGTCGCCACGGGTGCCAAGGCCCGCCTGCCAGGTTCGCGACTGATGACCGTCTTCCGGCAGTCCCGGGCGTTCGATGGACAACTCCGGCGGTGGGTTCTGGTTAATTGCCCGTAGCAGCTCGAAACTGCGTTGCGCGCGCGCCGGGTCTCGCTCCTGGCCGTTGGCCCGGTAGCGCTCGAGGCGATAGGCGGCATCGATGATCAGCGCCTGGCGGTCCCGTGGCAGGGCCTTGAAAGTCGGTGCCTGCAAGTACTTCTGGTCGGCGCTGACCTGCAGCACCCACTGTTGTTCGTCGTCGGACAGCGTTTCGGCCCGGCTCAGCAGTTCCCGTTCGCGGGACGGGCGGTAATCGATCTTTTCCACCAGCCCTGCGTCTTTCACTGCCTTGACCGTGTCGGTGGGGATCGCGGTCAACGGGAATTGCTCGGTGAGCCTGAGGCCCGGCCGCGCGACTTGCAGCAGCTCCAGCAAGCGGTAGGAGCAGTTTTCATCAAAGAAGAAATAGTCGAACTGGATCTGCTTGAGCTCCCAGACGTGTTCAACCATGCGCTCGGTTTCGGCTTGCGTCAGGTTCAGCCGGTACTCCCACAGGTCACGGTTCTCCAGACTGCGGTATTCCGAGAGTTTTTCCTGGTAGGGCACCAGTGCAAACAGACCCGGATAGCCGCCCATCAGGCCTTTCCAGGCGTACAAAATGCTGTTGTCCGAACCTTCGATGTAGGCGCCGAAGTTGATCGCGTAGCTGAGCAGGGCGGTGTTGTCGCTTTGTACGCCGGCCTGGTCGATACGCAGTAGCGTATGGCCGAACATCGAGGAGGGGCTGTTGAGGTAGGCCGCGGGGAAAATCATCACGGCGCTGTGGGGCGAGACGTCCTTGAACCATTGCTTGAATTCGCTGCAGTCCACCGCCGGCAAGTCGGTGAGGTTGAGCTGCGCTTTCAGCCAGCGGGTGCGGGCCGGGTAAACGCATTGGGCATGCTGCTGGCCCAGGCTGGCCGGGCCGTAGAGCGCTTGCACGGTGGCCGCCAGTTCCGCGTCGGGGTGCTCGGCACCCTGGGCTGCCAGGAAGAACTTTTTATCGCTGATGTAGCTGCGCCAGCCACCCAGTTTGGCGGTTTCGTAATGGCCCAGGGAAATCCAGAACGGGTCGTTGGCCAGTTGCTGCAAGCGTTGGTTGTCGATGTGAGGCGCAGCGGAAAGCGGGGCGCAGACAAACAGCGCCAGACAGGCAAGGCGTTTGAGCATGGTGGGCAACTTGAGTCGAAAAAATAAAGACCAAAGGCAGTCAGGTCCAAAAAATAAAGCCCGCTCCGGTGACGGAGCGGGCGAGGTCGAGCTTAAGCAGGGGTCGCGTATTTGGCCAGGCGGGCGTCGCCCTTGAGCACAGCCAGGGTGTTGGTATGCACATCGTCAGCGGTCACGTCAGCTTTGCTGAAGATCTGCTGGAAGTGCTCGTGAGTGACGGCAGCGAAATGTGCACGGTCTTCTGGTGCGACGCCCAGGACCACCGCGTAGGTAGTCAGCGCTTCGCCCTGGCCCTTGGCCATGTCTTCGGAGAGCTCGTTCATCATGCCGTTCATGGCGACCCAGGACTTGCCGCCATAGGTCAGTGCAGCGTTGGTGGCGCAGCCGTTGGTGCCCGAGGTCATGCCGAAGGTGGCGTTGCCGGAGGTGCCGTTGGTGGTGGACGCCAGGAAGTGCGCCGGGGTGCCACGCTGACCTTCGAACAGCATGTTGCCCCAACCGCAATCCGGTCCGCCTGGCGCCTGGGCCATGGCGTTGAGGGATGCAACGGTGAAGAGAGTACCAAGAAGAATCCGTTTCATAGCTGTGTTCTCTTTTATGTGCGTACCAATGGACAGGAGTTCTGAGGCCAAATTGGCATCAGTGGGCCGGTTATTAGTCCAGCCGCGCAGGGTGGAGTTTAGGCACGATCCGCCGGATCTGTGTAGTTTTGCATGACTCTCCTGCATAACCATTGATTTGACCCCCGCTGCGCTGGGGGCGGCGGCGCTTGGCGATGCTTTTAGCCAAGGCGCGCCTTGCCAGTCTGGTGCGGGCAGCGCCAGAATGCCTCAACTGCCCCGCCTGAAGTAAGGAAGCCCGATGCCTGATCCTGTTGCTGCCAGTTTGCGTCTAGCGCCTGAAGCGCTGACTCGTCCGTTTTCCGCTGAACAGTTCAGCTTCTCTACCACCAATGAGCTGGAGCCTTTTCGCGGTGTGCTCGGCCAGGAACGTGCGGTCGAAGCCTTGCAGTTCGGTGTGGCCATGCCCCGCCCCGGTTACAACGTGTTTGTCATGGGCGAGCCAGGCACTGGTCGCTTCTCGTTCGTCAAACGCTACCTCAAGGCCGAAGGCAAGCGCCTGCAGACCCCGGCGGACTGGGTCTACGTCAACAATTTCGATGAGCCGCGCGAGCCCCGGGCGCTGGAGTTGCCATCAGGCACGGCGGGTGCGTTTATTGCGGACATCAATGGCTTGATCGACAACCTGCTGGCGACCTTTCCGGCAGTCTTCGAGCACCCGTCCTACCAACAAAAGAAAAGCGCCATCGACCGGACCTTCAACCAGCGCTACGACCGCGCCCTGGATGTGATCGAGCGCCTGGCACTGGAAAAGGAAGTCGCGCTGTACCGTGACAGCAGCAACATTGCCTTTACCCCGATGAGTGAAGGCAAGGCGCTGGACGAGGCGGAATTCGCCCAACTGCCGGAAGCCGTTCGCGAGCGCTTTCATGAAGACATTTCCGTCCTGGAAGAGCGTCTGAACGAAGAACTGGCCAGTTTGCCGCAGTGGAAGCGCGAGTCGAGCAACCAGTTGCGCCAGCTCAACGAAGAGACCATCACCCTGGCCCTGCAGCCGTTGCTTTCGCCTCTGTCGGAAAAGTACGCGGAAAACGCGGCGGTGTGCGGTTACCTGCAAGCGATGCAGGTGTACCTGCTCAAGACAGTCGTCGAGCAATTGGTCGATGACAGCAAGACCGATGCGGTCGCGCGCAAACTGCTGGAGGAGCAATACGGCCCTAGCCTGGTGGTGGGTCATCCGTTCAGCGGTGGCGCACCGGTGGTGTTCGAGCCGCATCCTACCTACGACAACCTGTTCGGCCGCATCGAATACAGCACCGATCAAGGCGCGCTGTATACCACCTATCGGCAATTGCGCCCGGGCGCACTGCACCGCGCCAACGGCGGCTTCCTGATTCTCGAAGCTGAAAAGATGCTCAGCGAGCCCTTTGTCTGGGATGCGCTGAAGCGGGCCCTGCAGTCACGCAAACTGAAAATGGAGTCGCCGCTGGGCGAGCTGGGCCGGCTGGCCACGGTGACCCTGTCGCCGCAACATATCCCGTTGCAGGTCAAGGTCGTCATCATCGGTGCGCGCCAGTTGTATTACACGCTGCAGGACCTGGATCCGGACTTCCAGGAGATGTTCCGGGTGCTGGTGGACTTCGACGAAGACATCCCGTTGGTCGACGAGAGCCTGGAGCAGTTCGCCCAGCTGCTCAAGACCCGCACCTCGGAAGAGGGCATGGCGCCGCTGACGGCCGATGCGGTCGCGCGTCTGGCGACTTACAGTGCGCGCCTGGCCGAACACCAGGGGCGTTTGTCGGCACGTATTGGTGATCTGTTCCAGTTGGTCAGCGAGGCGGACTTCATTCGTCACCTGGCGGCTGACGAGATGACCGACGCCGGGCACATCGAGCGTGCGCTCAAGGCCAAGGCCACCCGTACCGGGCGTGTGTCGGCGCGGATTCTCGATGACATGCTGGCCGGAATCATCCTGATCGACACCGATGGTGCAGCGGTGGGCAAGTGTAACGGCCTGACCGTGCTGGAAGTCGGTGACTCGGCCTTCGGTATACCGGCGCGGATCTCCGCCACGGTCTACCCGGGGGGCAGCGGTATTGTCGACATCGAGCGAGAGGTCAACCTCGGCCAGCCGATTCACTCCAAGGGGGTGATGATTCTCACCGGGTATCTGGGCAGCCGTTATGCCCAGGAATTCCCCTTGGCGATCTCGGCGAGTATCGCGCTGGAGCAGTCCTACGGTTATGTCGACGGCGACAGCGCGTCCCTGGGCGAGGCCTGCACGCTGATTTCGGCCTTGTCGAAAACCCCGCTCAAGCAATGCTTTGCCATCACCGGCTCGATCAACCAGTTCGGTGAAGTGCAGGCGGTGGGTGGGGTCAACGAGAAGATCGAAGGCTTCTTCCGGCTCTGTGAGGCGCGCGGCTTGACTGGCGAGCAGGGCGCGATCATTCCCCAGGCCAACGTGGCCACGCTGATGCTCGATGAGCGGGTGCTGGCGGCCGTCCGTGCCGGTTTGTTCCATGTCTATGCGGTGCGTCAGGCCGACGAGGCATTGAGCCTGCTGGTGGGCGAAGCGGCCGGTGATCCGGATGAAGAGGGCCAGTTCCCCGAGGGCAGCGTCAACGCGCGGGTGGTGGAGCGCTTGCGGGTGATTGCGGAGATGATCAGCGAAGAGGACTTGAAAGAGGCCGAGAAGGAACTGGCCCACGAAGCCCTGAGGGCGGCCAAGCCGGCCTGATTCGAGAAACATGGCGTTGCCATAGTGGCGAGGGAGCTTGCTCCCGCTCGACCGGTCCGCGCTCGGGCAAAGCAGTCGTAAACGGGTATCTGCGCGTTGCCTGAACATCCGCGTTGCCCGTTTTAGGACCGCTTCGCGGTCCAGCGGGAGCAAGCTCCCTCGCCACGGGTTTGTTGTAGGCCTCAACAGGTTCGCTGATTGCCACCCAGGTGGCGCCAATAAAACACCCAATGACCATTCGGCGCCTTCCAGGCGCCGTCAACCTGCTGATTCCGCTTTTCTTCTATGCTCAGCTCAAGGACATCGACAGTCATCACTGGATCGAGCCAGCCTTCGCGTGGAGGCTGAACACCGGATCTACCGAGGGTCGCCGCTATGTCGCGCAACCTCTGCCTCACCCGTCAGTGCCTGGGCCTGGTCACCCGTATCGAATGCAGTATTCGCCCGCTTGCCGGGGATACGGGCATGTGGACCTTATTGTTTGCCGCCGGCATGGCTGGTGAGCAACCATCGGCAATCAAGGCCCAAGGCCCGTTTCATGGTCCGTACGTGGCTGAATCCATCCTCGATACCATCGTTGAAAGCCTGACCATGCATGGTTACCAGTTGACCGATGATCCGCAAATCTGGTGCTTGCACCTGCAGGCCCAACTGCGGGAAATCAACGGTGGCCGTTGCCGCAACCCGAGTGGTTTCGAGTTCCGTCCCGAGCATTAGGCGGCTACTCGGCAGGGGCTGGGGGTGGGGGCTTGTCGAGTTTGACTTCGAATCCATATTCGACCGTCTCAAGGTCGGTGCGCTGGTACGTTTCCAGGCTGGTCGGCTGGCCGTAGAAATAGTGCGCATCGAACGCTGCGATGCCCTTCTGGCCGGTGTCATGGCGGATTTTCAGAATCTCCTTCAGGTAGAGACCGCTCGCGTCCTTGGCGAAGAAGCGCCAGTCTTGCGCGGGGAACAGCTTCTGATCCACCACCAGAACGTTGCCCTTGAGTGCCAGGCCTTTGGGCAGCTTGCCGGCGCCGAGGCTGTTTTTTTCAATGATGGCGAGAAACAGAGGCATCGAGCCGACAACGTAGGCGGGGGGTTGGGGGAACAGCGTCAGGTCGTACGTAATGGTCGCCCGAAGCGGGTCGACGGCAAAGGCCTCGGGGGGCAGGTCGACAGGTTTGCCGCGGTTGCCTTTTTCATCCTCGGTGAAGAAGGTCACGGGTGTATCGCCGGGGCTGAAGGCGTTGCCGAGCAATTCGTCGTTGAAGCTTCTGGGGTGGTCAAACTCGATGCTTGCAGCGCTGGCATCCTCCACCGACTGGCTGATACGAACACTCTTTTTCAGTTGCTCCTCATTCAGCGAGGCGCCTTTGAGCCAGCTGCCGACTTGATCGTCATACACCGTGACCGGAAGTTTCAGGCTTTGGATGGTTTTGTCGGTGGTGGTGCGTTCAAGGCGACGTACCGGCAAGTCGAGGTCCTTGCGGGTGACCGTGACGGTTGAAAAGTCCGCGATGTGGACGTCCAGGCTGTCGATCGGGCCGTTGAAATACACTTTGGCGTACTGGTGTGTTTGCTGTTGCTCAAAGGTGCGAAGCTCGTCGTTGAGCTGATTTTCCAGGGCATCGCTCCAGGCGGTCTGCTGCTGCATCCTGGCGAGCTGTTTCTGGTAGAAGGCAATTTGCGTGGGGTCCTGATTGATTGAGCCGGCGCGGGAAAGAAATTGCCCGGTCTGGTCTTTGGCCTGGACGATCAGCGGGTTGACCGAAATGCCCCTGACTTCGAGGGCCAGTGCGGCATGGTTGTAGAACTCGATTTCGGCGTAGTGCTTGTCCAGGGTGCGCAAGACGAGGCTGATGTTGCCGTCGCTTTGGGTTTGCCCGATGTCCTTTTTCGTCAGGTTGAAGGTCACCACCTCGCGAGGTGCGATGACTTTGATCTTGCCCTGCAGCGTCTGCGGTTGCGGCTGGTTCTTGTTGTCGACCTTCAGCCCCTCGGTAAAGGGGTAAGCGACAGTCAGGACATCCGGATCGGTCAGGTTGGCGCTGGACGGGCTCAATTGAATGCCGGGGTTGGTTTCCGACCACTCGGGCCGGAAGGGGATGACCTGCCTGTTATTCAGCGTGACGGATTGCCATTCCAGGCGATAAGGCAGGGGGAGGCCGGCGGGCGTGTTGAAGCTGAAGGGAAAGACCGGTTGCAGGTCGGTCAGGTAATCGGAGCTGGAATGCTTGCGCAGTACGAACAGGCCATCGATGTAGGTGTCGACCAGCGCTTGCAGGCTGGAGTAGTGCCTGAGCGGTGCCAGGGTGTCTTCGGCGTATTCGGTTTCGATTGGCTTGCTGTCGAGCGCTTGTTGTGCACGTTCGAGCAGGAGCAGCGAGCTACCGAGGTGGCTCACGGCATCCTTGAGCTTGGGGTCCTGAATCGCGTCCAGCGACTTTTCGAACTGCGCGGTCTTGTCCTCAAGGCTCTGCGGTGGGGTGTCAGCGCTGGGCGAGCAGCCACCCATCAGCACCGCGAGGCAAAGGCCGATAGTCGTCGAGGGCAATCGCCAATCCATTTTCCGGTTTCCTGTACGGCGCCACGCAGCGGTGCGGATGCTTTGGACGTTAGCAGAAAATCGCCTTGCCACACTCGCAGGTTATGGATTTGTCTGCGGTTTATGGGGATTTGAGCGGCTGATATACTCGCCGCCATTTCCAGCCCTGATGTGAGATTCAATGGAACGCTTTATCGAAAATACAATGTACGCGTCGCGCTGGTTGCTGGCGCCGATCTACTTCGGCCTGTCCCTGGGTTTGCTGGCCCTGGCCCTGAAGTTCTTCCAGGAAGTCTTTCACGTTATTCCCAACGTGTTCACGATGGCCGAGTCCGACCTGATCCTGGTGCTGCTGTCGCTGATCGACATGGCGCTGGTGGGGGGGCTGCTGGTGATGGTGATGATCTCCGGGTACGAAAACTTCGTGTCCCAGCTCGACATTGATGAAACCAAGGAAAAGCTCAACTGGCTGGGCACGATGGACTCTTCTTCGCTGAAGATGAAAGTCGCGGCCTCCATCGTGGCGATTTCCTCGATCCACCTGCTGCGTATCTTCATGGACGCCAAGAACGTCGATCCCGAGCACCTGAAGTGGTACGTGATCATCCATATGACGTTCGTGATTTCCGCGTTCGCCATGGGTTATCTGGACAAGCTGACCAAGCACTGATTGTTCGCTCCTGTGCAGCACCTTGCCGCCCGGCCGTTGAGAAACGGACGGGCGGTGGCGTTTCTGGCTTGTGCTTTGCGGCGCCGGGGAATATCCCTGTAAGGGCTCGGGGTCGCCATTGCGCGGGGTGCACTCATGAATCTGCAGGAGTTGAACGCCTATGCCATCGCCCGGAAGGTCGATGAGCTGAACCTGATCTCCATGGAAGGCGGGATCTACGTGCTTGAAGCCCGAATGCACGGAGCGGCTCACGTGGTCGAAGACCGACACGGCCAGGTGATGCACCTGCGTTCGGTGGAGCATGCGCGGGAGGTGCTGCACGCCTTTCCCGACCTGCCGTTCAACCTGGTCCATACCTCGGTGCATGACGAGATGTGCGGCCTGGGCTCCAGCGGGGAAGAGAGCCTGAAGGTGCCGCTCTAGGCGTTGGGCCGGGTATGTAGGGGGTGGCCTGACAGGGCTTCCCCCCTGATCACGGCAATCGCATCTGTGCTAGTCTGCTCGCCCTTTTGGTTCCGGGCGCTCCGGGATGCGCTGTGCTCGCACGGCGATGTCTCGGGCCGTCCGCACAGCGGAGCAGTGTCATGTCCGAAGTAAATCTGTCCACCGACGAAACCCGCGTCAGCTACGGCATTGGCCGTCAGTTGGGCGACCAGCTGCGCGACAACCCGCCACCGGGCGTTAACCTGGACGCGATCCTGGCCGGTCTGACCGACGCATTCGCCGGTAAGGAAAGCCGTGTTGGCCAGGAAGCCATGTCGGCCAGCTTCAAGGTTATCCGTGAAGTCATGCAAGCCGAAGCGGCTGCCAAGGCTGAAGCCGCGGCCGGTGCTGGCCTGGCATTCCTGGCTGAAAACGCCACACGTGATGGCATCACCACCCTGGCTTCCGGCCTGCAATTCGAAGTGCTGACTGCCGGTGAGGGCGCCAAGCCATCCCGTGAAGACACCGTGCGTACTCACTACCACGGCACCCTGATCGACGGCACTGTGTTCGACAGCTCCTACGAGCGTGGCCAGCCTGCAGAGTTCCCGGTTGGCGGCGTGATCGCTGGCTGGACCGAAGCCCTGCAACTGATGAACGCCGGTAGCAAATGGCGCCTGTACGTGCCGAGCGAACTGGCTTACGGCGCTCAAGGCGTTGGCAGCATCCCGCCGCACAGCGTTCTGGTATTCGACGTCGAGCTGCTGGACGTTCTGTAAGACCTGAGTGTGGAGCGGGCTCGATAATGTAGGAGCGGGCTTGCTCGCGAAGACGGAAGGTCAGGCAGCATCAATGTTGGATGCCAGATCGTTTTCGCGAGCAAGCCCGCTCCCACAGGGTTCGCTCCGACATTTTGCATACAGCCTTCATATCTCGAGCTTGTTGTTCAGCTCATTTGTCGGGCGCAACGCCCGGGCATAGCAAAACAGGAACAGATTGCGCACCAGTTCCTTGAGTACCACCGGCTCGCTGGAACTCAGGCCGTTGACGTCCAGATCACCCTGGTCCTGTAGCTCGTTCAAGGCTTCTTCTTCAAGTACCGCGCAGACTTCCCCAGTCTCCCGATGCAGGATCCTGAGGTAAGGGTGCGGGCGGTCCAGCCAGGCATCGATCAAGTAAGTCATGATGCTCATCTCCTTGTTAATGGTTTGATGAGAATAATTCTTATTCAATTAATAGCAAGTGCCTATTGGCGGTTTGTGCTGTTTTTTGCGTGGGAATTGCTGAAGATCAAAACGGCTGGCGTTTTGCTACTGGGCGGGACGGGGGCGGGGAATGCACCCTCCCACGCGGGGCGCGGGAGGGTATGCAGCGGGCTCAGACCTTTCTGACGAACTCGGACTTGAGTTTCATCGGGCCAATGCCGTCGATCTTGCAGTCGATGTCGTGGTCGCCATCGCACAGGCGGATGTTCTTGACCTTGGTGCCAACCTTGACCACCAACGAGGTGCCTTTGACCTTGAGGTCCTTGATCACGGTGATGGTGTCGCCATCTTGCAGGACATTGCCGACCGAATCCTTTTTCACGGTTTCATCGGACGCGGCTTCGGCTTCGCCATTGGCGGACCACTCGTGGGCGCACTCAGGGCAGATCAGCTGGGCGCCGTCTTCGTAGGTGTATTCGGAATTGCATTTTGGGCAGGGTGGCAACGTGCTCACTAAGGCTCCTTGGATTCAGGATCGCTAAAAGCGCACATTGTATAGGGTTTTACACGGGAGAGGGCACGACGGTGATGACCTGTGGGAGCGGGGTTGCTCGCGAAGGGGTCATAACATCCAACATCATCGTTGAATGGCACACCGCCTTCGTCGGAGCGCCGCCCCCACAAGGGACCGCTTTTAGTGCGTACGGGCGACCGCAAACTCGCTCAATTCGACCAATGCATCGCGGTATTCACTGGCAGGCAGTGTTTCGAGGCAGGTAATCGCCCGGGCCACATAGTCGCGGGCCAGTTGCGCGGTGTAGTCCAGCGAGCCCGAAGCCTCCACGGCAGCACGGATGCTTTCCAGGTCTTCGATGCCGCCTTTCTGGATCGCCTGGCGCACCAGTGCCGCCTGTTCCGGCGTGCCTTCGCGCATGGTGTAGATCAGTGGCAGGGTCGGCTTGCCTTCGGCCAGGTCGTCGCCGACATTCTTGCCCAGGGTTTCTGCATCGCCACGGTAGTCGAGCAGGTCGTCGACCAGTTGGAAGGCTACGCCCAGGTGGTCGCCGAAGGTGCGCAAGGCTTCGCTCTGTTCCACTGTCGCGCCCGCGAGGGCGGCAGCACTGTGGGTCGAGGCCTCGAAGAGCATCGCGGTTTTGCCGCGGATGACTTCCATGTAGGTTTCTTCGGTGGTGCTGGCATCGCGCACCTTGGACAGCTGCAGCACTTCGCCTTCGGCGATGATCCGCGTGGCTTGCGAGAGGATCTTCATCACCGGCATCGAGCCCAGTTCGACCATCATCTCGAACGAGCGCGAGTACAGGAAATCACCGACCAGCACGCTTGGCGCGTTGCCCCACATGGCGTTGGCGGTCGAGCGTCCACGGCGCATGCCGGACATGTCGACCACGTCGTCATGCAACAGGGTGGCGGTGTGCAGGAACTCGATAGTGGCCGCCAGCAGGCGCATGTCGTCGCCTTCGCGACCCAGGGCCTTGCCGCACAGCAGCACTAATAGAGGACGCAGGCGTTTACCGCCAGCCGAGGTGATGTAGTCGCCGATTTTCGATACCAGCGGCACTCGGGAAGTCAGCTGCTTCTTGATGATGCCGTCGACGGCGTTAAAATCGTCCGCCACCGCGCGGTAGAAAGCTTGGGGTTGCATCAGCGACAGTTGCTCCAGAAGGGTTGCGCGGCATGCTAGGACCCACGCCAGCAGGTGTCAAGGCGCGGTCAGACGCCATGAAAGCTGCTGCACTCGGTAATCCTACGTCAAAAGCAGGCTCGGAATGCTCATTTACAACTCGTAAACTCCGCTTCCTCGCCTGCTTTTTCCTTGTCTTCCCTTCGCTCGCGACGCTTTCAAAGCGTCTGAGGGCCCCTTGCAAGGTGCTTGCGCCTTGCGTACAATCGCGCACCCTGAACTTCCTGGGCAGCACCTGCCTTACGCAATTGCAATCGGGCCTTCCAGCCTTATGCAGCCATGCCAGCCAATACCTCTTCTTATAAAGAGCTGGGTGAGCAGGATTATCGGAGAAATACCATGTCTTATGCAGTAATCGTTACTGGTGGCAAGCAGTACAAAGTTGCTCCAGGTGAATACCTGAAGATCGAAAAACTGGAAATCGCTACCGGCGAATCCGTTACTTTTGATCGCGTTCTGTTGGTTGCCAATGGCGACGACGTGAATATCGGCGCTCCAGTTGTTGCTGGCGCTACCGTTGTGGCTGAAGTGATCTCCCAAGGTCGTCACGATAAAGTCCGCATCATCAAGTTCCGTCGCCGTAAGCACCACATGAAGCGTATGGGCCACCGCCAGTGGTACACCGAGATCAAAATCACCGGTATTCAGGCTTAATTTCAGCCTAATTCCTCACTAGGAGAATTGAACTCATGGCACACAAAAAAGCTGGTGGTAGTACCCGTAACGGTCGCGACTCAGAAGCCAAACGCCTTGGCGTGAAGATGTATGGCGGCCAGGTTATCATCCCGGGCAACATCATCGTGCGTCAGCGCGGCACCCAATTCCACGCTGGCTACGGCGTTGGCATGGGTAAAGATCACACTCTGTTCGCGAAAATCGACGGCGTGATCAAGTTCGAAGTAAAAGGCGCTTTCAACCGCCGTTACGTGAGCATTGTCCCGAAGACTCCAGTCGTCGCGGCATAATTACGTAGTTGCTGGAAAAGCCCTGTCTTGCGACGGGGCTTTTTCGTTTGTGGGGTGAGTCTCTTGCAAAGCTGTTTGTGATGGGCTCCAGCGCTGGATTTGCGGTCGTTGATTGAGGTCGCTGCGCTCATTTTTGCAAGAGTCTTATGTCTTAGTATTTTTCGGCTCGTCCGTATGGCGAGAGGCGTTTTGTTATGAAGTTCGTTGATGAAGTATCGATTCGAGTAAAAGCTGGCGACGGCGGCAATGGCTGCATGAGTTTCCGTCGCGAAAAATTCATCGAAAACGGTGGTCCTAACGGTGGTGATGGGGGTGACGGCGGTTCGGTCTACATGATCGCCGACGAAAACCTCAACACCTTGGTCGACTACCGTTACACCCGGCACTTCGATGCCGAGCGTGGCTCGAACGGCGGCAGCACCGACTGCACCGGCAAGAAGGGTGAGGAGCTGGTGTTGCGGGTTCCGGTCGGCACCACGGTGATTGACTCGGCGACCCAGGAAGTCATTGGCGACCTGACCAAGGCGGGTCAGCGTCTGTTGGTGGCGCATGGTGGCTGGCACGGTCTGGGTAACACCCGATTCAAGTCCAGTACCAACCGCGCGCCGCGCCAGACTACACCAGGCAAGCCGGGCGAGCAGCGTGACCTCAAGCTGGAAATGAAGGTGTTGGCCGACGTCGGTCTGCTGGGCTTGCCGAACGCCGGTAAAAGTACCTTTATCCGTTCGGTTTCTGCCGCTAAGCCGAAAGTGGCTGATTACCCGTTCACCACCCTGGTGCCAAACCTGGGCGTGGTCAGTGTCGACCGCTGGAAGAGCTTTGTGGTCGCCGACATTCCAGGTCTGATCGAAGGGGCTTCCGACGGCGCGGGCCTGGGGATTCGCTTCCTCAAGCACTTGTCGCGTACCCGTCTGTTGTTGCACCTCGTCGACATGGCGCCGCTGGATGATACTAGTGCTCCAGATGCGGCTGAAGTGATCGTCAGCGAGCTGACCAAGTTCAGTCCGTCCCTGGCTGAGCGTGATCGCTGGCTGGTGCTGAACAAGTGCGACCAGATCCTCGAGGAAGAACACGAAGAGCGGGTCAAGGAGATCGTTGATCGTCTGGAGTGGACCGGTCCGGTCTACGTGATCTCGGCTATCGCTAAAGACGGCACCGAGCGTCTGTGCCATGACATCATGCGTTACCTGGAAGATCGTGCTGATCGCCTGGCCAATGATCCTGTCTACAAGGAAGAGTTGGCTGACCTCGACCAGCGCATCGAAGATGAAGCGCGGGCCCAGTTGCAGGCGCTGGATGATCAGCGTGCCCTGCGCCGCAGCGGCGTGAAGTCGGTCCATGACATCGGCGACGATGACTGGGACGAAGAAGATGTGGATGATGAAGATGGTCCGGAAATCATTTACGTGCGTGATTGATTCGTTGCGATAAACTTAAGCGCCGCTCCCTGGAGCGGCGTTTTAGTATCTGGAAATCGGTAGTCACGAATAACGTTATGGGCAGCGCTGGGTCGTGCTGTCCTCAAGCTAAGGTTGAAGATCATGCGGAGCAAGGTGACAGGTGCGCAGCGTTGGGTCGTGAAGATCGGCAGCGCTTTGCTGACGGCTGACGGCAAGGGTCTGGATCGCGCGGCAATGGGCGTCTGGGTTGAGCAAATGGTTGCGCTGCATGAGGCGGGTGTCGAGCTGGTGCTGGTGTCCTCCGGGGCGGTGGCGGCGGGCATGAGTCGCCTTGGCTGGACCGCACGACCCAGTGCGATGCATGAGCTGCAGGCGGCTGCCGCCATCGGACAGATGGGGTTGGTGCAGGCCTGGGAATCGAGCTTTGCCGAGCATGGCCGGCACACGGCGCAGATTCTCCTGACTCATGACGACTTGTCCGACCGCAAGCGTTACCTCAATGCGCGTA
Organism: Pseudomonas sp. Irchel s3h17; assembly: GCF_900187505.1. GTDB lineage: Bacteria > Pseudomonadota > Gammaproteobacteria > Pseudomonadales > Pseudomonadaceae > Aquipseudomonas. The sequence goes on from NZ_FYDL01000010.1 coordinate 209,763, forward strand.
GCACCCTGCGTGCGCTGGTCGAGCTCAAGGTCATTCCGGTGATCAACGAGAACGATACGGTGGTCACTGACGAAATTCGTTTCGGTGACAACGACACGCTGGCGGCGCTGGTGGCCAACCTGGTCGAGGCTGATCTGTTGGTGATTCTCACCGATCGTGACGGCATGTTCGACGCTGATCCGCGCAACAATCCGGATGCCAAGCTGATTTACGAGGCGCGTGCCGATGATCCGGCGCTGGATGCGGTGGCTGGCGGTACGGGTGGCGCATTGGGGCGTGGCGGCATGCAGACCAAGTTGCGTGCGGCGCGTCTGGCGGCGCGTTCCGGGGCTCATACCATCATCGTGGGTGGGCGCCTGGAGCGGGTGCTCGATCGCCTGAGGGCGGGTGAGCGCATTGGTACCTTGCTGTCGCCTGAGCGCGGCATGCTGGCTGCGCGCAAGCAGTGGCTGGCCGGGCATCTGCAGACCCGTGGCACGCTGGTGCTGGACGAGGGGGCGGTGGCGGCATTGTCCCAGGGCAACAAGAGCCTGCTGCCGGTCGGCGTAAAGTTGGTCCAGGGTAGCTTTCGTCGGGGTGAGATGGTGGTTTGCGTGGCGCCGGATGGTCGTGAGATTGCCCGTGGCCTGGCCAACTACAGCGCGCTTGAGGCGCAAAAAATCATCGGTCAGTCGTCCGAGTCGATTGTCGGACTGTTGGGGTATATGGCGGAACCTGAACTGGTTCACCGCGATAACCTGATTCTGGTTTAAGGAAAATGCGTATGCACATGGCGAAAGGATTGCTGGGGTTGTTGCTGGCGATGCCACTGCTGGCATCGGCGGAGGAAATTGGCCAGGTGTCGACGGTATTCAAGTTTGTCGGGCCAAACGACCGTATCGTCGTCGAGGCGTTCGATGATCCGAAGGTGGATGGCGTGACCTGCTACCTGTCTCGCGCCAAGACGGGTGGGGTGAAGGGTGGGCTGGGGCTGGCGGAAGACCGGGCCGAGGCGTCTATCGCCTGTCGCCAGGTTGGGCCGATCAGCTTCAAGGGTGAGCTCAAGGATGGTGATGAGGTGTTCAAGGAGCGTACCTCCCTGGTGTTCAAGACCATGCAGGTGGTGCGCTTCCTCGACAAGAAGCGCAATACCCTGGTGTATCTGGTCTACAGCGATCGTTTGATCGAGGGCAGTCCTCAGAATGCGGTGACGGCGATCCCGATTTTGCCTTGGGCGCACGCTCAGTAAGTCAGCGAAGATCCTGATGTGGGGGCGGCCAGGCTCGCCCCCACATTTTTTTTGCGCTGTGATCACTGAATCGCAGGCAATAAAAAACCGACCCGGAGGTCGGTTTTTTAATGAGCGTGTCGCTTAGGCAGCAGCGGCAACGTTCAGGGCCTTGACGTGGCCATTCAGGCGGCTCTTATGGCGAGCGGCTTTGTTCTTGTGGATGATGCCTTTATCGGCCATACGGTCGATAACAGGCACGGCCAGAACGTAAGCGGCTTGCGCTTTAGCAGCGTCTTTTGCGTCGATGGCTTTAACTACATTCTTGATGTAGGTACGAACCATGGAACGCAGGCTGGCGTTGTGGCTGCGACGCTTCTCAGCCTGTTTTGCACGTTTTTTGGCGGAAGGTGTGTTGGCCACCGTCGAGCTCCTCGAAAGACTTTTTGGGAAATAGCAAACAAAATAGGCCGCGAATCATGCCGATGAGTTGAAGTCTTGTCAAGGGCGGTTGAGACGTTCCGCTAAGTGGTAGGTATAAATCACCGGGATATTTCATTCCGGCGTACGACCTGTAAACTCGCGAGCTTTGGCTCTGTGCTGTTGCGGCGCGGAGTATCGCATAAGTAGGCGCATTGTTCGCCTGCTGTTTATCGACAGGCACAAAACTCTTCAATGAACCTGCTCAAATCCTTGGCTGCCGTCAGCTCCATCACGATGATTTCCCGGGTCCTGGGGTTTGTCCGTGACACCCTCATCGCCCGTATATTCGGCGCCGGCATGGCCACGGACGCCTTTTTCATTGCCTTCAAGCTGCCCAACCTGCTGCGGCGGATCTTTGCCGAGGGGGCTTTTTCCCAGGCGTTCGTACCGATCCTGGCGGAGTACAAAAGCCAGCAAGGCGAGGAGGCGACGCGGACTTTCGTTGCTTACGTTTCCGGTTTGCTGACACTGGTGCTGGCGCTGGTCACGGTGCTTGGGATAGTTGCCGCGCCTTGGGTGATTTGGGCTACAGCCCCCGGTTTTGTTGATACTCCGGAAAAATTCGAGCTGACCACCAGTCTGTTGCGAGTGACGTTTCCCTATATATTGCTGATCTCGCTGTCCTCGCTGGCCGGGGCCATCCTCAACACCTGGAACCGTTTTTCGGTACCGGCCTTCGTGCCGACGCTGCTCAACGTCGCCATGATCATCTTTTCGCTGTTCCTGACGCCGTACTTCGATCCGCCGGTCATGGCCCTCGGATGGGCGGTACTGGCCGGTGGCCTGGCTCAGTTGCTCTATCAGCTGCCGCACCTGAAAAAAATCGGCATGTTGGTGCTGCCGCGCCTGAATCTGCGCGACAGCGGCGTCTGGCGGGTCATGAAGCAAATGCTGCCGGCGATCCTCGGGGTTTCGGTCAGTCAGATTTCATTGATCATCAATACTATTTTTGCCTCGTTCCTGGTGGCGGGGTCGGTGTCCTGGATGTACTACGCCGATCGCTTGATGGAGTTGCCATCCGGTGTGCTGGGGGTGGCGCTGGGGACCATTCTGCTGCCGACCCTGGCCAAGACCTACGCCAACAAGGACCGTCACGAGTACTCGCGCATCCTCGACTGGGGCCTGCGCCTGTGTTGTGTGCTGGTATTGCCGTGCGCCCTGGCGCTGGGGATCCTGGCCGAGCCGCTGACCGTTTCGCTGTTCCAGTACGGTCAGTTCAGCGCCTTTGATGCCGCCATGACTCAGCGCGCGCTGGTGGCCTATTCGGTGGGGTTGCTCGCAATTATCCTGATCAAGGTGCTGGCGCCGGGCTTTTATGCGCAACAGAACATCCGCACGCCGGTAAAAATCGCGATTTTCACCCTGGTGGTCACCCAGTTGTTCAACCTGGCCCTGATCGGTTCTCTGAAGCACGCAGGCCTGGCGCTGGCCATCAGTCTCGGCGCCTGCCTCAATGCGGGATTGTTGTTCTATCAACTGCGCAAGCAGAAGATGTATCAACCGCAACCGGGCTGGGGGAAGTTCAGCCTCAAGCTGGTGCTGGCCGTGGGCGTGATGTCGGCGGTGCTGCTGGGGCTGATGTATTTCATGCCCTCCTGGGGCGAGGGCGGCATGCTGGAGCGTTTCCTGCGCCTGGGGGCATTGGTGGTTGCCGGCGTGGTCGCGTATTTCGGCATGCTGGCGCTGTTGGGTTTCCGCCTGCGGGACTTCAATCGCAAGGTGTTGAGCTAAGGACATTGGCTCAATAATGGCGGCTCAAGTGGCGGTTTTGTCGGTTCGATCACTTTGGGTTACGGTGTTGCCTGTCGTCGGCCGCCGGGTGTGGTTATAATCGACCACTTTATGAGCAAGAAGCGCGTTATGCAGCTGGTTCGAGGCCTCCACAATCTGCGCCCCCAGCATCGGGGCTGCGTCGCCACTATTGGCAACTTTGACGGTGTTCACCGTGGCCACCAGGCTATCCTGGGCCGGCTGCGCGAACGTGCGCTTGAGTTGGGCGTGCCCAGCTGCGTGGTGATTTTCGAGCCGCAGCCGCGTGAGTTCTTTGCGCCCGACACCGCGCCCGCCCGCCTGGCACGCTTGCGTGACAAGTTGCAGTTGCTGGCTGACGAAGGCGTCGACCGGGTGTTGTGCCTGGCGTTCAACCAGCGGTTGAGCAAGCTCAGCGCCGCCGGGTTCGTCGAGACCATCCTGGTCGACGGCCTGGGCGTGCAGCATCTTGAGGTCGGTGACGACTTCCGTTTCGGCTGTGACCGGGTAGGGGATTTCGATTTCCTGCAGCAGGCCGGGAAGGTTCACGGGTTTACGGTTGAAGCCGCGCAGACGGTTGAACTCGAGGGTTTGCGTGTCAGCAGTACCCAGGTGCGTAATGCCCTGGCGGCCGCTGATTTCGCCTTGGCCGAGCGCTTGCTCGGTCGTCCGTTCCGGATTGCCGGGCGGGTCTTGCATGGGCAGAAGCTGGCGCGCCAACTGGGTACGCCGACGGCCAATGTGCAACTCAAGCGTCGTCGTGTGCCACTGTCCGGGGTCTACCTGGTCAGCGTCGACATCGACGGCAAGACCTGGCCGGGTGTCGCCAATATCGGCGTTCGGCCAACGGTCGCAGGTGATGGCAAAGCCCACCTGGAAATTCATGTTCTAGATTTTGCCGGCGATCTGTATGACCGGCGTTTGACGGTGGTTTTCCACCAAAAGCTGCGTGAAGAGCAGCGTTTCGCCTCTCTGGAGGCGCTTAAGACGGCGATCAATGCGGATGTCGCCGCCGCCCGTGCCTATGCCGCACCTAGCGCCCATCGCTAATGAAGAGCCTTAAATGACCGACTATAAAGCCACGCTAAACCTTCCGGACACCGCCTTCCCAATGAAGGCCGGCCTGCCTCAGCGCGAACCGCAGATTCTGCAGCGCTGGGACAGCATTGGCCTGTACCAGAAGTTGCGTGAGATTGGTAAGGATCGTCCAAAGTTCGTTCTGCACGACGGTCCTCCGTACGCCAACGGCACCATTCATATCGGTCACGCGCTCAACAAGATCCTCAAGGACATGATCATCCGCTCGAAAACCCTGTCGGGTTTCGACGCGCCTTATGTTCCGGGCTGGGACTGCCACGGCCTGCCGATCGAGCACAAGGTCGAAGTGACCCACGGCAAGAACCTCACCGCGGATAAAACCCGTGAGCTGTGCCGTACCTACGCCACCGAGCAGATCGAAGGCCAGAAGTCCGAGTTCATCCGCCTGGGTGTGCTGGGCGACTTCGCCAACCCGTACAAGACCATGGATTTCAAGAACGAGGCCGGTGAAATCCGTGCCCTGGCTGAAATCGTCAAGGGTGGTTTTGTGTTCAAGGGCCTCAAGCCTGTGAACTGGTGCTTCGACTGCGGTTCGGCCCTGGCGGAAGCGGAAGTCGAGTACGAGAACAAGAAGTCCTCGACCATCGACGTCGCGTTCCCTATCGCCGATGAAGCCAAGCTGGCGGCCGCGTTCGGCCTGCCGTCCCTGGGCAAGCCGGCTTCGATCGTGATCTGGACCACCACCCCGTGGACCATCCCGGCCAACCAGGCGCTGAACGTTCACCCCGAGTTCAACTACGCCCTGGTCGACGTCGGCGACAAGCTGCTGGTGCTGGCTGAAGAGCTGGTCGAGTCCTGCCTGGCGCGCTACAACCTGGAAGGTTCGGTCATCGCCACCGCCACCGGTGCGGCGCTGGAACTGATCAATTTCCGTCACCCGTTCTACGACCGCCTGTCGCCGGTTTACCTGGCCGAGTACGTTGAGCTGGGCGCCGGCACTGGCGTGGTTCACTCCGCGCCCGCCTATGGCGTCGACGACTTCGTGACCTGCAAGCACTATGGCATGGTCAACGATGACATCCTGAACCCGGTGCAAAGCAACGGCGTTTACGTGCCTACGCTTGCGTTCTTCGGTGGCCAGTTCATCTGGAAAGCCAACCCGGCCATCGTCGACAAGCTGTCGGAAGTCGGCGCGCTGCTGCACACCAGCATCATCGAACACAGCTACATGCACTGCTGGCGCCACAAGAGCCCGCTGGTCTACCGCGCCACCGCGCAGTGGTTCATCGGCATGGACAAAGAGCCTGTCGAGGGCGACACCCTGCGCAAACGTGCGATCAAAGCCATCGAAGACACCCAGTTCGTGCCGGCCTGGGGCCAGGCGCGCCTGCACTCGATGATCGCCAACCGTCCGGACTGGTGCATCTCCCGTCAACGCAACTGGGGCGTGCCGATCCCGTTCTTCCTGAACAAGGAAAGCGGCGAGCTGCACCCGCGCACCGTCGAGCTGATGGAAGAAGTGGCCAAGCGTGTCGAAGCCGAAGGCATCGAAGCCTGGTTCAAGATGGACGCCGCCGAGCTGCTGGGCGATGAAGCGCCACAGTACGACAAGATCAGCGACACCCTGGACGTCTGGTTCGACTCGGGCACCACGCACTGGCACGTCCTGCGCGGTTCGCACCCGATGGGCCATGAAGCCGGCCCGCGTGCCGACCTGTACCTGGAAGGTTCGGACCAGCACCGTGGCTGGTTCCACTCGTCCTTGCTGACCGGTTGCGCCATCGATAACCACGCGCCGTACCGCGAGCTGCTGACCCACGGTTTCACCGTCGACGAAGCGGGCCGCAAGATGTCCAAGTCCCTGGGCAACGTCATCGCGCCGCAAAAGGTCAACGACACCCTGGGCGCCGACATCATGCGCCTGTGGGTCGCGTCCACCGACTACTCGGGCGAAATAGCGGTTTCCGACCAGATCCTGCAACGCAGTGCGGACGCCTACCGGCGTATCCGTAACACCGCGCGCTTCCTGCTGTCCAACCTGACCGGTTTCAACCCGGCCACCGACATCCTGCCGGCAGAAGAAATGCTCGCGCTGGACCGTTGGGCCGTGGACCGTACCTTGCTGCTGCAACGCGAGCTGCAAGAGCATTATGGCGAGTACCGCTTCTGGAACGTCTACTCCAAGGTGCACAACTTCTGTGTGCAGGAGCTGGGCGGTTTCTACCTGGACATCATCAAGGACCGCCAGTACACCACGGGCGCCAACAGCAAGGCCCGTCGTTCGGCGCAAACCGCGCTGTTCCACATCTCCGAGGCGCTGGTGCGCTGGATCGCGCCGATCCTGGCCTTCACCGCCGACGAGCTGTGGCAGTACCTGCCAGGCGAGCGCAACGAATCGGTGATGCTCAATACCTGGTACGAAGGTCTGACCGAACTGCCGGAAGGCTTCGAGTTGGGTCGCGCGTACTGGGACCGGATCATGGCGGTCAAGGTCGCGGTCAACAAGGAAATGGAAATCCAGCGTGCGGCCAAGGCCGTCGGTGGCAACCTGCAAGCCGAAGTGACGCTGTTTGCCGAAGACGCACTGAGCGACGACCTGGCCAAGCTGAGCAACGAACTGCGCTTCGTCCTGATCACCTCCACCGCCAGTGTTGCACCGTTCGTGCAGGCGCCGGCCGACGCAGTGGTCACCGAAGTCAGCGGCCTCAAGCTCAAAGTGGTCAAGTCGAGCCATGCCAAGTGCGCCCGTTGCTGGCACTGCCGTGAAGACGTCGGCGTGAACCCTGAGCATCCGGAAATCTGCGGTCGTTGCGTCGACAACATCAGCGGCGCTGGCGAGGTTCGTCACTATGCCTAATGCAGCGGGTCGTTTCGGACGACTGGGCTGGCTTTGGTTGAGCCTGCTGGTCCTGGTCATCGACCAGGCCAGCAAGTTCTACTTCGAAAGCTCGCTGACCCTGTACCAGCAAATCGTGGTGATCCCCGATTACTTCAGCTGGACCCTGGCCTACAACACGGGCGCGGCCTTCAGCTTCCTGGCTGACAGCTCTGGCTGGCAGCGCTGGTTGTTCGCCCTGATCGCCATCGGGGTCAGTGCGGTGCTGGTGGTCTGGCTCAAGCGCCTGGGGCGCAATGAGACCTGGCTGGCCGTCGCCCTGGCACTGGTGCTGGGTGGCGCGCTGGGTAATCTTTACGACCGCATTGCCCTGGGCCATGTGATCGACTTCATTCTGGTGCATTGGCAGAACCGCTGGTATTTCCCGGCGTTCAACTTTGCCGACAGCGCCATCAGTGTCGGCGCGGTGATGCTCGCGCTGGATATGTTCAAAAGCAAGAAAACCGGAGAAACCGTTCATGACTGAACAGGTATTGGCTGAGCAACGCATCGGTCAGAACACGGAAGTCACATTGCACTTTGCATTGCGCCTGGAGAACGGCGACACGGTCGACAGCACCTTCGACAAGGCCCCGGCGACCTTCAAGGTCGGTGATGGCAACCTGTTGCCAGGTTTCGAAGCGGCGCTGTTCGGCTTCAAGGCCGGCGACAAGCGTACACTGACCATCGGGCCGGAAAACGCCTTTGGCCAGCCCAACCCGCAAAACGTACAGATCATCCCGCGTTCGCAGTTCCAGGACATGGAGCTGTCCCCGGGCTTGCTGGTGATCTTCAACGATGCGGCGAACACCGAGCTGCCAGGTGTGGTGAAGGAGTTCGATGACGCGCAAGTGACCATCGACTTCAACCACCCGTTGTCCGGCAAGACCTTGACCTTTGACGTTGAGATCATCGACGTCAAGGCGCTCTAACCGACTAAGCCGGCCTTTTGTAGGAGCGAGCTTGCTCGCGATGATCGTTAACGATGACGCGTATATCCTGGATAAACGCGGTGTCTTTGAGTTTTTCGCGAGCAAGCTCGCTCCTACAGGGCAAGACACGAGGCACAGCATGCAAATCAAACTCGCCAACCCCCGTGGCTTCTGCGCCGGTGTGGACCGGGCGATCGAAATCGTCAACCGCGCCCTGGAAGTCTTCGGGCCGCCGATCTATGTGCGTCACGAAGTGGTCCACAACAAATTCGTCGTGGAAGACCTACGCGCCCGTGGGGCGATTTTCGTCGAGGAACTGGATCAGGTGCCGGACGACGTCATCGTGATTTTCAGTGCCCACGGCGTTTCCCAGGCCGTTCGCAGCGAAGCCGCAGGCCGTGGCCTGAAGGTGTTCGATGCAACGTGCCCATTGGTCACCAAGGTGCATATCGAAGTGGCGCGCTACAGCCGCGACGGCCGCGAATGCATCCTGATCGGCCATGCCGGACATCCGGAAGTGGAAGGCACCATGGGCCAGTACGACGCCGGCAATGGTGGTGCGATCTATCTGGTCGAAGACGAAAACGACGTGGCCGCCCTGCAGGTGCGCAACCCGGAGAAGCTCGCCTTCGTCACCCAGACGACCTTGTCGATGGACGACACCAGCCGTGTGATCGATGCCTTGCGCACGCGCTTCCCGGCCATTGGTGGTCCACGCAAGGACGACATCTGCTACGCCACGCAAAACCGCCAGGATGCGGTCAAGCAACTGGCCGACGAATGCGATGTGGTACTGGTGGTGGGCAGTCCGAACAGTTCCAACTCCAACCGCCTGCGTGAACTTGCCGAGCGCATGGCCACTCCGGCGTACCTGATCGATGGCGCCGAAGACATGCAGCGCAGCTGGTTTGATGGTGTCGAGCGTATTGGTATCACGGCCGGCGCTTCGGCACCGGAAGTCCTGGTGCGCGGCGTGATCGAGCAGTTGCATGCCTGGGGAGCCACCGGTGCCGATGAACTGGCCGGTCGCGAGGAGAACATCACGTTCTCCATGCCCAAGGAACTACGGGTTCGCTCTCTGCTTTGACGCTGTATCCCTCGTACACAAGGCTTGCTCGGCCTTGTCGCTGCGCAAGCTGACGCGACCGCTTCTGGACAGCACCACCTGATGGTGGCTGACCGGTTTGCCGGTCGCGCAGATGTGCAAGGTCCCGATTTGAAACCCGCCATTGTGCGAGAGTGGCTCGCCCAGGCTGCTGAAGCGCACAAAGTGCTTCACGGTTTGATTGCCGACGATCGGCAGCGGCGTGCCGGTCTGGCGCTGCAGCAACAGCGGGTTGCTGTTGTCCTGATGGCCCAGGCCGCTGATGTCCAGAATCACCCGCCAACCTTGTCCCCAGTCATCGTTCAAGCCATGCACGACCACCGCCTGATTACGCATCAGCGCCTCGGTGCGGGCGTTACGCAGGCCACTGGCAAGTGACTGCGCGGCACTCTCCCGACGTATTGATTCGGTTAACTCACTGAATGCCGGGCTGACGAGTTGCAGAACGATCGTGGCGATTGCCAGTCCCATAAGCAGTTCGATCAGGCCGAAGCCTTTCTGACACATAAAGTCTCCTTCCCTGGAGTTCGTGTGGGTGGGCCGCGAGCGCTCCCGGACAAACGTTCGGGGCGTCCGCTAGGTGTAGCCGCTGACAGCGAAGGGGCGCGATGAATCGTCGTACAAAAGGTTTCACGTTGATCGAGTTGCTGGTGACCTTCGCCGTTCTAATGAGCGTGATCACCCTGGCCGCCCCTGCGTTGACTCGCGTGGTGCAGAACACCCGGGCCGATACCGAGGTCGGCGCTTTGCAGCGGGCGCTCAACTACGCCCGGTTGGAGGCGATCAACCGTTCACGCCATACGTGGGTTCAGCCAGCCACGGGCGGGAACGATTGGACCGCGGAGCTGGCGGTGTACGACAGCACAGGCATGCCGGCGAATGTATTGCGGGTTGTTCCGGCGATGAGCAGCGCAGCGACTCTGACACTAACCTCGGGAGTGGCCCGTATCGACTTCGACGACATGGGCGGGCTGTCGGGGGTGGATGAGGCGGTGGTTATCCATTACGTATCGGGGCGCTCGAGCCGGACGCTGAGCGTGTGTTTGAACGGACGGATTGTCGTGGGTGGAAGCTGCGGATGAAGAGGCTGCGTGCACAGGACGGGATGACACTGATCGAAGTGTTGGTAGCGCTGGTGATACTGGCCGTCGGGCTATTGGGGGCGGCAGCGATTCAGCTCAAGGCGCTCAAGTACACCGACAGCTCGCTGATGACCAGCCAGGCCAGTTTCATTGCCTACGACATGATGGACCGGATTCGCGCCAACTCAGGGGCCGACTACAGCATCACACCACCGACGGCGGGCAATCTGGCGCTCGCCCGGGATCAGGACCTGCATGACTTCACCCGCAACATCACCGCCTTTGGCGGTCCGACCGCGACGGGCAGCATCAGCCTGAACCAGCGGGTGTATACCATCACCATCTCCTGGGATGACTCCCGTGCCGCCGGCACCCCGGACGAGCGCCGCAGCTTTGTGTTGAGCAGCCGCGCGACCACTGACCCGGTGGGCGCGCCATGAAGGGCTCGTGCCGTGGATTCAGCCTGATCGAGTTGATGGTCGCTCTGGCGATCAGCCTGACTTTAGTGCTGGGGGTGGCACAGGTCTTCATCTCGGCAAAAAACACCTACCTCAGCCAGAGCGCGTCTGCCGGGATGCAGGAAGATGCGCGTTTTGTCCTGAGCAAGATGATTCAGGAAATCCGCATGGTTGGTATGTTCGGCTGCCTGGAGACCATCGTTGATGCCAGTGCCGCCGGCGACTTCGCGGCCAACCGCGCCACGCCCATCCACTGGGATAACGCCGCGCGCCAACTGACCCTGGTGACGTCGGATGTCGGCGACCAGGGCAGTGTGCCCACCTGGACCGTGGTGTCAGACTGCCGGACCAGTGCGACGGCCTACACCCAACGTCACGCCCCGGCCGCCGGGCAGTTGGCATTGCCGATTCGACGCCTGGATTACCGCTGGCGAGATGGCGAGATTCTGCTGACCACGAGCACCAGAACGGCGGCGCTGGTGAGTAATGTCAGTGCTTTTGATGTCAGCTTTGGCATTGCCGACAGTGCCACTGACATTGCGGTTTCCCGTTACAGCCAAAACCCCGTCGAACCGGCGCTGATCCGCAGTGTGCGGATCAGCCTGACCCTGACGGACCCGCAGCATCGCGTGCGCGATCAGACGTTCAATGTGGTTGCCGCCTTGCGCAACCGGCTGATGTAGAGGATATGTCGATGCCGTCTGCGCCCCTAGCGACAAACGCCCAGCGTGGCATGGCGCTGCTCATGAGCCTGGTGTTTCTGTTGTTGCTGACCATGATCGGCCTGGCGTCGATGCAGAGCGCCACGCTCCAGGAAAAAATGGCCGCTGGCGTGACCTTGCGCAACCAGTCATTCCAAGGGGCGGAAGCGGCATTGCGCATTGGCGAAAGTGCGGTGCAGCACAACGGCTACCATCTGGCGGTATGCGCGAACCACATCCACTGCGCACCGCCCGCCGAGTCCTCGACGGTCACCGGCGCCGGGTTCAATTCGACCTCGGGCGTCACCTGGATCACCGCCGGCAGCGGCTTTTACGGGGTGCAGAACCTCGGTGTCAGTAAGGGGGCGGTGAATGTCCCGCTCAATACCCCGGCCACCCTGTACCGGGTCACCGCCATCGGTTTGGCCGGCCACTCGCGTAGCGTGGTAGAGAGTATCTATGCCAAATATTGAACCTGGGCGTGGCTGGCGTCGCGGATGGTTGGGGCTTGGCCTGGCCGCTTTCGCATGCACGTTATCCGCGTCGGATTTACCTTCGCTCTGGCAGTGCAAGGTAGTGCGGGGCATGCCCGCGGGCTACGAGGGTGCCCAGTTCCAGGTCTGGCGGGTGAAGGGCTGGGTCATGTTCAACCTTGCAGGTGTGGCCTCATCGACACCTTGTTGGCGTTATGACAGCGGCAAACCGGGCGAATCCGATGCGTTCAGCGGTAAGATGCTCGACACCAATGGCGATGGTCAGGTCGACAGCATCGACACGCCCTCCGAAGGGGTGGTCTTCATTGGTGAAATCCCGGCACTCGACGGCGAGGCCGGCGAGAGCGAGAACGATTCCAGCGACGGTACGACCTCCCAGGCTGAACAGGCCGGTGGCAGCCGTCGAATCATGTGGCGACAAATACAGTAAGTGAGAGTTGAGGCAATGCGTAGATTCAACCAAGGTTTTACCCTGATCGAAATCATGATTGTGATCGCGATCATCGGGCTTGTGCTGACCATATCCGCTCCGCTGCTGACCGAGTACGTGAAGAAAACCCACCGCACCGAGATTGCCGGATTGCTGTCCGAGCAGGCGCAGACGCTTGAGCGGTTCTATTCGAAAAACTCGGTGTACACCAACGCTCCGGGGCTGAGCGCGGGCAACGAGTTCTACAGCATTACCGCGACCCTGACTGACCAGGCCTTCCTGTTGACCGCCGTGCGTAAAGCCGAGGCCAGCATGGCCACCGACAAGTGTGGCGATTTCACGCTGACCAACACGGGCGTGATGGGCATGAGCAACGCGGCAGACGGGTTGACCAGCAAAGATTGCTGGGGGCGCTGAGTACCTACTTCGGGCGCACGTTGCGCCTTCTGTCTTCTTAATGGTTGGATTAGATGATGGCCAAGCAACAGCAAGTGGTGGTTGTCGGCGGCGGGGTGATTGGCCTGCTGACGGCGTTTAATCTGGCGCCCCATGTAGAGCGCGTCGTCCTGCTGGATCGCTCGGACCTTGGCCGGGAATCGTCCTGGGCCGGCGGCGGTATTGTTTCGCCGCTGTACCCGTGGCGCTACAGCTCGGCCGTCACGGCGTTGGCCCACTGGTCCCAGGACTTTTATCCACAACTGGCCGAGCAACTGTTCGCCAGTACCGGCGTCGATCCTGAAGTTCACACCACGGGTCTGTACTGGCTGGACCTGGAAGACGAAGCCGAAGCGCTGGCCTGGGCAAAACGGGAAAGTCGTCCGCTGAGCCCTGTGGATATCTCGGCCACCCGCGATGCCGTACCGGTGTTGGGCACAGGTTTTTCCCGGGCGATTTACATGGCGGATGTGGCCAACGTCCGTAATCCGCGCTTGGTGAAGTCCCTCAAGGCGGCACTGTTGGCGCTGCCCAACGTGACCGTTCACGAGCAGTGCGAGGTCAGCGGGTTCATTCGTGAGGGCGCTAAAGTCGTCGGCGTCGAGAGTGCGCGGGGCCCGATCCATGGCGATCAGGTGGTGCTGACCGCGGGCGCCTGGAGCGGCGACCTGCTCAAGACCCTTGGCCTGGTGCTGCCGGTCGAGCCGGTCAAGGGCCAGATGATTCTCTACAAGTGCGCGTCGGACTTCCTGTCGAGCATGGTTCTGGCCAAGGGCCGTTACGCCATTCCCCGTCGCGACGGGCATATTCTGATCGGCAGCACCCTGGAACACGAGGGGTACGACAAGACCCCGACGCAAGACGCACTGGAAAGCCTGAAGGCCTCGGCGATCGAGCTGATTCCGGCGTTGGCGCAGGCCGAAGTGGTCGGTCATTGGGCCGGGTTGCGGCCAGGGTCTCCAGAAGGGATACCCTATATCGGCGCAGTGCCGGGGTTTGACGGGCTGTGGCTCAACTGCGGGCATTATCGCAATGGTCTGGTGCTCGCACCGGCCTCCTGCCAGTTGTTCGCCGATGTGCTATTGGGGCGCGAACCGGTTATCGATCCAGCGCCTTATGCGCCGGCCGGTCGCCTCTAGAAACCGAGTGGGAGCAAGCTCCCTCGCCATGCGCTGCTTCAATCAAGGCCGAGCTTTTTGAGCCGGTAACGCAGCGAGCGAAACGACAAGCTCAGCCGTTGGGCCGCCGCCGTGCGGTTCCAGCGGGTTTCCTCCAGGGTGTGCAGGATCACCTGGCGCTCGATGCTTTCCAGGTAGTGGGGGAGGTTGTCGACGCTCGTCGGGTCCGGCATGGCGCTTTCGCGCCTGCCATTGCCTTCTGCCAGGCGCAGGTCGTCCGCGCCGATCTGTCTGTTTTCGCAGAGCGTATGCGCGCGTTCCAGCATGTTTTCCAGTTCGCGGACATTGCCCGGAAAACGGTAGCGCTTGAGTGCTTCAAGTGCTTGTGGCTGCAAGTGAGCGACCGGCAGGCTGCTCTGCGACGCCAGGCGTTCGAGCACGTGAGTGGCCAATAGCTCGATATCATCACGGCGTTCCCGTAGCGCTGGAACGCGCAGCTCAATCACGTTCAATCGATAGTACAAGTCCTGACGGAAGCGCCCGGCGGCCACCTCCGCGTCCAGGTCCTTGTGCGTGGCGCAGAGTACCCGCACATCAATCGGCATTTCCTGCTGCCCGCCGATGCTGCGCACGGCCTTTTCCTGAATGGCTCGCAGCAGCTTGACCTGCATGGCCAGCGGCAGGTCGGCGACCTCATCGAGAAACAGAGTGCCTGTGTTCGCCACCTGGAACAGTCCGGGCTTGTCTTCGATGGCGCCGCTGAAGCTGCCTTTGCGATGGCCGAAGAACTCGCTTTCCATCAGCTCCGCGGGAATGGCCCCGCAATTGATGGCTACAAACGACTGGCCGGCGCGTGAGCCCTGATCGTGAATCAATCGGGCGACCAGCTCCTTGCCGCTGCCGGATTCACCGCTGATGTACACCGGGGCCTGGCTGTGGGCCAGTTTGTCGATCTGTTTGCGCAAGCTGCGCATGGGCAGCGAGTCCCCGAGCAAGCGCCGCTCGAGGGGTTGAGCAATGCCGGTCGGCTGGCGCACTGCGCGGACCACAAGCTCTCGCAGCCGTACAAGGTCCACGGGCTTGGTCAGAAAGTCGAAAGCCCCGGCTTTCAGGGCATTGATGGCGACTTCCAGGCTGCCGTTGGCGCTGATCATCGCCACCGGCAGTTGTGGATGGCGCTGTTGGATGTGTTGCAGCAGTTCCAGGCCCGTACCGTCGGGCAGCGGTATGTCGGTCAGGCACAGGTCGAATTGCTGGTGGCTGAGCAGGCTTCGGGCTTCACTGACATTGCGGGCGGTCGAGGTGTCGAGTTTCATTCGACCCAGGGCAATTTCGAGGAATTGGCGAATGTCCGGTTCGTCATCAACGATCAGGACTCTTGGCGCTGGGGGCATCTTCAACGTTGTGTCCATCCATGGGCTAACGTTTGCCGGCGACGGGAAGGCCGCGAGGGGTGTTCTATCGCCCGATTCATTCGATGACTGTGACCGTGAGTAATCTGTCTCAGACGCCGATCCGATTCCTTCAGTTCCTCAGCCTGTTCACTCTCTGTGCCGGGCGGTCGACGCGAGCAGGTCGATGGTGATGTTCAAAGAGGTTTCTGCCGTCGGTCGGGACAGGCGGCAGGGGGCGAGCGATCGGGCGGGTTCAGCGATCACGGGGGCCGGGGCCTTGCTCAAGATGAGCCTGGCTGCAATACCACTGCTGGTGCAGGCTCAGCGCGCGGTCGCGAGGCAGGTGCACGCCACAATGGGCACAGCGGACCATGGGCGGTGCGTTTTGCTCGCTCGGCGGCTGGGGGGTATTGACGGGACGCTTGAGCTTGCGCCAGAGCCATACCGCAGCAGCAATCAATGCAATCCAGAACAGTAAACGAAGCATGGTGAACCGCTTTTCGACGAATGTTTTGCCAGTTTAGCCAAGGACTCATCCAGCGCACAGCGCTATAAAATCCGGAAATAAAAAAGGGAGACTCGAAAGTCTCCCTCTGGTGCCTCGGGCGAGTATCAGTCGAATACGCCGAAGGTCATGTAGCTGAACCACGAGCGGTCGTCGTCGTTGCCTTCCGCTTCGTGCTGCTCTTCTTCGGCGGCATCGCCGTCTTGAGGCTTGAGCTCGGGCGGAATGGCATCCTTGGCGTTCTGGTACTGGCGCATGATGTCCTGGTTGGCGCGGGTTTCACCCGGCGGCAGCGGCGGACGGGACTCGATCAGGCCCAGGGTAACCTTGCTGGCCCACGAACGGTTGTCGGCTTCGGCAACCCGGGGTACGAACTGACCGTCCACCAGGCTTGGGTGGTTCGGGTAGTTCAGCTTCAGGGTTTCGAGGCTGGTGCTGGCCAGTTCGTCCAGGTGCAGGCGCTGGTAGGACTCGACCATCACGGCCAGGCCGTCACCGACCGCAGGGGTTTCCTGGAAGTTCTCCACCACATAGCGGCCACGGTTGGCGGCGGCGACATAGGCCTGGCGGGTCAGGTAGTAGTCGGCTACGTGGATTTCGTAGGCCGCCAGCAGGTTACGCAGATAAATCATGCGCTGCTTGGCGTCCGGCGCGTAGCGGCTGTTCGGGTAGCGGCTGGTGAGCTGGGCGAACTCGTTGTACGAGTCACGTGCGGCGCCCGGGTCACGCTTGGTCATGTCCAGCGGCAGGAAGCGCGCCAGCAGGCCGACGTCCTGGTCAAACGAAGTCAGGCCCTTGAGGTAGTAGGCATAATCGACGTTCGGGTGCTGCGGGTGCAGGCGGATGAAACGCTCGGCGGCAGACTTGGCGGCCTCGGGCTCGGCGTTCTTGTAGTTGGCATAAATCAGTTCAAGCTGGGCCTGATCCGCATAGCGACCGAACGGATAGCGCGATTCCAGAGCCTTGAGCTTGGCGGTGGCGCTGGTGTAGCTGTTGTTGTCCAGATCGGTCTGAGCCTGCTGGTACAGCTCGACTTCGCTGAGGTTTTCGTCTACGACTTCCTTCGACGAGCAAGCAGCGGTCAATGCGAGGATGGCGATCAGCAGCAGGTGTTTCACTTGCATGGCGGCTTGCGTCCCTATGACGGCCGCTGTCTTGGGCGGGGCCGTCCTGTTATGATGAGTGCCCCGTTGAATAGCCTCGGGGCAAAAGACGCCGTATTTAACCACAAGCGCGCAGCCGAAACCAAAGGCTGTGCCGACGCCTAGTCTGAGCATGTCCGATAAAATTGAACTCCGCGCAGAGGTGCCGTCCGAATTGGGCGGCCAACGCCTCGACCAAGTCGCCGCACAACTATTCGCTGAGCACTCGCGCTCGCGCCTTTCCGCCTGGATCAAAGACGGCCGCCTGACTGTGGATGGAGCGGTTATCCGCCCGCGAGACATCGTCCACGGCGGTGCCATCCTCGAGTTGACTGCCGAGCAGGAAGCTCAGGGCGAATGGGTCGCTCAAGACATCGCCCTGGACATCGTCTATGAAGATGACGACATCCTGGTGATCAACAAGCCTGCCGGGCTGGTGGTGCATCCTGCCGCCGGTCACGCCGATGGCACGTTGCTCAACGCCTTGCTGCACCACGTGCCGGACATCATCAATGTACCGCGCGCCGGTATCGTGCACCGTCTGGACAAGGACACCACCGGCTTGATGGTGGTGGCCAAGACCATTCAGGCGCAGACGCAACTGGTTACACAATTGCAGAGCCGCAGCGTCAGCCGGATCTACGAGTGCATCGTGATCGGCGTGGTCACCGCGGGCGGCAAGATCAACGCGCCCATCGGTCGTCACGGCCAGCAACGCCAGCGCATGGCGGTGATGGAAGGCGGCAAGCAGGCGGTGAGTCATTACCGCGTGCTCGAACGTTTCCGCTCCCACACTCACGTGCGGGTCAAGTTGGAAACCGGTCGTACGCACCAGATTCGCGTGCACATGGCCCACATCAACTTCCCGTTGGTCGGAGACCCTGCCTACGGCGGTCGTTTCCGGATCCCGCCGGCAGCCAATCCAACCATGGTCGAGTCGCTGAAAAACTTCCCGCGTCAGGCACTGCATGCGCGTTTCCTGGAACTGGATCACCCGACCACGGGCAAGCGCATGAGCTGGGAATCGCCGTTGCCGGAAGATTTCGTCTGGTTGCTGACGCTGCTCAAGCAGGACCGTGAGGCGTTCATCGGATGATGGACTGGCTGATTCCTGACTGGCCCGCGCCGGCCGGGGTCAAAGCCTGTGTCACCACCCGTGCGGGCGGCGTCAGCTTGGCGCCGTTCGACAGCCTCAACCTGGGGGATCACGTCGACGACAATCCCGTGGCGGTGGCCGAGAATCGCCGTCGCCTGACCGAGCACTTCGCCATTCAACCGGCCTGGTTGCAGCAGGTTCACGGGGTTGTCGTGGCGCACGCCGACCCAGCGGTGGTCGCCACGGCGGATGCCAGTTGGACGGCCACCCCCGGGATCGCCTGTACGGCGATGACAGCGGACTGCCTGCCGGTGTTGTTCTGCGACCGAGCCGGTACTCGCGTTGCCGCGGCTCATGCCGGTTGGCGCGGGCTGGCGGCGGGTGTGCTGGAAGCCACCCTCGACAGCCTGGCAGTGGAGCCGACACAGGTCCTGGCCTGGCTCGGCCCGGCCATCGGCCCGAAAGCCTTTGAGGTCGGCCCGGAAGTTCGCGACGTGTTCATTGCGCAACTGCCGCAAGCGAGCGAGGCTTTTGTGCCCAGCCACAACGCTGGCAAGTTCATGGCTGACATTTACCGGCTGGCGCGCCTGCGTCTGGCGGCTTGCGGTGTCACGGCCGTCTACGGTGGCGGTTTGTGTACCGTGACCGATCCTCGCTTCTTCTCTTACCGCCGCGCGCCTCGCACGGGTCGGTTTGCCTCCCTGATCTGGCTGGAACGCTAGAGTCTTCTGACCTGTATCAACTGTACGACGCTTGAATCCCCCAGAATCGACCGCATCTAGTGAGGTATCTGGCAGGTTTCTCTATTTAGGTGTGTCCATCGCTCCGGCCTGCTCAAAGGAAGGTGACCAATGCGTATAGACCGTTTAACCAGCAAATTACAGTTAGCGTTATCCGATGCCCAATCCCTGGCCGTAGGCCTCGATCATCCAGGCATCGAACCTGCGCACCTGATGCAAGCGCTGCTTGAACAGCAAGGCGGCTCAATCAAGCCGTTGCTGATGCAAGTGGGCTTCGACGTCAACAGCCTGCGCAAAGCGTTGAGCAAAGAGCTCGACCAGCTGCCAAAAATCCAGAACCCCACCGGCGACGTGAACATGTCGCAGGACCTGGCGCGCCTGCTCAACCAGGCCGATCGCCTGGCCCAGCAGAAGGGTGACCAGTTCATCTCCAGCGAACTGGTGCTGCTTGCGGCCATGGACGAGAACAGCAAGCTCGGCAAGTTGCTGCTCGGCCAGGGGGTCAGCAAGAAGGCCCTGGAGAATGCGATCAATAACCTGCGCGGTGGCGAGGCAGTGAATGACCCCAATGCCGAGGAGTCGCGCCAGGCACTGGACAAATACACGGTCGACCTGACCAAGCGCGCCGAAGACGGCAAGCTCGACCCGGTGATTGGCCGTGACGACGAGATTCGCCGGACCATTCAAGTGCTGCAGCGCCGTACCAAGAACAACCCGGTGCTGATCGGTGAGCCTGGCGTGGGTAAAACCGCGATTGCCGAAGGCCTGGCCCAGCGCATCATTAATGGCGAGGTGCCGGACGGCCTCAAAGGCAAGCGTCTGCTCTCGCTGGACATGGGCGCGCTGATTGCGGGTGCCAAGTACCGTGGCGAGTTCGAGGAGCGCCTCAAAGGCTTGCTCAATGAACTGTCGAAGCAGGAAGGGCAGATCATTCTGTTCATCGACGAGCTGCACACCATGGTTGGCGCCGGCAAGGGCGAAGGCTCGATGGACGCCGGCAACATGCTCAAGCCGGCCCTGGCCCGTGGTGAGTTGCATTGCGTGGGTGCGACCACGCTCAACGAGTACCGCCAATATATAGAGAAGGACGCGGCCCTCGAGCGGCGCTTCCAGAAAGTACTGGTGGATGAGCCGAGCGAAGAAGACACCATTGCGATCCTGCGTGGCCTGAAAGAGCGCTACGAGGTTCACCACAAGGTAGCGATCACCGACGGTGCGATCATCGCGGCGGCCAAGTTGAGCCATCGCTACATTACCGATCGCCAGTTGCCGGACAAGGCCATCGACCTGGTCGATGAGGCCGCCAGCCGCATTCGGATGGAAATCGACTCCAAGCCGGAAGTGCTGGATCGCCTGGAGCGTCGGTTGATTCAGCTCAAGGTCGAATCCCAGGCCCTGAAGAAAGAAGACGACGAAGCGGCGATCAAGCGCCTGGAGAAATTGCAGGAAGAGATTGCTCGGCTGGAGCGTGAGTATTCCGACCTGGAAGAAATCTGGACCTCGGAAAAAGCCGAAGTGCAGGGCTCCGCGCAGATCCAGCAAAAAATCGAACAGTCCCGCCAGGAACTGGAAACAGCGCGTCGCAAGGGCGACCTGAACCGCATGGCCGAGTTGCAGTACGGGGTGATCCCGGATCTGGAGCGCAGCCTGCAAATGGTCGACCAGCATGGCAAGAGGGAAAACCAGTTGCTGCGTAGCAAGGTGACTGAGGAAGAGATCGCCGAGGTCGTGTCGAAGTGGACCGGCATCCCGGTGTCGAAGATGCTCGAAGGCGAGCGCGACAAACTGCTGAAGATGGAAAGCCTGTTGCACCAGCGTGTGATTGGCCAGAACGAGGCGGTCGTGGCAGTGGCCAACGCCGTGCGACGTTCCCGCGCCGGGTTGTCCGACCCGAATCGCCCAAGCGGCTCGTTCATGTTCCTGGGCCCTACCGGTGTGGGCAAGACGGAACTGTGCAAGGCCCTGGCCGAGTTCCTCTTCGATACCGAAGAGGCGATGGTACGGATCGACATGTCCGAGTTCATGGAGAAACACTCGGTGGCCCGCTTGATCGGCGCACCACCAGGCTATGTGGGCTATGAAGAGGGCGGTTACCTGACCGAGGCCGTGCGTCGCAAGCCGTACTCGGTGATCCTCCTGGACGAGGTCGAGAAGGCCCACCCGGACGTGTTCAACGTGTTGCTGCAAGTGCTGGAAGACGGCCGCCTGACGGACAGCCATGGGCGCACCGTGGACTTCCGCAATACAGTGATCGTCATGACCTCCAACCTGGGATCGGTACAGATCCAGGAACTGGTGGGTGATCGTGAAGCACAGCGTGCGGCGGTGATGGATGCGGTATCGACGCACTTCCGTCCGGAGTTCATCAACCGGATCGATGAAGTAGTGATCTTCGAGCCTCTGGCCCGTGATCAGATTGCCGGCATCACCGAGATCCAGTTGGGCCGCCTGCGCAGCCGTCTGGCCGAGCGCGAGCTGAGTCTGGTGCTGAGCAGTGAGGCGCTGGATAAGTTGATTGCGGTGGGTTACGACCCGGTTTATGGCGCACGACCGCTCAAACGAGCGATCCAGCGCTGGATCGAGAACCCGTTGGCACAGCTGATCCTGTCCGGCAGTTTCCTGCCAGGCAGCAGCGTGACGGCCACTGTTGTGAACGACGAGATCGTTTTCAACTGACCGTTTACCCAGCGTTAATGGAGGAGGCCCCGCATTGCGGGGCCTTTTTTTTGGAGCGAGCACGCTCGCGATGGTCTCAAGAGCAACGCGTTGAGTCAGAAAGTACGCGTTATCGTTAACGCCCATCGCGAGCGCTCGAGCGTCGACCGGCTGCTCCTACAAGGGTTGACCTTCGTTTAGCGAACTTTTTTTTCTTAGGGTGTTGAACTGTAAGGAAAAGGCTTGTAAAGTGCGCCCCGCAGTAAGTCGCTCCAAGGGTTTCTTCTCCCCAAGAAGAAATCTGAAATAAGTTGCAAATCAGTGTCTTGAAAGCAATTTAGGGGGTTGACAGAGGTGTTTAAGCTTGTAGAATAGCGCGCCTCAGACACACGAACGCAGCGATGCGAACGGGTCGAAGAGAGTGCAGTAAAGCGTCAAATGTTGTAATTGAAATATGTAGTTCCGTGATAGCTCAGTCGGTAGAGCAAATGACTGTTAATCATTGGGTCCCAGGTTCGAGTCCTGGTCACGGAGCCAATTTCAAACCGGGGTATAGCGCAGTCCGGTAGCGCGCCTGCTTTGGGAGCAGGATGTCAGGAGTTCGAATCCCCTTACCCCGACCATTTTTGGGTCGTTAGCTCAGTTGGTAGAGCAGTTGGCTTTTAACCAATTGGTCGTAGGTTCGAATCCCACACGACCCACCATTTTTGAAACCAGTTAGCGCTGGAATCGAATCTTAAGATCAGAGGCCAAAAGCACTGATCGTGGAAGGCGCCTTTTAAAAGGTGCCTTTTTTTTACCGGGGTATAGCGCAGTCCGGTAGCGCGCCTGCTTTGGGAGCAGGATGTCAGGAGTTCGAATCCCCTTACCCCGACCATATTAAAAATCCTCGTATCGAAAGATATGGGGATTTTTTTTGTCCATAGGAAACTCAAGAGCGCCGCAAAGCCAATGTGGGAGCGGGCTTGCTCGCGAAGGGAGTGTGTCAGTCGACATAAGTGTTGAATTACACGGTCTCTTCGCGAGCAAGCCCGCTCCCACACGGGTTTGTTTTAGTGCAGCTTCAGGCGCGGCTCGGTCCCGCGTCCGATCTTGCTGCCCAGCATCAGCATTGCCGTGCGGAAAGGGCCGTACAGCGCCATCTGGTGCATGCGGTACAGCGACACGTAGAACATCCGCGCCAGCCAGCCCTCGAGCATCACGCTGCCGGTGAGGTTGCCCATCAAGTTACCCACAGCCGAAAAACGCGACAACGAGATCAGCGAACCGTAATCGGTGTATTTGTAGCTCGGCAGGGGCTTGCCCTCGATCCGCAGTTTCAGAGACTTTGCCAGCAGCGAGGCTTGCTGGTGGGCGGCCTGGGCCCGTGGCGGCACATTGCGATCGGTACCGGGTTGCGGGCACGCGGCGCAGTCACCGAAGGCGAAAATATTCTCGTCACGGGTGGTTTGCAGGGTCGGCAACACCTGCAGTTGGTTGATGCGGTTGGTTTCCAGGCCATCGATGTCCTTGAGGAAGCCCGGTGCGCGTATGCCCGCCGCCCAGACTTTCAGGCTGGCATTGATTGTTTTGCCATCAGCCGTGATCAGGCTGTCAGTCGTCACTTCGCTGACCGCGGCATTGGTCATGACGTTGACCCCGAGCTTCTCCAGGGTTTTATGCACCGGCCCACCGATACGCTCGGGCAGGGCAGGCAATACCCGTGGCCCGGCCTCGATCAGGGTGATGTGCATGTTTTCCGGCTTGATCCGGTCCAGGCCATAGGCCGCCAGTTCATGGGCCGCGTTGTGCAGTTCGGCGGCCAGTTCGACACCGGTGGCACCCGCGCCGACGATGGCCACGCTGATTTGCTCGACCTGGTCGGTCTGCCCGGCGTGGGCGCGCAGGTAGTGGTTGAGCAACTGTTGGTGGAAACGTTCGGCCTGCTTGCGGGTGTCGAGGAACAGGCAGTGTTGCGCTGCGCCCAAGGTGCCGAAGTCGTTGGTGGTGCTGCCGACTGAAATCACCAGCGAGTCGTAGGCCACTTCACGGGCCGGCACCAGTTCCAGGCCGTGTTCGTCGTAGGTCGCGGCCAGCTGGATTTTTTTCTGTGCCCGATCGAGCCCGCTCATGCGCCCGAGCTGGAACTCGAAGTGGTTCCATTTGGCTTGGGCAACATAGTTGAGTTCGTCTTCGGAGGAGTTCAGGGAGCCGGCGGCCACTTCATGCAGCAGGGGTTTCCAGATGTGGGTCAGGTTCGCGTCGACCAGCATCACGCTGGCCGTGCCGCGTTTACCCAGAGTCTTACCCAGACGGGTAGCCAACTCCAGGCCGCCGGCGCCGCCGCCGACGATGACAATACGATGAGTCATGGGGATATCTCGCAAGGCTAAAAGAAATCGGTGCAATTACCCGAGCGAGCATGAGGGTCTGTTGACGTTTGATGACGACCACATGGGCGTCCGTCCCTTCGGGTTGCGCTCCAACGAGCGCGAGGCTGCGTTGCGGGATTTGCCAAGGGAACAACCATTGGCGGCATCCCGCGCCTTGCCTCGCGCTCGTTGGAACGCAACGCGGTTCGTCATCAAACGTCAACAGACCCTCGGCGGCTCATAGCGTCAGGTAACTGATTAAACGGCTCAACAGGCCCAGGCCAATGGTCACTGCCAGTACCACCACCAGGAGCATCCACGGCCGGAAAGGCCGGCGCTCGACTTGGTGCTGGGACAGTTGCAGGTACTCTTCGACATGCTGTTGGTCGTCGGGGTTCAGGCGGCTGGTCATATAAGGCCTCGTCAGGTAGACGTTGCTAAATGTATGGAAGCTACAGCGCGCAGCCAGGTTATACGCTGGTCGGCATTGGACGGAGCATAGCCGCTCGCGGGCAGGGGGCCGATGCACAGGGTACCCCCCAGGCGAATGATGCCACTTTGTAACATTGGAGCGCTGATTGCACCATGTCCGTCCCCTGAACGTGTCGACAATCTGTCGGCAATCAATCCTGCACAGGGCTCACAGACTGATTCCGACGTCGAAGACAATGCTGCGGCCCAGGTTGCCGCGCAGAAAGTCCGGGGCGTCGGGGTGGGCAAACAACACGCGGGCGAAGGTTGGACCGACCAGTGACAACGAGCGCCAGCCCTGGCGCAGGTATTCGGTGGGGGGCGGGAAGTGGCTGTTGAGGTCCAGCACTTCGCGCTTGAGGCTGGCGAAGGCGATGATGTCCAGCTCGCCCAGGTCCATGCCGCGTTCTTTGTAGTTGTGCGCTTTTTTGCGCAAGGTGGGCGCCAATCGCAACAAGAACTCGTTGGCCGGAATGCGCCTGGGCTTGGCTTCGCGGCGCACCAGTTGGCTCAGGGAGAAGGCGCTGCGTCGACGTTGCAGTTCGTCGCGCCACTCGTCATTGAGCCGTCGGCCTTCATCGAGCACGAAGAAGACTTCGAAATTGGCCTCGCGAAACAGCACGTCCGGCGGCTCGCCCGCCGGGCTGAACTCGTCGGCGCGGTAGGGGATGTTCAAGCCTTGTAGCAGGCGTTGGCAGACCCAACGCTCACGCTCCCATTTGCGGGCATTGGAAAGGAAGGCGTTGGCTTGCTCGGCCGCGATGGTCAGCAGGCGTAAGTAGTCTGAATCATCCATAGGCCAAGCTTAGCGCCCAAATGCGATCGCAAAGAAGACATTTGTCGTCTCTGCTCGGCCAGATGGGTCCGTCGGCGTGCCGCCGTTCAACGCGTTACCAACTCATACGCAATCCCAGGGTGCCGGAGACACCGTCCATATCGTTGCTGTCCAGATGGGTGTTGTAGTCGACGCTCGTGTAGACGCTGACACTTACCGACAGTTTGGCCACCACCCCCAGGCCAAGGTCGGCGGTGGATGATTCATGCTCGCTCTTGATTCGGTCTGCGCCGTCGTAGGTCACCGTGTCGTAACCACCAAACGTTTTCCAGGCATTGGCTCTCAGGTAAGGCTCCAGCGGGATATTCTGCACCCGGTAGCGGCCCTTGAGACGGGCACCGAGACGGCCCGTCCAGTAGTCCTGGGAATCGAACGAGACTTCGGAAATACCGTCATTCTGGTTATCCAGATCAATCTGCTGGTGGATCACCTGAACCTGGGGTTCGACGACCCAGTTTTCCGACACAGCCAATGGGTAACCGGCTTCCAGTGACAGCGCCAGCGCATCGCCTTCAGTGTCCATTTTCACCCCGCGCTCGGAGCGGTTGTCGCCATCCAGGCGCGACCACATAGCGACGGCGTCGACATAGCCATTGCTTGAATCAATCAGGGTCCAGTAGGCGCCGACATGATCGCCGTCGAGTTTCACCCGCCCCGAACGCCGATCCTGGAAGCCTTCGGCAAAGCCGTCGACATCGCCCTGCAGGTGGCTGTGACCCACGAAGAAGCCGAAGCGCTGGAGTTGCCCGCCACCGTTCTGTGACGCATACAGGTCATGACCGATCTGGAAACCCTGGAGCGAGCCGTCGAAATGGGGGGACACGGTGCCGGACCAGCTCTTTTGCAAATCACTGCCATAAGCCCGGCCCCAGCCTGCGGGGACCGCGCCGGTTTCAGTCAACAAGCTTTGCTCGCCCTGGCGTTCATGGAACGTGCCGAGTGCCTGCAGGGTCATCAGTTGGGCGGCAGGGATCACCACGGAGTACACCGGTACTTCCAGGCGATACAACGGAATCGGATCCGCGCCGGCTACTGCTGTCGGTACGGGTGGGGTGGTGGCGGCAGGCACTGGCGAGCTTTCAGCGACAAGCTGGGTGGGGGCGGGCGTGGCTGGCTCTTCGGGTGCGACAGGTCGAGCGGTCGGTGGCTCGATTGGCGGCTCATCTGGATCAACAATCAGAACAGGCGGCGCCACGGGTGGCGGGGCGGGAGGCACTGCGGGGGGAGGGTTCACCACCGGCGGGACGGTGGGGGGCGGGACGGCCACCACGGATGAACGCAGGTACCAGCTGTTTTCCGAGCCGGCTGTGACCCCGCCTTTGAACAGGTAGTACTGATACGCCCCGGCCGACAGTGAGCCCTTCAGGGCGAAGGCATCGTTGCTGCTGATGGCGCCATTTTGCGCCTGCACTACCTGGATGCCGTTCTGCCGGGTCAACCCGCCCAGACCGCCCAGATTGCTGATACCCAGCTGGGTATTGCCGCTGAGGGTGCCTTGGGAGACCACGAGTTTGTCGCTGGCCGCGTTGTCGTCGCCGAGTACAGTTTGCAGCAGCAACTGTCCGTTATGGCCGACGTAGTTGCCGTGCACCGTCAGCGAGTCGGTTGTGCTGTTGCTGCCGGTGGTCATGTCGATGCTGCCGGCGTTGTTCAGTGTCGCCAGCCCGCCTGCGGTATAGGGCCGGACACTGCCCCGGGTGACCGCCATGACGCTGCTGTCATCGATGGCGAAGGTACCGGTTGCGGTTGCACTGTCACCGAGAAAAAAGTCCCCGGCCAGAGCAAAGTGCGAGTGGTTGTTCAGCTCGACGTTCTCCCAGCCAAGGTAGCGCGAGGCCCCCGCCGAGGTGGTGTTGTCGAAGGTCAGGCGGTCATTGCCCATCCCGCCATCCAGTGACGGGCTCAAGGCCAGCGTGCTTTCGCTCAGTTGGCTGAGCAAGGCTATGTCGTCGCCATCGCCCATCAGTATGTCCGAGGTGATCTGGCCGCCGGTCCAGGTGAGGCTGTCGTTGCCGGCGCTGGCGCGTATTTGCCCGGAAATCACTCCACCCGTGATGGTAATGCTGTCGTCGCCACCGCTGACACTGACATTGCCACCGATGCTGCCGCCAGAAACGATGATGGTGTCCTGGCCGAATGCGCTGACCAGGTTACCCAGAATGCTGCCGCCAGACAGCTCGAAGATGTTGTTGTCCAGCTTCATGTCCACCCGGCCGATGGTACCGCCAGTCATCTTCGCCACATCGCCATCTTCGAAGGCCTTGACTATGGTGCCAGCGGTCATGAGAAATGTATCTCGGCTGTCGCCTTGAGCCAGGGACCGGACCTGCCCCCCATTCATCACGAAGTCATCAATGCCATTGCCCTGTAGCACTGCTCCGTCGATCTGGCCGGCGTTGATGTGCAGGCTGTCCTGGCCATCTCCTTGATCGAGCGAGCCTGTGAGGACGCCGGAGTTCATCAACACCCGGTCGGCACCGGCCCCGAAGCGGACGTTGCCGTTGATGACGCCGCTGCCATCGGTCGGGAAGGTCAGGCTGTTGTTGCCTGAAAGGTCGGTCAGCGAACTGCCGGTGCCACTGTCACAGACATAGCTGCTGTCACCGCTCCCGGGTGTCAGGGGGCAGGCCGCGTGAACCGGGAGGCAGGTGAGTATCAGCAGTGAAGTGGGCAGTGCAAAGACAGATGGCAGGTTGCTGAAATGTCTGAAGTGACGACGCATGGCCTATCCCTGTTGGATTAATGACAGATCGTCCTGATCCTGAACAGGGCCCAAGCGGTGCCGCTGAAACCACCCAAACCTGTGACCTGACAACGTGCAATGGCTGTTCCGTCAGCCATGTGAAGGTCTAGTCGGATTTTTTCAGTCCGCCAGTCTGTCCCGACAAATGGACTGTTATAACTGACAGTTGTGTAATGTATTTTTTTCTGAATGCGGGGCTGCCATGCAGTGTTTCCCTGGCATCCGTGCCTGCACAAAACGGATAACGATCTGCGCTGAGCGGATATTGCCGCGCCCCTGACATCCCTACCCTCGGTTCTACGCACGTTTACCGCGTTACCGACGCTCATAAAAAAACAACAACAAGAGACAGATGCCATGCGCAAGATCGACGTACATGAGGTTATCGACAACGCTCGTTTCAACCGCTTTCACTGGATGGTGCTGTTCTGGTGTGCCCTGATCATCATCTTCGACGGCTACGATCTGGTGATCTACGGCGTGGTGCTGCCGATGCTGATGAAAGAGTGGGGGCTCAGCCCTCTGCAGGCCGGTGCGCTGGGCAGTTATGCCCTGTTCGGGATGATGTTCGGGGCGCTGTTTTTCGGCCCGCTGTCGGACAAGATCGGCCGTAAGAAAGCCATCACCCTGTGCGTGATCCTGTTCAGCGGCTTTACCGTGCTCAACGGTTTTGCCCGCAACCCCACGGAGTTCGGTCTCTGCCGGTTCATTGCCGGGTTGGGCATTGGCGGGGTGATGCCCAATGTGGTGGCGCTGATGAACGAGTACGCGCCGAAAAAAATCCGCAGCACCCTGGTGGCCATCATGTTCAGCGGCTACTCGGTGGGCGGCATGCTCTCGGCCGGGCTGGGCATCGTGCTGATCCCCAGCTTTGGCTGGCAATCGGTATTTTACGTGGCGCTGCTGCCGTTGCTGCTGTTGCCGCTGATCATGTATTTCCTGCCCGAGTCGGTGGGTTTCATGCTGCGTCAGGGGCGCCATGCAGAAGCACGCAAGGTGCTGGAGCGAATCGATCCGGCCTACGTCGCGCAGACCGGCGATCAACTGCACATGAGTGAAGTGAAGGGCACCGGCACACCGGTGTTGCAGCTGTTTCGCGAAGGCCGGGCACTGCGCACGCTGATGCTGTGGCTGGCATTTTTCTGCTGCCTGCTGATGGTCTACGCCCTGAGCTCCTGGCTGCCGAAACTGATGGCCAACGCCGGTTATAGCCTTGGCTCGAGCCTGTCGTTCCTGCTGGTGCTGAACTTCGGTGCGATCTTCGGTGCGGTGGGTGGAGGTGTACTGGGTGACAGGCTCAACCTGCCACGAGTGCTGGCGGTGTTTTTCGCCATGGCGGCGGTGTCGATCACCTTGCTCGGCTTCAATAGCCCGATGCCGGTGTTGTACCTGCTGATCGCCATTGCCGGTGCCACCACCATCGGCTCGCAAATTCTGCTGTATGCCTGCGCCGCGCAGTTCTACTCCATGGCCATTCGTTCCACCGGCCTGGGCTGGGCCTCGGGCATTGGCCGTAACGGTGCCATCGTCGGCCCGCTGTTGGGCGGTGCCTTGCTGGGGATCAGCCTGCCGCTGCAGCTGAACTTCATGGCGTTCGCGTTGCCCGGGGCCGTGGCGGCCATCGCCATGACGGTG
This sequence comes from Pseudomonas sp. Irchel s3h17, assembly GCF_900187505.1. Lineage (GTDB taxonomy): Bacteria > Pseudomonadota > Gammaproteobacteria > Pseudomonadales > Pseudomonadaceae > Aquipseudomonas. Next base: position 239,437 of record NZ_FYDL01000010.1, read on the forward strand.
TTCGCCATCAGCAGTCAGCGCAGCGCCAAAGGCGTTGCCCAGGCAATGACACCGACTAGCGCCTGACCTGGGCTGTCCGTTGATGTTCCCCAAACAAGAGCGACCGGCCCAGTGCCACGGATCGCCTGATGAGTCTTGCGGCGAGGTGCCATGAAAGCGTTACTCCACGACTTTTCCCTGTCTGCCGCGGTCGCAGGATTTATCGCCACGGTGATTTCCTACGCCGGTCCCCTGGTGATTATTTTTCAGGCAGCCGAGGCGGCACACCTCTCGCGGGAAGTGCTGTCGTCCTGGATCTGGGCGATTTCCATTGGCAGCGCGCTGCTGGGCATCGGCTTGAGCCTGCGCTACCGGGTGCCGGTGATCATCGCGTGGTCGGCACCGGGCTCGGCGTTGCTGGTGGCGTTGCTGCCGGGCATTTCCATGCCCGAAGCGGTGGGCGCCTACCTGGTCAGTAGCCTGATCATTTTTCTGGTCGGGGTGTCGGGTGCCTTTGACCGGATCATCGGCAAACTGCCTGCCGCGATTGCGGCGGCGATGCTGGCGGGGATTCTGTTCAGCTTCGGCACCGGGTTGTTTGTGTCCTTGCAGGGCAAGCCGTTATTGGTACTGGCGATGTTTGCCACGTACCTGGTGTGCAAGCGTGTCATGCCACGCTACGCGGTGTTGATGGTGCTGCTGGTCGGTTGCTCGATCGCCTTTGTGTCAGGGGAGTTGCAGCGTGATGCGCTGGTGATCGGTCTGGCGACGCCGGTCTGGATCACCCCCGAATTCAGCCTCGGTGCAACGCTCAACATTGCCTTGCCGCTGGTGATGGTGGCCCTGACCGGGCAGTTCGTCCCGGGCATGGCAGTGCTGCGTGCCAGCGGATACACCACGCCGGCCAGCCCGATCATCGCCAGCAGCGCGCTGGGGACCGCGTTGTTGGCACCGTTCGGCTGCCATGGGCTGAACCTGGCGGCCATTACCGCCGCGATCTGCACCGGGCGCGAGGCCCACGAAAATCCGCGCAAGCGTTATGTGGCCGGGGTCGTGGGCGGGCTGTGCTACCTGATGCTGGGGATCTTCGGCGCCACCCTGGTCTCGCTGTTCTCGGCCTTTCCCAAGGAGCTGATCGCGGCCCTCGCCGGGCTCGCTCTGTTTGCCGCCATTGCCGGTGCCCTGGCCGGCGCGATGGCCGTGCCGAATGACCGCGAAGCGGCGCTGGTGACCTTTCTCGCCACCGCCTCGGGTATGTCGCTGTTCGGCTTGTCCGCCGCGTTCTGGGGGCTGATTTTCGGCATGGTCACGCACTTGATGTTGAGTGTGCGGCGTCCCGCTTCTGCCGCCCAGGCGGCGGATTCCCGAGAGGTCGCGCGCTGACGCCTGTCAGCGTTCGCTCGCTCGGCTTCAACCTGCTTCAGCGTCCCCGCAACCAGTGCATGCGGGTGGCGCCCTTCAACCTGTCGATCCATAACAATAAGAGAACAACGATGAAACAGAGTCTCCCAACAACCGGTTCCGTGTTGTCCCTGGCGCTCGCCTCGGGTTTTTCCACTGGCGCACTGGCTGCCGAGAGTGGCTTCATCGAAGACACCAGCGCCACCTTGCAGGCCCGCAATTACTACTTCAGCCGGGACTTCTCCGACATCGTCGGGGCTAACCCGCAATCGAAGGCCGAGGAGTGGGCGCAGGGCTTCATCCTCAACGTCAAGTCCGGGTATACCCAGGGCACCGTCGGGTTCGGCATGGATGTCATCGGCCTGCTGGGCCTCAAGCTCGACAGCAGCCCGGACCGGGTCAATACCGGCTTGCTGCCGGTGCAGGGTGACGGGCGTGCCGCCGATGACTACAGCCGCCTGGCCGGCGCGTTGAAAGTGAGTTATTCCAGGACCGAGTTGAAGGTCGGGGAGTTACAGCCGAACCTGCCGGTACTGGTCTTCAGCGATATTCGCTTGCTGCCGCCCAGCTACCAGGGCGCAAGTATCAGCTCCAGCGAGATCAATGGCCTGACCGTGCAGGGTGGCCACCTGCGGTCGACCAGCCTGCGTAACGAAGCCGGCGACGAGAAGATGCAGGCCATGCTCGGCCATGTACCGCAGCGCCAGGTCAGCAGCGACGGCTTCAACTTTGCCGGTGCCGATTACGCCTTCAAAGACCAGCGCAGTTCGCTCAGTGCCTGGTACGGGCAACTGGAAGACATCTACAACCAGCGCTTCCTCGGCCTCAAACACAGTGAGCCGGCGGGCGACTGGGTCCTGGGCGCGAACCTGGGCTATTTCGATTCGCGGGAAGACGGCCAGCAGTTGTTGGGCAACATCGACAACCAGGCGTTCTTTTCCCTGCTGTCGGCCAAGCGCGGCGGTCACACCTTTTATGTCGGCTACCAGGGCATGTTCGGCGACAGCGCCTTCCCCCGAGTGTTTGCCAATATCTCACCGCTGGGCAACGAAGTGCCGACCTATGAATTTGCCTACACCGATGAGCGCTCCTGGCAGGCCCGTTACGACTACGACTTTGCCGCCCTCGGCGTGCCGGGGTTGACCAGCACCGTGCGGTACATCAGCGGCAATAACGTCGATACCGGCAAGGGGTATGAGGGCAAGGACCGCGAGCGGGACCTGGATATCGGCTATGTCCTGCAGAGTGGCAGCCTCAAAGGCCTGGGGATACGCGTACGCAATGCCATGGCGCGTTCCAACTACCGCAGCGACATCGATGAAAACCGTCTGATCTTCAGTTACACCTGGACACTGCACTGAGCCGGTGACTACAGGCCACTGGTGCAGTTGCCCATGACCTGATACGTCACGCGGTGGGTCTGGCCTTGGTGATCGACATAGACCATGGTGGCCGGTTCGACGTCGCAGGCCGTAGCGGTGGGCGTGATCGACACCACCCTGGCAATGTCCAGCGGCTGCGCCGCAGGGTAGGGCGTGGCGGCGGACTCAGTGCCGGCGGCCATCGCAGAGGTGGCGACAATCGTCAGCAACAGGCTGATCAGGATTTTCATCATTGGGTACTCCGTGTTGATTCCGATGCCTGAAGTCTAAGCTTCGCCCGTTATCGAAAAAGGGCTGGATACCTGATGCAGCCTTACATGAAGCGTAACAGTCACGGCCCCTGGAGGCTTATGGATGTGCTCAACAACGTGCGGGTGTTTGTCCGCGTCGTGGATTGCGGCAGCTTTACCGCCGCCGCCGATGCGCTCGACCTTTCTACCGCGCAAGTGTCCCGCCTGGTCGCGGACCTGGAGCAGCATGTACAGGCGCGCTTGCTGCAACGCACCACTCGACGATTGAGCCTGACGGAGGCCGGCGAGCGCTTCCTGCTGCGCAGCCGGCAAATACTCGAGGAAATGGAGGAGGCCACGGCAGAGGCCCGTGGCGCTCACCTGAAACCCAGTGGCCGGCTGCGGGTGCACAGCATGAATGGCCTGGGCGTGTTGATCACGCCATTGATCGCTCGATACTGTGAGCTGTACCCGGACGTGGTGTTCGAACTGACCCTGTCACAACGCAATCCCGACCCCCTGGAGGAAGGCTTTGACGTGGTGATTTCGATTGCCCTTGAACTGGCCGATTCGCAGTCGGTCGCCCAGCCTCTCGGGCAGATCTACAGCGTGCCCTGTGCCGCCCCGGCGTACCTGCAACGCCAGGGTGTGCCGCAGCATCCGCTGGCGCTGAACGATCACTGTTGCCTGCGCATGCTCGACCCCCTGTACAGCGATCAATGGCTGTTTCATGACGCGTCCGGCGAGCATGCGGTCAGCCCCGCCAGGACATTCCAGTGCAACGTTGCCGAGTCGATGGTCAAGGCCTCCGAGTCGGGCATGGGCATCAGCCTGATTCCGTTTTATGCGGCGACGCGGCCATTGAGCGACGGCAGCTTGTTGCGTCTGCTCCCGACCTATCGTCCCCGTGAGCGCAATGTGTACGCGCTGTACCCGTCGCGGCGCTTTCTCGATGCCAAGGTTCGCACCTGGGTCGACTTCCTCAGGGTCGAGTTACCGAAGGTGTTCGCCGAGCACGACGCGGTGATCAATGACCCACGGCACTGGGCCTGAGGTCGAAGGCGGGGCGAAGGGCGGTGTAGACTGACGGCCTGTTCCCGTTCCAAGGAGTCTGACGTGAAGGTCTGCACAGTGGGGTTGCCAGGTGTTGGGCGCGAGTGTGTCCAGCCATGATCGGTGCCGAGTTGCTGTCACCCGCAAGCCTCACGGTGGGCTGGTTGATCTACGTGCCCGTGCTGGTCTGGGCTGCGTTGCGGGCGCCCTGGGTCGAACTGTTCAGTGACAGTCGCCGCCAGCATTTGCTGTTCGGCACGGTGTTTGCGCTGTTCATGCTGTGGCTGGTGCGGCGGGACTTCGAGACGGGCGTGTCCTATCACTTTATCGGCATGACCGCCGTGACCCTGCTGCTCGATTGGCCGCTGGCGATAGTCGGTGGCCTGGTCGCCCAGTTGGGGCTGGTGCTGCTGGGGCGCCAGGACCTCGCGGCGCTCGGGGTCAATGGTGCCTTGCTGATTCTTTTGCCGGTGCTGGTCACTGAAGGCTGCGCGATCCTGGTGGAGCGTGCCCAACCGCGTAACCCCTTTGTGTACATCTTCTGCTCGGGTTTTTTTGCCGCCGCGCTCTCGGCCTTGCTCTGCCTGCTGGCGGCCCTGGGGCTGTTGTGGTTCGACGGACGCTTTGCGATGCCGGAGTGGCTGGAGGACTTTGTCGGCTACCTGTGGCTGATCATCTTCCCCGAGGCGTTCATCAACGGCATGGTCGTCAGCGCGCTGGTGGTGTTCTGCCCCGAATGGCTGGAGACGTTCAACCGTACGCGTTACTTGTCGGCACCGTGGAAGGACGACGACAAGCCTTGATCCTTATCAAGGGCGCGGCGCGCAGGCGAACTTATGCTCCGGGAAATCCTCAGGAGTATCGGTATGAGTGTTTACGAGTGGGCGAGGCAAGAGCTGCGCGACAGTCTGGTGTCGGCGCAGGAGGCCGGCTTTGAACCGGGTTTGAGCCTGCGCGCCTTGCTCAGCGCGGTGGTGCAGCAGAGCAAGGCGGTACGCAGTGCCGAGGATCTGGCCGATGAGCTGCAGTTTCTCGCCGAGAACCTCGATGACGGTGAGGACTACAGTTTCATGCGGCCCTGATCCGCGGGATCAGTGGCGGGGTTCGAAGTCTTCGCTGAACAGATCGTCCTCGGCGTCCGGGCTCACCGGGATCTTGTGTTCCTCCGAGGCCCAGGCACCCAGGTCGATCAGTTTGCAACGGTCCGAACAAAATGGCCGGAAGGTGCTGGACGGGCTCCATTCAACTGGGGCACCGCAGGTTGGACAAACAACGACAGGGGGTTGGCTCATGACTGGCCTCCACGCAAAGTAAGATAAAAGTGATGCAGGCGTTCGACTTCGCTGTGCAGCCAGGCGAGGTCGCGGTCGTTGACCACCACATCGTCGGCGCGGCTGAGACGATCCTGACGGCTGGACTGGGCCTTGAGGATTGCCCGGACCTGTTGTTCGCTGGTCTGGTCGCGCTGCAGGGTGCGTTCGATCTGCAGCTGCTCCGGCGCATCGATCACCAGAACACGCTGGGTCATGGCGCACTGTCCGGACTCGATCAGCAAGGGCGAGACCAGAATCGCATAAGGCGATTGGGCGCGGGCCAGGTGAGCGGCGATTTCCTGGGCTATCAGCGGGTGCAGCAGCTTCTCGAGCCAGCGGCGCTCATCCGGGATTTCGAAGATCAATTGACGCAGGGCGGCGCGATCCAGCTGGCCGTCGGCTTGCAGCACGCCGGCACCGAAGTGCTCGGCAATCCGTGCCAGCGCCGGGCGACCGGGTTCTACCACCCAGCGGGCGGCATGGTCGGCATCGACCGTGTGTATGCCCAGGTCGATGAAGTGCCGGGCCGCGGCGCTTTTGCCGCTGCCGATGCCACCGGTCAGGCCGAGAATCCAGGGTTTTTCCACAGGGGTATTCATTTCAAACCGACAGACTGCCAATAGAAGTTGGTTATTTGACCACCCCAGAGCAAGGCAATCCAGCCGGCAATGACCAGATAAGGACCGAAGGGGATCGGCGTCGAGGTCTCGACCTGTTTCAAACGCAACCAGATCACCCCCGCGACCGCGCCCACCAGCGACGACAGCAGGATCGTCAGAGGCAGGATCTGCCAGCCACCCCAGGCGCCGAGCAGCGCCAGCAGCTTGAAGTCACCGTAGCCGATGCCTTCCTTGCCGGTGATCAGCTTGAACAGCCAATACACCGACCACAACGCCAGATAGCCCGCGACCGCGCCCCACAGGGCATCGTGCAGCGGCACGAACAGCCCGAACGCGTTGACGATCAACCCCAGCCACAACAAGGGCAACACCAGCACGTCCGGCAGCAACTGATGATCGGCGTCGATCAGGCACAGCGCCAGCAGCCCCCAGCTCAAGACCAGCACCATGACCGCCTGCCAGCCGAAGTCGAAGTGCCAGGCGATAAACCCCGACAACACGCCACAGGCCAGTTCGGTCAAGGGATAACGGGCACTGATCGGGGCCTTGCAGCTTGAGCAGTGGCCGCGCAGGAGCAGATAACTGAGCAGCGGAATGTTTTCCCAGGCACGCAGTGGATGCTGGCAATGCGGGCAGTGCGAGTGCGGCAGCATCAGGTTGTAGGCGGGGCCCGGTGTTTCGCTGGGCAATTCCAGCACTTGCCGAGCCTGTTCCCGCCATTCGCGCTCGAGCATTTGCGGCAGGCGCCAGGCCAGCACATTGAGAAAACTGCCGATCACCAGCCCGAGCAAGCAGGCGGTGGCGGCAAAGGCCGTGGGGTAATCGGCGAATAAGTCACTCAAGGGCATGTTCAGATCGCTGAGCCAAGTTGGAAGATGGGCAGGTACATGGCAACCACCAGCCCGCCGACGATAACGCCGAGCACCACCATGATGAGGGGTTCCATCAGGCTGGTCAGATTATCGACCAGCGAGTCGACTTCCGCTTCATAGTAGCTCGCGACGTTGTCGAGCATCTCCTCCAATGCACCCGATTCTTCGCCAATCGCTGTCATCTGCACCGCCATGCCAGGAAACACGCCGCTGGTACGCATCGAGAAGTTCAGTTGCATGCCGCTGGCGACGTCCTGCCTGATGCGCAGTACCGCCTGTTTGAACACGCTGTTGCCAGTCGCGCCGGCCACTGCGTTCAGGGCCTCCACCAGCGGCACACCGGCTGCGAAGGTGGTCGACAAGGTACGGGCATAACGGGCCACCGAGGACTTGCGCACGAGTGTGCCGACCAGGGGCAACTTCAGCCATTGGCCGTCCAGCCAGTCGCGAAAAGCGGGTGAGTGTCGATGGGCATGGCGCAGCCCCAGTGCGCCGGCAATCAACCCTGTCAGCAGCAGCCACCACCAGCGCTGCAAGAGTTCGGACAGACCGATCACCATCAGGGTGAACCCCGGCAGTTGCGCGCCGAAGCCGGCAAACACCGACTGGAATTGCGGCACTACGTTGATCAGCAGGATGGCACTGACGATCACCGCGACCAGGACCACGGCCAGCGGATAAGTCATGGCGTTCTTGATCCTGGCCTTGAGGCTCTCGCTCTTTTCCTTGTAGGTCGCGACCCGCTCCAGCAGCGTGTCGAGGGCGCCGGCCTGTTCGCCGGCGTCGACCAGGTTGCAATAGAGTTCGTCGAAACATGCGGGCTGTTTGCGCAGTGCGTTGGCGAAGCTGCTGCCGGCCGCGACGTCCTTTTTAAGTTCTGTCACCAGGGTGCGCATACCCGGGTTGTCGAAACCTTCGCCAATGATGTCGAACGACTGCAACACCGGCACCCCGGCCTTGATCATGGTCGCCATCTGCCGGGTGAAGACGGCAATATCCTGCGCCTTGGGCCGATGTGTGACGCTGAACAGCGAGATGGACTTCTTGCGTACCTTCCCCGGGACAATCCCCTGCTTACGCAACCGGGCCTTGATCAGGGCCGGGCTATGGCCGCTCAGCTCGCCGGTGACGGCATGGCCTTTGCTGTCACGGCCTTCCCAGGTGTACATGCTGATCTTTGTTGCCTTGACCGCCATTGTTCAATCCTTGGTGACCGGGTTGATTGCTTCAAGGCGGGTGCCGCCTTCGGCTGTGCAGGCCTTGGGTTCGTAGATCCTCAAACGACGGTTGCGTTCCCGTGGAGCCTTCCTTGAGTGGCCATTGATCCGCAAGCCTAGCCAAAGGACGGCAGGGGGTGGGCGCTCTGAGGTGACAAATAGTGTCAGTTAGTACGGTTTTTCAGAGCCGTTGAGCGGCAGCGGTCGACCGGGCCCCCATCAAACATGGGGCGAAGAGGTTGGCATGTGCTGTGCTTCGACCGGCCTGGATCATGAGATTTCAGCTCATGCAGGGGGGCTAGATGTATGAAGCAACAAAACGGTTTCACCCTTATCGAATTGCTGGTCGTGGTAGCGATCATTGGCATCCTGGCGACCGTCGCCTTGCCGATGTACTCCAAGTACCAGGCGCGTACCAAGGTCACCGCCGGGCTGGCCGAGATTTCGGCGTTGAAGGTGCCCTTTGAAGACGTGATCAACCAGGGCGATGACCCGACACTGGAGCGGCTCGGCGGACGGGCCAGCACCAGTAACTGCACCATCACCGCTTCAGGAACCGCATCCACCGGTGCCGGCAGTATCGGCTGCACGATTGTCAGTGCGCCGGGGGCGGTGCTGAGTAAAACCATCACCCTGTCGCGTACGCAGGACGGTGGCTGGACCTGCGTGACCACGGTTGGGGCGGACTATTCGCCTAAAGGCTGTACCGCCAGCGACACCTGAGTGCCTGAGCGTTTTTCGAGATGCCTTGCCTGAAATGACGAGGCATTTTTGTTGGGACGACGGGAGGCTGGGGCAGCATGAGACTTCGGCTGGTTCATGACCTCTGGCCTGCAACAGAGCCGGCAACTTGCATGTCGAGAATGCCCGGTTCATGCAAATTGCATGATCGCGGGGTGTTGGATTTTTTGTAACTAATTGATTTATAAGGTTGTAACTGTTGATCGGGCGTTGGCACAACCTTCGCACTATCCTTGTTAACCCTGCTGGGAATGCACACAGCAGACTTTCTGGTTAACAGGAGTTACTCGTATGAAGAAGTTCGCTATCGCTGCTGCAACGGCTACCGCTCTGACCCTGACCATGGCCAACGCTGCTTTTGCGCAGACCACTCAAACCACCCAGTCACCCATGACGCTGGCGGCCGGAGAGATGGATAAAGCTGCCGAAGCTACTTCCGATACCTGGATCACGACCAAAGTCAAAAGCGATCTGATCACCGAGAAAGGCATTCCGGGCACCGACATCAAAGTCGAAACCAACAAGGGGGTCGTGTCATTGTCCTCGACTGTCGCACTCACCGCCGCCCAGAAAACCACCGCGGTGAACATCACCAAGAGCATCAAGGGCGTCATGGCCGTATCGGCTGACGGCTTGAAAACCCAGTAACAGGCAAGGCTTCTCGCCTGGACCGGGAGAAGACGCGACAAGCGGGCCGAGCCATACGCTTGTCGCAACTCTCAGCCCACAGGCTGTGCTCATTACAGGCCCCGGCATGCATGTCGGGGCCTGTTCTTTTGGGGAGGGGAACTGATCCGGTGCCCTTACTCGGCGTCCAGGTGCATCGGTGTGATGACCCGGCCATCGCTCTGGGCCTGACCCAGGTTGGCATCAATGAAGTACACCCGGTCATCGGCCAGTTGGCCTTTGTCCACCAGGTAGTCCTTGATGCTGCTGGCGCGGTCCTGGCCCAGTTGACGCAAGAGCACGTCGCTGGAAGCCCAGAAGTTGATCACCCCTTCACGCATTTTCGCCGCACGTTCTTCCTTGCCCAGATCCTTCCATTCGGCCGGTGGCTGGGTTTTCAGACGGATCCGGTAAATGCCTTCCAGCAGTGGTGTTTTTTCACTCTCGGGGACTTCCAGCAATGAGGCCTGGGCGGGCACTTTGTCGCCGCGACGCTGGAGTATTTTGTAGTAAGTGTACTGGTACTCGCGCTCCAGTCGTTGCTCGGCAATCAATGGGCCGTCGCTGCTTTGTGCAGCGGTGCCTTCGATTTCCAGGCGCAGGGCCGGGCGTTCCTTGAGTGCACTGGCCAGTTTGACCAGTGCGCCTTCAGCGTCTTTGCTCAGTTCGCTGGAACCCGGTGCGAACGAAACGGTGCCCAGGTCCTCGGAACCGCCGCCGGCAACCAGCCCGCCAATGAGTTTGAAGGGAGCGGCAGCCGCCTTCACGATCAGGTTGCGCAGGGTTTGCCAGACAATCGGCATCACGCTGAATTGTGGATTGTTCAGGTCGCCGGTGACCGGAAGCTCGATGGAGATCTTGCCGTCGACATCCTTGAGCAGGGCGACGGCCAGTTTCAGCGGCAGGCTCACGGCGTCCGGGCTGTCGACTTTCTCACCCAGTTCCAGCTGTTCGACCACCACTTTGTTCTCAGCCTTGAGCTGGCCCTTGGTGATCAGGTAGTGCAGGTCGAGGTTGAGCCGGCCCTTGCGGATCCGGTAGCCGGCGAATTTGCCGGAGTAGGGCGTCAGGGTGGTCAGTTCGACCCGTTTGAAACTGGTGGCGATATCCAGTGCCGCCATCGGGTCGAACGGGTTGACGCTACCCTTGATGGTCACCGGGGCGTAGCGGTCCACCTTGCCTTTGACGTCAACGCTGGCAGGTTTGGCCTGGCGACTGTCGATGGTGCCGATCTGGCCGTTGAGTTGCTGGATGGCGGTGGCGAAGTTGGGCGTCAGGCTGAAGTCGGCGAAGTTGGCCGAACCGTCGTTGATCGCAATCCCGCCGATGTGGATGCCCAGCGGCTTGTCCTTGCTCGCGGCGGGTTTCGCCGCGCTGGTCTTGGCGCCGCTGTCGGCTGGTTGCGGGATCAGCAGGTCATCGATGTTGGTGGTGCGGTCTTCGTTGATCATGAAGCGCGCATAGGGTTGCTGCAGGTTGATCCGGTCGATCGACAGGCTGTCGCCATGCTGGTAGTTCAGCCCCTCGACCATGACTTTCTGCCATTTGAGAAAGTCGCGGGACTTCAAGGTGTCGAGGGTGTGCAACTGATCGACCTGGGCCTTGCCGGTGACGTTGAAGGCCAGGGGCTCCGTGCTTTTCAGGTTGACGGCCAGGTCGCTGCCGAGCATCCCGGAACGCAGTTCCAGGAGAATGAACGGGTTGATGTAGGACTGGGCGACACGCAGGTCGATGTCCTGGGTCTTGACCTTGAGCTGGGCGCTGACGGGCGCCAGGTTGACCTCGCCTTCAGCCATCAGCTTGCCTTGCTTGCCCAGGCCGGTGTCGAGCTTGAGGGTAAAGGGCGAGCCATTGAGGCTATCGAAGTTTTTCAGGTCCAGGTTCAGTGGACCCAGCTCCAGCGCGACCGCAGGTGTTGCCTGGCGATCGGCCAGATGCACCTGATAGTTGCGCAACTCGACATCCTTGAGCAGCACCTGCCAGGGTTTGCTCGGCGCGACAGGCTCCGGTGTTGCTGCGGGTGCCGGTGCGTCGACGGTAGCCGGAGCGCTGCTGGCCTGGGCTTTTACCGCAGGCTTGGCCGGTTGACTGGCAAAGAGTTTCTGCCAGTCGAGTTGGCCATCGGCTTCGCGGGCGGCCCAGGTTTCGAGTTTCTGGCTGCGGATCTTGCCAACGACTACTTGCTGTTTGGCCAGGTCGACGGTGGTTTCACTGACGTCCAGGCGCTCCAGGCGCACCAGCGGTCGACCATCCGGAGTCTTCATGGCGAAGGGTGCGACATTGACCGAGGCGTTGCTCAGCAGCAACTCGGTTTCCTTGTCCAGGTTGAGCGTGTAGTCGGTGCTCAGGCTGAGGACGCCATCTTCCAGGACCAGCGGCAGCGCATCACGGACATAGGGCCAGAAGGACTTCATCTTGCCGTCGGTGATTTTCAGGTTGCCTTGCGAGGCGATGGGCACCAGGCTGAAGTTACCGGTCCACTCCACCTTGCCTCCCGCCGGGCCGATGGCAACCAGGTTCATGTCGGTGTTGTCGTCGGGCAGGGTGCTGAGGTGTTTAAGCTCGAAATCAAGCTTGTCGTAGATGAACTCGATCGGCTCGCTTGGGCGCAGATCCTGGAAGTGCACATAGCCGCGGTTCAGGTCGATGCGGTCGATGCGCAGCGGAAAAGGTTGGGCGTCCGGGTCGGCGGGTGTCGGTTCACTGGCCGGCAACTTGAACAGTTGGGTGAGGTTCAGGCCGCCGTCCTTGCTGAACAGGAGCGCGGTCTTCGGCTTGTCCAGTTGCACGTCAGCCAGGTGCACGGCGCGGGTCCAGAGGCTGTCGAGCTGCAGGTCGGCGTACAGGCGCTCGAACCCGACTTGCTCGTTGCCGGGTTCCCCGATGTTCAAGCCCCACACGGTCAGTTCAAGGCTGAAGGGGTTGAGTTCGATCCGCTGGATGCTCGCGGGCACCGTTGCGTAGTGGGCCAATTGCTGATTGGCGACCCGCAGGGCGATGCCCGGCAAAATCAGAAAACCCAGCAAGCTGTAGAGGGCCAGAGCAGTCAACAAGGCGCCGATGGCGCGAATCAATCCTTTGGGCATGTGTGGCTTCATCTGTCTGAATCGGAAGTGCCTTGGAGTATGGCATGCGACTCTGGTTCCAAAGCAATGACCTTGATCAGCAATGTTCAGATTTTGCCGGGGATTTCACAGCTGCAAAATCAGGGTCTTGAGCGGTGGTTGCTGGTCCATCGATGGAAAGTCGCTACCCGGTGTCAGCACCTTCCAGTCGCGCACGGGGCGCCCGGCTTTTTCCGCGCAGCGCAGCACCTGCTCGCGCCAATCGTCCAGGCTGACTTTTGCCAGGTTGTTGCAGCAGATCAGCACACCGTCTTCGGCCGTGGCCAGCAAGGCCGGTTTGAGCAGGCTTTGATAGTCGCGCAGCAGGTCGACCGTGCCGAATGCGCTTTTGGCCCATGCTGGCGGGTCGAGCAGCACCAGGTCATATTGACGCTGTTCCAGGCGCGGGTAGCTGGGCAGCTTTTGCCCGCGCCGCTGGCTGATGGGCAGGCCAGCGAGCTGGCGGATGGCTGGAAAATAGTCGGACTGCACGAACTGCATGGTGGGCAGCTGCGGATTGAGCAGGCCGTTTTCACGGCCGACCGCCAGATTACCCTCGGCGAAGTCCAGGTTGCACACTTCACGCGCGCCGCCGGCCGCGGCGCTCAGGCCAACGCCGCAGGTGTAGGCAAACAGGTTCAGTACGCTTTTGCCGGCACTGTGCTCCTTGACCCAGCCACGGGCGTTGCGCAGGTCGAGAAACAACAGAGGATCCTGCCCGGCATGACGACCGCGAACCCGGTAATTCAGACCCCACTCGTGGCCAACCAAGTCGGCAAGGGCGGCTTCGTCGGCACGGTAAACCGTGTCTTCACGGTCGATCCGCGAGTTGCCCCGGGAACGGTCGTTGTAGACCAGAAGAGTGTCCAGGTTCAGCTGTTGATTGACGGTCGCGTGCAGGGCCAACAGTTCGTCGCGCTCCAGTGACTGGTGAAAGCTCTGCACCAGCAGTTGCGGGCCGTAACGGTCGATGGTCAGGCCGCCGGCGCCTTCCTGGCTGCCATGGAACAGGCGGTAGCAGTCCGTGCCTTGCGCGTGCAGTTCGGCGAGCAAGTCTTGGCGATGATCGAGGGCGGCGCACAGCGCCTGATTCAAGGAAGACATGCTGGGCGCCTTGCAGGAGGGAATTGGGCGCTGGAGTTTAACAGGATTGTGCTCGATGGTTTCCCTGTGGCGAGGGAGCTTGCTCCCGCTGGAGTGCGAAGCACTCCAAAATCTATCAACCGAGCCTTTCAGGTAGAACCCAGTCGAAGGCTTTACGGCCGCTGCGCGCCCGAGCGGGAGCAAGCTCCCTCGCCACAGGTAAGCGCTCGGCGACGGGCTGCAGTCCCGGTTCAGCAGATTCAGCTCGGCAAACCCATACGCCGATTGGCCCGCTGCACCGACCCATTACGCACCGCCCAGCGCAGCATCGGCGCGCTGCGGTTGACGCTGGCACGTATCAGCTTGCGCTGGATGGGGTTCTGACTGACACCCAGCATGGCACTGGCCCAGTCGGGCAGCAGGTCGATGCCGGCCTGCATCATCAGCCCGCCAAAGGGCTTGGCCAGGCGGCTGGGGGACGGGGCATTCAACAGCAGGCGCAACACTTCGCGGCTGCGCTCATCGCACAGTAACTGTGGGCGGATTCGTTCAAGGTAGTCGGCGACTTCGCGGCGCGAGCGCGGCACATCGCGGGCGCCCAGACGCTCGGCGATCAAGGCGATTTCAGCGTAGTAGCGGTCCTGGTCGGCGGCTGAGAGCCGTGGGTTGCGATAACGCAAATGGGCGGCGAGGAAGTTGCTGACCTCGGCCACATGCACCCAGGTCAGCAGGTCGGGATCGCTGGCGGCGTAGGGTCGGCCATCGGGCGCGGTGCCGCTCACTTGCAGGTGAATGGTGCGGACTTTCTCTATCAGCCAGTCGGCATCCTGCCGCGAACCGAAGGTGGTGCCGGAGATGAATTGCCCGGTGCGGCGCAGGCGTCCGAGCATGTCTTCACGAAAGTTCGAGTGATCCCAGACGCCCGCCAGTGCCAGTGGGTGCAGGGCCTGCAGCATCAAGGCACTGATGCCGCCGATGAGCATGCTGCTGAAGTCGCCGTGTACCTGCCAGCTGACCGAGTCGGGACCGAAGAGGCCGGGGTCGCCCTTGGGGTTCTCCAGGTCGAGTTTGCCCAGGGAAAGACCGCTCAGGCTCATGATCTGGGTTTCGATGCGGGTACGAATGAATTCCATGACAACTCGGTGGCGGTAGCATTGAAGGGTGCGCGGCCATTGGCCGCGCCTGGGTTATTGAATGACTGGCTCATGGGTTCAGGCGCGTGTCGATCAATCCCTCGACCACACTTGGATCGGCCAGGGTCGACGTGTCGCCGAGGCTGTCGAGTTCATTGCAGGCGATCTTGCGCAGGATACGGCGCATGATCTTGCCCGAGCGGGTTTTCGGCAAGGCTGGCGCCCACTGGATCAGGTCCGGTTTGGCGAAACTGCCGATTTCCTTGCTGACGTAAGCCAGCAGCTCTTTTTTCAGGGCCTCGTCCGGTTCGGTGCCGTTCATGGGGGTGACGAAGGCATAGATGCCCTGGCCTTTGACATCGTGGGGGTAACCGACCACCGCGGCTTCGGCGATGCTGTCGTGCAGCACCAGCGCGCTTTCGACCTCGGCCGTGCCGATGCGGTGGCCGGAAACGTTGATCACGTCATCGATACGTCCGGTGATCCAGTAGTCGCCATCCTCGTCGCGGCGCGCACCGTCGCCGGTGAAATAGTAGCCGGGGTAAGGTTTGAAGTAGGTATCGACCATCCGTTGCGGGTCGCCATAGACGCTACGGACCTGCGCCGGCCAGCTGGATTTCAACGCCAGCACGCCGCTGCCGGGGCCGCTGATTTCCTTGCCTTGCTCGTCGAGCAGCACCGGTTGCACGCCGAACATCGGCCGGGTCGCGCAGCCGGGTTTGATCCACTGTGCGCTGACCAGAGGGCTGAGCATGATGCCGCCGGTTTCGGTCTGCCACCAGGTATCGACGATCGGACAACGCTGCTCGCCCACCGCATTGAAGTACCACTCCCAGGCTTCCGGGTTAATCGGCTCACCGACGGTGCCGAGCAGCCTGAGACTGGCGCGGGAAGTTTCTTTCAACGGCTCGGGGCCTTCACGCATCAATGCGCGCAGGGCGGTCGGGGCGGTGTAGAAGATGTTCACTTTGTGCTTGTCGATGACTTGCCAGAAGCGTGAGGTACTCGGGTAGCTCGGCACGCCTTCGAAGATCAACGTAGTCGCGCCGTTGGCCAGCGGGCCGTAGACGATGTAGCTGTGCCCCGTGACCCAGCCAACGTCGGCGGTGCACCAGAACACTTCACCGTCGCGGTAGTCGAGCACGTACTTGAAGGTCATCGCCGCTTGCAGCAGATAACCACCGGTGGTGTGCAGCACCCCCTTGGGTTTGCCGGTGCTGCCGGAGGTGTAGAGGATGAACAGCGGGTCTTCGGCGTCCATCGGCTCGGGCGAGCACTGGTCGCTGACATCGCGCAGCGCCTGGTGATACCAGAGGTCGCGCCCCTCGACCCAATTGACCTCGCGCTGGGTGCGTTCAACCACGATGACGGTGCTGACCTTCGGGCAACTGAGCAGGGCGTTATCGACGTTCTGTTTGAGCGGTACATATTTACCGCCACGCACCCCTTCGTCAGCGGTCATCACGGTGCGGCAGTCGGCATCGAGGATCCGGTCGCGCAGGGAGTCGGGAGAGAACCCGCCAAAGACCACCGAATGCACCGCGCCGATGCGCGCGCAGGCGAGCATGGCGTAGGCGGCCTCCGGGATCATCGGCATGTAGATGCACACCCGGTCGCCTTTCTTCACGCCACGGCTTTTCAGCACGTTGGCCAGGCGGCAAACAGAGTGATGAAGTTTCTGGTAGGTGATATGCACCGATTCGGCCGGATCGTCGCCTTCCCAGATGATCGCGGTCTGTTCGCTGCGTTTGGCCAGGTGACGGTCAATGCAGTTGTAGCTGACGTTAAGCTGGCCGCCGGCGAACCACTGGGCCTTGCCGGTCCTGATGTCTGATTGCTGAACGGTTTGCCAGGGGCTGGTCCAGTCGAGGAAGCGCCTGGCCTGTTCGGCCCAGAAGGTGTCGGGTTGCTCGATGGATTGGCGGTACAGGCGCTGATAGTCGTCCTGACTCAGCTGTGCAGCCCGGCGGACGGCATCGGCGATGGGGAAGGTGCTGATATCGAACATGACGGCTCCTTATTCTTGTTTTGCGACAAGGAATAAAGATGCGCCGAGTGACTATCGGGTTCAAGTTGTACATGGATCCAGTGTGGGAACAACTGTCTTGATCGCATGGCTTGCTCTGGCAACGCAGAAGAGCGCCGAACACCTACCCCGTGGCGAGCGAGCTTGCTCGCGCCGGGCTGTGCAGCAGCCCAAAAAACGCTCAGCGAAGTTTGTCTGAAGGTCTGCAATAGCCTTGTTGGGGGCGCTTTGCACCCCAGCGCGAGCAAGCTCGCTCGCCACGGGGCAGCGTTCATGTTTGATTACGCGGCATGCATTGTGGGAGCGAGCTGGCGGAACGCCGCCCGGCTCTCTCCCACAGGGTTCGGCGCTGGATCAGCCGCGGTGACGACCACGGAAGTAATTGATCAGGCCCTGGGTGGACGCATCATCGGCAGGTGCTTCGTCGCTACCCACCAGACGGTTGTAGACGCCCTTACCCAGCTCCTTGCCCAATTCCACGCCCCACTGGTCAAAGGCGTTGATGCCCCAGACCACGCTTTGCACAAACACCTTGTGTTCATACAGGGCCACCAGCGCACCCAGGCGGCGCGGGCTGATGCGCTCGACCACCAGGGTGTTGCTCGGACGGTTGCCCGGGATCACCTTGTGCGCGGCCAGCTTCTGCACGTCGGCGTCGCTCATGCCCTTGTCACGCAGTTCCGCTTCGGCCTCGCTGCGGGTTTTACCCAGCATCAGGGCCTGGCTTTGCGACAGGCAGTTGGCATACAGCCACTGGTGGTGGTCGGACACCGGGTTGAAGCTGACGATAGGCACAATGAAGTCAGCCGGGATCAGCTGGGTGCCCTGGTGCAGCAACTGGTGATAGGCGTGCTGGCCGTTGCAGCCCACGCCACCCCAGATCACTGGACCGGTGTCAGTGGAGACCGGTGTGCCGTCCTGGCGCACGCTCTTGCCGTTGGATTCCATGTCCAGTTGCTGCAAGTGCTTGGTGATGTTGCGCAGGTAGTGGTCGTACGGCAGGATCGCGTGGCTTTGCGCGCCCCAGAAATTGCCGTACCACACACCCAGCAAGGCCATCAGCACCGGCATGTTCTGTTCGAACGGAGCCGTCTGGAAGTGCTGGTCCATGGTGTAGGCACCGGACAGCAGTTCCTTGAAGTTGGACATGCCGATGGCCAGGGCAATCGGCAGGCCGATGGCCGACCACAGCGAGTAACGCCCGCCGACCCAGTCCCACATCGGGAAGATGTTCTCTTCACGGATGCCGAAGGCCACGGCGGCGGCGTTGTTGCTCGATACGGCGATGAAGTGACGATACAACTCGGCTTCCGAGCCGCCCTGAGCCAGGTACCAGGCACGTGCGGCCTGGGCGTTTTTCAGGGTTTCGAGGGTATTGAAAGACTTCGAGGAAACGATGAACAGCGTGGTCTCGGCCCGCAGCTTCATGGTCAGCTCGTGGAACTCACTGCCGTCGATGTTCGCCAGGTAGTGGCAGCGCACGCCTTTCTGGGCGTAGGACAGCAGCGCTTCGGAGACCAGTTCGGGGCCGAGGAACGAGCCACCGATGCCGATGTTCACCACGTCGGTGATCGGCTTCTCGGTATAGCCACGCCACAGGCCGTCATGAATACGGCCGACCAGGTCGGTGATCTGGTTCAGCACCTTGTGCACGTCCGGCATCACGTTGACGCCATTGACCGACAACTTGTCGCCCACCGGGCGACGCAGGGCGGTGTGCAAGGCCGGACGGCCTTCGGAAGCGTTGACGATCTCGCCGCTGAACAATGCCTTGATCGCGTCCTGCAGGCCGACTTCGTTCGCCAGGCCCACCAGCAGGTTGCGCGTTTCGGCGGTGATCAGGTTTTTCGAATAATCCAGAAACAATCCACAGCTGCTGAGGGTGAATTGCGTGAAGCGCTGCGGATCGGCATTGAACGCTTCGCGCATGCTGAAATCCTGCATGGCCTGGCGGTGATCATTCAGCGCCTGCCAGGCTGGCAGAGCGGTAACGTCTTGAGGAGTGCGGTAATACGCCATCGCTGCGGGTTTCCTTTTACTTGAACTGCCTTTAGGACACTGAAAAACCCGGAATGTGCT
The DNA here is from genome assembly GCF_900187505.1 of Pseudomonas sp. Irchel s3h17. Classification (GTDB taxonomy): domain Bacteria; phylum Pseudomonadota; class Gammaproteobacteria; order Pseudomonadales; family Pseudomonadaceae; genus Aquipseudomonas. The sequence goes on from NZ_FYDL01000010.1 coordinate 258,336, forward strand.
GTCCGAAGGCAGGCATTGTCCGGTCAAACTGCGAATAAACGATTAAATAGTGCAGGGCGCTAACAGTAAACCTCGGCGCAAGATCTGTCTTGGCGTTGTCCGACCCGCGACCGGTACCATTTTGTACCGGTGCATTGGCGTGTCGGACGGATTTTCTGTGTGCAGAGTACGGGGGGAGGTCTCAGGCGACCTGGACCGGGATAGCGTTGCTGGTGTGGCTCAGTTCGTTGCCTGGCGCCATGTAGAGCATGCGTGGCTTGAAGTCCTGCAGCTCGGCTTCGCTGTAATGCGCGTAGGCGCAGATGATCACTCGGTCGCCGACCTTGGCCTTGTGCGCCGCGGCGCCGTTGACCGAGATCATGCGCGAGCCTTCTTCGCCACGAATGGCGTAGGTGGTGAAGCGCTCGCCGTTGTCGACGTTGTAGATCTGGATCTGTTCGTATTCACGGATCCCGGACAAGTCCAGCCACTCGCCGTCGATGGCACAAGAGCCTTCGTAGTCGAGCACAGCGTGGGTAACTTCGGCGCGATGGAGCTTGGCCTTGAGCATGATGGCGTGCATGAGTGATTCCTTGGGCTGATCCGAACGGCGGGCAGTTTGCCCGAAGCCTTTGCGGCCGGCAATACGGCGGGGGCGTTGTGCCAGGAGGGCCACAGAACCGGTGGGGAGGGGGCAAGCCCCCTCGCCACAGATGGATTCCTCGGTCGTTGTGCGTTGTTCAGGCGCAGGTGTCGAGGTTCAGGTGCAGGTTGTCGATCAGCCGGGTGGTGCCCAGGAAGGCGGCCACCAGAATGACCAGGTCACGATCCTGTGCGATGGCCGGACGCAGGGTCAGCCCATGGCGGATTTCCAGGTAGTCAGGGCGCAAGCCGGCGGCCTGCAGCTGTTCGACTTTCCCGGCCAGCAGTGCCGGGTAATCCCGTTCACCCTGTTTGATGGCCTCGGCGATGTCACTCAGCGTGCGATACACCACGGGCGCGACGGCACGTTGCTCTTGGCTGAGGAAGCCGTTGCGCGAAGACAGCGCCAGGCCATCGGCGGCCCGTACGGTCGGTTCGCCGATGATCTGGATCGGCATGTTCAGGTCATGAACCAGGGCACGAATCACCGCCAGTTGCTGGTAGTCTTTCTGACCGAAGACCGCCAGGTCCGGCTGGACCATGTTGAACAGCTTGCTGACCACGGTCGCCACGCCTTCGAAATGCCCGGGACGGCTGGCACCGCACAGGCCTTCAGCCAGCTGTGGAACGCTGACGCGGGTCTGGCCAGCCATGCCGTCGGGGTACATTTCTTCGACGCTTGGCGCGAACAGCAGGTGGCAGCCAGCCTGGAGCAGTTGCTCCTGGTCGGCGGCCAGGGTCCGCGGGTACTTGTCGAGGTCTTCGCCAGCGCCGAACTGCAGCGGGTTGACGAAAATGCTCGCCACCACGAAATCCACTCGCTGGGTGGCCTTGGTCACCAGCGCAACGTGACCGCTGTGCAGGTTGCCCATGGTCGGCACGAAGCCGATACGTTTACCTTCGCTGCGGGCGCGGGCGACGGCGGCACGCAGTTCGCGTACGGTCTTGACGGTGTTCATGCCGAGAACCCGTGCTCAGCGCCCGGGAAGGTCGCGGCCTTGACTTCGCTGACGTAGGCACTCAGGGCCGCCTGGATGCTGTCCTGGCCGGCCATGAAGTTTTTCACGAACTTGGGCGCGCGGCCGGTGAGCGACAGCCCCAGCATGTCGTGCAGGACCAGGACCTGGCCGTCGGTGGCGTTGCCAGCACCGATGCCGATCACGGGGATCTTCACGGCCTGGGTGATTTCTGCGGCCAGCTCGCTCGGTACGCATTCGAGCAGCAGCATCGCCGCGCCGGCCTGTTCCAGGGCGATGGCGTCGGCGCGCATCTGCCGCGCCTGGTTTTCATTGCGGCCCTGGACTTTATAGCCGCCCAGAATGTTCACCGACTGTGGGGTCAGCCCCATGTGGGCACAGACCGGGATACCGCGTTCGGCCAGCAGGCGAATCGAGTCGGCCAGCCACAGCGCGCCTTCGACTTTGACCATGTGCGCGCCGGCCTGCATCAACAGGGCGCTGTTGACCATGGCTTGCTCATTGGTGGCATAGGCCATGAACGGCAGATCCGCGAGGATCAAGGCATCGGTGTTACCGCGCTTGACTGCCGCGACGTGGTACGCCATTTCGGCGGTGGTCACGGGCAGGGTGCTGTCATGTCCCTGCAGCACCATGCCGAGGGAGTCGCCCACCAGTAACACTTCAACGCCGGCTTCATTGCAGGCGTGAGCGAAGGTAGCGTCATAGCAGGTCAGCATGCTGATCTTTTCACCTTTCTGCTTGAGGCTCTGCAGGGTGGTGAGGGTAATAGCTGGCATGTAAAGGATCCTCATTCAGGCGCTTGGAAAACTACTGCGAGTAACGCGCGTGATTCTTCATTTACTCAGGCGCACGGTCTTTTGTCGTGCTTGAAAAGCCTGGATGGCGCCCTTTAGTGCCGTGTTGGCGGCAGCGGGACGCCTATAGTCGTGAGGAGAACTCGGGAAGTCAATTGGATGTGTTACCGCAAGGTTACTGCCTGGGTGTTACCGGCGTTACTGATGCGATTCAGCAGAAACCGTCGCAGTACCCTCGGCCTGTGGGGGCGGTGCCCCTACAGGCTGGGGGTGCGCTCCAGCCCGACGAACGGACAGGCCGCCAGCAGGTCGCGCAACAGACGGCCATCTGCCAATTGCAGGTCGGCGGGGGCCAGTTCGGCCAGCGGGTAGAGCACAAAGGCCCGTTCCTGCATATGGTAATGGGGCACCTTGAGGCGTGGTTCGTCGATCAGGCGGTTGCCGAACAGCAGAATATCCAGGTCCAGCGTGCGCGGCCCCCAGCGTTCGAGGCGCTCGCGGCCCTGGTCGTTTTCGATGGCTTGCAGCGCGTCGAGCAGTTCGAGCGGCGCCAATAGGCTGTCCAGCGCTGCCGCCGCGTTGGTATAGCGCGGCTGGCCAGGCAGCAAGGAGTCACTCTGATAGAAGGTCGAGACCCCGGCCAGTGTTGTCCGGGGCAATTGCGCCAGCGCGTCAACAGCGCTGCGCAACTGTTCAGCGGGGGCCGCGAGGTTGCTGCCCATGCCTATGTAGATGCGTTCCATCGACTTACTCGCCTGACGAGTTCGTGCTGCCGGCGGCACGTTTGCGCTTGGCGCCACCGCTGCGGCGACGTTTGCGCGGTGCACCGCTGGCGCCCTCGTCCTTGTTGCCGAGGTCGCGAATCATGTCGCGACGCTCACTGTCGTTGGCGTCCTGATAGTCCGTCCACCACTCGCCCAGGCCGTCGGTCTGCTCGCCGGCGCTTTCGCGCAGCAGCAGGAAGTCGTAGCCGGCGCGGAAGCGCGGATTGTCCAGCAGCAGATCGGCGCGTTTGCCGCTGCGACGTGGCAAGCGTTCCTGCATGTCCCAGATCTCGCGGATCGGCAGGGTGAAGCGCTTGGGAATCGCGATACGCTGGCACTGCTCGCTGATCAGTTCGTGGGCGGCTTCCTGCATCGCCGGAATCGGCGGCATGCCACGGTCCTGCAGGCGCAGTACGCGGGCTGGCAGGGCTGGCCACAGGAGGGCGGCGAACAGGAAGGCAGGTGTCACCGGCTTGTTCTGCTTGATCCGCAGGTCAGTGTTGATCAGCGCTTCACTGATCAGGGTGTGGGTATAGGTCGGATTGTGTTCCAGTGCTTCGGCGCTGGCCGGGAACAAGGGATCGAACAATTGCAGGTCGACCAGCATCTCGAAGGTATCGGCCGCATGCCCCGAGAGGAACAGCTTCAATACTTCTTCGAACAGGCGGGCCGACGGGATCTCGCGCAGCATCGGTGCCAGGCCACGAATCGGCAGGGCGCTGTGCTTCTCGATGCCGAAGTCGAGCTTGGCGGCGAAGCGCACGGCTCGCAGCATGCGTACCGGGTCTTCCTGGTAGCGCTGGGTCGGGTCGCCGATCAGGCGGGTCAGGCGGTTGCGGATGTCGTGTACGCCGTTGGCGTAATCGAGAATGCGCTCGCTGACCGGGTCGTAATACAGGGCATTGATGGTGAAGTCGCGGCGTTGCGCGTCTTCTTCCAGGGTGCCGTATACGTTGTCGCGCAGAATGCGCCCGCTTTCGTTACGCGAGGACTGGTTGCTGTCTTCCTCTTCGTCGTTTTGCGGGTGATTGGCGCGGAAGGTCGCGACCTCGATGATTTCGCGGCCAAAGTGGATGTGTACCAGCTTGAAGCGGCGGCCAATGATCCGTGCATTGCGAAACTCGGCGCGGACCTGTTCCGGCGTGGCGCTGGTGGCGACGTCGAAATCCTTGGGGGTGATGTTGAGCAGCATGTCGCGCACGCAGCCGCCGACCAGATAAGCCTGGTACCCGGCGTTCTGCAAGCGTTCGACGATGTTCACCGCATAACGGCTGAACTGGGCCTTCTGCAGCGAATGTTGGCCGCTGTTGAGGACTTCAGGCGTGCTACGAATGTGTTGCGTACGACGCAAGGGAGAACGGAATGACTGGAACAGCTTCTTCAGCATGGGATGCACTGTTTGAAGGAATGTTCGGCCATAACGAAGAATGACCGCATGATGGGCGGGGATTCTAGCATTTAGTCGAGGGATGGTGTAGGACACAGCAAATATGAGCTGCAGTCCATGGCTACAAAGGTAAAGCGCAGGGGGGAGGGGCTGAATCGCGGACGCTACAAAAGCTACAGAAACCACAAGGGGAGCCGAAGCTCCCCAAGAAGTAGTTGCATGCTCTATTTTTATTATTGGTTTCGGGCTTCTTGTTTTTGTGTCGCGCCCTTGTCATGAGGTTTTCCCTTCATGACCCTCCCAATCGGGAGCCAAGAGCAAACGGATTGCTTTGATCGCTGTGTTGCAATGATCGATCTGATCCAACCAGTTCAGGCTCTGCCTTAGGGCAGTTTTTGTTGTTCTCGGCCTGGTTGTGGGGCAAGCCCCAAATACAACGCCTCTCCAAAAGAATCAGTTAGCTACGCCTCTCGCCGTCTTGTTTTTATTGTGCGTGAGTCGATTCGTCTTATTTTTATTGTCTTGTGCATTGCTTGTTATTGTTCTTGTACCAGACATATAGCAGGAGCCGTGCCAACTGTTGTGATCCCCAGCAAAACAAGGGGTTAGGTGGGTTTTACGCTTTGTTTCAGGCGAAAAAAAACCGGGGCTTCGTTACCGTAAGCCCCGGCTTCTGTTACGAAAAAAGCTGCGGTAACAGTTTTTTCACATATTTAGGTGTTACTTGCACATTCGACAGGTGACATTCAGCTCTCGCTGGCCACACCGGTCTTGCGCCGTGGGATACCCAGGCGCTGGCGACGTTCCCACAGGCATTTACGGCTGACCCCGAGTTTGCGAGCCAGCTCGGTTTCGGTCATGTGGTCCTGGTGTTCGAGCACGAAGTGCTGGAAGTAGTCTTCCAGCGACAGGTCTTCGGTGGGTTCGTGACTGGTGTTGGTGGCACTGCCCTGTTGCGGTGCCAATCCGATGAATTCGTCTTCTTCCAGGTCACCGAGTTCGATGTCGATGCCCAGCAGCTCGGCAGAAATCTCCGGGCTTTCGCACAGAATCACCGCACGCTCGACAGCGTTCTCCAGTTCGCGCACGTTACCTGGCCAGCTGTAGTGACGAATCGCCTGCTCGGCGTCGGGTGCGAACTTCAGGTCGTTGCGATTGACCCGTGCGCTTTGGCGCACGAGGAAGGCATTGGCGATTTCGTTGACGTCGGCGCCGCGCTCACGCAAGGCTGGCAGTTTCAGGGCGATCACGTGGAGACGGTAATACAGGTCTTCACGGAACTGGCCGATCTTGGCCAGGCTCTTGAGGTCGCGGTGTGTCGCCGCGATCAGGCGTACGTCGACCTTCTGCGATTGAACCGAACCGACGCGGCGGATCTCGCCTTCCTGCAGTACACGCAGCAGGCGAGCCTGGGCTTCCAGTGGCAATTCGCCGATCTCGTCGAGGAACAGGGTGCCACCGTCCGCGGCTTCCACCAGGCCTGCGCGCCCGGCGCTGGCACCGGTAAAGGCGCCTTTCTCGTGGCCGAACAGTTCGGACTCGATCAGGCTTTCCGGAATGGCCGCGCAGTTCACCGAAATCATGGGTGCCTTGGCGCGCCTGGACAAGTTGTGCAGGGCGCGGGCGACCAGCTCCTTGCCGGTACCGGATTCACCCTGGATCAGCACATTGGAGTCCGTCGGTGCCACTTTGCGGATTTTGCCGTACAGGTCCTGCATGGGCGGGCAGGAACCGATGATGCCGATTTCGCCGTTGCTGGCGTCGACCCCGGGCTTGTCGCTGCCATTGGCCGCTTTGCCAGCCGGGCGTTCACCGGTCGTGCTCTGGGTGGTTTGTCGGTCACGCAGAATGCGTGCGACGGCCTGGAGCATTTCGTCGTGGTCGAAAGGCTTGGCGATGTAGTCCACCGCACCCATCTTCATCGAATCGACCGCCGAGCGCAGGCTGGCGTAGCTGGTCATGATCAGCACCGGAGTGCCCTGGCCAAGCTTGATCAGCTCGGTGCCCGGGGCGCCCGGCAGGCGCAGGTCACTGACAATCAGGTCGAACGTGGGAATGCTGAAGCGTTCTTGTGCTTCCTGCACTGAACCGGCTTCGCTGACCTGGTACTGGTTACGTTCCAGCAGGCGGCGCAAGGCGGAGCGGATAATGGTTTCGTCTTCGACGATCAAAATGTGCGGCATTGATTCGATTCTCTCGACGGTCTCAGTTCACAGCGGACGTCGCTTCGACATGACGCGGTAAGGTCACCCGGATACGGGTGCCGCGTTGGCTTTGTGTGTCAGCCGGGCTGTCGATGGTGATTTGTCCATAATGCTCTTCAACGATGGAATAGACCAGTGCAAGGCCCAGACCGGTGCCTTCGCCAGGATCCTTGGTGGTGAAGAAGGGTTCGAACAATCGGTCCATGATGCTCGAGGGTATACCGCTGCCTTCGTCTTCGACGATCAGATCGATCGTGTGTTCGTTGGCTTCGCTCTTGACCCGTACCGCACTGCCGGCTGGCGAGGCGTCACGGGCGTTGGACAGCAGATTGATCAGGACCTGGGCGAGCCGTTGCGGGTCGCCATCGACCCAGTGTTCAGGGTCGCACAGGTTGAAGAACTGGACTTCGAAGTTGCGTCGGTTCAAGGCCAGCAGGCCAATGGCGTCCTGGGCCACTTCGGCCAGGCAGACCGGTTCGTCATTGTGCTGGTGGCTGCCGGCGTGGGCGAAGCTCATCAAGGATTGCACGATGCGTGACACACGCTTGGTCTGTTCGAGGATCTGCCCGCTGATTTCCGTGATTTCGCCGTCTTCTTCACGCTCTTCGCGCAGGTTCTGCGCCAGGCAGGCGATGCCGGTGATCGGGTTGCCGATCTCGTGGGCCACGCCGGCGGCCAGGCGACCGATGCTCGCCAGGCGTTCGGAATGCACCAGTTTGTCTTCGAGCATCTGGGTTTCGGTCAAGTCCTCGACCAGTAACACCAGGCCGCTGTTGCCCGGCGCGAGGGGTTCATCGATCGCCGCTTTGTGCAGGTTCAGCCAGCGGGTCTGGCCATCGAGGGCCAAGTGCTGTTTGTGCAAGTGTTCGTCCGGCACGTTGATGAAGCCTTGCAGCAATTCTTTCCAGGGCTCGCCCAGGGTGCTCAGGCGTGAACCGACCACGCGCTGCGCGGCAATCCCGGTCAGCTCCTCCATGGCTTTGTTCCACATGAGGATTTCCTGGTCCTTGGCCAACGAACACACGCCCATTGGCAACTCTTGCAAGGTCTGGCGGTGATAACGGCGCAGGGCATCGAGTTCGGCGGCAAGGCCGGTGAGCCGCGAGTGGTAATCCTCGAGGCGGCTTTCGATGAAGTGAATGTCCTCGGTGACGTAGTTTTCGCCGCCGGCCTTGTACGGCAGGAAGGTTTCCACCATGTCCTGGGCAACACTGGGGCCCATCAGCCCGGACAGGTTGGCTTCGATCCGGTCGCGCAAGCGGCGCAGCGCGTAGGGGCGACGTTCATCGAACGGCAGGTAGAGGTCGCGCAAGGCTTGCTCGACTTCTTTTTGCGCGGCCTTGGCGCCCAAGGGCTTGGCCAATTGGGTGGCGAACTCCTGGGGTGAGGCGGCGTGCAGTTCACGGCGCTGCGGACGGTGCACGTTGTCCACCGCACACGCTTCGGCGGCACTGGCTTCTTCGGTGCTGGCGTTGGTGAACAGCGAGACCAGCGTGAATATCAGTACGTTGGCGGCCAGCGAGGCAATCGCCGCCATGTGCCAGCTGGTGTCGTCGAGCACATAGATCATGTTCAGCAGCGGTATGTAGAACCCCTGCAGATTGCCCACCAGTGGCAACAGCATGGTCACCAGCCAGACCAGGACCCCCGCCATCAATCCGCCGATAAAACCGCGACGGTTGGCGGTCGGCCAGTAAAGAACGGACAGCACGCCCGGCAGGAACTGCAGGGTGGCGACGAACGCGACGATGCCCAGGTTGGCCAGGTCTTGCTCGGCGCCCAGCATCAGGTAGAAACCATAACCGGCCATGATGATCGCGACGATCAGCGCCCGGCGGGTCCACTTCAGCCAGCGGTAGATGTTGCCTTCGGCAGGCGGCTGGTACAGCGGCAGCACCAGGTGGTTCAGGGCCATCCCGGACAGCGCCAGGGTGGTGACAATGATCAGGCCGCTGGCGGCCGACAACCCACCGACATAGGCCAGCAGGGCCAGCGCCTTGTTGTTGGCGGCGATGCCGATGCCAAGGGTGAAGTACTCCGGGTTGGTGGTGGCGCCCAGTTTCAGGCCGGCCCAGAGAATCAGCGGCACGGCCAGGCTCATCAGCAACAGGAACAGCGGCAGGCCCCAGCTCGCACTGACCAGCGAGCGCGGGTTGAGGTTTTCGGTGAAGGTCATGTGGTACATGTGCGGCATCACGATGGCCGAGGCGAAGAACACCAACAACAGTGTGCGCCATGGACCTTCTTGCAGCGGGGTGTGCAGGGCGGCGAGGGCGGTCTGGTTTTGCAGCAGCCACAGCTCCAGCTGTTGCGGGCCGTCGAACACGCCGTACAAGGCATACAGGCCGACGCCGCCAATGGCGATCAGCTTGATGACCGACTCAAAGGCAATCGCGAACACCAGGCCTTCGTGTTTCTCCCGGGTCGCGATGTGCCGCGAGCCGAAGAAAATCGTGAACAGGGTGATCAGGGCGCAAAAACTCAAGGCGACCCGGTGTTGCACGGGCTCGCGGGTGAGGATGCCGATGGAGTCGGCGACCGCCTGGATCTGCAGGGCAAGCAGGGGCAGCACGGCAATCAGCATGAAGATCGTGGTCAGCGCGCCCGCCCAGGTGCTGCGAAAGCGAAACGCAAACAGGTCGGCCAGCGACGACAGCTGATAGGTGCGGGTGATTTTCAGGATCGGGTACAGCAGCACCGGTGCCAGCAGAAACGCCCCGGAAACCCCGAGGTAGCTGGAGAGAAAGCCGTAGCCGTACTGGTAGGCCAGGCCTACCGTGCCGTAGAACGCCCAGGCGCTGGCATAGACACCCAGTGACAGGGTGTAGGTCAGCGGGTGGCGAATGATCGCTCGCGGGATCATTCCGCGTTCACTGACCCAGGCAACGCCGAACAGCACCGCCAGGTACGCGGCGCTGATCAGGATCATCTGGGTCAGGCTAAAGCTCATCGGCATCTTTTTGGCTCTGCAGGATGAAGGTCACGACGATCAGGATCAGCCACAGCAAGTACGGCCGATACCAGGCGCCAGTAGCGTCGATCCACCAGTCCATGATGGCGGGGGAGAACAGATAGATCCCCACTACCAGGAGCAGGACCAAGCGATAGATGTACATCCCGGCCTCTCTTTATTGTGTGCGTGCCCGAAAACGTGCGGCGATGGTAACGGATGGGCGCCAACCTGCAAGCTTAGTCAGCGTAATTGCGCTTCGGGCAGTGTCAGTGTGCGGGGAATCAGCAGAGCATCCCAGTGCCTGGTCCCCCACGTAAGTACCTCGGCGGGCGTTGCGCCATCGAGTGCCGGGTCCGGCTGTTGTCCCAGTGCACGCAGGGCGCGCAACAATAGTGGGGTGGCCTGGTCTTCGGTCAGCGGCGGCGAACGGTAGGATTTACCGAGTTTGTTACCGTCCGGCTGGGTAATCAATGGCAGGTGCAGGTAACGCGGTTGCGCCAGGCCCAGCAGTTCCTGCAGGTACAGTTGGCGCGGGGTGGAGTCGAGCAGGTCGGCACCGCGCACGATGTCGGTGACGCCTTGCCAGGCATCGTCCAGCACCACCGCCAGTTGATAGGCGTACAGCCCGTCGCGGCGGCGAATCACGAAATCGCCGACATCACGGCCCAGGTGCTGGCGGTACTCGCCCTGCACCCGGTCGGTGAAGTGATACTCAAGCTCTGGAACCCGCAGGCGGATCGCCGCGTCTTCGCGGGCGTGGCCGGCGTTGCGGCACAGCCCCGGGTATATCCCGTGGTAGGGCGCCAGTTGTTTGCGCGAGCAGGTGCAGGCGTAGGCCAGTCCGTGGTTGAACAGTTGGTTCACGACCTGCAGGTAGGCGTCGTGGCGTTCGCTCTGGCGGACCATCTCGCCGTCCCATTCAAAGCCGTAGCTTTCCAGGGCCTTGAGGATCGCGGTCTGGGCACCGGGTTCTTCCCGGGGTGGGTCGAGGTCTTCCATGCGCAGCAGCCAGCGGCCGCCGGCGGCGCGTGCGTCGAGGTAGGACGCCAGTGCCGCGACCAGCGAGCCAAAATGCAGGTGCCCGCTGGGGGTGGGGGCGAAGCGCCCGATGTAGGGGGAGGTGGTGGCAGTCATGAGGGCGATGTTACTTGTATGGGCTAACACGGACCACCTGTGGGAGCGGGCTTGCTCGCGAAGGGGTCATCAGCTTCAACACTTATGCTGACTGATACACCGCTTTCGCGAGCAAACCCGCTCCCACAGGGTTTGTGGCGTGGCAAATGCCGGAAACAAAAAACGGAGCGTTCGCACGCTCCGTTCTTGAGTCAAATCGACGCTTATTTGCCGACTTGTTTTTCCTTGATTTCTGCAAGGGTCTTGCAATCGACGCACATGTCGGCGGTAGGGCGGGCTTCAAGACGACGAATGCCGATCTCGACACCGCACGACTCGCACCAACCGTATTCTTCGTCTTCGATCAGTTGCAGGGTCTTGTCGATCTTCTTGATCAACTTGCGTTCACGGTCGCGGGCACGCAGTTCGAGGCTGAATTCTTCTTCCTGGCTGGCACGGTCGGCCGGGTCGGGGAAGTTGGCCGCTTCGTCTTTCATGTGATCAACAGTGCGGTCGACTTCCTGCATCAAGTCCTGTTTCCACTTGTTCAGGATCTTGGTGAAGTGATCGCGCATGGGCTTGCCCATGTATTCCTCACCCTTTACTTCTTTGTAGGGATCGAAGCCGCTGATCGACTGGTTTGGCTGCTGCTTTGCTTGGGTGGGCATGAAATGGACCGCCTCTACTCTTGTAATCCATTGCGCAGGATTGCTCCATCACCGACACCTGCCGGCCCTGCGGCTGCAAGCGGGCGAACTTACCAGATCAAATCAGACCGCGCTACTCCCTGATGCCAAGGCTGCGGCCCGTAAGGCTTGCAAATGGTTGCAAAGCCTTGTCTGGCGGCTCTGGAGACCTGATCAATTATTGATTTTAGTCAATCCTGACACTTGTGCAGGCACTCACTTGCCAGTGAGTCCGGGCTTTGTGACTGTATTAGGTTCTCGCTTGTTCCCGCGCTTGGGTAGAATCAGTTTTTTACCCCCGTTGAAGGAAGGCTAATGGCCCAGCCCTACAGTGCGCGCAGCCGCGCTATCGAACCTTTCCACGTCATGGCATTGCTGGCGCGCGCCAATGAGTTGCAAGCGGCCGGTCATGACGTCATTCACCTGGAAATCGGCGAACCGGACTTCACCACGGCCGAGCCGATCATCAAGGCCGGCCAGGCGGCACTGACGGCGGGGAAAACCCGTTACACCGCGGCGCGGGGCATTCCCGAGCTGCGCGAAGCCATTTCCGGCTTCTATCAGCAGCGTTACGGCCTGGACATCGACCCGCAGCGCATCATGATCACCCCGGGAGGCTCTGGCGCGTTGCTGCTGGCCAGCGCCTTGCTGGTGGATCCGGGCAAGCACTGGTTGCTGGCCGATCCGGGTTATCCATGCAATCGTCATTTTCTACGCCTGGTAGAAGGCGCGGCGCAGCTTGTTCCCGTAGGGCCGGACGTGCGTTACCAGCTGACCCCGGACCTGATTGAGCGTTACTGGGACCACGACAGCGTCGGGGCCCTGGTGGCCTCGCCCGCCAACCCGACCGGCACGATTCTGACCCGCGACGAACTGGCCGGGTTGTCCACCGCGATCAAGGGGCGCAACGGTCACCTGGTGGTGGATGAGATCTATCACGGCCTGACGTATGGCACCGATGCCGCCAGCGTGCTGGAAGTCGATGACAGCGCCTTTGTGCTCAACAGTTTCTCCAAGTATTTCGGCATGACCGGCTGGCGCCTCGGTTGGCTGGTGGCCCCGCAAGCCGCTGTCAGCGAGCTGGAAAAGCTTGCGCAAAACCTCTACATCAGCGCACCGAGCATGGCCCAGTACGCGGCCCTGGCCTGTTTCGAGCCTGCGACCTTGAGCATTCTCGAAGAGCGGCGGGCGGAGTTCGGGCGTCGGCGCGATTTCCTGCTGCCGGCCTTGCGTGAGCTGGGCTTCGGTATCGCGGTGGAACCGGAAGGCGCGTTCTATCTGTATGCCGATATCAGCGCCTTTGGCGGTGATGCGTTTGCCTTCTGTCGGCACTTTCTGGAAACCGAGCACATCGCGTTCACGCCGGGCCTGGATTTCGGCCGGCACCAGGCCGGTCATCACGTTCGTTTCGCCTACACCCAAAGCCTGCCGCGCCTGCAGGAGGCGGTGGAGCGGATTGCCCGTGGCCTGCGGAGCTGGCAAGGCTGATGCGCTTCGATCCTCCCCTGGAAAAAGGCCGGCTGATTCGACGCTACAAGCGCTTTCTCGCCGATATCGAAACCGTTGGCGGCGAGATGATCACGATTCACTGTCCGAACACCGGGTCGATGTTCAACTGCATGGTCGAGGGCGGACAGGTCTGGTTCAGTCGCTCCAACGACCCGAAACGTAAATTGCCCGGCACCTGGGAAATCAGCGAAACCCCGCAAGGGCGGCTGGCCTGTGTCAATACGGCGCGGGCCAATGCCTTGGTCGAGGAGGCGCTGAAGGCGGGGGTGATCACCGAGCTCAACGGCTTTACCGCCCTCAAGCGTGAAGTGCCCTACGGCCAGGAAAACAGTCGCATCGATTTTCGTCTCGACTACCCGCAAGGGCAGGCCTTCGTCGAAGTCAAAAGCGTGACCCTGGGCTTCGACGGTTCAGCGGTCGCGGCGTTTCCGGATGCCGTGACCCAGCGAGGAGCCAAGCACTTGCGCGAATTGGCGTGCCTGGCGCGGGACGGTATTCGCGCGGTGCAACTGTATTGTGTGAACCTGACGGGGATCGACGCGGTGCGTCCGGCCGAGGAAATCGACCCGGGGTATGCGGCCGCCCTGCGTGAGGCGAAGGCGGCCGGCGTCGAGGTGTTGGCGTATGGCGTGAGCTTGACCGCTGAAGAAGTTCGCGTCGAACGCCGGCTGGAGGTGCTGCTCGGCGCTTAAGACTGCACCCAGATGCCCTGAGCGTCTTCCCGGCATGCCAGGGCGCTGAGTGACTGGCCGGCGCAAGGGCCGGCCACGCATTCGCCGTTTTCGATCAGGAACAGAGCGCCATGCGTGGCGCACTGGATCAGGCTGGCGCTCGGGTCGAGAAACTGATCGGGGTGCCATTCCAGTGCGACCCCGCGATGGGGGCAACGGTTCTCGTAGACATAGACCCGGCCTTCGCGGCGCACGGCAAACAGCCGCTGGCCATCGATCTCGAACCCGCGGCTGCTGGCATCGACCAGCTCGGCGCTGGTGCAAAGAAACTTCATGACTGTCCTCTTGTGCCGAAGGCGCGGGCCTCTGGCGGCTATGCTGTGGGCGAGTACACATTAGTAAATGTGTCAGTGCTTGACGTGCAAATGGTAACAATTATCAAATGCCGGTTCCGCCCGTGGTGAGCGCGTGGCTGAACATGCCTCGATTCTGCGGGAAAACTGTGCAAAGGAAACCCTGTTATGCGCCTGAGTACCCGCGCCATTGCGCTCTGTGTCGGACTTTTGGTCAACCATGGGGCCGCAGCGGCCGAGTTGCCGCAACGCTGGGTCAGTGCCGGGGGCGCGTTGTCGGAATGGGTGAGCGCGCTGGGCAGTGAGTCCAGGCTGGTCGGCGTCGACACTACCAGCCAGCACCCTGAATCGCTCAAGGCCTTGCCGAGTATCGGCTATCAGCGCCAGTTGTCGGCCGAGGGCATTCTGAGCCTGCGTCCGCAGATGTTGATCGGCACCGAAGAAATGGGTCCGCCGCCCGTGTTGTCGCAGATTCGCAGTGCCGGGGTGCAGGTCGAGTTGTTTTCGGCACAACCGGACCTGGCCACCCTTGAGCGCAATCTGCAGCACCTGGGGCGGTTGCTCGGCAGCGAGGCCCGGGCCACGACGGTGTTCCAGGGCTATCGACAGCAAATCGAGCAGCAGCGGGACTGGGTCGCGGCGGCGCAGGCCAAACAGAAGGCACCAGGGGTGTTACTGCTGCTGGGGCATGCGGGTGGCAAGCCGTTGATCGCTGGTAAAGACACGGCGGCTGACTGGCTGTTGCAGCAGGCGGGTGGGCGTAACCTGGCCACCCATACGGGCTACAAGCCGTTTTCCGTCGAATCACTGGCGGGGCTGACCCCGGATGTCCTGGTGTTCTCCGATCGCGCACTGACCGGTGACGCGGCGCGTGCGGCGTTATTCAAGGAAAACCCGATACTGGCCACGACGCCGGCCGCCAAGGCCGGGCGCGTACTGGAGCTGGACCCGACCCTGTTGGTGGGCGGCCTGGGGCCGCGCTTGCCGCAAAGCCTGGTCACGCTGTCGGCCGGGTTCTATCCCGCTGAGACTTCCACGGCAACTGCGACCCAATGAGCACTCTGGTCAAGCCGCGTTCGCTGTTCATTGGCCTGAGCCTGCTGTGTGTATTCGCCATTTGGCTGTCATTGGCGTTGGGGCCGGTCAGTTTGCCGTTGCTCGATACCTTGCGCGCGGCGATGCGCCTGATCGGCCTGCCGGTGGCGGCTGAAGGCCTGGAGCAGGCCGAACTGATTCTTGGGCAGATTCGCCTGCCGCGTACCTTGCTTGGCCTCGCGGTGGGCGGTGTGCTGGCCTTGTCCGGTGTGGCGATGCAGGGCCTGTTCCGCAACCCGCTGGCGGACCCGGGGCTGGTGGGGGTCTCCAGTGGTGCCGCCCTGGGCGCTGCAATCGCGATTGTCGGCGGCTCGCTGTCTGGTGGCCTGCCCGAGGCGATCGGTCCTTATGTGTTGTCAGTGTCTGCGTTTCTTGGCGGGCTCGGGGTGACGGCACTGGTGTATCGCCTCGGCCGGCGTAATGGGCAGACTAACGTGGCGACCATGTTGCTGGCAGGTATCGCGCTGACTGCACTGGCCGGCTCGGCGGTGGGCTTGTTCACCTATCTGGCGGACGACGCGACCTTGCGCACACTGACGTTCTGGAACCTGGGCAGTCTGAATGGCGCCAGTTATGCGCGGCTGTGGCCATTGCTGCTGGTGAGCATGGCGGTGGCGCTCTGGTTGCCACGCCGGGCGGCGGCGTTGAATGCGTTGTTGCTCGGCGAGTCCGAGGCCGGCCATCTGGGGATCAATGTCGAGCGGCTCAAGCGCGAACTGGTGTTTTGTACTGCGCTGGGCGTGGGCGCTGCGGTGGCGGCGGCGGGAATGATCGGCTTCGTCGGGTTGGTGGTGCCGCACCTGGTGCGCTTGCTGGCCGGGCCCGATCACCGTGTGCTGCTTCCGGCTTCGGTGCTGGCCGGCGCGAGCCTGTTGCTGTTTGCCGACCTGGTGGCACGCTTGGCACTGGCTCCGGCCGAATTGCCGATCGGTATCGTGACCGCGTTCATCGGCGCGCCGTTCTTTCTCTATTTGCTGCTGCGAGGTCGCGCCTGATGCTGCGTGTAGAGAACCTGCAGATCCGCCGTGGCCGGAAAATCGTGCTCACGGACATCGATCTTGAACTCCGGCCAGGTGAAGTACTGGGTGTGCTGGGGCCTAACGGTGCGGGTAAAAGTACACTGCTCGGCGCCTTGTGCGGTGAGCTGCGCCCCGATCAGGGGCGGGTCTGGCTTGATCAGCGCGAACTGAGTGATTGGCAGGGGGCGCTGCGTGCCCAACGCCTGGCCGTACTGCCCCAGGCTTCGACCCTGGACTTTGCCTTTCGTGTCGAGGAAGTGGTCGGCATGGGCCGCTTGCCTCATCAAACAGGCCGGATACGCGATGCGCAGATTATTGCCGCCGCGCTGCAGGCCGCCGATGTCGGGCATCTGACCGGGCGCAGCTACACCGCGCTGTCCGGTGGCGAGCGTCAGCGGGTGCACCTGGCGCGGGTGCTGGCGCAGCTCTGGCCGGGCGAGGCGGGGCAGACCCTGCTGCTCGACGAGCCGACCTCCATGCTCGACCCGCTGCATCAGCACACTACCTTGCAGTCGATACGCGAGTTTGCCGATCACGGCGCGGCGGTACTGGTGATACTGCATGATCTGAATCTGGCCGCGCGCTACTGCGACCGCATTCTGCTGCTCGAGAATGGCCGTCCCCATGCGCTGGATACGCCGCAGCAGGTCTTGCGCCCTGAACCGCTCAAGGCCGTGTTCGGTCTGGATGTGTTGGTGCAGCCGCACCCGGAGCGCGGGCATCCGCTGATTATTGCCCGCTGAAAGAAAGGGCGCCGGATGGTCGTGGGGGGTAATCACTGTTGGGCGGGCAAAAAAAGACCCGGCAAGAGCCGGGTCAAATAACCGTGATTAGCCTGATGAGGAGATAATCTGAGAGTCCGAACCAAGGGCCTTTCAGAAGATCGGCTGGTCTCGCGACCAGATGCGATAATCATAACGATTCTCATTTCTAAGTCAATCAGTCTTTTTTGATTTTTTTTGCCTTTTGCCAAACGCTTGTTTGGATTGGCCGTCACATACGGGTTCCCGGACCAGCCCTTGCTCAATTCTTGTGTCGCGATGAAATGGCGTCCAGTTGCTTGTTGAGGGCGTCTTTGCGTTCGGCGGGGATGTCATTCCAATGCACATCCATCAGTGCCCCCTCAATGGCATACAACAAC
Source organism: Pseudomonas sp. Irchel s3h17 (assembly GCF_900187505.1). Taxonomy (GTDB): domain Bacteria; phylum Pseudomonadota; class Gammaproteobacteria; order Pseudomonadales; family Pseudomonadaceae; genus Aquipseudomonas. The sequence continues at coordinate 275,626 of NZ_FYDL01000010.1, forward strand.
ACCTTCGACGCGCGAAAACCGCGAGTGCGCACCGCCCGGTAAGCGTCCACCGCCCCCAGGCGGCGCAAATCCGAGGCGCTGTGAATGCCTACGGCATGCAGCCATTGGGCTGACGTCTTGCCAAGGTTTTTCAGATGCTGCAGTTCATCATTCATCAAGCCTCCTTGCGACGGCCGAAGAGTGCGTGGGGCGAGCTTCAAAGGAGTGTAGCGGTCAGTAGGAAAAGCGTGGTTCTTTGGTCGGTTTGAACGCAAAAGCTTCTAAGGCGATGTGCCAGATGGCTCTGGAAGAAGCATTGAGGTTCGTGGGCCGAGTCGTAAAACGATCACCCAGGCCCGGCGCGGACAGGGACGCCGGACGTAGGCGGACACTTCGCGCGTTAACGGGTACGGTAGCGCAGGCGAGTGCCGAAATTCATCGACATCAGAATTTCGTCGGCCGAGAGCTCCGGGGGAAAGTACGTGCCGGAGATTTGTGCGTGGGCCAGGCTCGCGCCTTCCAGGGAGGCATGGCGAAAGTCGATGCCGCGCAGGTCGGCGGAGCGGAAATAGGCATCACTGAAGTCGACACCTTCGGCGTTCAGTTCGCGCAGGTCGAGGCCACGAAAGTCGCCGCCCACCATGTCGATGGGGCCGGTTTTTGGCCTTTCGCGATTAAAACCGGTGATGTCGTCTTTATGCAGCAGGGCGTACAGCGGGGTGTCGAGAAGTCTTGGCTGGCTCATGGGGCGTCACCTGTTGGTTTTATGACGCCAGTATAGTGCCACTATCCTGCAAGCGCGAAGCCGGTCAGGGCTTCACGCTTGAAATAGTGTTTACAGGCCCGGCAAGCGCTGGCGGATTTGTGCCACTACCGTGTCGAGGGTGCCGCTTTCGTTGGTCTGTACCCGTTTGCTGCAGAGGATTTCTGCGGGGGTCAGGGCCTCACGATTGGCCTGCTGCGCGGCGATGACCGCCAGGTTGGCGTCGGACGGGTCGTTCTTGTCTGCCTGACGCTGGGCCAGCCAGCTCTCGATCACCGCTTGAGGGGCGTTGCAATCGAGGATCAGGAACGGGGCGCCGGTGGCCTCGGCAATCTTCGCCGCGCCGTCGCGTTGTTCACGCTTGAGGTACGTTGCGTCGAGCACGACCGGGAAGCCGGCACGCAGGATCACACCGGCAATCTCGTGCAGGCGGGCGTAGGTCGCCGCACTGGCATCACTGCTGTAGATACCGGCTTGCGGATCGTTAGGCACCTGCTGTTCGCCGAACAGGCGCTTGCGCTCGACATCGGAACGCAGACGGATAGCGCCCAGGGCTTCGACCAGGCGCATGGCGACGCGGCTTTTGCCGACGGCGGAAACACCATGGGTGATGGCCAGGAAGCGTGACGGGATGGTGCTGTAGCTTTCCGCCAGGTTGGCGTAGTTGCGGTACTGGCGCAGGGTAGTGGCGCGCTGCACCGGAGTGGCGTCGGCGGGCATGCTGAACAGGCTGACCTTGGCGCGAACCAATGCACGGTAGGCCTTGTAGAAGTTCAGCAGTTCAAGACCCTGGTAGTCGCCGGTCAGTTCCAGGTACTGGCTCATGAAGCGCCGCGCCAGGCTTTTCAGGCCGCGGTCTTCCAGGTCCATCGCGAGAAACCCGGTGTCGGCATAAACGTCGGTGAAGCGGAAGGGTTCGTTGAATTCGATGCAGTCGAAAATTACCACGTTGCCATCGATCACGGTGGCGTTGCCCAGGTGGATGTCACCGTGGCATTCGCGGATGAAGCCTTCGGCCTTGCGCTGGGCAAACAGCGGCTTGAGGCGTTCGAAACTGCTCTCGGCCCAGGCTTGCAAGGCCTCGAGTTGCAACAGGTCGGCCTTGTCGCTGAGGAATGGGCGGATCTGTTCGAAGTTCTGGCGCACGGGGGCCATGACGCTGTCCGGGGTGCCGGCTTCATGGTCGGCCGACACGCGCGGTGCATTGAGGTGGAACCGGGCAATCTGGCTGGCCATCTGGTCGATGTGCGCAGGGGTCAGTTCGCCGTTGGCCTGCAGGGTGCTGAGCAGCTGGCTCTGCGGGAACTGGCGCATCTTCAGGGCGTAATCGAGCACCGGCCCGGTGCCGCCCAGTTGCGGTGCCTCGATGCTCCCGGTGATCGGCAGCACTTCCAGGTACAGGTCGCTGGTCAAGCGCTGGTTCAGGCGCAGTTCTTCGCCGCAGAAGTGCTCGCGTGCATCCAGCGCGGTGAAGTCGAGGAAGCCGAAATTGACTGGCTTCTTCACTTTATAGGCATAGGGGCCGGTGAGCAGCACCCAGGAGATGTGCGTCTCGATGACCTGGAATCCATCCACAGGATGCGGATAAAGGGCCGGGTTTTGCAGGGCTGCGATCAGGGATTGGCTCACGGGCGATCCTTCAGAGTCTGGGGGAATTCAAGGCCGCCATTATGGCCGCAAGCGGGGCCAACGCAAACCTCGCGGGGCTCATGTTGATCAGGAACAAAGTGCGTATAATCCGCCGCCATGACTCGTACCCGATCCCCCCGTACTGCTAAAAAACGTCCCTCCAATGGCCCGCGCCCTTGGCTGGCCTGGGCTTTGAAGCTCAGCCTGGTCGGCCTCGTGGTGCTCGCAGGGTTCGCCGTTTATCTCGATGCCGTGGTTCAGGAGAAGTTCTCCGGCAAGCGCTGGACCATTCCGGCCAAGGTTTACGCGCGCCCGCTCGAGCTGTTCGTCGGACAGAAGCTCAGCAAGGAAGATTTCCTCACTGAGCTCGATGCCCTTGGCTATCGTCGCGAGAGCGTGGCCAATGGTCCCGGTGCGGCAGCGGTCAGCGGCAACACCGTCGATTTGAATACCCGTGGCTTCCAGTTCTATGAAGGCATGGAACAGGCCCAGCCGGTGCGTGTGCGCTTCTCGGGTGACTATGTCGCCGAGCTGTCGGCGACCAACGGCGCCAAACTGTCGGTGGTGCGCCTGGAGCCGCTGCTGATCGGTGGCCTGTACCCGAAAAATCTCGAAGACCGCATCCTGATCAAGATCGATCAGGTGCCGCCGTACCTGCTCGAGACCCTGGTGGCGGTAGAGGATCGCGATTTCTATAGCCACTTCGGTGTGTCGCCCAAGTCGATCATGCGGGCGGTCTGGGTCAACACCTCGGCGGGGCAGATGCGTCAGGGTGGCAGTACCTTGACCCAGCAACTGGTCAAGAACTTCTACCTGACCAACGAGCGCAGCCTGAGTCGCAAGCTGACTGAAGCCATGATGGCGTTGCTGCTCGAGTTGCACTACGACAAGCCTGAAATTCTCGAGGCCTACCTCAATGAAGTGTTCGTCGGCCAGGATGGCCAGCGCGCGGTGCACGGCTTCGGCCTGGCCAGCCAGTTCTTCTTCAGCCAGCCGCTGGCCGAACTGAAGCTGCATCAGGTGGCGTTGCTGGTGGGCATGGTCAAGGGGCCGTCCTACTACAATCCGCGTCGTTATCCTGAGCGCGCGCTGGAGCGCCGCAACCTGGTGCTCGACCTACTGGAGCAGCAGGGTGTGGCCACGGCCGAGCAGGTCGCGGCGGCGAAGAAAATGCCGCTGGGCGTGACCAAGCGCGGCAGTCTGGCGGACAGCTCCTTCCCCGGCTTCCTCGACCTGGTCAAGCGCCAGTTGCGCGAAGACTATCGCGACGAAGACTTGACCGAAGAAGGGCTGCGGATTTTCACCAGTTTCGATCCGATCCTGCAGATGAAAGCCGAAGCCTCGGTCAGCGATACCTTCAAGCGCCTTGCCGGTCGCAAGGGCTCGGATGAAGTCGAAGCCGCGATGGTGGTGACCAACCCGGAAACCGGTGAAGTCCAGGCCATGATCGGCAGTCGCCAGGCCGGTTTCGCCGGTTTCAACCGGGCGCTGGACGCGGTGCGGCCGATCGGCTCGCTGATCAAGCCGGCGGTCTACCTGACCGCGCTGGAGAAGCCGAGTCAGTACACCTTGACCAGTTGGCTGTCCGACGAGGCCTTTTCGGTGAAGGGCGCCGATGGCCAGGTCTGGAAACCGCAGAATTATGATCGTCGCTCCCACGGTACGGTGTTCCTGTACCAGGGGCTGGCCCATTCCTACAACCTGTCGACGGCGCGCCTGGGGCTTGAAGTTGGCGTGCCGAACGTCCTGAAGACCCTCGGGCGCCTGGGTGTGACCCGTGAGTTCCCGGCGTTCCCGTCGATGCTGCTGGGGGCCGGCGGCCTGAGTCCGATCGAAGTGGCCACCATGTATCAGACGCTGGCCAACGGTGGTTTCAATACCCCGATGCGCGGGATTCGCAGCGTGCTGACCGCTGAAGGCGAACCCCTCAAGCGTTACCCGTTCCAGATTCAGCAACGCTTCGATCCGGCGTCCATCTACCTGATCCAGAGCGCCATGCAGCGGGTGATGCGCGAAGGTACCGGTAGCTCGGTCTACAACGTGCTGCCCAAGACATTGACCCTGGCGGGCAAGACCGGCACCAGTAACGATTCGCGAGACAGTTGGTTCGCAGGTTTCAGCCAGGATCTGCTGGCGGTGGTCTGGCTGGGGCGTGATGACAACGGCAAGACGCCGTTCACCGGCGCCACAGGCGCGCTGCAGGTCTGGACCAGTTTCATGCGCAAGGCCGACCCGCTGCCGCTGGATATGCCGCAACCGGACAACATCGTTCAGGCCTGGGTCGACTCGCGTACCGGGCAGGGCTCGGACGCCAGCTGTCCCGGCGCCGTCCAGATGCCGTATATTCGTGGCAGTGAACCACCTCCCGGCGCCACCTGTGGTGGCGTAGACCCCGCGGTTGATTCGGTGATGGATTGGGTCAAGGGATGGATGAATTAAGCAAAGAGGGATTCAAGTGAACAAGTGGTTTATTCCAGCGGTGACGGTGACCGCTCTGGCTTTGCTCAGCGGTTGCTCTTCGGTGCAGCGTGGCTCGATTCCGGTGGTCGATTCGGGTACTAACGTTTCCAGCAGTGAGCGTATGTCGGCCAATGGCGGCTTTCGTAAAAGCACCGTGACACGTCCAGCGCAAGCGCAGACCCAGGCCATTCCCCAGGGCGATACCAGCGTGGTGGTGATGGTGCCGGGTGGCGGCGCAACGACATCGACGCCGATCAGTACTCAACCGATCACGCCTGGTCCGGTCAGCTCGGGTCCGATTACCCCGGGACCGGTCGACAGCGGGCCGATCAACCAGGGCAGCTACAGCATGCCGTCTTCGCCAAGCGGGATTCCTTCGGCGAGTAACAGCGTCGGAGGCTTGTCTGCCGATGAGCAACTGGACGGCCCGGTGCTGGCCTTGCTGACCACTGCCCAGCAGCAGCAGGCCAGCGGTGACCTCAATGGTGCCTCTTCCAGCCTTGAGCGTGCCCAGCGGGTTGCCCCGCGCGAGCCGCAGGTGCTTTATCGCCTGGCGCAGGTGCGTATGGCCCAGGGCGATGCCGCGCAGGCCGAGCAGTTTGCCCGTCGTGGCCTCACCCTTGCCAATGGTCGTCCTGACCTGCAAGCCAGCCTGTGGGCGTTGATTGCTGATGCCCGCGAGAAGCAGGGTGATGCCGCCGGTGCTGCTCAGGCTCGCCAGAAAGCCAGGGTTGCGCTCTGATGGATGTCCGGTTTCTGCAAATCGCCGAGCAGCTGTTGCTGATCGAGCGTGAGTTGCGGCTTCAAGGCTGGTGGGACGATGTCCCGCCTTCCGCCGCCGCGCTGTCCAGCGTCGAGCCTTTCTCGGTCGATACCCTGGAGTTTGAGCAGTGGCTGCAATGGATCTTCCTGCCACGCATGAAGGCGATCCTGGAACAGGATCTGCCATTGCCCAATGCCTCGGGTATTCAGGAAATGGCCGAGATGGTCTTCGGCGCTCGCAGTCTCCAGGGCAAGGACCGGCAGTTGCAGGTTCTGCTCAAGGAATTCGACCAGCTCATCAGCGCCTCTCACTGATGCGAACACTGCCGGCGCCCGCTGGCAGTTCCTTCATATTCCTCAAGAAAATCCACTCTGCGAGCGTGCGCCAGTGCGTTCGCATGCCATTTCCTTGCCAAAAATGCGCAATTGAAGTTATCCGACCCGGGCTTTAGAGGTTTTTTCTTGCGTTCTCATGCGCTTAGTTCGAATTAAGCACATTGACGGCTTGACTTGCAGAGGGCGAAACAGAAGAATCCAAAGTCCGCTGTAGAGGGACTGCCAGAAGCAGACCCACTCAGCAGATCATGAGGCGCACACCCGCGCCGACTTGTTACACCCGCAACGCGTTACCTCGCGCTGGGTGGGAAAGCCCCGCAACACTTGGGACGATCCCAATACTTGCTCAGTCAGTGCTGACGTAGTCGGCGACCACCGTCGCTCATGCTCTGCTGGGAAGTAAACCTATTAAGACCCGTCCCCTTATGTGGGCGGTATTCTGGCGTTTTAGAGGTGAACAACGTGGAGCTTTTATCTGGCGGTGAGATGCTCGTCCGCTTTTTGCGTGACGAAGGCGTCAAATATATCTACGGGTACCCAGGTGGTGCTCTCCTTCATGTATACGATGCCCTGTTCAAAGAACCGGAAGTGACTCACATCCTGGTTCGTCACGAACAGGCTGCGACCCATATGGCTGACGGCTATGCCCGTGCCACCGGTAAAGCCGGCGTGGTACTGGTTACCTCTGGCCCGGGCGCAACCAACGCCATCACCGGTATTGCCACGGCCTACATGGACTCCATTCCGATGGTGATCATTTCCGGCCAGGTGCCTAGCACCATGGTAGGCACCGATGCGTTCCAGGAAACCGACATGATCGGTATCTCCCGGCCGATCGTGAAGCACAGCTTCATGATCAAGCACGCGTCGGAAATCCCGGAAGTCATGAAGAAAGCGTTCTACCTGGCGCAATCCGGTCGTCCGGGTCCTGTCGTTGTCGATATCCCGAAAGACATGACCAACCCGGCCGAGAAGTTCGAATACAGCTTCCCGAAAAAAGCCAAGCTGCGCTCCTACAGCCCGGCTGTTCGCGGTCACTCCGGGCAAATCCGCAAGGCGGCAGAAATGCTCCTGGCGGCCAAGCGTCCTGTGTTGTACGCAGGCGGCGGCGTGATTCTCGGTGGCGGCTCCGCGCCGTTGACCGAGCTTGCGCAAATGCTCAACCTGCCCGTGACCAATACCCTGATGGGCCTGGGTGCCTACCCTGGCACCGACCGTCAGTTCATCGGCATGCTCGGCATGCACGGCAGCTACACCGCCAACCTGGCCATGCACCACGCCGACGTGATCCTGGCGGTCGGTGCGCGTTTCGATGACCGCGTGATCAACGGCCCGGCCAAGTTCTGCCCGAACGCCAAGATCATTCACATCGACATCGACCCGGCTTCGATCTCCAAGACCATCAAGGCCGATGTGCCGATCGTTGGTCCGGTTGAAAGTGTCCTGACCGAAATGGTCGCGATCCTCAAGGAAATCGGCGAGACCCCGAACAAGGAGTCCGTTGCCAGTTGGTGGAAGCAAGTCGATGAGTGGCGTGGCGACCGCGGCCTGTTCCCTTACGACAAGGGCGATGGCAGCGTCATCAAGCCGCAGACCGTGATCGAGACCCTGTGCGAAGTGACCAAGGGCGATGCCTTTGTGACCTCCGACGTGGGCCAGCACCAGATGTTCGCCGCGCAGTACTACAAGTTCAACAAGCCTAACCGCTGGATCAACTCCGGTGGCCTGGGCACCATGGGCTTCGGTTTTCCGGCGGCCATGGGCATCCAGTTGAGCTTCCCGGATGCAGACGTTGCCTGTGTAACGGGCGAAGGCAGTATCCAGATGAACATCCAGGAACTGTCGACCTGCCTGCAATACGGTTTGCCGGTGAAGATCGTCATCCTGAACAACGGTGTTCTGGGCATGGTTCGCCAGTGGCAGGACATGAGTTACGGCAGCCGTCATTCGCACTCGTACATGGAGTCGCTGCCTGACTTCGTCAAGCTGGCCGAGGCTTATGGGCATGTTGGAGTGCGCATCACCGATTCGAAAGATTTGAAGTCGAAGATGGAGGAAGCGTTCGCCATGAAGGATCGCCTGGTGGTACTCGACATTTCGGTCGATACCAGCGAGCACGTCTACCCGATGCAGATCAAAGACGGCTCCATGCGCGATATGTGGCTGAGCAAGACGGAGCGTACTTAATCATGCGGCACATTATTTCCTTGCTTCTGGAAAACGAACCCGGTGCTTTGTCTCGCGTAGTCGGCCTGTTCTCGCAGCGCAACTACAACATCGAAAGCCTGACCGTGGCCCCAACCGAAGACCCGACCTTGTCGCGCCTGACGCTGACCACTGTGGGCCACGATGAAGTCATCGAGCAGATCACCAAGAACCTGAACAAGCTGATCGAAGTGGTCAAGCTGGTCGACCTGTCGGAAAGCGCGCACATCGAGCGTGAGCTGATGCTGGTCAAGGTCAAGGCCACCGGTGCCCAGCGCGCCGAGATCAAACGCACCACCGATATTTACCGTGGACAGATCGTCGATGTCAGCGCCAGCGTGTATACCGTTCAACTGACCGGTACCAGCGACAAGCTCGACAGCTTCATTCAGTCCATTGGCACCGCTTCGATTCTGGAGACCGTCCGCAGTGGCGTCACCGGTATTGCCCGCGGCGACAAAGTACTCAGCATCTAAACCAAATTAGCGAATGGCCTGAACGGCCTGATATAGGGGAATTTCATGAAAGTTTATTACGAAAAAGACTGCGACCTGTCGATCATCCAGGGCAAGAAAGTTGCCATCATCGGTTACGGCTCCCAAGGTCACGCTCAAGCGTGCAACCTGAAAGATTCCGGCGTTGACGTTACCGTTGGCCTGCGTAAAGGTTCGGCTACCGTTGCCAAGGCTGAAGCTCACGGCCTGAAAGTGACTGACGTGGCTTCCGCTGTTGCAGCTGCCGACCTGGTCATGATCCTGACCCCGGACGAGTTCCAATCTGCCCTGTACAAGAACGAAATCGAGCCGAACATCAAGAAAGGCGCCACCCTGGCCTTCTCCCACGGCTTCGCGATCCACTACAACCAGGTTGTGCCACGCGCTGACCTCGACGTGATCATGATCGCGCCGAAGGCTCCGGGCCATACCGTGCGTTCCGAATTCGTGAAGGGCGGTGGTATTCCTGACCTGATCGCGATCTACCAGGACGCCTCGGGCAACGCCAAGAACGTTGCACTGTCCTACGCGGCAGGCGTGGGTGGCGGTCGTACCGGCATCATCGAAACCACCTTCAAGGACGAGACTGAAACCGACCTGTTCGGCGAACAAGCCGTTCTGTGCGGCGGTACCGTCGAGCTGGTCAAGGCCGGTTTCGAAACCCTGGTTGAAGCGGGCTACGCGCCAGAAATGGCCTACTTCGAATGCCTGCACGAACTGAAGCTGATCGTTGACCTCATGTACGAAGGCGGTATCGCCAACATGAACTACTCGATCTCCAACAACGCCGAGTACGGCGAGTACGTGACCGGCCCTGAAGTCATCAACGCCGAATCCCGTCAGGCCATGCGCAACGCCCTGAAACGCATTCAGGACGGCGAGTACGCCAAGATGTTCATCAGCGAAGGTGCAACCGGCTACCCTTCGATGACCGCCAAGCGTCGTAACAACGCTGCACACGGCATCGAGATCATCGGCGAGCAACTGCGTTCGATGATGCCGTGGATCGGCGCCAACAAGATCGTCGACAAAGCTAAAAACTAAGTCACGAATGAGTACGAAAAACGCGGCTTAGGCCGCGTTTTTTCGTTTGGGTGGCTGGTTCTGGTATAAAGCTGCATCGTTTGCGATACGAACCGTTGTCGCAGGCACCTGTCGAAACTTTCCACACCGTTGCAAGGTAATGTCCATGAGCGAACGTCCCGAAGAGCCAAACAAGGCCTCTGACGCCGATAGCCTGCTACCGATCGATGAGCATGTCGAAGAAGGGCATGATGCTGAAGGCCGTAAAGTCCGGCATCGTGGCATCTATCTGCTGCCCAATCTGTTCACCACTGCGAACCTGTTCGCGGGCTTCTATTCCATCATCAACTCCATGAGCGCCCAGAGCGCCTTGAGTGCCGGTGATGCTGCCGGCGCCAGCAAGTACTTTGCTTTCGCGGCAATCGCCATCTTTGTCGCCATGGTGCTGGACGGCCTCGATGGCCGGGTTGCACGCATGACCAATACGCAAAGCGCGTTCGGTGCCGAGTACGACTCACTGTCGGACATGGTGGCCTTTGGTGTCGCGCCGGCCCTGTTGGCATTCGGCTGGGCGCTGGGCGATATGGGCAAGGTTGGCTGGATGGTTGCCTTCATCTATGTCGCAGGGGCGGCGTTGCGTCTGGCGCGCTTCAATACCCAGGTCGGTACGGCGGACAAGCGTTACTTCATTGGCCTGGCCAGTCCGGCGGCTGCCGGTGTGGTTGCCGGGATCGTCTGGGCCTTCAGTGACTACGGCATCCAGGGTTCCAAGATGTCGTTCCTGGTGGCGCTGATGGTGGCGGCGGCTGGCATGCTGATGGTCAGCAATATCAAGTACAATAGCTTCAAGGAGCTGGACTTGAAAGGGCGCGTACCTTTCGTGGCGATTCTGGCGGTGGTGCTGGTGTTTGCGGTGGTCTTCAGTGATCCGCCACGCATTTTGCTGCTGGTATTCCTCGTTTACGCCGCGTCCGGTCCGGTGCAGTACCTGTTGCACCTTCGTCGTCACAAAAACGTCGAGTGATGTAATTTCCCCCATACTCCGCAGTCTATTGGTGCATCTGTCCTCCAATGCTGCGGAGTTGCCATGTTATTCAAGTTCCCCAAGCCGTCTGACTGCCATGAGTCGGACGTCACGCCCGAATCCCTCTACCTCTCTCGTCGTAACGTTCTCGGTGCCGCTGTTGCCGGTTTGGCCGTGAGCAGTCTGCCGCGTTGGGCCAGTGCCGGTGATGTCGCGCGTTATGCGAATGTTGAGCCTGGCAAGGCGCCTTTCTGGTTTGCCGAGAAGCTTCCTTCTACCCAATGGGGCGCGATCAACGTCAAGGACGAGGCAATCACACCATTCAAGGATGCCACCCACTACAACAACTTCTATGAGTTCGGCACCGATAAAGGTGACCCGGCCGCCAACGCTGGCGCGCTGAAAACCGAGCCATGGAGTGTGGTGGTGGACGGTGAAGTGGGTAAGCCCGGTCGATATGCGCTGGAAGACTTCATGAAGCCGTATCAGTTGGAGGAGCGCATCTATCGCCTGCGCTGCGTAGAAGCCTGGTCGATGGTAATTCCCTGGATTGGTTTTCCCATCTCGGCATTGCTCAAGCAGGTCGAGCCGACCTCCAGGGCCAAATACATTCGTTTTGAAACCTTGCAGGATCCCAAGAGTATGCCGGGGCAGCGCTCTGGATTCGCCCTGATCGACTGGCCTTATGTCGAAGGGCTGCGCCTGGATGAAGCGATGAATCCATTGGCGATTCTCGCGGTCGGGATGTATGGGCGTGAGCTGCCTAATCAGAATGGCGCGCCATTGCGGTTGGTCGTGCCGTGGAAGTATGGGTTCAAGAGCATCAAATCCATTGTGCGTATCAGTCTGGTCAGCGAGCAGCCGAAAACCACTTGGCAGAGTATCGCGGCCGATGAGTATGGTTTTTACGCAAACGTGAATCCGACAGTTGATCATCCGCGCTGGACCCAGGCCCGGGAGCGACGTTTGCCGAGCGGGCTGTTCAAGCCCAACGTGCGTGACACGCAGATGTTCAACGGCTACTCGGATGAAGTCGCTTCTTTATATGCAGGGCTCGATCTGAGGAAGAACTACTGATGCGATATCCATTCTGGCGTATGGGGGTCTTTATAGCGGCTGCAGTGTGGCCGCTGCTCTGGTTGTTCCAGGCCTTGGGGGATGTGTTGGGGCCTGACCCTGGCAAAGTGCTGGTTGATCGGTTGGGTCTGGGCACGCTTGTACTGTTGCTGATTACCTTAAGCATGACGCCTTTGCAGAAAATCACCGGTTGGGCGGGGTGGATTGCTGTCCGGCGGCAGTTAGGGTTGTGGTGTTTCGCTTATGTGGTTCTGCATCTGAGCGGTTATACGGCATTTATCCTTGGCTTTGATTGGTCGCAGTTGGGTGTTGAGCTGCAAAAGCGCCCGTACATTATTGTCGGCACGTTGGGGTTTCTCTGTTTGTTGGCGTTGGCGGTGACATCCAATCGCTATAGTCAGCGACGTTTGGGGGCTCGCTGGAAGAAACTGCACCGGTTGGCCTATGTGATTCTCGGGCTTGGATTGCTGCATATGCTGTGGATCGTTCGCGCTGATCTGAAGGAGTGGGCTGTTTATGCATCTATAGGTGGTTTGCTGTTAATGCTTCGCTTGCCACCTGTAGTCCGTCGAATCCCTCGTTTTAAAGCTCGAAAAACACCTTCTGCAACAAAAGCGTAATTAACCCTTGACGGCAGATTCTGGGAGTCTATAATTCGCCCCACTTCCGGCGCAGTCGAAACGGAAAACTCCTTGGTAAACAAAGAGTTACGCAGTTTTCGGCAGCAGGGTGCTTCAGGTCATCGAAGCCAAAAGGAAGTTGAAAAAGAGGTGTTGACAGCAGCGTGTAACGCTGTAGAATTCGCCTCCCGCTGACGAGAGATCGGAAGCGCAAGTGGTTGAAGTTACAAGGGAAACTTTGAAAACTTCTGAAAATAAC
>NZ_FYDL01000029.1 GCF_900187505.1 Pseudomonas sp. Irchel s3h17
GGAGCGCTTGCCGCATGCGCAGTCGATTGAAGACTATGAAGCGCTGCTGCCATGGAACTGCTCGCCAGAAATGCCACGGTAAACACGAAGCGCTTCTGGCGGTAGGTGTAGTTCATGGATCGGATACGCTACACCACGACCAATCAGCGCCTGGGCAAGGCTGAGGTCAGTGCGGAACTGGTGATCATGAACTGGGAGCCAGCAGCGCCAGGATGACTATTTTGAAATGACGGCTATCAATCCAACAAGGATCTCATGTGAGGCCTGCAAAATACCTGATTGTTGAACACAGGCTGTTTCACTTGCCGTCAGGATTCTTTTTCAGGGCGGAAGTATCTGGACGGGGGTGTGAAGGCCCATTTGAACCACGTTCTCTGCATATTATAAATTTTTCCTTACGGAAATCCTGGTTCAGAACGATGACGGTAAAATTGCACTGAGTTCAAGCGGCTGCTGAAATCCGAGGCGCTAGAAAATGTCAGATCGACTGCGTGTATTGTTCGTCTGTGTCGCTAACGACGCTCGCTCCCTGATTGCTGAAGCCGTGTTGAGACATTCCGGTAGTGAGCATTTCGAAGCCTTCAGCGCTGGGGTACGACCAACGGCGGTAAACCCTCGCACCCTGACTGTCCTTGAGCATGCAGGTATTGCAACTCAAGGGCTCAGAAGTAAAGCCCTTGAAGAGTTTGCAGGTATGTCTTTCGACTACCTTATTGATCTGTGCGACAAGGGCTCGGATGAACTCGCGCTGCTACCACAGTCCAGTGAGACCCTTACCTGGAGTTTCGTTGATCCTGTGAAGCAGGAGGGGCTCGACGGATTCAGGCATGTGTTTCATGAGTTGAGTGACCGTATCAGGCTTTTCCTGATGGTAAAAAATCGACCACATGACCCGGAGGGTATGACTCACCCACATAGGTAACAAAACAGTTCAAGCACATAGGTAACAGTCTTTAACTGGCACTAGTCATTCGCCGAATTAAAACTGAAACAAAATTGTAGACTAAAGTGAACTCACATTGGCAGTGAGTGAGCATTTTGATGGTCCTCGAAAGAGGTGGTGCAAGGGCCGCTCGATCCGGGGGAGCCTACAGAATTCGGAGGAAATCGTACGCTAAGGATGGAAACTGCTAGGCTGAGGTCATAGAGGTTGGGGGTTGGGGGATCGTGGACCCGACAACCAACGTAGTCCTGCTACTCATCACTCCAGTACCCACCGAAGCGCCGAGTCAGCGCTCGTTGTCAGTGATTCCATGCAGGGAAAAGGAGGCTCTTTTCCATTGCTTCCCATACATCTTTCATTCTTTGGAGTCGCATAAAATTACCAAATCGCCAATCAACTTGTGGACTCTAGTACGCTCATTGCTGCTATGTGTCGCTACGTTTTCGCTCTCTGCCTGCGGCTCCAATGTGGAGGTGCCGGTTCCCAGTACGCGATACCTAATCACCTCGGGCGTCGGGTTGCCCGATTGCAGAATTGGCAAAGATGAAAATAACTTTATAGAACAGTTTGGCGGGAAAAAGTGGGAGGATTATTGGACGGCAGAATCCAAAGGAGTGGGCGTAAAGGTGGTGGATGGAAAAATCGCCACTATGTTTTTCTTCTTTTATTCAAAAACTCACACATCATTTGATGGTCAAACTAACGTAGGTATTGGAAAAAACAGTTCAATAAACGATGTTGTCCGAGCTTACGGAGAGCCACAAAGAATTGGCGAGTCTGATTTGCCCGATTCTTCTGCTATGCCGGGCGCGCATGAAATTTCCCTTGAATACCCGTCGATGGGAATAGTATTCACCTTTTGGGACCGTCGCTTGGCTGACATCAGGGTCTTTGCAGCGCGGCCGTATTGAACCGTAAGCATGACTGGATGGGCTAGCTACCTTAACGCTCGGGAGTGCTTAGGTGCAGTGGCCTGCAATCGAAAATGGTCATGCTCGCAATCAACGCAATTTTTGGCTCCGATTAATTGCGGCTGACGGGTTCCTCGCGCTCACATTAGCTGCAACCAGCCGTTGTGGGGACTGACGGCAATGAAGACGCACGTCACCCGCAACCTGCCAGGATAGCTGAGCGCATAGGTGTGAAATTTCAGAATCTGCGACTCGTGCTAAATCGGTAATACTGCTTCGACTGCAGGCCTTACAGGTAGGTATCGGCACGCCTGGGTGAAACTGGCGTACGATTATTGTACCTCGCAGACTATCATTCGGCAGCGCAACAAATCCGCGCCGGCAACCTGACACCTCCCAATTTCGGTTTTGAGGAACAACGGAACAGCAAACGCATTTAAACTCAGCAACTTAGCGAATGAAGGGCTTACCGTCCCGAACCGTGGCGTCAGGCGCGATCTGTCTCCTGCCTGACGCGATCGGTAGCGTTTCTAAATGGTGGAAGTTCCTCTCGCAGATCGATGCGTTGCAAGTGCTCTGGCCTGTCGAGAACCGTTTTATAGCGGCCTAAACATTTTTCCGGTCACGGCAGATAATGAAACTTTCATGTTACATAGTCGCAATCACCATCAGTACCATGACTTCTTCTGTCATGGCAGTAGGACAGCCTATTCTTGGAAAAATCTCACAGGAACAAAAAGAACGTTATATAAAAGGACAAAATGCAGCGCCGCTAGGAACTTGGGGTCCGCCACAAAAGTCAACCTCGGCCCTTCCCGACGCTGCGGCTTGTGAGGTAGTAACGGTCAGGCGAGACGGTAAAGTGACAGATATTTACTGGACGAACGGCCCACACAAGACGCGTGTAACAACTGACGTAGTCGATCACTACGTCGATCTGAACTTGGTCGTCAGAACGGTAGGCTATGAAAACGGAGATTGCATCGAGGTTAGAATCAAGACTGATGATGGTGAGAATGTAGCGGTAGGAACAAAGGAGATAGTTTTACGCGGGAGAGTAAACGAAAATGGCATCACTCATTTCAAAGAACCGTTTAAAACCGTTACCGTATTACTATTTCCTGAAGATTGAACACCTGTAGCAGTCTAACGAAATCTAGGGTCGCCCCATTTCCGCAAGGCTGATTACAGCGTGCGAACACTATTGTCCACTGCAGTGAGCGGGTAAGTTAGAGGGTCGCACTGCGACGCGACAACTGACGAAGATTACAATAACTATTGCGACGACCACCGACCAATGCATTGCACCTCCGTCCCTATGGAGTCTGCTGTCTATTGATAACGCCTCTCTGAGGCATACCCTAACTTGATGCCAGAGTGCCAGTTCTCAGTCCGTCAGGTTAGCGCTTAAAGTACACTGTATTTGCACTTGCTAACGAAGAACATGGATTTCAGCCTGGCACAATTGACGTGCTGAGCGCCATCGACATCAAAAAGGAATGAATATGCCATCGATCAAATCAACACTTGTCGCCGGTGCCAAGCCCGCCAAGCCCAAGGCCGGAACTCTATTGCAGGTACAGGAAATTGGGATGCGCCCGGGACAGTCGCCGGAATTTATGGTCTTTCAGGTCGAGTACGCTTGCTTAAAACCGGGCGGCCGCGAAACCTGAGTGCAACACCTGAACCTTTCGGTAAGGTATTGCACTCAGGTTCCGAGCCCCCCCATTCTTAATCAACGACTCGCAGGGGCGACAGTACCCAAGGACTATTTTTATCAGTCATGAGATCTTCAGCAATACCGATAATTCCACCTAGCATCATGTTCTGACCCGACCAGCAAGCCCGTCCAATAATGTAGCTCTTTGCAAACTGTGGCCAAGACGAAAAATTCGAGCGTAACACGCTATCAACATGCGCAAGAATGCGGTTGAGTTCATGTTGTTCAATGTATTCGCAGTCCAATGACATCCGTGCAACAGTGACCAGGCGGCCCAGATCCCAAGCAAGAACCCCAACGCTGTAATCCTTGGGGAGATACTGCCCATTGACTTTGTCTTTAAGAAGACGAAAAGCTGACCTCAGATTTTCCAGCATATCCATCGCCCTCTCCAGCGCTGAGAAAACGAGGTCTTTTTCCTCGGACGACTCCTCCGCAGCAATCCGCTCCCACACCGTTTCTGGGTGACCGTAGCGACCACTTGCCACCAATGCCTCGAGAACCTCATGGCGCCCGTCTTCTGAAGCGCCCTCACGGTACACTCGAAAAACAATATCGTAAAAAAAACGGTGGCCATATTGGATGAGTGACTCCAGTGTTTCAGCAGCCTCCTGAGGTGACCTTATGTCCCAGTTTGAGCCAAGCCCGTCGGTAAGGCTATTGCGCGTCAGTCCGGTTGTGCAACTATCGCAATATGCCATAATTTGCTCGGAGTTGATAAGTCCAGCTTTGAGTGCTCGCTGTTCTATCTGACTCGCCACCGCACCACCGGGGCAGTTTCGGTACTTTTGTCCGGAAATTGCCTGAAACAGCTTTTTTAGTAGATTCATAAGTCAGCTAGCTTCAAAGATGGCATTGGTGGCTCGATGCTTGAGCGCATTCACAAGAACATCAAAGTCCGATTTTTTAGTCATGTGAATGGCGTCAAATTCATGTTGTTTAGGCATCTGTGACGGCATGCTGATCTCTATCGTTTTCTCCTCAACTGATGTGTCGGTTTCTGGAGTATTCGTAATGATGACTTTTTCGATTGCGTCATAGTTTACTGTAGTCCGCACGCCACGGAATCGCTGAACTGTCGTGAAGGTCATTTTCTCCTCGTCAAGAACAATGCTGGATCCTTGGCTATTGGCTGCGCGTTTCTTAAAAAGCGTTCCAACTGTAAGGTACGTGACATAAGCCCCCAGCACGGCGAGCACTCCATTGGCCACACCTTCCGGAAGTTTAAGCCAGAGACTGCCTATTTTTAGATCGGGAACTGGATAAGAAATTGAGGCAAGGATGATTGCCGGACCAATGAGTCCAAATACTAGTTCAAGAATGGAATATTCCATTTTATAAGTAATGGCTTGCATGTAGAATTCCTTCTCCAGTTATCCGTATAAGTAGGCATGCACTTACTTAAGTAGATCCCACTCAAGTTTATGCCGCTTTGTCAGTGAAGCACTTGCTAATGAGTATGTCAATTTTGGTAGCAGCCATCTCCCTCTGACTGCGAACCCCTCAGTGAGATCCAATACAACCGCCAGATAATGCCATTTTCCGTGTGCCCAGATGTAAGTGATGTCACCACACCAGACCTGGTTGGACTCTTGCACATCAAATTCCCGATTCAAGATATTCGGGTTATCAGGGCGCTCAACTGTCGCCTTTCTGTAGGTGTGTGCCCCCGCCTGTTTGCTCACCAGGTCCCGTTCTCGCATCAGACTTCCGTTCATTCTTGCGCTTGTTTGGCATTGGCTACGATGAGCTTGGATTCGACAATTTGGAAGAACCTCTGAAAGACTCCGAGTCAGCCGCCAATTTTCGGGGTTGGCTTGAGCAGAACTTAAGGTTAACTTGCCTAGCAACAGGGGCTGAAATCGTCAATGACGCTCAAAGCAGGTGCCCCAATATACAAGTAGCCATCGACAGCTGGCACAAGAGTCGCTATGGCGAAGATGCCTGACCTGGCAGTCGAGGGAGGCGGCCACAAGCTGCGCTCCAGACGCTCCTCACTTACACGTTAGACACCAGGAGCACCCACGATGAGAAAGCTGTCTGTTGGCAACACTGCCTTTACCAAGGCCCATGTCAGCGTAGCGCTAGGCAATGATCGAATTCTTCACGATTCCCCCGTCAATCAATGACAGTAAGACAATCCGTGCGCAATACGTGCATCGCGATGGCGGTGAGTTCACTTCTGGCTGCTTGCGGGTCGCACTATCCCCAGCCGCCTGAGCAAATGCCACTCGCGCCTGCTGCTTACAATACGGTGATACTGCCACCAGTCGTGTACGGGCTTCAGATGTCTAAATCCGATGATGCGTGCGGTGTGCCGGACTCGTTGCGTCAGGCGGTGCAAGATCAGTTGGAAGCGCGGTATGAGTTTGTACTCTCCGTGTTGGGTGCCGGTATCGATGCCGCCCCTTCGCTGAAGATCGAAATCATAGATATAGTGACCGTCAGCGCTGGCGGCCCCACGATCGTGGTGATCCATGTTGTGCTCGAACGACCGGGGCTGCCAGTAGCGCAATTCACAGACCAGCGCCAGATGCACACGCAGTACTCTGATATCACGGCGGAGACCACCGAGTGCGGCACAATGAACGCAGTGATTCACGCGTTGGGCGTGGACATTGAGAAATGGATGCTCAAGCCGGTGGACGGGGTGTTTCTAGTGAACGGAGAGTGAGCCCCGTGTGAAGGTTCTGGTGGAGAGCGTCGCCTTTTTGCCAGCGATCCCACATCAGTTTTTTCTGGCTTTCGGTGTAATAGATCCGAGGTCTCTGCTTCATCTGCAACACTCCTTCTGCTTGCACAGAATTTAGTTGTGTTGCATCGACCGGTTGAATCCACAGCTCAAAGGCAGGGCTCGAAAACGTCTAGGTTCACCACCCTTGACCTTGGCACCGCAGTCCGTGAGGACAACGAGCGCGCGCTTCCTGCCATGGGCGGATAGGCCAAGCGTGCGGGCGGTTCTGCGTGCAGAGCGCGACCGATCGGGTCAGTCGTATTCCGCTTCCTGATGCTCTCCCAGCAAGCGCCGCTGACGTGGTGTGGCGGCAGCCAGCACTGTCGGGTTGAAGCGCCAGTGCAGATAGGGCGAGAACTTCTGCGCCATCATGCGTCGGCCGTAATGCACCTGCAGCAGGTAGCGCGTGCGGTCGAGGGTTCGGTTGTCGCTGCCGGCGTGCCACAGTTCGCTGCGTAACATCAGAACATCCCCCGCCGAACACAGCACCGGTTGCGCCGTATGGCCCTGCCACTGGCTTTCACCGCAAGCAGGCGGCCGGCCGGCTCGGTGACTGCCAGGGATCACCCGGGTGGGGCTGAGGTCGGCATCGATATTGTCCAGGTAGAGTTGCGCGGTGCAAATCTGCATCGGCAACTCGAAGGCGGGGTCGGCCAGCAGGCTTTGCGGCAGTTCCATCGCCAGGTAATCCACATGCAATTCGGCGCCGACAAAGCCCGGATGGCAGCGCCAGGCAGTCTGGCCGATGATGTGGCAGTCTTCTCCCAGGGCCGCCTCGGCCAATTCGATGACCCCGTCCAGATCGAGAAACGGCAGCCACAACGGGTCGCGGTTGAACACGCACTTGTAATGATCGAGCAGGCCACTGTAGTCCCAGTGCTGCGGATCAAGGCAATCTATTGCTGTGCGCAGGGTGATAATTTGGGCACTGTCCAGCACGCCGCGCAGCAGTACGAAACCCTCTCGGTGCAAGGCCCGCAGACGGCTGGCGGTCTGTGATGGCAAGCGTTCGGTGGTGGCCATGGTGCGCCCCCGGAAAATGCAGATGACACCAACGCATACTGGCACTGCGCGTAGGGCTTCGCCAGGCTTGTAGCCTTCGGCAAGTCTTCAGCGATCCTTTGACCGACCTATACTTCAGGGATAACCACACTTGATGCGACGCGCTACCCCGTGGCGTGTCGAGCGGTCGTTCACGCAGGCGCAGGCCTGCCTTCGTATGGAGGTGAATATCATGGCGCGCAAATACATCGATTGCCGTGAATTTCCAAGTGAAACCCAGTGTTCTGTTGCACTGTCCGCCGATTCTGAAAGTGAATTGCTGGATGCCGCGGCACAGCATGCGGTCTCGGTTCACAAACACATCGATTCGCCAGAGTTACGCGCACAACTGAAGACTATGTTTCACGATGGCACGCCGCCGCTTGAAGCAGCGCAACGCACTTGATCCAGAACGCCTGTAGATTGTTGCGGCGGACGAGTAGGGGCGAGACGGCAACGGTAGCGCGCGGGAACGCCTTGTCTTCTTCCTGGAGCTGACTGGAAGGGCGGCAGGGCTTGCTCCCTGAGGGAGTCCGCATGGTTGGCCCGGGGGCAGTTAACGTGCCCCTAGGTATGTGGTCGATGGTTGTGGTGGTGATACGGCCAGGAGGATGTCGCTGTATCGGCCGATGGGCTCGGTGGTGGGGCGGCCAGCTCTTCCAGGTGGGTGATGATGTCGTCCGGCTTGAGCACCAGTACGTCGCTGTCCAGGGTGTCCAGAATCATTTCGGCGGTGTTGCCGATCAATGCGCCGGACAGCCCGGTACGGGCCACGCTACCGATCACCGTGAGCGCGGCTTCGAGCTTGTGCGCGATGTACGGGATCAGCACATCGGCCGAGCCTTCCGCGATATGCAGGCGTTCGTCACTGATGTCGAATTCGGCCTGGAACGTCTTGCACAGATCGCGATAAAGAGCCTGAATGCTCTCCTTGAGTTGGAGTACGGGGTTGGCTGCCGAGAACAGGGGGTAAGGGTGGGCGCTCATCATGTGCAGAGTGCCGCCGGCCAGTGCGGCGATGTCGTAGCCGTGGCTGACGATGCCGGAATGCAGGACGCGGTGCTCCATGTCACTGTTACCGGCATCAATGGCCGCGAGAATGTTGCCACCGGTCCAGGGTCTTGCGGTTTTTACTATCAGCACCGGGCTGGGGCAGTAGCGCAGCAGCTTCCAGTCTTCGGGGGTGAGGAGGGCCTTCATCAGTGATGTGTGGGGCAGGTGCTGCTTGATCACCAGGCCACAGCCCTCCGCCTGTTGGGCGGCGATGATCGTCTTGTGTGAACTCCCGTGCCAGGCTTGCTGGGCGCTGACGCTGTAACCCTCCTGGACCAATTCGCCTTGAATGTCGTTCAGGTAGGGGGCATGGTGGTTTCCCTTGTCGCAGGCCAACAGATGCAGGTGCGACCGGGTAGCGTCGGCAATCATTTTGGCTCTGTTCAGGATCAGATCCCTAGGCTGTTGCGAATCCACCACCACCAACGTGTTGCGAATGGTGTGCATGAGCGTCTTCCTGTGCTGAGTACAGCTTTCATGTGGGTGGCGGGCACTCTTGGCCTGTATCCTTTCGGCCGGATGTACGCGTACTGGCCAACCCTTGCCTACCTGTTAACCGGAAGTTCATTTGCCGACACCTTGCACGCGACAGCTAAAATCCAATCTCGCCCGCTCAATCCGATGGTGATGCTTAAATCGAGCGGGTATTGATGATTACGAAACTGCTGCTGATCGCTTATGCAACTACGCAATATGAGTTTCCAGCACTGGCGCCGTTGTTCCATTGCATCTATAGTGATGCAGGGTAAGTTGTAACGCGGCCGGTACACTTGACGCTGATTGTAACGCTGCAGGTACACTTATTAGTGCTGGAGGAATCACCTTACTTCTTGTTGATTGCGCTAATGACACAGGAAGCGCGATAGCATCTGCCGCCTTCAATGCCTCGCCTACCTGAGTCTATCCGCCCGTACAAGTGCCACACCCCACGTGAATGCCCAGATCCTGGAGTGATGATCGAGTTGCTCTCCGGCGAGCGTTTCTGCTCGCACAACTCAATGGCTAAGTATGGTGGTTATTCTGCTTGATGTTTAGGTAGTTGTTCGGCTGAGTTAGTTGATTTTCACCTAAGTAAACTCTAAACAAACCTTATTCGATCTGATGAGGTAATACCGTGCCCGCTGATCGAGACACCTGAAGCAGATCCGCTTTTGCGATGCCAAGTATGCCGGATAATTCAAGCAGACTTGCCGCGAGAGTTTCCGAGTGCAATAGATGGGATTGGCTGCTTTGTGCAAGTCCCGTTACGAGATCTAGTGTTTGTCTTGCCATGGAAGGCCAGGCGACTGGAGTGGGCATCACTCCAGCGCCGCCGTCCCCGCAGAGGGTCCCTGCACGTCCAGCCAGGTTCGCTGCCCTGTGCACAAGGCGCAGCGAACCTGGAATCCGCGATCAATACAGTGTCGACATCACTGATGCAGCACGAACGTCGCCAGGGTTTTCAGCTCGTCCGGGCTTAACTGCGCAAAAGGCGGCATCGTGATGCTCCCCCATTTGCCGGTTCCACCGTTTTGAATGCTGGACATTATCTTGGCCAGCGCCTGCGGATCGCTGGCGTATTTGGCCGCCACTTCGTGGTAGGCCGGGCCTACGACCTTGTGATCGATGGCGTGGCAAGACAGGCAGGCATTGCCCTGGAGCAATGCCATGGCATCGTCGACTTTGGCGACGGGCGCCGCCGGGCTTGAGACAGCCTGCACATCGGCATCGCCGGCCTGGGCACTGCCGTAGGTGACCGCAAGGTAGGCACCGATGATGTTCACCTCCTGGTCGCTGATGGGAGCGCCGTACACCTGCTGCATCTTTCTGGCTTCTCCGGTCCATTGCGCCAGGCTCATGCCGGGCGGCTGGAAGTTGATGTAGTCGGCAGAATGGCAAGTGGAGCACTTGTGCTGCGCCAGTGGGTATCCGGGCAGCGCACTGGGCTTGAGTACCGCCGTTTCGGGCGGCAACGTGATGGCGAGTGGCGCTGCGTTTACCAAGGTCGCCAAACAAACCTGAGCCGCGCACAGCAGGGTGGTCATGCGTTTCATACAAGGCTCCTCAGGCGACGATCACGTGGCTGGTTTCTACGACGTGGCGGCGGTAGCCACCGGGGTTCCAGTCGGCTTGCAACGGCTGTGTCTCGCCGGCACTGTTGCTGGCTCGTACCATCAGCTGTGTGGCGCCCTTGCGGGTAAAGGTGAGGGGCAGCGTCCACTGGCGAAAAGAGAAGCGCCCAAGATCCTCTCCGAGCCGGGCTTCGCGCCAACTGTTTCCGCCGTCGATCGAGACTTCCACCCGGTTGATCCCGACACCGCCATCAAATGCAATACCCTTCAGCTCCACGCTCTTTTTCAGTGGCAACACGTCGCCGTGTTTGACGCTGGTGATGAAGCTGCGTACCGGCAACCTGGAAATCGGCCGCGTTTGCGCGGCTGTCGTGCCGGGGGCGATACAGAGGCAATCGTTGTCTGGGACGCGGTAACCTTTAGCCATGAAGAAGCCGTCGTAGGTGTGGTCGACGACTTCGATCTCACTCAGGTGCTTGATCCAATAGGTGCCGAAGTAGCCTGGCACTACCAGGCGTATTGGGTAACCGTTGAGGAAGGGCAGGTCGGTACCGTTCATCGACCAGGCGATCATGGGCTCGCCGTCCATGGCATGGCTGATGTCCAGCGCCTTGATGTACTCCGGTGTGCTCGGCAGCACTGGCTTGTCGAGCCCACGGAACGTCACTTGCCTGGCGTCGGCTCTCACGCCTGCCTTTTCCAGTACCGCCTTGAGCGGGACGCCCACCCAGCGGGCATTGCCCATTGAGCCATTGCCCAATTGCGCGCCGAACACGCGTGGCATCGAGAACCCACGGCTGTTGCCGGAACACTGATTGACGGCCACCACCTCTACCGGTTCGGCAAGGGCCTTGAGTTCCGCGAGGGAAAGCGACAGCGGTGTGTTGACCGAGCCCTTGATCGTCAAGCGGTAACTGTCTGGATCAATGCTGGTCGGGAAATTGGCCAGGTGGTAGCGCACAAAAAAGGCATCATTTGGCGTGATAGGCCCTTCGTTGAAGAGGTGGAACGGGGTCTCAAGGTGTGGCGGGCGGGTGGTCACCAGGGTCAACGGCCGTTTTTGTGGGTATTGCACCAATGGTCGCGGGCCGGCGGCAAAGGTGATTTCTTCAGCGGTTTCGTCTCCGGCCTTGGCGACGCGAGCCAGCGCAGAAGCCGCCAACGCCAGGACCAAGGCGTCACGTAGCACGCGCCGGCGGTTCGGTTGGCTGTTTTCTACAAAATTGAACTTCATGCTTCGCTCTCCTTTGCTTTTTATGATTGTTTTGCTGAGATGCCCCTGAAAGCCCCCGTCGGGATGGGGATACGTCAGGTTCAAGGTGCGAATGGCGTTTCGCTTGACTGTTCGGCTTCGGTGAACAAACCAGTATCGTCATGCGCACGCCGACGGCTTTTCATTGAACGTCAATGACTTTGCATTTGATGACAATGGCTGCCGACACCTGCCTATCGCGCATGGATCAGCTCAATGAATCGGTCTGCAACTTCATCACCCGCCAACCCATGCGAATTGTTCGAGCGCCGTGTCGCGGATCAAGTCGAGGTCCGTCAACCCGACCCTCGGCGGGCAGCCAATCCTATACTTTCTTTCAGGGGGTTCGGCTTGATGCTCAGGTGGAGGTGAACAGTATGAAATCCCCGATCATTGGGTTGCGCGTGGCCGGTGTCGTTTTTGCGCTGATGGCCCTGGCGCAACTGGTGCGTCTGATTGTTCGCCCTGAGATTCTCGTGGCGGGGTATCTCATGCCGCTGTGGCCGAGTGCGCTCGCCTTCGTGTTGCTGTGCGTGTTGAGCGCCTGGATGTGGTCGCTTGGTTACCAGTGATTGTCAGTCGGGCGTCAGTCTCCATGTCCGGGTGCGACAATGGGCGAGACCATGGAACTAACACGGCCCATGGCGTCTACATTCCAGGGAGTATTCCCTTTCTGAGAGGACGGACATGATCAGATCTCGCTCGTTGATAACAGCAGTTACATGCCTTGCGTTGGCCTGCGGCTCAGTCACGGCATCGGCCGACCCGGGTAACGGGAAGGGGCAAGGGAATGGCAAGGGCAATCCGCAATACAGCCAGGACTATGACAACCAGGGAGGCCATGGCAACACAGGCAAACACTCAGGCGGCGGTGATTGGGACAATGGCCCGAGCATCAATCACAGCGCTGTGCTTGGCATTATTGGGGGCTATCAGGACTACTGGAGCCCGGGGGCTTCCTTGCCTCCCGGTATTCAAAAGAACCTGGCGCGAGGCAAGCCGCTACCGCCGGGGATTGCCAAGAAACTGGATGGCCGGCTGATCGGCAGGCTGCCTCACTATGATGGCTACGAATGGCAGCAAGCAGGGACCGACCTGATACTGGTCGCGCTCGCCACCGGGCTCATTTATGAAGTGCTCAACGGCGCTTTCGATTGACGGATTGGCTGACAAGGCTCATCCAGCTTGCGCATTGATGTCTCATGGGGGGAGGGGGGCCTGTTCGAGTCAGGGCTCACCACCGTCCGTCCGTCGCGGGGCTTGAACTGTCGGGGACTTCAGGCGTCATACGTAACGCCATAACAACCCTCACGGAAGCTATCATGCTTTTAAAAAACAAGAGTCTCGTTGCTGTAATGTCATGCGCCCTGATGCTTGCAGCTGCCCCGTTGCTCCCCGCTGACCTGTCCATCATGAACTCCGCCTACGCGAAGGAAGGTGGTGGTGGTGGTGGTGGTGGTGGTGGTGGTGGTGGCCACGGCGGCGGAAATGGCGGCGGTCACGGTGGCGGTACGGGTGGCGGTCACAGCGGTTCGGGTCATGCCGGTGGTTCCAGCAGCAATGGCCACGGTAATGGACTGAGCAGCGATCATGCCGGCAAGGCCACTCGCGACCACGGTCTCAGCGGCAACCACTATGGCAGTGATCGCAATGATGATCGCGGCCACGGCACCACGACTTCAGGCATTGCCCAGTCCAAGGATACGCGCGGCGTCGCCAAGGCCACGGCAATTTCGGCGACGACGCCAGGCGATCACAACACCAAAGGGTTGAGTCATGCCGGGCCGTCGGATTCAAAGCCATCGGTTTCAAAGAAGTCCCATTGAGCGCAGAGGACCAGGACTGAGCAAGCCGCTCCCCGGGAGCCAGGCTTGCGCAGCCAATCCGGCAGGAAGGCGCGGGCAGGTCACCCGGATCTCGCCTGACCTCCTTCAGTGAGCCTGCACGACACCTTTGCAGTCCTCTGCAAAGGTGCCGTGACGCTACTGGCTGGCCGGATGTTCATCGCGCATGAGCAGCGCCCTGG
Source organism: Pseudomonas sp. Irchel s3h17 (assembly GCF_900187505.1). Classification (GTDB taxonomy): domain Bacteria; phylum Pseudomonadota; class Gammaproteobacteria; order Pseudomonadales; family Pseudomonadaceae; genus Aquipseudomonas. The sequence goes on from NZ_FYDL01000029.1 coordinate 13,732, forward strand.
CCAAGTCTTCATCGCTGGCCTTGAGGCCAGGATGGTCCTGGCGAATCTGCCTGAGCACGGACTCCAGATAAACCCCCCGAATGGCACCATCACTGGCGACGAAGCTGGAAAGGTCATCGTGGGCGGGCGTCACGATCTTGTCGTCCTTGAACGTTGAGTACAACGACGCGGAAACCCCGGCCGAGGTCGCGACATCGCTCGCGTCCACATCGGCCATGGCCGAACCCACGGGCAGGCAAAGCAATAGCGCAGGAATGAGCAGTAAGGAACGCATGGTGTGTCCTCCCAAAGCCTGTAGCCTGAAGGGGCAGGCCCTTACTTTTATGAGGCGCGGTGTCCGCCGGGAGTTCCCTTCCTGGACCTGACTCGAGGCTGAACAGGGTTGAAGGGGGAGAGGACTCATCCAGGTTTCCCCAGGCACCCAGGGCACTGGCGGTACGCCACCGTGCCAATACGAAATGATTTACAATGCCGTTCCTTTGATGGGGGGCGGCCTTGCGTGGATGTTCTCGTTTTATTGCATGACTACTTGAGCAGGTGGGTGCTTGAGCCGGTCACCGAGCAGTTTCTCGGCCTGTTCGATCTCAATGGTCGCCTCGGCCTGGCGTTCCTCTTCACGTCCTATGGCATTGCCTACAGCCTGTTCCTGTACCGCAAGCGGCGAGGGCTGACCGATGCGCGCTCGTTCGTGCAGTTCATCGGCGGTCGTCGCGTGCATTTGCACCGTTCGGCCTTGCTCGATTACCGGTACTACTTCGTGCGGGCGATCCTGAAAGTCGCGCTGGTGCTGCCTATTGTCGGTCTGGTGGACCCCTACATCCTGCGCTCCGGGGACTACATCGGCTTTTTCACCCGCCTTTGGGGGGCGCGGACGCAGGTGGGGGAGAACCTGGGGCTATCCCTGCTCTATGGGCTGGGGGTGTTTCTGCTCAAGGACTTCATCCATTACTGGGCCCATCGGGCGTTTCATTGCCGGTGGTTGTGGGCGTTCCACAAGGTCCACCATTCGGCCCCGGTCCTGGTGCCTGCGACGGCAAGCCGGGTGCACTTCGTTGAAAAGATTGTCGAGAAGCTGACCACACTGGTTGTCCTTGGCGCTTACGCCGGTGTCTTCTGGTACGCCTGCGGCGGCGTCATCGGCCGCTATACCTTGTTCGGCGTGACCTACCTGGTGTTGATCCTCAATGGCCTGGCGGCCAACCTGCGTCACAGCCATGTCTGGCTTTCGTTCGGCCCTGTCATCGAGCACGTGCTCAACAGCCCGGCCCAGCACCAGATTCACCACAGCGACGCGCGCCAACACTTCAACAAGAACTTCGGTACCAACCTGTCACTCTGGGACTGGATGTTCGGCACACTCTACGTGACCACCTCGACACCCGAGCCGGTCCGGTTCGGTACCGGGGCACGGGATCACGAGCGGTACCTGACAGTCTACAGCCTGATCGTCACTCCCTTTGTGGACACTGCCCGCAGGCTGTGCCTGGCCAAGCGCCCCAGGGCGCATGCACCCGGCGCCTCGGAAACGCCCTCTGTGTAGTGGGCGACGGTGCTGGGCCGGGAATCCTGCCTGCGCCGCCAAGCTTTCCCCGGAGCATAAAAAAGTCCGCGTTCGCGGACTAAAAGGGAGCTTTTCAAAGGAGTGGGAAGACTCTGCGCCCCAGGGTGTGATCGATTCGTGAAAAGGATGTCATGGAATTGCTAGACAGGCATTCGCTGCAAAGGCCTGGAGGGCTCAACCGGGCATGCGCGCGGTAATCTCCTGAAAAGTATCGTCCTTCAACACCGCCAACAGCTTCTTACCGTCCTTGAGCGTTGCGATGACCGTGACTTCTGTCTCTTCGCCCGCTATCAGGTACCCGGCCACCGCGCCTATCGGACCGAGTAGCACCGCTCCGGCGATTCCAAGACCGATGGCATCCCGGGTGTTCTTCACCGATTCCACGCAGGCGGCTTCAAGGGTTTCAAACGACGCGACGGGGATCCGGACGGGACGACCGAGGAGCGTTTGCAGGGTAAAGACGCCCGATTGATAGCTGGCGTCGCCTGGCAGGAAGTCGCCGGCCAGCACGCTGATCGTTGCCATTTCTTTGTCCTCTGGCAGTCGTGTCGACTCATCATTTCGTACCCATGGACGATGGGCGTCAACGTCATGGCGATGAGCTGCAGCGCCGTTGGTCTTGCCATGGCCGATAAGGCAAGGAGAGGGGCACCGAACACATGCCCGTGGTGAGCGTTCAATCAGCCCTTTGGTGGGTTGTCATTCACGCGCCATCGCTACCGGCTGGCTGCGAGCGGTTGCGGGTGAGGCAATCCCGGCCTATGTTCCAAGCGATGCTTGAGCTGCGAGCATCGCCTGATGACTCGCAGCAGGTTGCTGTCCATCCAGTGCGGGTTGCCGCAGCGAGGTGACGACATGCCGAACAACTCCCGTCCCGCCGTGCTCGAACTGATCGGCAATACGCCGCTGGTGCGCGTCAGTCGTTTCGATACCGGCCCGTGTACGCTGTTCCTCAAACTCGAATCGCAGAACCCCGGCGGTTCGATCAAGGACCGCATCGGCCTGGCGATGATCGACGCCGCCGAGCGCGATGGCCGTCTGCGTCCTGGCGGCACCATTGTCGAGGCCACCGCCGGCAATACCGGCCTGGGCCTGGCCCTGGTGGGGCGTGCCAAGGGCTACCGGGTGGTGCTGGTGGTGCCGGACAAGATGTCCACCGAGAAGGTCCTGCACCTCAAGGCGATGGGTGCCGAGGTGCACATCACGCGGTCCGATGTCGGCAAGGGCCATCCGGATTACTACCAGGATGTCGCCGGGCGGCTGGCGCAGGAGATCCCCGATGCCTTCTTCGCCGATCAGTTCAATAACCCGGCCAACCCGCTGGCCCACGAGTGCAGCACCGCGCCCGAGATCTGGGCGCAGACCCAGCATGACGTGGATGCCATCGTCGTCGGTGTCGGATCGGCCGGCACGCTGACCGGGCTGACCCGCTTCTTTCGCCGCGTGCAGCCGAACCTGGCCATGGTGCTGGCCGATCCACTGGGCTCGGTGGTTGCCGAATACAGCCGCAGCGGCACCCTCGGCACCCCCGGTTCCTGGGCCGTGGAGGGCATAGGCGAAGACTTCATTCCATCGATTGCCGACCTTTCCAGCGTGCGCCAGGCCTATTCCATCAGCGATGAGGAAAGCTTCGATCATGCCCGCCAGTTGCTGCGCGCCGAAGGCATCCTCGGGGGTTCCTCGACCGGTACCTTGCTGGCGGCGGCGCTGCGTTATTGCCGCGAGCAGACCGAGCCCAAGCGCGTGGTCAGTTTCGTCTGCGACACTGGTACCCGCTACCTGTCCAAGGTCTACAACGACCAGTGGATGAACGACCAGGGCCTGTTGCAGCGCAAGCATTACGGCGACCTGCGCGACCTGATTGCGCGCCGTTTCGAGGATGACCGGGTGATTAGCGTAGGCCCGGACGACACCTTGCTCACCGCCTTCCAGCGCATGCGCCTGGCGGATGTGTCACAGCTGCCGGTGCTGGTCGGCGGGCAGCGGCTGGTCGGGGTGATCGACGAGTCCGATATTCTGCTGGGCGTGCACCAGGACGCTTCGCACTTTCGGATGCCCGTGGCCAGCGCCATGACCGACAAGGTGGAAACCTTGCCGCCGGGTGCCAGTCTGGCGGAACTGGAGGCGGAACTCGACCGTGGGTTGGTGGCGATCATCCAGGACGCCTCGGGTTTTCACGGCCTGATTACCCGGGTCGACATGCTCAATCACCTACGGAGATCCCTTGCATGAGCCAGCACGATGAAACCGCCACGCCACGTGACTTCGCCACCCGGGTGATCCATGCCGGGCAGGTGCCTGACCCGTCCACCGGGGCGCTGATGCCGCCGATCTACGCCAACTCCACCTATGCGCAACAGAGTCCCGGGGTGCACAAGGGGCTCGACTACGGGCGCTCGCACAACCCCACGCGTTGGGCGCTGGAGCGCTGCGTGGCGGACCTGGAAGGCGGGACCCGGGCCTTCGCCTTTGCCTCCGGGCTGGCGGCCATCGCCACCGTACTCGAACTGCTCGATGCCGGCGCGCATGTGGTCTCCGGCAACGACCTGTACGGCGGTACGTTCCGACTGTTCGAACGGGTGCGCCAACGTAGCGCCGGCCATCGCTTCAGCTTTGTCGACCTGACGGACCTGGCGACCTTCGAAGCCGCACTGCAGCCCGACACGCGGATGGTCTGGGTCGAGACGCCGAGCAATCCCTTGCTGAGCCTCACCGACCTGGCCGCGGTTGCGCGCCTGTGTCGCGAGCGAGGCATCCTCTGTGTGGCCGACAACACCTTTGCCAGTCCGTGGATACAGCGGCCACTGGAACTGGGTTTCGACATCGTGCTGCACTCGACCACCAAGTACCTGAACGGCCACTCCGACGTGATTGGCGGCATCGCGGTGGTCGGGCAGAACGCCGAACTGGCCGAACGCTTGGGTTTCCTGCAGAACGCGGTGGGGGCGATCGCCGGGCCGTTCGATGCGTTTCTGACCTTGCGCGGGGTGAAGACCCTGGCACTGCGCATGGAGCGCCACTGCAGCAACGCGCTGGAACTGGCGCAATGGCTGGAGCATCAGCCGCAGGTCGCCCGGGTCTATTATCCGGGCCTGCCCTCGCACCCGCAGCACGGGTTGGCCCTGCGGCAAATGCGCGGGTTCGGCGGAATGATTTCCCTGGACCTGAACAGCGACCTGGCGGGTGCCAGGCGCTTCCTCGAGGCGGTGCGGATCTTTGCCCTGGCCGAGAGCCTGGGCGGAGTGGAAAGCCTGATCGAGCACCCGGCAATCATGACCCACGCCAGCATCCCGGCGCAGACCCGCGCGCAGCTTGGCATCGGCGATGCGCTGGTGCGTTTGTCCGTGGGGGTGGAGGCGGTCGACGACCTGCGCGCCGACCTGGCCCAGGCGCTGGCACGGGTCTGAGCCCGTCGCCATGAACACTCCGGAACCCTTGGTAATGCGTTCTGTAGGAGCAAGCGCGCTCGCGATGGACGTTAACGATTACACTTGTTTTCTGAGTAATCGGGTTGTTCTTGAGTCCATCGCGAGCACTAGAGCGTCGTTCGGCTGCTCCTACAAATGCGGTTTCATCTCCCTTGGCGGGTTCCGGATAAGCCTGCGGTTTCGGGGTAACAGGGGCTAGCCCGATAAGGCAGGAAAAGTGTTCAAGGGGGCGTGCTGACCCGTGCTCCCCTCCAGGTGCCTGTAGGTGTCGGCATCCGTCAGGCACAGCAGTTTCCTGCCATCCTTGAGTTCAACCCAGAACGTCACCTGAGCCTCATCGTGGCTCAAGGCGGTGTCGGTGACGGCGCAGAGGGGGGCCAGCGCCAGGGTGGCGGCCAGGCCCATGCCGGCAGGGTTCTGCGTGAGTGATTGTGGAGCCTGGTTCAACAGGGTGAAATCCTTGATGTCCGTCACCGGGACGTTGAGGCCCGGCCAGGGATAGAGTGCGGTCTCGACGTTGATCACACCCGGTCCGCAGGTCCCGACACCATAAAGAAAATCACCGGCCAGAATCTGGATGTTAGCCATGTGGACACCTCCTGATATCGACCAGGTGGACATTTCACGCCCCCAAAAAGGGCGAGTCAATGACCGGGCGACAGGCGTGGGATTCAGGCTTCAGGTATTGAGTCTTTCACATTCGGCCTGGGCTTCCAGGTGGGTCCCATAGTGGGCTTTCATTCGCTGTTTATCCTGATTGTCGTAGAGGTTGAAACCAATCGGGATCAACCCGGTGTGCAGCCGAATCCCTTCACGGCCGGATGCGGTCTTGGTGCGGATCGCAGGAACCACAACGAATCGGGGGTTCATTACCCTGTCCTCTTGCCTGGAGGATGTTAAGCAATAGCGGCTATAAGCCACTATCGCAAGCTAACTTCAGGGGTATCCGATGAACTGTCCTCAGCCGGGCACGATGCCGGGATGGCCGTTTGTCCGGCCTATGGTTATGCTCAGCGGCTTATCATTCGTTAACAATAATCAAACCACAGTGACGTTATGAGCCAACCAGAGACGCGTGCGACTGCCTTAGCGCTGTATCCCGAGGATTCCCGCGAAGCAGCGGCGCTGCTCAAGCAGGCCGTGCCCTTGATGGTGCGCCACAACATTCCACCCAATCCGGTGCATTACGCGCTCTGGTACACCTACAGCAAAGGCCAGGAGCCAGAGCTCAATCGTCACCTGGACAGGATGGTCAGGGACTTCGACGGGCTCCCGGCGGAGTCTGCTGCCCGGCTGTTTCGTGAGTACATCATCCGCGATGAACTGGAGGACGCTCGCAGCGGCCAGCAACAGGCGATCAACCTGGTGGACGGCATGGAGCGCGACATCTCGCGCAGCGTCAAAGGCAGCCAGCATTTCCAGGACCGTCTCGGGCATTGCCTGGACATGCTGGAGGAGCCGACGGGCGAACGCTGCCCGCTCTCCTGAGTGAGCTGCAGCAGAGCACCCGGCTCATGCAGGGTCAGCAAGAGTTGTTCCTTGCCCAATTGCACTCGGCGCAAAACGAGATCAAGAGCCTGCGCGACAAGCTTGAGCGCGCCCAGTTGGCCGCGACCCTCGATGGCCTGACCCAGGTGCTCAACCGAATGACATTCACCCGCTTACTGGAGCAGGCGCTGGGCTCCGGCCAGCCGGGTGTGGCATTGATCATGCTGGATATCGACCACTTCAAGCAGTTCAACGACCAGTACGGCCACCCGTTGGGCGACCGGGTGCTCCAGCATGTCGGCGAGGTGCTGCGCAATGCCATCAGCCCGCACGTCACGGTGGCGCGCTATGGCGGTGAAGAGTTCTGCGTCATGTTGCACGCGTGCAGGGACCTGGATAACGCCTGGGATTTTGCCGAGCAACTGCGCCTGAAGGTGCAGGCCTTGCGGATCAAGGCACGTGGTACCGACCAGTTGTTGGACAGGGTCACGGCGTCCTTTGGTGTCGCCCTCGCCAAACCGGATGACACCCTTGAGAGTCTGCTGACGCGCGCCGATGACGCGCTGTACCAAGCCAAGCGCAATGGTCGTAACCAGGTCCATCGGTCGGCCTGGAAGTGACCCTCGCAAGCTGCAGGCGAGCTGCTGAAAATCGTCGCGCGGCATCCACGGATTTTCCTTCAGCAGCTCAGTGTCGATGAGCGGTATGGCGCGAAAAAAGTGTGGTTATTTAAGGACTTAGCGGATAAACGGTCGAAAAAAACACCTGTAAATATCTTGTTACAAGTCAATGGGTTAGGTATTATTGCCCTGCGTTCACCACCACGGTTTATGCATTTTTAAGCCCCAAGTTTCCATCAGCTACTTGGGCTTTTTTTTGGTTCTTCACGGAATCCCGGGAAAGACAGAAACAAGAACGCCGATTTGATTGATGATGTTCGTGCGAGCAAACACATCTAACAAACCGGCGTTCTTATGCGCGATATTAATACTTTCCTTCCGTTT
>NZ_FYDL01000013.1 GCF_900187505.1 Pseudomonas sp. Irchel s3h17
TGACCATCCAGGCGCAGATCATGGACCTGCTGCTGGCCCTGCAAAAAGAGCAGAACATGGGCCTGGTGCTGATCACCCACGACCTCGCGGTCGTGGCCGAAACCGCCCAGCGCGTGTGCGTGATGTATGCCGGCCAGGCAGTGGAAGTCGGTCAGGTGCCACAACTGTTCGACATCCCGGCACACCCGTACACTGAAGCGCTGCTCAAGGCAATTCCCGAACACAGCCTGGGCGCTTCCCGACTGGCCACCCTGCCGGGCATCGTTCCGGGCCGCTATGACCGTCCGCAAGGCTGCCTGCTGTCGCCACGCTGCCCTTACGTGCAGGATAACTGCCGACAACAACGTCCAACCCTGGACCCGAAAAGCAACAGCCTCGCCCGCTGCTTCTATCCTTTGAATCAGGAGGTGGCGTAATGGCCGTCGTTCTCACCGCCCGTGACCTGACCCGTCACTACGAAGTGTCCCGCGGCCTGTTCAAAGGCCATGCGACGGTTCGCGCACTGAACGGCGTGTCGTTCGAGCTGGAAGCCGGCAAGACCCTAGCCGTCGTGGGCGAATCCGGTTGCGGTAAATCCACCCTGGCTCGTGCCTTGACGCTGATCGAAGAGCCGTCCTCCGGCTCCTTGCAAATCGCCGGGCAGGAAGTCGCCGGCGCCAACAAGGCCCAGCGCAAGCAACTGCGCAAAGACGTGCAGATGGTGTTCCAGAGCCCTTACGCGTCGCTCAACCCACGCCAGAAGATCGGCGACCAACTGGCCGAGCCGTTGTTGATCAACACCAACCTCTCGGCCAGCGAACGTCGCGAAAAAGTCCAGGCGATGATGAAGCAGGTCGGCTTGCGCCCCGAGCACTACCAGCGTTATCCGCACATGTTCTCCGGCGGTCAGCGCCAGCGGATCGCCCTGGCCCGCGCCATGATGCTGCAACCCAAGGTGCTGGTGGCGGACGAACCGACCTCGGCGCTGGACGTGTCGATCCAGGCCCAGGTGCTGAACCTGTTCATGGACCTGCAGCAAGAGTTCAACACCGCCTACGTGTTCATCTCCCACAACCTGGCCGTGGTGCGCCACGTCGCCGATCACGTGATGGTGATGTACCTCGGCCGGCCGGTGGAAATGGGCCCGAAGGAAGACATCTACACCCGTCCGCTGCACCCTTACACCCAGGCCCTGCTGTCGGCGACACCCACCATCCACCCGGATCCGAACAAGCCGAAAATCAAGATCGTCGGCGAGCTACCCAACCCGCTGAACCCGCCGTCCGGCTGCGCGTTCCACAAGCGTTGCCCGTACGCCACCGAACGTTGCAGCAAGGAGGAGCCGTTCTTGCGCCCGCTCGACAACCGTCAGGTGGCCTGCCATTACGCCGAGCAATTCATCGTAATAAGCCGGGCATAAAAAAGCGCCCTATCGGGGTAATGCCAGTCAGTTAAGAGAAATAAAGCCGAACACGAAACCCGTGGCGAGGGAGCTTGCTCCCGCTGGGGCGCAAAGCGGCCCTGTCTTTGGGCTGCTACGCAGCCCAGCGGGAGCAAGCTCCCTCGCCACGGGTACTATGTTCGCCTGGTCTTCGGCTTAACTGATCGGCATTACCCTATCGGGGCGCTTTCTGAACCGCGTTAACCAAACCCCTCCTCCAGGACTGCGCATCAGCCCGCCGGGAGGGGTTTTCTTTTGCCTGCGACCTACGTCTGGCTGTCACCTTCATCGGTGTCCGGCTCTTCAGTGGTCGAATCGTCATCACCCTTGCTGCCACCCTGATCCTGGTCACCCGGCTCGGATTCAGATTTGGCGAGCATCAACTCGCCCTGCGCCCCTTGCCCGCTCGACGCCTGCTCACCATGATCCAGGCACTCGGCCCACGCCATCGAGGTCCCCAGGGACCAGATCACCAGCACCTTCAATAGCAACACCATGCGTAGAAACTTGCTCATAGTCGATTCCATCCTTTTTTGTGTGAAGCAGGAGTGCCAGTCTGGCGCTGACTGAAATCTAGTTCCGATTGAGTCGGTTCTCCAGATAGGACGCTAATGAATGGGCGGAAATGCCTTTGATCAACAGACTGGTTTTGCATAATGGTTATGGCGAATGGTTATTTCAGAATTGATAAGGTCTCCCGTGGCGAGCGAGCTTGCTCGCACTGGGCTGTGCAACAGCCCAAACTGGTCACCCTGATTTACCTGAATGCCTGCAATAGTCTTGGTGGGGGCGCTTCGCACCCCAGCGCGAGCAAGCTCGCTCGCCACAGGGCAGGTGTTCGGCCTGTGAGTAAAGTGGCTGGCTTAACCTATCCAGCGTGTAGTTGAGGCACACCAGTCGCACCTAATAGACCCGTGGAGAGCGAGCTTGCTCGCGCTGGGCTGTGCAACAGCCCCAAACCAGTCACCCCGGTTTACCTGAACGCCTGCAATAGTCTTGCGGGGGGCGCTTCGCACCCCAGCGCGAGCAAGCTCGCTCGCCACAGGGCAGGTGTTCGGCCTGTAAGTGAAGTGGCTGGCTTAACCTATCCAGCGTGTAGTTGAGGCACACCAGTCGCACCTAATAGACCCGTGGCGAGCGAGCTTGCTCGCGCTGGGCTGTGCAACAGCCCCAAACCGGTCACCCTGGTTTACCTGAAGCCTGCAATAGTCTTGTAGGGGGCGCTTCGCACCCCGGCGCGAGCAAGCTCGCTCGCCACAGGGCAGGTGTTCGGCCTCCCCGGACCTGACCAATGGGTAAAGTGGTTGAGATCCTCCGTCCGAAAACGAGAAAAGCCCTGCAAGCGTAAACCTGCAGGGCTTCCCGGTCAGACTGAGCCTCTCATTAACCCCGCGCAACGGGGGTCCTGAGTGTTACCCGTCAGCGCTTAATGATGCTCACGCGTCGCGCGGAACTTCACGTCCGGCCAGCGCTCTTCCATCAGCGCCAGGTTGACCCGGGTCGGGGCCAGGTAGGTCAGGTGACCGCCGCCATCCAGGGCGAGGTTTTCCACCGCCTTGATGCTGAACTCTTCGAGCTTCTTCTTATCGCTGCAATCGATCCAGCGCGCGGACCACACGGTGATCGGCTCGTAGGCGCACTCGACCTTGTATTCCTCTTTCAGGCGGCTGGCGACCACATCGAACTGCAGCACACCGACGGCGCCGAGGATGATGTCGTTGCTGCGTTCCGGGAAGAACACCTGGGTGGCGCCCTCTTCGGCCAGCTGCTGCAAGCCCTGGCGCAGTTGCTTGGATTTCAGCGGATCCTTCAGGCGTACGCGACGGAACAGTTCCGGGGCGAAGTGCGGGATACCGGTAAAGCCCAGGACTTCGCCTTCGGTAAAGGTATCGCCGATCTGGATGGTGCCGTGGTTGTGCAGGCCGATGATGTCGCCGGCAAACGCTTCTTCCAGTTGCTCACGCTCGGAGGAGAAGAAGGTCAGCGCATCGCCGATCCGCACGTCCTTGCCGGTACGTACGTGGCGCATCTTCATGCCTTTTTCGTACTTGCCGGAGCAGATACGCATGAAGGCGATACGGTCGCGGTGTTTGGGGTCCATGTTCGCCTGAATCTTGAACACGAAGCCGGCAAACTTCTCCTCAATCGGCTCCACGGTGCGCTCGTTGGCTACTCGCGCCAGCGGTTTCGGCGCCCAGTTGACCACAGCGTCGAGCACATGATCGACACCGAAGTTGCCCAATGCGGTACCGAAGAACACCGGCGTCAGTTGGCCATCCATGAATTCCTGTTGATTGAATTCGTGGCAGGCACCCTGCACCAGTTCCAGCTGATCCACAAAGCGGTCGTACTCGTCACCCAAGTGCTCGCGGGCTTCATCGGAGTCGAGTTTCTCGATGATCTTCACCTCGGTCCGCTCGTGGCCGTGGCCGGCGGTGTAGACGATGATGTAGTCGTCGGCGAGGTGGTAGACACCCTTGAAGTCACGGTAGCAACCGATCGGCCAGGTGATCGGCGCGGCCTTGATCTTCAGGACTGCTTCGATTTCGTCGAGCAGTTCGATCGGGTCGCGAATGTCACGGTCGAGTTTGTTGATGAAGCTGACAATCGGCGTATCGCGCAGACGGCAGACGTCCATCAGGGCGATGGTCCGTGGCTCTACACCCTTGCCGCCGTCGAGGACCATCAGTGCCGAGTCGACCGCCGTCAGGGTGCGGTAGGTGTCTTCGGAGAAGTCTTCGTGGCCCGGGGTGTCGAGCAGGTTGATCATGTGATCGCGATACGGGAACTGCATGACCGACGTGGTAATGGAGATACCCCGCTGCTTTTCCATTTCCATCCAGTCGGAGGTGGCATGGCGGTCGGATTTGCGAGATTTCACCGTGCCGGCAATCGCAATCGCCTTGCCCATCAGCAAGAGCTTCTCGGTGATGGTGGTTTTACCCGCATCGGGGTGGGAAATAATGGCGAAAGTGCGGCGTTTCGCGACTTCGGCGGCCTGTTTGGTCATGGGAAATCGCCTGGCAGGTGATTCAAAAAAGGGCGCAGATTATAGCCCAAGTTGATCGAAGAACCGAACCGTTGAGCACATTAGGGGTGGCCAAATGCTGCTTGAGATGGGAACCTTTGAGGTCGTGGAGGCGTCCACTCCCCTGTAACGACCCATCGTCAGGGGCTGAAATACCTGCAAGTCAGCCTGACGAGGCTGTGCTCATGGCTCGATTTCACGCCGCATTTGCCGGCATCGATAGAGCTGCTTTTCGCGAACGCCCTTCCCGGCAGCCAGGTATGGCATGCCACACGGGAAAGCGTGCGCCGACTAAAAAAATAGGAGTCCGCCTGTGGCTATCCGCTATGGCAAAGGGCTGACAGGAGGTGCGGTTGTCATCGCGCTCCTGGCCCTGCTGATTCACTGGATCGGCATCAACACGATCGAACTGTACCGCGACGATTTGTTGTTTTACCTGCAAGCTCACCTGATTCTCGTCCTCGCTTCCATGCTGGCCGCCCTTGTCGTGGGCATCCCCGCCGGTATCCTGCTCAGCCGCCCGACCCTGGTCGGACGTGCCGAACGCTTCATGCAACTCTTCAACATCGGCAACACCGTCCCGCCTCTTGCCGTACTGGCCATCGCCCTGGGAGTCCTCGGCATCGGCAGCGGCCCTGCAATCTTCGCCCTGTTCCTCGCCTCCCTGCTGCCCATCGTGCGCAACACCTACGAAGGCCTGAAAAACGTCCAGGGTTCACTCAAGGAAGCCGCCGTCGGTATCGGCATGACCCCACGCCAGGTGCTGTGGCGGGTCGAGCTACCCAATGCCATACCGATCATCATCGGTGGCGTGCGCGTGGCACTGGCGATCAATGTCGGCACCGCTCCGCTGGCGTTCCTGATCGGCGCCAACAGCCTGGGCAGCCTGATTTTCCCGGGCATTGCCTTGAACAATCAGCCGCAACTGATCCTCGGCGCAGCCTGCACCGCCCTGCTGGCCTTGTTGCTCGACGGCCTGGTGACCCTGGCCAGCCGCCTCTGGCTGGAACGCGGCCTCCGCCCGTCTTAAGCCCCGGCAAAGGAAGACTCATGAAAACCATTCGCTTTTTACTAGGCTGCGTCCTGCTGTGCGCAGGAATTGCCCACGCCGCGGAAAAACCGCTGATTCGCATTGGCGCACGCGTATTCACCGAACAAACCCTGCTGGCCGAAATCACCGCTCAATACCTGCGCACCCAGGGCTATGACGCTCAGGTTACCGGCGGCCTGGGCAGCAACCTGGCCCGCAGCGCCCAGGAGACCGGGCAACTGGACCTGGTCTGGGAATACACCGGCGTGTCGCTGGTGTCCTACAACCATGTCACGGAAAAACTCGACAGCCAGCAGTCACTGGCACGGGTCACTGAGCTGGACGCGAAGAAGGGCCTGACCTGGCTTTCACCGTCGAAATTCAGCAACACCTACGCCCTGGCATTGCCGGAAAACATCGCCGCCCGCTACCCGCAGATCAATACGATCAGTGAGCTCGACACCGCGTTGCGCAATGTGGCCAACGACCATCCGCTGGTGGCGCTCGACACCGAGTTTGCCAACCGTTCCGACGGCCTGGCCGGCATGGTCAAGCGCTACGACATGGACCTGACCCGGCGCAACATCCGCCAGATGGATGCCGGACTGGTCTACACCGCGCTGCGCAATGGCCAGGTGTTTGCCGGGTTGGTCTACACCACGGACGGCCGCCTCAGCGCCTTCAAACTCAAGTTGCTGGCAGACGACAAACACTACTTCCCCGACTACACCGCCGCCCCCGTGGTACGCCAGGCCTACCTCGACACCCACCCGCAACTGGCCGCGCAACTCAAACCGCTGGCCGATCTGTTCGACGACGAAACCATGCGCCAGCTCAACGCCCGGGTCGACGTCAACCATGAAAGCCCGTCTGCCGTGGCCGCTGAGTTCCTGCGCCAGCACCCACTGCTTTCTATTAATTGAACCGGAGGAAAAGCCATGGAGTTTTTCAACGCCTTTTCCCATCTGGACTGGCCGTTGGTCCTGCACTTGACCTGGCAACACATCACCCTGGTCGGCATTGCCGTCACCCTGGCGATCCTGGTCGGCGTGCCGCTGGGCATTCTGATGACACGCTTCCCGTCACTCGCCGGCCCCCTGCAAGCCAGCGCCACGGTGCTGCTGACCATTCCGTCGATTGCCCTGTTCGGCTTGCTGCTGCCGGTGTACTCGACATTCGGCCAGGGCCTGGGACCGATGCCGGCGATTACCGCGGTGTTCCTGTACTCCCTGCTGCCGATCATGCGTAACACCTATCTGGCACTGACCAGTGTGGAACCCGGCATTCGCGAAGCCGCACGCGGCATCGGCATGACCTTCGGCCAGCGCTTGCGCATGGTCGAGTTGCCGATTGCGGTGCCGGTGATCCTCGCCGGCGTGCGCACCGCCGTGGTCATGAATATTGGTGTGATGACCATCGCCGCCACCATCGGTGCCGGTGGCCTGGGTGTGCTCATTCTCGCTTCCATCAGCCGCAGCGACATGTCGATGCTGATCGTCGGCGCGGTGCTGGTCAGCTTGCTGGCCATCTTCGCCGACCTGCTTCTGCAAGGGCTGCAACGCTCGCTGACTCCAAAAGGATTGCTCAAATGATCGAACTTCAAAACCTGTCCAAGACCTTCCAAAGCAACGGCAAGACCATCACTGCCGTCAACGACGTGAGCCTGACTGTCAATGAAGGCGAGATTTGCGTATTCCTCGGCCCGTCGGGCTGCGGCAAGAGCACCACGCTGAAGATGATCAACCGCCTGATCAAACCGAGCTCTGGCAAGATCCTGATCAACGGCGAAGACACCACCGACCTCGACGAAGTCACCCTGCGTCGCAACATCGGTTATGTGATCCAGCAGATCGGTCTGTTCCCCAATATGACCATCGAGGAAAACATCGTGGTGGTGCCGCGCCTGCTGGGCTGGGACAAGCAGAAATGCCACGACCGCGCCCGCGAGTTGATGAGCATGATCAAGCTCGAACCCAAGCAGTACCTGCATCGCTACCCGCGTGAGTTGTCCGGGGGCCAGCAACAGCGGATCGGCGTGATCCGCGCCTTGGCCGCCGATGCCCCATTGCTGCTGATGGACGAGCCGTTCGGTGCGGTCGATCCGATCAACCGCGAGATGATCCAGAACGAGTTCTTCGAGATGCAGCGGGCGCTGAACAAGACCGTGATCATGGTCAGCCACGACATCGACGAGGCCATCAAGCTCGGCGACAAGATCGCCATCTTCCGCGCCGGCAAGCTGTTGCAGATCGACCATCCGGACACCCTGCTGGCCCACCCTGCCGATGAATTCGTCAGCAACTTCGTCGGCCAGGACAGCACCCTCAAGCGCCTGCTCCTGGTGAAAGCCGAAGACGCGGCGGACAACGCGCCATCCGTCAGCCCGGACACCCCGGTGGCCGAGGCACTGGAGTTGATGGACGAGCACGACCGGCGTTATGTCGTCGTGACGTGCACCGACAACAAGGCCCTGGGTTACGTGCGCCGCCGCGACCTGCACCGCCAGAGTGGCAACTGCGGGCAATACCTGCGCGAATTCAACGCCACCGCGGCGTACGACGAGCACCTGCGCATCCTGCTGTCGCGCATGTACGAGTTCAACCGCTCGTGGCTGCCGGTGATGGATGCCGAGCGGGTGTTTCTGGGCGAGGTGACCCAGGAATCGATTGCCGAGTACTTGAGCTCCGGTAAATCCCGTGGCGGCAAGACCAGCATCGTTTCACCGGCTGAAGTGGCGCTCACTTAATCGATCAACTTCCATAGTCCATTCCGCTTGGTCCATCTCCATCTTGAAAGGAAACACGGGGATAGGGTCAAGCGCGGGCGCTATGTAAATTTGCAATCGTTAACAAATGAACATTAAACACTGTCAAAAGTGATAGGTCCGCTATTGCCTGGAAAACGCTCTACTTGATCGGGAGCAAAGCTACACGCTCTCACAAATAAACTTACCAGGTTATCGAGGTCACCCATGAAAAAGAGCAATTCGACATCGCCTGCCACACCGACACCAGAGGCCAATTCCCTCGCGCCGAAGGCCATGGCTGGTCCACCCACACAAATCATCATAGGGGGTTTAGCAGACCCGCAACTTGTCAAGAAAGGGGGAAACTTCAAACTGGTGATCGCGGCAAGACTCGTCGATAAAGACGGCAGGGAAATTACAGGCGTTACCTCCGTGTGGACGACAACTACAGCTCGCGCCACTATCAATCGAGGTCCTGGAGATATGAACGGGACCTTCACTTTAAACAATGTGCAACTCAACACCATTATTCAATTTACCGTTACCACGCAGCAGTACCCAACCATTCGCAAGAGCGTAAGCCTTAGGCTAAACGTCTATTGATCGGCGACCGTTCCCGTATTCCGTCGGTCGAAGAGTGTCGCCTCGATCGACCTTGCTCCTGTTAGGGAGCGCAGCAGCCGTAAATCAGCGAATACGCTCCTTGCGAAGAACTGCATGACCTGATTTCGGGGCTGCTGCGCACCCCAGCGGGAGCAAGCTCCCTCGCCACAAAGGCAACGCAAATCCCTTCAAAAATCTCCATCCGGGGAACATCACACTGTCATGCGGGTCGGTTACATCAGTAGCTATCCGGGACCGCACGACGGAAGCGTGCAAAAACGCGACATTTTTTGTTGATCTCAAGCCCCTCACGCCCTAAAGTTCGCGCCGAACGTCCATGCTGGAAACGATCCATCCGGCTCAAGTACTGACGACGAGACAGCAAGGCCAAGGGCAGCACCGCCGCCCGTGGCCTTTTTGCTTTCGGCGACATGCCTTGGGAAGTAGGCGAACCAAAGTGGGGATACGGAGGACGTTCATTTGCACCCATTGTTAATTTCAGTTTGCCAGTAGGAGCTCCCAGCATGTCGATCAACGTCGAAGACTATTTCGCGCGCGATACCTTCCAGAAAATGAAGGCCTTCGCTGATAAACAAGAAACCCCGTTCGTGGTGATCGACACCGCGATGATCAGCCAGGCCTATGACGACCTGCGCGCCGGTTTCGAATTCGCCAAGGTCTACTACGCGGTCAAGGCCAACCCGGCCGTCGAGATCATCGACCTGCTCAAGGAGAAAGGCTCGAGCTTCGACATCGCCTCGATCTATGAGCTGGACAAAGTACTCGACCGTGGCGTCAGCGCCGACCGGATCAGCTACGGCAACACCATCAAGAAATCCAAGGACATTCGCTACTTCTACGAGAAGGGCGTGCGCCTGTACTCCACCGACTCCGAAGCCGACCTGCGCAACATCGCCAAGGCCGCACCTGGCTCGAAAGTCTATGTGCGCATCCTCACCGAAGGTTCGACCACCGCTGACTGGCCTCTGTCGCGCAAGTTCGGCTGCCAGACCGACATGGCCATGGACCTGCTGATCCTCGCTCGCGACCTGGGCCTGGTGCCCTACGGCGTGTCGTTCCACGTGGGCTCGCAGCAGCGTGACATCAGCGTCTGGGACGCTGCGATCGCCAAGGTCAAGGTGATCTTCGAACGCCTGAAAGAAGAAGACGGCATCCACCTGAAGCTGATCAACATGGGCGGTGGCTTCCCGGCCAACTACATCACCCGCACCAACAGCCTGGAAACCTACGCCGAGGAAATCATCCGCTTCCTCAAGGAAGACTTCGGTGACGACCTGCCGGAAATCATCCTGGAGCCAGGCCGCTCGCTGATCGCCAACGCCGGTATCCTGGTCAGCGAAGTGGTGCTGGTCGCGCGTAAATCCCGTACCGCGGTAGAGCGTTGGGTGTACACGGATGTGGGCAAGTTCTCCGGCCTGATCGAAACCATGGACGAAGCCATCAAGTTCCCGATCTGGACCGAGAAGAAAGGCGAGATGGAAGAAGTGGTCATCGCCGGTCCTACCTGCGACAGCGCCGACATCATGTACGAGAACTACAAGTACGGCCTGCCGCTGAACCTGGCCATCGGCGACCGCCTGTACTGGCTGTCCACCGGCGCCTACACCACGAGCTACAGCGCGGTTGAATTCAATGGCTTCCCGCCGCTGAAGTCGTTCTACGTTTAAGAGCTGCGGTTAGCTGCAAGCAAAGACTGAAAAGCCCATGACGTGTCATGGGCTTTTTTGTGCCCGGAATTCGATCATTCGGGAACACCTGCCTTGATCACATGGCCGCTCTCGTCAGACACGGGAGTGCGAACACCTACTCCGTGGCGAGCGAGCTTGCTCGCGCTGGGCTGCGCAGCAGCCCCAAACCAGTCACCCCGGTTTACCTGAAAGCCTGCAATAGTCTTGTCGGGGGCGCCTCGCTCCCCAACGCGAGCAAGCCACCGGGCAGCGTTCACGCCTGTTTGAACGACATACGTCAGTACGCGCACTTTCCGGGAGCAACTGGCTTGATGGCAAGCCCGTTAAAGGATCAACGCCAGCTCGTCGGCCCGGCGCCGATAATCGATGGCCAGCGCCTGGATTTGCGGATCACGCGCACTCGCCAACGCCTGGCTCGCGACGCTCAGGAATTTCAGGTTGCCGCCCGCCAATGCCTTGCGCAGCCAGCCGAGCGCCGCCTCGACCTGCCCCTGAGCGGCCAGCACCGCTGCATAACTGAACTGTCCACGAAAGTCCCCGCCCTCGGCCGAGCGCCGATACCAATCGAGCGCCAGCGCAGCGTCCGCCGGGCAATACCGACCCTCTTCCAGATAGCGCCCCAGCAGGTTCATCGACTTGGCGTGGCCCAGTTCAGCCGCACGGCGGTAACAAGCCAGCGCCTGTACCTGGTCCTCGGCCACCCCTCGTCCCGTGGCGAGCAGGTTGGCGTAATTGTACAAGCCCCAGTCCAGCCCGGCCTCGGCCGCCCGGCGGTAGTGCCGTGCGGCGGTGGAGGCATTGGCGGTGGTACCCCAGCCGTGTTCATGGCAGCGACCGAGCATGTTGCGCGCCATCAGGTGACCGCCACGGGCGGCAATCTCGAACCAGCGCACGGCCAGCGCTTGATCCCTGGCGATGCCTTGCCCATCGAGCAGAATCTGCCCCAGCAACGCCTGGCCGTCGAGCATGCCGGCCTTGGCCGCCATCAGTATCGCCTGGGCGGCGCGGGCCGGGCTTTGTGCAAGCATGGCGCTGAGCTGCTCACCGTCCAGGACTTCCTCGCGGCGCAAACGAAAGTCCGTCACTTACACCTCGACCCAGCGACGCAGCAGGTTGTGATAGGTGCCGGTAAGGCGAATCAGCGACGGGTGATCGGGCAGGTCCTGGGTCAGTTGCTGGATCGCTTCGTCCATCTCGAACAACAAGGCACGCTGGCTGTCTTCGCGCACCAGGCTCTGGGTCCAGAAAAACGACGCATAACGCGCACCACGGGTGACGGCATTGACCTTGTGCAGGCTGGTCCCCGGGTAGAGCACCAGATCGCCGGCCGGCAACTTCACCCGTTGGGTACCGAAGGTGTCCTGGATTTCCAGTTCGCCGCCGTCGTACTCGTCGGGGTCGCTGAAAAACAGCGTGGACGACAGATCGGTGCGCACCCGCTCGATACTGCCCTTGGGCTGGCGCACGGCGTTGTCGATATGAAACTCGAAGCTGCCACCTTCGGTGTAGCAATTGACCAGCGGCGGGAAGACCTTGTGCGGTAACGCCGCCGACATGAAGCGCGGGCTCTTCCACAGCCGCTCCAGCATGGCGGCGCCAATTTCCTTGGCCAGTGGATGGCCTTCAGGCAATTGCAGGTTGTGCTTGGCCTTGGCCGATTGATAGCCGGCAGTGATCTTGCCGTCCGCCCAATCCGCCTGTTCCAGAGCCTCGCGAATGCGCTGCACCTCTTCACGGGAGAACAAGCCGGGAATATGCAGCAGCATGGGGCGGTACCTGAAAGCGAAGGGATCGTAATGGTATTGATTCTTATTGATCATGTAAAACCGCCATGACGAACGAGACTGTAAAAACCGTAAGGACAAATTGTAAAGAATGTAAATTCAATGCAAATAGAAATGTATCTCAATTGATACAAATACGTATTTACCCTATATTCCGCGACCTCAAATCCTTGGGGAGGGGAATTCACCATGTCACGCCAACCACTACAATCACCCGTCAGCTCACCGCGCTTACTCGCTTCTGCCATTGGCATGGCGATCACCGCCAGCTCCGCGAGCCAGATGGTTTTCGCGGCCGAGAAGACTGACGAGAAAGCACCGAGCAATGCGATTGCTCTGGATGCCACCAGCGTGACCGGTGAAGCCCAGGAGTCGACGTCCTACCAGGTAGAAAAAGCCTCTTCGCCCAAGTACACCGCGCCGTTGATCGATACCCCGCGTTCGGTGACCGTGATCCCGCAACAAGTCCTCAAGGACACGGGCGCGCTGAACATGCAGGATGCCCTGCGCACCGTGCCAGGCATCACCTTCGGTGCCGGTGAAGGCGGTAACCCGCAGGGCGACCGTCCCTTCATCCGTGGTTTCGACGCCCAGGGCGATACCTACCTGGACGGTGTGCGCGATACCGGCTCGCAAAGCCGTGAAATCTTTGCCGTTGAGTCCATCGAAGTCAGCAAGGGCCCGAACTCTGCCATCGGCGGTCGTGGCGCGGCGGGCGGCAGCATCAACCTGGTAAGCAAGAAAGCCCACCTGGGCGACTCGTTCGACGGCGGCTTCACCTGGGGTTCCGACCAGACCCAACGCTACACCATGGACGGCAACTTCCAGTTCAACGATACCGCTGCCGGTCGTCTGAACCTGATGAGCCACGAAAGCAACGTCGCCGGCCGTGACAGCGTCGACTACGACCGCTGGGGCGTCGCACCCTCCCTGGCGTTCGGCCTGGGCACCGACACTCGCGTCAACCTTGACTACTACCATCTGGAAAGCAACGACACGCCGGATTCGGGTATCCCGTACACCGTACCGGCGTCAGGCAAAACCGCTGACCGCACCAAGAGCAACCCGGACAAGCCCTACGCCGGCGGCGACAGCAGCAACTTCTACGGCCTGACCGATCGCGACTTCCGCAAGACCCGTACCGATACCGCGACCTTCGCCATCGAGCACGACCTGAGCGACGCGCTGACCGTCAAGAACACCCTGCGCCACGGCAGCAGCATGCAGGACTACATCCTGACCCAGCCGGACGACAGCAAGGGCAACGTGAACAACGGCACCGTCTGGCGCCGCGCCAACACCCGGGTCAGCAACACCGACACCACCACCAACCAGACCGACCTGTTTGGCGACATCTACATCGCGGGCTTCAAGAACAGCTTCTCCACCGGCATCGAGTTCAGCCGCGAAGAAAGCGAGAAGTCCTCGTACAACGTCAACACCGACACCGTGCCGGGGGGCAGTGCCAACAGCAATTGCACCCCATCGATGATCGGCGCGCCAAGCGGCTACAACTGCACCTCGCTGTCCAATCCGACGCCGAGCGACCCCTGGAACGGTGCGATTTCGCGCAACTACGCCGGGACAGACACAAAAGGCAATACCCGCGCCATCTACGCGTTCGACACCCTGGAACTGTCGCAGCAATGGCTGCTGAACATGGGCCTGCGTTACGACCACTTCAACACCAAGTACCGCTCCTACGACGCTTCTGGCGCGACGCTCGTGACCAAAGGCAACGCTGCCAAAGGCGAGGACACCAGCGAGTTCATCACCGGTCAATTCGGCGTCATCTACAAGCCGGCTGAAAACGGCAGCATCTACGCCTCGTATGCCACTTCCGCCACCCCACCGGGCAACTTCGTCGGCGAAGGCATGGAAGGCAACTCGCTGCCGGGTACCACCGACCGTGCCGGCAACCTGCTCAACAGCGACATGGAGCCGGAAACCACCAAGAACTACGAAATCGGTACCAAGTGGGACCTGCTGAACGATCGCCTGTCGTTGACCGCCGATATCTTCCGCACCGAGAAAGACAACGCCCGCGTCCAGGTCGATTCCACTACCTATGAAAACGCCGGTACCACCCGCGTCCAAGGTCTCGAGCTGTCGGCCACCGGCAAGCTCACCGACAAATGGCAAGTCTTCGCCGGCTACGCCTACATGGACAGCGAGCAAGTCGATGGCGGCCCGATGAGCGTGACCGATGGCAACGAACTGCCAAACACGCCGAAAAACAGTGCCAGCGTCTGGTCGACCTACCAGGTCACACCGAAGCTGACGGTCGGTGGCGGTGCGTTCTACGTCGATGACGTGTTCGGCAGCGTGGCCAACACCACCATGGTTGGTTCCTACGTTCGCTACGATGCCATGGCCGCCTACAAGCTGACCAAAAACATCGACCTGCAACTGAACGTGCAGAACCTGACCGACGAAACCTACTACGACAAAGCCTTCTCGACCCACTTCGCCAACCAGGCGGCGGGCCGTACGGCATTGCTGAGCACCAACTTCCACTTCTAATGGAAGCGGTTAGTGGCCGGTTCTGTGAGTCAATTTCGGCGCCAGCATCCGAATTTGAGCTAACGAACTAGCCGTACAGGCCACAAGGCCCCGTTCATCCTAGTGAGCGGGGCTTTTGTGCGTAAGAAAGAAAGCTTCTCGACAACTCACGGCATAATGCGCGCCGTGAAACACATCTTTAAACGAGCAAGGCGGTCGACGTGTTGAAGAAAACCCTGTTCCAGCTGCATTGGTTCTTCGGCATCAGCGCAGGCCTGGTGCTGGCCTTGATGGGCATCACCGGTGCCGCGGTGTCGTTTCAGGACGAGATCCTGCGGGCCCTCAACCCACAGGTCCTGCAGGTGGAAAAACGCCCGGCCGGTGTGCTGCCGCCCGCGGACCTGGTGGCCAGTGTCGAAGCCATCGAAGGCAAGAAAGTCGCGATGCTCTGGGTCGAAACCGACAGCGGCAACGCCGCGCGCGTGTACTTCACCCCGCCCCCCGGCGAACGCCGCGGACAGATGCGCTACTTCGACCCCTACACCGGCGAGTACAGGGGCGACGCCGTCGGCCAGGGCTTCTTCGACCTGATGCTGAAACTGCACCGTTTTCTGGCCATGGGCGACACCGGCCGACAAATCACCGGGGCCTGCACCCTGATCCTGATCTTCTTCTGCCTGTCCGGGTTGTACCTGCGCTGGCCGCGCCAGTGGCAAAGCTGGCGGGCCTGGCTGACCCTGGACTGGAAGAAAAAAGGTCGAGGCTTCAACTGGGACCTGCACTCGGTCGCCGGCACCTGGTGCTTGCTGGCGTACCTGCTGGCCGCCCTGACCGGCTTGTCCTGGTCCTATGAGTGGTACAACAAGGGTCTGAACAGACTGCTGGCCGACGCACCGCAGAGCGAGCGCGCAGGCAAGGGGCGTGGCGCTAAACCGCCGGCAGGTCCGGCACCGGTGGCTGATTACAATGCCATCTGGAGCAGCATCTACAGCACCGCAGGCCCGGGCTTGAGCACCTATAACGTGCGCATGCCGCCAGTGGCCGGCCAACA
Organism: Pseudomonas sp. Irchel s3h17; assembly: GCF_900187505.1. Taxonomy (GTDB): domain Bacteria; phylum Pseudomonadota; class Gammaproteobacteria; order Pseudomonadales; family Pseudomonadaceae; genus Aquipseudomonas. Next base: position 15,874 of record NZ_FYDL01000013.1, read on the forward strand.
GGCGACAGTGTTCTACCTGCTGAAGGATTCCCCCCATGACCGGGCACTGAACCAGATCCGCCTCGACCCGGCCACCGGCGTCATCCAGCGGCATGATCGCTACAGCGACAAGAGCTTCAAGGCGCAACTGCTGACCAGCATCTACGCGCTGCACGTCGGCAGTTACTTCGGCATCGTCGGACGGATCGTCCTGATGGTCGGCGCCGCGCTGATGCCGCTGTTTTTCATCACCGGCTGGCTGCTGTACCTGGACCGTCGGCGCAAGAAACGCCAGGTCAAACAGGCGCGCAAAGACCTGGCGCCCACCACCGGCAATGCGCCGGCATGGCTGATCGGGTTTGCCAGCCAGAGTGGTTTTGCCGAACAACTGGCCTGGCAAACCGCCAGCCAATTGCAGGCCGCCGGGCTACCGGTCAAGGTGCAGCCCCTGGCCAGCGTGAGCGCGCAGGACTTGCGGGACTCGGGTAATGCGTTGTTCGTCGTCAGCACCTTTGGCGATGGCGAGGCCCCGGACAGTGCCCGTGGTTTCGAGCGTAAAGTGCTGGGCCGGGCAGCAACACTTGCCAGTCTCAATTACGCGATCCTTGGCCTGGGTGACCGGCAGTATCAGCACTTCTGTGGCTTCGCCAGACGCTTGCACGCGTGGCTGGCAGCGCATGGCGGCACCACGCTGTTTGCCCCGGTGGAAGTCGACAGCGGCGACCCCTACGCCCTGAGCCATTGGCAGCAACAACTCGCTCAATTGACCGGGCAAGCGCCGGTCGAGACCTGGAAAGCGCCCGGCTACACCCACTGGACCTTGAGCACCCGTGATCTGCTGAATCCCGACAGCACGGGTTCCGAAGTCTACTTGCTGGGCCTGACCCCGCCCGACACCAGCAGTTGGCTGGCCGGCGACCTGGTGGAAGTGCTGCCACGCAATTGCCCGTGGGCGGTTGAGCACTTCCTGGACGGGCTGGGTATCCCGGGCGATACCCTGGTGCAATTCGATGGTTTGTCAAAACCCCTGGAGCAGGCGTTGGCCAGCCGCCAGTTGCCGGGCAGTCGCGCTCACCTGGTGGGCCTGCACGCTCAGGCACTGGTGGAGGCCTTGGTGCCGCTGGCCATGCGCGAGTATTCGATTGCCTCGATTGCCGCCGACGGGGTACTGGAACTGATCGTGCGCCAGGAGCGTCATGCCGATGGCAGCCTGGGCATCGGCTCTGGCTGGCTGACCGAGCACGCCGCCGTGGGTTCGTCGATCAGCCTGCGAGTCCGGCGCAACAGTGGCTTTCATCTGCCCGCCTCCCCGGTGCCGATGATTCTGCTGGGTAACGGCACGGGCCTGGCCGGTCTGCGCAGCTTGCTCAAGGCGCGGATTGCCGAAGGCCAGACCCGTAACTGGCTGCTGTTCGGCGAGCGCAATCGCGCCCATGACTACCTGTGCCGCGATGAGTTGGAAGGCTGGTTGATCGAGGGTGACCTGGAACGCCTGGACCTGGCGTTCTCACGGGATCAGGCCGAGAAAGTCTACGTGCAGGATCGCCTGCGCCAACAGGCCGTCGAGTTGCAGAAATGGTTGGCCGAGGGCGCTTCGATCTACATCTGCGGCAGCCTGCAAGGGATGGCCAGCGGGGTGGATCAGGTGCTCAACGACGTGCTGGGTACAGAAGCGGTAGAACGCTTGATCGAGCAAGGGCGCTACCGCCGCGACGTTTACTGACACTCGCCGGGCGTCGTCAAAGGGGGGCGTCCGGTGAATCCCGACTGTTCATTTTTCATCCAAGCCATAGTTAACCCGGATCTTCATGAAGTCTGACCACTCTCCCAAGCGCTCGGACCTCGATCGAAGGGCAACCAGCACCTCGACCACCAACTCGCAAGCTAACAACAGTGCAGAGAATCTCGACATGGGCGTGATCGTAGAGAACCTCTTTATCACCTCCCGAAGAAAATACTGAACCCGGTACAAGAGGTCGCCAAGATTGAATAAGGCGGAAGAGGTCGAGGTGTAAACACCCGCCAATCGGTCCAGTTCAGCGCCTATCTTCAGGTCGAGCGCCGAGCCGCCCAGTGAAACAGTCACAGTCCCTCGTCCATGGAAATTGAACCAGTAGTGATCCGCGCCTCCCAACACGACAGGGCGGAATCGAAAAGCGTCACTCTCTCTGGCCTTCAGAACATTGACAAACAGCGTGTGAATATCCTGACCAAGCAGACTCACCACACTGGAGAATGCTTCCACAACGGACAGCGCCTTAGTGCACATCAGAACCAACTGATCTATGACACCGTTCACCTCGTATTTCCGGCAAATGGCAATATCAGGTTCTGCAAACTCGAAAGAATCGCAACTCATTGCAATCAAGGGAAAGCGCCGGTCAGCCGGAGCAAGGAGCCAGGCTCGACGACAGGCAGCATGAAACACCTCCACCCTGTCGACACAGTCGAGAATGCCCTCACTCAAGACACCCGCCGTATGCTGAACGTAAATACACCGATCAAGATTCGTTTTCGCCACGCCGCTGAGATCTTTGGCGCACTGTTCCAACACCAAGGTGACCTCTGGCCCGGGATTGACCAATATCTCCCTATCCCCCACTAGCGACAAGAACTTATGATAGTTTCGGATAGCGACAAAATCCTCACGCCCAAACAAAAGCACATCCATGGCTTGAATCCGAAAAATTGAAGTTCCGTAAAAAGTCACGCTTCATGATGCATGCTGCGCGACTTATATCCGTGTGCTGACATGACTATAGTTACAGATAGGTTATCGGATCAAGAAACCTTACAAAGGTCCCAGCTTCTTGTATGAAACCCGCGACCTGCTCCTGTAGCCCATTGGACTTATGCCCTGTCACAGCCGTCAGAAACTGGTTAACCGCGCCTGTGGCCACCGCATACTCTACGGCATACAGTTTTCGCTGATCATCCATAGCATGAAAGGCTTTAATCAGTTCCACTTTGTCGTTGAGGGTACGCCCTTTTCTTTTTTCAACGATTATTTCATTATGAACTTCTTCGACAAGCGTCCGCAGCGCATGACTTTCCTTGATCATCAGCACAAACGAAATGCCCTTGGCTGCCCCTTCCAGATCTCGCTTCATTTTCTCGATCGCGGCCATCACCAATTGAACTTGCGTGGGCGTCGCCCCCAACTCTTCCACCTTATCAACGGTAAGTTCAACAGACTTGAACGCTTCTGAAAGCCCAATTTTGTTAAGCTCATCCACCGCTTCTGAAATGACTTTCAATTTCTTCCCAGGCTCAACCAAGCTGTCTTCCAAGCGGGTTAGCGCTGCAGCATGATCGGTCAAATCGGTATTGAGTGTCTCCATGAACCCAGTTGTTACACTCTGATCGAAAGGCTCGCTAATAGCGATCAAGCGATGACCCAGCCTGATCGACATGCTGAGTGCTGTTTCGTGTGCTTGCGCCAATAGTTCGACCTGTTCGCCGTGAATATCCTCAATCTCATCGGATCCATCAGCCAACTCCTGATTGAGCGCGGCCAACTGAGCGACTCGCGATTTAAGATCAAGTTTTGTAGTCAGCGCCAACTCTGCCAAATCACGAAAGCTGCCGTTAGCCTCGCCCAGCATTCGTTCAAATGTACTATTGACCGCGGGCAAATAGTTGCTTTTGAGGAAATACATTTTGGCTTTGACAGCCTCATCGCCCAGCAAAGTACTGCAACTACGCAGTGTATCGGTCTTCAGTTCCGGATACTTCTCAGCTTGCAACAGCGTTCTCATACGGTTCACTCCTTGAATACCATATTCGGCTTTAAACTCTTCGTCGGCCTCCTTGAACAGCTCCACCAACGCATCAGCGTTCTGATGAATCTCTGTCCACGGCGCTGCCACCAGCCTGAACTGAGTCATAAACTGCCTCAATTTGACTGCGTCCTCCATTTTCGTGATCGCTGTAGCGGACTGATTCGTATAGTCATGGAGCACATTCCAGACATGAATCAGATTCTTTGTAGCGACATCCGCCTCGACCGCAACGATTGTCAGGTTTTGCATATCTGACCTTACCCGCTGAAGTGAACCCAGTGTTTTATTCTTGCTGGCGAGTCGCTTGATCGCTTCATTTTGCACGTCACTCAGGCTATTGCGCTCGGCACGAACTATTTCAGCTTCGACACCGTAATAAATGGCAACGCCCAGCCCCACAAGCGAAAATGATGAGACTGCCGTCAACGACTGATTGACCAGCGCCTTGTACTGAGCATTCAATTCATCAATGCGGGCCGTGCGCCGTTCAATCTCTTCATTAAGCGCGCCGATATCAGCAGCGTATGTATTGTGCGACACAAAAGCTGTCAGCAACTTGATCTCGGGGGTTATCCTTTCACGAAGCTCTATACCGAAATTATCCAAACTCTTTTTTATACCGATGACATCTTCCAAGTACTCCCTGACCTGGGTAGAGATCAAGTCCAGTGCATCCCCCAAGTCAGATACAGTCTCGGCATCCAACACCAATCCCGGGAATCCATGCCCTTCCTTCAGCTCCCACTCTCGCAGTTGCTCATAGGTAGCAATATTATGTGTTTCCAGCCTGTTCGCTGCACGGACATCACTGTAGATTTCCTCCACAGTCCTGCTGTAAACGGCCATATTCAAACCAAACAGTCTCAAGTGAGTACCGGTGAGCATGATACGCGCACGCAACGGCTGCCACTGTCTGGCATGGCTGTATACTTTTTTGAATGTCGCCAGAAAATCTTCTGGTCGAAACCCGTCCCCACCGCTATCCAGCGCTCCGAAGTTCAGATAATGGTTGACGTCCATCATATGTTGCGGAAGTGCCAACCCGGCAGCTTCATATTTGCGCAGATCAATGATCTGTTTTTTTGTCAGCAGCAACCCGGCCGGACGAACAACATCGTTCGACGATCCGTTCGACAGTGAAACCATTGTTTTTGGAACCACCGCAGCAAGCCCGGCAACCTCCTCGGCAGTTTTATCTTTTAATGATGCCTCCCACAACTGCGCTTCCATAACAACTCCTTTTGATATTTAAAGCCTTCCATCGGCCAGATCATGTCAAACAGGCGCACTATAGAGTCCCGCCTGTAAAACATATCAATCAAAAGACTAAACGGCAGCCGCAACTTTGAGCAAGACTGAAAAAATCTCTTTTGTATGGATTTATTCCCGCAAGCACGCCCCAGTAACAAAACGCTTTAGTCCTGCCCCACTTACACTGGTTGCAACTTCTGCTCAAACACCCCCACCCCATCCAGATCGCGCAGCACCACGCTCATCTCCCCCGTCAGCCCATCGATGTTCACCTCGCCAAAGAACTGAAAACCGGCAAAGGGTGAAGTGTTCTGCGCAGGTGGCGCTTTCTCGAACACCACTTGCGGGCCGAAGGTTTTATCCAGCGGGTTGGGTCCGAAGCTGCCAGCGTTCAAAGGCCCGGCGACGAACTCCCAGAACGGTTCGAAGTCCTGAAAGGCAGCGCGATCCGGGTGGTAATGGTGCGCAGCGCAGTAATGCACATCGGCCGTCAGCCAGACAACGTTGCGCACGGTCTGCGCCCTCAAGAACCCCAGCAGTTCCGCGATTTCCAGCTCACGGCCCTGAGCCGGGCCGGGGTCACCGTTGGCCACCGCTTCCCAGCGCGGTACACCGGGGCTCACTTCGCCGTCCGGTATGCCAAGGCCAATCGGCATATCGGCGGCGATGACTTTCCACTGTGCGCCGGACTGCTTCAGCTCACGCTTGAGCCAGTCCAGTTGCTCACGCCCCAGGAAAGGTTTCTCTGCGCCCAGGTTGTCATCGTTGGGCCCGCGATAGCTGCGCATGTCCAGCACGAACACGTCCAGCAGCGGTCCGTAACCCAACTTGCGGTAGATGCGCCCGCCGTTGTCGGCCGCTTGCAAGCGCATCGGCGCATATTCGAGCCAAGCTTGTCGCGCCCGACCGACCAGGCTGTGGATATCTTTATCTCTGTAGCGCTCGTCCAGCAACTTGCCCGGCGACCAGTTGTTGACCACTTCGTGGTCGTCCCACTGCCAGATCTGCGGCACTTCAGCGTTGAAGCGACGAATGTTTTCGTCCATCAGGTTGTAGCGATAATTGCCGCGATACTCATCGAGGGTTTCAGCGACTTTGCTCTTCGCCTCGCTGGTGATGTTGCGCCACACCCGGCCGCTTTCGGTGGTCAGTTGCGCCGGCACCGGGCCGTCGGCGTAGATGGTATCGCCGCTGTGGATGAAGAAGTCCGGCAGGCGCAAACGCATGGCCTCGTAGATACGCATGCCGCCGATGTCCGGGTTGATGCCGAAGCCCTGGCCGACAGTGTCACCGCTCCAGACAAAGCGGATATCCCGACGACTCTGCGGCACGCTGCGCAGGTGACCGAACCAGGGCTCGCTGGCCACACCGGTCCGGGCGTCTTCGAAGGACACGCGGTAGAAAATCGCCTGGTCGGCGGGCAGTCCGGTCAACTCGACGCGCGCCGTGAAATCGGTGCGGGCGTCGGCCAGGGGCGAGACGAACCGGCGAGGGTTGTTGAACAGACTGCGGGTGTCCCACTCGACGACCATTCGCGCCGGACGATCGCTGCGGCTCCAGATCATTGCCCGGTCGCCCAACAAGTCACCGGACTGTACGCCGTCGGTCAGTTGCGGACGCTCCTTGACCGACGCGATGACCGCCGGAGCCAGGCCAGGCAACAACAGCCCGGCGCCAACGGCTTGCATGACTCGACGACGTCCCGGGTCGAATTCGCTCATGGTGTTCTCCCTGAAAAGGGAAACTTAAGCATGCCCGAATGAAACCGTTGTGACAGGCACACATCTCTGTGGCGAGAGCGCTTGCTCCCGTTGGACTACGCAGTAGTCCCCTTGGGGGCCGCTTCGCAACCCAGCGGGAGCAAGCTCCCTCGCCACGGGTCCATGGCAGCCGCCGAAAGCGCCGACAGATCAGGCCTTGGCGGGCTCCAGCGCCAGCTCGGTCACTTCCGGGCGCTTGACCACGGCATAGACCACCGCGGTCAGCAGACTGCCGGCGACAATCGCCAGCAGATACAACAGCGCGTGATTGATCGCGTTGGGGATCAACATCACGAACAACCCACCGTGGGGCGCCATCAGCTTGCAGCCGAAGTACATCGACAGCGCTCCGGTCAGCGCGCCGCCGGCAATGCTTGCCGGAATCACCCGCAACGGGTCCTTGGCGGCAAACGGAATCGCCCCTTCGGAAATAAAGCACAGCCCCAGCACCAGCGCTGCCTTACCGGCCTCGCGCTCGGTCTGGGCGAACTTGCGTCGGGCGATGAAGGTGGCAATGCCCAGGCCGATCGGCGGCACCATGCCGGCGGCCATGGTCGCGGCCATCGGTGCATAACTTTGCGAGGCCAGCAGCCCCACCGAGAACGCATACGCCGCCTTGTTGATCGGCCCGCCGAGGTCGACACACATCATCGCGCCCAGCAACACACCCAGCAGAATCGCATTGGTGGTGCCCATGCTGTCGAGGAAGTGCGTGAGCCCGGCCAGCACCCCGGCCACCGGTTTGCCGACCACGTAAATCATGATCAGGCCGGTAAACAGGCTGGCCAGCAAGGGGATGATCAGAATCGGCTTCAACGCTTCCAGGCTTTGCGGCAAACGTGCATAACGATTGATCGCCTGGGCCGCGTAACCGGCGATGAAGCCGGCAATGATCCCACCGATAAAACCGGCCCCCAGGGTACTGGCCAGCAGACCGCCGATCATCCCCGGCGCCAGGCCCGGACGGTCGGCAATCGAGTAGGCGATGTAACCGGCCAGCAACGGCACCATCAACTTGAATGCGGTGTCGCCGCCGATCTGCATCAGTGCCGCGGCAAGCGTGCCCTCTTCCTTGAACGCAGTGATGCCGAACACAAACGACAGGGCAATCATCAAACCACCGGCCACCACCATGGGCAGCATGAACGACACCCCCGTCAGCAGGTGTTTGTAGACACCGGTCTTCTCTTGAGCGGCCGGCCCCCTGGAACCGCTTGAGGCCGCTTCCTGCTTGCCTTCCGCCAGGGCCTTGTTCAGCGTCGCTTCGGCGTGCTTGAGGGCAATGCCGGTACCGCAGCGGTAGATTTTCTTGCCGGCGAAACGCTCGGTGGCGACTTCAATGTCCGCCGCCAGCAGCACCACATCGGCATCGCTGATGGCTTGCGCGCTCAACGGATTGCGCGCGCCGACCGAGCCCTGGGTCTCTACCTGCAGGTCATAGCCCAAGCGTTTGGCCGCTTGCTGCAGGGCCTCGGCGGCCATGAAGGTATGGGCCACGCCTGTCGGGCAAGCCGTGACCGCCACCAGGCGCGGGGCCGCCTGGCGGGGCGCCAGCGACTCAGCCGCCGGCGGGGCGACGTAGACCTGGGCCTCTGAAGCGCCACGGCGCAGCACCGCGTCGACGTCCTGCAAGGCCTGGGACGGTGTGCTCTGAAACACGCGCTTACCGACAAACCGCGACATGTCCAGCGGACCGGTGCTAACCAGCAACACCCACTCGGCCTCCTCAAGGATCGCGGCGGACAACTGGCGCTCCGGGTGTGCCGGGTCATGCACTTCGACACTGGTGCTCCAGCCCTGGCGCTGCGCCGCCGCCTCCAGTAACCGGGCGCACAGCACACTGGTGACCATGCCATTGGGGCAGGCCGTAACGATGGCTAACTTCATGACCTACCCTCTTATTGTTCTGTCAGGGGATGAACGCGCACCCCCTGTTCGAGCCGCGCCAGCTGCGCCGCATCGCCGATGCCAAAGCCGATCTGGGTGACTGCCATGGCGGCAATCGCCGTGGCGGTGCGCAACGTCTGTTCAGGCATATCGGCACTGAGCAGGCCGTGGAGCATTCCGGCCAACAATGAGTCACCCGCCCCGACCGTACTGGCCACACGGACCTTCGGCGATGAGGCATGCATCGCCGAGCCGACACTGAACCAATTCACGCCCTCGGAACCGTGGGAAATCACCACATGCTCGATACCTTTTGCGTGCAGGCGGCTCGCGGCTTGGGCCTGGGCGGCCACTGAAAGCGTTTCGCAACCCAGTGCATCGGCCAGCTCCTGGGCATTGGGCTTGATCAACCACGGGCCGGCGGTCAGACCAACACGCAAGGCTTCGCCACTGGTGTCGAGCGCCACTTTCAAGCCCAGTTGCTTCAAACGCACAATCAAGGTCTTCAACCAGTGCGCACTGACGCCCTGGGGCAGACTGCCCGCCACCACCACCGCGTCATGTCCTGGTGCTATCTGCTCCAGACGCGCCAGCAGCGCCTGCTGCGCCACCCCGCTGACCACCGGTCCCGGACCGTTGATGTCGGTGATGCGCCCATTGGCTTCGGCCAGCTTGATATTGCTGCGGGTCTCTCCCGGCACACGGATAAACCCGTCGACAAAACCACGCGCCTCGAACAATGCCTCGAAGGCCTGGAGATTGTCTTCGCCAAGAAATCCACTGACGGTCAGTTGATGCCCCAGGTCGGCCAGTACCTGTGCCACGTTCACCCCCTTGCCGGCAGCATGGGTGTGCATGGTTTCACTGCGGTTGAGCTGACCGGGCTCCAGGTGCGACAGCTGAACCGTGAGGTCCAGCGCCGGGTTGAGGGTCAGGGTTAGAATCTTAGCCATTACAGTGCCTCCACTAACGCGCGCACTTCCTGTGCGCTGCCCACGGCCAATGCCTGTTGGGCCAGATATTTTGCCTGCTCAAGACTCAACTCGCGAACCCGTGCCTTGACCTCGCCGATACTGCGCGCCCCTACGCTCAACTCATCCACCCCCAGCCCCACCAGCACCGGTACCGCCAGCGGATCGGCCGCCAGCTCGCCACAGACCCCGACCCACTTGCCATGAGCATGGGCGGCCCGCACGGTGATGTCGATCAGTTGCAGGACCGCCGGGTGCAAACCATCAGCCTGCGCCGATAGCGTCGGGTGACCCCGGTCGATGGCCAGGGTGTATTGCGTCAGGTCGTTGGTGCCAATGCTGAAGAAGTCGACTTCCCTGGCCAGTACCGGCGCCAGCAATGCGGCCGACGGCACTTCGACCATGATCCCCAGTTGCAGGTCGGCCACCGGGATTTCCAGACGCAGGCGTTCGGTCATGTCCCGCGCCTGGCGCCATTCGTCCAGGCTACCGACCATGGGAAACATGATGCGCAGCGGGCGGTTGCCGGCAGCGCGCAACAAGGCGCGCAACTGCGCCTGCATAATGAGTGGACGCTGCAGGGTCAGGCGTATGCCGCGTACGCCCAGGAACGGGTTTTCTTCCTTGGCAATCGGCCAATAGGGCAGCGGCTTGTCACCGCCGACATCGAGGGTGCGCACCACCAGCGGTCGCCCGGCCAGGCCATCGAGCACCCGACGATACTCGGCTTCCTGCGTGGCTTCGTCCGGCACCTGCGGGTGCGCCATGAAAATCAGTTCGGTGCGCAGCAATCCAATGCCTTCGGCGCCCTGCTCCACCGCACTGAGCACGCCCGCGCTTTCACCGATGTTGGCGAACACCTCCACCGGATGACCGTCGAGGGTCAGCGCCGGTTGATGACGTTGTTCAGCGGCGACCTTGAGCCGTTGCTCGCGGCTGTCGCGTTCTTCAATCGCGCGCTGCAGGGTCGCGGCGTCGGCATCGACATGCAGTCTGCCGCGCTGGCCATCCAGCAGCAACGGGGTGCCCGGTGCCAGTAACAACACTGCCGCGCCTGCGCCGACCAACGCCGGGATACCCAGCGCCCGGGCGACGATCGCGCTATGGGCGGTGGCGCCGCCCCGTGCGGTGAGAATGCCCGCGACCCGGGCTGGATCCAGCCGCGCCACATCGGACGGCCCCACTTCATCCATCACCAGAATGTACGGTTGCGCAGGCTCGCTTGGGGTTTCAATGCCGCACAACTGCGCCAGCACCCGGCGGCCGATGTCGCGCAAATCTGCCGCGCGTTCGGCAAGCAAGGCGTCCTGCAAGGACTCCTGTTGCCTGGCTGCCGCGTCGATCACCGCCATCCAGGCCGCTTGCGCACTCTCGCCCTGCTTGAGACGGGTATCGACCTCGTCCGTCAGCTCCGGGTCGTCGAGCATTTCCTGGTGAGTGATGAAAATCTCGCGAATGGCCTTGGCCTGGCTGCGCTGGATCAGCCCTTCGATGTCGCGGCGTACCTCGACCAGCGCTGCTTTCAGCCGCTCGCGCTCGATTGCCGTGGACTCACCGCGCAACGGGTAATCGATGGCTTGCTGAACCTGTACGTGGGCCGGACCAATGGCAATCCCCGGCGCGGCAGCAATGGCCTGAACCAGACTGCCCGGGCTCGGCGCGACGATCTCCAGGGTGTCTTCAGCAATCACCGCTGGGTGCTCGGTCGCGGCCGGCAAGGGTTCAATGTCTTCCCCCAGCCCCTCTTCAATGGCCGCCAACAAGGCGGGCAAGGCATCGGCGGCAATGCTCGGCTCGGCGATCAGCTCCAGCACCTGTCCACGACGGGCACCCAGGCTCAGCAGTTTGCTCAGGCTTTTCACCGACACCGCACTGTCCTGGCCATCGACGATCCGCACGCGAATCTCGCCGTCAAAGCGCTTGGCCAGTTGGGCAAGGATTTTTGCCGGCCGCGCATGCAAGCCGTGGGCGTTGGCCAGCGCGATGCGAGCACTGGGCCAATCAGCCGGCAATTCGCCACCGAGCACCTCAAGGACCGCTCGACGGCTGGTGGCCCGTCCCAGTTCATGGCCGCGCCCTTCAATCAGCAGGGCACACAACCGCTCAAGCAGGGCCTGATGCGCTTCGCCCAGGCTGGCCAGGCAGAATAACCCGCACAGTGGCTGACCAAGGTAACGGATCGGTTTGTCCGGCGTCACGAACGCCAGGCCCGGACGCTTGACCGTTTGCTCGCTGTGCAGCCACCACAGGCCATCGCCCAGGGGTAGCGCTTCAACCTGCTGCAGGACGGCCGCAAAACCGTTGCCCACACAATCGGCCTGACGCAACAACCGCGCGCCCCGCCAGACCAGTTCCTCGAAATCTTCGACGCAGACCCCCAGGCCGATCATCTGGGCATCCAGCGCCAGCTCCTGCGGGGCGCTTTGCAACAGCTTGAGCAAGGCTTCGGCCGAACCGGCTCGACGCAAGGCCTGGCCCAGGTCGGTTTCACCCAGGGCGCGAGTCAGCAGTTGCAGCAGGTGTAAATGTTCGTCGGACTTGGCCGCGATGCCGATCGCCAGGTAAACCATCTGGCCGTCGCCCCAGTCCACCCCATCAGGGAACTGCAACAGACGCACACCCGTGGTGTGCACCAGGTCACGGGTTTGCGGGGTGCCATGGGGAATGGCAATACCTTGACCGAGAAAGGTCGAGCCCTGGGCCTCACGTGCCTGCAACCCGCCAAGGTAACCCTCGGCCACCAGGCCGTCGGCGACCAGGCTGTCAGCCAGCACACGCAATGCAGCGGCTTTATCCACCGCCGACTGGCCCATGGATATCTGCTCTATAGTGAGCTCGAGCATGCTTTCTCCTTTTGGGTACGGGGGCCGCACCAGGTATTGTTTTGAATGAATAAGCTTAGGCTTTAATCCGCGAACTCTCTTTCAGGGCATCCTTTGGCGGTTTCACGGCAGTCATGGCCAAAGGCGCCAATGGAGAAGAAAATACGCTGGCTGAAACGTTTAATCTAGATGAATTGGCACGTTACTCGATAATCGCTCATGCTTGAAGTCCAACCGGTCGAATGCTTGCGACATTGGTCGCCTGCCGTAATCGGGTAGGATTGGCCACAATGTCGGGGCAAGCTCGAACAAACAAGGAATTCCCGGGTTGAAACTCAGTGATATCGCCCAACTGGCCGGTGTGTCCGTGACCACCGCCAGCTATGTCATCAATGGCAAGGCCGAACAGCAGCGCATCAGCAACGCCACGGTCGAGCGCGTCCGCGCGGTGGTCGAGCAGCACGGCTTCACGCCTAATCCTCAAGCCGCCGGGCTGCGCAGCCGGCACACCCGCACCCTGGGCTTTATCCTGCCGGATCTGGAAAACCCCAGCTACGCACGGATTGCCAAGTTGCTGGAACAAGGTGCCCGGGCGCGCGGCTATCAGTTGCTGATCGCCAGCTCCGACGACGCCCCGGACAGCGAGCGGCAATTGCTGGCGCTGTTTCGCGCCCGGCGCTGCGATGCCCTGATCGTTGCCAGTTGCCTGCCGGCTGGCGATGACAGCTATCGCCAATTGCAGGCCAAAGGCTTGCCGATCATTGCCATCGACCGGGTCATGGAGCCTGAACATTTCTGCTCGGTGATCAGCGATGACCGCGAAGCCAGCCTGCAACTCACACGAAGCCTGTTGCAACCGGCCCCCAGGCAGATCGCCCTGATTGGCGCGCGGCCCGAACTGAGCATCAGCCAGGAACGTGCCGCCGGTTTCAAACAGGCCTTGGTCGAGTTCGAGGGCCAGGTGCTGATCGAACACGGCGAGTCATTCAGTCGCGACTGCGGTCGGCAACTGATGGAAGAACTGCTGCAACGCCTGGGTCACTTGCCGGATGCGCTGGTGACTACCTCCTATGTGCTACTGCAAGGCGTGTTCGATGCCTTGCACGACTTCCCGTTGAAAACCCGTCCACTGCGCCTGGGCACCTTTGGTGACACCCAGTTGCTGGACTTCCTGCCGCTGCCCGTCAATGCCATGGCCCAGCAGCATCGACTGATCGCCGAAAAGGCCCTGCAACTGGCCCTCGCCGCCATTGAGCAAGACCACTACCAACCCGGCGTACAGGCCATTGCGCGGACGTTCAAGCAACGCATTCACCAGGACTGAACCGTGGAGCTGATCGACAGCCACACCCATCTGGATTTTCCGGATTTCGACGCCGATCGTCAGGCGCTGCTGGCCAAAAGCCGCGCCCTGGGGGTCAAGCGGATGGTGGTGCTGGGGGTTTATCAGCGCAATTGGCAGCGGGTCTGGGACTTGGTGCAAAGCGATGCGCACCTGTATGCCGCATTCGGCCTGCACCCGGTGTATCTCGACGAACACCGCCCCGCCGACCTCACGGAACTGGCCGGCAGGCTGACCCGCCTGGCCGGCCATCGGCAGTTATGCGCGGTGGGTGAATTCGGTCTGGATTACTTCCTGGAGACCCTGGATCGCGAGCGCCAGCAAACATTGTTTGAAGCACAGTTACAGCTGGCCGCCGACTTCCAGCTACCCGCCCTGCTGCACGTTCGGCGCAGCCACGCGGCGGTGATTGCCACCTTGAAGCGCTTCAAGCTCAAACGTGCCGGGATCATTCACGCCTTTGCCGGCAGCCGCGAGGAAGCCCGCGAGTACATCAAGCTCGGGTTCAAGCTGGGATTGGGTGGTGCGCCGACCTGGCCGCAAGCGCTGCGCCTGCACAAGGTGATTGCCGACTTGCCGCTGGAGTCGGTGGTACTGGAAACCGACTCACCGGACATGGCCCCCGCCATGTACCCCAACCAACGCAACAGCCCTGCCCACCTGCCGGCGATTTGCTCGGCCTTGGCACCGATCATGGCCATCAGCCCGGAACAACTGGCGGCCGCCAGCACGGCCAACGCCTGCGAAGTGTTCAACTGGTAATCAACCGCGCGGCCCTGTGCAAACGACCATCGTGGTGGCCGTCAGACCCGAAAGGCGCTGATCAAGTGTTTCAACTGCACGACCTGGGCTGACAGGGCGCGGCTGGCGTCTTCGGTCTGGTGCGCGCCTTCGGCGGTGCGCTCACCGGCGCGATTGATCTCGACAATGTTTTGGTCGATATCGTGCGCCACGGCGGTCTGCTGCTCGACGGCGGCCGCGATCTGCTGATTCTGGTCGACGATCATGCCCACTGCACCGAGGATGTTTTCCAGGGCCTGCTGGACCTTCTCCGATTGCCCGACGGTGCCGCTGGCCATCTGATGACTGACGCCCATGGCCTTCACCGCGGCCCCCACGCCACCGTGCAGCCTGGCGATCATCTGTTCGATCTCTTCGGTCGATTGCTGGGTGCGCTTGGCCAGGGTGCGGACCTCATCGGCCACCACCGCGAAACCACGTCCCTGCTCGCCCGCCCGGGCCGCCTCGATGGCGGCATTGAGCGCCAACAGGTTGGTCTGTTCGGCAATACTCTTGATCACTTCCAGCACGCGACTGATGGACTGGCTGTCGCTGGCCAGTTGATTGATCACCAGCACCGACGCGTCGATCTCGCTGGCCAGTTGAGCAATGCTGCCTTGCTGCGACTCGACCAGCCCACGCCCGCTGATGGTTTCGTCGTTCACGCTGTGGGCGCTGCTCACCGCGGCGGCGGCACTGCGCGCCACTTCCTGGGAGGTGGCCGACATCTGGTTCATCGCCGTGGCAACCTGCTCGATCTGCGTGCGCTGACCGGCCACCGCCTGATTGCTCTGGGCTGACACCGTTTGCACCTGGCCGGCCTGACGCTCGACCTCATTGACGGTCTTGCCGACCCGTTCGATCAGGTCATGAATCTTGGCCACCGTAGCGTTGAACACGTTACCCAGCTCACCCAGTTCATCTCGGCTGTGGGCGGTGAACGTCACGGTCATGTCACCGGCCGCCACTTTGTCCATGACCCCGCCCAGGCGTTTGAGCGTGGTGCGGGTGGAGGCGTAGAAGCCGCCGTAGAGATAGAAAATCAGCACGAACACCACACTGAGCGCCGCCGCTTGCAGCACCATGTGCGTACGGTTCTGCTCCAGGCGTTGCTGCAATTGAACCGCGAGAAACTTCAGTGTCGCGTCGTTCAACTGGTAGGTCTGCGCCATCAGGCCGGTGACCTGCTCGTAAAAACCCTGCCAAGGTGCATCGAGGGTGTCGGCCATCACCACCTGGTCTTCGAACAGCTCGCTGGCTTGCTTGAGCGTGGCCTGGCTGGCATTGGCTGCCGGCTCCAGCACCTCGCGCGCGGCTTTGCTGGCACCCAGCGCATCCTGCAGTTTGAGGGCATATTCAGCCTGCAGCCTTTCCATCTGCGCCAGCAGTTCATCAAAGCGGGTGGACGACGCGGAATTCAGAAAGCCCTGCCCCAACGAGAACGCGCCCATTGCCCGGCCATCGCCGAGGATTTGCGTGACTCGCGGAGTCACGTTGGTGAGCAGTTCACTCAGCTGACGGATGTCGCCCTGGTTGTCCCGGCTCAAGCCGGACTGGCTGGTGATGATCTGGCCGACAATCTGCGCATTGCCGAGCAGCTTGCCGATCATCGCGCTTTTGCTCTGCAGGGATTTCTCCGTCTGCTGGGCCTTGAACGCCGCGATCATTTCATCGCGCTTGGCATTGAACACGCGGACCTGTTCCGGGTCGTTGGTCATCGCGCTCAGCGCTTGCAGACGCTCCAGCACGCTCTGCTCAAGGGCACTGATCTTCGATTCGATATCTCCCGCTTTGCCGGACTGGCCGAGGCTCGTGTTGATCTGCACCAGATTGTTCAGGGTTTCCAGGTCGCGCCGCAGGGTCAGGCCGCTGCCCAGCAGGTCGAGACTTTGCAATTCAACCCGCGTCCCCTGGAATTCACGATACGAATCGCGCACCAGATAGAAGTTGGTCACCAGCATCGGTAGCAGGAACAGCACGCTGATCAGACTGAACTTCATGCCGAAGCTCAGGCGATTCATCAGTGCAATGGCGGGATAGAGCAAGCTCTTCACTGGAAGTCTCCCTTGGATTTCTTATTGTTATTGGCGGGCACGCAGAGACGGCAGATAGCCACCATGGCGCGCTACTGCTGTATAACTTAAATCGGCGGAAGGTTTTGTAACTTAAGGTTAACGGCAGGACGCTGTGCAGGCCTGTAGCAACTGGCGGCTACAGGCCAACGGGGTCTTCAGAGCAGGACAGTCCAAAGGGCAAAACCGGCATACCAGACCACTGCCGCCCGCAGCAACAGCTCCCAAATCTGATCCAGGTTGTTGAGACCGTCAGGCCCGGTCACCGGCGGTGGAATTTCTCCCGCGACCATGCCGGCTTTCTCGATCAACTGCGCAGCGCTGATGTTCCAGTTCAGCAGTTCATGGAGCATGACCCGACTGACGGCGACAAAATTACCCACCAGGGCGAAACTTACTGCCAGCAAGCGCACGGGCAACCAGTCAAAGGCGTGCCGCAGTTGCGCAGCACGCTCCACCAGTGCCGGGCTCTTGCCGTGCTCCGCGGCCAGGGCCAGCAAGCGATAACTCAGGGCCGCCACCGGACCGAGCAGGAAATACCAGAAAATCACCGCGAAAAAACCCTGGTATGCCTCCCACACCAAATAGCCTTGCACCCGTTGCAGCAATTGCTCACCGCTGTCAGCGCAAACATCCAGATCACGCTGGGCGACATGGGCGGCCGCTTGCAGGTCTTCCCGGCGCCAGGCATCACGAAACGGCCCCAGGCCTCCGAGCAAGTCGCCCCGACCCAGGCTGTAGATCACCACCAGCAAATGCACCGGCAAGGCCAGCAACCCATAGGCCACCGGCTCCAGCGCCAGTAGCAGCAGGCCAAGCACGGTCACCGGCAACAGCACCAGCAGCGCCAACACCACCCATGGCCGGTCAGTCAACCGCGAGGTGCTTTCCAGCCGGGTCAGTTCACGCAGCCAGCCACCGTCACGCTGCACCCGGTGACGCAGCGCCGAGAACTTCTCGATCCAGACCGCCAGCAGCAACACCAGAAAACTCATTGTCCTTCCCCTTTTTCCAACGCCGCGCGATAGCGTGCCCAGTCGAACGCCGGCCCTGGGTCAGTCTTGCGTCCAGGGGCGATGTCACTGTGCCCCTGGATACGCTCAGTGGTGATTGCCGTAAAAGCCACCTGCAACTGGCTTGTCAGGGCGGTCAGCGCCCGATACTGGGCATCGGTGAATGGCAGATCATCGGTACCTTCCAGTTCGATGCCCAGTGAAAAATCATTACAGCTTTCGCGCCCCTGGAATCTGGAGACACCCGCATGCCAGGCCCGCTCAAGACAGGAGACAAACTGCGTGATCGTGCCGTCACGCTCGATCAGAAAGTGCGCCGATACGCGCAGGTCGGCAATCCCTGCAAAATAGGGATGTTCGGTGACATCCAGACGGTTCTGAAAAAATTCCTGCACCTTGCCCGTGGCGAACTGCGCCGGGGGCAGACTGATGTTGTGAATCACCAGCAAGGAAATTTCGCCCGAGGGGCGCGCATTGAAGTTGGGGGACGGGCAGTGACGCACCCCGTCAAACCAGCCACTCGCGAGGTCCAGCTGCATACAGGTTCCTTCAACAACGGCTTTGACAGGCTTCAGTATGCCGTGATCGCCCCCAAGGTTGCGATCACTTGCCACGATTGAGTCGGTGTAACTGGTCAATGACCGACTCCAGGGCCTGATCGAACAACACGCTGTCGTCCTCGGCCAGACACAGACTCTGCTCGCGCCCTTGAAATAGCGCTTGGGTCGAGCAAACGCGCAAGGGAGTACACCCTCAAGGCATTTGCTGCCTTGGGTTCGCTCCCGGCATGGCCCTATAATCGGGCCACTTTGTTTGTGGAGCCCGTTATGCCGAATCTACGCCTCGCCGACTTGACCGCCGAAATCGAAGCCAACGTGCGCCGTGCGTTGCTGGAAGACATCGGCAGCGGCGACATCACCGCACAACTGATCCCGGCCGAACGCCTGGCCAAAGCCACCATCATCACCCGCGACGCCGCCGTCATCAGCGGTACTGCCTGGGTTGACGCGGTGTTCCGCCAACTGGATCCGCGCGTGGCCGTGCACTGGCAAGTGCGCGACGGTGAGCGCGTGAGCCCCGATCAGATTCTGTTTCACCTCGAAGGCCCGGCCCGCTCGCTACTGACAGGCGAGCGCAGCGCGCTGAACTTCCTGCAATTGCTCTCGGGGGTAGCCACCCGCGCGCAGTACCTGGCCGACTTCGTCGCCGACACCCAGGTCAAGCTGCTGGACACCCGCAAGACCCTGCCTGGGCTGCGCCTGGCGCAAAAGTATGCGGTAACCTGCGGTAGCTGCCACAACCACCGTATCGGCCTGTATGACGCCTTCCTGATCAAGGAAAACCACATCGCCGCCTCTGGTGGCATCGCGCAGGCCATCGCGGCCGCGCACAAGATCGCCCCGGGCAAACCGGTGGAAGTTGAAGTGGAAAACCTGTCGGAGCTCAAAGAGGCGCTGGCGGCGGGTGCCGACATCATCATGCTCGATGAATTGAGCCTGGACGACATGCGCGAAGCCGTCCGCCTGAACGCCGGTAAGGCGAAGCTGGAGGCCAGCGGCGGTGTCAACGAAAGCACCTTGCGGCCAATCGCCGAAACGGGCGTGGACTACATCTCGATTGGTGCGATGACCAAGGACGTGAAGGCTGTGGACCTGTCGATGCGCCTCAGCCTCTGAGGTACATCGACAAGCGGTAAGCGACAAGCGGCTCTGCCTTGCCTTGTAGCTTGCCGCTTGAAGTTGCCCTCAAACCACCAGATTGTTCATCTCGCAGTATTCTTCCCATTCGACACCCAGCACTTCAGCCGCTTCCTTGTGCAATGCAAGGCGCGTCGCTTCGTACTCTTCTGGCGTCGAGGTGTACTTGAGTGTCAGCTCCCACGGCTGCAAGCCCTGGGCTTCGGCTTCATCCTCGAACGCCCACTGGATCTGATCTTTCTGATCATCGGGACTCAGGTCCTTGATCTCGTCCATCAGTTCCGGCGCATCAAGCATGTACTTCCTGAGCGCTTCTGCGTGCCTGTCTTGCTGGGTCATTTCTTTCACGGTCATGGCGTTCTCGCTGATCTGGGGAATGGAAGATGGATCTGGATCATCAAGGATCTCTCTGACGCAGAAAAACCGCTTCAAGCCCGGTTTATCTGGCCTTCAGAACCATTCGGGATCATCTGAAAACTGCTGGGCGATGCTCATGCAGACACCAAATATAGGATGTTTGGCCGACGATTTACACGGCTCTTTGCATCTATTCCATAAAAAGCCGTGCACATCAGGTGCAGCAGCCTTCGGGAACATAAATCCGCCTCCCAGGTCATAGCGATATGCCATATCGGCACTTCACCAGGAGCTCCACAGTGATGCGCAGTTTCTCGAAGCTTTCGTCCACCCTGCTGCTCGGCACCCTGGCATTGGCCAGCAGTACCCAAGCCGCGGTTGAAGTCTCCTCTGGCCCGGCGTCTTACGACGACAAAATCCCTGCCATCCACAGCTCATTCGATCAGGACACACTGGTCAGAAGCAACGTCAGCATCACTGATCTGGAAAACCTGCAGAAAACCGTGAAGGCCAATGTCGACGAACTGGAAACCCAGAAGCGCACCATCAGCGACCAGGCCCGCCAGATAGAAGAACTCAAGCGCAGCGCCGGTTCCAGCTCGAGCTCCAGCAGCAGCGACATTTCCGACCTCAAGCGTACCGTCAAGGAGCAGGAGCGCGATCTGGACACTCTCGCCAGGCAGGTGGAAGACCTCAAGCGCAACAGCGGCTCAAGCGCCAACTCGAACAACAGCGAAATCTCGAACCTCAAGCAACAGATCAACGATCAGGATCGCACGACCGATCAACTCAAGCGGATCGTCGAGGAATTGAGCCAGAAGGTGAAATAAGGGAAGTGGCGTCGAGTCTTCCTGTGCCAGTTCAACACCGTGCCACCGCTGGAATCTGGTCACAGGCTCACGCTGCTTTCGGCGTCCGCTGTGCTACCGGTATCCCGGTTGAATCCACAGGCGGATGCGGACATTGACAGGCATCATGACCGAAAGTCGCTGGTGCGCCTTGGATCAGCAAAGTATTTTGCTTATCATCAGTAACAATCCAATTACATATGAGTATTTCCTTGGGCTCTATCTTGTTCGACCTCATCGCCTTCGTCATTTTTGCCCTGGATATCTGGGCGATCTTCAATGTGGTGAAAAGTAATGCAGATACCCTGAAGAAAGTTCTCTGGGTGGCGCTGGTTGCATTTCTCCCAGTACTCGGCCTGATCATCTGGGCTCTGACCGGCCCACGCGGCAACATTCGTCTGCCCTCATCCAACTGAGGCACAGCGCACGAGCTTAGCGTGATTGATCTGGAGCCGAACACCGAAGTATCCAACGGCCCAGACCAGGCCTGACTGACGTCGGGCCTCGGATTGCCTGTACCACCGTCCGCTGAAACCCTCCCGAGATGAGAACCCCACTGACTTCGAGCAGTATGCGTGCATGGCAACAATTCCACGCCATGACCATGGGTCGACCTGACATATAAGCGAATGAGTCGTTTGCAAAAACGCACCATGAGTGACCGCTGCAACGGCTGTTCCTGATCAGGAACCACGGTAACGCCCTGGAAGATTACCTTTGCGCCCGTTGATTTCAGTCTGGTCGCGATCAGGTCGAGATTCCTTTCGTACCCATCCAGCAGAACCGCGATTACCCCTCGACAGACATAGTGGCGGAGGGTGTCGTTTTGAGGCATGACACCCCTGGGGGCGTACCCCTTAGTGACGGAGCCTCACTTTGAGCCGGAGGGTTTAAACGTGGGCTATGGTCAGCCCCCAAAACCGTGGGCTGGCAAGGAAAGCCTGGGAAACCATAGACAACAAAAAGCCCGCACCAGGCGCAATACTGTTCAGTTAAGGAAAGGGGGCTCAGTACATCCCCCGTGGCGAGCGAGCTTGCTCGCGCTGGGCTGCACGGCAGCCCCAAAAACTATCGCCGAGTTCGTTCTGAAAGGCCGCAGTCGCTTTGTTGGGTGCGCTTCGCGCACCAGCGCGAGCAAGCTCGCTCGCCACGGGTCTCTCACCCGCTTCAAGCCTTTCTTAACTGAACAGCATTACGCACCAGGCGGTGCCTTTTTGTGGGATTTCGGGTGGTTTTAACACCACCTGAAATTAATTAATGGTGCCCGAGACAGGAATTGAACCTGCGACCTTCGCGTTACGAGTGCGCTGCTCTACCAACTGAGCTACACGGGCGGTGGGCTAAACCTAGCACCGCTTTTGAGGTCCGGCAACCTGTGGCGAGGGAGCTTGCTCGCGCTGGGTTGCAAAGCCCCCCCAAGGCGCTTGAGCAGGTCCGCTGCGATTAACGACTTACGACTGCTGTGCCCGAACGCGGAGCGGCCGGCGGGAGCAGGCTCCCTCGCCACGCGACTTTCCTGCAGACAAAAAAATGCCCCGCGGCGTTCACCGCGGGGCATTTTTTACAGCGTTGAAGCAGTCAGCCTACGGGAGTGATTAAACGCCCGAAGCCTTGGCTGCTGCCACGTCTTTGATGGACAGCTTGATACGGCCGCGGTTGTCCACGTCCAGTACCAGCACTTCCACTTCCTGGCCTTCTTTCAGGATGTCGGTCACTTTCTCAACGCGAGCATCGCTCAGCATCGAGATGTGAACCAGACCGTCCTTACCAGGCAGGATGTTGACGAATGCGCCGAAGTCGACGATGCGCTCAACCTTACCGACGTAGATCTTGCCGATCTCGGCTTCTGCGGTGATGCCCAGGACGCGCTGACGAGCAGCTTCAGCCGCTTCCTTGGTTTCGCCGAAGATCTTGATCGAACCGTCGTCTTCGATATCGATCGAAGCCTTGGTTTCTTCACAGATCGCACGAATGGTCGCGCCGCCTTTACCGATGACATCACGGATTTTGTCGGTGTCGATCTTCATCGCGATCATGGTCGGAGCATTTTCCGACAGCTCGGTACGCGACTGGCCAATGATCTGGTTCATCTGGCCGAGGATGTTCAGGCGCGCTTCCAGGGCTTGGCCCAGAGCGATCTCCATGATTTCTTCGGTGATGCCCTTGATCTTGATGTCCATCTGCAGCGCGGTCACACCTTTGGCGGTACCGGCTACCTTGAAGTCCATGTCGCCCAGGTGGTCTTCGTCACCCAGGATGTCGGTCAGGACGGCGAATTTCTCGCCTTCTTTAACCAGACCCATGGCGATACCGGCAACCGGTGCCTTCATCGGAACGCCGGCATCCATCAGGGCCAGGGAAGCGCCGCAAACGGAAGCCATGGAGCTCGAACCGTTGGACTCGGTGATTTCCGATACCACGCGGATGGTGTATGGGAACACGTCGGCAGCAGGCAGCATGGCTGCAATCGAACGACGGGCCAGACGGCCGTGACCGATTTCGCGACGACCAGCGCCACCCATGCGACCACACTCACCTACCGAGAACGGAGGGAAGTTGTAGTGCAGCATGAACGGGTCTTTTTTCTCGCCTTCCAGGGTGTCCAGCAGTTGTGCGTCACGGGCGGTGCCCAGTGTGGCAACAACCAGGGCCTGGGTTTCGCCACGGGTGAACAGAGCCGAACCGTGGGTCTTTGGCAGAACGCCGACTTCGATGTTCAGCGGACGTACGGTCTTGGTGTCGCGACCATCGATACGTGGCTTGCCGTTGACGATGTTTTCGCGAACGGTGCGGTATTCGATTTCGCCGAAAGCGGCTTTGACTTCGCTGGAAGAAGGCTGGCCTTCTTCACCGGACAGCTTGGCGACGACCTGGTCTTTCAATTCGCCCAGGCGAGCGTAACGGTCGGCCTTGATGGTGATCGTGTAGGCCTGGGAGATAGCGTCGCCGAACTCGGCACGGATAGCGCCCAGCAGTGCGGTGGCTTCAGGCTGTGGAGCCCAGGTCCAGGTTGGCTTGGCAGCTTCGGCAGCCAGTTCTTTAACAGCGTTGATCACAACCTGGAACTCGTCGTGAGCAAACAGTACCGCGCCCAGCATCTGGTCTTCGGTCAGCTCTTTGGCTTCCGATTCAACCATCAGGACCGCTTCCGAAGTACCGGCAACGACCATGTCCAGGCTCGAAGCTTTCTGTTGTTCGTAAGTCGGGTTCAGCAGGTAGCCGGTGCTTTCGTGGAACGCAACGCGGGCAGCGCCGATCGGGCCATCGAAAGGAATGCCGGAGATGGCCAGGGCAGCCGAGGTACCGATCATCGCAGCGATGTCCGGATCGGTCTTCTTGCTGGTGGAAACGACGGTGCAGACAACCTGCACTTCGTTCATGAAGCCTTCTGGGAACAGCGGACGGATCGGACGGTCGATCAGTCGGGAAGTCAGGGTTTCTTTCTCGGAAGGACGGCCTTCACGCTTGAAGAAACCGCCAGGGATCTTACCGGCAGCGTAAGTCTTTTCCTGGTAGTGAACAGACAGAGGGAAGAAGCCCTTGCCTGGATCGGCTTGCTTGGCACCGACTACGGTCACCAATACGCTGACGTCGTCGTCAACGGTGACCAATACTGCGCCGGAGGCCTGACGGGCGATACGGCCAGTCTCGAGGGTAACGGTCGACTGACCGAACTGGAATTTTTTGATTACCGGGTTCACGGTGTCCTACCTTCTTTGTGGCTCTTGGGGAACTGGTTTTCTTGCGAAATTCTTGGGCAATGTCGGGAATCGGCCCGGCGTGTATTGTCCAGGTAAAACTACTGTCCAGATAAAACTTGAGGCTGGGAGCCTGCCATGTGCCAGCGGGAAACCCACTGACGCACGACAGACAACCAACCTCTAGCGCAATCGCTTATTAGCGACGCAGACCCAGGCGACCGATCAGAGCCTGATAACGACCCAGATCCTTGCCTTTCAGGTAGTCCAGCAGCTTACGGCGCTGGTTTACCATACGGATCAGACCACGACGGGAGTGGTGATCTTTACCGTTGGCCTTGAAGTGACCTTGCAGTTTGTTGATGTTGTGGGTCAGCAGTGCAACTTGCACTTCTGGAGAACCAGTGTCACCAACAGCTTGCTGGTAGTCAGCTACGATTTGGGCTTTTTCTTGAACGTCGAGAGCCATGAGGCAATCCTTTTATCAGGAAACTGTTTCAGAAAAACAGCTTCAACAGGCCAGGGACAAATCCCTGTATCTAAAAATGAGTAGTGACCGTGCCTGTTGACAGCCACCCTCGCCAGCCTGCGTAAAAGCTGCTGCGCTTTTACGCAGACTGGTTTCGGTCATTCTGACCGAATCAGTCGACGTGGCGCTATGCGCCCGTCTTCGCTCACTTCACCGATTCCGATGAAGCGACCATTGTGATCCTGTACCCGTACCATACCGAACTTCGGTGCATCCGGGGCGCGTACCGGCTGGCCATTGAGCCAGTAGAACGAGCTGTGCTCCGAGAATTGCAGCAGCGGCCAATCCAGCAGGCCACTGTCCGATGGCATCAGGAAGCGATCGACTGCTTCGTTGCCGCCTTCGGCATGTACAGCTTCCAACTCTTCCAGCGTGACCGTCTGGGCCAGGCTGAACGGACCGGCCTGGGTACGTCGCAGTTCTGCCACGTAAGCGCCACAACCGAGCTGTTCACCGATATCTTCCACCAGGGTACGGATATAGGTGCCTTTGCTGCAATCTACGGCAAAGCGCGCAGTGTCGCCTTCAAAGGCCAGCAATTCCAAGCGCGCTATAGTAACAGAACGCGGTTCGCGCTCCACCACTTCACCTGCACGCGCCAGCTTGTACAGCGGCTGCCCATCACGCTTGAGGGCTGAGTACATCGGTGGTATCTGACTGATTTGCCCACGAAATCCTGGCAAAACCGCTTCGACATCGGCGCGACCAACGGTCACGGGGCGCTCCCGCAAAACATCACCCTCGGCGTCTGCCGTGGTGGTGGTCTTGCCCAATTGCGCCAGGGTTTCATAACACTTGTCGGAATCGAGCAGGTATTGCGAGAACTTGGTGGCCTCACCGAAGCACAACGGCAACACACCGGTGGCCAGCGGGTCGAGACTGCCGGTGTGACCGGCCTTCTCGGCATTGAGCAACCAGCGAACCTTCTGCAAGGCCGCGTTGGAGGTAAACCCCAGCGGTTTGTCGAGCAGGATGATGCCGCTGACGTTACGACGGATACGTTTGACCTGAGCCACCGATTACTCCTTGGCGTCTTCGGTTTCTGCCGCAACCGGGTGCTGATTGTCTTCAGCCACGGCGCGCTCGATCAATGCCGACAGATGAGCACCGCGCACGACGCTTTCGTCGTAGTGGAAGTGCAGCTGTGGAACGCTGCGCAGCTTCATCTCGCGAGCCAACTGCATGCGCAGGAAACCGGCGGCTGAGTTGAGCACCTTGATGCTTTGAGCGATATCTTCAGCGCTGTCCTGGCCCATCACGGTGATGAAGATCTTGGCGTGACCGACGTCACGGCTGACTTCAACAGCGGTAATGGTGACCAGGCCGACGCGCGGATCTTTGACTTCACGACGGATCAGTTGTGCCAGCTCGCGCTGCATCTGATCGCCGATACGTTGGGTACGGCTGTATTCTTTTGCCATGTCTTGTTACCTGTTACTGCCTCACGGTGAAACCCGTGTGGTCTGAAAGCGGCAAACGCCCGGCCTGACAGAAGCCAGACCGGGCGTTGCGTTTAGAGTCCGGGTGATGCGCCGTGCATTTGCATGCGGCTGCCCATCACGGCTCTTGAAGTGCGCGAGTTAGAGGCTGCGAGCAACCTGAACTTTCTCGAAGACTTCGATCTTGTCACCGACCTTGACGTCGTTGTAGCTCTTCACGCCGATACCGCATTCCATGCCGGCACGTACTTCGGAAGCGTCATCCTTGAAGCGGCGCAGGGATTCCAGCTCACCTTCGAAGATAACGATGTCTTCACGCAGTACACGGATTGGACGGTTACGGTGCACAACACCTTCGATAACCATGCAACCGGCGATCGCGCCAAACTTCGGCGAACGGAACACGTCGCGGACTTCAGCAATACCCAGGATGTTCTCCCGGACGTCGCTGCCAAGCATGCCGGTCAGGGCTTTCTTGACGTCTTCGATGATGTCGTAGATCACGTTGTAGTAACGCATATCCAGACCTTCCTGCTCGACGATCTTGCGAGCGCCAGCATCGGCACGCACATTGAAGCCGAACAGTACAGCGTTGGAGGCCAGTGCCAGGTTGGCGTCGGACTCGGTGATACCACCGACACCGCCACCCACGACACGCACTTGCACTTCGTCGTTACCCAGGCCGTTCAAGGCACCGTTCAACGCTTCCAACGAACCACGAACGTCAGATTTGAGGACGATGTTAAGCGTCTTCTTCTCTTCCTGGCCCATGTTCTCGAAGATGTTTTCCAGCTTGCCTGCGTGAGCGCGCGCCAGTTTGACTTCGCGGAACTTGCCTTGACGGAACAGAGCCACTTCACGGGCTTTCTTCTCGTCGGAAAGTACGCTCATCTCGTCGCCAGCGTCCGGGGTACCGTCCAGGCCGAGGATCTCGACAGGGATGGAAGGACCAGCTTCCTTGATTGGCTTGCCGTTCTCGTCGAGCATGGCGCGAACACGACCATAGTTCGAACCGACCAGCACCATGTCGCCTTGGCGCAGAGTACCGTCTTGAACCAGAACGGTAGCAACCGGACCACGACCTTTGTCGAGGCGCGATTCAACCACAACACCACGGCCAGGAGCCGAAGGCGTAGCTTTCAGTTCCAGAACTTCAGCTTGCAGCAGAACAGCTTCGAGCAACTCGTCCACGCCAGTACCGACTTTCGCCGAAACCGATACGAACGGGGTGTCGCCGCCCCACTCTTCCGAGGTCACGCCGTGAACCGACAGTTCGCTACGGATGCGATCGAGATCGGCGCCCGGCTTGTCGATTTTGTTCACAGCTACAACCAGTGGAACACCGGCAGCCTTGGCATGCTGGACAGCTTCAATGGTCTGCGGCATGACACCGTCGTCCGCTGCAACTACCAGGATCACGATGTCGGTCGCCTTGGCCCCACGAGCACGCATTGCGGTAAACGCAGCGTGACCCGGGGTATCGAGGAAAGTGACCATGCCGCGATCAGTTTCAACGTGGTACGCACCAATGTGCTGGGTGATGCCGCCGGCTTCGCCTGCAGCTACCTTGGCACGACGGATGTAGTCGAGCAGCGACGTTTTACCGTGGTCAACGTGGCCCATTACGGTCACAACCGGTGCGCGGGAGAACGCTTCACCTTCAAACTTCAGGGACTCAGCCAGGGAATCTTCCAGGGCTGTGTCGCTGACCAGGGTCACTTTGTGGCCCAGCTCTTCAGCAACCAGTTGGGCAGTTTCCTGATCCAGTACCTGATTGATGGTCGCTGGAGTACCCAGTTTGAACATGAACTTGATGATTTCAGCAGCCTTGACCGACATCTGCTGAGCGAGATCGCCAACAGTGATGGTCTCGCCGATCTTCACTTCGCGCACAACAGGGCCGGTTGGGCTCTGGAAACCGTGAGCGTTGCGTTTCTTCAGCTTAGCCTTGCCGCGGCCACCACGACGGAAGCTATCGCTTTCTTCGTCGGTAGTACGTGGCGCAACGCGTGGCGCAGGCGCCTTTTCCTTGACCGAAGCACGATGCGGAGCGTTTTTGCGCTCGCCATCGCCACTGCCACGACGATTGCTATCGTCGGCGCGTGGTTTGTCCGGACGGCGCGGTTCGTCACGCTTGCGAGCGTCAGCGGCAGGTGCTGCTGCAACCGGTGCTTCACGCACTGGCTCGACAGCTGCAACCGGGGCCGCAACCGCGCCCGAAGGAGCAGAGTGCGCAGCAGCAGGCTGGCGACGCGCTTCTTCTTCGGCGCGACGTTTGGCTTCTTCTTCAGCCTTCTGACGTGCAGCATTTTCTACTGCGCGACGTTCTTCCAGTTCGCGTTTGCGCTCGGCTTCGATTTCTTCCGGGCTGCGCTGTACGAAGACTTTCTTCTTGCGTACTTCAACGCTGATGCTTTTGCTGCCAGCAACACGCAGGGTGCTGGTGGTTTTACGCTGCAACGTGATCTTGCGCGGTTCTTCCACTTTCGCCTTGTGGCTGCTTTTCAAGTGAGTCAGCAAAGACTGCTTCTCACTGTCGGTCACATGTTCCTCGGCGGCGGTGTGCGGCAGACCTGCCTCACGCATCTGCTGCAGCAGGCGCTCTACCGGTGTTTTGACCTCATCGGCCAGTTGTTTCACCGT
Source organism: Pseudomonas sp. Irchel s3h17 (assembly GCF_900187505.1). Taxonomy (GTDB): domain Bacteria; phylum Pseudomonadota; class Gammaproteobacteria; order Pseudomonadales; family Pseudomonadaceae; genus Aquipseudomonas. The sequence goes on from NZ_FYDL01000013.1 coordinate 44,744, forward strand.
GACTTGCGTCATGCATTTCTCTCCTCAGGCCGCGCCTATTACTCGAACCAATGGGCTCGGGCGGCCATGATCAACTTGCCGGCACGATCATCGTCAATGCCGTCGATGTCGAGCAGGTCGTCAATAGACTGCTCGGCCAGGTCTTCGCGGGTAATTACGCCGCGCACCGCCAGTTCCATCGCCAAATCCTTGTCCATACCCTCAAGCGAGAGCAGGTCTTCGGCCGGATGGGCGTCTGCCAGCTTTTCCTCAGTAGCGATGGCTTTAGTCAACAAGCGATCCTTGGCCCGAGCGCGAAGCTCGTTGACGGTGTCTTCGTCAAAGCCGTCGATGTTGAGCATTTCTTCCAACGGTACGTAGGCAATCTCTTCCAGGCTGGTGAAGCCTTCATCTACCAGCACCTGTGCCAGGTCTTCGTCGACTTCCAGCTCGTCGATGAAGTTGCGCAGGATGTCGCCGGTTTCTGCTTGCTGCTTAGCCTGGATGTCCGATTCGGTCATCACGTTCAGGGTCCAGCCAGTCAACTGGCTAGCCAGACGCACGTTCTGACCACCGCGACCGATGGCCTGAGCCAGATTGTCTGCGCCAACGGCGATGTCCATTGCATGGGCATCTTCGTCAACGATAATTGCCGCAACCTCGGCCGGGGACATGGCGTTGATCACGAACTGCGCCGGGTTGTCGTCCCACAGGACGATATCCACACGCTCACCGCCCAGTTCACCGGATACTGCCTGGACGCGCGAACCGCGCATACCAATGCAAGCACCCTGCGGGTCGATGCGTTTATCTTTCGAGCGGACCGCAATCTTGGCGCGCGAACCCGGATCACGGGAAGCGGCCATGACTTCGATCAGGCCTTCAGCGATTTCCGGCACTTCAATGCGGAACAACTCGATCAGCATTTCCGGCGCGGTACGCGACAGGATCAGCTGCGGGCCGCGGTTTTCAGTGCGGATTTCCTTGAGCAGTGCACGCAAGCGCACACCGACCCGGAAGGTTTCGCGAGAAATGATGTCTTCACGAGCCAGCAACGCTTCAGCATTGTTGCCCAGATCGACGATCACGTTGTCGCGGGTCACTTTCTTCACGGTGCCGGAGATGATCTCTCCCAGGCGCTCGCGGTAAGCGTCGACAACCTGAGCACGCTCGGCTTCGCGAACCTTCTGCACGATGACTTGCTTGGCAGTCTGTGCAGCGATGCGACCGAATTCGATGGACTCGATTTTCTCTTCGACAACGTCACCGACCTTGGCGCCAGGATGCGTTTCAGCAACCTTGCTTGGCCAGGTTTCGATGGCCGGATCGTCCAGGTCTGCTTCTTCGACGACCGTCCAGCGACGGAAAGTCTCATAAGCACCGGTGTGGCGATTGATTTCCACACGCAGATCGACTTCGTCCTCGAAACGCTTTTTGGTAGCCGTGGCCAGAGCCAGCTCCAGCGCTTCAAAAATTACGTTTGCCGGTACGCCCTTTTCATTGGATACCGACTCAACAACCAGCAGTACTTCTTTGCTCATCGTACGCCTCGCCTTTCGCAAGCCATTGGATCCGCGGGATCCGCAGTTTCTGGCACGTCTCAGTCAAAACTGGGAATAATGTTGGCCTTGTCGATCATATCGATCGGCAACAGGAACTCATGGTCATCAACCTGCACCACGACGTCCTGTTCTTCTACACCGCGCAGAAGGCCCTGAAAGTTGCGTCGACCTTCAAAAGGCGAGCGCAGCTTGATCTTCACTTGTTCACCGGCAAATTTTGCAAACTGCTCAATAGTGAACAGCGGGCGTTCCATGCCAGGCGAGGAAACTTCAAGGGTGTATTCAACGGCGATCGGATCTTCAACATCCAGCACACCGCTGATCTGACGGCTGACGATGGCACAATCGTCCACCAGCACGCCGCCTTCTTTATCGATATAAACGCGCAACATTGAGTGGCGACCTTGAGCCGAAAACTCAATACCCCAGCATTCATAGCCTAGGGCCACGACCACCGGGGCCAGCAAGGCCTGCAACTGTTCTAGCTTGCTCGACACCTGAACCCCCTCGTGCATGTATGTGCATGCTTTGCAAAATAAAAAAATGGGCGAATCGCCCATCCCTGAAACGCCGTCGAATAACGGCGTTATAAAGTGTCCAGCTAACAAAAAGCCCCTGAAAAGGGGCTCCTGAAACTGGTTGCGGGGGCCGGATTTGAACCGACGACCTTCGGGTTATGAGCCCGACGAGCTACCAGACTGCTCCACCCCGCGACAAAGCTGGGGCGGAAGTATACGACCGATCCCTGACAGGGTCAATGTAACCTTCCACCTGCAAGAAAGCCCGCAACAGCGGGCTCTCCTGACTAATTGGTACCGAGAAGGGGACTCGAACCCCTACACCCTATGGGCACAACCACCTCAAGGTTGCGTGTCTACCAATTCCACCACCTCGGCAATACTACGTTTGAAACCCTTCTTACTTTTGCTCTTGAGCTGGAGGTACGTCAGTCGCATTGGTTGCCGACTTTTGCTCTTCAAGCACCGGTACATCATCAGAAGCCGGTTTTTGCACTGGTACTTCAAGAACCGCTGGGTTTGGCAAACCTACTTGAGTCAGCTGTTGAGCTTTCTCTTTAGCAAAGTAACCTAACCCTAAGCTGGTTATGAAGAAACCTGCGGCAAGTATAGCAGTAAACTTACTAAGAAAGGTAGAGGAACCTTGGCTTCCGAACACAGTATTTGAAGCACCTGCTCCGAAAGACGCGCCAGCGTCCGCACCCTTACCCTGCTGCAGCAATACCAGAGCAACTACGCCCAATGCGCCCAGCAGATGAAAAACGACTACGACTGTTTCCAGCATTTTCTCAGTTTCCCGCGGCACGAATAATCGCACCGAACTCATCTGCATTCAGGGAAGCTCCACCAATGAGCCCCCCATCGATATCCGGCATGCCGAACAGTTCGACCGCATTGGCCGCCTTCACGCTGCCGCCGTATAGAAGCCGCACACCTTGTGCGACTTCAGAATTCTCTGCCGCCAACTGAGCGCGAATGGCTGCATGCACATCCTGCGCTTGTTGCGGTGAAGCAGTCAGCCCGGTGCCAATGGCCCAGACCGGCTCGTAAGCGATTACTGCATTTGCAAAAGCGCCAACACCCAGCTCCTCGATGATGCTGTCCAGCTGACGCCCGACAACCTCAAGAGTTTTACCGGCCTCACGCTGCGCCAGGGTCTCCCCTACGCACAACACCGGAATCAAGCCACATGCCTGTGCCGCTGCAAACTTGCGATTCAGTGTCCCGTCGAGCTCGCCGATAATCTGGCGGCGCTCCGAGTGCCCAACGAGCACCAGGGAACAACCTGCATCCACCAACTGACTCGGTGCAATTTCACCGGTCAGCGCACCTTGCATCGACTCCATCGCAGCGTTCTGCGCGCCGACCGAAATCGGCTTTCCTTGCAAGCCATCAATCACTTGATTGATATACAGGCAAGGCGGGAACACCGCGACATCAACACCGCTCGGCAAGGCCAGATGACGAAGACCGTCGATCAGCTCAGCGACGCTGGCGCGGGTACCGTGCATCTTCCAGTTACCAGCTACCATAGGGCGACGCATGCTGTACCTCGTCGGTCAAAGTGGGCGCAGATGTTACCCAACCGAATCATTGCTGGCAAGCCGAATTCAGGCAGAAACTTCAGCAACCAGCTTTGCCAGCTCTTCAGCGTATGCGCGAACCTGGGTTTCGTCCTCGCCTTCGACCATGACACGCACCAGCGGCTCAGTGCCGGACTTGCGCAACAAGACCCGACCACGCCCCGCCATCGCCTTGGTAACCCGCTCGCTCGCTTCCTTGACGGCCGCATGCTCGACAGGATTGGCACCGCCGGCAAATCGTACATTGATCAAGACCTGAGGACACTTACGCAGCGCCTGCCGAGCCTGGGCGAGCCCTTCCTGACGCGCCTTCATGGCCATCAGCACTTGCAGCGCCGCGATAATCGCATCGCCGGTAGTGGTGTGCTGGAAGCAGACGATATGCCCGGAGTTTTCACCCCCGATTGTCCAGTCACGCTCCAGCAGCTCGGCAATGACGTAACGGTCACCGACATTGGCACGCACGAACGGAATCTTCAGCTCGGCGCACGCCAACTCCAGCCCCAGGTTACTCATCAACGTACCGACTACACCGCCCTGCAGGCAGCCACGCTCCTGCAGATCACGCGCGATGATGAACAGTAGCTCGTCACCGTCGACAACAGCCCCTGTGTGATCGACCATCAATACGCGATCACCGTCGCCATCAAAGGCAATACCCAGGTCGGCCTGCTCGGCCAGGACAGCCGCCTGCAACTGACCCATGTGGGTCGAGCCGCAATTGTCATTGATGTTCAAGCCATTGGGTTGTGCGGAAAGCACCACCACCTCAGCGCCCAACTCGCGAAAGACGCTTGGTGCAACCTTGTACACCGCACCGTGCGCACAATCGATCACGATCTTCAGACCGGCAAAACTGGTGCCGGTAGGCACACTGCTTTTGCAGAATTCAATGTAGCGACCCGACGCGTCGTTGATTCGCGACACCTTGCCGATCTTGCTCGACTCGACAACCGTCATCGTCGGCGCATCAAGCAACTCCTCGATCATCAACTCGACGTCGTCCGGCAGCTTGGTCCCCTGCCCAGAGAAAAACTTGATGCCGTTGTCATCATGGGGGTTATGGGACGCACTGATCACAATGCCGGCTTCGGCATGAAAGGTACGGGTCAGATAAGCAATCGCCGGGGTAGGCATCGGCCCCAGCAGCATCACATCCGCACCTGCGGAGGTAAGCCCGGCCTCGAGCGCCGACTCGAACATGTACCCGGAGATGCGCGTGTCCTTGCCAATCAGAACCTTGCAAACACCCATTTTCCGGAAGGCCATGCCAGCAGCCCAGCCGAGCTTGAGCATGAAGTCAGGAGTAATCGGGTAGGTGCCGACCCGACCACGAATACCGTCGGTGCCAAAATATTTCTTAGTCATAAGTGCTCCATCATTCTTATTCGGCTGATTCAACAGCAGCGATCATCCGTACCACATCCATCGTTTCGGCCACATCATGCACGCGCAGAATGCGCGCGCCCTTGACCACCGCCAACGCTGCGAGAGCCAGACCGCCATGCAGTCGCTCCCCCACCGGACGATTCAACGCCTGCCCGATCATGCTCTTGCGCGACACCCCGACCAGAAGAGGCCGCCCCAGCTCATGCAGGGCTTCCATATGCTTGAACAGGCTCAAATTGTGCTGCAGGTTTTTCGCAAACCCAAAACCGGGATCGAGAATGATCCGCTCAGCCGGGATGCCCACCGCAGCACACTGCGCCATGCGCTCCTCGAGAAACTCGCCAACCTCGAGCGTTACATCAGCATAGTGGGGATTGTCCTGCATATCGCCCGGCTCGCCGAGCATGTGCATCAGGCACACCGGCAACCCCGTTGCCGCAGCGGCGTCCAGAGCACCATCGCGACGCAACGATCGAACATCATTGATCAACCCGGCACCCAGGCGCGCAGTTTCGCGCATGACCGCAGGCGTCGAGGTATCGACCGAGATAATCACATCAAGTTCACGATGAATCCGCTCGACAATCGGCGCGACGCGCTCGAGTTCCTCAAGCGGCGAAACCGCCCGGGCACCGGGTCGAGTCGACTCGCCCCCCACATCAATCAAGGTGGCGCCGGCAGCGACCATCGCCTCGGCATGTTTCAGGGCAGCATCGAGCTGACTGAAACGACCGCCATCGGAGAAGGAATCGGGAGTGACATTAAGAATGCCCATGACATGCGCACGGGCCAAATCAAGAACCCGGTTGCCGCAAGGCAACCGGGTTGAGGACTGAACAAAAGTCATTTCAAACCTTAGACGTCGGCAGCCGGGCCGCCGATAGGGGTTTCCGGACGCTCGTCCTGGACAACAGGAGGCGTACCGGAAGTGCCGGTGCCACCGGACCAGTCACGCGGCTCACGTGGAGGACGACCCGCCATGATGTCGTCGATCTGATCGGCATCGATGGTTTCGTACTTCATCAGCGCATCGGCCATCGCGTCAAGCTTGTCGCGATTGTCGGTCAGGATCTGCTTGGCCGTGCCGTAGCACTGGTCAATGATGCTACGCACTTCAGAGTCGATCAGCTTGGCCGTCTCGCCCGAGAAGCTGGCGTGCTGACCACCACCGCCACGACCCAGGAACACCTCGCCTTCTTCCTCGGCATACATCAAGGGGCCGAGTTTTTCGGAAAGCCCCCACTTGGTCACCATGTTCCGGGCGATCTGGCTGGCACGCATGATGTCGTTCGAAGCACCCGTGGTGACACCGTCAAAGCCAAGGGTCATCTCTTCGGCGATACGACCGCCGTAGAGCGAGCAGATCTGGCTGATCAAGGCACGCTTGGACAGGCTGTAGCGATCTTCTTCCGGCAGGAACATGGTCACGCCCAGTGCACGACCGCGCGGGATGATCGACACCTTGTAGACTGGGTCGTGTTCAGGCACCACTCGACCAACAATGGCATGACCGGCTTCGTGATAAGCGGTGTTCTGCTTCTCTTTTTCGGACATGACCATCGATTTGCGCTCGGCGCCCATCATGATCTTGTCCTTGGCCAGTTCGAACTCTTTCATCTCGACGACACGCTTGCCAGTACGGGCAGCGAACAATGACGCTTCGTTCACCAGGTTGGCCAGATCGGCACCGGAGAAACCAGGGGTACCACGTGCAATCACCGCCGGAGCGACGTCATCGCCCATCGGCACTTTGCGCATGTGAACTTTCAGGATCTGCTCACGGCCACGGATGTCCGGCAAACCGACGACAACCTGACGGTCGAATCGACCTGGACGCAGCAGCGCCGGGTCAAGTACATCAGGACGGTTGGTCGCGGCGATGACGATGATGCCGTCATTCATTTCAAAACCATCCATCTCTACCAGCAACTGGTTGAGGGTCTGTTCACGCTCATCGTGACCACCGCCCATGCCAGCGCCACGGTGGCGACCGACGGCGTCGATTTCATCGATGAAAATGATGCAGGGGGCGTGCTTCTTGGCCTGCTCGAACATGTCGCGAACACGGCTGGCGCCGACACCCACGAACATTTCGACGAAGTCGGAACCGGAGATGGTAAAGAACGGCACCTTGGCTTCACCGGCAATCGCCTTGGCAATCAACGTTTTACCGGTACCCGGAGGGCCAACCATCAGCACACCGCGAGGAATACGACCACCCAGGCGCTGGAACTTGCCCGGATCACGCAGGAACTCGACCAGTTCGCCGACTTCTTCCTTGGCTTCGTCGCAACCGGCAACGTCAGCCAGGGTGGTTTTCACCTGGTCCTCGGAGAGCAGGCGCGCCTTGCTCTTGCCGAAGCTCATCGGCCCGCCCTTGCCGCCCGCACCACCTTGCATCTGGCGCATGAAGAACATGAAGACGGCAATGATCACCAGGATAGGGAAGCTTGCAACCAGTAGCTGGGTCCAGATGCTTTGCTGCTCAGGCTGCTTGCCCTCGACAACAACGTGGTTATCCACGAGGTCACCGATCAGACCGTTGTCCTGGATAGCCGGACGAATGGTCTTGAAGCTGTCGCCATCCGTGCGCTTGCCGGTAATGACATAGCCGTCCACGGCTACGCGCTCGACCTTGCCATCCTTGACCTGCTGGATGAAGTCGGAATAGTTGAGGGTCTGCGGCTCGTTAGGGCTGGAGAAGTTGTTCATCACCGTCACGAGGACAGCCGCGATGATCAACCACAGGATAAGATTCTTTGCCATATCGTTCAATTAACTACCCTCTGAAGCAAGCTCCGCAACTGGCGCGCGCCTCGCATGATATTCACCGGCCTAACTTACTACATTACCTACAACTCTGGCAGGCGCCGTCTGTAACCCTTTGTGAAACATTGACTACACAATATTCGTTAATGCTTGTGGGGCGAAATACTAAAAACCTATCACCCCGCAAAAAATCCTCGTTTTACTCACTCCGGCCGCGGTAGCCCCAAGCCAGCATGTATTGCTCGCGAGAGCTGCCACGGGAAGAGTCCGGCTTGATCATCTGGACCTTGTCGAATTTCTGACGAGCGTCCTTCACGTAAGCATCGAACCCTTCGCCCTGAAAAACCTTGATCACAAAATTACCGCCAGGCTTGAGTATCCGAGCCGCCAAATCAAGAGCCAGCTCGCAAAGAAACATGGCTTTTGGCATGTCCACCTCAGGCGTACCACTCATATTGGGGGCCATATCGGAAATCACAAGGTCCACCTGCGAATTACCCACGGCCTCAAGGATCTGAGCGAGCACCTGGTCCTGGGTGAAGTCACCCTGGATGAAAGTCACGTCCGGAATGCTGTCCATTTCCAGGATGTCCGAGGCAATCAGACGCCCCTGACCACCGATCAACCGACTAGCGACCTGCGACCAGCCACCGGGTGCTGCACCCAGGTCGACAACGCTCATGCCCGGACGGATCAGCTTGTATTTCTCCTGGACCTCCAGAAGCTTGTAACTCGCACGCGAGCGGTAACCATCCTTCTGCGCCTGCTTCACATAGGGATCATTGACATGTCTTTTCAGCCAACCAAGGCTTGTCTTGGAACGCGCCATTGGGCACCTCGATGATAAGGGTCGTGATTAATTGGGCGGATCCACGCACCCTCGGGTAAAATGGCCGCCATTTTACAGAATCCAGACGAAAGGGTCAGATTATGCCGCTCACTCAAGAGCAGAAGAAACAGTACAAATCCATTGGCCACCATCTGAAACCAGTTTTGACTGTGGCTGACAACGGTTTGACGGAAGGTGTTTTAGCCGAACTGGAACGCGCATTGAGCGATCACGAGCTGATCAAGATCAAGCTCAGCATCCTCGATCGCGAATCGCGCCTGGCTGCCATTGCAGAACTGTGCAAGGTCGGCAAAGCGGATCTGGTACAGGTCATCGGCAAGATGGCACTGATTTACCGCAAGAACTTCAGCGTAAACAAGCAGCTGTCGAACGTCCATCGCTTCAAGTGATGAAACGGGTCAAGGGTGTGCTTCGCGCACCCTGCCACCCCAACCTGGCACCGGCTGCATGACCAGCAGCAAACCGGAAAAACCCAGGACCAGGTAGCTGAACAGCAACCAATGCTCCGCCTCTGGCCATTCGATGCGCACCACGAAGTACATCGTGCTCGCGTACAGCGCCATCAACAGCAACTGTCCGCGCATATCGAGCCATAGACTGGCAAGGCCCTTGGCCTGAACCAGCACCAAAACCTGAAAAACCACGCACGCCGCTGAAAACCCGACCAGCAGCGCACTCAGCATGCCTGAAATCTCATGGATCAGCAGCGGCGCCAGGCCAATTTGGCCCAGCACCGGCAGCAGACCGATGTACAACAACCACAGGCCGCCGACCCATAACACCTGGGTCAGCTGCCAAAGCATGGCGCCCGCGCGATGCAGGCGCCCGCCCTCAGACATGGCGAACTTCGACAATCTCGTACTCGATAACGCCACCAGGCGTTTTCACCGCCACCACGTCACCCTCTTCCTTGGCGATCAAGGCGCGGGCCAGTGGCGATCCGACCGAAATCTTGCCAAGTTTGAAGTCAGCCTCATCCTCACCCACGATGTGGTAAGTGACGCGCTCATCAGTCTCGACGTTGGCGATTTCAACGGTGGTGCCGAAAATCACTTTACCGGTGTGAGGAATGGACATGACATCGATGATGACCTGATTCTGAATCCGGCCTTCAATGTCACGAATCCGTGCCTCGACCATACCTTGCTGCTCACGAGCAGCATGGTATTCGGCGTTTTCCTTCAAATCACCCAGCTCGCGAGCCGTACCGATGTCCTGGCTCAGCTTGGGACGTACGACCTTGGTCAGGTGAGTGTGCTCTTCTTCCAGGGCGCGAGCGCCCTGAACAGTCATGGGGTACTTGGTTATGCTCATGCCTTCAATCCTGCGTGTAGATCCTGCAAGCGGCGCACGGTCTTCTCGGGACCGAACTTCAGCGCTTCGCAGATAGCCTCGCCTGCAGCAATGGTGGTGGTGCAGTAAATCTTGTGCTGCAAGGCATTACGACGAATGGAGTACGAATCAGCGATCGACTGACGACCTTCGGTGGTGTTGATGATCAGCGTGACTTCGTCATTCTTGATCATGTCGACCACGTGCGGACGGCCTTCGGTCACCTTGTTCACACGACGCACTTTCAGGCCTGCGGCTTCGATCAGCTTGGCAGTACCGGCAGTGGCAACCACTTCGAAACCCAAGTTGATCAGATCACGGGCTACGCCTGCAACCAGTGGCTTGTCGTCATCACGCACGCTGATGAACGCAGTACCGCCGGTCGGCAGCAGCTCACTGGCGCCCATCTGGGCCTTGGCGAACGCTTCACCGAAGGTGTCACCCACACCCATCACCTCACCGGTCGACTTCATCTCTGGGCCGAGGATCGGGTCAACGCCAGGGAATTTGGCGAATGGGAACACCGCCTCTTTCACGCTGTAGAAGTTCGGAATGATTTCCTTGGTGAAGCCGATTTCCTTCAGAGTCTTACCGGCCATGACGCGAGCCGCGATCATTGCCAGGGAAACACCGATGCACTTGGACACGAACGGCACGGTACGGGAAGCACGCGGATTGACTTCGATGACGTAGATGTCGTCGCCTTGCAGCGCCAACTGTACGTTCATCAGGCCGACCACGCCCAGTTCCAGGGCCATTTTCTTGACCTGTTCGCGCATCTCGTCCTGGATGTGTGCAGGCAGCGAGTACGGCGGCAGCGAGCACGCGGAGTCACCGGAGTGAACGCCGGCCTGCTCGATGTGCTGCATGATCGCGCCGATCACCACGTCGGTGCCGTCGCAAACTGCATCCACGTCCATTTCGATGGCGCAGTTGAGGAAGTGATCCAGCAGCACCGGGCTGTCGTTGGACACCTTGACGGCATCACGCAGATAACGCTTGAGTTCGTCTTCTTCGTAAACGATTTCCATCGCACGACCGCCCAATACGTAGGACGGACGCACCACCAGCGGGTAACCGATCTTGCCAGCGGCACGAATGGCTTCGTCTTCGCTACGCACAGTGGCGTTAGGCGGCTGACGCAGGTTCAGGCGCTCGACCATCTGCTGGAAGCGCTCACGGTCTTCGGCGCGGTCGATGGCGTCAGGGCTGGTACCGATGATCGGTACGCCGGCCTCTTCAAGGGCACGCGCCAGTTTCAGCGGGGTTTGCCCGCCGTACTGGACGATCACGCCTTTAGGCTTCTCGACGCGGACGATTTCCAGCACGTCTTCCAGGGTCACTGGCTCGAAGTACAGGCGATCGGAGGTGTCGTAGTCGGTGGAAACGGTTTCCGGGTTGCAGTTGACCATGATGGTCTCGTACCCGTCTTCGCGCAGGGCGAGGGCGGCGTGTACGCAGCAGTAGTCAAACTCGATGCCCTGGCCGATACGGTTTGGACCGCCGCCGAGGATCATGATCTTGTCGCGACCCGAAGGCGCGGCTTCGCACTCTTCCTCGTAGGTCGAGTACAGGTAGGCGGTGTCGGTGGCGAACTCGGCCGCGCAGGTGTCGACGCGCTTGTAGACCGGGTACACCTCGAGCTTGTGACGGTGGCGGCGCAGGGCCTTCTCGGTCACACCCAGCAACTTGGCCAGGCGCATGTCGGAGAAGCCTTTGCGCTTGAGGCGGAACATCAGGTCACGGTCGATGCTGGTCAGACCCAGGGTCTTGACCTTCTCTTCTTCCTTGATCAGATCTTCGATCTGCACCAGGAACCACGGGTCGATCATGTTCATGCCGAAGATGTCTTCGACCGACAGGCCGGCGCGGAAGGCGTCAGCCACGTACCAGATACGCTCGGCACCCGGCACGGTCAGTTCGCGCTTGAGCACGCTCATGCTTTCCGGATTGCTCAGGTCGAGTTTCTCGTCCAGGCCGCAAACGCCCACTTCCAGACCACGCAGGGCTTTCTGCAGGGATTCCTGGAAAGTCCGGCCGATGGCCATGACTTCACCCACCGACTTCATTTGAGTGGTCAGGCGTGCGTCGGCTTTCGGGAATTTCTCGAAGGCGAAGCGTGGCAGCTTGGTGACGACGTAGTCGATCGACGGCTCGAAGGATGCAGGAGTAGCGCCGCCGGTGATTTCGTTCTGCAGCTCGTCCAGGGTGTAGCCGATCGCCAGCTTGGCAGCGATACGCGCAATCGGGAAACCAGTGGCTTTCGAGGCCAGTGCCGAAGAGCGGGATACACGCGGGTTCATCTCGATCACGACCATACGGCCAGTGTCCGGGCAGATGCCAAACTGAACGTTGGAACCGCCGGTTTCCACGCCGATCTCACGCAGTACCGCCAACGAGGCGTTACGCATGATCTGGTATTCCTTGTCGGTCAGGGTCTGTGCCGGCGCAACAGTGATCGAGTCACCGGTGTGCACGCCCATCGGGTCAAAGTTTTCGATGGAGCAGACGATGATGCAGTTGTCCTTCTTGTCGCGGACAACCTCCATTTCGTACTCTTTCCAGCCGATCAGGGATTCGTCGATCAGCAGTTCCTTGGTCGGCGACAGGTCCAGGCCACGGGCGCAGATTTCTTCGAACTCTTCACGGTTGTAAGCGATACCGCCACCGGTGCCGCCCATGGTGAAGGACGGACGGATGATGCACGGGAAGCCCAGCTTCTCGAGGACCGCATTGGCCTCTTCCATGCTGTGGGCGATACCGGAGCGCGGGCAGTCCAGGCCGATGGATTTCATCGCCTTGTCGAAACGCGAACGGTCTTCAGCCTTGTCGATGGTGTCGGCGTTGGCGCCGATCATTTCCACACCGAATTTCTCCAGAACGCCTTCGCGCTCCAGGTCCAGGGCGCAGTTCAGCGCGGTCTGGCCGCCCATGGTCGGCAGCAGTGCGTCCGGACGCTCTTTCTCGATGATCTTGGCAACGGTCTGCCACTTGATCGGCTCGATGTAGGTGGCGTCGGCCATGGCCGGGTCGGTCATGATGGTGGCCGGGTTGGAGTTCACCAGGATGACGCGATAACCCTCTTCGCGCAGGGCCTTGCAGGCCTGGGCGCCAGAGTAGTCGAATTCGCAGGCCTGGCCGATAACGATCGGGCCAGCGCCGAGAATCAGGATGCTTTTAATGTCTGTACGTTTTGGCATGGGTTTGTCACTCAAATCCGCAGGTCAGTCGGCAAGCCGTCTTGTTCAATCTCTGAAGACCTGAGGGGGCCGCCGGTGTCGGGACCACCCTCAAGCTTCGCTACATCAGGGCGAGCGATCAGCGTCGCTTGGCCATTTCGTTGATGAAGCGATCAAACAGTGGCGCTACGTCGTTCGGGCCAGGGCTGGCTTCAGGGTGACCCTGGAAGCTGAAGGCGCTCTTGTCGGTACGCTCGATACCTTGCAGGGTGCCGTCGAACAGCGACTTGTGGATCGCACGCACGTTGGCTGGCAGGGTCGCTTCGTCTACGGCAAAACCGTGATTCTGACTGGTGATCATGACGACACCGGAGTCCAGGTCCTGAACCGGGTGGTTGGCACCGTGGTGGCCGTGACCCATTTTCAGGGTCTTGGCGCCGGAGGCCAAGGCCAGCAACTGGTGACCCAGGCAGATACCGAATACCGGAATCTCGGTCTCCAGCACGTCCTTGATCGCCTGGATCGCGTAGTCGCATGGCTCGGGGTCACCCGGGCCGTTGGACAGGAACACGCCATCAGGCTTGAGCGCCAGCACATCGGTGGCTGGCGTCTGGGCCGGCACCACGGTCACGCGGCAACCGCGCTCGACCAGCATGCGCAGGATGTTCACTTTGACGCCGTAGTCGTAGGCCACCACGTGGTACGGCAGCTCGGAGGCCTCGATGGTCGCGTGGCTGTCGGTTTTCAGATCCCAGACAGTCGAACGCCACTCGTAGGCGTCCTTGGTGCTGACGACTTTCGCCAGGTCCATGCCTTTCAGGCCAGGGAAGCCCTGGGCGGCGGCAATGGCAGCCTCTTCGGAAATATTGTCACCGGCCATGATGCAGCCGTTCTGCGCGCCTTTCTCACGCAGGATGCGCGTCAGGCGGCGAGTGTCGATACCGGCGATGGCCACAACGTTGTTGGTCTTCAGGTAGTCGGACAGGGACATCGTGTTACGCCAGTTGCTCGCAACCAGTGGCAGGTCACGGATGACCAGGCCGGCGGACCATACACGGTCGGACTCGGCATCTTCCGGCGTGGTGCCGGTGTTGCCGATGTGCGGATAAGTCAGGGTAACGATCTGTTGGGCGTAGGAAGGATCGGTAAGGATTTCCTGATAGCCGGTCATGGCGGTGTTGAACACCACCTCTCCAACGGTTTGACCGTCGGCTCCAATGGCTTCGCCGCGAAAAATGCTGCCATCAGCAAGGGCGAGTATGGCTGGCTTAGTCAAGAAGACCTCCCGTAAATAAAGCCTGAAGGGGCGATCGCAGGTTGCAAAAAAGCGGAGTGACGTATGGACACGTCACTCCGCTTCTTCACTGAATTATTCTGCGCGCTTTTAGTGGACACACTAAAGCTGTAGCTTACAGAAAAAGGCTATTTTGGTCCACCGCTAATGAGCCTTAAAGGCAGGAGAATGCGACAGGACGTCGCGTAGCGGTTGAAAACAGGGCCCGAAGCGCAAGCTCGAGCCCCGTCGGTGGCGCATCTTACCGCAGGTCGAGCACATCCTGCATGTCATAAAGACCCGGCTCGCGACCATCAAGCCACAACGCCGCTCGCACCGCCCCCTTGGCAAAGGTCATGCGGCTGGAGGCCTTGTGAGTGATCTCCAGTCGCTCACCCTCGCAGGCGAACAGCACCGTATGATCACCGACCACATCCCCACCACGAACCGTGGCGAAGCCTATGGTTTCACGCTCGCGCACACCGGTATGACCTTCACGCCCATAGACCGCGACCTTCTGCAGGTCACGATCCAGCGCCTCGGCGATTACCTCGCCCATGCGCAGGGCCGTACCTGAAGGCGCGTCGATCTTGTGCCGGTGATGGGCTTCGATGATTTCGATATCGGCATCATCGCCCAGCACCCGAGCCGCCATATCCAGCAACTTGAGCGACAGGTTCACACCGACACTGAAATTGGCCGCGAACACGATGGGAATGTCCTTGCCCGCCTCGGCCAGCAACTGCTTCTGCGCAGCGTCCAGCCCCGTCGTGCCGATCACCATGGCCTTGCCCGCCTTGCGGCAAAACGCCAGGTTTTTCAGCATGACTTCCGGGAGCGTGAAGTCGATCAACACATCGAACTCTTCAGCCACCGCTTCCAGGTTGGCCGACAACGGCACACCGATTCGGCCCAGGGATGCCAGCTCGCCAGCGTCCACACCAATCAGCGTACTGCCCGGGCGCACGATTGCCGCCGTCAGGCCGGTGAGCGGTGCGCGCTGCTGCACCGCCTCCACCAGAATCTTGCCCATGCGCCCAGCAGCGCCCATCACAGCTATACGTCGCATACCGGATTCCTTACAGATCGCCGAAGAAACGCTTCACGCCTTCGAACCAACCCGTGGTCTTGGGTGAGTGGCTGTTGTCATCCGCCAGGGAGCTGCGAAACTCTTCCAACAGCTCACGCTGACGACGACTCAGGTTGACCGGAGTCTCGACGGCAACACGGCACATCAGGTCACCCGCACCGCCACCACGAACCGGGGCGACGCCTTTGCCGCGCACGCGGAACTGCTTGCCGGTCTGCGTACCTTCAGGAATCTTCAGCTTGACCCGACCGTCCAGGGTCGGAATTTCCAGCTCGCCACCCAGGGCCGCATCGACGAAGCTGATCGGCACTTCGCAGAACAGGTGCTTGCCGTCGCGCTGGAAGATCGCGTGCTCGCGCACATTGATCACCACGTACAGGTCGCCTGTCGGCCCACCCTGGGTACCTGCCTCGCCTTCGCCCGACAGACGAATGCGATCACCGGTATCCACGCCAGCCGGCACTTTCACCGACAGGGTCTTGTACTCTTCGACACGGCCTTCGCCGTTGCAGGAGTTGCACGGGTCGGCAATGATCTTGCCCTGGCCATGGCAGCGCGGGCAGGTCTGCTGCACCGAGAAGAAGCCTTGCTGCATACGCACCTGGCCGATACCGCCGCAGGTCGGGCAGGTCACGGGCGAGGAGCCTTTCTTGGCGCCCGAACCGTCGCACGGCTTGCAGTTGACCAGTGTCGGCACACGGATATTCACGGTCGTGCCGCGCACCGCTTCTTCCAGGTTCAGCTCCAGGGTGTAGCGCAAGTCGCTGCCGCGCTGGGCACCGCCACGGGAACCGCCGCGACCACCGCCGAAGAAATCACTGAACACGTCACCGAAGATATCGGAGAAGTTCTGCCCGCCGAAGCCGGCACCGCCGCCACCCATGCTCGGATCGACGCCAGCATGACCGTACTGGTCGTAGGCCGCGCGCTTGCCGGAATCGGACAGCACTTCATAGGCCTCGTTGGCCTCTTTGAACATTTCTTCCGACGCTTTGTCGTCAGGATTACGGTCCGGGTGGTGCTTCATCGCCAAGCGGCGGTAGGCCTTTTTCAGGTCTGCCTCGCTCGTGCCACGCTCAACACCCAACACTTCGTAATAGTCACGCTTTGCCATAAGTCTTTGCACTCTTGAGGACGTCCGACAAAACCCTCCTGAGTTTGCCGAACTCGTTGAGCCCCAATACAGGCCCGGACCCAACTCACGTCAATTCAACGATCCTGGTCTTTGATTCTTGCGGTACTTGCGGCGCGAAAAGCAGGAGCATTTCCGGCCATACCACCAACATGCTGTAAAAATTCGTCTACTCCAGACACGCCAACGCGGGAGCAAGCTCCCGCGCGGCGACATCCTACCAGTCACCGCACAAAGGCAGTCAACCGGCCGACCAACAACTTACTTGTGGTCTTTGACTTCTTCGAACTCGGCGTCGACAACGTCGTCAGCCTTTTCAGCCGATTCGCCCTGCTGTGCCGCGCCTTCAGCTGGCTGGGCCTGTTCGGCGTACATCTTCTGCGCCACTGGAGCGGAGACTTTCGACAGCTCTTCAACCTTGGCTTCGATGACAGCCTTGTCGTCGCCTTTAACGGCGGCTTCCAGGGCAACCACTGCGGCTTCGATTGCAGTCTTCTCTTCAGCAGTCACTTTATCGCCAGCGTCCGCAACCATTTTGCGCGTCGAGTGAACCAGCGCGTCGCCCTGGTTGCGAGCCGTTGCCAGCTCTTCGAACTTGCGGTCTTCGTCGGCGTTGGTTTCAGCATCACGAATCATCTGCTGAATTTCTTCCTCGGACAGACCGGAGTTGGCCTTGATCACGATCGACTGAGTCTTGCCGGTGGCCTTGTCCTTGGCGCCTACGTGCAGGATGCCGTTGGCGTCGATGTCGAAGGTCACTTCAATTTGTGGCACGCCACGTGGTGCTGGTGGAATCTCGGCCAGGTCGAACTTGCCCAGGGACTTGTTCTGGGCAGCTTGCTTACGCTCGCCTTGCAGCACGTGGATGGTCACGGCGCCCTGGTTGTCGTCGGCAGTCGAGAACACTTGCGATTTCTTGGTAGGAATCGTGGTGTTTTTCTCGATCAGCGCAGTCATCACGCCACCCATGGTTTCGATACCCAGGGTCAGCGGGCTAACGTCGAGCAGCAGCACGTCTTTCACGTCACCGGCCAGTACAGCGCCCTGGATAGCAGCACCCATGGCAACCGCTTCGTCCGGGTTCACGTCTTTACGGGCTTCTTTACCGAAGAAATCGGTAACAGCCTTCTGAACCAGCGGCATACGGGTCTGACCGCCGACCAGGATCACGTCGTCGATCTTGCCAACGTCGATACCCGAGTCTTTCAGAGCGATGCGGCAAGGCTCGATGGTGCGTTGAACCAGGTCTTCCACCAGCGCTTCCAGCTTGGCGCGGGAGATTTTCACGTTCAAGTGCTTAGGACCGGTCGCGTCTGCAGTGATGTACGGCAGGTTGACGTCGGTCTGCAGGCTCGAAGACAGCTCGATCTTGGCTTTTTCAGCGGCTTCTTTCAGGCGCTGCATGGCCAGCGGGTCACCCTTGAGGTTCATGCCGCTTTCTTTCTTGAATTCGTCAACGAGGTAGTCGATCAGACGAATGTCGAAGTCTTCACCACCCAGGAACGTGTCACCGTTGGTTGCCAACACTTCAAACTGGTGCTCGCCATCCACTTCGGCGATTTCGATAACCGAAACGTCGAAAGTACCGCCACCCAGGTCATAAACGATCACGGTGTGATCGCCCTTGGCCTTGTCCATGCCGTAAGCCAGCGCAGCTGCGGTTGGCTCGTTGATGATACGTTTCACGTCCAGGCCAGCAATACGGCCGGCGTCCTTGGTCGCCTGACGCTGGCTGTCGTTGAAGTAAGCCGGAACGGTAATGACCGCTTCAGTCACGGCTTCACCGAGGTAGTCTTCGGCGGTTTTCTTCATTTTCTTGAGGATTTCAGCCGAGATCTGCGGCGGCGACATTTTCTGGCCGTTCACTTCAACCCAGGCGTCGGCGTTGTCAGCCTTGACGATCTTGTAAGGGACCATCTGAATGTCTTTCTGTACCACTTCTTCGTCGAAGCGACGACCGATCAGACGCTTCACCGCGTACAGGGTGTTATGCGGATTGGTCACGGCTTGACGCTTGGCCGACTGGCCAACCAGGATTTCGCCATCGTTGGCGTACGCGACGATCGACGGCGTGGTACGCGCGCCTTCGGCGTTCTCGATAACTTTTACGTTGCCGTTTTCAAGAATGGAGACGCAGGAGTTGGTAGTCCCCAGGTCGATACCGATAATTTTGCCCATGCTCACTCTCCCGAAACTTTGGATTTGGTTGCCGCAGCAGTGGTGGCTAACTGCGGTAGCACTTAAACGCTTGACTTATAAATGGGGGCCTTGCGGCGAATTTCAAGCCTGCTCGTCAATCGACGGCGCAACCGGCGCCGGGGCCTTGCTGACCACGACCATGGCCGGGCGCAACAGGCGACCGTTGAGCACGTAACCCTTCTGGAACACCTTCAGCACGCTGTTGGGTTCCATGTCGGCGCTTTCCTGCATGGCCATCGCCTGGTGATGCTCGGCATTGAACGGCTCACCCTCAGGATCGACCGCTTCCAGGTGATAACGCTTCAGGGTGTCCTGGAACATTTTCAGGGTCAGCTCGATCCCTTCGCGCATCGGACGAATGCTTTCGTCATCCGGGTTGGACAGCTCGAGGCCGCGCTCCAGGCTGTCGATGATCGGCAGCAGGTCGCCAGCGAACTTTTCCAGCGCGAACTTGTGAGCTTTCTCTACATCCTGCTCGGCGCGACGGCGGACGTTCTGCAGATCAGCCGCAACACGCAAAGCCTGATCCTGAGCGCCGGCCAGTTGCTCTTCGAGCACTTGCACACGAGCCACCAGGTCTTCACCCGATGTTTCGGGAGCCTGATTGGCGTCTAGATTTTGCGTATCCAGCGTCTGTTCGTCAGCCATAGATTTCTCCTTTCAAAATCGTGCGCGAACTCGACTCGCGCTTCTGCCCCGGTATATGGGGTCGCAATTTGCAGGTTCAAGGGCTTGCCTTGCACCAGGCAGCATTCCCCGCACAAAAACCGCCGACAGATCATTACACCGGTTTTAAAAAAATCCCGACGCCAAGCAAATCGAGCTAAACACGGGCATTGTCAGGCACAAATAAAACACTGTATAAATAACCAGACTTTTTAGCCTGGGAGCGGCCTCTATGCTGGTGCACCTGTCCGTACATAACTACGCCATCGTTGAACACCTCGACCTGGAACTGGATCGCGGGATGAGCGTGATCACCGGGGAAACCGGCGCCGGCAAGTCGATCATGCTCGACGCCCTGGGCCTGACCCTGGGTGATCGCGCCGACAGCGGCGTGGTACGCCCAGGCGCGGACAAGGCGGACATCCTGGCCACCTTCGACCTGGCCGATATTCCGGAAGCCAGCGCCTGGCTGGCCGAGCGCGACCTCGACACCGACGGCCCGTGCATCCTGCGCCGGGTGATCACCGCAGAAGGTCGCTCGCGTGGCTACATCAACGGCAGCCCCTGCCCCCTTGGCGACCTCAAGGCCCTCGGCGAACTGCTGATCGACATTCACAGCCAGCACGAACACCAGTCGCTGCTGAAAACCGACACCCACCGCCGACTGCTGGACGAGTACGCAGGAGCGACGGACCTTGCCCGCCAGGTGCAGCTTGCGGCCCAGCGCTGGCGCCAGACTCGCCAGGAACTGGAGCGTCTCTCCAACTCCGGCGACGAGCAGCGCGCCCGTCACCAACTGCTCAGTTATCAACTCGAAGAGCTGGAAAACCTTGGCCTGGGCGAGAACGAACTGGAGCAGCTTGAGCAAGAGCATAAAAACCTGACCAACGCCGAAACCCTGCTCGGCATTTGCCGGCAGGTGGTCGAGCAGTGCAGCGAGAGTGATTCGGGCAACGTACTGAATGCCCTGACGGCCAGCCTCAATCGCCTGACCAGCGTGAACAACTCGGTGGGCGCATTGGGCGAAGCCACCAACCTGCTCACCAGCGCACAAATCCAGGTAGAAGAAGCGGTCGGCGAACTGAACCGCTTCCTCGACAACTTCGATGCCGACCCGGCACGCCTCCAGCAACTCGAAGAACGCCTGGACACTATCTACACCCTGGCGCGCAAACATCGAATCCAGCCCACCGAAGTCGCCGAGCTTGCGCAGCGACTGATGGACGAGATCGAGACCCTCAATGCCAACGACGAGTCCATCGAGCGCCTGAGCGAAGAACTGGGGGCATACGCCCGGCACTATCATGAAAAGGCCCGGGAACTGAGCGATCTGCGCCACCAGGCCTCGAGCAGCCTGGCCCATGCCGTCGAACAGGAAATCCAGCGCCTGGGCATGCCGGGCGGCCGCTTCACCATCGAGCTACGGCCCAACACCAGCACCGAACTGCTGCCCAACGGCCTGGAACAGGTCGAACTGCTGGTCAGCGCCAACCCCGGGCAACCCCTCAAGGCCTTGGCCAAGGTAGCCTCGGGCGGCGAACTGTCGCGCATCAGCCTGGCCATCCAGGTGATCACCGCGCAGACATCACGCATACCGACCCTGGTGTTCGACGAAGTTGACGTAGGCATTGGCGGCCCGACCGCGGAAATTGTCGGCCAACTCCTGCGCCGCCTCGGGGACCGCGGGCAAGTCCTGACCGTCACCCACCTGCCACAAGTAGCTTCGCAAGGGCATCAGCACCTGTTTGTCCACAAGGTTCGCGGCAACGACGCCACGCACACCGCCGTGTCCAGGCTGAGCAAGAATGAGCGAATCGAAGAAGTGGCCCGGATGCTGGGCGGCATCGACCTGACCAAGGAATCCCTGGCCCACGCCAGGAAAATGGTGGTGACCGCCAGGAATTGATCCCGCCAGACAGCACGAAGGCGACCCTTGGGTCGCCTTCGTTCGTTTCGCAGGTCAGGACCTGCGCGACATGCTTACTTTTTAGTGCGTACGTACAACACCAAGTTGTGATCCACCAAATCGAAGCCGTGCTTCTCGACGATCGCCTTCTGAAGCTTTTCGATTTCTTCGTCGAAGAATTCGATCACTTCACCGGACTCCACGTTGACCATATGGTCGTGGTGGCCGCCATCCGCCAGCTCGAAGACCGCGTGGCCGCCGTCGAAATTGTGACGGACCACAAGACCCGCGGCTTCGAATTGGGTCAGTACACGGTAAACCGTGGCCAAACCGACATCTTCACCAGCTTCCATCAGTGCCTTGTAGACATCCTCGGCACTCATGTGACGCTGCTCGGTGGAGTCAAGCATTTGCAGAATCTTGACCCGTGGCAGGGTCACTTTGAGGCCTGCTTTGCGTAGTTCGCTATTTTCAACCATGGTCAGCTTTCTCGCGATGCTGCTTCGCAGCTTCTCTTAATGCGGGTATGATCGGCGTTTACGTTGTCCCAGCCAAGATAGTGGAAGTCGCCCACCGATGCAAAACACCAAGCTCTTGCTAACCAGTTTCACCTTCGTGGGACTGCTCGCACTCGCCGGTTGTTCATTCCCCGGGGTTTACAAAATCGACATCCAGCAGGGCAATGTCGTCACGCAGGACATGATAGACCAGTTACGCCCGGGAATGACCCGTCGGCAAGTACGGTTTATCATGGGCAACCCTCTGCTGACCGACACGTTCCATGCCGATCGCTGGGATTACCTGTACAGCTTGCAGCCTGGCGGCGGTGAACGCCAACAGGAACGCGTCAGCGTTATCTTCAACTCGAACGATCAACTTGTCAGCCTGTCGGGCGATTTCATGCCGGGCGTAAGCCGTGACGAGGCCTTGATGGGCAAGGACAGCGGCACTACCGTGGCCGCCCCTGTTGAAAACATCGAACAGCCAAAGCCTGAGAAACCGGCCAAGCCGGGATCGCTGCTGGATCAGATCCAGAAGGACGTCGACGGTGTAGAAACCGTTCCAGTCCCGACGCCAGAACCCCTGGACACCACGCAGTAATTCAGCGCACAAGAAAAAGCCCGGCATGTCCGGGCTTTTTCTTGCCTGTCGCCAGGCGTCTACTTTTCCTGTGCCCGGGCCTGCGCCGCCTTCGCGGCACGCAGTCGACGCACTTCCTTCGGGTCAGCCAGCAACGGCCGGTAAATCTCGAGCCGGTCGCCTGCCTGAACCTGCTGGCTATCAGGATCCGCAACGACCTTGCCAAAGATCCCGACAGGGCAACTCGCCAGATCCAGCCCAGGGAATTGCTCGGCGACCCCTGACTGCAACAGGGTCGCACGCACAGTTGTACCCGACGCAACCCGGGTTGTGAGCAGCACCTGGCGATCGACAGCGGCATACACCACTTCGACGCTGATCAAAGACTCAGCCATGCAATTGCTTGGCCCGCTGACAGAACGCATCGACCAAGGTGTTGGCCGCCTGATTGAACAACGGCCCCAGGGTCGCCCGAACAATCGGGCCGGCATAGTCGAAGGTCAGGTCCAGGCTGATCTTGCACGCCTTCTCGCCCAGCGGCTTGAATACCCAGACGCCATGCAACTGGGTAAACGGCCCTTCTTCGAGATTCATCTCGATCGAATGCCCCGGCACCAGCGTATTGCGTGTCACGAAGTGCTGGCTCAACCCGCCCTTGGCCACCCCCACGCTGGCGCGCATGTGCTCGGCAGAGCTTTCGATGACCTTGGCCTCGGAACACCAGGGCAGGAACTCCGGATAACGCGCCACGTCGTTGATCAGGTCATACAGCGCTTGTGCCGGATACGGCAACAGGGCCGAACGTTGAATATGAGTCGTCATGTCAGCGTCACTTCCACAGCTGGGCGGCAAATACGATAAGAATGCCGATGGGCGCTACATAGCGCATCAAGAACAAGGTCAGCGCGAACAAGGCTGGACTGCGGATCGACAGTTCGTCGCGTACCGCACCCCGGCCCATCACCCAACCGGCGAACACCACAAAGCACAAACCACCGAGCGGCAACATGATCCGCGAGGTGAAGAAATCGATGACACCAAAGAAGTCCAGGCCGCCTTGTGCCCCCCACTGGTAGAGGTGGAACCCGCCGCCTTCGCTCACGAAAAACTTTGCCTGTTTCCAGATATTGAAGGAAAACACAGTACCCAGGCCAACAAACCAGCAACTGAAGGCCAGCCAGAAGGTGACCCAGCCCCGACGGACCTTGGTCCGTTCAACCAGATAGGCCACCATCGGCTCCAGCAAGGAAATGGCCGAACTCCAGGCCGCAATGGCCACCAGCACGAAGAACACCACGCCCATGATCTGGCCGAACGCCACGTTGCCAAAGGCAAATGGCAGGCTGACGAACATCAGCCCTGGCCCTTCGCTCGGGTTCAAACCGCCAGCAAACACAATCGGAAACAATGCCAGCCCCGCCAGCAGCGAGACAAAGGTATCCAGCAAGGCGACACCGACAACGGTGCCGGAGATCGACGAATGCTTGGGCATGTAGGCGCCATAGATCATGATCGACCCGACACCCACGCTCAGGGAAAAGAACGCATGCCCCATGGCGGGCAGCAAGCCATCGAGCACCTTCGAGGCATCGAAGTCGAACATGAAATGCACGCCTTCCATGAAATGCCCGGTGGTCATGCTGTAGCCCAGCAGCACCAGCAGCATCACGAACAGCAGTGGCATCATGATCCGCAAGCTGCGCTCAAGCCCCGCCACTACCCCCTTGGCGATGATCGCGGCCGATAGCAGCATGAACAACGTGTGCCACAGCGTCAGGCGCCAGGGATCGGAAATCACTCCGGCAAAGTAGGCGCCGACCTGATCCGCCGTCACCCCCTGAAAGTCACCACGCCCCATGGTGATGATGTAGTCGAACGACCAACCACCCACCACACTGTAGAAAGACAGGATCAGCAACGCCGTGATCATCCCGGCGAACGCCCCCCAGGACCACTTCGCCGAGTGCCCCGCCTCAAGCGCCAACACCTTCAAGGCATTGGCCGGACTTTGTCGGGCGCGACGGCCGATCAGGGTTTCGGCCAGCATCACCGGTATGCCGATCAGCGCAATGCACGCCAGAAACACCAGCACGAACGCGCCGCCACCATAGACGCCGACCATGTAAGGGAATTTCCAGATACTACCCAGCCCCACGGCTGAACCGGTCGCAGCGAGTATGAAAATCCAACGGCTAGCCCAACTGCCGTGGACTGAAACCTTGTCTGACGACATTGTTGACACGCCCAACCGATCAAAAAAGAGGGCGCATTGTCCGGGATTCACTCAATGCGCTCAAGCATGCAGGTTCACCGTAGCCGACTCGCGTGCAACTCCCTATAATGCCGCCCCTATGGCTAAACAGAAGAAACACCCCACAGGGACCATCGCGCAGAATAAAAAAGCGCGACACGACTACTTCATCGAACAGCGGTTCGAGGCTGGCATGGTCCTGGCCGGCTGGGAAGTAAAGAGTCTGCGTGCAGGCAAGGCACAACTGGTCGACAGTTATGTGCTGCTCAAGGATGGCGAGGCCTGGCTGCTCGGCAGTCATATCACCCCGCTGACCACCGCCAGCACCCACGTCATTGCCGACCCGACACGTTCGCGCAAACTGCTACTCAACCAGCGCGAGCTGGAGAAGCTGTTTGCCGCCGTGCAGCAGAAGGGTTACGCCTGCGTCTGTACGTCGTTGTACTGGAGCAAGCACTTGATCAAGTGCGAGATCGCTCTGGGCAAGGGCAAGAAGGAATACGACAAGCGTGACACCGAGCGCGAGCGCGACTCCAACCGTGAGTTGCAACGCGCGGTGCGCAACAAGGGCAAGGAAGACTAGCTCTCCTCCCTGGCGCGACTTTGTGGCGAGGGAGCTTGCTCCCGTCGCCAGGAGTCTTCGCGACGGTGGCGATCAAACGCAGGGCTGCTTCGCCCCCCAACGGGAGCAAGCCCCCTCGCCACAGTCGCTTCCGCCGACCAAATCTAGATCCCCTTGCGCCGCTCGGCCCGAGCCACGCGCTGCACTTCCTG
Organism: Pseudomonas sp. Irchel s3h17; assembly: GCF_900187505.1. Classification (GTDB taxonomy): domain Bacteria; phylum Pseudomonadota; class Gammaproteobacteria; order Pseudomonadales; family Pseudomonadaceae; genus Aquipseudomonas. The sequence goes on from NZ_FYDL01000013.1 coordinate 70,276, forward strand.
ACGCACCTCTTCGAGCACTTCCTGCACATACAGAATGTGCCGGCTGGAGACTTCCCGCGCCTGCTCCGCCCGCCCCTCGATAATCGCCTGATACAGGTCCCGGTGCTGGCCGATCAGCATGTCACGGGTTTCCGTGCGCTGCTTGTACATGCCGCCAATGTTCGTCACCACGTTGCGCTTGAGCAGATCGAACAGCCCGCGAATGGTATGCAGCAACACCGCGTTATGACTGGCCTCGGCAATCGCCAGGTGGAACTGCGCATCCGCCGCGCCCTCTTCCGCACGGCTCACCTCTTCATGGCGCGCATAACAGTCCTGCAACCGCTCAAATGCCGACGTCAATCGCTCGCGATCGACCTCCGTCGCTCGCAGCGCCGCGTAGTAGGCGCATGACGCCTCCAGGGTATGACGAAACTCCAGCAAGTCGCGCTGGGCATCGGGGTTGCTCTCCAGCAGATGCAACAGCGGATCGCTGAAGGTCGAGCCCAGGGATTCAACCACGTAATTACCCCCCCCCTGGCGGCTGACCAGCAAGCCCTTGGCGGTCAGCTTCTGGATGGCCTCGCGCAATGAAGGGCGTGAAACACCGAACTGCTCGGCCAGGGCGCGCTCTGCCGGAAGCCGCTCACCGGACGTCAGCGTGCCCTCCAGGATCATTCCCTCAAGCTGCTCGACAATATCGTCAGACAAACGGCGCTGACGAATCTGATCAAACCCCATAACTCACTCTCCACGATCCCGACGGTTCGCCGGGCTCTCTATTCTGGCCTATTGACGCCGTGCCAGCACCTACCAGAACGCCCCCGATCAAGCAGATCAGATCAGCCCTGCCGCACTCATTCGACAAAAGTTTTAGGGCGGCAAATTGACACACCGCCCACAAGGCTTTTAACCTAGCCCACAGCGATTGTAAATTGGTCTTACCAATTATCCAAGAACGCTGATCAGTGCCTGACCAACAACAATTAGGGGCCTCCCCATATGCAAACCTGGCAACAGCTCTACAGCCCGCTCGGCAGCCTCGGCTTGTCCGCGCTCGCGGCCGTTATCCCCATCGTGTTTTTCTTCCTGGCTCTGGCCGTGTTCCGCCTCAAAGGACACGTGGCCGGGAGCATCACCCTGGCCTTGTCGATCCTGGTGGCGATCCTTGCCTTCCAGATGCCGGTCGACATGGCCTTCGCCGCGGCGGGCTATGGATTTGCCTACGGACTGTGGCCGATTGCCTGGATCATCGTGGCAGCGGTGTTTCTCTACAAACTGACGGTCAAGAGTGGTCAGTTCGAGGTGATCCGCAGCTCGGTGCTGTCGATTACTGACGACCAGCGCTTGCAAGTACTGCTGATCGGCTTTTGCTTCGGTGCGTTCCTGGAAGGTGCCGCCGGTTTCGGTGCACCGGTCGCCATTACCGCCGCCCTGCTGGTAGGCCTTGGGTTCAACCCGCTGTATGCGGCAGGCCTGTGCCTGATCGCCAACACCGCGCCAGTGGCCTTCGGCGCCCTGGGGATCCCGATCATCGTCGCCGGCCAGGTCACGGGCATCGACGCCTTCAAGATCGGCGCCATGACCGGCCGCCAGTTGCCGTTGCTGTCGCTGTTCGTGCCCTTCTGGCTGGTGTTCATGATGGACGGCCTGCGTGGCGTGCGTGAAACCTGGCCTGCGGCGCTGGTCGCCGGCCTGAGCTTCGCCATCACTCAGTACTTCACCTCGAACTTCATTGGCCCGGAACTGCCGGACATCACCTCGGCCCTGGCCAGCCTGGTTTCCCTGACCCTGTTCCTCAAGGTCTGGCAGCCAAAACGTACGGCGGGCGCGCAAATCGCCGGTGCGACCTCAAGCGTAGCGGTCACTGCCAGCGTCGGCGGTTTTGGCCAGAAGCGCACCACCGTTGCCTCGCCATACAGCCTGGGTGAAATCATCAAGGCCTGGTCGCCGTTCCTGATCCTCACCGTACTGGTCACCATCTGGACCCTGAAACCGTTCAAGGCGATGTTTGCCGCAGGCGGTTCGATGTACGGCTGGGTGTTCAACTTCGCCATCCCGCACCTGGATCAAATGGTGATCAAGGTCGCCCCTATCGTGACGGCTCCGACCGCCATTCCGGCCGTGTTCAAGCTGGACCCGATTTCGGCGACCGGCACGGCGATTTTCTTCTCCGCGCTGATTTCGATGTGGGTCCTGAAGATCCACCTCAAAACTGGTCTGACCACTTTGAAGGAAACCTTCGTTGAACTGCGCTGGCCGATTCTGTCGATCGGCATGGTGCTGGCATTCGCCTTCGTCACCAACTACTCGGGCATGTCGTCGACCATGGCCCTGGTACTGGCGGGCACCGGTGCGGCCTTCCCGTTCTTCTCGCCGTTCCTCGGCTGGCTGGGCGTGTTCCTGACAGGCTCGGACACCTCGTCCAACGCCCTGTTCAGTTCGCTACAAGCCACCACCGCGCACCAGATCGGCGTCAACGACACCCTACTGGTGGCGGCCAATACCAGCGGTGGCGTGACCGGTAAAATGATCTCGCCGCAATCGATCGCCGTGGCCTGCGCCGCGACCGGCCTGGTGGGCAAGGAATCGGACCTGTTCCGCTTCACCCTCAAGCACAGCCTATTCTTTGCAACCATTGTCGGCCTGATCACCCTGGCCCAGGCCTACTGGTTCACCGGCATGCTGGTGCACTAAGCACTACAGGTAATACGGAAAAAACCGACGCCGGGCCTGAACCCGGCGTCTGCGACTCACAACCCGGTCTGCAAGGTTGCTGAAAGCTACGCGCTTTACAGTCAGCAATCTCAGCGGACGGATAACCGGCCGAGAGACACGCCTGATGAGCGAGCTTTTTTACAACGCTGTGCCGAACGCGACCCGTGTCGCCCCGCCACTGCCAGAACCGCGCCAGTACCCCAGCGTAAAACCGCAACGGGTCTACCTGTTCGGCACCTGTGTGGTCGACCTGTTTTATCCCGAAGCCGGGATGGACGCGATTCACCTGCTCGAACGCGAAGGCATTCGCGTGGAGTACCCGCAAGGGCAAAGCTGCTGCGGACAGCCGGCCTACACCTCGGGTTACACCGAACAGGCCCGGACCGTGGCGCGCTCGCAACTGGCGCTGTTTGCCGGGGATTATCCGGTGGTGGTGCCGTCGGGCTCCTGCGCCGGCATGCTGCGCGAACATTACGCCGACTTGTTCAAGGACGAGCCGGACACCTTGAAACAGGTCCAGGCCCTGGCGGCACGGACCTATGAGCTGGCCGAATTCCTGCTGTTCGTCTGCAAGGTGCAGCTCAAGGACAGCGGCGATCCGGTCAAGGTCGCCCTGCACACCTCGTGCTCGGCACGCCGCGAGATGAACACCCACCTGCACGGCCGCGCGTTGTTGGCGCAGTTGAGCAATGTGGAACGGGTCGACCACAGCCATGAAAGCGAATGCTGTGGCTTTGGTGGGACTTTCAGCGTCCGTATGCCAGACATTTCCGGAGCGATGGTCGCTGACAAGACCCGCGCCCTGAAGGAATCCGGCGCACACCAGGTACTGAGCGCGGACTGTGGCTGTTTGATGAACATCAACGGCTCACTGGAAAAACAGCAGGAAGCGTTGCGCGGCCAACACCTGGCCAGCTTCCTCTGGCAACGTACGGGAGGTGCTGTATGAGCACTTCCACACTGATTCCGACGGTTACCGTCGAAGAAGATTTTCGCGCCCGGGCTCACAAGGCCCTGGGCGACCAGCAACTGCGAAACAACTTTCGCAGTGCAATGGATTCACTGATGGCCAAGCGGGCAACGTCCTTCAGCGATGCCCATGAAAGAGAACACCTGCGCGCCCTGGGCAATGCCGTCCGGGCTCGCGCGCTCTCCAAGCTGCCCGACCTGCTCGAGCAACTGGAACAGAACCTGACCCGCAACGGTGTGACAGTGCACTGGGCGGAAACGGTGGACGAGGCCAATGGCATCGTCCTCTCGATCATCCGCGCTCACGAGGCGCGGCAAGTGATCAAGGGCAAATCGATGGTCAGCGAAGAGATGGAGATGAACCATGTCCTCGCTGAACAGGGCATTGAATGCCTGGAATCGGACATGGGCGAGTTCATCGTCCAGCTCGACCACGAGAAGCCTTCACACATCATTATGCCGGCGATCCACAAGAATGCCGGTCAGGTCGCGTCCTTGTTCCACGACAAACTTGGCGTGGAGTACACCAAGGACGTTGACCAACTCATCCAGATCGGCCGCAAAGTCTTGCGACAGAAGTTCTTCGAGGCCGACATCGGCGTCTCCGGCGTCAACTTCGCCGTGGCCGAGACCGGCACCCTGCTGTTGGTGGAAAACGAAGGCAACGGTCGCATGTCGACCACCGTGCCGCCCGTGCACATTGCCGTCACCGGGATCGAGAAAGTCGTCGAAAACCTGCGCGATGTCGTGCCGCTGCTGTCGCTGCTGACCCGCTCGGCCCTCGGCCAGCCGATCACCACCTACGTCAACATGATCTCCGGCCCGCGCAAAGCCCATGAACTCGACGGCCCGCAAGAAGTGCACCTGGTGCTGCTGGACAACGGTCGCAGCCAGGCCTTTGCCGACAGTGAACTGCGCCAGACCCTGAACTGCATCCGCTGCGGTGCCTGCATGAACCATTGCCCGGTCTACACCCGCATCGGTGGCCACGCCTATGGCGAGGTCTATCCCGGTCCGATCGGCAAGATCATCACCCCGCACATGGTCGGCCTGGCGAAAGTCCCGGACCATCCGAGCGCGTCGTCCTTGTGCGGCGCCTGCGGTGAAGTCTGTCCGGTCAAGATTCCGATCCCGGCCCTGCTGCGGCGCCTGCGCGAAGAAAACGTCAAGGCCCCCGACAGCCCGCATCAGGTCATGCGCGGCCAGGGCAGCAAGTACTCGCGCAAGGAGCGTTTCATCTGGAACGCCTGGGCCAGACTCAACAGCTCGCCGACCCTGTATCGCCTGTTCGGCTTCTTCGCCACGCGCCTGCGCGCCCTCACGCCAAGCAACGTCGGCCCCTGGACGCAAAACCACAGCGCGCCAAAACCCGCCGCCCGCTCACTGCACGACATGGCCCGCGAGCATCTGGGCAAACAGGGAGATCGCCGATGAGCGCCAAGCAGAACATCCTCGCCAAGCTGCGCAACAGCCTGACCGGCACCACGCCAGTGGCGGACAACTTCGACGAAGCACTGGTGACCGAACCCTACACCTACACCGCCGAACAACGCATCCCGCAGTTGCGCAAGCTGATGGAAGCGGTGCATACCGAAATCCACCTGACGTCTGGCGAAGGCTGGCCCGAGTTGCTCGCGCACTTGCTGCGCGAACGCCAACTGCCGAGCCTGTTGATCGCCCCAACCACCCCCCATGGGCAACGAATCACGCAACATTGGGCGAACCATCCCGACCTGCCGACGCTAAAAGCCTACGACCGTCCGGTGGACGAGTGGAAAGCCGAGTTGTTCAACGACACCCCGGCCAGCCTGACCACCACCCTCGGTGCCATCGCTGCTACCGGCAGCCTGATCCTCTGGCCGACCCGCGAAGAACCACGTCTGATGAGCCTGGTGCCACCGGTGCATTTCGCCCTGCTCAAGGCCAGTGAAATTCGCGACAATTTCTATCAGGTACAGTGCGAGTTCAACTGGGCCCAAGGCATGCCAACCAACGCCTTGCTGGTGTCCGGCCCGTCGAAAACCGCCGACATCGAACAAGTCCTGGCCTATGGCGCCCACGGCCCGAAAGACCTGGTGGTGCTGATCCTGGAGGACCAATGACCCTACCGGCGGCTTTCCTGCGCGATGCGCAGCAACTGATCCCCCGGGAGCGGCGTTTCGGCGACCCGCTCTCGACCCTGGCCTTTGGCACCGACGCCAGCTTCTATCGGCTGATCCCGAAGCTGGTGATCCGCGTCGAGTCCGAAGACGAAGTGGTTGCCCTGCTGAAACTGGCCCAGCGCGATCAGGTCCCGGTGACGTTCCGCGCGGCCGGCACCAGCCTCTCCGGGCAAGCCATCAGCGACTCGGTGTTGATCGTTCTCGGCGATAACTGGAACGGTCGGGAAATCCGTGGACAGGGCACGCAGATCCGTCTGCAACCTGGGGTCATCGGCGCCCAGGCCAATGCCTGGCTGGCACCGTTCGGGCGCAAGATCGGCCCGGACCCAGCCTCGATCAACGCCTGCAAAATCGGCGGTATCGTCGCCAACAACGCCAGCGGCATGTGCTGCGGCACCGCGCAAAACACCTACCACACCCTGGCCGGTATTCGCCTGGTGTTGGCCGATGGCAGCCGCCTGGACACCGAGGATGCCGCCAGCGTCGCGGCCTTTCGCGACAGCCACGCCGAACTGCTGGAGCGCCTGGCGACCCTGGGCCGCGAGACCCGGGCCAATGCCACACTCGCCGCGAAGATCCGCCACAAATACCGTCTGAAAAACACCACCGGCCTGTCGCTCAATGCCCTGGTGGATTACGACGAGCCTGTGGATATCTTGAGCCACCTGCTGGTGGGTTCCGAAGGCACCCTGGGCTTTATCAGCGCAGTGACCTACGACACGGTGATCGACCACCCGAACAAAGCCTCGGCGCTGATTGTCTTCCCCGATGTGGAGACCTGCTGCAACGCGGTGACCGTACTGAAACACCAGCCGGTGGCGGCGGTGGAGCTTCTGGACCGCCGCAGCCTGCGCTCGGTGCAGGACAAACCCGGCATGCCGGCCTTCGTCCAGCAACTGTCGGCCAACGCCTGCGCGCTGCTGATCGAGTCTCGCGCCGCATCGTCCTCGCTGCTGCAGGAGCAACTGGCGCAGATCATGTCTTCACTGGCCCCGTTCCCGGTGGAGAAACAGGTCGACTTCACCGAAGACCCCGCGGAAAACGCCAGGCTCTGGGCGATTCGCAAGGACACCTTCCCCGCCGTCGGTGCCGTGCGCAAGACCGGCACCACGGTGATCATCGAAGACGTCACCTTCCCCGTGGAGCAACTGGCGATCGGCGTGAACCGTTTGATCGCGCTGTTCGACAAGCACCGCTACGACGAAGCGATCCTGTTCGGCCACGCCCTGGAAGGCAATCTGCACTTCGTCTTCACCCAAGGCTTCAACAGCCCGGAAGAAGTCGTACGCTATCAAGCGTTCATGGACGACGTGGCGCAACTGGTCGCGGTGGAGTTTGGTGGTTCGCTGAAAGCCGAACATGGCACTGGCCGCAACATGGCGCCCTTCGTCGAGCTGGAATGGGGCAGCGATGCCTATCAGTTGATGTGGCAACTCAAGCGCCTGCTCGACCCCAACGGCATCCTCAACCCGGACGTGGTCCTGAGCGAGGACCCGCAGATTCACCTCAAGCACCTCAAGCCCTTGCCGGCTGCCGACGAGATTGTGGACAAGTGCATCGAGTGCGGCTTCTGCGAACCGGTCTGCCCGTCCAAGGGACTGACCCTGAGCCCGCGCCAACGCATCGTGATCTGGCGTGATATCCAGGCGAAGAAACGCGCCGGCATTGACACCTCGGAACTGGAAGCGGCCTATCAATACCAGGGCCTCGACACCTGTGCCGCCACAGGCCTGTGCGCCCAGCGTTGTCCCGTGGGAATCAATACCGGCGAGCTGGTGAAAAAACTGCGCGGCCGCACCGCAACCCATCAGAAAACGGCGACCTTGCTCGAAGAAAACTTCGCCACGGTACTGCAAGGCGCGCGCCTGACCCTACACGTGGCCAACGGTGCTCGAAAGCTGCTGGGCGCCCCTCGACTGGCAAAGGTCTCGGCCGCGTTGAGCAAGCTGTCCAACGGCAACATCCCCCAGTGGACCAACGCCATGCCCCAACCGGAGCGGGCCATCCGCTTCAGTCCGGCGCTCGACGATGCGCGTCCGCGCGTGGTGTACCTGGCGGCCTGTGTGTCGCGGGTCATGGGCCCGGCAGCCGCCGACACCGAGCAAATGTCGCTGCACGACAAGACCCGTGGCCTGCTGGAAAAGGCCGGCTATCAGGTGGTGTTCCCGGACAACCTGGACAGCCTCTGCTGCGGCCAGCCATTCGCCTCCAAAGGCTACGCCGAACAGGCCGAACACAAGCGCCAGGAACTGATTGGCGCCTTGCTGCACGCCAGTCGTGGCGGGCTCGATCCGATCTATTGCGACACCAGCCCCTGTACCTTGCGCCTGGTGCAAGACCTGGGTGAGACACGCCTGGACCTCTACGACCCGGTGCGCTTCATTCGCACGTTCCTGCTGGATCGACTGGAGTTCACCCCCCAGGAAGCCCCCATTGCCGTACACGTGACATGCAGCACCCAGCACTTGGGCGAAAGCCAGGCGCTGATCGACCTGGCCCGACGTTGCAGTAATAACGTGGTGATCCCGGAAGGCATTCACTGCTGCGGATTTGCCGGCGACAAGGGCTTCACCACACCGGAGTTGAACGCTCACTCACTGCGCACCCTCAAGGACGCCGTGCAGTACTGCAGCGAAGGCATCTCCACCAGCCGCACCTGTGAAATCGGCCTCAGCCAGCATGGCGGGATCGACTATCACGGGCTGGTCTACCTGGTGGACCGCGTGACACAGGCGCGCTCGCGCTAAGCGATCCGCAATAAAAGAAAGGGCCGCTCGGCCCAATGCCAGTCAGTTAAGAGAAATAAAGCCGAACACGAAACCCGTGGCGAGGGAGCTTGCTCCCGCTGGGGCGCAAAGCGGCCCTGTTTTTGGGCTGCTACGCAGCCCAGCGGGAGCAAGCTCCCTCGCCACGGGTACTATGTTCGGCTGGTCTTTGGCTTAACTGATCGGCATTAGCCGCTCGGCCCTTTCTTCATTGCCCCTAGCGACATTTCCCACAGGCCCCATTCGCGTTGCAAAAAATTACCGATTTCCTGCGTGCAGCTATAGTCATTTAGCTAAGTCCCCCGATCGGGCTTATAACCCCCTCGGCAAACCGCCACCTCGAGCGGTCGCACCGAGCCCTCATGCGCAAGGAGATACCCATGAAGCACACTGCAATTGCTGGAATGTTCATCACCGCGGCACTGTTGGCGTCGCCGGTTTTTGCCGCGGATAAAGATCTTTGTGAAAGCAATATCAAACTCATTCAGCAGGCACTGGATTCTGATCCCGCAGTGTCAGAGAGCGCCGTGGACAACGTAAAAGCATCTTTGGACAAAGCAAAAGCAGCCCAGACCGCCGGTGACCACAAGGAATGCATCGGAATCACTCAAGGTGTGCTGACAAAAATCCAGACCCGCAGCCCCGACAAGGGCTGACGTACGGCCAGGCCAACCTTCGGGTTGGCCTTATCGCCTGCGTTGGCGTACACTACACAGGCTTGCTGCTCACATTGATTCACAGAGCAGTGAGTTCGGGGCCGCTTTGGATTCGACGCCGGTTGCGAAACTTTAGGTGCATGCCGAGTTGGTAACAGAACTCGTAAATCCACTGTTGCAACTTCCTATAGTTGCCAATGACGAAACCTACGGGGAATACGCTCTCGCTGCGTAAGCAGCCTTAGCCCTTCCCTCCTGGTACCTTCGGGTCCAGCAATCATCAGGGGATGTCTGTAAACCCAAAGTGATTGTCATATAGAACAGAATCGCCGTGCAGTACGTTGTGGACGAATCGGCTAAAACTTACACAACTCGCCCAAAGCACCCTGCCCGTCGGGTCGCTGAGGGTTAACTTAATAGACACGGCTACGCATGTAGTACCGACAGCGGAGTACTGGCGGACGGGGGTTCAATTCCCCCCGGCTCCACCAACTTTACATTCAAAGACGTCCACGGACGTCTTTTTTTGTGCCTGAAATCCAGTAAATCCGGGGCTTTCAGCGCTACCGGGGTCCACTGACGTCCATGAGCAGCCACGCCTTTTGGCATTCCAAATGGCATTCCAAGCCTTTAGGTGCTAATTTTTGGAATGCCAAAATCAATTCTGGAATGCCAATGTGCGCACAAGCTACTCGCCTCTCTGAACTCAAAATCAAATCTGCCAAGCCTGCTGAAAAAGACTACGTCCTATTTGATGGCGGCGGACTTCAAATGCGAGTGAGAAGCAATGGCTCCAAGCTATGGAACTTCAACTATCGACACCCCGTGACGAAGAAGCGGATCAACATGGGCTTAGGTACCTTCCCTGAAGTCTCGTTAGCGCAGGCACGAAAGGGTTCCATTGCAGCGAGAGAAGCACTTGCCCAAGGCCTCGATCCTAAAGATCAACGAGATGCAGTGCTGCAAGCAAAGCAAGCTGAAACTGAGCACACATTTCAGAATGTTGCGACGTCCTGGTATGAACTGAAGAAGGATGCAGTGACACCAGCGTATGCCGAGGACATCTGGCGCTCGTTGACGTTGCACGTTTTCCCCGACTTGGCCAGCACACCGATTGCAGCCATCAGCGCCCCTCGGGTCATTAACTTACTCCGACCACTTGAAACCAAAGGTAGCCTGGAAACAGTCAAGCGGCTGAGTCAGCGACTCAACGAGATCATGATTCACGGGGTCAACTCGGGACTGATTCACGCAAACCCGCTTAGCGGGATTCGTTCCGTCTTCAAGAAACCGAAAAAGAAGAACATGGCGGCGCTTGCTCCCGATGAGCTGAAAGAGCTCATGGTGGCAATTGCCAATGCCAGCATAAAAAGAACTACGCGCTGTCTGATCGAATGGCAGCTCAACACTATGACTCGCCCAGCAGAGGCTGCTACCACGCGCTGGGCCGACATCGACTTCGAAAAGCGTATCTGGACGATTCCTGCTGAACGCATGAAGAAACGACGTATACACATCGTGCCGCTTACTGATCAAGCACTCGCGCTTTTGGAGGCAATTAAACCCTACAGCGGGCACCGGGAATACGTGTTCCCTGCGGACCGGAATCCGCGGACCCATTGCAACAGCCAAACCGCCAACATGGCGCTAAAGCGCATGGGCTTCGAAGGCCGGCTGGTTAGCCATGGCATGCGCTCAATGGCAAGCACCATCCTCAACGAGCGCGGCTGGGACCCTGAACTGATCGAGGTGGCACTTGCCCATGTTGACAAGGACGAGGTTCGCAGCGCCTATAACCGGGCGGACTATATCGAGCGCAGACGGCCAATGATGGCCTGGTGGAGCGAGCACATCCAAGAGGCTGCCACTGGCAACCTCTCCGTGTCAGCTATCAGGGAAAGCCAGGACAAAAAGGTCGTATCGATACGCTGATCAAGGGCTAATACCGGCCACAAGCGATCTTCCGCCTGTAACCGCTTACACCGAGAGGAGGACGCTTCGAAAACACTTATGTCATCGGTTAGCAGTCTACGGAATCGCTTCAAATTCCCCGTCAGCGAACCAGCCGTTGTCTTTAATTCGCGCTAGCGCTGCTGCAGGATCGGATGACCAGAGCACAAGAGCTAGCGACTCCTGGGCACGACTACAGGTAACGTACAAAAGTCGTAGAGTACGGTCGATGGTAGTTTCTTTGCCTTTCCCTACGTTATCGTTGTCCGTCTTACTGAGTTCCGTACCACCAAAAATCTTGTCGTAGGAAATCTGGTTGCCGCCAGCTAATTTGTCGTCCATCACAACCATGACATGGAGAAACTCAGAGCCCTTGACGACCTGATGGGTGGCCAGCACTGAATTCCCGGCGAGGTAGGTGCGGTACTTTTGTAACTGATTCCAAGGGGAATCGAACAATGCACACCAGCCACGGCGCATCCGGTCCTGCTTGGACTCCTCTTCGCCTCTACCGGGCACTGGAGGTGGGGGCGACTTGTCTGCGTATGCCGCCGAGATACGGTGATCAACCTCAAACAACTTTGCTCTCAAGACCGGTTCAAGCACCTCTTCCACGGTCGAAATCGGATTTGCACAAGCTGCGGCGAAAACTTCAATGGCTTGAAGCATTTCGTCGACGCGGCTTGCTCGCTCCTCAGTGTTCTCGGGCATGTCATCGAGACGGCCGTAGCGCCGAAAAACCTCTGTGGCCTTGAACTCATCAACAGCGCCATCAGCACCAACGCACGCCTCTAGCTGGGCAAGTTCGTTCAATAGAACCTGTACTGCTGCAGGCCCCTTGTTTTCGCCACTTCCAGTAGGTGCGGCAGCATTCGGGTCAAGCAGGGCCATGGCGCCAAACGCTTCAAGAAACGAGCCGCGCGTTGCGACGAGCTTGTGTTCCAATGCGAGCAACTGGTACTCGCCTTGGCTCCAGGCGGCTGACCCGCTCACCTCCCGCATCTGGTCTGCGCACCAGCGTTCACCGAGAACCTTACTTTCTGGAGAAAGCGACGTGTCACCGACGTAGAGCCGGACAACCCCGCCCGTCTTCTCGGTTCTTGAATGCTGTTCTACGCCATTCGCAGGTTGAGTCCGACCCGCGAGCTCCGCTTCCCAAATGCTGTTGATGAGGGTGACAATTCGGCGCTGGCTGCGATGGTTCATCTGCAGTTCCGGCGTCGCCCAGTTCGGAGGAACTAGACTCGGAAGATCCGAATGCCCGTCGGTATAGATCCGCTGCCGATGGTCGCCGAGCAGTCCGAGAGTCAGGCCACTCCCCCTTGGCTCCGCAAGCCCCATCAAGGCATCCAACATGCCCTTCATCGTGTCTTGCGACTCATCGATGAGTACCACAGGGTGACGGTCTTTGAGGATAGTCTGGAGCGTAGGCCTGTTCTTGAGGAGCCAGGCCGTTGCGTCGAGAACATGCTTGTGGGCAAGCGCACCGGAACCATACGTCTCTCGGTCCGGATGGTAAATGAACACATCCGCCCCCCTGAACCCTTCTATGTCCTCCTTGATTTCATCCAGGTCCCGCTGTTTTGCAGCCGTGATTCCCCTCGGCTTTGCTAGCGCTTCCGCCGTTTCCTTTTCGAACTGAGCCTCCTTAAGTGCGATGAGCGCCGTGCGGATATCATCGTTGAATCCGCTGATGAGTTCCCAGCAAAACGCGTGGATAGTGGAGACCCCTACCAAATCGTTGTCACCGAGGCGCCCGCGAATGACCGCGACCGCGTTCTTCGTGTACGTGACCACGCGTATCGAGCGCCCGTACATCCTCAAGTGCCGCGCAAACCAGCTGCCTTTCTCGTGCTCCACGACACCCGTCATCCGACGTAGCACCTCTACAAGCGTACGTGTTTTCCCAGAGCCCGCGCCGGCAAATAGGAAGTAGCTGCGCGGAGGATCCTCCGTGAGATACCCGCAGATTTCTTCGACAACCCCGGCATCTCGGTTGTTGTTGGCAACGTTAGGGATCGCGCTCATACCATCGATTCCTGATTTGGCTCAAGCTGCGCCTGCAGCCAGGCCAGGGCATCCGCGATGTACTTTGGGCATACGACTGGCTCATCCGACGAGACCATTTCAAAGATACTCGCGGCGAAGTCCCCTTTATCGAACGAACTGTGCATGAGTGTGTGAAGTGCACCTAGCAGCTCTGGAAAGCTTCCAGCCTCAGCCGCCCTTTTTGAGACAGAGCCAAGTGCCCCTGTCGGGGCTTCAATTTCCACGCCACTCTCATCGAATTTCTCATCCATCAGGCCCTTGAACCAAGCCACGTTCGTGAGGACGAGTGAGTCTTCAAACGTGCTGGGCCAGCCGCCGTCAGCTTCGGCGACAGGCAACTGCCAGGCGAAACGCACCAGGCAATCTGCGATCTCATTCCATACCAATTGAGCGTCAGTCGGGTTCTTCAAATCATCGAGTTGCTGCAGCTTCGGATGCCAGCCGCGAAGAGTCGGGTTGCCGCAGTAAAGTCCAGCTTGCCCCGTATTCGCAACCGCGACGAGCTTTTTAGTCGGCTCACCATTTTTCTTAGGCTTACCTTCCTTTTCTTCGGAGGGGTCGATGTCGGTAATGATGACCGTAGGAATCCGGAGCTTCTCGACGAGTGGCTTGAGTCGGTGAGCATGGCTCCCCCCGATATCCAGAAATGACACGTAGCGGCTGTTCAGTGTTTTGAAGTCGCGTTCAATGAAAAGCGGCACCAACATGCGCTCTGCAACGCCTTCAACGAAAATGGCTGCGTTGGCAAACAGCAAGTCTGTGTGCTGAACGCGGAAGTAGCGTTCCGCGAACTGACGGGTCTTTTTGTCATCACCAAAGACCTGCCCCAGATTGACCACTTCGGTTGTTGGCATGGGGTTCGCCGCGCTCTTCGCGATGCGGCGAACGTATCGAAGCCGGTCAAAGCTCTCCGCGTGAGCAAGATGGCTCGAATGGGTACTAATGAGTAGCTGGCTTTTGAGGGCTGACGCGTTTTTCTCTGTCGGGCTGATGAGCTTGTGCGCCTTACCGGGGAAGATGCGCTGCACCTGAACATGGAGGTGCGCCTCAGGCTCCTCAATCATCACTAGGTGAACGGGTGCAGGAGAGCCTTTTTCAGGTTTGAGCCGGGCGGCTTTGAAGGAAACCAGTTGGTAGCTGAGGGACTGGAGATTCTGGTAGCCGAGCCCGATGGAATATTCGGGAAGGAGCTCTTCGAATGACTCCTTTTGCATGCTGTACTGAACAGCGGTTCCATGATCGAGCAGATCAGCCGTCTGGATGCGCGTACGGAAGCGAATTTCTTGTGGGTCATTCAGACCCGGATAGCCGAGCTCCCTCACTTCCTCAACAGAATCGGCGATGGCTTCGTGAATCTTCTTGTCTAAGTCTCTTTGCGCCTCAGCCACGGCCTTGATAAGGTCAGCACGTTGGCCATGCCCGGTGCTGGCAACGTTCAAGTGCTGTCGCGCAAACTTGAGAAGTTGGTTTGAAAACATGCCAACCCGATGCGGCCCCGAGGCAGACCGTGAATCAGCCTCTTCGCTTCCGAGCCCACGCTGGGCCGCGACAAAGTCAACGCGCATCAATCTCGACAGGTGCTTACGCTCAATTGGACAGGCATCTGCAGCGAGTGCCTGAGTGGCATAGGCCGCGAAACCCGCAATAGGGTTGTTATTTGCATCTAGCTTGTATGCGCGAACCTGTCCGAGCTTCGATGGCTCACGCAGCCAGAAATCAAGAAGGTCAATGGGCCACGCTAACGAGTCCGCCCCCATATCCTTTACCGGCGAGCGCGCAGAGTGATACGCCCAGGCCAGCTGCTTGAGCTCATCAACGCTGGCGGCTGGCTCCAATCGTAAACGAACCCCGACGGCACCTCCTTTCCAGCTGAACTTGGAAAGGAATGGCGCGACATAGTGATACATTCCGACCTCTGCATCGAACCAGAGGTCTAACGTCGGCATGGCCGCAAGAAGTGTCTGGAGCTGCTCTTTCCAGAGTTCTTCAGGCCCGACTACTGTTAATGGGTCTTCGGTCAGTGCTTCCCACGCTTTGCCAAGAGCTCGCAGTTTTGGCCACTGAGATAGGCTGATGTCGAAGGCGCCGAATGGGGATCCGTCCGCAACGAAGTGGCGCAGAGCGGCAAGGACCGAGGTCTTTCCACTGTTGTTCGCGCCGACCAGGATGGTCGTTTTCTTGTCGATATCCAACTGAACCTTACCCAGCCGACGAAACTGGCAGAGTTCCAGAAACCGAAGCGTGATGCCTTCGTATACGGGGAAAGCTGGGGCTGCTTCTGGCATTGATGCGACTCTCAACCGAAATATGGGGATACGCTCCTATACAAAAGCCTAGGGCACCCAATCGATCCTACATGTTGTTGATTGCAATAAGCCACATGGCTTTGCCGGGGTAACGCCCGAAGAAAAACCAGCAACGTGCTTGCTACTAACGACCCTCGGCTGTTGGTCGCATTCTGCCCCACGCAACAGGCAACTTAGGATTAAATCCACTGCCGACTGCAGCCCCTTACGACCTTGGATAAGTCGCTCTCAGCACAGCCATTCGAATCAAAAAAAACTCAGCCCTACATAACTGAAATGACATCACCACCAAAGAGGTTCGCCCCATGTCATTGCAGTGCCCTCGCTGTCACTCCCCCAAAGTCGCCTCCTTCCATCACGCCATGAAAATCGGCGCAGCCATCGGCACCGTGAGCGGTGCTGCGCGTGGCGTAAGTGCTGCACTGACTGGCGGTCAGGCTGGTGCGCTTATTGGCTCTATCGCCGGGCCTGTCGGCATCATGCTCGGCTCCGTATCGGGTGCCATCCTCGGCGGCTTGGCCGGTGGGGTTGGTGGTTGCACGCTCGGCGCGCAACTGGGCGAATCGCTCGACCGCCACGTCCTGGCCCACAACCTCTGCCTGCTCTGTGGTCATCGCTTCAACCTGCCTACATCCAAACAACCTCCTAGCTTATAACCTCATCAATCATTACCGGGACTGAGCATGCTCAGCGCTTTATGCCGGCGTGCACCTAAAGGAATCTCAACCATGGCTCATCTCGTCGAAATGGCCTACGCGGGCGCAGCCCCATGGCATGGCCTGGGCAATCAGCTCACTCAGAAACAACCCATCGAGGTCTGGCAACGCGAAGCCGGCATGGACTGGAAAATCCAGGAAAGCCCCGTACATTTCAAGGCAGATGCGATTGCTCATCTGGGTTCTATTCACTCGTACCCCGAACAGAAGGTACTGTTCCGCTCGGACACCAAGGCACCGCTATCGGTGGTCTCCAATCGCTATCACACCGTGCAGCCAAGGGAAGTTTTGGAGTTCTACCGAGACCTGACCGAGGTCTCTGGCTACGAACTGGAAACAGCCGGCGTGCTCAAAGGTGGCCGCAAGTTCTGGGCGCTGGCGCGTACCGGGCAAGGTGCAGCGCTCAAGGGTAACGACCAAGTGAATGGCTACCTGCTGTTGGCAACTTCCTGCGACGGCACCCTGGCAACTACCGCGACACCCACCACCGTCCGGGTGGTGTGCAATAACACACTGACCATCGCCTTAGACGGCACCAGCCGCGCGATCAAGGTGCCGCACAACACGCGCTTCGATCCCAAGGCGGTAAAGAATCAGCTCGGTATCGCCGTCTCGCAATGGGACGACTTTATGTACCGCATGCGCGCCTTGGCAGAACGCAAGGTGCAGTGGCATGAGGCACTGGGCTTCTTCATGAACGTGCTGTGCGAAACCAATCCGACCGGTGCTCTGCCGGAGGTTCTGCCCAACGAGCGTGCCCTGCGCAAGGTCCAGGAACTGTACGAGGGTCGTGGTCGGGGCAGTCAGCTCGACTCGGCACGTGGCACCGCATGGGGCCTGCTCAATGCCGTGACCGAGTTTGTCGATCACGAGCGCCGCGCCCGCAGCAACGAGTACCGCATGGACTCGGCCTGGTTCGGCCAAGGCGCGCAGATCAAGCAACGCGCCCTGGACACCGCTCTGCAACTGGTCGCCTGACGATGTGCAGATCCTCGAATGCAAGACAGCCGGCATAAACGGCGCACGCCTCTGGAAAGAGGGCGTGCCCGAGTATGTGCAACTGCAGGTAATGCACCAGCTCGCGGTCACCGGCAAGCAAGCGGCGGATGTGGCGGTATTGCTCGGTGGTCAGACGCTGGAGATACACCGCATCGAACGGGACGAGCAGATGATTGCCCGCCTGATCGAGCTGGAGCGTAAGTTCTGGCACTACGTCGAGACCGACACGCCACCGCCAGCCGACGGCTCTGCTTCGGCTGAAACGGCGCTGCGCGCTCTATACCCAGAGGACAACGGCCAGACCGTCGATTTCAGTGGCCGCGCCGGTTTGGCAGCGGCCTACCTGGAGCTCAAAGCTGTACGCCAGTACATCAGCGAGAAGGAAACGCGCGAAGCCCAGCTCAAGCAGTTGCTGCAGCAAGCCATGGGGGAAGCGACCCGAGCTGAGTTCAGCAACGGCTTTATCAGCTGGCGCAAAGCCAAAAACAGCATCGGTCTCGACGTGCCGCAACTACTCAAGGAAAAGCCCCATCTGCAGGCCAAATACCCGCTGCTAAAAACCGGGGCGCGGCGCTTTCTGGTCGGCTGACTCTCACCAACTTCAACCACTCCCTCCCTTTGGCCAGTCCATGCAGTTCGCTCTGCGTGGCTGGCCTTTTCCATTTTCAGGAGAATCACCATGCTCAAAGGTTTGGCAATAACCCCGCCCGTATTGGGCAGAATTTCCATCGGCAAGGTTATCGAGAAGAACGGCAAACGCCTGCCGGAGAAAGATGATCAGTTCACCATTACTTCGCAGGTACAAGGGAGGGACGGTTGGCTACTGCACCCGCTCAATGAGGAACTGCGCAAAAGTCAGCAGGACAAACTGCGCAGCATCCCGGTACGCCTGCTATTCAACGAGCCTGAGCTGAACTTCCGCGCTGACTACACGCTCTTTGACCGGCAGTCTGGCAGGCCACTTTGCGTCGGCAATGGCGAGACCTGCAAGCGTGTCACCCAGGACGGCATGCAGTCGTTGCCCTGCCCATCGCCGGATGCCTGCCCGCTGGCCAAAGGTGGCGCTTGTAAACCCTACGGTCGGCTGAACGTGCTGATCGGTGATGATGATCCGCTCGGCAGCTTCGTGTTCCGCACCACTGGATTTAACAGCATCCGCACCCTGGCCGCTCGGCTGCATTACTTCCAGGCAATTTCCGGCAATCGGCTGGCATGCCTGCCGCTGGAATTGCGCCTACGCGGAAAGTCGACTCGCCAGAGCCATGGTACGCCGATCTTCTATGTCGACCTGACTGTACGCGGTGGCATGAACATGGCTGAGGCGCTGCAGGCTGCCAACAATCTCGATGAACAGCGGCTAAGCACCGGCTTCGATCAGAACGCATTGGATGAGGCAGCTCGACGTGGCTTTGCCAACGGTGCATTCGAGGACAGCGAAGAAGATAGCGGCGCTTTGATTGAAGAGTTCTTTACCGCTGAAAGCACTGCACCGCCTGCGCCCACACCAACCCTAGTCACCATCAACAAGGTCAGCTTGGCTGAGAAGCTCGAAGCCCAGCATCAATCACTCAACCACTAACACGGCCAACAGCCAACGGAGCTGAAGATGAGATTACACAAACTCAAAGCCAGCGAAACGGCGGGCGCGTATGAAGTTGAATCCCCTGTGACCGAAGACGACATTCTGCTGATGGCCAGACAATTGGCCAATCTGCGCTTGCGTCGCGGGCGGGCTCTGACTTCACCCCAAGAGGTATTCAGCCACCTGCAAACACTTCTCGCAGATTACGAACATGAGGTCTTTGCCTTACTCATGCTAGACAGCAAACACAAGGTGCTGGGCTTTCACGAACTGTTCAGAGGCACGCTGGATAGTGCCAGCGTTTACCCAAGAGAGGTAGTGAAGATTGCGCTGCAATACAACGCTGCAGCGATGATCCTGGTACACAACCATCCTTCCGGTGACCCCGAGCCCAGTGAGGCAGATCGTGTACTTACCCAAAAGTTAAAGGAGGCCTTGAGTCTTGTGGGGGTGCGCACGCTCGACCACATCGTAGTTGGACGTGAGGGTTGCAATTCAATGGCAGAACTTGGGGTTCTGTGAGGAAGCTCAAATGAAGCAACTACTGCGAACCATTGCGGCAGTATTCGTATTTGCCGGCATCCTTGCGGGCTGCTTTACAGTGTTGCTGCTGGTGATTCTGATAGTGCGATTTCCGCCACTCATTCTGGTCGTGGTTGTGGCGTGTTGGATTTACTGCAAAGTACGCAATACGGCTCATCCATGAGCAGCAAAAAAAAGGGTAGCCGAAGCTACCCTTTTTGCGTGGCTGCCTATGTATGCAGAGCTACATCCAGCTCGTTAGATAGCTCATAGCGAGTCAAAAGCTCAAAGTCTGCTTGGCGCGTGTATTTTGCGGCAAGACCTGCCAACGTAGAGTTTCCGACCACGTCCGTATGTGGCACTAATAAATAAGACCACGGCTTACCGCCAGTTTTCTTCGCATGGAACTCAGTGGCGATATGTGCCCAAAGCGCCGCGGTTTCTGCTTTGCGCAATACCACCGCATCGTTAATTTCATCCGCGCGCTTGGTTTCAATAATTAAAATGCGGTCTTGCATTTCAACCACAAAATCCGGCTGGTAAGGCAAACCATCTGAGTCATACAGCTTGAATTGGTTGGGGCCGGGTTTCATCCACAGCTTAACGCCGTTTTCTTTTTCTAAAATTTCGCTCAGTTTACGTTCCGTATCTGAATCAAATTTAGCCAGTGGATAGCAGGACTTACTGAAACCGCTAAAAATATAACGCTTGATCTCGTTCAACTTTGGTGGTGCTTGGCGGAAGTCCAATGAATATTGGCTGCCCGCATTCTCGAAAGTTTGTGGACGCAATTCTTGGAAGGCCGCACTCACGGTAACGCGGTAATTGGTTTTCCCGCGCCACATATTTTTCTTCATGTCCGCAAATATGGCATCGGCCATTTGTCGAGAGTGGCCTTGCAGCACACTACGCAACTCTTCGAGTTTATCGTATTTGGCTTGATAGTGAGCAACCACTTGGCCAGCCAGCTGGTAAAGCACCTCGGTGTGCGAGTCGTAATCAATCTCTGGGAAGTCCATGAGTTTGGCAACGATATAGTTCTCTAGGCACTCTTGCTGCTCATCATGGGCATCACCGGTAATGGACTGCGTTTTCTCTGTGCGTAAAACCTGAATCAATAACTCGTTCGAGAGTGGTTGATGGTTCCAGTGTTTAAGATCCAGTGCGAAAGGTTTAAAACCAAAAGACACATTTTGGGTCGGTGTGATGGTCAATGCCGGAATGGCAATAATTCGCTCAACGAACTGACTGCAAATCGACTTCACGATTGCTTCAATTTTCAGCGTTTCAACCGGGAAGATCTCAGCTTGCAGTGTTTGCTCCGCTTGAATGGCCTGAACAATAGCGGCTTGCACTTCCGGCTTATTGATATCCGCAAGGCTTCCTACTTGTTTAGCGGTCTGCTGAACCACAATCTGAAGGGTCTTCTCGGCCACTTCCACTTCTTGCGCTGTTTGCAAAATAAAAGGCGCTGGTGTCTCTGCCACACCGACAGGGCTCGAGGATGCAGGAATTTGGTAGGCAGTGCTTTTTTCACTACCTTCTGCTTTCGGCAGCATGGATTGCACCAAGTGCTGCACCACATTTGGCGTAGTGACGACCTCAGGCTTCGTTGAGGTAACGTCACCGTCCTCACCAATAAACACCTGTTTGAGTTTCTTGGTAACACCGTTTTCCGTTTTGGCCAACTCAATCAGTTCATTGAAGCGGTCGTGGGCAATCACGGTGAGCTGATCGACTTCAGCCACCCCCGTGCGTTTGCCATAAGGTAAACGCAGACCACGCCCCAAAGTTTGCTCGGTCAGAATATCGGAAGCTGAGGCACGCAATGGAACAATGGTGAACAGGTTAGTAACGTCCCAGCCTTCTTTGAGTTTGTTAACGTGAATAACGATGTCGGTATCGCCGCTTTTTTCGATGTTCAGCAAGCGCTGCGCATTCTCGTCACTCTCTTCCCCAGAAGTTTTTGAGTGAATCTCGATGACACGACCTTTGTAACGGCCACCGAAAAATCCGTCTGACTCCACAAACTGTTTTACCTCGGAGGCGTGCGTGGTGTCCTTGGTCACCACCAGCATAAACGGTCGTACTATCGGCTTATCGTAGTTTTTGGCGTAGGTTTCCAGCGCCACCTTGACATGCTCGTGGTAGTTAATTCCGTCCTCAAGCATGATGCGTTCCAGCGCATCGGCATCAACTGACTTCGGATTAAAGTTCGCCCGAGTACCAACGGCAGGTTCCTTCACATAACCGTCCTCCATCGCATCAGGCAGATTGTAGCGGTAAACCACGTTTTTAAATGGCTGGGGCTTACTACCCGTAGTTTTCGGCGTCGCCGTCACCTCAAGGCCCATAATCGGCTGCAACTCGGCAATAGCTTTAAGTCCAGCGCTACCGCGATAACGGTGCGCTTCATCCATCAGCAGAACCAAGTCCTCAAGCTCAGACAGGTACGAAAAATAGCTGTCGCCAATGTACTCCTGCAGGCGTTTGATACGAGGAGCAGCCCCGCCTCGTACCTCGGAGTTAATCTTCGAAATGTTGAAGATATTGATGATCACACTTTCGCGGCCAAATAGATCCGCGCCGCGCACACCACGACCTTCCTCATAGTTTTCAGCGTTAACAATCAAAGGCGGGTTATGGGCAAAGGCTTCAATGCCCTTGAACACATATTTAGGGCTGCGCGGATCAAAATCGAACAGCAGCTTCTCATAGATCGTCAGGTTTGGTGCCAGAATGAAGAAGTTCCGGCTCTTGCCGATCATGTGCAAATAGCTGATGAACGCGCCCATTAAGCGGGTCTTGCCGACGCCGGTGGCAACGGAGAAACAAACCGATGGAAAGTCGCGTTCGAAATCTGCAAAGTCCGCATCAGCGACCTCACTGAATACCTGACGTACTTGCTCCCTGGCGGCATCTACATCAGTGCCTTTTTTCGGATCAATGAGCTCGACGATGGTATCGAGGCGCCGAAGCGCCTCTGCCTGAGGCTTACGTAACGAGAGGCGCTGACTAATTTGGGAAACTACACGATCCTTGTTTAGTTCAGTCATCTCAATTTTCCTCAGGGCCATCGAATAGGCTGGTCTGTGCTACCGACGTTTTGATTTTTTTGGATTTGTCCGGCGTGGCTTCTGCTTCTTCGGGCTCTTCGTCTTGCAGGGGCAAGGCTTCGATTTTTAAGGAATAATCGTCCCTACCCCACTCGCAGCTATCGAGCACCACACGGGGTATTTTCTTAATGGTTAGGTTCATTAAGGTATCGCCTGCGGCCTCATAGGCCATACAGCAAACCAAAAGACTGCGCTCTTCACCCACCTCATCAGACAGCGCCTTAAGCTGATCAAAGGTCAAACTGTTGGTAGTCACGTAGATAAAGGCGTTTTCTGTGGCCTTACCGTGCAGCCAATAATTTTCGGAGGATGGCGCGTAGGTGTAATTGAAATGTTTACACATAGCCTCGGCCAGCATTTCTGGCCGGTAATCCTTATTGATAACCAGATTGCCCCATTTGTCTTTTTGCAACAGCGAAGGCGCGAGCTTAAAGAAGCGATAGCCACCGCCGCCTTGCCAATTTACAGCCTCAGTCACGCCGCCTTTATCGGTGCCATCGATAGCCTTCTGCATGCGCGGCACGATATGGGTTTTAGCGTGCTCGCCCAGCTCGACCATAATCCAGCGGCGGCCCATTTTATGGGCGACTGCGCCGGTGGTTCCAGAGCCTGCAAAAGAATCGAGTACGATGTCACCGGTGTTGGTGGCAATCTGAATAATTTTTGAAATAAGCCGTTCAGGTTTAGGAGTGCCAAACGGCTCAGCATCGGGAAGGAGCGCAAGTACCTCCTTCTTACTGTCTTGATTGCTTCCCGCGAAATCGTGAGTCCACCAAGTACTAGGCACAATGCCGTCTTGGACTTCGTTTCTGAAAACTTTTAATCTAGGTGCGTTATCACCGCTTTTCCCAAACCACAGCCTATTATCTCTGCGTAGCTCTTCTGTCCGCTCAGGGAGGCCGTTCCAATGTCGGCCCTGTGGTGGATAAACCTCACGGCCCGAAGGGAGCTTAATGGGATATCTGTAGGCTTTGCGTTTATCCGAATCTTCCGATTGAACGGTATATGAAACACTCTGCCACGCCCCTCTCTCATCGCAATCGGGATTTTTAAATGCATCAGCAGACGCACCTTCCCGCGGCAACAAATTCCGACGAAACTTAAGCGGGTCCTTGAGATAGACTAATATATGGTCATGACTACCAGAAATTATCGCCTTATTTTTTTTTGCAAAGACTTTTTGCCATGCAATACTCGTTAGAAACCGCTTCCTTCCAAACAACTCATCGCACAAAACCTTCAAATAATGCGCTTCGTTGTCATCGATTGTTATCCAAAGCGAGCCATCATCTGACAATAAATCCCATAGAATGGACAACCTATCTCGCATCATAGTTAGCCACAATGAGTGTTCGAGCCCATCATCGTAGTGCTCGAATGCGGATCCCGTGTTGTATGGCGGATCGATAAAGATACATTTCACCTTGCCGCGCACATTCGGATCCGTCTCTAGCGCTTTGAGCGCCAGAAGATTGTCACCATGTATCAGCCTATTGTCGAAATGATCACCCTCACGCCGTGTTTCGGCGTGATGGGAAAATTCGGGTTCTTCAATCAGAATGCGCGGCTCAAGGCGCGGACGTTCGTCTTTACCAATCCAGGTCAGTTCAAGTTTGGTTTTACCGGCCATTAGATCAGGCTCCATCGAATCGTAAACAGGTGATCCACCTGTGGCGTTAAGTTAAGTTGTTCGGCAATGGCATCTAACATGGTTTCGCGCTCACTATCGATCTCACGCAGGCGGGTATAGAGCTGATGTTGTAGCTCATCCACCTGGCGCTTTAAGGCTTTAGCTTCGTGCTGTAGCTCAAGCTTGGCGGCCAGATTAGCGGTTGCACGGGCGAGTTTGTTCTTTTCATTGGCCTGCTTAGTCAGCTCTTTAATTTGCTGGTCATAGGCCACCCGGGCGTCATTACGCCACGCATCAAGGCGGTCTTCTTCCTCGTTGAGAAACTCGCCCAAACGCTCTTGCGCATGCCCGACAAGGGCCGTTTGCCGCACCTCAGTAACGCCCGCCAATTCAGCCTCAGGAGACTGCCCCATAGGTGCGCCAAGCTCTCGGGCAGGAATGTGCAGCAAGCGTTCGGAGGTACTCGGGTCAAGCACGCTGCCGTCATCGGTGAAGGCTGCACAGATCAGCTCATCCCAAATACGAGCGGGAGTTTGCAGCGACAGACGCGCGAGTCGCATCCAACCTGATTGGCCACGCAAGCTGGCCACATCCCCCAGATTGCCAGCATAGGCGCTGTAGTCAAATTCAAGCGCGGCCATGGGAGTTGATCGCGCTTTGGCCTGCGTCACCAGTTGATCAGCTAAACCTCCGTCGCCCAAGCGGAAGAAGCGCCAGCCGTTATCTTCTGCCTCAGGCCATTCGGTAGACCAGGTGTTGCCTTGATAATCAAAACGTTCGGCATGATCTAGATGAAAATGAGCCTCGGGCAGTTCAGCGCGAGCAAGGGTCACCAGAGCCCTACGAAAGTCGCCAAGGGCGGCATGAACGCCCTCCTTGCGGCTCATCAGGCGCTCAATAACCTTTTCGTCCATCTCGGCCAAGATTTTGTTGCGTGCATCCTGTTTGGCCGCATCAATCTCGACACTGAACTCTTCTTGCAGGCGATCGAAGGCCTCATTGATTTCATCATTCGAGCGGCAGGTCTGGACGATCTCCAAAATGCGCCGTTCGATATCTACACCAGACTCAATGGCACCCAACACTTCATCAGATGATCCAAATACGCCCTCGAAGAGCTTGAACTTCTGCTCTAAGAGCTGGTGAATGCGTTCCTCCGCCTGGTTCTTGCGATTGAGAAAGTTGATGACAGTGACGTCGATCTTTTGCCCGTAGCGGTGGCAACGGCCAATACGCTGTTCAATCCGCTGGGGATTCCAGGGCAGGTCATAGTTGATTAGCAGCGAGCAGAACTGCAGGTTGATACCCTCGGCACCGGATTCCGTGGAAATGAGGATGGAGCGCTCATGTTTGAAAGCATCGACAATGGCCGCTTTCATATCGGCAGTTTTAGAGCCTGAGGCAACCTCAGTGCCTTTATTTTTCGCAAGCCATGCTTTGTATAGGGCTGCGCTGTCTTTGTCGGAGTTTGAGCCGTTCAGGATCACAGTCTGGCCGGCACAGCCGTTTTGCTCCAAAAGATCACGCAGATAGGCTTGAGTGCGTACGGACTCGGTAAATACCACGGCCTTGTGCTGACCGCCTTTGGCTTCCATCTCAGCCATAACGATGGGCAAGCACTCCAAGAGCGCTCGCCCTTTGGCGTTGTCGTTAATTGAGATGGCGATATCCCGGTAATGAGTCAGCTCGGCGATCTCGGCCTGCAGTTTTTTCGGATCAACCTCATCAATATCATCATCCGTATGGTCTTCGACTGCATCCGCTTCAGTTGCGGCTATAGAATCAGCATCACGCCAATCCTCTGCATCTTCGGCAAAACCATCGAGATCATCCAGGGTATCGTCATCAACCACTAACTTGGCTTGCAGACGGTTGACCATCTTGTCTAAGGTTTTGGCAATGGCAAATGAGGATGAACCAAGGATCTTACGCAGGGACAAGGTAACCAGGTGACGGCCATTTTTACCTAGGGCAATGGTGTCTGGGTTTTGCAGGTACGCCGACACTGACTCGTACAGATCCAGCTCAAGTTTGCTGGGAGTAAAATCAAAGGTTTTCGGCAAGCGGTTGGTGTAGTTGATCAATCCAGCCTTTTGGACTTGACGACGCAAGGTGCGTTTGCAGATGGGCTCCAAACGATGCTGCAGTAAGGTCATAGCAGCAAGATTACCCTTGCCGCCGAACTCGGCCTTAAAGGCCTGTTCCGAACCAAAGTAAGCCTCATCAATGATCGTAACTAGGCCATAGAGCTCCATCAGGTTGTTCTGCAACGGCGTTGCCGTAAGCAAAAGTTTCTGACAACCCTGTAAGGCATCGCGCAGGACCGCTGCTCGGGAATTGTTGGCAGCCTTAAAGACGTTACGCAGCTTGTGCGCCTCATCAAACACGACCAGATCCCAAGCAACCTTTTGCAGCTGATGGGCGATACGAGCAGCATATTCGTAAGAAACGATGATGATGCCTTCCTTACGCCCAATGGGATTGGGTCGCTCGCTGGCCGCCAAGTCTTTAAGGCGTTTAGCATCAAGGATGGTCGAGGGCAATGAGAACTTTTCACGGAGCTCCGTGGCCCACTGCTTGCGAAGAGAGGCTGGCACAATCAACAGAAGGTTTCGGCGCTGCTCCCACCAACGCTGGCTGAGCACTAACGCCGCCTCGATGGTTTTGCCAAGCCCTACTTCATCAGCCAGCAGCACACCTTTGGATAACGGCGAACGCAAGGCAAACATAGCCGCATCAACCTGATGTGGGTTCAGATCCACACGTGCCGAAGACAAGGACTGAGTCAAAGACTCATCGGCACCGATGCCTTCACGCGTTAAGAAATGAGCAAAATATTTGGCTTGATAGGGGCTGTAGATCATTGGGAAAACAAATCCTTTTAACTTGAGGCCTTCCTGCAATGGCAGGCTAAGAGAACCTAACGACCTTACCCCGGCCATCAGAGGCAACGGAGCCAAGGGTGATTAATCACTGCCTGTGTAATTACTTGCTCACCCTGTTCGGTAACCCGGAGCCAGCACCGCCGTTTCCACTCCGTAGAGCAGCAACGGGTCTTTCAGCCAAAGGCGGTATTCCGAATCACGCAGCCGATGATCAGACGAGCAGTCGACACTCCATTTGCGCAGCACATAGCCGGCAGTGGCACCGCGCAGGCGTAAACGCAAGGCCCCACCGCTCATGCCGTAGTCCATGGCCGTGATGTCTGGGTGCGGTTGATCCGGGTGAGGTACCAGCTCGACCTCCAGTATTCGGCTCCACTGGACATCCTGTTCTGGTTGTTCGTGTTCAGCGACAGAAGACTCCGTCAGCAGCTTTGGCCGCTTGATGCGGGTAATCACAAAATCCCGAAATGCACCGCGCTTGCGGTCGTAGCCGCGCACATGCCAGCGCAGCCCCGCATCAATAAGGGCAAATGGGACAATTTCTCTCTGGGTCTTGCCGCTAGACAGGGAGTAATACTCCACTCGCAGAGGGCAGCGATGGTAGATGGCGCGCGTCACCATACCCAGCGTGTCCATATCCGGCTGGATAAGCCGCCCAGACGTCACGCAGGAGATTCCCGGCGCACTGTTTGCCGGCTCGCCATCCCCAAACCCCTCTGCCAACCAGGCCAGTACCCGGTCAGCAGAAAAGGTGAAGATCGGCCGAAACTCTTTGGTCGGCGTGTAGATTTTGCTGCTGCGGTCATACGCCAGGTTGTTTCCTGCCAGCTCACGATAGGTAGCAAGATCGCGAGTGGCGGCAGCCGTTTGAATACCGAAACGCTCAATTAAGTCGTGCCGACCAATCTCTCCAACGAATCGCAGGCGTAACTCCAGATAGGCCAAGCGGTCGCGTTGGGCATGCGTTAGCTGCGATAGAGCTTCAGTGGTCATGATTGGACTAGTCGTAGTGAAAGCGAGAACAGCATAAATTGCGATCACAACACCCGCAATTAAAAATCATGAAAGCATCATTTACAGATCATTTTGATTCGTAATAGCCTAGCGCAATCGTCGAGCATCACACTGCTCGACCCACCACTCCAGGGAGGGATCGCAACATGTGGCTACTTACCAATTTCAGCTTCTTTTCCGTCGCGCGAAAAGCAGCGCGCGATGACCTGACCATTCGTAGTCGCAGATGTAAGGCGCGAACACGATGAGTGACCTCCAAAAAAAATACGCCCTGTGGGATGAGTTTCTGTCGGCCTGGCCGGCCTCCCGACTGGCCACCATGACGTTGGACGAATACAGCCAGGCCGGATCGAAGGAAAGCTTCACCTACTGGATCGAATCTCGGCTCGATGAGCTGGGTAGCATCTGGGGCGGCTCGTCGTTCAAATTTGGCGTGTTCTCACGTAAAGACAGTGAAAACAAAAACTCCGACGCCAAACTCTCCTATTCAGAAACACACGGCTGGTACTCATCGCTAGCTACATCGGCCGAAGCTGCCTTTGAAAAAGTCCGCAGTTTTGTGGCGCAGGTAGCGGGCTGGGCCGCCACGGGCGATCTGGAAGCCATCGAGTCTTTCGAGCATCTGGGCGAAGCCTTTAAGTGGAAGATCGCTTTTCACTACCAGAACCGGCAGACGCCCGTGATCGTAGCCATTTTCAAGCGCGCGCCACTGGCAGTATTCGTTGGTGGCACCTCCAGCCAGAGCATGGCAACGTTGCAGAAAGCGACGCTCGCTAAGCGCCCTGAAGGCGTTGGTATTCTGGAGTTCGGGCGACAAGTATGGGAGGCATGGAGCCAAAAAAATCTGGCAATCTGGAAGCTCTCACACGGTCTAAGCGACTTTCCCGCCGAAGAGCGCAAGCAGTACCTTCTGGACGAACTGGGTGTAATGCACAGTGATACCGCTAAAGGTCAGGGCAAGGAGTTCCAGAAAGCGCCCATCGGAAGCCTGTTCTACTTGTGCCACGGTAATGAAAGCCTTCCTCTGGTCGGCCAGTTCATCTCTGATCCGGCCCCCTGCGCCAAAGATGAAGGCTGGCTCCAACGCCGCTACAGAATATTGAAGCGGAGCATCAAGCTCGGTGGCTACCAAGGCGGCCAGAAAGGCTGGACGCCCAACTACCGCTCGACCTTCAAACAAGTGCCTGCTCACGACCTGCCGGAGTTCGAGAGCACTTTGCTCAAGCCGTTCTTCGGCACAGATTTAGCCGAACTGGCAGCATTGGCTGGTGACCCTAGGCAAAACGAATGGTGAAGAAGATGCACGGCATCTCCTAATCGAGATGCTGCGCTGCCTAGGCTCCTTCCGCCACATACAGACCAGCAGCGCCCAATTACTAGCCCGCCGCATGCCGCTGCTGGAGGTATTTATCGGCGAATTCTTGCGGGCTGTGGATCACACCGTCAAGCGCGGCCTACGCAGTGATTACCTTGCACAACAAGACAACCTGTTTACCCTGCGCGGCAAGCTACACATGGCTCAGCACCTGCGCCTCAACCTATGCCGCCGCGACCGGTTCTATACCGAGTTCGACGAGTTTTCCCTCAACCGACCGGAAAACCGCCTACTGCACGCAGCCCTCAGGCGTGCGCTGACATGGACTGCCTCACAGGCAAGCCAGCAACTAGCACGAGAGCTGTGTTTCGTGTTCGCCGACATTCCTACATCAGACCAAAGCAACGCGGATTTTGCGAGGGTTCGGCCAGATCGCGGCATGGCGCATTACGATGCAGCATTGGCTTGGGCGCGCCTGATCCTTCAGGACGAGTCACCGCTCACTGGCACGGGCCAACATCCCGCACCGTCCCTGCTGTTCCCAATGGAGGCGGTCTTTGAAGCCTTTGTCGCCAAACACCTTGCCCGTCAACTCAACCCAAGCCTCGACCTGCGCCTTCAAACACGAAGCCTAAGGCTTGTCCGGCATAAGGAGCAGGACTGGTTTCAGCTCAAGCCTGACCTCCTGGTACAGGCAGCCAAAACCAACCGCTTGGTACTCGACACCAAGTGGAAGCTGGTCGATGCAAAGAAAGCCAACAGCAAGGAAAAGTACGGACTAGATCAAAGCGATTTCTACCAGTTGCAAGCTTACGGCCAGAGCT
This sequence comes from Pseudomonas sp. Irchel s3h17, assembly GCF_900187505.1. Classification (GTDB taxonomy): domain Bacteria; phylum Pseudomonadota; class Gammaproteobacteria; order Pseudomonadales; family Pseudomonadaceae; genus Aquipseudomonas. Next base: position 100,433 of record NZ_FYDL01000013.1, read on the forward strand.
ATCTCGACGGAGACGGTGATGTGGTTCTGATCTATCCAAAAACAGAAACCTTCAGCCAGCCCCTGGCAGTATTTGACTTTCCCAAGTCACCAGGGATGCGCTTGTGGGTTCTGCCTTTCTGCTTGCATACCAAGCGAATCCTCTTACCGCCTTGCGGCAGCCTCGACCAACTTTTCTCCCAAACCACCTGAGCTCAACTTCTTGTACAGGATCAAACCATAGGAGCCGTATCCATGATCAGTCGCTATTTTGCAAGCTTGCTGCTTTGATTCACGTCAGCAGCAAACGCCGCTGACGCATCCAGTTGCTACAACATGGCAGAAGCGGATGCCAGAACCTATTGCCTGGCACTCGCCCACGATTGCCCCGGTCGATGCTATGCCATCCAAGATTATGCTTTGCGCAGCCGCTGCCTGGCTGAAGTGCGGCAATGAGTACCGGCGAGATACAAGCGCTGCTGATTGACCTGGACGGTCTCGCTCGCGAAACAGAACGGGCAGAAAGAAAGATTTTGCGCAAAGCTCAAGACCGGCTATCTCAGCTATTAGATACACCAAACAGCGAAAGTGAAAAGCGCCTGCTGCGGGGAGTGATCTATAGAGTAGAGGCGGAGATTGGGATGAATCGCTAGCCTAATGGACCAGCTCCCCAAGCAGCACTCGAAGCGCCCCTCGCGATTGATGCCGAGCTCTCGTAAGACTCCAAATGGACTTAGTAACAGCTCAGGCGCCTGTAACGGGCTTATCCCCTCAGCATCGACGAAGACGACTCAGAGTGCCCCTACGCAGGCAGCGAGCCCCCTCCGGCCTAAGACGCAAGTGCTGATCATCCTTGACCAGGTGCATCATAGCCTCATCGGTATTAAGCCGAATTGCTCGATCGTCCCTCTGGATGCGACCGATACCACACTTGTCGCTATATTGACCCTTGTCGTGATTGCAGCTGTGCGAGTAACAGGCGAGCAGACAGCCATCCTCGACACTGACGTTGGCATGAGTGTCGGCCAGCTTGTGATCAATACTTGTGGTGCGTTTGTGTAATACGTGCTGCAACGCGACCAAATTGATCCGACTAGGGCGCACGCAAAAGCTACAGCGCAGCAGATCGTGGTAGCGAATCTGGATGAACTGCAGCCACGGTTCTATCAGTGACGGGCTAGCTGCCTACCAGCCCCATTCGCAGGCATTTACTCCGGAGCGGCTTCACCCGCAGGTGCTGAGCATCCTTGACCAAGTAAACCATCGCATAGTGGACATGGGCACGAATCGCCTGGTCGTTCTTAAAGATCATGCCAATACCCAGCCCGCGCTTTTTCTCGTCTTTGTCTTTGGCTTTGCCCTTTCCGCTGTCTTCGTCCTTGTACTTTTCCTTGTCGTGGTTGCAGCTGTGGTAGTAGCCCTGCCCTCGAGTAATACGCTCCCACAACTCACCAATCTGCTGGGCCTTGTAGACGTCCCCGCGTACCTGGTTGCCATTGAAGAAGAAAGCGGCATGAAGGTGGTAGCCACAATCCTCCCCCTGCTCCACTGCGCTGATATAGCCAATGAGGTGGTCATATATCGGGTTACGCTCACGCTCAGCTAGCAACCGGTCGAGATCGTCGAATACGTGCTCGACCCGCTGCCTAACTTGGACCTGTTGGTGGTAATACAGATTGACCCGAATGATCAGGGTCCGCGAGTAGCGATCCAGCATCGCGTCGGAGTAATCACAGACACGGTCCGCCTGCTGCCTGGCCAAATCGCGACGATCTCTCTTCTCTCGGCGATACCATAGCTCACCTGTTAGCTGACGGATGCGCTCGACGAGTACGTTCATGCTGCGATGATGGTCCAGGTAGGCTGTAGCGCTCTCGTTCAAGCACACAGGCCCGGTAGGACTCCGCTCCAGCCCAATGTCCTGACAGGCGTCCCAGAACGCTTGCAGGTGCGCACTGTATTGGTATGCGCAGCGATCATCGAACAGGTCCATCATTTGCCGGATGTGCTTGAAGTACCTGGAAAGCCAGGTCGATTCAATCTGCTGGCTCCTTGAGCGTGCGCCTGGCAGCCGGAATGCTGGAGTGTCGTGCCGCTCGATGGACTTGACGAGTCTCTCAATCTGGATGGCGATATCGGATTGGGGGAGACTGGTATAGGGGTTGCTATGGCTCATGGTTGAGTACCTGGTTGGTTGTTCACATACCAGATACCGACTGTGCAATTTATAACCGGTAACCTACTCCCTTGATAACCAGCGATGACTGGACCATAGGGAGATTATTCATAGATCGTCGATGAGTGCTTCATGGCGAGTAGATTGGGTCGTGAATGTCTACCTAGGAGCTATAGCTATCTATTGCTATATAAATAGATGCAGCTCCGACTCAAGTGAACGCTCCCGACCTGACAGGGCAATGAAGATCAACATTACCAAACCAGCCGGGGAATTTGTCAATCCATCGTCTGTGGGAGTTAGCTGAGAGCTGATGACCACCAGTCGGCATAAACACCATGACCAACAACAAGCTGGTCATGGTGTTTATGCTGGATGGAAAGACTTACTCGCCATGGTTTGCTGGGTCACGCGCTCGCGGCCAGATCACGCTCCTCGATCCTGGCCAGGATCCAATCTTGGACCTCGCTTTCGACAAATCCAATTGTTCTATCACCTAACGAGACTGGGGCGACGAACCGGCCTTCCCCGATGTACTTGTAGATGGTTGACCGTGCCAGACCGGTCGAATCGATGACTTCTTTCAGGCGGATGATTCTCATGAGCGGGCTCCTCTGTATGGCTCAGAGGATCTGCAGGTGCGGTAAAAAATGACTTAGCTTTTCAGTATCCGTCTCGCTGGGGGTGTCAACAACCCGCAACCGAAGCGATACTCCAGCGGCATTTCCGACTCTTCCCCCCAGCTCTCGAGGGCCAACTCACCACGGTGAGACTCTCTCAGAATTGCGCATGTGGAAATCTCCACCGGCCGTGGCTGCAGGAGCAGCACCATGATTTCGTCTCCTTCGCCCTCCAACACTGGCAAAATGCAGAGCCCAACCGAGTCAAACCCAATCCAATTCGCCGCACCAAATCTCGCTCTGTAGGTCTGAGCAATCCCCACTACCAGCTTGCAGAAATGGCGGAGGATTTCCCCCCACGCCCGATCAGGCTGAACCTCTCCTGCCCCAAAGCCGAGCGGAGGCTGCAGGTCTGCCTCAATCCGATCGCGTAGCCAGTCATAATCTCCAGAACCATCACGGGCCAGATCAAACCAGTGGCGCGAGAGCAATTCGGACGCGCATCGATAGAGCATGAGCCGCAAGACATTGAAAACAGGTCGCCGCTCACGAGCTAGAAAGTGAAGAACCTCCTTGGGCGTCTTTGCGCGATTCAGCGCTGGAGGACGGCGAAACCCCTGAACATCCCGCAATAACACGTCGAAAGCATCATTCCGAACTTTGGACTGCGGCAGCCAGTGCACCAGAACCGCCCCCTCTCCACTCAAGCCATAGCCTGGATGATTTAGGTTGAGGAAATACGTGCTGTTGACTTTCTTCGTACAAAAAACCGAACTCGTCACCCCTGGCACGTAGCTGCGGATCAAGCCAACTCCCCTGAGACGCCGCAGTCGATGACTCAAACTCTCGGAGTCGAGCCCTGTCAGTCGCCTCAGGTCCAGGTTGCTGAGGCCCGCCACAACACCAAATTGATCGGCATTCGCGAGCAACGCCCCCAGCAGCAATCGATTACAGATGCTCAATCTACTACGAGCCCCCGGAGGCGCAGGCTTTCCAAGCCTGGTAACTATCGCCCTCTCCTTCTGGGACTTCGGCTGCGGCCCCAATATTTCTGCCGGGATATCAGCTCCAGAAAAAAGCCGCTTCAGATGGTCCGGGTGAGAGGCATGTGGAGATGGTTGGCCCTCAAGAGTCGCCAGCGACTGCGGAGCAATTTGATAGCTGACCTTTGGCCGACCTTTCCCGGCAAGGGCCGACTCCAAACGTTCCACCACACCAACCGCCACAAGTTCCCCCAAGGCAGCACTGACTACTCCTTCCACCATGTGGAGCTGTTTCGCAAGCGGTTTGCATCGGAAGCACTCGCCGTCACTCCCACCACACGAGCCGCCCCTTGCGATGGCCTCCAATATAAATCGCGCCTCTGGTCCGCAATCAGTCAGCTTCTGTAGGAAGGGCTCGATGCACAGGGACATTCTTAAATAATCCAGATTTAAAATACAGATTATACACCCTGTATAAATTCAAATAACGTTACCGCATAACGCAACGAATAACAGTTCACAAACGATGGCGAAGGGAGAGACTAAGCCCTAGAATTGATCAATGAAAATTAGCGGGAGGACGGGCAATGACCGGGAACGCAGGTAGCCGACTCCATCACGCAGCTCCAAGGTACCAAGCAAATCTCACTGGCATTCCAAATGGCATTCCAACAAAAAAATAAAACCGATAATTTGTTTTATATTCAATATCTTGTGTTGTCAGTTCAAATTACCCCGGCCCACCAAATACCAGTTTCCACATGTTCCCACATGATCGGAAACACCCCAAGAAGCCCGCCCCGTGCGGGCTTTCTTGTTTCTGGCCGCATCTCCTTATCTACGCCTATAAACACTGCCCGTGTATCCCCCCGCGCACCTTTCAAAAAAATTGAGTTGTAAACCGACTGTCGCCTTCCATCACCCCCGCAGCTCTCCTGGACTCACCCCCAATCGTTGCCTGAAGGCCGTGGCCATATGCGCTTGGGAGGAGAATCCGCAGGCTTGGGCGATGTCCGCCAAGCGGTCCACCGAGCCGCGCAACATGAGCCGGGCCCGGAATAGGCGCCTGTCGATCAGGTAGCTGTGCGGGCTCTTGCCCGTTGCGGCCTTGAATGCGCGTATGAAGTATCCCTCGGACAATCCCAGCAACCCTGCCATCGCCTGCACACTCAGTGGCCCGTCGAGCCCGGCATCAACGAACTCATCAAGCAGGTGCAGGCGTTTGGCGGTCATGGAGCCCCGGGGCGGCGTCGGCAACGCTTCGCCTCCCTTCGTCCGCTCTGCCAATGCCAGTGCCCACGCCTCCCAGTCGTCTTCCAGCGAGGCCCGCAACAGCGCTCCGCGCATTCGCTGCGCAATGATGATCGCCTGCCGATCGATGAGGTTGTTGAAAGCACGGTCCCCCATCAAGGGCGTGCCATCGGTTCGGATGACCCGTAGATATTCACCGCCCTCGGGCGACTCGGAAAACACGTCACACCCGACGGGTACGAATGCCAGGCCGTTGGGCGTGGCATTGAATTGGCGCACCCGATCGCTGCCAATGGCGTGGACGCCTCGCTGGCTGTCGAAGGCAAAGCCAATGGCCGCCTGGGTCGCTACGTATCGGCTTTCGTAGGCGGCGCTGGGCAGCAATTCGATCGCCCACGGCCCTGCTTCGGCTCGACGGACCGGTTCGTGCAGGCGCGGCAAAGGTAAGCAGCTTCGGCGGTTCATGAACACCATACTACTGAAGGACGACCACAAAGATCAGGTCAGTTTTCTGAAAGCCAGCGGCCCGTGTCGCTGCCTAGACTGGGCAAAACCTCAGGGAGAATGCCCATGCACAACGTGACCCGCGACGACATCGAAGACGCTGCCCGCCAGGTGTATCAAGTAATGCCAGCCACCGCCCAATACGCGTGGCCCTTGCTGGCCGAACGGTTGGGCTGCACCGTTTGGGTCAAACACGAAAACCATACCCCGACAGGCGCCTTCAAGGTGCGCGGCGGCATTACATTCATGCACTGGCTCAAGCGCACACACCCAACCACCGTGGGTATTGTTACTGCAACTCGCGGCAATCACGGTCAGAGCTTAGCCCTGGCCGCCCGGGCGCAGGGCCTGAGGGCGCTGATTGTGGTGCCGGTGGGCAATTCCGTAGAAAAGAACAACGCCATGCGCGGCTTTGGCGGCGAGGTCGTCGAGTTCGGCCGGGATTTCGACGAGGCCCGTGAAGAGGCTGCGCGCCTGGCCGAGACGCAGGGCCTCTATCTGGTACCGCCCTACCATCGTGAATTGGTCAAGGGTGTCGCCACTTATGCGCTGGAGCTGTTCAATGCGGCGCCGAACCTGGACAGCGTCTACGTCCCCATCGGCTGCGGGTCGGGGATTTGCGGGGTGATCGCGGCCCGCGACGCGCTGGGCCTGAAGACCCAGGTGATCGGCGTAGTGTCCACCGAAGCTGAGGCCGCGAAGTTATCGTTCGACGCGTGCGAACTACGGGAAACCGCTTCGGCAAATACCTTTGCCGACGGCCTGGCAGTGCGTAAACCGGTCCCCGAAGCCTTTGCATGCTATGCCGCAGGCGCGGCACGGATCGTATCGGTCAGCGAAGAAGAGATTGCCGAGGCCATGCGCGTGTACTACACCGACACCCACAATCTGGTCGAGGGTGCGGGAGCTGCGGCACTTGCAGCACTGATGCAAGAACGTGAAGCGATGGAGGGGAAAAGGGTCGGGGTAGTGTTGTCCGGCGGGAATATCGACAGGCCGGTGTATGCGAGGGTGATTACCTGAACGACTGCCGTATTTCGGCTGCCTGCAGCTCACGAAGTGACCACTGAGTGAGCTCAACGGATGAAAGACTGTAGGAGTCAGGCCGTCGGGCGGCTCTTGATCCATAATCCAAACTGCTTCATCACCTCAACGACAGGTTCCAGGCGCCTGCCATCCTCGGTCAGCTCGTACTCCACCTTGACGGGCACGGTGGGATACACCGTGCGCTTTACAAGACCTGCTTCTTCCAGGGCACGCAGATCAAGCGTGAGCATCCGCTGCGATATCGCGGGGATGTCGCGCCGCAGAACATTGAAGCGCTTTGGGCCATCAAGCAGATACGACACCAGTAGAAGGCGCCAACGACCGCCCAACAAGCGCATCGCTTCTTCTACCGAGCAACCCGATACGTTGTCTTTCACAGTGAGACAATCTCCGTACTGATAGCGGTATACATTTTGTACCTACACCACAAAATAGTGCCTTCTTCCGATTTTATACCATGACTCTAGAATACGTGGAGCGCCTCTTCATTGGATGCGATACATCACCGCCACTATCTGGAATTCATAAATGAAGTTGTATTACATCCCCGCCGCCTGCTCCCTTTCTCCCCATATCGTGCTTAACGAGCTCGGTATTGATGTCACTCTGATCAAGGTCGACAACAAAAAGCAGACCACTGAATTGGGCGACAGCTATCACAACGTGAACGAACTGGGTTACGTCCCCGTACTGGAACTTGACGACGGTACTTTCCTGCGTGAGGGCGCGGTGATCGTGCAGTACCTGGCCGATCAGAAGCCGGAACTAGGCTTGGCACCGGCCAACGGCACCATGGATCGCTACCGACTGCAGGAGTGGCTGAGCTTCCTGACTTCCGAAATCCACAAGGGTTTTATCCCGCTGCTGTACGCGGGACTGGCCGGTAAGTACGTGGACACTGCCAAGCCCAAGCTTGAACAACGTTTCGCGTGGATCAACGAACAATTGGCCGATAGGCAGTTCCTGATGGGCGATACCTTCACCGTGGTCGATGCGTATCTGTTCGCATTGATTGGCTGGGGCCAAGCCTCCTGGCTGAAGAGCTATTACCAGGCCGACATTCATTTCGACGATTTGAAAAGCCTCCAGGCCTGGTATGGGCGAGTGCATGAACGACCCTCCGTTCAGAGGGCTCTCCAGGCGGAAAGATTGGGGGGGATTTAAGTTACCGGCAAGCGTGACCATTAAACCGAATGACGGATGACCTGAGATCACAAAAAAGGCACTTGGCGATTCCCACCAGTGCCTTTTTTTCTGTCCGCGAGAATCAGAATTGGTAGCTCATCGACAGCACTGCCGCGCGCGGATCGCCGTACAGCACGCTGCCGTAGGAGTCACGGCCAAAGGTGCTGTAGTAGTGTTTGTCGAACAGGTTGCTGACGTTGACGCTGGCCGTCAGGTGTTCATCGACTCTGTAGCGACCGAACAGACCTACCAGGTAGTAATCGTCCTGGGTGGCACGGGCCTTCACCGAACCAACGTCCGCCTCATGGAACACTTTGCTCTGCCAGGTCATGTTGCCGCCCACGGTCAGGGCACTCCAGCTACCGGGCAAGCTATAGGCCGTGGAAAGCTTGAACAGATCATCCGGCTGGTCGCCCTGAAGTTTGTTGCCGTCCTTGTCCTTGGCCTCACGATGGGTAAAGCCACCCGCCACTTGTAGCCCGATCGCCACCTCACCGGACACCTCGAGCTCAAAGCCCTTGGTCTTGGTGCCATCGAGCGGTGTGTAGACATCGCGCGGGCTGCCGTCCGGCAAGGTGATGCTGGTGACGTAGCTGGCGTAATTGTCCTGAGTCACCTGGAACACCACCGCGCTGGCATTCAGGCGACCGTCGAAGAACTCGGCCTTGATACCCAGCTCAAGATTGTCGCCCTCCTCCGGATCGATGAAGCTGCCGCTGGCATCGTGGTAGCCCTGTGGCCGGAAGATGCTGGTGTAGCTGCCATAGACTGAGAATATCTCGTTCAGGTCGTAAACAATCCCGGCATACGGGATCACTCGCCCGGACTCCTGATACGTCTGGTCCGGGTACATCAAGCTGATGCTCTCGGGGTCGACACGCTCGCTGGTCGCTTCACGCTTGAAGTTGGTAACGCGCGCACCCAGCAGGATCGACAACGGATCGTAGGGTTTGAACCGCGCAGAGACGTAATAGCCCGTCTGGGTGTCTTCCTGCTCGTCCTTGCCATCGTTCATGTATTGCAGCCGCGGACCGTAGCCCTCCCACTCGAAGAAGTTGTCCACGCGGGTGTCGGTGGAGTATTGGTAGCGGTCCTGCATCAAGTGCGAGCGACTGCCCGTCATGCCGACGGTCAAGTCGTGCAACCGGCCTAACAGCTCGAACGGCCCCTGCACATATGCATCGACATTGTTCGAGCGGCGCTCGCCATTGCAATGACAACGGTACTGGAACACACCCTCACCCGTGGTTTTATCCGGGTAGCCACCGGATGCCGACATCATCAGCGAATCGTCCTTGTCGGACTGATGGCTGAACGCGACTTTGGCTCGCCAGTCATTGCCCAGTTGCTGCTCGATATTGGCAAAGACCGTGCTGTTGGTACATGCACGCTCGCAAGCCGACTTTGCGGCCGAGCACTTGCCCCAGGTCTCTCTACGCGAGCAGTTCATCAATGGTTCAGAATTGCCCTCGTATACTTTTATAGCCTGTCTCTCCCGGCCCACCCTTTCGGTAGCCTGATACCCATGTCACGCCCCGCGCCGCTCCTGTTCCTGCTCGCCGCCCTGCTGTTCTTCTTCGCCCTCGGCAATCACCAATTGCAAGGCTCCACCGAAGCCCGGGTGGCCGGTATCGCCATGCAGATGCACCTGGACAACGACTGGGTGACGCCGCGCCTGCTGGGGCAACCCTTCCTGGAAAAACCACCCCTGAGCCTATGGCTGGACGCCGGGGCGATTCGTGCGTTTGGGGGCTCGCCCTGGGCGGTTCGGTTGGCGTCGGCCTTTGCCGGGCTGTTCAGCGTGATGCTGCTGTACGCCATGCTGCGCCGATGGGGACGGCCGACGAACCTCGCCCTGATTGCGGGGATCATGCTGGCAACCATGGCCAGCTACTGGGGTAACGTACGCGGGGTCGGTGAAGATGCCCTGCTGAGTCTCGGTGTCACCCTGGCGTTGCTGGCGTTCTACCAGGCGCATAAGCAACAGACGGGGCAGCAACCCGCCACGGGCAGCTGGCTGTTGTTTGCCCTCGGCATTGCCATCGCCACGTTGAGCAAGGGCGTGCTCGGCCTGGCAATGCCGGGCGTGGTGATCTTCGCCTACCTGCTGACCGAGAGCCTGATCGACAAGCGCTTCACACTGACAAGCTGGACACGACCGGCGCTGGTGACAGTGCTCGGTTTGATCCCCTTGCTGATCTGGCTGTTCCTGCTGTATCAGCGCGGCGGCTCACAGGCCCTGGCCGAAGTGCTGTTGACCAATAGTCTCGGTCGCTTCAATGGCTCGTTCGTCGAGGCCGGGCACTATGAGCCGTTCCTTTACTACCTGGCCAAACTGCCGGAAGCGTTCCTGCCGTGGAACATCCTGGTCTACCTGGGGCTGTGGCACTTTCGCAAACACCTGGCGAACAACCGCTACCTGTTGTTCTTTACCCTGTGGTTGCTGGCCCAGTTCGTGATGCTGACCCTGGCCTCCAGCAAGCGCACCGTGTACCTGATGTCGCTGACACCGGCGGCGGCAGTTATCGCTGCGGAGTATGCCGCCGTGCTGTATGAGCGCCTGCGCCAGCACACGGAGGCGTCAGGCCGGCTCGGGAAGCTGGCCCGTCATCGCCGTGCATGGGCGATCGGCCTCATCAGCCTGATCGTCATGGCGTATCTGTCTGCCGCCCAATGGGCCGCCCCGCGCGCCGACCGCACACTGTCGTTCCTGCCGTTGATCGAGCAGATCCAGGCGATGCAAGCCATGGGGCAGGACGTGGCGCTGTATCAGGCCAACGAACGGACAGCCGGGGCGAGCGTTTTCTACACCCAGGGGTTGCTCAAGAATTTGCAGACCGAGGCGCAACTGTCCACCTTCCTCGCGGCGTCCCCCACTCATGTGGCACTGATCGCCAGCGAGCGCGAGCCCGGACCGCCCTTGAAGGTGCTGAAGACCATGAGGGTGAGCCGGCAGGCGTATTACTTCGTGGCGCAGTAAAATAAAAAAAAGTGCCGCCGAATTCAGCCCGACACCTGCACCTCGGTACCACCGACCCGGGCTGTCACCTTCTGCCGCACCGGCACATCCAGCCGCACGCGACCGTAAAACGCCAATGCCGTCAGCAAACAGGTGAGCCAGACAAAGATCCCGGCCCAGAAGGTGTGGGACATGTAGTGCCAGCCCTGCAATACCCGCGTGGTGCCAAAGATGAAGCCCAGCAGCAGCGAACCCCACAGGATGGCCTGCGAATAGCGCCACTGGTAACGACGCGCCACGAAATACAGGGCGAGCATGGTGAAACCACCGGAGGCATGCCCCCCCGGCCAGCAACGGCCGTCGCCCGCCTCCTTGAACAGCTGGAAGTTGTTGAACCACTCCATGTGGGCGATTTTTCCACCGTAGAGCGTGGTTTCAATCGGGCAGTACACGCTGGTGTGCGCCTTGAGGAAGTGAATCACGCCGGTGCAAAGGGCGAACGCCAGCACCACGAACCAGAAGTCACGACGATGGTCGGTGGTAAACCGCAGCACCGACGCTACCTTGGTCCGCTCCAGAAAACCGCCCAGGCGCGGGTGTTTCTGTGTGTTGAAGCGCGGCCAGACAAACGACAGCAACGCCCCGATCAAGGCGACCTCGGCAGTCCAGTCCGGAATCACGCGCGTCCACTTGTGGGTGATTTTTTCAAAGAGTCGAATGTGGTCGATCGGGAACGTCTGGGTCAGCGGATCAAAGAACAGATTGCTGAAGGCAATATCGATGTGGGTCATGTCGAACAACAGAAACACCACCGCGGCGCAGAGCAGCGGGATACCAAAGTTCATCCAATAAAACCGCTGGCGCACAAATATCTGCATCGTTCGTCCCGTCTGCACGTTGATCGATTACTGCGTGAACACCGAGCGCCAGTCAGTGGCGTCGAGGAACCCCAGGAGGTGGGCCTTGGCGTTACCCTTGGCGGTGGATAAAAAAAGCGCTGTTCCGTAACCGTAGCGGGTGCCCGGCACGTTCAGCTCTTTTTCCAGTCCGGCCATGCACTCACTGTGGGTGACCAACACCAGGTTACGTCCCGCCACCTTGTGGGCCAGTGCATCCCGTAGCAGGGTCCCCTTGCAGTTGAACAGCCAGTCCTGGCCGGTCGTGACCGAGCTGAACATGTAGCTGGACGTCTGTACCGCACGGGTCACGGGGCTGTTGTAGAGGTCGGTATGGGACAGCCCCAAGTGTTTGAACTGTGCCCCCAGCTCCACCGCCACATCCCGTGCACGGTCGGTGATGCCATCCGGGGTGTTTTGACAGCTGGCGTTGGAATGATCACAACGTTCAACGTGCCGGACCAACACAATCATCTCGCCAGCCGCCCAGTCAGCCTTCAGCCGCGCCAGATCCGAGGCACTGCCCTGCGCCAGGTCCGGAACCGGTGCCGGCCGCAACAGGTAAACCGCCGACAGCAGCACGCACAGCCCCAGCAACAGCGCGATGACGGTGCGCTTGTAACGCCTGATCCCCGCCAGACCGGGCGGGAGACTGGCACCCAGCGATTCGATTCTTGACCCCACGACCCAACCGCCCCTGTGGCATTGCCAGCCAGATAAATGCATGTGTCGGCCTGATGCCGACGATGGCAGGACAATAAAGATGGGCAAGTCGGAGGCTGGTGAAATGAATGTGAAAAAAAACGTGAGCGATGACATTTTTTGTCGAAACCCACTGTCAGCCGGCAATCTGCTTCCCTTGCAATTTCTCGTAACGAAAACAGGTTCAGCTATCTCGCTGGCTGCCGATACAGGCCTTCTATACCCCTTGCTGGCTCCCAAAAAAAATAATCTTCCAGCCAACTGACGATCAAGAAGCGCAACGTTCCTGGAGGAATTTTCGATGAATAGCTGGTTCGCCAATATCAGCGTCAACCTGAAGCTGGGCCTGGGTTTCGGCCTGGTGCTGGCCCTTACCTGCATCCTTGCCCTGACCGGCTGGACCAGCCTGGGCGGGCTGATCGACCGCAGCAACTGGATGAGCGACATCACCCAGCTCAACGCGAGCCTGACCAAACTGCGCATTACCCGCTTGCAATACATGCTGGCCAACGGCGACGAGACCGTGGCGCAGACCGTGCAAACCTCCCTCGATGGCTTCAAGGCCCAACAGCAGTCCCTGCTGTCGAGCTTCAAGAGCCCTGAAAACCTCAAGCTGCTCAGGGAACAAAGCGCCGTCATCGACGCCTACCAGCAATCCCTGAACAAGATGCGCAACGCCTACCGCACCGCCAACGCGGCGCGTCAGGCCATGGCTGAGAACGCCGAAGGCGCCAACACCCTGATCAACGACATCAACACCCGCGCGCGGCAGATGCCGCTGAGCGATGAGCGCTTCGAACAGTTCCAGGTCATCACCGAAGCCAAGGAGCAGTTCTTGCTCGCCCGCTACGAAGTACGGGGCTACACCGCCGACAGCAACCCGGCCACCGAGCAAAAGGCCGCGGTACAACTGGACGCGGCCATTGCCAGCCTAAAGGTGCTGAACAGCCACTTCGCCGACACTCAGCCAGACGCCTTGCGCCAGCTCGAACGCGTACTGACCAGCTACCGCAGTGCGTTGCAGGCCTATAAGGCTGCCAACCGTGAAGCCGTCCAGGCTCGTCAGGAAATGACAGTCCAGGGCAGTGACATCGTCAGCCGCAGCGACACGCTGTATCAGATCCAGCTGGATCGCCGCGACACCGAAAGCGCCCGTGCGCGCACCCTGCAACTGATCAGCACCCTGCTGGCCTTGCTGGTGGGCGTGCTGGCGGCCGTGGTCATCACCCGGCAGATCACCCGTCCGCTGCGCGAAACCCTGGCGGTGGTCGAGCGCATCGCCAGCGGCGACCTGACCCAGGACGTGCGCGTGACTCGCCGCGACGAACTCGGCGTGCTGCAACAAGGCATCGCCCGCATGGGGGTGACCCTGCGCGACCTGATCAGCGGCATTCGCGATGGCGTGACCCAGATCGCCAGCGCCGCAGAAGAACTGTCCGCCGTCACCGAAGAAACCAGCGCCGGGGTCAACAGCCAGAAGGTGGAAACCGATCAGGTGGCCACCGCGATGCACGAAATGACCGCCACCGTGCAGGAGGTCGCGCGCAACGCCGAGCAAGCCTCGCAAGCGGCCGCCGCGGCTGACTGTGAAGCCCGTGACGGTGACAAGGTGGTCAACCAGGCGATCACCCAGATCGAACGCCTGGCCAGCGAGGTGGTGCGTTCCACCGAAGCCATGACCGTACTGCAACAGGAAAGCGACAAGATCGGCAGCGTCATGGACGTGATCAAGGCCGTGGCCGAACAGACCAACCTGCTGGCGCTCAACGCCGCCATTGAAGCGGCGCGCGCCGGTGAAGCCGGTCGTGGCTTTGCCGTGGTGGCTGACGAAGTCCGTGGCCTGGCCCAGCGCACGCAGAAGTCCACCGAGGAAATCGAAGGCCTGGTTGCCGCGCTACAGAACGGTACCCAGCAAGTGGCGACCGTGATGAACAACAGCCGCAGCCTGACCGACAGCAGCGTCGAGCTGACCCGCAAGGCCGGCGCGTCACTGGAGAACATCACCCGCACGGTGTCGAACATTCAGTCGATGAACCAGCAGATTGCCGCCGCAGCCGAGCAGCAAAGTGCGGTGGCCGAAGAAATCAGCCGCAGCATCATCAACGTGCGCGACGTCTCCGAACAGACCGCCGCCGCCAGCGATGAAACCGCGGCGTCCAGCGTTGAACTGGCGCGCCTGGGCAATCAGTTGCAGATGATGGTCAGCCACTTCCGCGTCTGATCCCCCGAGACGAGGGCGGCCACTGTGCCGCCCTTGCTCTGTGGCGAGCGAGCTTGCTCGCGCTGGTGCGCGAAGCGCGCCCAACAAGACGATTGCAGTCTTTCAGATAACACCCGGTGAGCGGTTTTGGGGCTGCTGCGCAGCCCAGCGCGAGCAAGCTCGCTCGCCACAGGGTATTCCGCAGTCCGCCATTGACGAGCGCAGCCATGTGATCAGACTGTTGCTCCCACAAAGGGTGTGCACGCACTCACGCCGCTCAATCAAGCGTGAACGCTGTCTCCGTGGCGAGTAAGCTCGCTCGTCACAGCATTTACGCTCGGTGTTCCCACGCCTTGACGCGAGCAACCGGTCGATGCCCGATTGCTCACGATGAACTCAAGCACACCCCGTCTCTTACCGCGTCCCGCGTTGACGCAAGGCCGACGGCATGAAATACGCGTCCTCTGGCACCGGCTGGGCGAAGTCCACGGTTTGCGTCTCTTCGTTATCCAGGTTCTGTACGTAGTAACGCCGCGCCTGCAGGTCGTGGAACACGTCCATTGCGCTCCAGGTCGTCGGCAGGTCGTAGAAGTTCTTCAGGTAGCCCATCGACACCCGCCACAGCTCCCCTCGCCCGTCGTACTGGTCCACCACCGCGGCGCCCCAGCTGTCTTCGTCGAGAAACAGCACGCGCTTGGAGTAGATGTGTCGCGAGCCCGGCTTGAGCGTGCCTTCCACCACCCAGACCCGGTGCAACTCATAACGGGTGTACTGCGGGTTGAGGTGCCCCGGCTTGAGCAAGTCCGCGTACTTCACCTCGGGACTGCCGACCTTGTAGTTGTTGTAGGGAATGTAGACCTCTTTCTTGCCGACCAGCTTCCAGTCGTAACGGTCCGGCGAGCCGTTGAACAGGTCGGTATCGTCCGCCGTGCGCAGGCCGTCCGACGACGCGATCGGGGTGTCATACGCCAGGTTCGGCGCACGGCGCACGCGGCGCTGGCCGGCGTCGTAGACCCAGGCCTGACGCGGGTCCTTGAGCTGGTCCAGGGTCTCGTGCACCAACGCCGCGCCGCCCGCCAGGCGGGCCGGGCTCTTCACGAAGGCCAGGTAGTAGAACAGGATGTTCTTCAGGTCCGCGTACTGCCCGCCCGGACGGTAGTAGGTGAACATCCCCTCCTGCTGCGAGGTCACCAGGGCGAAGCTGCCGTTACGTTGTACCGGCGCTTCGGACGCGCGGCGGACCACGTAGATCCCGCGATAGCGGGTGATGTGGTTCCACAGCGCCTCGACACCGTCCTTCGGCACCGGGAACGGCACGCCACCATAGGCATCGGAAAAGCCGTTGCCGCCGTCAAGCAGCTTGGCGCTGGTGGCGTTCTTGAAGGTGTTGTCATACAGCCACTGCGGCGCGGAACCCGAGCGGCGACTGGTGTACACCGGCATCTGGAAAGTGTCGGGGTAACTGTTGAACAGCGCGATCTGGCCCGCACTGAGCTGAGCCTTGTACTGCTCGAGGTTGGCCTTGGTGATGGTGAACAACGGCTTGTCGCCCGGGAACGGGTCCAGGTGATGCTGGCCTGGGGTATAGCCCTTGGGGGCCTGGGTAATGCCGCCGTCCCAGGCCGGAATGGTGCCGGCCGCATTACCGCCACGCTCGGCGCCCAGCGGCGTCAACGCGGACTTGAGTTGTTGGGCTTGCTGAGGGGACAGGGCAGCCAGCGCGCTGCCAGCCGCCAGGCTCAGGACCAGGGCCAACGTGGTCTTGATCAGTCGCGGTGTGTGAAGCATGGACATTCTCCGAAATAAAGGCAGGGCGGCATCGCCCGCAAGCCAAGGGGCCTGAACACTCACAGGAAGTACTTGAGGTTGAAGCCAACGTTGTCACGGTCGCGAATACCGTTGTTCTGGCCACCGCCGTAGAACTCGGTGTACTGCAGTTCGGCCTCCAGCTTGTTCTGGTAGTTGGCCTTGACCCCCAGGGTGTAGGCCTTGCGCCCCTCGATGGTGTTGCCCGCCTGATAGCTGTTGCCCTTGAAGTCATCCTTGTAGACGACATAAGGCGAGACGTTGACCCCGGCATACACGTCGTTCCAGGTGCCGTTGAACATCGCGGTGTAGCTGTAGGAGTTACGGTTGACCTGGTCAGCACGATCCCCGCCGGACACATAGGAATAGTTGCCGGTCCCAGCGTAATAGCGCGTGCTGCCATCAAAGGCGGTGTACTGCAGGTCGCTGCCGCGCAAATGTTCGGAAGCCAGTTCGAACACGCCGAACAGGGAGTCGAAGGACAGGTTCGGGCCAAAGTTGTAGATACTGCCCAGGGAGGTGTTGAACGATTCCACCCGCTCACCGTTGTTGATCTGGCTGTCGAGCTGGACCATCTGTCCGCCGATGTTGATGGTCTGGCCGGCCGCCGCCGCAGCGGCGCCATTGGCCAGGTCGCCGATCAGGTCGTTGGTGGCCGCGACGCCGATGGGCAAGTTGGGCCGATAGGCCACTTCGCCAAACACCGACGCCTGGCCCAGGGTGGTGTTGAAGCTGAAGCCGTACATGCGAATGTCTTCGGCGTAGCGCCGATGCGCCTGAATGCTGCCCAGCACGTCCACGGTGGCCAGGCCGTTGGCCAGTTCCCCGGCCTGGCTGCCGGCCACCCCGGCCAACAGATTGGTCAGGGCATCCATGTCGATACCCTGGTAACCGCCCAGGTCAGCAGAGATCGTCGGCTCCTTGGCGTGGTAGTTGACCAGGTACACGCCGAATTCGGTGCTGTTGAGCTCCTCGGCGATGTAGCGAAAGGCGAAGCCGAACTGACCATCGTTGCGGGCGTTGTAGTCCTTGCCCACGGAAGCCACTTTGAGGGTATTGCCGAACGCCGGCGTCACGCCGTTGGCGTACAGGCCGGTGGTCCCCAGCACCTGGCTCAATACCGGGTTGTTGCCCAGCGCGCTGTACAGATCGATCACGTTGCCGAAGCCGGGCACCGGCGTATCCAGCGCGGTGCCGGTGAAGTTGTTGTAGGCGGTGTTGCCGCCGTCGGCGAACAGATCGGTCTGGGAGTAGAAGGTGCCGACCGGGTCGATGCGGGTTTCCTTCCAGTTCGTCTGGTAGAAACTTTCCATCGTCAGGTTGTCGCTCAAGCCGATGTTGAAGCTGACTGCCTCTACCGGCATCAGCACTTCCTTGACCTCGGCCCCCGGCAACCGATACTTGGCCGCGTCCACCGGGTTGGTGGTGTTGACCCCGCCGCGATAGAAAATCCCCTCGCCCCAGTTGAACACCTGGCGCCCCAGGCGTGCCGTCACCGGCATCGCGGCCACGTCCCAATTGCCATAGATATAGGCGTCGAGCATCTCTACCCGGCTGCCGGCGATGTCACGGGTCTGATCGGTGAAGTGGTCGTCGTTGGGGTAGCTCTGGCTCGGTTGCGAGGGGCTGTTGTTGCGGTAGTAATCGTTGCGCTTGTCCATCAGTTGGGTGTCATAGAACGCGGTGCCGCGCATGAACATCCCGTAGTTCTGATAGTTGGCCTCCAGCTCCGAGGTGATCTTGTACACCTCGGAAACCAGCCCGGTATCGAAGTTGCGATTACCGTCGTTGGTGTTGACGTCATCGTTGCTCTTGTCCCGGCCCTGCACCCGCCACAGGCGGCCATAGGACAAGGTGCTGTCGAACGAACCGGTCACCTCTTTGTCCAGCAGGCTGAACTCCATGGCCTGCACGCCATCGACGACGCACACTTGCAGCAGCCCTGCCAACCCTATCCCCGCCGACAGCGTGCCCGGCACCTTCGCGCTGGACAGGCGTGATCGAATGCTCATTGTGTGTTCCTCCCTTCCCTGCTGATCTTGTTGTTTTTGTGTCCGCGCGCCCTCGCCCGATGGCTCAAGGTGCAGCGGTATCGCTCTGGGCCGGGGCCAGGCCAGCACCGACATAGATCCGGCTATGAGCCCCGAAATGCCCCAGCAGTTGGAACAGTTGCTGATTGAGTGCCGGGTGGTCGAACGCTTCGGGCTGCAACTGGTTGCCGGTGCTGAAGCTCAGGGTGGCCGGGGTTGCGCTCAGCCATTGCCCGATCGCAGCATCAAACTCAGCGGCCTGGGCGACGGACTGGGCGCTGACGACCTCGCGCAGGTAGTCCACCGAATACGGCGGGTAAGTGGCGTCTTCGCGGGTGTCGACGTAGGCGCTGAGCATCGGGTGCGCCTGGCCTGCGCGCAGCAGGCGGTGGAGCCAGGCGAACTGGTACTTCTCCACCTCGGTGTGCCGGGTGGCGACCCGCTCGATGGCCTCGTGCTTGTCGCTGTCATAGCCGGCCAGGGCCTTGGCCTCCATCAACAGCATGCTGTCGAGCTCGACACCCGGCAGCGGTTTGGCGTGATACGGCTGGGTCAGGTCCTGAACGTAGTGCAGGCCCCAACCGAGAAAGCGATAGCCCCAGTAGGCATGCCCCGTGGCGAAGGCCAGGCGCGACAAGCTCAGGTATTGGTAGGCTCGCCAGTCCGGCCAACTGCGCTGCAGAAATCCGGCGGCGGCGTACACCACCGGGCTCTCATGGAAAAAGCCCATGTGGAACGGCGCCTGGGAGCTGTACTGGAAACGCGGATCGCCAAAAGGCTGCGGGCCGAAGCCGTATAGCGCGGCCACGTCACCTGGGTTGTCACTGAACAGGTTGATGTCGTGACCGTAGTCCGGTTCGTCGGCGGCGCTGGCGAGCACCGCCACGGGCGATACCTGTTCCCCGGCCGTCAGGCGGATGAAACGCTGCTGGTTCCAGGGCGAGCGGGTTTGCTCGACCATTACTTGCTCGGCCTTCAGTTGCTCACCCGCCACCGGGGTTTGCCCCGGCATCGGCTGGATCACCATGGCCAGGTGGATCTGCGGATTGACCCGCAAGGCGCTGAGAAATGCCTGTCGCAGATTGTCCCCGGGCACGGGCGGCAACTTGAGGTTGTCCGGGCGCGGCGGATATTCGGGAAAGTGCTGCCGGGCGAAGCGCTCCTGCTCCTCCAATAGTTCGCTCACGCCTGCGTACTGCTGGGCGAGAAACTGCTCCAGCGGTTCGACCTCGACCGGCGGTGCGTCGCGCAAGACGGCCAGGTCCTGCAGCGCCAGGTAGCTGCCCACTGTATGGTTGGACCAGCCCCAGGCCGTGGGGGCAGCCGCGCCGAGCAGCAGCAGGAGAAACGTCAGCTTCATGGGCTTTTTGATCTTATTGGATGAGCACAGGGACTGAGCCTAACAACCGCCCCAGGCCATGGCACTGTCCAATCTCGCCAAAAAAACTCTCCGATAGCGCCACGGCAGACAGGCAAAAAGCGCCAGCCAGAGCGCCATGCTGTTCAATTCAGAAACGCTTGAAGCGAGTGCGAGGCCCGTGGCGAGCGAGCTTGCTCGCGCTGGTGCGCGAAGCGCGCCCAACAAAGCGACTGCGGTCTTTCAGAACGAACTCGGCGATCGTTTTTGGGGCTGCTGTGCAGCCCAGCGCGAGCAAGCTCGCTCGCCACGGGGGATGTATCGAGCAACCCTATCCTTGACTGAACAGCTCGCTAACGCCCGTGAAACCGTCTTCAGGCCGGGTAGCCGGTGATCTGCCGGATGCTTTGGTACAAGGGCTTGAGCTGACGGTACATGCGCAGGTACACCTCGTTGTACAACCGCTGATAGATCTGCTGCGCCTCGGGCCTGGGCATGAACACCTCGCCGACCCGGGTCATGCCGGCAATGGCCGAGGGGAAGTCCGGATACAACCCAAGCCCCACCGCACAGGCAATCGCAGCCCCCAGGCCGGAGGCTTCGTAGACATGGGGGCGCTCCGCCGGCAGGCCAAAAATGTCTGCGGTCAGTTGCATCGCCGCATCGCTCTGGGAGCCGCCACCGGCCACCCGCAAGCGCTCGATGGTGACGTTCGTGCGCTTCTCGATGCGCTCCTTGCCCTGGCGCAAGGCATAGGCCAGCCCCTCGAGGATCGCCCGATAGATGTGCGCCCGGGTGTGCACGTCGCCAAAGCCGATCATCGCCCCCTTGGCTTCCACACCCGGCTCACGGATACCCGGCGACCAGTACGGCTGCAGCATCAGGCCCATGGAGCCCGGTGGCACCGCATTGACCAGCGCATCGAACAGTTGCTCCGGCTCCACGCCCTGTTCCTTGGCCTGCTGCATTTCCCGCAGGCCAAACTCGTTCTTGAACCAGCTGACCATCCAGTAGCCGCGATAAATCATTACCTCGCAGTGGTAGTGATCCGGCATCGCCGCCGGGTAAGGCGGGATCAGCGGGATGATTTCCCGGTAGCGCGAACGGGTAGTGGTGATCGTCGCGGTGGTGCCATACGACAGGCACACCGTTTTCTCGTCGAGCACACCGGCGCCCAGCACTTCGCAGGCCTTGTCGGCACCGGCGGCGATCAGTGGCAAGCCCTCGGGAATGCCGGTATGCCGACTGGCCTCGGCGCTGATGTGGCCCAGGGTTTCACCGGGTTTGTACAGACCCGGCAGTTGCTCGGGGCGCACCGCCAGCGCCTGCCATTTCCAGTCGGCGGGCGCGGCCCAGCGCAGACGCTTGAAGTCGAACGGCAGGTAGCCCACGCAGCAGCCCACCGAGTCGACAAAACGCCCGCACAGGCGGTGAGTGAGAAACCCCGAAAGCAGCAGGAATTTGTCGGTGGCCGCCCACACCTCGGGTTGGTGGCGAGCGACCCAGTTGGCCTCGGCCTGGGCGCGAAAATAGTCCACGGTGGCTTGCGCGCCGACCAGCTTGAACAGCCAGCCCCAGGGTCCCTTGATCCCGCCTTCGACCTCGGTCTGGCGCTGGTCGAGCCACAGAATCGCCGGTCGCAAGGCCTTGCCCTGGGCATCGACGTTGATCAGGGTGCCGCGCTGGGTGGTCAGGGACACACCGCCAATCTGCTGGCGATCGATACCGGTCTGCTGCCACAACTGCTGGCAGGCCTCCCCCAGTTTGGCCCAGTAATAGTCCGGGTCCTGCTCGGCCCAGCCGGGCTGGGTCGAGTAATAGGCCTGCAACTCGACCTTGCCTTTGCCCAGCAGATTGCCCTGCAGGTCGAACAGCAAGGCGCGTACGCTTTGGGTGCCATTGTCGATTGCCAACAGGTAGCGCTTGTTCTGGTTATCCATGGAGCTCTCTTCAATGGGCATTCAGTGCGTGGCATCCGGCAAACCATGATGGCGTTGCCACAACGCCCGGTAACGCTGTTCTTCCTCTTGCCAACGCTCGTCATCCCAGCCCAGCCGGGGCTGGCACAGACGACGAATGGCCGGCAGCTCATCCGCCGCGCCCCTGGCCAGCAACAGCCCGACTCGGGTGCGGCGCAGCAGCAGGTCATCCAGGTGCAGGACCATCTCCGCCTCGCAGGCAAAGGCCAGTTCCGCCCACAAGGTGTCACTGCCGCCCACGGTCTCGCCGCCCAGCTGTTCCAACAGCTGCGCCAACCGTGGCAGGTCGCGGCCATGGCGCCCGGCCAGGCGTCGCCACTGACGGCCACTCAGGCCAGGAATCGGCAGTGCCGGCACGGCGGCAAACACCGGCGCGCCATCATCGCTGACAGGACGGCCGAGCATGGCCGCGCAGGCCTTCAACACCTCAATGGCCTGGGGGCGAAAGGTGGTCAGTTTGCCGCCGGCCAGGGTCACGCAGCCGGGCTCCTGCCACAGCACATGCTCACGGGCTTCATCCGAGGGTTTGCCCTGCTGCTCGCCGCTGGCGCTGCCCACCACCGGGCGCACCCCCGACCAGGTCGAGAGCACATCGGCAGCTCCCACTTCGGCCGCAGGGAACTGCCGGGTGCACGCTTCCAGCAGATACTCGAGCTCCTCGCCGCTGATGCTCGCGCTCTGGTCCAGGTCCTCGCGGTGATCCAGGTCGGTGGTGCCGACCACCGTGGCGCCTTCCCAGGGGAACACAAACACCGGCCGGCGATCGCGTGGGTGCAAGAAGGTGAACGCCTGTGCCACCGGCAAGCGCCAGCCCGGCAACAGCAGATGACTGCCACGCAACGGCCGCAACTGCCGGCCAGCGCTCGCCGGGCGCAAACGCTCGGCCCAGGCGCCGGTGGCCACCGCCAGTGCGCGACAACGCACCTGCAGCGACGCCCCTCCTTCGCAATCCTCGACCTGCACCCCGCAAACCCGCCCGTCTTCGCGCAACAACTGCTGCACCCGCACACCGTTGAGCGCCAGCGCGCCATCGGCCCGGGCCTCGGCCAGCACGCGCATCACCAGGCGGGCGTCATCGGTCAGTGCATCGACAAAACAGGTCCCGCCCAGCAGATCGTCTTGCGCGACGCCCGGTGCCAGATAACGCATCTGTTGCGCGTCATAAAAGTGATGGCTACGCCGCCCGGCCAGGGCGTCATAGACCGTCAACAGCCCACCCATCACCCGGGGGCCGGGAAAGCCGCCACGGTAATGGGGCATCAGAAAACTCATGGGCTCCACCAGCCCCGGAGCTTCTTCGAGCAGGCGCTGGCGCTCGTGGACCGAGTCGCGGGTCAGGCGCCACTGGCCCTTGGCGATGTAGCGCAAGCCGCCATGGACCATTTTCGAAGAACGACTGGACGTGCCCCACGCAAAATCACGCTGCTCCAGCAGCAGGCAACGCCAGCCGCGACGCGCCGCTTCACGCAGGATCCCGGCGCCGCTGATACCGCCGCCGATGACGATCAGGTCCCAGGTTTCGTCCGCCAGCGTCGGCAACACCTGCCGTCGCCACGCCGCATTCCAGTCCAGGCTCATGGCCGTCACTCCTGCAGCAGGGTGCCAGGGTTCAGGCGCCCCGCCGGATCGAAATGCCGGCCCAGGGCCTGCAAGGTATCCATGGCCAGCGCGCCCTTTTCCCGCAACAGGTAGGGTGCGTGATCCTTGCCCACGCCATGCTGGTGACTGATGGTGCCGTGGTTATCGACGATGGTCTGGCTGGCCGCCTGCTTGAGTGCCTGCCAGCGCGCCAGCGTGGCCGGGTAGTCGGCCGCCGGACGGAACACGTAGGTGGTGTAGATACTTGAGCCTTCACCGTAGACATGGGACAGGTGGGTGAACACATGGACCCGCTCACCTTCGGCGGCCAGGCCATCGCGCAGGCTGTTTTCGATGCGGTTGAGCAGGTTGTCGACATTGCTCCAGTCGGTCGCGGTTTCCAGGGTGTCCACCACGTAGCCGGCGTTCCACAGGTTCTCGCGCAGATAGGGAAAGCGGAAGCGGTTCTGCGCCCACTTCTTGCCCAGCAGGGTACCGGTGAACACCCCGCCAAAGGCCTTCAGGTGTTGCCGGGCCTGGCTCAGGGACAGGGCATTTTGCCGCCGGTTACCGGTCACGCCAAAGGTCAGCAGGCATTTGCCCGCGCCGGCACCGCGCAGGGCCAGGTACTTCTCCAGCCAGGCAATCTGCTGCGGATGGCCCGCCAGGGCCAGCTGGGTTTCGGTTTCCACGGCGTTGGACAGGCGCAGCATCGACAGCGGCACGCGGGCCTGGGCCAACTGGCGGATGGCTTGCAGGGCACGGCTCCAGTCGGGCAGGAACACACCGTAGAAGCGTTCATCGGCCGGCAGCGGGCTGACCCGCACCTTGACCTCGGAAATGATCCCGAAACGGCCTTCGCAGCCCAACACCACTTCGCGCAAGTCTGGACCGGCCGCCGAGGCCGGGAACGTCGCGATTTCCAGTGGCCCGGCGAAGGTTTCCAGGGTTCCGCCCGCGAACAACTGCTCGATGCGCCCGTAGCGCAAGGACTGCTGGCCACTGGAGCGACTGGCCACCCAACCGCCCAGGGTCGACAACTCCCAGGACTGCGGAAAATGCCCCAGGGTGTAGCCCCGTGCGCGCAGCTGACTCTCCACCTGCGGCCCGGTGGCACCGGGGCCGAAGGTGGCCAACAGGCTCTGCTCATCGAGATCGAGCAGGCGACTCATGCGCGCCAGGGACACGGTCACCACCGGCCGTGCGGACAGCGGTGGGTTGATGTGCCCGGCCACTGAGGTGCCGCCACCATAAGGGATCAGGCACAGGTCCTGCTCCTGGGCCAGTGCCAGCAACTGACGGATCTGTTCGGCACTCTGCGGGAACGCCACCGCATCAGGATAAATGCCTGGCGCGCCTTCACGCAGGGCCAGCCAATCCGACAGGCTCTGGCCGCGGGCATGCAGCAAGCGGTCGTGGGCACCGACACTGTAGAGCGGGTGTTCGTCGAGCCGCGAAGCCGGCACCCTGGCCAAGGCCGCCTCAAGCGTGGCATCGGGCAGCGCCTGGCCGGTGCCGACCCGTGCCGCGAGAAACCCCGCCCCCTGGGCCGGCAACTCGACCACCGTGGTTGCATCCCCCCAGCCGTTCCAGCGTCGCATGCGTGTGTCCTTTTCCGGTTCTTATAGGTGACATTTCAGGCGCCTATACTAGCCAGCCGCCCGGACCTGTCACGGTCGCATCGGGCCAGTTCGAGTAGCCAATTGAGTCAACCCGCGCAGCCGGCTCAGCCATTTACTTTAGCTGTGGTTTCAAATTACCTTTCAGGGTATTCGCCCGCGCCAGCGCGTGCTTCGATCAAAGGAACCCGATCATGCAATCCCTTGGCTACACCTCGGTTCCCCCGCTGCTCAAATACGTGCGTCACGCCGAACAGCTGGGCGTGGCCATCGAGCCTGCGTTGGCGGCGGCCGGGTTGCAGGCCCGACAATTGAGCGACAACAGCCTGCGCTTGCCGGGCGAAGCCCATGAACGCTTGCTCGACTACTTCTGCGAACACTCGGGCGACCCGTTGTTCGGGCTCAATTCGGCGCGTTTTGTCCTGCCCAACTCTTGGAGCGTGCTGGGCTACATCACCATGAACTGCGCGACCCTGGGCGATGCCATGAGCCGGATCATGCCCTTCGAGAAGCTGGTGGGCGACATGGGGGTCAGCCGCGCCGAACTCCAGGGCGACCACGTGCACCTGATCTGGACCTGTCGCCATCAACGCCCACGAATCCGTCGGCACCTGGTGGAAAATGTCCTGGGGTCCTGGTTGCAATATGCGCGCTGGATTGCCGACACCCAGCTCTCACCCGCCGCGATCTGGTTCGAGCACGGCATGCCGGCGGACACCGACCTGGCGCAATACGAGCAATTCTTCGACTGCCCGGTGCTGTTCAACCAGCCGTACTCGGCGCTCATTACCCCGCTGCCCTACCTGCAGTTGCCCCTGCGCCAGGCCGATGCGCAATTGCTGCGCACCCTGGAAGAACACGCCCTGGGCTTGATGGCCACGCTGGAAGACGCGTCCCTGGAGCAGCGGGTGAAGAACATCCTGCGCCAGTTGCTCAAGGAAGGGCTGCCGCGCAAGGAACAGGTGGCCGAGCAGTTCGCCGTGTCGGTGCGCACCCTGCAACGCCAGTTGCACCAGGCCGGTACCACTTACCAGCAAATCCTCGATGACCTGCGCCAGGAACTGGCCGAGCACTACCTGCTCAACAGCGCCTTGCCGATCCAGGACATCGCCCAGTACCTGGGCTTCACCGAACCGCGTTCCTTTCACCGCACCTTCAAAAGCCGACGCGGGATGCCACCTGGCGAGTTCCGCCAGATGCACCGCGCGCCGGACGAAGCCTGAGGCTCAAACGCAGATCGCGTTGGTGAACACCAGCCGGTTGCCGAACGGATCATTGATCGTCATGTCCTGACTGCCCCAGGGCATGGTCTGGATCTCGGGATGGGCATAACGATAATCCTTGGCCAGCAACTGCTGGTGGAACGCTGGCAGCGCATCGGTCTCGATACGCAATGCCGACCCCGGCGTGGCGTCGCCATGGTGTTCGGACAAGTGCAGCACACAGTCGCCCCGCGACACCTGCAGATACACCGGGAAATTCGCCTCGAAGCGGTGCTGCCAGTCGAGGCTGAAGCCTAGAAAATCGACGTAAAATTCCAACGCCTTGACCTCGTCGAAGATCCGCAGGATGGGGGTGGTTTTTCCAAAACGCATGGCGCAGCTCCTTGGGTGAAGGGGCTCATCATATACAAGGAACGAGTCTTGATACGATCGCCAGGTCGTTCCCGCGCTCCCGCGTGGGAACAATCGACGATCGACAATCAGGTCATTGCCAAACACCACCCAGGCCGACCGGCAGGTCGCCGTGCTCTTGCTCTTGCTCTTGCTCTTGCTCTTGCTTTGGCTTTGGCTTTTGATCCACCCGCCCCTTCGGTAGGCCGAGCGCAGGCGTTCATCAGGGGAATGGCGCGCAGCGCCCCTCGACGCAGTCGAGGACATCGCATGGAGGTCGAGCGAAGCCGACCGGAGGGCGATGCCCCCTGAGGAATGCCGGAGCCGAGGGAACCCCGAGCCTTGGCGAGGGGCCGGACGCTCGGGGCGAGACCTTTGGTTACTTTGGGGCGTTTGCCAAAGTGACACGCCGTAAGGGCGGAACCATAAGTAGCCGTAACCGCAGCAACGGATATGTACACCGCACCTGCACGAGAATGGCCGGCCACCAGACCGCCTTCGCTGGCAAGCCAACGCCTACAAAAGCTCGGTGCACACACGCAGTTCAGGGTATCTACATAGCGTTAACGAAACCCCACCCGCAAATCCCCATCCCGCGCCAGAAACCGCCCCTCCCGCCGCCCATTCGCCTGACCATCGACATAACTGCGCACCCCGTTGACCCACACCCCGTCGATCCCTTCGGCCGAACGCTGCGGGTCATTGAAATCCGCCACGTCCCGCACCCGCAACGGATCGAACAACACCAGGTCAGCCCAGTACCCTTCGCGAATCTCGCCACGCGCCTTCAAGCCAAAACGCGCCGCCGACAACCCGGTCATCTTGTGCACCGCGGTGTGCAGCGGGAACAGGCCGACATCACGACTGAAATGCCCCAGCACCCGGGGAAACGCCCCCCACAAACGCGGATGGGGAAACGGGTCTTCGGGCAGGCCGTCGGAGCCGATCATCGACAGCGGATGGGCCAGAATGCGCCGCACGTCCGCCTCGTCCATGCCGTAGTAGACCGCACCGGCCGGTTGCAGGCGACGGGCCGCGTCCAGCAGCGACATGCCCCACTCGGTGGCGATATCGATCAAGTCGCGACCACTGACCTCCGGGTGCGGCGTGGACCAGGTGATGGTGATGCGGTGGGCATCGGTGACTTGCTTGAGGTCCAGGGTCGAAGAGCTCGCCGCGTAGGGATAGCAATCGCAGCCCACCGGATGGGTTTTCGCCGCCAGCTCCAGGGACGCCAACAACTGCGGGCTGCGCCCCCAGTTGCCGGCGCCGGCACATTTGAGGTGGGAAATGATCACCGGGCTCTGCGCCTGCCGGCCGATCTGGAACGCCTCGTCCATGGCCTCCAGCACCGGCTCGAACTCACTGCGCAAGTGGGTGGTGTAGACCGCGCCAAAGGCGGCCAGCTCGGCGGCCAACTGCTGCACTTCATCGGTGGATGCCGAAAAGGCGCTGGCATAGGCCAGGCCGGTGGACAGCCCCAGCGCACCGGCCTCCAGGCTCTCGCGCAGTTGCTCGCGCATCGCGCTTATTTCCTCGGGCGTGGCAGTACGGAACAGGTCGTCCAGGTGATTGCTGCGCAGTGCCGTGTGCCCTACCAATGCCGCCACATTCACCGTCGGATGGGCGGCTTCGACCGCCGCGCGGTAATCGCTGAAGCGTGGGTAAACAAAGGCCGCCGGGGTACCCAGCAGGTTCATCGGATCCGGCGGATCGCCACGCAGGCTCACCGGAGAGGCACTGATCCCGCAGTTGCCGACGATCACCGTGGTCACGCCCTGGCTAAGCTTGGGCAGCATCTGCGGCTGGCGGATCACCACCGTGTCATCGTGGGTGTGCACGTCGATGAACCCTGGCGCGAGCACCCGGCCAGCGGCGTCGATTTCCTCATCGCCACGGGCGCCCTGCAAGTCACCGATGCGCTGGATGCGCCCATCCACGATGCCGACGTCGGCGGGGTACGCGGGGCGGTTGCTGCCGTCGATGACCGAGGCGTTGCGAATCAGCGTGTGGTACTGCATGTCAGTCTCCCAGCGGCAGATGGTCATCGCCGCCACGGTAATCGTCGAGGGCCAGCTTGATCCGCCGCAGGCGCTCCTGGTTATCTTCAGGTTGCGCCAGTGCCAGTTCGGTAGCGAGCACGTCGATGGCCAGCAGCATGCCGTAGCGCGCCGCCGTCGGTTTGTAGATAAACGACGATGCCATGCGGTACTCCTCGAAAAGGGTCACGTCGATGTGTTGTGAAACTCATTAATCATTTCGAGGATGGATTTTCAAACGAGGCGAAACTGACTTTCGCACACAAGCGAGAAATGTCGCTAACAGATATGCCGTGTCGCGATTAATGAAAATAGGCGGGCGGGATTTTCATGCAAGGCGCGTTGCGATCGTTCCCACGCGCAGCAAAGGAATGCCTCTACGGACACGCTGCGTCCGCACCTGAGACGTGGAGCGTCCCGGGCGGCATTCCCACGCGGGAGCGTGGGAACGATCATGGCGGACAGGGGTTACTTCACGACTTTACCCACACCTCGGCCGCGAGGGTCGGAAGCGGTTTCCAGGGCGCTGCCGTTGACGCGGATCGCCTGGATATCGCCCATTTCCCAGCCCTGGTCTTCCAGGGTGTAGCCCATGGTTTTCAGCTCATCGGCGACCTTGCCGGTCAGGGGCGCGTAGGCGTCGTAGTAGATCGTGTCCTTGGGCAGCAACTGGTGATGGACGCGTTGCGCGGCCACGGCTTTTTCCAGCGGCAGGTTGTAGTCATACAGGTTGTTCAGCACCTGGAAGATCGAGGTGAAGATCCGCGAACCACCTGGCGTGCCGAGTACCAGCGTGACCTTGCCATCGCGGGTCACCAGGCTGGGGCTCATCGACGACAGCATGCGCTTGCCCGGAGCGATGGCGTTGGCGTCGCCACCGACCACACCAAAGGCGTTGGCCACGCCGGGCTTGGAGCTGAAGTCGTCCATTTCATCGTTGAGCAGGAAACCCGCGCCTTTGACCACGACACCGCTGCCGTAGTCCCAGTTCAGGGTGTAGGTGTTGCTCACCGCATTGCCGTCGGCATCAACGATGGAGAAGTGCGTGGTCTGGTGCGGCTCCAGGCCCGGACGGACTTTCTCGGTCGGCGAAATGGCGTTCGGGTTGACCTCGGCTGCGCGTTTTTTCAGATACGCCGGATCGGTGAGTTGCTTGACCGGCACATCGGAAAACGCCGGGTCGCCAAGGTAGTCGGCACGGTCGGCGAACACGCGTTTTTCGATTTCCGCGAGCAGGTGAATGTACTTCGCCGAGTTCAGTTCGACGCCCTTGAAGTCGGCGGCGCGGTCTTCCTTGATCGCGATCAGTTGCGCCAGGGCGAGACCGCCGGAGCTCGGTGGCGGTGCGGTGTACAGGGTATTGCCGCGCCAGTTGACCGTCAGCGGTTCACGCCAGTTGACCTTGTAGTCGTGCAGGTCCTGCTTGCTGATCAGGCCCTTGTCGGCCTTCATCTGCGCGACCAGCAGGTCGGCGGTCTTGCCTTGATAAAACTCGCTGGCGCCCTTGTCGGCAATCCGCTCCAGAGTCTCGGCCAGCTCGGGTTGGCGGAAGGTTTCACCGGGTTTCATGCGGCCAAAATAATCGGCGAAGTTGGTCGTGCCGTTGAACAGTTTCAGCGCATCTTCGCGGTACTGGTACTGTTTGTCCGCGACTTTGAAGCCGGTCTTGGCGTAGCCGATGGCCGGGGTAATCAGCTCGCTCCAGGGCAGCTTGCCGAACTTCTTGTGGGCTTCCCACAGGCCCATCACCGTACCCGGTACGCCGGCAGCGCGAGCGCCGACCAGGCTGAGGTTCTCGATGACCTCGCCCTTCTCGTTCAGGTACATGTCGCTGGTCGCGGCTTTGGGCGCCGTTTCGCGGTAGTCGAGGAAGTACGGCTTGCCGTCGATGAACAGGGTCATGAAACCACCGCCACCAATGTTCCCCGCTTCCGGGTAGGTCACCGCCAGGGTGAACGCGGTGGCCACCGCGGCGTCGACGGCGTTGCCGCCCTTCTTTAGCACTTGCGCCGCGACATCGGCGCCGTACTGGTTCGGTGCAGCCACGGCACCGCCTTCCAGCATTGCAGCAAACGACGACGAACTGGCGGCAATCGCCGCCGCCAGGGCCAGGGTCTTGAACAACACAACACGCATGGAATCCATCCTTTCTTGTTATAGAGGCAGGAGGAACCTTAGGCGTTGTAACAAGGTTTGAGCAAGTCCACTTTGTGCTGAATTCACACCACCACCGAAGCCTGCTACGGGGCCCGGCGCGACAATCCAACTGCGAGCTGATCCCTGCTGAAAAAGGCTTCGCTCTACCTCATTCACGCTTGCGCGAAGGTCATGCGTCAGCCTTCGAACACTTCACTCGCATAAGCGGCCAGCTTGCCCTGGATGAAGTCGAGGAAGCACTGAATCCGCAGGGCCAGTTGCGAGTTGCGGTAGTACACCGCATTGATTGGCTGGCGATAGCCGCTGTTGGCTTGGGCCAGCACCGGCTTGAGGCGTCCGGCCTTGATGTCTTCGATCGTCATGAAGTGCGACAGGCACGCAATGCCCTGCCCCTCCAGCGCCAGATGACGCAAGGTTTCGCCACTGGAGGCGCTGATGCCCGGTTGAATCTGCCAGCGGTCACCGTGCGCGTGGCGCAGCGGCCAGTGGTTGAGGGTTTCGGTCTGGGTGAAGCCCAGCAACCGGTGCCCGGCCAGCTGTGCAACGCTGGTCGGGGTGCCGTGCTTTTCCAGATAGGCCGGGCTGGCCAGGATGTGCAACGGACTGCATCCCAGCGAGCGCGCATGCAGGGTCGAATCCGCCAGGGCACCGATGCGGATCGCGATGTCGGTGCTCTGCTCCAGCAGGTCGATGATCAGGTCGTTGCTGTTGAGCTCCAGTTGGATGTCCGGATACAAGCGGCAGAACTCATCGATGTAGGGCACGATGGCATGCAGCATGAAGGGTGACGCGGCGTTGATCCGCAGCCGCCCCGACGGCGTCTGGTGCCGCGACGACAGGCGTTCTTCCAGCTCGTCCATCTGCTCGAGGATCCGCTTGGCCTGCTCGAAGAAGTACTTGCCCTCCTCGGTCAGGTCCATGCGCCGCGTGGTGCGGTTGATCAGCGTGGTGTCGAGCTTGGCCTCCAGTCGCGACAGCGTGCGGCTGACCGCCGAGGGCGTTTGCCCGACCTGCTCGGCCGCCGCGGAAATCGAACCGCACTCGATCACGCAGACAAAAATCTGCAACTCATCGGATCTGGCTTTCACGTGTGTCCTTCCTGTCGAATGGGCTCTCATCGTGGCGAGGGAGCTTGCTCCCGCTGGGCCGCAACGCGGCCCCAAAACCATTCGGAGCGGTTCTTCAGCCATACCCCTGTCGTCATTCTACGATGGCTGCGCAATCGAGCGGGAGCATGCTCCCTTGCCACGGGCAGGAGGTTGCGCCGAGATGTCCGATAGTAGCTGGATGCGGGGCAGAACGCAGGTCACGCCGGCAAGTCGAACACCTGCTTGAGGTGCTGCTCATAGCGCGCGATATCGGCCTCAATGTTCGGACGCTTCATCACGTCGACACACAGGAAGGTCGGCAAACCGGTCATGCCGAGGAATTCATTGGCCTTGTGGAACGGAAAATACACCGCGTCCACACCCTTGGCTTCAAAGAAGTCGGTCGGGTCGTCGAAGGCTTGCTGCGGGGCGTTCCAGGTCAGCGACAGCATGTACTGCTTGCCGTGGATCAGGCCACCGCTGCCGTACTTCTGCGAGGCGTCGGAACGGGTGCGGCCGTCGCTGGCATAGAGGCTGCCGTGGCCTTCGGTGAAGACTTCGTCGATGTACTTTTTCACTGTCCAGGGCGCGCCCATCCACCAGCCTGGCATCTGGTAGATGATCACATCGGCCCAGAGGAATTTGCTGACTTCATCGCTAATGTCGTAACCCTCGTCGATGTGGGTCACTTTGATATCGACACCGCCACGGTCCAGCACGCTCAGGGCGGCTTCGTGCAGGGTGGCGTTGTAGCGACCGTCGGAGTGGGCGAATTTCTTGCCGCCGTTGAGCAATAGCACTTTTTTCATGGGGAGCCTCATCATCTGGGTCCGATGTGCGTGGTGGATCACTCGCGCAATCGGGGAAGGTTCAATTCGATGACGGCAGGGTATCGATCGACACCCCCGTGAATAAGCCCTGCTTCGGCAAAATACATTTGACCTATACGCACGAATAGCCAGTCGATTGTTGCCGTAGAATTTTCTCCCTCCCTTCCAGAAGAGTCGTCCATGAGCCCACGCCACGGCTTCATCCTGTACGCCAAAACCCGCCCGGAATGCGCCGAGGCCTTTGAAGCGCTGTTCCGTGCCTACGTCGAGCCCAGCCGCGCCGAACCGGGCTGCATCGAGTACCACATGCTGCGCGACCAGCAAGACCCGACACTGTTTATCTTCTACGAGATCTGGCAGTCCCAGGCCCATCTGGAGGTGCACTCGAACCTGCCGCACATGAAGGCGTTTTTCGACACGCGCATGGACTACCTGGAGCGTGACTTCGACATCCGTCCCATCGAGATGCTCAGCCCCTCATCCGCTAGCCGTTGACCAACAGGTGCCCACCGACAGGGTGTCTAGCCGATCAAGCCTCGTCAGGCACGGAGCCCAGCGTTGCACTGGCCCGGCCCTTGCGGAAAAACACTCCGTAGACCAACGACAGAATCAGCAGGAACGGCACGCCAAACACCAGGGTCATCTTGAATGCGTCGGTGAAGTAGGTGGTGATCATCACCGCCCCCATCAGCACCAGCCCCAGCAGCGTCGAGTAGGGAAACAGGCGCATGCGGAACGACAGCTTTCGCTCGCCGTGACGCTGGTGATATCGGCGGAAACAGTAGTGCGTCAGGAAGATCATGAACCAGGTGAAAATGGCGCCGAACATGGATATCGCCATCATCAGGGTGAAGGAGCTTTCCGGGTACATCACGTTCAGCAAGGTCGCCAGGGCAATGCCCGAGCTGGACAGCAACAAGGCATTCAACGGGATGCCGCTCTTGCTCAACGCCCCCATCGCCTTGGGTGCGTAACCGCCACGGGACAGGCTGAACATCATGCGTGTGGTGATGTAGAGCTGGCTGTTCATCGCGGACAAGGCGGCGATCAGGATCACGAAGTTCATCACCCCGGTGGCACCGGGAATACCGATGGTTTGCATCACCGTGACGAACGGGCTCTGGGTCTGACCGGCCTGTACCCAAGGCACGATCGCCAGCATCAGGGCCAGGGTCAGCAGGTAAAACACCACCAGCCGCACCATGGTCGCGCGGAAGGCTTTCTTGACCGCTTGCTCCGGGTCCTCGGCTTCACCAGCCGCCACCGCGATCATTTCCACGCTCAGGTAGCTGAAGATCGACACGATCACCGCCACCCACATCCCTTGCAGGCCATGGGGGAAAAAGCCGCCGTGAGCGGTGTAGTGCTGCACGCCGTAGTCCGGGTTGCCGGAACCGAATACCACGTACACCGCCAGGATGATGAAGCCGACAATCGCCGCGATCTTGATGGTCGAGAACCAGTACTCGAAGGTACCGAACGTCTTCACGCTGATGGCGTTGAGCACGATCAGCACACTGGAGAACGAGACGATCCAGATCCATTCAGGCACGTTGGCGAACCAGTACTTCATGTACATCGCCACCGCCGTCACTTCCGTGCCGACCGCCAGCACAATCGCCGCCCAATAGGCATAGCGCACCAGGAACCCGGCCAGGGGGCTGATGTAGAACTCGGCATAGGCGCCGAAGGAACCGGAGGTGGAATGGGCCACGGTCATTTCTGCCAGGCAGCCCATCAACAGCAACGTGATGATCGCGCCAATGGCGTAGCTGAGCAGCACGCTCGGTCCGGCATAGCCGATGGCATAGGCACTGCCCATGAACAGCCCGGTGCCGATCGCCCCGCCGATGGCAATCATGCTCATCTGCCCCGAGGTGAGCTGGCGCCGCAAGCCATGCTCGCGGTTGGATATGGTGTCAAAGCCGCTGGCTTCGCTCATGTGTCTGTCCTCTGAATACTTGTTTTTTTAAGAGCACATCGTTGATCAAACACCGAGCCCTGCAATCGAACGCAAACCTGTGGCGAGGGAGCTTGCTCCCGCTTGAGTGCGCAGCACTCACAACATCATTGTTCACGACAAAGATCTTGGGGTCGCTACGCCGCCCAGCGGGAGCAAGCTCCCTCGCCACGGTGCATGAGCATCACCGAGCCCGGTTTCCAGAGGGATCAGGTCACGCTGTGACGAACCTGGAACTGCGCGTGCGCCCAGGTCTTCTGGTCGAGAATGTCACCCAGGATCTGCACCGCATCGAACACTTCGGTGAAGCTGGTGTACAGCGGGGTGAAACCGAAGCGCATGATCCGTGGCTCACGGTAGTCACCGATCACGCCTTGGGCGATCAAGGCCTGAATCACCGCATAACCTTGCGGGTGTTCGAAGCTGACATGGCTGCCGCGCCGGGCGTGCTCACGCGGGGTGATCAGCTTCAGGTCGTGGGCGGCGCAACGTTCCTCGACCAGCGCGATGAACAGATCGGTCAGGGCCAGGGATTTACGGCGCAGGCTGGCCATGTCGGTCTGGGCGAAGATGTCCAGGCCGCACTCGACCATGGCCAGCGAAGTGATCGGCTGCGTGCCGCACAGGTAACGGGCAATGCCGCGACTCGGCTCATAACCCGATTCCATGTCGAACTGGCGGGCGTGGCCGAACCAGCCCGACAACGGCTGCGTGACCAGGTCGCACAGCTGCGGCGAGACCCAGACGAACGCTTGCGAACCCGGGCCGCCGTTGAGGTATTTGTAGGTGCAGCCGATGGCGTAGTCCGCACCGGCCTGGCGCAGGTCCACCGGCACCGCGCCAGCCGAGTGAGCCAGGTCCCAGACCGCCAGCGCGCCACATTCGTGGATCAGCGTGGTCGTGGCCTGCATGTCGTACATATAGCCGGTCTTGTAGTTGACGTGGGTCAGCATGACCACGGCGACGTCCTGGTCAATCGCCTGCGCCAGCGCTTGCGGGCTGTCCACCAGACGCAGGCTGTAGCCCTGTTGCAGCAAATCCATCAGCCCTTCGGCAATGTACAGATCGGTGGGGAAGTTGCTCGACTCGCTGACAATCACCCGCCGCTCAGGCGCTCGCGAGGCCTGCACGCGCAAGGCCGCGCCGAGCACCTTGAACAGGTTGATCGAGGTGGTATCGGTGATCACCACTTCGCCTTCACCGGCACCGATCAGCCCGGCCAGGCGATCGCCCAGGCGCTGCGGCAGATCGCGCCAGCCGGCGCTGTTCCAACTGCGGATCAAACCATCGCCCCACTCCTGGGCAATCACCGCCCGGGCGCGCTCAAGGGCCGCGACCGGGCGAGCCCCCAGAGAGTTGCCGTCGAGGTAGATCACGCCCTCGGGCAGGGCAAACTGATCACGCAAAGGGGCCAGGGAGTCCTGTGCATCGAGCGCCAGGCAATCGTTTCTTGTGGTCATTGTCGGTCCTGTTCTTTAAGTGACATGCGGCCGGTGGCTACCGTATTCCGGGGATTTCCATGCCTGCACGATGAGCAGATAATGAACGAACCTTTGCAGAATTTTCGTGCAAAGTGGCAGGTCATATAGTAGTTATCTCGAAGATAATTCGAATCCAACTCAAAAAACCGCGGATTTATTCAACCCATGACACTCGACTCCACAGACCTGCGGATCCTGCATTACCTGCAGCAGGATGGCCGTATCAGCAACCAGGAACTGGCGGAGAAAGTCGCGCTGTCGCCCTCGGCCTGCCTGCGTCGTTTACGCCTGCTGGAAAGCGAAGGGATCATCACCGGTTATCGCGCCGAACTGAGCGCCGAACGCTTGGGCGTGGAGCTGGAAGCCATCGTCCATGTGTCCCTGCGCCAGGACATCGACGACTGGCACGAGACTTTCATCAAGAAGGTCCAGGACTGGCCGGAAGTGACCACTGCCTACGTGATTACCGGTGCCAGCAACTACGTGCTGCGGATCCAGGCACGCAACCTCAAGCACTTCTCGGATTTCATCGTCAACAAGCTCAACCGCACGGCGGGGGTGACCGATATCCGTTCGGAAATCGTCCTGCAGAAAATCAAGGAACGGGTCAACCTGCTGGATCTGGTTGCCCGCAAGTAAGGCTGCGACCCACTCAAAACCCGCGCATACGCCGGGCTTCGTGACGCTGCACGGTGGCGCTGGGGGATTCGTCGAACAGCTTGCGGTACTCGGCGGAAAACCGGCCCATGTGGGTAAAACCCCAGGCCATGGCGATCTCCGAGATATTGCGCGCCTGGCCATGCTCAAGCAGATCCTGACGCACCGCGTTCAACCGGTGTTTCTTCAGATAGGCCATCGGTGACAGGGCGAAGTACTTCCTGAACGCCTCGAACAACTTGAACCGGGAAACCCCCGCCGCCGCTTCGATATCTTCCAGGTGCACCGCTTCGCGGGCGTTGTCGTGGATGTACTGTTTGGCCCGGACCAGATAGTGCGGCACCTTCACCGCCAACACCTGGCGCAGCTCCTCGGAGTAATTGTTCGGCTGGGCGAGGATCAGGCCCTTGATCAACGAGCTTTCGAGGTCCCGGGTGAAGGTCACCTGATCGAACAGCACATTGCTGTGCTCCAGTTCCGCGATGAAATACCGCGCCATGCGCCACCACGCCGCCGACGCGCCGTCCACCGCATCCATCACCGGTTCGAAGCGCAACGGCGCATCCAGCGGGTGCTGCAGGATCCCTTCCAGCGACTCGCTCATGGCGGCGCGGGTGATCACCACCTGAAGCTTGCGACAGTCACCGGAGATCGCCAGCATCTGGCTTTCATTCGGAGAAATGATCACCCCTTGATCGCGGTTGGACTTGAGCAGCGTGCCGTCCTTGCGCAGCTCCTGCTCGCCCACCAGCGGC
Organism: Pseudomonas sp. Irchel s3h17; assembly: GCF_900187505.1. Taxonomy (GTDB): domain Bacteria; phylum Pseudomonadota; class Gammaproteobacteria; order Pseudomonadales; family Pseudomonadaceae; genus Aquipseudomonas. The sequence goes on from NZ_FYDL01000013.1 coordinate 137,883, forward strand.
AGGCTGAGGCTGTAGCTGCTGAAGTGTTCGGCGTCTTCGATGTCGACGGTCACATCGGTGCCGTACTCGATCGTGCCCAGGGTGGTGGCCATGGACTTGAACACATTGGCGCTGTGATGAAAGCGGATCCGCTCCGGCGTCGTGGTTTCGAGGCGATGTGGGCCGCAGATCCCCGACATCCAGGTCCTGGCCCCTTCAAGGTCATAGTGATCGATACGAATATCGCGAAACTGCGGATCAGCTTTGCTACTCATCACGGCGCACCCACGGCAATATTTTTTTCAGCGCGCTCTGACGGCGCACCTCTGGCGTGAAGCGAGCAAGTTCCAGACCACTCAACGCGCCTGCCGACCCAATGGATAGCAATCGCCAACTATGTGGATAAAGCACGCCCCGAATCACGGCGCATGCCCCTGAACAGCACTCCAGGCTGGGCAAAACAGTACCTCAATGCGCCGCACCGGGGCAGCCGTTCATCGAATGGTGCAGGCGCTTGGGTATTCGCTGCCCAATCCGATGCGAGTGTTACCCATGGGACGCACTCATTACCGACAAGCACCTGTGCCGAGGGAGCTTGCTCCCGCTGGAGCGCGAAGCGGTCCTGAGTCCAGTTAACGCGTTATTTCAGTTGAAATTCGCTAGGGACATTTACGACTGCTGCGCAGTCGAGCGGGAGCAAGCTCCCTCGCCACAGCGATAACGCAGCGTTCCACGCAGCGAACTTAGCGGATTGCCTTCGCCGACTAAGCGGATAGACCCTCCCCCTCCCCACTCTCTCTAATGTGCTCATCGATTGGCCTGAATAAAAAAAGGGGCACACCCATGAGTGGCGAAAAAAACTTCGAGCAATGGAAAACCTTCATTGAAGGCTGCCTGGACTTCCGTCCGGCAGAGGGCGTGTTCCGCATCGCCCGAGACATCTTCACCGAGCCGCAACTGTTCGACCTGGAAATGGAACTGATCTTCGAGAAGAACTGGATCTACGCCTGCCACGAAAGCGAGCTGGCCAATAACCACGACTTCATCACGATGCGTGCCGGGCGCCAGCCGATGATCATCACGCGCGACGGCGACGGCCAGCTCAACGCACTGATCAACGCCTGCCAGCATCGCGGCACCACGTTGACCCGGGTCGGCAAGGGCAACCAGTCGACGTTCACCTGCCCGTTCCATGCCTGGTGCTACAAGAGCGACGGCCGCCTGGTCAAGGTCAAGGCGCCTGGCGAGTACCCCGAAGGGTTCGACAAGGCCACCCGAGGCCTGAAGAAAGCCCGCATCCAGAGCTACAAGGGGTTCGTGTTCATCAGCCTGGACGTACACGGCGATAACAGCCTGGAAGACTTCCTCGGTGACGCCAAAGTGTTCTTCGACATGATGGTCGCCCAGTCGCCCACCGGTGAACTGGAAGTGCTGCCCGGCAAGTCGGCCTACACCTACGACGGCAACTGGAAACTGCAGAACGAGAATGGCCTGGATGGCTACCACGTCAGCACGGTCCACTATAACTACGTGGCCACGGTGCAGCATCGCCAGCAGGTCAACAGCGACAACGGTACCGCCACGGGCAGCACCCTGGACTACAGCAAGCTGGGGGCCGGCGATGCCAACACCGACGACGGCTGGTTCGCCTTCAACAACGGCCACAGCGTGCTGTTCAGTGACATGCCCAACCCGTCGGTGCGCTCCGGCTACAGCACGATCATGCCGCGCCTGATCGACGAGCATGGCCAGGAAAAAGCCGAATGGATGATGCATCGGCTGCGCAACCTGAACATCTACCCGAGCCTGTTCTTCCTCGACCAGATCAGCTCGCAGCTGCGCATCATCCGCCCGGTGGCGTGGAACAAGACCGAGATCATCAGCCAGTGCCTGGGGGTGAAGAACGAGTCGGACGCCGACCGCGAGAACCGCATTCGCCAGTTCGAGGACTTCTTCAACGTCTCCGGACTCGGCACACCGGATGACCTGGTGGAATTCCGTGAAGCCCAGCGCGGCTTCCAGGCTCGCCTGGAACGCTGGAGCGATATTTCACGCGGCAGCCACCGCTGGGCCACGGGTGCCACGCCCAACAGCGAGGCGATCGGTATCGCCCCGGCCATGACCGGCACCGAGTTCACCCATGAAGGGCTTTACGTCAACCAGCACAGCAACTGGCAGAGGTTCCTGCTCGATGGCCTGGACGCGAAATCCCTGAAGCTACGTGAGGTGTGAACATGAATGCGCAATTGCAGTACCAGATCGAGCAGTTTTTCTACCGCAAGTCCGAGCTGTGCGACGCCAAGGAGTGGGACGCCTACCTCGCCCTCTTCGACGAGCACAGCGAGTTTCACCTGCCGCAGTGGGATTCGGAGCATGTCTACACCCAGGACCCCAAGCGCGAGATGTCACTGATCTACTACGCCAACCGCTCGGGCCTGGAAGACCGGGTGTTCCGCCTGCGCACCGGCAAGGCGGCCTCCGCCACGCCCTTGCCGCGCACCCTGCACCTGATCAACAACGTGCGCATCAGCGAACTGCCACAGGGTGAGTTGGAGGTGCGACTGAACTGGCACACGCTGTTCTATCGCCTGGCGACCTCCGAGCAGTTCTACGGCACCGCGACCTATCGCCTCAAGCCGCATGACAACAGCTGGGTCATTGCCCGCAAGCATGTGCTGCTGCTCAACGACACCATCAACTCGGTGCTCGATTTCTACCACCTCTGACACCATGGAGACCGGGGCATGAACCACAAGGTTGCGTTCAGTTTCGCCGATGGCAAAACACTGTTTTTTCCCGTGCACGCCAACGAGATATTGCTCGATGCGGCGCTGCGCAATGGCATCAGGATTCCACTCGATTGCCGCGAAGGGGTGTGTGGCACCTGCCAGGGCCGCTGTGAGTCCGGCGACTACAGCCAGGACTATGTGGACGAGGACGCCCTTTCCAGCCTGGACCTGCAACAACGCAAGATGCTCACCTGCCAGACCCGGGTAACCTCCGATGCGGCGTTCTATTTCGACTTCGCCTCCAGCCTGTGCAATGCCGCCGAACCCGCTCGGCTCAACGGCACCGTGACGCAGGTCACCCAGGTATCGGCCAGCACCGCGATCCTGCACCTGGACCTGGGTGCCAGCGCCCAGCCGCTGGACTTTCTACCGGGGCAGTACGCCCGTCTGCTGATTCCGGGCACCGCGAACCTGCGCTCCTATTCGTTCGCCAACCGCCCGACCAGCAGCAATCAGTTGCAGTTCCTGATTCGCCTGCTGCCGGACGGGGTGATGAGCAACTACATTCGCGAACGCTGCCAGGTCGGCGATCAAATCGCCCTGGAAGCGCCGCTGGGCGCGTTTTACCTGCGCCACATCACCCGGCCGCTGGTGCTGGTGGCGGGCGGTACGGGGTTGTCGGCCCTGCTGGGCATGCTGGATGAAATCGCCGAACGCGGCTGCGAACACCCCGTGCACCTGTACTACGGCGTGCGCGAGGCGGTCGACCTGTGCGAGGTTGAACGCATCCGGGCCTATGCCCAGCGCATTCCGGGGTTTCGCTACACCGAGGTGCTCAGCGAACCCACGCCCTCCTGGACGGGCAAGCGCGGTTACATCGCCGAACACTTCGATGCCAGCGAACTGCGCGATGCCCCGGCCGACCTGTATGTCTGCGGGCCTGTGCCCATGGTCGAGTCGATCAGGACCTGGCTGGCGAGCCAATCCCTGGAAAACGTGCAGCTTTATTATGAAAAGTTCACCGAAAGCAACGCCTGACGCTCACAAACGGGCGGTAATTGAATAAGCTGTCGGGGTGCAACAAGGCCGGATCAAAACAACTAGAAGGTAACCAGATGGCGGATGAAAGACAGCAACAAGGCGAACTCAAGCGGGGGCTGAAAAATAGACACATTCAGCTGATCGCATTGGGCGGAGCAATTGGTACCGGGTTATTCCTGGGTTCCGCTGGCGTGCTCAAGTCGGCGGGGCCTTCCATGATCCTCGGCTATGCGATTGCCGGGTTTATCGCCTTCCTGATCATGCGCCAGCTGGGCGAAATGATTGTCGAGGAGCCGGTCGCCGGTTCCTTCAGTCACTTCGCGCATAACTACTGGGGTGGTTTCGCCGGCTTCCTGTCGGGCTGGAACTACTGGGTACTGTACGTACTGGTGGGCATGGCGGAACTGACCGCGGTCGGCAAGTACATCCAGTTCTGGTGGCCCGAGGTGCCGACCTGGGTCAGTGCCGCGGTGTTCTTCGTGCTGGTCAACCTGATCAACACGATGAACGTGAAAGTCTTCGGTGAAATGGAGTTCTGGTTCGCGATCATCAAGGTCGTGGCGATCATCGGCATGATCGCCCTGGGCTGCTACATGCTGTTCAGTGGCACCGGCGGCCCGCAGGCCTCGGTGAGCAACCTGTGGGACCATGGCGGTTTCTTCCCGAACGGCACCACCGGCCTGCTGATGGCGATGGCGTTCATCATGTTCTCCTTCGGCGGCCTGGAACTGGTGGGTATCACCGCGGCTGAAGCCAGCGAGCCACGCAAAGTGATTCCCAAGGCGATCAACCAGGTGGTTTACCGCGTGTTGATCTTCTACGTCGGCGCCCTCACCGTGCTGCTGTCGCTGTACCCATGGGATCAACTGCTGCAGACCCTCGGCGCTTCCGGCGATGCCTACAGTGGTAGCCCGTTCGTGCAGATCTTCGCCCTGATCGGCAGCGACACCGCCGCGCAAATCCTCAACTTCGTGGTCCTCACCGCCGCGCTGTCGGTGTACAACAGCGGCGTCTACTGCAACAGCCGCATGCTGTACGGCCTGGCCGAACAGGGCGATGCCCCGAAAAAGCTGATGAAGCTGAACAAGCAAGGCGTTCCATTGCTGGCGCTGGGTGTGTCGGCACTGGTCACTATGCTGTGCGTGGTGGTCAACTACGTGGCCCCCCATGGAGCGCTGGAGTTGTTGATGGCCCTGGTGGTTGCCTCGTTGATGATCAACTGGGCGCTGATCAGCCTGACGCACCTGAAGTTCCGCAAGGCGATGCAGCAAAAAGGCATCGTGCCGGGCTTCAAGGCATTCTGGTCGCCGTACACCAACTACCTGTGCCTGGCCTTCATGGCCGTGATCATCTACGTCTTGCTGATGATTCCAGGTATTCGGGCATCGGTGTTCGCCATCCCGGTCTGGGTCGCGATCCTGTTCGTGGCCTATCGGATGCGCGTGGCTCGCACTCGCGCCTTATCGGTCACTCAGTAAGCGTTCGCCAGTCAGTAAAAAGCCCCGGTATTCACTGAATGCCGGGGCTTTTTTATTGACCGATCAGAGGGTCGACCGCACTCGCCACAACTCGGGGAACAACACGGTGTCGAGCATCTTGCGCAGGTAGCCGACACCTTCCGTACCGCCGGTGCCTGGCTGGAAACCGATGATCCGTTCAACCGTGGTGACATGGCGGAAACGCCACTGGCGGAACGAGTCTTCGAGGTCGATGAACTTCTCGGCCAACTGATACAGGTCCCAGTACTGCGCCGGGTCTTTGTAGACCACACGCCAGGCCGCTTCGACCGTGGCGTCATGCGCAGTCGGCTGGGTCGGGTCGCACGTCAAGCGCTGCGGATCAATCGCCAGCCCCGCGCGGGCCATCAAGTGAATCGCCTCGTCATACAGCGACGGTGTGGCGATCGACTTCTCCAGTTCCGCCAACAACTCCGGGCGGTGGGCATGGGGGCGCAGCAGCGTTGCACTCTTGTTGCCGAGGATGAACTCGATCTCGCGGTACTGGAACGACTGGAAGCCCGACGACTGCCCCAGGAACGGCCGGATCGCGTGGTATTCGGTCGGGGTCATGGTCGCCAGCACGGTCCAGGCATGCACCAGCTGATCGAAAATCCGCGACACCCGCGCCAGCATCTTGAACGCTGGCGGCAATTCGCCCAGGCGAACGTGTTCGCGGGCAGCCTTGAGCTCGTGCAGCATCAGTTTCATCCACAGCTCGGATGTCTGGTGCTGGATGATGAACAGCATTTCGTTATGGTCCGGGGACAGCGGATGCTGGGCGCTGAGAATCTTGCCCAGGTCCAGGTAGTCGCCGTAACTCATGGAGTCGGAAAAATTCAGCTCGGCGTTATGCCATTCGTCTGTCGGGTTGCCCGGTGAATAGGGACATTGGCTCATCGAACCGACTCCTCAGGTTGCAGTGTAGGGAGTGGACGCAGGATCGCCCGAACCGGGCTGGCGTCCAGATTGGCGAAGCGCAGCGGTAGCGCGATCAGCTCGTAGTCGCCTTCCGGCACCTCATCGAGCACGATGCCCTCGAGGATCGCCATGCCATGGCGGGCCACGGCGTTGTGCGCATCCATGGTCTTGGATTGCTGGGGGTCCAGCGACGGCGTATCGATGCCGATCAAGCGCACGCCGAGGCTCGACAGCAGCTCGACGGTTTCCTTGGCGACTGCGGTGAAGTCCGGGTCCCAGGTCGCCAGGGGGGCCTGTCGATAGGTGCGCAACAGCACGCGCGCCGGCACATTGGCCAGCCGCCCTTGCAGTTGCCCGGGCTGAACCAGGGCGCCGCTGTCCAGGCAGTGCAGGACACGGCACGGGCCCATGTAGACCTCTAGCGACACCTCGCCAATTGGCGCGCCGTCGGGGCGGTAATGCAGCGGTGCATCGACGTGGGCCCCGGTGTGGGGAGACAGGGTGACGCGGCCGACGTTGACCGGGCACTCGGGCCCGAACGTCCACACGCGTTCTTCCTGAAACGGCGTATCACCTGGCCACGTGGGGGTTGCGGTGCTCAAGGGGGGACTGATGTCCCACCACGATGGTGTTGTTTTCATTATTGGAATCTCGGCCTGCTCACCCGTGAATGATACGAGTGAAACCCGTCAACTTTCTTGCGAAATCCTTCGGCAACGGCCAAATGTTTCGCACTTAATGCTAAAAAAACGGAGTTTATCGGATAGAAATTTCAATGGCTGCTGCAGGTACGGCCCAAGGATCTTGACTCTCCCCCAAGGGGCCGACTTTATCCTCCTGGTTTTACCTTCCAGGGAGAGGCACATGGGCAAACGGATACTGGTGATTCTCGGCCACCCTTCCAGTAACAGCTTTTGCGGCGCCCTGGCCGATCGCTATGTGCAGGCGGCAAACAGTGCCGGGCATGAGGTCCGTGAGCTGCCCCTGGGCGCCTTGAGTTTCGACCCGATATTGCGCGAAGGCTACCAGCAGGTTCAGCCCCTGGAAGCCGACCTGTTGAAGGCTCAGGCGGACATCACCTGGGCCGAACACCTGACCTTTGTGTACCCGATCTGGTGGGGGGCGATTCCAGCGTTGCTCAAGGGCTTTTTCGACCGGGTGTTCCTGCCTGGCTTTGCCTTCAAGTACCGTCCCGGCAAGGCCTTTCCAGACAAGCTGCTGCAGGGTCGCACCGCCGACCTGCTGGTGACCATGGACACACCGCCCTGGTATTACCGCTGGATCTATCGCATGCCCGGCGTGCATCAAATGCGCAAGACCACCCTGGCCTTTTGCGGCATCAGACCGCTGAACACCCTGACCTTCGGCCCGGTGCTCAACTCAACGCCGCAGCAACGCAACAGCTGGTTGATGCAGGCGCAGGCTATCGCTGAGGGCTAAGTCTCGGAGATAATCGGCGGTGTCATCCGGGACACTTACGAAAAAGGGACTTTTCATGTACATCGGTAAAGCGGCAAAGCTGTCGGGCACCACTATCAAGAGCATCCGCCACTACGAGGATATTGGCCTGTTGCCGCCTGCGCAGCGCCAGGGCAAATACCGCATTTACGACCAGCACACTGTCGACCTGTTGAGCTTCATCAAATGCGCCCAGCAATTGGGTTTCAAGCTCAAGGAAATGCAGGTGATGCTTCAGGACCACCGCGACCAGACACCACCCTGGGACTTGGCCCTGCAGGCCATCATCGACAAAAAGCAGCAGTTGGCCGACAGCATCGTGCAACTGACCCAGCAACACCAGCAACTGTCCAAGCTCCAGGCAAGCCTGGCGCACGTGCAACAGCAGTGCCCGCTCGAGCGAGTGTGAAGCCGCGCGCGTTTCTGGATAGCTCAGTGTCGAGCACAGACAACTGACCCGCGGATGGACGCTATAGGGTGCGACTTCAGTCCTGCCTAACGCTCGGAGTCAGCATGTCCAAACCCATTACCGTCCTGCGCGATACCCATCCGCTGCCCGTCCTCGACGCCTGCAAATGGGAAAAGCTCGAAGGCGATCCGCACACCGTCAACCTCAACGCCTACACCAGCGAGGATGGCAGCAAGATCATGGGCACCTGGATCTGCACACCGGGCAAATGGCGAGTGGACTACGTGAAGTGGGAGTACTGCCATTTCCAGGAAGGCTACTGCGTGATCACCCCGGACGGCATGGAACCGATCCATCTGCGTGCCGGTGATATCTTCGTCGTGGAGCCGGGAATGAAAGGCACGTGGGAAGTGGTCGAGACCGTGCGCAAGTATTTCGTGTTCGCCTGAGCACAAAAAACCGGGAGCCCACCCGACGTGGGTTCCCGGTAAAAATACGCTGCTGAACAAGCGATCGCCCCTGTGGCGAGGGAGCTTGCTCCCGCTGGTACGCGAAGCGGACCCAAAACCGGGGATCGCGGTGTATCAGGTAAAACACATGGGCTGATTTGCGACTGCTTCGCACTCGAGCGGGAGCAAGCTCCCTCGCCACACAAGCTCCTCGCCACACGTCCTGTGTAAAAAACCGGGGCACCACTCGATGCAGTCCCCCGGAAACACCCCTACTGAGGTTTGCGATAGCCGTTGATGATCGCCGAGAAGTCCTTGCCACCTTCACCGCGCAGGCTCATGGCCTGATACAGCTGCTGGGCCACCGCCCCGAGCACCACCGGCTGGTGCACCTGGCGCGCGGCTTCAGTGGCCAGCCCCAGGTCCTTGAGCATCAGTTCGGCACCGAAACCGCCGGTATAACCACGGGACGCCGGGGCCGTTTCAACCACGCCCGGCCACGGGTTGTACATTTCCGAACTCCAGCAACGGCCGGTGGAACTGTTGATGATCCCCGCCAGCACGCCCGTGTCGATCCCAAGGGCATCGCCCAGGGCCATGGCTTCACTGACGCCGACCATGGAAATCCCCAACAGCAGGTTGTTGCAGATCTTGGCGATTTGCCCGGTACCGACTTCGCCGCAGTGCACGATGTTGCGACCCATCTGCGCCAGCACCGGTTGCAGGGTGGCGAACAGTTCCGGGGTGGCCCCGACCATGAAGGTCAGTGTGCCAGCCGCCGCGCCACCGGTACCACCGGAAACCGGTGCATCGGCCATGCTCACACCTTGTTTGGCCGCTGCGGCGGCGACATCGCGGGCGGTCTGCGGATCGATGGTGCTGCAATCCACGGCCGGTACACCCTTGGCGATCCCGGCCAGCACGCCGTCTTCACCGAGCCAGACACTGCGCACATGCACGGCGGCCGGCAGCATGGTGATCACCAGTTCTGCACCTTGCGCGGCCTCACGGGCCGTCGCACTGATGGTACCGCCCAGTTGCGCCAGCTCCGCGAGCACGGCTTTGTTCAGGTCGACCAGGTTCAGCGAATGGCCGGCCTTGATCAGGTTGCGCGCCATCGGCGCGCCCATGTTGCCGAGACCGATAAAAGCGATTTTCATGTCCGGCTCCTCAACGCAGGTTGATGGTGGTGTTCACACCGTCATTGACGCTGTCATCGTCGAACCAGCGGCTGGTGACGGTCTTGGTTTGAGTGTAGAACTGCACCACTTGCTTGCCATACGGGCCCAGGTCGCCGAGCTTGGAGCCACGAGAACCGGTGAAGCTGAAGAACGGGACCGGCACCGGAATCGGGATGTTGATGCCGACCTGGCCCACGTCGATTTCATTCTGGAACTTACGCGCCGCCGCACCGCTCTGGGTGAACAGGCCGGTGCCGTTGCCGAACGGGTTGGCGTTGACCAGGGCAATGGCCTGATCCAGGGTATCGACTTCCAGCACCACCAGCACCGGGCCGAAGATTTCCTGGGTGTAGATCTGCATGTCGGTGGTCACACCGGAGAACAGGGTCGGGCCGACAAAGTTGCCCTGCTCGAAGCCCGGAACGCTGATATCACGGCCATCGAGCTCAAGCTTGGCGCCCTCTTTGATGCCGCTTTCGATCAGTTCCAGAATCCGTGCCTTGGCGCGCTTGGAGATCACTGGGCCGACATCGGTACCCGGCTCGCTGCCAGCGTTGACCTTGAGTTGTTGCGCCAGGGCCTTGAGGTCTGGCAACCACTGCCTGGCCGCGCCCACCAGCACCACCACCGAGGTGGCCATGCAGCGTTGACCGGCCGCGCCGAAACCTGCGCCGACCAGGGCGTTGAGTGCTTGCTCACGGTTGGCATCGGGCAGCACCACGGCGTGGTTCTTGGCGCCCATCATCGATTGCACGCGCTTGCCGTGCTTGCCAGCCAGGTCGTAGACGTGGGTACCGACCGCGGTCGAACCGACGAACGAAACGGCCTTGATGTCCTTGTGGGTGCACAGGGCATCCACCACGTCCTTGCCGCCGTGCACCACGTTGAGCACGCCAGCCGGTACGCCGGCCTCAATCGCCAGCTCCACCAGCAGCAGGGTCGACAGCGGGTCCTGTTCGGAAGGCTTGAGGACAAAGGTGTTGCCGCAGGCGATGGCCATCGGGAACATCCACAGCGGAATCATCGCCGGGAAGTTGAACGGCGTGATACCGGCGCACACACCGATCGGCTGGCGCAGGGTGTAGGTGTCGACGCCACCGGCGACGTTTTCAGCGAACTCGCCCATTTGCAGGCTGCCGATGGAGCAGGCGTGCTCGACCACTTCCAGGCCACGGAAAATATCGCCTTCGGCGTCGGCAATGGTTTTGCCTTGCTCGGCGCTCAGGACAACGGCAATGCGTTTGGAGTGTTCGCGAATCAGCGCCTGGAGCTTGAGCATGATGCGCATCCGCGCGCCGATCGGGGTCAGCTTCCAGGTCTGGAAGGCGCGATGGGCCGCACTGATCGCCGCATCAACTTCCTCGGCCGTGGCGAACGGGACTTTGGCCAGCACTTGCTGGGTCGCCGGGTTGACGATGTCGTGCCATTCGGTGGTCCTGGACTCGACCCACTGACCATCGATCAACAGCTTGACGGTCTGCACGGTGGTTTCGTTGGGCGTAAGCGATGCGTTCATGCTGGTCTCCGGAACTTGTAATTATGCTAGGAGCCAAGGCGAGCAAGTCGCCTTGAGATGAGGCGTGTACCGCGAATTGGTTATCGGGCTGTTTTTGGAGTATAGATGTGCAAACTTCTAATAAGAACGCACATAAAAGCCGGTCCAACATGCAAAAAAACATCACATCCCTGGGCTCCCTGAACTGGGACGACCTGAAGTTTTTCCTTGAAGTCGCCCGCACCCGCAAGGCCAGCACCGCCGCCAAGCGCCTGGCAGTGGACTACACCACGGTGTCGCGGCGCATCAGCTCGCTGGAAGGCTCCCTGGGTACCTTGCTGTTCGAGAAGTCCCGGACCAACGGCTTTGTCCTGACCGCCGAGGGCCAGCGTTTGCTGGGGTATGCCGAGTCCATAGAAAGCACCCTGCACATGGCGTGCGAACAGGTCTCGGGTTCGGGAGTGGCGTTATCCGGCCACGTCCGGATGGGCTGTACCGAGGGTTTCGGCAGTTTCTTCATCACCCCGCAGCTCAGCCACTTCGTCGATGCCTACCCGGCGATCTCGGTGGATATCCTGCCGCTGCCGCACTTCATCAGCCTGTCCAAGCGCGAAGCCGACATTGTCATCGCCCTGGAGCGCCCGGAACACGGTCCTTACGTCTGCTGCAAACTCTGCGACTACCGTTTGCAGTTGTACGCGACCCAGGACTACCTCGACCAGCACCCACCAATTCGCCGTCCGGCCGATCTGGGCCAGCATCAGTTCATCAGTTATGTCGACGACCTGGCCTTCAGCTCGGAGCTGCTGTACCTGGCCAACGTGCTGCCCGGCGCCAGCGCCAACCTGCGCAGCACCAGCGTGATTGCGCAGTTTGTCGCGGCACAGCAAGGCCGCTCGCTGGCAATCCTGCCGTGCTTCCTGGCGGCCCAGGACCCACGGCTGCTGCCGGTATTGCCGGAAGAGATCACGATCACCCGGCAGTTCTGGATGTACTGCCGCGAAGACCTGCGCAAACTCAAGCGGATCACCCTGTTGTGGGATTACATCCGCGCCGTGACCGAGCAGAACCAGGCGCTGTTGATGGGTGAGACCCGAACGATGCGATTCGCCGACTAGTCGGCGCTGACCACGATCGCCACCCGGCGGTTCTCGGTGCGTCCCGCAGCGCTGTTGTTGGGTGCCACCGGCTCGCTGCTGCCCAGGCCACGCAGTTGAATGTTCTCTTCGCGCATGCCAACGCGGGTCAATACCGTGGCCACACTCTTGGCCCGGCGCAGGGACAGTTGCTGGTTATAGGCTTCCTTGCCCGAGGCGTCGGTGTGGCCATCGACTCGCACGCGCTCGATGCCGACGCCCAGCAGCGCCTTGCCAATCCGCTCGACGATGTCGGTGCTTTGGGCGTTCAGGCGTTCCACGTCACTGCCAAACAGCACCTTGCCCGACAAACCGAACTCCCAGCCTTCCTCGGTCAATTCGAACCCCTGTTGTTTGAGCACGGTGATTTGCGCGGGGGTGAGGCCTTTTTGCGGTGCTGTCTGGCACCCGGTCAAGGCCAGCATGGCCATGAACAGGGTCAGGGTGAAGAGTCGAAGGGAACGCTGAGTCAGAGAAAACAAGGGGGTTAGCTCCTGGTTTGAACGTTGACGGCAAGGTGCTCCGACCGTGCCGTGTATTGCCCGCCTCGAGCGAGGCTTTTGGCGTGATACATCGCCGCATCGGCGGCATTGAGCAAGGCGCCGGGGGTGGTGCCATGATCGGGAAAAATCGCGATGCCCACGCTCAGTGAGGTCAGGACCGAGTGGCCGCCTGGCAACTGAACCGGCATCTGCATGCTGTCTATAATCTTGCCGGCAATCCGTTCGGCATCTTCGGTCCTGTGCAACGGCGTCAGCAGCACGGCAAACTCATCGCCACCCAGGCGTGCCACCAGGTCCTCCTCACGCAACTGCGCCCGGACCCGGTTAGCCACCGCCACCAACACTGCATCACCCGCGGCGTGGCCGAAACTGTCGTTGATCCCCTTGAAGCGATCACTGTCGAGATACAGCACCGCCACCCGCTGATTGTGCTTGCTGCCGTTGCGCAAGGCGCGGATCAAGCGGCCTTCGAAGAAGGCCCGGTTTGGCAGCCCAGTCAGGCTGTCGTGGCTGGCTTGGTGAGCCAGGGTTTCGTTCTCGCTTTGCAGATTGGTCTGCCAGGACTCCAGCTCATCGAGCAGGGCATTGAAATCATTGCCCAGGCTGTCCAGTTCGGCGATACGCGCCGGTGGCACACGCTGGTCAAACGCGCGCTCGATCCGTGCGGCATGGGCGACATCCGCCCAGCGCCGTAACGGGCCGATGATCCCTTGCAGTTGCCGGCGCGCCAGGAACATCGCCACCCCGGCACTCAGTACGGTGCACAGGACGATCCCGGCCAGGCCGCTGAGCAGGAAGCGCATCAGGCTGGCGCCATGTCCGGTGAGCAGAATACTGCCCACGGGCCGATCCTGATGGATGATGGGCAGGCGGATGGGTTCTTCCAGCAGGGCGCGGGAAATCTGCATTTCAAGTTCCGACACCAGTCCGGTTTCCGGCCGCTGCCAACGCGCCAGCAACTGGCCACTGGCGTCGAACACCTGGGCATCGGCCACTTCTTCCGTGGCGGCGATCAATGCCAGCGCCTCGTTCGCCGCCACGTTATCGTTGAATACCACCGCCGCTTCCACGGTGTAGCTGATGGAGCGGGCGATCAGGTGCAGGTTGTGATCGGCGTACACCCGCAAGGCCAGCACGCCCAGCGCGGTCAAAGATATGCTGGTCATGGCCACGCCGACCAGGGCGACGATCAGGTTGCCACGGCCAATGACCGAGCGCAGGGTCGGACGCGCGCTTCTATTGAACAGGCTCATGGGGCCGCCTGTTTACGGCGCGACAGTTGCAAGACACTGGGGTGAATGCGCACGCCGCTGCGAGCGACCGAGTCGAGGTTGACCTCGAATGACACATGGCTGTCAGTAACCTGCAGGCAGAACAGGCTGCCGACCGTACATTGATCGCCGCCCTCGCTGATACTCAACACCGGGCGACCCGTCAGCGCGGCAAACAGCGTGTTGCGCTCCTCGGGGGTCAACTTGCCGAGGTAGACCGCATCACATTCGTTGACAATGTCCGGGTGGCTGGCCAACAGGCGGCGCACGAGCACCGGGCGCCCGGTGGCCTGGGTCGTGCCCTTGACCAGGTCGTCGGTGTATTCCGTGGGCCCGATCACGCAGAGCCGCAACCGGGTCGGTTCTACCGGCCAGCGCGCATAACTGAGAATACCCAGCACGACCTGGGTGACGGATTTTGCGCGTTGATCGGCCATGCTCACAGGCGCTTGCGACTGGGCGAACAGCGGAAGGCTGAACAAACAGAACATCCCGGCCAGCCAGAATCGCTTCCAGCCCACCATGCATTCTGTCGTCCAGACAGCCAGCTTCATGCAGGAATTCTCTTTGATCGTGACGAAAATGATGCCGCAACGATAGCACAGCACAGAAACAGCGGCGAGGCCACGCAGTGCGCGGCCCGACTGACTATCCGGTGTTTCCAGCGTCCGCGACCCATGGAAAAGCTGATCGATCAGTCATCTTTAACCGCCATCAACCCAGCTCCAGCATCAACCCGCTCAAGCGCTTGACCTTACGCCGCACCGCCTCTTCGAACACGCCGCTGCGGGGCTCTATCAGACTGAACCAGTCCTTGGCCCGGGTAATGCCGGTGTAGATCAGTTCCTTGGTCAGCACCGGGTTCAGCGCATCCGGAAGGATCAGCGCGGTGTGGGCGAATTCCGAGCCCTGGGACTTGTGCACCGTCATGGCATACACGGTTTCCACATCGTTCAGCCGGCTCGGCAGCACAAACCGCACGCCACCCTGGCCATCGTTACGGGCAAAAGCCACGCGCAGTACCTGGCGACCGACATCCTGCCCATCACGCTCTGGCAGTTTGAGGGCAATGCCGATGTCGCCGTTCATCAGGCCCAGGCCGTAGTCGTTGCGCGTCATCAGCACGGGCCGACCTTCGTACCATTGCTGGTCGCTGTCGATCAGTCGGGCCTTGAGCAACGCTGTCGTGATGCGCTGATTCAGCCCTTCCACCCCCCATGGTCCCTTGCGCACGGCGCACAGCAACTGGAACGCATCAAAGGCGTGCAAGACATCGCGGGCCCAGTTCTCCCAGCAACCATCGTCGGGGGCGGCGTCCAGGGGCGGTCGCTGATTGCGCAGCAGGCTCAGGTAATGCCGATACCCTTTCGGGCCGTCACCCTGGCCATCGAGCAGCAGGCGCTCCAGCGCCCTGTCCTGCTCGCCCTTGAGCGCCAGCAAATGCAGATCGGCATGGCTACGGGCCGCCAGCAACTGCCGTGCGTGCTCGGCGTTCTGTTGATTGACCCAGCGCGCCAGCTGACCGATGCCGCTGCCCTCACCGAAGCGCCGCGAGTGGCGCAACATCACCACTTGCTGGGCCAGCGGGTGACGGCCATCGTGGTCCTCCTGCAGCTCGCTGCCGCCCAGCTGTTCACCGCTGACCGCTTCCAGCCAGTCACGGGTCTGTGGGCTGTACCAACCGGCCTCGGCATCGCGACACAGGTCACCGAGCACGGCGCCGGCCTCCACCGAGGCCAGTTGGTCCTTGTCACCCAACAACACCAGGCGGGCGTGGGCCGGCAAGGCGTCGAGCAGGTTGGCCATCATTTCCAGGTCGATCATCGACGCCTCGTCGACCACCAGCACATCCAGCGGCAGCGGATTGCCAGCGTGATGCCGGAAATGCCGGGTGCCCGGACGGCTGCCCAGCAGACGGTGGACCGTGGTCACGTCAGAGGGGATCTTGTCTCTGACATTGTCGGCGACCTGCAGCGTACGGACTTGCTGGCTGATGGACTCGGTCAACCGCGCAGCGGCCTTGCCGGTCGGCGCCGCGAGCCGGATGCGCAACGGCTTTTGCGCCTCCACGGCGGGTGCCTGGAGCAGCGCCAGCAAGCGCACGACGGTGGTGGTTTTACCGGTGCCCGGCCCGCCGGTGATGATGCTGAATGCACCACGGGTGGCCAGGGCACAGGCCAGTTTCTGCCAATCGATCGGGGCACCGGCCTTGACCGGCCCAAACAACCCGTCGAGGCGCTCGGACAGATCAGCCGCGACCGGCTCATGGGCCACCAGCCGTTCGCGCAATGCGCTGTCGATGCGCCGCTCGTACGCCCAGTACCGGCGCAGGTACAGGCGCTTGCCGGACAACACCAACGGCCGGTGCCGGGCCTCCTCTCGCCCATCGGCGGCCAACGCCACCAGCGGGCTTGACGCCAGCACCTTGCACCAGTGAGCGCCTTCCACGGCTTCCAGCAATTGCGAGGGCAACAAGCGGGTGCCGGTCTGCACCTCGCCTTCCGGCGGCAGGGACAGGGCGAAGTCCGGCGCCTTGAGCGTCTCGAACAGGTCAAGACAGACGTGACCGTGCCCCAACTGGTGACTGGTCAATGCCCCCGCCAGCAACACCAGGGGATCACCGCCCGGGTCGCGCTCATGGAGGAAGGCGACAAAGGCCTTGTCCAGCGCCCGCAGCCAGCCGCGCTCGACCCAGCGCTCAAGCAACAACAACAAGTCCTCGGCACGGCTCAGGGGCGCCAGTTGCGCCAGGCTCTCGGCCGTCAGGGGTGTGGGTAACAGGTCGGCGAAGGAGCGATTCATAGCAATACACCCTGCTCCCAGGCGGCTTCGGCCCTGGGTTCTGGTTGGCCCTGGAACAAGCGGTCCAGGCGTTCGATCAAGGTGCGTGGTGGACGGGTGAAATACACGCCCTGGCTCGCTGCCTGAGTGCCCCGCAGGAACAGGTACAAGGCGCCGCCCATGTGGCGGTCGTAATCGTAGTCGGCGAGCCGTGCCTTGAGCTGGCGATGCAACGCCAGCAGGTACAGCACGTACTGCAGGTCATAACGGTGATCGAGCATCGACTGCTCCATGGCCTGCTCGGTGTAGGCCGAGTCGTCGGCACCCAGCCAGTTGGATTTGTAGTCGGCCACGTAGTAGCGCCCCTCGTGTTCGAAGGTCAGGTCGATAAAGCCCTTGAACATGCCATTGAGTTTCACCGGCTCGGCCGCTACCCGGGCAGCGCCGCCATGGGTGTATTGCCGCACCAGCTCATCGAGTTTCACTACATCGACGGTGTGGCTGGCGAACCAGAACTCCATCTCCACCCGGTACTCGGTCAAGTGTCCCAATACCACCGGCGATTGGTCCGCGCCCAGGCGCAACGGTACCTGGATCAGGTGTTCCAGCCAGCCACTCAGGGTCGTGATCCAGCCTTCCCAGCCGCGGCGGTTGCAACGGCGGGCAATGGCGTCTTCGATGGCCTGGTGATCGGCGCTGAAGCCCTCGTTGCCGGCCCACTCCAGCAGGCCATGAAGAAAGGTCCCGGGATTCGGCCCACGGGGAAAACGATGGATATCGCCGCCACTGACGAGCACCTCACGGGGGGCGTTCGGGTCAAGGCGCTCGTCATCGAAGAGTTTTTGCGCTTGCGGGCTTTCCGGGGCCTCGTCGCCAGCACCCACCAGGCGGTCGCCAATGCGCAGCGCACTGTAGGAGGCGATCCACCAGTTTTCCGCCGCCCTGCGCTTGGGCTCTCGCGGTGCGAGTAACTTCGCCTCGTTGCGCGGTGGGTGATAGCGCTCGTCGGTGGCCTCGGGCATCTCGCCAACGCTCAGTGCCACGCAGTCGTGCTGCATGTCTCGCAGCCAACGAGCCAGGCCCGCCGATTCAGCCAGCTGTTCGCCCCCGCCGAGCACATAACCCAGCGCAGAGAGGTGCAGTACCGAGCTGTTGCTGTTGCCACGCTTGAGGTCGCTGACGCCGAGCCAGCACGCATGCCGGGCCCGGGTCAGGGCCACGTAGAGCAACCGCAAGTCTTCTGCCAGGCGCTCGTGATCGGCCCGTGCAATCAGCTCGGGCGTCGGGCTCATGGAGACCTGAGACTTGCCGTGCTCATCGTGGTAATGCAACGGCAGGCGACTGCCGTCCACTGGCTTGGCCGAGCAGATGAACGGCAGGAAGACCAAGGGGTACTCAAGGCCCTTGGACTTGTGGATGGTGACCACCTTGACCAGTTGCTCATCGCTTTCCAGGCGCAGGATCTGCTCCTCACCGGCCTGCCCGGACAACGCCAGGTGCTCGGACAGATGCCGGATCAGGGCCTGCTCGCCATCCAGTTCGGCGGCGGCCTGTTGCAGCAATTCCGAGAGGTGCAGCAGGTTGGTCAACACCCGCTCGCCATCGCTGCGGGCAATCAGCGCCTGAGGCAGTTCGAAGTCGTGGAGCAAGCGCCGCAACATCGGCAGCACCCCCTGAGTCCGCCAGATCAGCCGATACGCACGAAACTGCATGACGCGCCGTTCCCAGGCCAACTCGTCCTGGTTCAACCGTTCCAGCTCTATCAACGACAGGTTGAGGGTGATGCTGGCCAATGCCGCACGTAGCGGACGCTCGACATCCGGCTCGGCACAGGCCTTGAGCCAACTCAGCAGGTCATGGGCTTCCTGGGCGGCGAACACTGAGTCCTTGTCCGAAAGGTAGACACTGCGTACCCCTCGCGCGGACAACTCATTGCGCACGGCCTGGGCTTCCTTGCCATCGCGCACCAGAATCGCGATGTCGGCCGGCAGCAAGCCCACGAGCGCTTGCGCGTCGCGCACGAAACCCGCCCGCCCCTGCTGGCCACCGTTGAGCAATCCGGTAATTTCACTGGCGCACGCGGCGGCCAGTTGCTGTCGATAGACGGCGCCCGACAAGGGTTGTTCGCTGGACAGCTGCCAGACATTCAGCGCCGGCACCGCCTGGCCGTCGACCAGCAACGACTCTTTGCGGCCCTGGGACGCTACCGGCGAAAAGGGGACGGGGTTCTCGCCGTCCGGCTCACGGAACAGAAACGCACCCCGCCCCTGCTCTCGGCATTCAGCCCTCTGGAACACATGGTTCACCGCATCGACCATGCCGTGGCTGGAACGGAAGTTGGTGCCCAGGGTGTGCAAGCGTCCGCTCGTCGCCTGGCGTGCCCGCAGGTAGGTGTAGATATCGGCGCCCCGGAATGCATAGATCGCCTGCTTCGGATCGCCGATCAGAAACAGCCCGCACTCTGGGTTGTTGTCCTCAATGCGATAGATGCTCTCGAAGATGCGGTACTGCACCGGATCCGTGTCCTGGAACTCATCGATCAACGCAACCGGGAACTGCTCACGGATCAAGGTCGCCAGGCGCTCACCGCCCTCGGCTTGCAACGCCGCGCGCAGGCGCAGCAACATGTCGTCGAAGCCCATTTCGGCGCGACGGCGTTTCTCATGTTCAAAGCGCGCGCCGATCCACTGCGCCGCATGTTTCAACACCCCGGCGTCCGGCGTCGGCAGTGCATCCAGATGGGCTTTCAAGCCGGACATGGCGTCCAGCCCCGGATGAGTGGGGGCCTGGCCTTTCCAGGCTTCGGCCATGCCATCGGGGGTCAGGCGAGTGAAGCCGGTGCCGATGTCCAATTGCTCAAGGCTTTCATCCTCGGCCCAGGCACTGATTTTCTCGAACCAGGGCTCGAAGTAACGGGCTTGCATCTTGCGACCGTCAACGGCCTTGCTCGCCACGCCCTGCAGGCAGATGTCACGCAACTCGGGAGCCCATTGCACCCAGGGTGCCTTGAGCGCTACCAGCGCCTCACGTCGTGCCTGCAAGCACTCGCCAATCAACTCGGCCGGTGCCTTGCCCTCTGCGCTGTCACGCTCACTCTCGAACAGCCCTCGCACCCGCGACAACAACGCTGCCGGGCCGCCCCAGTTGGACCGCACCCAGTTCAGCGCGTCGCCCTGCATCGGATAGCAATACAGGCGCCAGTAATCGCGCACCACTTCGCCGAGCAAGTCGCTGTGATCGGTCTCAAGGGATTGGGTAAACAGGCTGCCGCTGTCGAATGCGTGCTCGCGCAGCATGCGTTGGCACCAACTGTGGATGGTCGAAACGGCGGCCTCATCCATCCATTGCGCGGCGATGTCCAGGCGGTTCGCACAGCCGGGCCATTGCTCGACGCTGTACTGCCCGCGCAAGTCGGCGATCAGGCTGTCGGGGGCCGGTGTTTCGTCGCGGAAGAACCGGGCGGCCTCCGCCAGTCGGGTGCGGATACGCTCGCGCAACTCCTTGGTGGCCGCATCGGTGAAGGTCACCACGAGGATTTGCGGCGGCAGCAGTTCGCGGCCAAAACCGCTGAGCTGATCGCCGTGCCCCAGCACCAGGCGCAGATACAGCGCCGAAATGGTGAAGGTCTTGCCGGTACCGGCGCTGGCTTCGATCAGTTGGCTACCGCGAAGCGGGAAGGCTAATGCCAGGGGGACTGTTGCTGTCATGCGGGCGATTCCTCGCGGGTCACGGAACGCCAGGACGCTTCGAGCAGCGGACGGTAGAGCGCGTCACACCAGGCCTCAAAGGTTTCATCGGCAATCAGGGCGTTGTAATCGGCGAACTGGCGTGCCAACGCAGGGCTTTCCCGGCGCTCGCCTTCGCTGGTCAAGCCATCGCCCTCGTAGGCCTTGCGAGCCGCAGCCTGTGCTTTGACCGGATCAGTCTGGCCCAGCCAGGCGAACGCCGTCTTGACCGCCACCGGCAGGGGCTGACGCATGCCCGACTGCCAGGCCTGCAGCAGATCGCCAAGGATCTGCCGCGCGGAGTGTTCATCCAGCGGGGCCAGTAGCAGGGTGTCGTCACTGGCGACCAGGCCCGTGGTCATCGGCAAGCCGCACGCGCAAGCCACCAGATGGTTGATCCACGGCCGGGTCAGCCGATGCCATTTGCGCGTCTTGATCGAACCAATGCTGTTGGGGATCGTCGTGACCGACAAAAAGCCACCGTCGGCCCGCTGATGGAGCCCGCTGAGCCAGCCCTCCAGACTCACGCCATTGAGCTGCAGCGAAACCGGCAGCGCGCTGGTGTTCGGTGTGGGCCACAACGCCAGCAGCTGTTGATAACGCTGCACCAGATCCGGCAGCGGCTCGATCAACTCACGCTGCAGGCACTCACCGAAGCCGGCCATTGGCAGCAAGCCACTGTGTTGCAAGCGCTGGGCCTGGAGCTGCAAGGCTTGCTCGGGTTGATCCGGATGGCTCAGCGCCGCTTCCAGCAAGCTGTCGCTCAGGCTGTAGCGCTGCAGGGCATCGAGCACAAAGGGCTCTTCGTCTTCCAGGGGTGCCTGCGCCGATTCGAAAAACACTTTGAGGCGCTGACTGAAAAAGTGCCGCACTGGGTGGCGCAGGAAATCCTGAAGCTGCGCCAGGCTCAGCGGCTCTTCCTGAACATAGGGATCCAGCAGGACCGGCGCCTGGGAGTGAGGGCGATCCTCATGCAATAGCTGCCATTCCCGGGCGTAGCTGAACAGCTGATCACCTTCATGGAAATAACGTGCACTGAAGGGCTGCAGTGGATGCTCCTGGGTCATCGCCGCCAACAACTCTTGATCTTCATCCACACGTTTCCAGCCATTGGCCAGGTGATCACGCAACTGACCGATGAGCACCGATGCCGGGCGCTCGCTGTTGTCGCGAATACTGCGTCCGACCCAACTGATGTAGAGCTGATCGCGAGCCGAGAGCAAGGCTTCGAGCAGCAGGTAGCGATCGTCTTCTCGCCGCGAACGGTCACCGGGACGGTAGTCGCTGCCCATCAGGTCGAAGTCCAGTGGCGGTTGCGCACGCGGGTAGTCACCGTCGTTCATGCCCAGCAGGCATACCAGCTTGAACGGGATGGCGCGCATCGGCATCAAGGTGCAGAAATTCACTGCGCCGGCCAGGAACCGCTGGGACAAGCGCCCTTGATCGAGGCCGGCCAACCAGGCTTCACGCACGACGGTCAGCGGCAGCTCGTCGTGCAGGCCAACCGACTCGCAGGTCTCCAGCCAGGTTTCGCGCAGTAACTCGAGCTGGGCGAGCAGGTAGTCGTCGTGCTCATTGCTGGCCAGGAAAAATACCTGCATCAAGGCTTGCAGGCGCACGCCCCATTGCTCGGGCGACGCCGGTCGTGACAACTCCTGGTGAGCAATCTGCAAGGCATCGAGCAAGGCCACCAACGGGCCGATCAGGGCCGCATCCAGGCCGCCGATTTCATCGTAGGGTTCGATGCCATCGCAGGCCTCGCCACTGCCCACGGCATAGCCCAGCAGCATGCGGCGCAAGCCAAAGCGCCAACTGTTTTGCTCGAGCTCACCCGGTAGCCCCAGGCCCGCACGCTGTTCGGCACTCATGCCCCAGCGAACACCCGCGCCTTCTATCCAGCGATGCAGCGTCGGCAGGTCGCGCTCTTGTACCCCGAATCGGGCCCGCAAGGCGGGCACGTCGAGCAAGTCGAGGATTTCACTGACCGGGAATCGGCTATCGGGCAACTTGAGCAAATGCTCGACGGCAATCAGCAGCGGGTCACGGCCACGCTGGCCCTGATCCGTCAGGGTGAACGGGATAAAGCGCCGATCCTCGCGTTCAAGCTGGCCGAATACCGCCCGAATGTGAGGCGCGTAGCTGTCGATGTCCGGCACCATCACAATCACATCCCGTGGGCGCAACTGAGGGTTGGCACTGAAGCGCGCAAGCAGCTGGTCATGGAGAATCTCCACTTCACGTTGTGCGCTATGGGCAATGTGAAAACGAATCGAATCGTCCTGCGTGAGGTCGATGGCCGGCCACAGCTGGCGGGTTTCATTCAGCGGACGCAACTCCAGGATGTCGTCCTGCAGTTGGTTGAGCAGGGTGAACGGCGGGTTGTCGCTGAACAGGTCGATGCGGCCGTCGCGAAATGCCGAGCGGTAGCTGTTGGGGTCGTCATAGCTGTCGAGCAGGTTGATGTAGTCACGACCTTGCTTGCCCCAGGCCGCCAGCAATGGGTGTGCGTGCTGGTGCAGGGTCTGCGGGTCAAGCACAACGGGCATGCCGGCCTTGCGTGCCTGACGTTTGTATTGGTGCCTTAACAGGTCTTTATCGGCGACGATGTCTGCCCAATGGTGACGACATGGGTTATGCACGCACAACAGGACCTGGCTGAAACGCGCCAATCCAGCGAGGGCTTCCAGGGCTTGAGCGGGCAACGAAGAGATACCGAAAACGATGACCCGGGACGGCAAGCCACGGGGGGCGGTGTCCAGGCGGGTGATGGTTTCAATGAACCGCTGGTGAACACCGGCACGACTTTGCGCCATGCCTTGTTCTCCCACATCCAGCAGCAACGCACGCCACAACTCGGCCTGCCAACAGTTAGCCGGTGTCAGCGGCTTGCTCTCGCCTCGGCCATTACGAAGCTGATGACGTCCTGCTGCCCAGTCTTCCAGCCAGTCCGCACGGTAGACCTGATACTGGTCGAACAAGTCCGCCAGGCGCTCAGCCAATTGATAGCGCTTGCGCAGATCGGTGTCGTTGGTCAGGAAGCGCTGCAGGGGCTCGAAGTGCGGCTGATTGATCAATTCCGGCAGCAATCGCATCAAACGCCAGGTCAGTGGCGCCTTGTCCAGCAAGGACTTGGCGGGGATCTCGTCGCGTCCCAGCACCAACCGATAGAGTTGCCACATAAAGCTGCCAGGCAACTGCACATCTATGGCCGCTGCAATGCCGCAGCCGCCCATATCGTCGTCTTCAGGGTCTTCGGCCAAGGCCAACTTCAGCCATTGGGCGATGCCGTTGCTCTGCACCAGAGCAATTTCATTTTCCAGGGGCGCGAGCGGATAACGCCGCATCCAACTGACTACCAGACTACGCAGTTCATCCAGGCGATTGCCGTGGACCACCATAAAGCCAGCGCTGAGCAGCGAGGCGTCCGCCATGAGAGCTTCCTTGGAAATGTGCAAAAGCCAGGGTCGAACCTTAGCATTGTCAGGTGCCTGTGACAGCCTGAAGCAGTCCGGTGCGATGGCAAGCGAGTGGAAACTTTTTCACGCACAAAAACAAAACCCCTACCTGCGTACGCAGATAGGGGTTTCGGAATTTAATCTTGACGATGACCTACTCTCACATGGGGAAACCCCACACTACCATCGGCGATGCATCGTTTCACTGCTGAGTTCGGGATGGGATCAGGTGGTTCCAATGCTCTATGGTCGTCAAGAAATTC
>NZ_FYDL01000044.1 GCF_900187505.1 Pseudomonas sp. Irchel s3h17
GCCTTCGAGGTGGTCGAGTTCGAGCTGGAAGAGGGCCTGTCCCGACCCTTCAAGCTGACCCTGGACCTGGCCAGCCACGACCCGGCCATCGACTTCAACCGCGTGCTCGACCTGCCGGCCCTGTTCACCCTGTGGCGCGGCGAGACCGCGGTGCGTTATGTGCACGGCCTGGTCAGCCTGTTCAGCCAGGGCGACACCGGTTTTCGCCGCACCCGCTATCGCGCCGTGGTCGAACCGGTGCTGGCCCGCGCGGGGCTGTGCTCCAACTGGCGGATTTTCCAGGGCAAGACCGTGCCCGAGATCATTGCTGCCGTGCTCAAGACCCAGCGCCTGGGCGATGTGCAACCGATCATCTGCTTCGACCACCAGCCCCGCGAATACTGCGTCCAGGCCGGGGAAACCGACCTCGACTTCATCGACCGGCTGGCCGCCGAAGAAGGCCTGCTCTACTGCTTCGAGCACCGTGCCGACGGCCACCGCCTGATCCTCACCGACCGCGTCGGCGGCCTCGGCAGCATCGGCACTGACGAAGATTGCAACGTGCGCTACCAGCCCATGGGCGGCGGCGACTCGCCGGAACCGGCCCTGCAGCGTTTCCACTACACCGAGCAGGTCCGCAGCGCACGCCAGGTGCAGCGCGACTACACCTTCAGCCACCCGCGCTACAACCTGCAACACCGCGCCGACGGCGGGCGCGAGCTGAACAACCAGCACAAGGACTACGAACGCTACGACTACCCCGGCCGCTACAAACGCGATGCCGCCGGCAAACCCTTCACCCAGACCCGCCTCGCCGCCCTGCGCAACGACGCCCGGCTGGCCCACCTCGAAGGCGACGACGCGCGCCTGCAACCGGGCCTGGCCTTCGGGCTGACCGAACACCCGCGCGAAGACTTCATCACCCGCTGGCGCACCCTCAGCCTCCACCACACCGGCCAACAACACAGCAGCCAGCAGGAAGACGCCAGCGCCAGCGAGCACGGCACCGCCTACCAGTTCAGCGCCACGGCGATCCGCGGGGACGCCGACTGGAAAGCCCCGCTGCGCAACAAACCACGCATCGACGGCCCGCAGATCGCCACCGTGGTCGGCCCGCCGGGCGAGGAGATCTATTGCGACGAATGGGGCCGGGTCAAGGTCTGCTTCCCCTGGGACCGCGAAAACGAAGCCTACGAACACCGCTTCCGCCCGGACAACACCAGCCAGGCCTTCGAGCACAGCTCCTGCTGGGTCCGCGTCACCCA
>NZ_FYDL01000007.1 GCF_900187505.1 Pseudomonas sp. Irchel s3h17
GGAGCGCTTGCCGCATGCGCAGTCGATTGAAGACTATGAAGCGCTGCTGCCATGGAACTGCTCGCCAGAAATGCCACGGTAAACACGAAGCGCTTCTGGCGGTAGGTGTAGTTCATGGATCGGATACGGTGCATCGGGCGTTTACGACTGAAGCAGATGTAACCCGATTTCAGGACTAGACATGGAAGTAAGTATATGCCATTAACTTCAAAGTCTACTGCTGGCGCACGGAACGTGCACGTCTTCCTGGGTCTGCTAATCTGGTCGGAGCTAGGCAGAGATTACCTGCGCAGATCGGTTGACAGCTACAATTTTATTGTAAATGGTACCAATGGGGTGCTGTAGCTGTTCGACAATTACTCGCCTTCGCCTGCAGGTGCAATTCAAAACTCTTCAATAGTAGCGTGATTCATCCAAGTTTTATGAGTATTGTGGATTGTCAACGGTGTTTTTCCAGTACTTCGACTTCTTGACGAATGACGCGTCTGGTTTGTAGTAAGGCTCGACATGGCTCAAGTGAGGGCGCTCCCATGCAATGTTTTTTCTGACTACCTTTGCAGGTGCGCCAACTGCAACGCAGTTATTAGGAATCTTCCCTTTCACGACGCTACCGAAACCTATTACGCTCCCTTCGCCAATCTGGGCACCGCTTAAGATCGCCACTCTACCTCCTATCCATGAGTGCGGCCCAATAGAAACCGATTTCGGCATGTTCACACGCTTTCCAGTGGAGACGTCAAAAATTGGATGTCCATCATCTGCGCGTATCTGTATTTCGGACGCCAGCATGCAGTCTTCACCAATTGTTACAGTAATTCCTTCTGCTGTGGTGATTAAGCAAGTATTTGTGCATGTTACTTGGTCATCTATGTTGATTGTGCAGTCTTGCCCTAGTCTTATAACCCCTTTAAATCGATTTTTTCCTATGTTGCAAACTCCATTGTCACAGTCGAAATAAACACCCCCTTTTATTCTTGAGCCTTTTTTTACAATGAGCTTATTGTTTTTCCCGAGAAATACTACCTTGCAGGTTGGTATTTCTTCTTCGCATATTATTTCGTTGTTGTTTTCATCTTTGTATGATGAGATTGAATTTAAGGTGATTGGATTTTGCTTCATTTAAAGCCCTAAATTGCCAATGTTGTTCGTCGATAATTGAGGTCGATTATTACACGTCATGACCAATGCCCGCCACTCAGTGGTATTTTTTGTCTGGAGAAAAACAGGGTCTCTACTGATAGTGCGCGGGACATTCGCGCGCGTTGCGGGGTTAGGCGCGCGGGGAGGGGGTGGCAGGTCGGACTTGTAGTGACCTGGACGATCTGCAGCCGCTTGAACGAAGGCACGGGCAGGTCCTGGCAGGGGGAAGGTTATGCCGGTGTGTGTCAGAAGCCGTAGCAGTTCAGTTGTTGGAGCAAGAGCGACCCGGATTGCGCCTATCTTAGCGGGTCGAAGCTGATCCCTCCCGCGAGTTTGCTCAAACAAAGATTGTTGCTGACCAGGTTATCGTCGGTACCGTGCCGGTGGGGTCACACACTATTACGCTACCGCCATGCCCAAAGCACTCGGTCTGGGTTATCGGTACCAGGCAGATACTGAAGCTCGGTCGCCATATCTTTTTCAAGGGTGTGCCGTGAGTTCCGCAGCGCTAGAAGGCGGTCATTGCTGGCATGCTGCTAGTGCTGCTGACGGCAGGTACCGTGTGGAAGGTTCAGAGTTGGTACTACGGCAAGTCGGTCGCCAGGAGCGCAGCCTGCAGGTGCTGGGCCAGTTGAGAGGGCGGCTTAGCCCCAGGTTGCCGCCCAAAACGCCTTGGGCAATGCCATCGGCTATCTGACTAGCAACTGAAACAATCTACGATACGCAGAGCAAGACCACGCACTAGAGCGAACTCCACACATGGCTTCAGTGGAATATATGATGTGCGTACTGCCATGGAGTTACTTGCCAATATGCTTGGCTGACTGTGCTGTCCATCATGACAATTGGAGGTATGGCGCGCTTGCAGGTCAGAGGGGCAAATCCCGGACCTGCCCCGTTTGCGGTCAGCCTTTTGCCAACAGTTCCTCAATGACTTCAATCGCCCGTGAGCAGTTGTTTCGGTCCGTGTGAAGGAATTCATTTATCGTAGGCGCAGGCCATGTTTCACCGTGCGCCCAGCTATTGATTAATGCAGTCAACTCATTCGGGTTTTTTGCTGAAGAACGCCCCAAGTCATTTTTCAAGTCGAAATAGGCACCATGGGCTTCGTCATAGGCCGGCAAGTCGAAGTGAAAAAAAGCCACGGGTTTTTTCATATACATGAAGTCCCAGGCAATCGAAGAGTAGTCGGTTACCAGCATTCTCGCCTTCATCATGAGTTCGTTGATCGGCTCTTGTCCGTTTGACACGATCTCGACATGTGGAGGTAGATCCGTAAAGCAGTCGATATGTTTGGAGATCATGGGGTGTAGATAAAACTTGAGTTTTATTCCATGGCGGCTGCAAGTATCGGAGAGCTCCTTGTTCTTTAGGAAGGATATGTAGTTTCTGAAGAAGTCGCTGGACTTAAAGCTATGGCTATTCGCGCGCTGTAGCCATTTCCGCCATGTCGGCATGATCAAGATTTCATTGGCCGAGTCAGACCTGTCTACGAGCTTATCAAATCGAGGAAGCCCTACCACTGGAACCTCGTGTGGCTCATATCCATATTCACGACATATGATTCCCTGCTCGAGCTTTGTTGAGGAAAAGAATAGGTCGCAGGCTACTCGCGGATTGCTTCTATGGAACGAGATTTTCTTCAGGGCGATAACGCCATGCTGCAGAAAGACGAAAGGCTTTTTGGCCATTTGCCTGCCAATGGGGTCACTCTTGGGCGGGGCTAGGCGGTATCCATGGTAGCGAGATTGGGAGGAGACGAGAATTCGTGCGGTTAGAAGTGACCAGTAATGCCTGAGACTATATTTGGCAATGACGTTACGCCCATGCCTCTTCAGCTTGGCTGCATCAGGGCTGCGGCGATCAATGATGAACTTTACATTCAGGTCCTTTCTGTTGCTTCGCAGGCTCTCAAACAGTGCCAAGGCATTATCTTGCGCTGCGGAAGACTCGAATTCATACAGCAGCCAAGCGTCTGACTCCGGCTTCCCTAGCGTGTTGTAGGCTTTGTATGCCAGAGCTCGTTTGAATTTGTTGAAACGAGACAGTACATCTTCTTCAATCCGGTGAGTGATGAAAATCTCATCGTTCGCCGCTGCCGAAATGACGGATAGAATATGATTGCTTGCAAAACCTTTCATTGAAACAATTGTGCGTAGCTTTGAATTCAAGGACGCGGGTGTGGATTTCAGCGTCTTTTCGTAGCTCGCGCCATCTTCGGAAACAAGAGAGATGCAGACCTTCAATCGACTGGGGGCTTTCAATCTTTCGTTGGTGGAGAAGTCCGTCTTGGGGATGCGGAACAGATAGCCAGAGTCGGTGTAGTCACAATCGGGGAAGCCGTATCGATTTTGATTGCCCATGCTGCGTTTTCTTTCCCCAGGAATACGCAGAACTTCATCTTCCGATTCATTTCTCAAAATAAGAAAGGGCTTCAGATCAAGAGAGGGGATTCCCGGAACAAAGGCGGTTCCGATAATTCTGAATTCGTCATTTTTCTGGGTGATGGACTTGACGGTGAGGTGTTCCAGGGACTTTACGTTTTCAACGTGAGCGAAGGCTTTGCGGACGCGCAGTCTAGCGCTTTTTTTTGTATAGGGAACATATAATTCCGCATTGTGAAGTTCGCCCGCTCTCGGGAAAAACGTGCGTTGCATAAAGCGCTCGGCATCCGATTTCAAAGAGGGTGCTAATTCTTTTCCGAGCACGCGACTGGAGCTACTGCTCTTGTCGATATAACGAAACTGATAAGAACCGTTGAGTTCAAGTGCCTTGAACGGTACTAGCCAGGTCTCACTGTGTACGCCACTTGCCGTTTTCTCTATGTTCCAGGTTTTTCCGGACTTTGTATGCTCAAGAGCCAAAGCTGGATCTTTGGCTTTTTGATCTGATGGGATGAGGATCCTGATCCCCGTGGCGGTGAACTCGAACGTTACTATGCTTTTGGCGCTGAGAGGGGCTTTTCCGAGCACTTCGCCCATATTTAAAGAACTCCGTTCTTGAGAACAATGGATTGGTCCGAACTCTGAGCTATCGCTAGCTTTGTCGAAACTTTAGATTTCCATGCCGTTGAGATGCTTGGCGATTGACTCGCCAAGCATTCGCTCTCGGAAGCTTATAGCTCAGCAGGTATTTTTCCAAGCAGTTCGATGGCGGTCTTGTGCTTGGGATTTTTGTATATGACGGTCTGCAGAAGCTTTCTTGCAGTCTTGAAGTTTCCGAAAAGATACTGGGATCTTGCATAATAAAACTGCGCGTACCCCTCGAGATCCTCGAAGTTGGTGCCTGTGTTCTTCATGAACAAATCGATATCGAAAATGAGCTCTTTGGCCTGACCATCCTTGATGATCTGCGCCATATCTTCTTTGCTCGCTATCTTCTGAGGCAATGGTGTGGCCTCCAGTGGGAAAGTCGGGATCAGCTCTCGCTGCCAACTCACCCGGCTTTTGATGATCTTGGCCGGAACACCGGTAACCGCTGTATAACTCGGCACGGAGGAGGTTACGACGGAATGGCCGCCCACAATAGAGCCATGGCCGACAGTGACGCCTTTGTAAACGGTTACGCTTTCACCGAGCCAAACGTGATCTTCAATGACGGTGCTCTTGGCAGGGTTGATCCTGTCACCACTGATCAGGTCCACGATGGAGTGCATATCAGATGTTCTGATTTCCACATTGGAGCAGAGACAGCTTTTACCTATCTGTATCGAGGCGCCTTCCCAAGCGCTCAGATGAGACAGTCGATTGAAGACAGTATTTTCCCCGATTTCAATCTTACTGTTCGGGGCTATTTGAATCAGTCCATTGAGTTTGACGTTGTCACCCACGATTAGGGATGCGCTGCCGCCAAGCATTTCTATGCGAACATTTTCGAAAGTAACGTTTTCACCTAGTATTATGCGGCAATCCAACCCCTTGAAGTTAAGAGAGTTTTTGCCATGGAAGGTGGGAGGTACTCCGTCAAATGTGTTGCCTACGGCTGAGAATTCGCCGAAAAAGTCGCTTTCATTAGACATGCTTGATCCTTCAAATTTTATTACAGGGACAAAAGGGTGCGGAGCTGGAACTCGCCAGAGCACCGATTATTTTCCGCTACTCAGTTTATCTTTGTGGCAGATGAGTGAAAATTTACTGATGAAATCTAGTTGGTACTGTCTTTCGAAGTGATAGGGCTCCAAGCCAAATGGGTAGCCTTCGTCACCCAGGTAGTACCTGTCGCGCATATCTATGGTAGTGATTTCTCTCTCCTTAAGAACTTCAGCATAAAATTTGTTCAATAGAGTGTTGGCTTTCTCTATGTACGCGTATTTCGAACCTTCAAACTTGATGCTCTCTCCCTTCTTGTTGATATAGGCGTCCGTGAACTCGAATAGGTGAAGGATAACGCGAGCATTAGGCAGCGAGTGCTGCATGAGCTCTATGAATCGGTAGAACGCATCCTTGACCTTTGAAAATTGTTCCGGAGAGTTGAGCAGGTTGCTAGCGGTCAGGTTGTCCTTGTTCAGTTTGTAGAAATTTGTCTTCATTAGGCTGTTGGGGTTGCATGTCACAGGGGTGCCATTGATGAGGCAGGTCCCGTAATGCGTATCGGCATATAGATCCAGGATGATGTAATCCGGCTTCTGCGCAACAAGCTTCCTGATATGCTCCTTCTCGATGTCTTCTTTCAGGTAAGCCAACTGCTTGTCATTCAGTCGTCCAGCAAGCTCTTGGTCGGCTACCTTAGTCGGCGGCGAGACAAGAGAAATAAAGGATGATTGCCAGACAGTGGAGACGCACTCGAAATTTTCCCGATAGAAAGGGACGAAGCTCCTGTTGAAGCAGTCTCTGGTTACACATGCTCCAACAACTGCAACTTTTGTCGTTTCCATTCTTATTCAATCTCGCCGAATTTGTGTTCTAGTAATTTGTTGGCAAGGACTCCAAGCATGTGCGTATTGTACTTGGTTTCATACTTCGCAACCCCGATTCCCCACGGATGTAGTTCTTGTCCGTGAAACTTGAGCGGATCACTTTTGATGGTGATGTCAGCCAGGCGCTCTGCTTCGATGTTTATTCTTGCCAGAAGACCATTCTTGGTTTCGTAGTCATTGTTTCGGACTTTTCTCGGAATGCCTTCTTTGTCAACGTAAGTGTTAAGCAGTTGTGCGCTGTGCAGGACAATCAGCGCTTTGGGGCATATCTCCTTGGCGGTCTTGATAAGCAGTTCCGCGGCAGCCAGCCAGCTACTGAAGAAAGTTTCTTCATTGAGGTGTATGGATGCCTGGTCGGCCAGATCATTTTTAAAGTGCTTCAGGATGATAGGGTTCTTTGTTATCTCGCTGCCTGCATAAGGGATGCTCGAATACATCACGTCTGAGACAAAATCGAAGATCACGACGGATGGCGAGAAATCTTTCAGTCTCTGCATCCATACTTTGTACAGGTTGTTCTCGATCATCTTCCTGTCCCAAGCTGATAGTGATGTCAGGTCGATGCCTTTTTTAATGGGCGGTTTTACATTGCTGATGCAAGTCGTTTGGTAGCTTAAAATATCCGTCTTATACAGCGTTGTTCCGATAGAGTTGAACAGAAATATTCCACGAGTAGCTTCCGACCCTATTATTCCTATCTTCATTTATATTTCCTGATTCTGGGTTGGGTGTATAGGTCTGTTTGGTCGGAACAGCGCCTTGTTCAGTATTCGACGGACCAGCATGGACGAAACGTGAAGTGCAGTCAGTACGGCGCCAGCGATGGCTGGCGCCGTATTTCTCCCGGTCACCTCGAGTAGGATGGTGCTGAGTACAATGCCCAGAGCACCGCATTGCTCGGCAACAAGCAAATGATGCTCTTCATTGCTGGTCGCAATGGGGGTAGTGCTCCATCCTAGATTTCCGCCAGGCGCGATAGCCGGCCAGCACTGAGTGTCAGGCAGTGCTTCGGGTGCATCGCAAGAGACGGCAGCCAGAACCGGGAGCTGGAGCCGCCAGAAACTAATGCCGGGATCATGAAAATTCCCTAATGGTGATCAAAAATCAAAGTTACTTGTAAGCGCCAGTGGCGTTACCCAGCAGCATGGTCTGCACAATTGGCGAAATAACCTTTTGCCACTCGTAAATTGCTGCGTTGGTTACATAGATGGTGTCATCTGGCTTGATCATGATCTGACGGGCATAGAACACTGCCGCCGGATCACGCATGTCCAAGCGAAGAACCGTAGGTTTCGGGTTGGACGCTTCACCCATGCGGAATACGAATACACCTTCCGGGTTGGCATTGGCTTCCCGCAGGCCGCCGACACTGCCCAATGCATCCAGCAGGCTGGTGTTCTGTGCCGGCATGTCCTTCAGGCCGGGCTCACCGACGGCGCCCATGGCAACAAAGCGCTGGCGTGCACGGTCCAGGACCACTTCCGAGTTCGGGCGCAGCACCATGTTGTTGCCGGCCAGTACGTCTTCATAGTTGAACTGCTGGACCTGGCTGCCGGTGCGTACAGTGACGTTGACCAGGTGTGGTTCCAGTACCGGGCCGCCGGCCTGGTTGACGGCGTCGAGCAGGGTCAGCGGACCTTGCAGGGTGCTGAAGCGGCCAGGGGACTTGACCGCGCCGGCGACCAGTACCGAGCCCGACAGGTCGCCGACCAGTTCGACGTGGGTCTGCACGTCGGTGGTCACGCCTTTGAGCTGCTTGCGGATCATGTTCTCAACCTGGTTGAGGGTCATGCCGGCGACGAACTGACGACCGACGTAGGGCAGGGAGATCATGCCCTGGTCGTCGATGCGGGTCTTGAGCTGGGTGCCGCCGGTGGACAGTGGCGCGAACAGGGCCGAGCCTTCCGGTGCGTTGTCGGTGATCAGCACGCTAAGGGTGTCGCCAGCCATCAGGTGCGCCGAAGGGGCGACCGGCTTGGCGATGCTCGACTGTACGGGGCGCTCGGCACCGCGCATGTAGGGCGCGATGGTGTTGGCGTTGATCTCGACCAGGTTGTACGACTCGTTCTTGGTTTCGATATCACCCTTGTACGGGCCTGCGCCCGACAGCGTGCCGCCACATCCGGCCAGGCCGAGGGTTGCCAGGGCCAGCGCTGCCAGTTTCAGGTTGAACTTAGGGGAGACAGCAGGGGATTTAATCACGATGATCCTCGATCGAAGCCAGGATGAAGCGGGTTATGCCGTACAGCATGAGCAGGCCCAGCAGGATGGTTGCCAGGTTGTACAAACGCTCTGGGTACAGGGCCAGTTGTGGGGTGTTCGGACTGACCACGGTGACCAGGGTGCGGATCTTTTTGCTGGCCTCGATACGAGCGTTGTCGAGGGCGGCGACGGCTGTCTTGTAGCTTTCTTCGGCGATGCCGGCGTCCAGGGTCAGTTGCTGGAAGCGCGAGGCGACCACGTTCAACTGGGAGCCATCGGGCGAGGAGACCAGCAGGCGTTTTTCCTTGGCCAGTTGCTGGGTGATGGCGGTGACTTTCTGCTTTTGCTGTCTGACCTGGGGCGAGTCGGCCCGCAGCTTGAACAGCATTTCGGTGAGCACTGCCTGCTCCTTGGTGTACTGGCCTTCCAGGTCGGCAATGATGGTGGCACGGCTCTGTGCGGTGTTGCCGCCGTCCAATACCTTGTTGTCATACTGGAAGTCGAGCAGTTCGGTCTTGCGCTCGGCGTAGTTGGTCCGCACCGTTTCCAGTTCGCTTCGGGCGAAGGCCATTTGCTCGCGGGCGATACTGTGGCTGACTTCGTTGACGAAGTGTTCGCTGGCGCCAAGGATGGTGCGCAGCATCTGCTCCGACAGCTCAGGGGTAAAGGCTTGCACCTCGACCCGCAGCAGGCCGGTGGTTTCGTCATAGTGCGCCGAGACCATGCGCTGGTAGTACTTGAGCAGGTCTTCGCGCTCGGCGTCCTGGTCCAGCCAGAAGAACATGTCGCGACGCTGGGCGGCATATTGCTCGATCCAGTGCAGGCGCTCTTCCAGCAGCAGCATCATGTCCATGGACACGATGTACTCGCGCAGGTAGAGGGTCTCTTCCCGGGAGGCCGGGTTGGTGCCGGTCAGCAGGGTTGCCAGCCCGGGCACTGCCGCACCCTGGTTGCCGCCATCCTGGCGGACCACCACCTGGGCGGAGCTGACATAGCGGTCGATGGCGAATATGCCGTAGTAGATGGCCGCCAGGGCCAGTGGCAGGACCACCAGGCCGATTGCCAGGCGCCAGCCCTTGAGTTTACCCGTACTGCTCATATGTGATGCATCCTTGAAGTGGAACGGTGCTGCGATATAAGGGGGGGGATCAGGTGTTGTAGGCCTTGATGCCTTCGGCGACGTCCTCGTAGATCTGGATGCCGCCATCGCGTACCAGCAGGACGATGTCGCAGATTTTTTCGACTTCGGGCATGGTGTGGGTAACCAGCACCACTTTCGATTGCTGCAGTTTTTCCCGGAAGACTTCGGCGCATTTGCGCTTGAACTGCGCGTCACCCACCGACATCACTTCGTCGATCAGGTAGTAGTCGAAGTCGAAGGCCATGCTCAGGCCGAAGGCCACGCGTGAGCGCATGCCGGAGGAGTAGGTCTTGATCGGTTCATCGATCCAGTCGCCGATTTCGGCGAACTCCTGGACGTAACGGACCTTCTCGCGCATGGCTTCGCCTTCGGCGCCGTAGACCCTGCAGACGAACTTGATGTTGTCGCGCCCGGTCATGCTGCCCTGAAAACCACCTGACAGGCCCACTGGCCAGGAAATGCTCTGGTCGGTGACGATGGTGCCGGAGTCCGGGATGTCGGCACCGCCGAGCAGGCGCATCAGGGTCGACTTGCCTGCACCGTTGCGGCCGATCAGGCCAATGTTCTTGCCCGGTGGAATCGACAGTGACAGGTTGCGGAACACAAACCGACGCCCTTTAGGGGTCAGGTAGGATTTGGTGACATTCTTGAGTTCGAACACGTTGCCTGTCCTCAGCCGTTTTTCGTGGAAATGAGGTGCAGCCGGCGGGCGCGGTAGCTGCCCAGGGCAACGAATAGCAAGATCATGGTGAACGTGATCACGTAGGTTTCAGACACGCCATCGACTGGGGTGTAGTGCGGCAGTACTTCGGCACGGATCAGTTCGACCAGGTGCAAGAACGGGTTCAGCAGGAGCAGGGGCATCATGGCTTGTGGCAGGTAGGCTGCCGGCAAGAGCACGCCGGAAATGAAGTAGAGCGGGAAGAAGGCCATCCGGATGATCACCTTCAGGCTGGGAAGAGCGTGGGTGATCAGTGCTAACAACATGCCCAGGCCAAAGGCAAATAGCAGGCCGAGAGCCAATGTCGCCACCCATTGAAGTGGGCTGTGTATCGACATGTCGAAGCCGTACCAGGCGAAACCGAACACCAGGATCGCGTAGACCGTAGCGCTGATGCAGGTTTCCACCAGCACTCGAGCGACATAGGTATCCAGCGGCTTGATCTGTTTATAGGCGAATAGCGAACGGTTTTCCCGCAAGCTGTCCATCAGCCGCAGGGCGGTATTGCGGTAGAGCAGGAAGGGTGCCATCCCCACCAGCACGAATACCGGGTATTCAACGCCGGAGACGGTGCGGCCGCGAATCAGCGAGAACAGCAGGGTAAAGATCAGCAGGTGGCAGATCGGCTCGATCAGGGTCCAGACCGCGCCCATGCGGCGGTCGCCGAAACGGGCACGGGCCTCGCGCAGCATCAGGGCAAAGATGACTGATTTTTGAATCTGGAAGGAGGAACGAGGCTTCAAGAATAGTTACCGCACAGCGAAGCAGCGTGCCTAGGCACGCCGGTGAATTCATTTCAGGAAAAGCCCGTGTCCCGCGCGGTGTTTTGGGGGATTCAGGCAGCTTCCTTGCTCTAGGGGCGGGGAGATTAATCGCTGGGTGGTATTAGCGTCAAGGGAGAAGCATTCCCTACAACCTGCATTCAGCTGCCTATTTTCCTATATGGAGGTATTACATTCATGGCAGGAAGTTCCATGTGGAAAAGTCAAGTCTCACATAAATGATAGAGTTGCGTATCGCAAATACCATGATACCAAAGTGATATCATTGTGTCAAATTAGGTTGTTGTTGATTGATTATGTTGAAAGTGTGCACGTGCTGTTCGTTCGCAAATCTGCCG
This sequence comes from Pseudomonas sp. Irchel s3h17, assembly GCF_900187505.1. GTDB lineage: Bacteria > Pseudomonadota > Gammaproteobacteria > Pseudomonadales > Pseudomonadaceae > Aquipseudomonas. Next base: position 11,240 of record NZ_FYDL01000007.1, read on the forward strand.
GTCAGCAGGTTTATTGCCAACAACTGCCGTGGGGGAGTGGATACATCGCACCAGTGGACTCCTTGCAAGCCCCTGATTCTGAGGTGTATAGACATCTGAAAGGCGCGCCCCTCACGGGAGGCGATTCAGGGCTACAGGGCACAGGACTTTTCAATTCGAACGGTATTGGTACGAATGTACCGTTTACGCTTGGCGCGCGATGACGGCGTTGCATTGTCGTGTATCACACTGATTTGTACCGGTCAGGTTTGTTGGGGTAACAGCCTTGAAATCACTTTATCATAATGCGAGCTACATTCAATGTCAGTGCACTATTGCGCCTCGATCAAGTAACCCCGGAAGTGGTGTGCTATTTGTCGGTTTTTTGGCGTGCGATTTTTTGACTGTGTAACCTTGATCAGGTGTTAAGTAATGCGCGTGTATTGATCCAATTACATTCGTCATCCTGATTTGATGGTGATGCCACGTATCAGGGATTGAGGAGAGAGATCTAACAGTCGAAGTTGAGCGCTGAAATGACCCGGTGCCGCTCTTCAAATATGACTGGATTGTTTTGATACGTCGCGTGCGCAGATCGGTTTTCTATCTGCCATTGCTCACTGAGTGAGCGTGTCGCCAACCCCTTGAGTAGACTGATACCGAATCCAGCAGGAAACCATGCATCTGGTTGGTGGTTTTGGTGCGGTCACGCACCAGCGACTCACGCAGGCGATGTAGTACTGAAAGCGTCTGTTGGGCCTCGGTATCGACGAAATCGTTTTTGCTGCCCTTGACGAAAGGTCGGACGAACTGCGGGGAAATCAGCTTGGATTGATGTCTCGTAGCTATCAGCTGGCGAGCGACGAAATGCGCGCCGGCGCAGGCTTTCATCACCACCGAGCAGGCGGGAAGGTTGCCGAAGAACCTCATCATCTGTTGCCTGGAGAGCTTCTTGCGAAACAGTTCTCGACCTGATTTATCTTGATCGTGAAGATGAAAACTGTGCTTGCCGAGGTCGATGCCGACCAATGCTAACTCGCTCATGATGATGGTCTCCGAAAACAAAACACTCTGCGAAAGCGTAGCCCCCGCAGGGTGTCGGGGTGACCATCTCATTAAAGCCCCGCACGATGGCGGGGCTCAATGGAAAACCGAACTCCTAACTGTAGCTGTCCAACAAATCATGACCAGACCAAGTCATCTGAACTGTTCCGTGATCAAGTAGGAGATAGCCGTCATTGATCAGAAGTTTGGAGTTGTAGAAATAATCGTCAGGATCTACGCCCAACTCGCGAGTTACGTGCCCTTCTAAATGAAGCTGGTCGATACCTTCTGAGCACGCCTTACTCTGTACAGCCAGAAGGATTTTCCTTGCTGCCTCAAAATTACGTTTCATGAAACTTCCCTAGATCAATCAGTGGGCGAGGAGCTGGAGCATTCCCATCACCAAGCCACATAAAAACGTACATGCCGGTCACCTTGCATAAAAAAGCCACCTGCGAAGGTGGCTTTTCAGTACAGGACGGTGACGCCGCTATCAGTAAGCCTTGCCCGTCTTGTAGAAGTGCTCGAAGCAGAAGTTGGTCGCCTCGATGTAGCCTTCAGCGCCACCGCAGTCGAAACGCTGGCCCTTGAACTTGTAGGCAATCACGCAACCGTCTTGCGCCTGCTTCATCAGGGCGTCGGTGATCTGGATCTCGCCGCCTTTGCCTGGCTCGGTTTCTTCGATCAGTTTGAAGATGTCCGGCGTCAGGATGTAGCGACCAATGATGGCCAGGTTGGACGGGGCATCTTCAGGCTTTGGCTTCTCGACCATGTTGCGCACGCGGTACAGGTCATCACCGATCAGGTCGCCGGCGATCACACCGTACTTCTGGGTTTCCTGAGGGTCTACTTCCTGGATCGCCACGATGGTGCAGCGGTACTGCTTGTACAGCTTGACCATCTGGGTCAGTACGCCGTCGCCTTCCAGGTTGACGCACAAGTCGTCCGCCAGTACCACGGCGAAGGGTTCGTCACCGATCAGTGGGCGACCGGTCAGGATCGCGTGGCCCAGGCCCTTCATTTCGGTTTGACGGGTGTAGGAGAACGAGCACTCGTCCAGCAGCTTGCGGATGCCGACCAGGTACTTCTCTTTGTCAGTACCCTTGATCTGGTTTTCCAGCTCGTAGCTGATGTCGAAGTGGTCTTCCAGGGCGCGTTTGCCACGGCCGGTGACAATGGAGATTTCGGTCAGGCCGGCATCCAGTGCTTCTTCGACGCCGTACTGGATCAGTGGTTTGTTCACCACCGGCAGCATTTCCTTGGGCATGGCTTTAGTCGCTGGCAGAAAACGAGTGCCGTAACCAGCTGCCGGGAACAAGCATTTCTTGATCATAAGAGTCCTTGATAAATCTGTGCGTCCTAATTTCCGCGCAGTCTAATCAGGCGTCGAGCACCTTTCAATGCCCGGCGGGACTAACCGATACCTCCATAGAGAAATATTGCCACCGATAGTTACGAGGCACGAAACCCCGGCTTATACCGGCCACCTGCATTGTTCAACCAACCCAACACGGAGGATTGGCAGCCATGTAACCGATATCGAAGCTTGCCCAGCGGCGGCACCAGTGCTCTGTTCAGTCAAGAAAAGTAGGGGCCCGTGGCGAGGGAGCTTGCTCCCGCTCAGGAAGCAAGCGCCCCTAACAAAGCTATTGCGGTCTTTCAGAATGAACTTGGCGATAGTTTTTTGGGGGGCTTCTATGCAGCCCAGCGCGAGCTTGCGCCCTCGCCACGGGGGGATGTATTGAGCAATCCCTAGCCTTAACTGACTGGCATTAACCTCAGGGGTCGCTCATTTTTCGGGTTGGCAGGGAGGGGCGGCAAGCGGGCCTTCTCGAAGCGTTAGAGCGCCAGCCCTTCCTGGATCACCGAGAGGAAGTTGTCTTCATTGAGCGCCACCGGGTCCGGTCGTGCCTGACCGGTACGGGCAACGGTCAGGATCTGCCAGTGCGCCTCGCCGTGGTCGTTCTCGGAGCGGCGGATGTACAGGTCCCTGGTTTTGCCGAGGATATCGACCCGGCCCGTGCCGCCAATGATGAAGCGGGCAATGGGGTCGAGGGTGATGGTGTGGTGGTTACCCTCGATCTGCAGCTTGTCGATGGCATAGTTGAAGGTCTCGCCGGACGGCAGGCTTTCGAACACGCGGGTGGGTACCCGGCGAATGTTCAGGCCGGCTTCGGTCAGTGGCTCCAGCCACGTCTCCAACTGGTGGTACATTTCATAGACCTGTGTTGGCCAGTGCTCAATCGCCAGGTCCGCACAGGCCTGTGCGTCCGCACGGGTCTGCTGTTTTTGCTTCAGTTTTGTGGCGAGCTCATCTGCCTTACTCATACCGATTTCCTATCGTGCTGTAAGTGTGGTCGTTGTCACTTCAAGGTACTTCACCTGGAGGGGCGATTGCCAGTCACTCGCGCCGGGCGGATTTCGGTTCAGGAAGAATTTCTCTTGGACTTCAGCCGCCAGCCGTCACAATACGCCCACCCCGGTTTCGCCCTCAGGTGCGTTAATGAAAAAACTGTACACCCTGGTTGTGCTCTGTGTGCTGACGGCTGTCAGTGTGTTCATGAACCAGGCGCCGCAATCCCGTCAGAGTCAGCCGCAGAGTGCGTCGATGGCGGGGGCGTTTGACTATTACGTGCTGGCGCTCTCCTGGTCGCCGACTTTTTGCCTGACTCGCCCGGAAAATGCCCAGTGCTCGGGCAAGGGCTATGGCTTCGTGCTCCACGGCCTGTGGCCGCAGTACGCCCAGGGCGGCTGGCCGCAGTCCTGCGAGCCGAAGGTGGGGTTGTCGCAAGCCGAGCGCGCGCGCGGTCTGACGCTGTTTGTGACGCCGGCACTGCTCAAGCATGAGTGGTCGAAGCACGGGACCTGCAGCGGCCTCGGGGCCATGGGTTACCTGGCGGCCGCGGACAAGGCGGTCGGCGCGGTGAAAATCCCGGATCAGTTGCAACCCTTCCACAAGGAGGTCTACTTCTCGGCGCAGGACATTGCGCAGATGTTCCGGCAGAGCAATCCCGGCATGAGCAAGGATGGCATTGCGGTGATCTGTCGGGGACCGGAGTTGTCGGAGGTACGGGTGTGCATGGGCAAGGACTTGTCGTTCCAGGCCTGTGGCAAGGGGGTGAAAAACCAGTGTCGCGCGGGGGATATCCGGGTGCCACCGGTTCGCTAGGTCCGCCGTTTTCAAGTGAACAGGGAAGCGCCCGGCAAGCGACGCTTCCCTGTTTGCATTCAGGCCGCCTAAGCCTGTTCGACAGGCAAGCCCAGCGCCGCCAGGTCTTTGCGCAATTGCTCGGCACTGCTGAACTGGAGTGCGTTGAAGCCTTCCCGGCGCGCACCTTCGATGTTCGGGGCGTGGTCGTCGATGAACACCGCATGGTGTCCTTCGAGCTGGTAGCGGGATTTCAGCAGTTGGAAGATCGCCGGGTCCGGCTTGATGATGCCTTCGGCGCCTGACACCAGGATGCCTTCGAACCGGTGCAGGAAGGCGAAGCGTTCCAGGGCGATGGGGAAGGTTTCGGCCGACCAGTTGGTCAGGGCCAGCAGGCGGATACCCTTGGCATGCAACTCCTCCAGAATCCGTACGCTGCCTTCCAGGACGCCACCGAGGGTTTCTTCCCAGCGCTCGCGGTAGGCGCGAATCAGCGCCGCTTGCGATGGGTGGCGCGCGATGGCTTCGGCGATCCCGGCTTCCCAGGATCGGCCGGCGTCCTGTTGTTCGTTCCAGGCGGGCGGGCAGACCTCGGACAGGAACGTCTCCATGGCCTGTACGTCATCGCCGAAGAGCTTGCGGTACAGGTTTCTCGGGTTCCAGCGGATCAGGACATTGCCGAGGTCGAATACCACAGTGTCGATGGCTGCGGGATGGTTCAATGTACTCATGCTTTTCCTCCATTGATCGGCTTGGCGAGCGTGTCGTCCTTGGGCGGTCTCATCCTAGCAGAGGTGTTTCGAGTCGTCGGTATTTGCAGGGTGGCGGCACCCGATGGACTGCGGCGGATTGCAGGCACTGTGACAGCGTGACCATTTGCCCCTCGTCACTGCCGTAAGCTAAGCTCCGCGCACTAGGGGGGCTGGGCCATTGCTCATGCCATAACCGTCAAGGATGATGCGTTTGCCTACTCCGATTCACGACCTCCATTACGCCAGCGGTGATCCACTCAAGCGCTTGCCCTTGCGCAAGGCTGCAGTGACTTTCATTGTCGGGGTCTGTTTGTGCCTGTGTGGCTTGCTCTACTTGCAACTGGAGCAGTCCCGGCAGCACGAATTGACCCAGGCTCGACTGGCCTCGGCGAACCTCACCCGGGCAATGGCGCAGCAAGCCCAGGATACGTTCCTGGCAGCCGACCTGGTGGTCACCAGTCTGGTCGACTGGATTTCGGCCGATGGCTTTGGCGCGGCACAATTCGGGCTGTTGCAGCACACCTTTGCGCGACGGGTGCAGGCCCTCGAACCGTTGCACGGGCTGTTTCTGTTCGACCGCGACGGGCAGTGGGTGGTGACCTCGTTCAGCGATCTACCGCGTCGCAAAGGGGTGGCGGATCGTGACTACTTCAAGTTCCATCAGCAGAACCCGTCGCTGCAGGCCCATATTGGGCCGGCGGTTCGCAGTCGGCAGAACGGTGAGTGGATCATTCCGCTGTCGCGGCGCGTGAACGATCGGAACGGCGAGTTCCAGGGTGTGCTGTTGGCCGGGATCCGCATGGCGTATTTCGAGCAGTTTTTCAAAAGCTTTGACCTCCACGACAACGGCTCGATGTTTCTCGCGCTGTCAGACGGCACCTTGCTGGCCCGGCGTCCGTATGAGGAGCAGCGTATCGGCGAGTCGCTGGCCCAGGGAGAAATTTTCAGCCGGTACCTGCCGCAAGCGCCGTCCGGCAATGCGCTGATTCGCTCGGTCCTGGATAATGTGGTGCGCTTGTATGGTTATCGCCAGCTGGACGCTTATCCGCTGGTGGTCTCGGCGGCCGTGCCCGAGGAGGCGATCCTTCGGGTGTGGTACGCCAATGCCGTGCAATCGAGTGTCATTGTCGCGTTGGTAGTGCTTGGCGTCGGTCTGTTTGGCTGGGTGTTCGTGCAGCAAGTGCGCAACGGCGAGCGTATCGAGGCGGACTTGCGCGCCGCACAGGAGCGCCTGGAAGTGATCGCCACCCACGACAGCCTGACCGGGTTGGCCAACCGGCGCTTGTTCGAGCGGGCGCTGGACATCGAGTTCTCCCGTGGCGCCCGGCAGCAACGCCCGTTGAGCCTGATCATGCTCGATATCGATTTCTTCAAGCGCTTCAACGACGCCTACGGGCACGTGGCGGGGGACCAGTGCCTGGCACAGGTGGCCGGTGTGGTGAAGCGCCATTGCCAGCGCAAGTCCGACCTGGCGGTGCGCTACGGCGGTGAAGAGTTTGCCGTGTTGCTGCCCGACACCGACATCAAGGGGGCGTTTGCCATTGCCGAGCGCATTCGCCTCGCTATCAAGGACATGCACATCATCCATTGCGGTGCACCGTCGGGCTATCTGACGCTCAGTCTCGGTTGCTTTGCGTTCGTGCCCAGGGCCGGGGACAGTATTGAAGCGTTTATCGAACGGGCAGACGCTGCGTTGTACCAGGCGAAGAACTTTGGCAGAAACCGCACCGTGGTGCTGTCGGTCGAAATCGATTCGCGGGTCAAGGAGCGGGCGGCAGTCACGGAGTGAGGCGTGTGTCCGGCGGTCACTGTTGCCGGTAGGTTGCGGGTTCTCAACGACAGTTGAACTGCGCCCCACGCTACCCTAATGCCGGTCAGTTAAGAGAGATAAAGCCGAACACGCAGCCCGTGGCGAGGGAGCTTGCTCCCGCTGGGCTGCGTAGCAGCCCCAAAACAGGGCCGCTTTGCGCCCCAGCGGGAGCAAGCTCCCTCGCCACGGGTACTATGTTCGGCTGGTCTTTGGTTTAACTGATCGGCATTACCCACGCTATCCTCCCTTCTTCATGACACGGACGATCACCCTCATGTCGATACCCAATACATTCAAGACTGTTGCGCTGACGGTTGCCGCGCTTTCCTGGCTGCTCGCGTCCAAGGGGGCGTTCAACCTGACCATGCGTTTGTACGGGCCAAAACCCGAGGCGCTGAACGGCAAGTGGAATCCGCCAGCGGTGAAGCGTCTGTAGTCAGGGCGCCGATGTATCGAAGGCCGTACGCAGCAGGTCAATGGTCTGCCCGGTGGACAGCCCGGGTGCTGGAGGTGGGTCAGGGCGTTCACAAAATTCGCGCCACACATACAGCGTGAGTTCCGCGCCATCGGTGAGGGTCTGTGGGCTCGGCGAGGCGTAGTGCTCGAGCAGGCGATAGCGTTCGTCCTGCCAGAACAGTGTTTCAACCCACTCGAAAACCGGGATGAAGTGAAAGTGGATCGGCTGCCCGGGTGTGTGCCCGTAGCGCCCGATGTACAGGTGTTTCGGTGCCAGGCAAGTCTCGACGATTTTCTGGGTGCGGGCCATCAGCCCCCCCAACTGCGCCAATGCCGCGTCCGGCAGCTCGTGGAGCGCGTTGACATTCGACCGTGCGCCGAGCATGAGGTAGCCCGGCAGTGCCGAGTTGATTCGGTGATTGACAATCCAGTGCTCGGTTTCGTGGACGATGAAGCGTGGGTCGATGTTCATGGTCGATTCGTCACCGTGTCGATAGCTGCTTACTGAAGACCCGGTTCTCGTAGGCATTACCGCCAAATTCATAGTGTGTACCGCCTATGTCCTCATATCCTTGCGCGTGATAAAAATCCCGGGCGCGGAGGTTTCCGGCCCACGCTTTCAACCACAGGCAAGGCAGGTCGGCTTCGCGCATCAGGGCTTCGGATTTCTCCAGCAGCGTCCGCCCCAGCCCTTGTCGATGGCAATGGCGCTGTACGTACAGGCGAACCAGTTCGGCGCCTGCCGACAGGTGCGGCATCGGGCCTTCGGCGTGGGCCACGATTTCGGCAAAGCCCAGCAGGTGAACGTCGCGTTCCACCAGGATGAATCGGGTGTCGGGGTGCTTGAGGCGGGTGTCGAACTGCGTGGGCGCATACACCGTCAGGGCTTCCTCGGCGAGGTCGGCGCGCATGCCGTCGGTGGCGTAAGTGTCGAGAAACACCTGGGTGGCCAGGCCGCTGATGCACAGCGCATCGCAAGGCTCACCGAGGCGGTAGTGGAGCGAGGAAGGCATTACGATGTCCTTATCGTCGGGTTCGAATGAGTAGGTTGCGGGTGGCGCTTTGCTGGGCGCTATTACAAGCAAGCCGAAGGTTGTTGGCAAGCAGCGCTTGAGGTGTTGGCACCCAGGATTCTGGCGAGTCCAGAGCGTTTTCAAACCGGCTGATTGGTGAAATCAATTGTCGGCGCCAAGGGTGCATGCCGTATAACTTTCGCCCATCGGTCGGGCGCCGCGAGGTTCAGGGGCCCGGTTAACGTACATGAGCAAGGAGTCCGTGATGAGCTTGCCCGTTCTCAACGACATCGAGTTGTATCTGCAACGCCTGGGCTATGCCGCGCCACCTGCGCCCACCCTCGAAACGCTGCGTGCGTTGCAGCTACGCCATACCAGCACCTTCGTGTTTGAAAACCTGTCGCCGCTGGCCCGGATACCTGTGCAACTGGACCTTGAATCGATCCAGCGCAAGGTGTTGCACGAGGGGCGGGGGGGTTACTGCTACGAGCTCAATAATCTCTACATGACACTGTTGCAGCACCTGGGGTACGAGGTGCGCGGCATCACCGGCCGCGTGGTGATGAACGCGCCTGAAGACGCCTGGGCGGCGCGTACCCATCGCCTGACCCTGTTGACCCTGGACGGGGTGCGCTACATCACCGACGTCGGCTTCGGCGGCATGGTGCCCACCGCCCCCTTGTTGCTCGACACCGACGAAGAGCAAGCCACGCCCCACGAGCCCTATCGCATCACCCGGGACGGCGACAGCTACACCTTGCGCGCCAGGGTCGCCGGTGAGTGGCGGGCAATGTACGTGTTCGACCTGCAGCGCCAGGGCGATATCGATTACGAGATCGGTAACTGGTATGTCTCGACCCATCCCCAATCCCCCTTTCTTCAGCGCTTGATGGCAGCGCGTACCGGGGAGGGCGTGCGTCGAACGTTGAACAACGGCAGTTTTGCCATCCACCACATGGGTGGCGCCAGCGAGCGTCGGGAAATCTGCGATCCCGATGAGCTGATTGAATTACTGCGCAGTGAGTTCGAATTGCGGGTACCTGAGCATCCGGCGCTCAAGGCGACGATCGCGGGGTTGATCAGCGCCTCGGAGTGAATCGCCCGGGAAAACCAAAAAAGCTGATCAGTTGATCAGCTTTTTTTTCGACAGAGGGTATCGCCTCACAGGCCCGTGCCAGAGGGCTTAAAAGGGTCGAATCTGGACGCCTGTCGATAATGTGACCGGTAAGTTGTATACAACTCTATGGACATTTGTTTGGACTCTTGAATACAGTGTGCGCATAACAAAAACCCAGGGAACCCCCCACGATGAAAACGCCCTCTGTTTCACACCAACGGCCCGAGGATGAAAACCTCGGGGTCGGCGCGAATATGGCTTACGGCCTGCAACACGTTCTGACCATGTATGGCGGTATCGTTGCGGTACCACTGATCATCGGCCAGGCGGCCGGGCTTTCTCCGGCAGACATTGGTCTGTTGATCGCGGCATCGTTGTTTGCAGGGGGGCTGGCAACGTTGCTGCAAACCCTGGGTCTACCGTTTTTCGGTTGTCAGTTGCCGCTGGTGCAGGGCGTGTCGTTCTCCGGTGTCGCGACCATGGTGGCGATTGTCAGCAGTGGCGGCGAGGGTGGCTTCCAGTCGATCCTGGGGGCGGTGATTGCCGCTTCGTTGATCGGTTTGCTGATCACCCCGGTGTTCTCGCGGATCACCAAGTTCTTCCCGCCCCTGGTCACCGGTATCGTGATCACCACCATCGGCCTGACGCTGATGCCGGTGGCCGCACGCTGGGCCATGGGGGGCAACAGTCACGCCGAAGATTTCGGCAGCATGGCGAACATCGGTCTGGCGGCCGTGACCCTGATGCTGGTATTGCTGCTGAGCAAGATCGGCAGCGCCACCATCTCTCGCTTGTCGATCCTGCTGGCCATGGTGATCGGTACGTTGCTCGCGGTATTCCTCGGCATGGCCGACTTCTCGAGCGTCAGCGAAGGGCCGATGTTCGGCTTCCCGACACCCTTCCACTTCGGCATGCCGACCTTCCACTTCGCCGCGATCCTGTCGATGTGCATCGTGGTCATGGTGACACTGGTGGAAACCTCCGCGGACATCCTGGCGGTCGGTGAAATCATCGACACCAAGGTGGACTCCAAGCGCCTGGGCAACGGCCTGCGCGCCGACATGCTGTCGAGCATGATCGCGCCGATCTTCGGCTCTTTCACCCAAAGTGCCTTCGCCCAGAACGTCGGGCTGGTGGCGGTGACCGGGATCAAAAGCCGTTACGTGGTCGCCACCGGCGGCCTGTTCCTGGTGGTCCTGGGGCTGCTGCCGTTCATGGGCCGGGTGATTGCCGCCGTGCCGACCTCCGTACTCGGTGGCGCCGGCATCGTGTTGTTCGGGACCGTGGCGGCCAGCGGCATCCGTACCCTGTCCAAGGTCGACTACCGTAACAACGTGAACCTGATCATCGTCGCCACCTCCATTGGCTTCGGCATGATTCCGATCGCCGCACCGAACTTCTACGATCACTTCCCTGGCTGGTTCGCCACCATCTTCCATTCCGGTATCAGTTCATCGGCGATCATGGCGATCCTGTTGAACCTGACGTTCAACCACTTCACGACCGGCAACTCGGACCAACAATCGGTATTCGCCGCCGGCACCGAGCGCACCTTGCGCTTCCAGGACCTGGCCGCCTTGCGCGAAGGCGATTACTTCGCCGATGGCAAGCTGCACGACTGTGACGGCAACGAAGTGCCGGTGGTGGTGGAGGATGATCATGGTCATGGCGCGCCAGGACAGCGTCCGGTGCATGCCAAAAGCAGTGAGCATGTCTGACGGTTGTCATGAGTGAACAAAGCCGATCTGCTGAGTCAGCAGATCGGCTTTTTTGTCTGTGCTGTCCGACACGCGCTTCGGCAAGCCAGCGGCAGAGGGGGAGTCAGTCGCCTTTCTGTCAGGCACAAAAAAGCCCCTGATCTTTCGATTCAGGGGCTTTTGGGTCTTGCTGTCTGGCTCCACGACCTGGACTCGAACCAGGGACCCAGTGATTAACAGTCACTTGCTCTACCAACTGAGCTATCGCGGAATGCACCGTATGTTACTGATTAAAAAGGACAAGTCAAGCGTGAGTTGCTCGAATGGCAGATTTTTCGGGTGAGCGGTGGTGATTCAGGGATGAGAAGGGGGTTATCCGCCATTGGCGGTTACCAGAAACGTGATGGAGGTCTACCATGCCCCTCCGGAAGTGGTTTCACGCGCTGCCGGCCCTCAGCCGAAAAGGTACGCGTCATGACTCATCAGCCACTGTTCACGTTTATCCTGCCGGGCGAGGTGTTTGCATGAGCATCGCCCAGATCAGCCTGCCCAAGGGCGTCGGCCCGCATGCCGAGAAACTTTTTGATGCGATCACTCAGGCCAGCACCGCTGACGAACTGAACCGTGCGGGCGGCAAGGCTGAAGGTTTTGTGCTGGGACTGGAAAGCACCAAGGCGATCAAAAGCCAGGTCGCCGAATCGCTGTATGTGGCGTATGACGACGCCGCCAGTCAGCGCTCGAGCGAACTGGCGGGCTGATCGGCCTTAACCTCCGAAGGTAACGGTGCCGAGCAGGAATTTGGCATACAGCGAGGTGGCCACCAGTTGCACCAGCCACAGGGCCAGGCCGCCGAGAAACACCCCGGCCGCCACTTGCAGCACCAGGTTGTTGCCGCGCCTGGCCTGGGGGCGGGGGGTGAAGTGGTCCAGCTCATCGTCGCGGTCAGCGCGTAAATCGTCGTTCTTCATGGGATCTCTCGAAAGGGCGGGCCACTGGATTATGCCAGTCAGTCAAGGCTAGGGTTGCTCAATGCATCCCCCGTGGCGAGGGAGCTTGCTCCCGCTGGTGTGCGAAGCGCGCCCAACAATGTTACTGCGGTCTTTCAGAATGAACTCGGCGATCGTTTTGGGGCTGCTGCGCAACCCAGCGGGAGCAAGCTCCCTCGCCACGGTCCTCTCACTCACTTCAAGACGTTTCTTGACTGACCAGCATCAGGGCCCCTGGATCTTTTAGTCTAGTGATTTTCCGGGCGACAACGAAAAGGGGAAGCCAGACGGCTTCCCCTTTGCTTGTCGCGGGCGTGGCTTAGATCACCGCAACGATGGCCTTGGTTACCACGTCGATGTTGTTCTGGTTCAGCGCGGCAACGCAGATGCGGCCGGTGTCCAGGGCGTAGATGCCGAACTCGGTGCGCAGGCGGGTCACTTGTTCGACGGTCAGGCCGGAGTAGGAGAACATGCCACACTGGCGGCCGACGAAGCTGAAGTCGTGATCCGGGGCGTGCTTGGCCAGCAGATCAACCATCTGCGTGCGCATGCCGCGAATACGCAGGCGCATTTCGGCCAGTTCCTGTTCCCATTGGGCGCGCAGTTCAGGGCTGTTCAGTACCGCAGCCACGATCGCGGCGCCATGGGTCGGCGGGTTGGAGTAGTTGGTGCGGATCACGCGCTTGACTTGCGACAGGACGCGCGCGCTTTCTTCTTTCGATTCGCTGACGATCGACAGTGCGCCCACGCGTTCGCCGTACAGCGAGAACGACTTGGAGAACGAGCTGGAAACGAAGAAGTTCAGGCCCGACTCGGCGAACAGGCGCACGGCGGCGGCGTCTTCGTCGATGCCGTCGCCAAAGCCCTGGTAGGCCATGTCGAGGAACGGCACCAGGTTTTTCGCCTTGACCACGTCCAGTATGTTGTTCCAGTCCGCCGGGCTCAGGTCGACGCCGGTCGGGTTATGGCAGCAGGCGTGCAGCACGACGATGGAGCCGGCGGGCAGGGCGTTCAGGTCTTCCAGCAGGCCGGCGCGGTTCACGTCGTGAGTGGCGGCGTCGTAGTAGCGGTAGTTCTGCACCGGGAAACCGGCGGTTTCGAACAGCGCGCGGTGGTTTTCCCAGCTTGGGTCGCTGATGGCCACAACGGCGTTCGGCAGCAGTTGCTTGAGGAAGTCGGCACCGATTTTCAGCGCGCCGGTACCGCCGACGGACTGGGTGGTAACAACCCGGCCTGCGGCCAGCAGCGGCGACTCGGCACCAAACAGCAGCTTTTGTACGGCCTGGTCGTAGGCGGCAATGCCGTCAATTGGCAAGTAGCCGCGCGAGGCGTGTTGAGCGGCGCGAATCGTCTCGGCTTCGACAACGGCTCGCAGGAGTGGAATTCGCCCCTCCTCGTTGCAGTAAACACCGACCCCCAGGTTGACCTTGTTGGTACGGGTGTCAGCGTTGAATGCTTCGTTGAGGCCCAGGATTGGATCGCGTGGTGCCATTTCGACAGCGGAGAACAGGCTCATTATTGCGGCGGCTCTGAATGGAATGTGGAGGGACGTGTGGCGCTCCAGCCGAATGCACTAGAGCGGTGCACAAACGGGGAGCTAGTATAGAGGCCATCACCGGGCGCGGCGACAGGCGTTTGGGCTTTTCGGCCAAGTTTTTCGGATTATTTTTCGACCGTTAGTCTTATTGTCATGTCAGGCGCTTAGGGCGTATGCAGGACGTTTACCTTGAAACCATAGGCATTGGGCACCACATCAACGGTTATCATGATTTTTCCCTGCGACATCCGTTGAAATCGGTCTGCGCCGTTGTGACGTGTCTGCCCGCGCCCGAGCGAATCCCTCGGCGCAAACCCAGAGGTCTGTTATGTCTGAATTCCAGCTAGTCACCCGCTTCGAGCCTGCCGGCGATCAGCCGGAAGCCATCCGCCTGATGGTTGAAGGTATCGACGCCGGGCTGGCGCACCAGACGTTGCTTGGTGTGACAGGTTCCGGCAAGACCTTCAGCATCGCCAACGTGATTGCCCAGGTGCAGCGTCCGACCCTGGTGCTGGCGCCGAACAAGACCCTGGCCGCGCAGTTGTACGGCGAGTTCAAGGGGTTTTTCCCGAACAACGCGGTGGAGTACTTCGTTTCCTACTACGACTACTACCAGCCCGAAGCCTATGTGCCGTCGTCCGATACCTTTATCGAGAAAGACGCTTCGATCAACGATCACATCGAGCAGATGCGCCTGTCGGCGACCAAGGCGCTGCTGGAGCGCAAGGACGCGATCATCGTCACCACGGTGTCGTGCATCTACGGTCTGGGCAGTCCGGAAACCTACCTGAAAATGGTCCTGCACGTTGATCGCGGCGACAAGCTCGATCAGCGCGCCTTGCTGCGCCGCCTGGCAGACCTGCAGTACACCCGTAACGACATGGATTTCGCCCGCGCCACCTTCCGCGTTCGCGGCGATGTGATTGATATCCACCCGGCGGAATCCGATTTTGAAGCGATACGCATCGAACTCTTCGATGACGAAGTCGAGAAGATTTCCGCCTTCGACCCGTTGACCGGCGAAGTGACCCGGCAGTTGCCGCGTTTCACGTTTTATCCGAAAAGCCACTACGTGACGCCTCGGGAAACCCTGCTCGGCGCCATCGAAGGGATCAAGGTCGAGCTTCAGGAGCGCCTGGACTACCTGCGTTCCAACAATAAACTGGTGGAAGCGCAACGCCTCGAGCAGCGCACCCGCTTTGACCTGGAGATGATTCTCGAGCTGGGTTATTGCAACGGTATCGAAAACTACTCGCGCTACCTGTCGGGCCGTGATTCTGGCGAGCCGCCGCCGACCTTGTTTGACTACCTGCCAGCCGACGCCTTGCTGGTGATCGACGAATCCCACGTCAGCGTGCCGCAGGTGGGCGCGATGTATAAGGGCGACCGTTCCCGTAAGGAAACATTGGTGGAATACGGCTTCCGCCTGCCCTCGGCGCTGGACAACCGGCCAATGCGTTTCGACGAATGGGAGAGCATCAGCCCGCAGACGATTTTTGTTTCGGCCACCCCCGGCAACTACGAGGCCGAGCATGCCGGTCGCGTGATTGAGCAATTGGTGCGACCGACCGGTTTGGTGGACCCGCAAATCGAGATTCGCCCGGCGCTGACCCAGGTCGATGACTTGCTGTCGGAAATCACCAAGCGCGTGGCGGTCGAGGAGCGAGTGCTGGTCACCACCCTGACCAAGCGCATGGCCGAAGACCTGACCGACTACCTGGCCGATCACGGGGTGCGCGTGCGTTACCTGCACTCGGACATCGACACGGTGGAACGGGTCGAGATCATTCGCGATTTGCGCCTGGGGACCTTCGACGTGCTGGTGGGGATCAACCTGCTGCGTGAAGGCCTGGACATGCCGGAAGTGTCGCTGGTGGCGATTCTCGATGCCGACAAGGAAGGCTTCCTGCGCTCCGAACGCTCACTGATCCAGACCATTGGCCGGGCCGCGCGCAACCTCAACGGCCGGGCGATTCTGTATGCCGATCGCATCACCGGCTCCATGGAACGGGCGATTGGCGAGACCGAGCGCCGTCGCGAAAAACAGATCGCCTTCAACCTGGCCAACGGTATCACCCCCAAGGGTGTGTTCAAGGACGTTGCCGACATCATGGAAGGCGCCACCGTGCCGGGCTCGCGCAGCAAGAAGCGCAAGGGCATGGCCAAGGCCGCCGAGGAAAGCGCCCGCTACGAAAACGAACTGCGCTCGCCGAGCGAAATCGCCAAGCGCATCCGCCTGCTGGAAGAGAAGATGTACCAGCTCGCCCGCGACCTGGAATTCGAAGCCGCCGCCCAGACCCGCGACGAGATCGCCAAGCTGCGTGAACGGTTGTTGACCGTCTGACGATCGAGCGCGGTCCCTGTGGCGAGGGAGCTTGCTCCCGCTGGGCTGCACGGCAGCCCCAAACCGGCCACCGGGACTTATCTGAAAGCCTGCAATAGGCATGTTGGGGGCGCTTCGCACCCCAGCGCGAGCAAGCTCGCTCGCCACGGGGCAGTGTTCGCGCCGGATTGCGCGGCGCGCGAACAGCCTTGATCAACAGAATCGCCAGCATGCTTGCCCCAGACCCACGACGAGATGAACACGGTCCCTGTGGCGAGGGAGCTTGCTCCCGCTGGGCTGCACAGCAGCCCCAAACCGGCCACCGGGACTTATCTGAAAGCCTGCAATAGGCATGTTGGGGGCGCTTCGCACCCCAGCGCGAGCAAGCTCGCTCGCCACGGGGCGGTGTTCGCGCCGGATTGCGCGGCGCGTGAACAGCCGTGATCAGCAGAATCGCCAGCATGCTTACTCCAGACCCACGACGAGATGAACGCGGCCCCTGTGGCGAGGGAGCTTGCTCCCGCTGGGCTGCACGGCAGCCCCAAACCGGCCACCGGGACTTACCTGAAAGCCTGCAATAGGCATGTTGGGGGCGCTTCGCAC
Organism: Pseudomonas sp. Irchel s3h17; assembly: GCF_900187505.1. Lineage (GTDB taxonomy): Bacteria > Pseudomonadota > Gammaproteobacteria > Pseudomonadales > Pseudomonadaceae > Aquipseudomonas. The sequence continues at coordinate 27,705 of NZ_FYDL01000007.1, forward strand.
CCCAGCGCGAGCAAGCTCGCTCGCCACGGGGCGGTGTTCGCGCCGGATTGCGCGGCGCGCGAACAGCCTTGATCAACAGAATCGCCAGCATGCTTACCCCAGACCCACGACGAGATGAACACGGTCCCTGTGGCGAGGGAGCTTGCTCCCGCTGGGCTGCACAGCAGCCCCAAACCGGCCACCGGGACTTATCTGAAAGCCTGCAATCGTCGTGTTGGGGGCGCTTCGCACCCCAGCGCGAGCAAGCTTGCTCGCCACGGGGCAGTGTTCGCGGCGGATTGCGCGGCCCGTGAACAGCCTTGGTCTACAGAATCGCCAGCATGCTTACCCCAAAACCACGACAAGATGAACACGGTCCCTGTGGCGAGGGAGCTTGCTCCCGCTGGGCTGCATGGCAGCCCCAAACCGGCCACCGGGACTTACCTGAAAGCCTGCAATAGGCATGTTGGGGGCGCTTCGCACCCCAGCGCGAGCAAGCTCGCTCGCCACGGGGCAGTGTTCGCGCCGGATTGCGCGGACTGCGAAGAGGTCCTTTTAGTGCGCTTCCCCAGCCTTCAGTCCCGCCGGCAATGCCCTGGTCAACAGGATCGCCAGCATGCTCACCGCCAACGCAATCCCGACAAAGTGGAATGCATCGTTGTAGGCCATGATCGACGCCTGCTGGTGGGCGATTTCGCTGATTTTACCCAAGGCGGCGGTTTCGCTGCCGAAGCGATCGGTCAGGCTGGCGATGCGCTCGGCCACTTGCGGGTTGGTCGGGACGATCGACTCACGCAAGTAATCGAAGTAGGTCTTGGTCCGTGCGTCCAGCAAGGTGGCGAGGAGGGCAATGCCGATCGCGCCGCCGAGGTTGCGCAGGATGTTGAACAGGCTCGAGGCCGAGCCGGCATCCTGGGGCAGGATGTAGGCCGTGGCGATCAACGAGATGGTGACCATGATCAGTGGCTGGCCCAGCGCCCGGACGAGCTGGACCTGATTGAACTGCGGCCCGGCGAAATCCGGGTTGAGCACGCCGGAGTAAAAACTCGCCAGGCCGAACAGGCCAAAGCCCAGGGTGCATAACCACTTCGGCGAGACGAACTTCATCAGTTTCGGCACCAGGGGAATCAGGAACAGCTGCGGCACCCCCATCCACATGATCACCTCGCCGATCTGCAAGGCGTTGTAGTTCTGGATCTGCGCCAGGTACAGCGGCAGCAGATAGATCGAGCCATACAACCCCACGCCCATGCCCAGGCTGGAGATGCTCGACAAGCCGAAGTTACGGTTGCGCAGGATGCCGAGGTTGATCAGCGGATTGGGTTTGGACACCTGGACGATGACGAAGGTGATCAGGCTCATCAGGGCGATGCTGCCCAGGGTGACGATCAGGCTCGATTCCAGCCAGTCCTTGCGATGGCCTTCCTCCAGGAATACCTGCAGGCAACCCAGGCCGACACCCAGGCTGAGGATGCCGGCGTAGTCGGTGCTTTTCAGCAGTTCCCAGTGCGCGCTCTTCTTCTCCAGGCCGTACATCAGGCCGGCGATCATGAGCAGGCCGGGCGGGATGTTGATGTAGAAGATGTACTCCCAGCCCCAGTTTTCCGTCAGCCAGCCCCCCAGGGTCGGGCCAATGGAGGGCGCGAAGGTGGCGGTCATGGCGAACATGGCCATGCCCTTGGCGCGGTGGTGCTCGGGCAGTTTGATCAGGGTCAGGGTGAACGCCAGCGGGATCAGCGCACCGCCGGTGAACCCTTGCAGGGCGCGAAACACGATCATGCTCTCCAGGCTCCAGGCCATGGAGCAGAGCAGGGAGGCGAACAAAAAGCCCACGGAGACCCACACCGCCAGGCGCCGTGCCGAGAGCAACTGCACCAGCCAGGCGGTGAGCGGGATCATGATGATCTCCGCCACCAGGTACGAGGTGGAGATCCACGAGCCTTCTTCCAGGGTCGCCGACAGCGCGCCCTGGATGTCCTTGAGCGAGGAGTTGGTGATCTGGATGTCGAGCACCGCCATGAAGGCGCCGAGCATCACGCTCATCACCGCAATCCAGTCCCGCCGGGTCGGTTCGCCGACCGGGCGGATCAGTTGATCACCGGCCATCGGCTGGGGCTTGGATGTTCACTTTGGCGGTGACCGACATGCCCGGGCGGATCTTGCCGTGTAGTGGATTGTTGGCGGCAAAGGTCAGTTTCACCGGGATTCGTTGTACGACCTTGGTGAAGTTGCCGGTGGCGTTGTCCGGTGGCAGCAGGCTGAACTGTGCACCGGAGGCGGCGAACAGGCTGTCGACCCGGGCTTCGATGGGCGTGTCGCTGTAGGCATCGAACGTCAGCTCGGCCTTTTGCCCGGGTTGCATGTGGCCGATCTGGGTTTCCTTGAAGTTGGCCTGAATCCAGATGTCCTGGTCGGGGACGACCGACAGCAGGTAGGCACCGGCTTGCACCACTTGGCCGTTGCGGGCGGCGCGCTGGCCGATCAGGCCGCTGATGGGGGCGTAGATCTCGCTGCGGGTCAGGTTCAACTGCGCCTGGGCCAGGTCGGCCCTGGCGTTGGCGATTTGCGCGTCGAGGCGCTTGATCTCGGCACTGAGGGCGTTGACCTGCTGGCGCTGCGCCTGGGCATCGGCCTGGGCCTTGGTCACTTGCGAGCGGGCGATGTGGTTTTCGGCGGACAAGGTCGTGACCCGTTCTTCCGAAACGTAGCCGGGCTTGCGCAGGGTTTCGGCGCGGGACAGGTCCATTTGCGAGCGACCCAGGCTGGCCTGGCTGGAGGCGACCTGAGCTTCACTGGCGGCAATCAGGCTGGCTTGCTGGGTCAGCTTGCTCTGGGCTTGCAGGCGCTCGGCTTCGCGGGTGGCGAGGGCGGCATTGGCGCGATCCACGGCGAGGCGGAAGTCGTCACCTTCGAGCTTGACCAGCAACTGGCCTTTTTCCACGTGCTGGTTGTCCTGCACCAGCACCTCGTCGATGCGTGCACTCAACTGGCTGGAGACACGGGTGATTTCGCCCTGGACATAGGCGTTATCGGTGCTTTCGTAAAACCGCCCCTTGAAGAACCATTCGGCAAAGAAGCCGCCGGCAATCAGCAGGGCGATAAACAGGAAAATGGACAGGCGACGCTTGAGTTGGGCTGGCATGGGCAGGCTTGTAGTCGAAATAAAGTGTAAGTGAATTTAACAGGAGGTGAATCTGGCACATAGCCGACAAGTGGTAAATGCCACCTATTGATAATCCGCCATTCAGTGACGTTAACGCCGTCAGTAGCCTCAATCTTGGCTTATATGCCCTGCTCACTGGAGCGGGGCGGCTGTCGCCTGTTACCATTCGCCCTTTGTTTCATCTCCGCTTTTCATATTATTTCGAGACACGCCATGACCACCGTCCGCACTCGCATCGCGCCATCGCCTACCGGCGATCCCCATGTCGGCACCGCTTACATCGCTTTGTTCAACTACTGCTTTGCCAAGCAGCATGGCGGTGAGTTCATCCTGCGCATTGAAGACACCGACCAGCTGCGTTCGACCCGCGAGTCCGAACAGCAGATTTTCGACGCCTTGCGCTGGCTGGGCATCGACTGGAGCGAAGGCCCGGACGTCGGCGGCCCCCACGGCCCGTATCGCCAGAGCGAGCGGGGCGCTATCTACCAGAAGTACTGCCAGCAGCTGGTGGACATGGGTCACGCGTTCCCGTGCTTCTGCACCGCGCAAGAACTGGACCAGATGCGCGCCGAGCAAATGGCTCGCGGCGAAACCCCGCGTTACGACGGCCGCGCGCTGCTGTTGTCCAAGGAAGAAGTCGACCGTCGCCTGGCGGCCGGCGAACCGCACGTGATCCGCATGAAGGTGCCGAGCGAAGGCGTGTGCGTGGTGCCGGACATGCTGCGTGGCGACGTCGAGATCCCGTGGGATCGTATGGACATGCAAGTGCTGATGAAGACCGACGGCCTGCCGACGTACTTCCTGGCCAACGTGGTCGACGACCACCTGATGGGCATCACCCACGTCCTGCGCGGTGAAGAATGGCTGCCCTCGGCGCCGAAACTGATCCTGCTGTACGAGTACTTCGGTTGGGAACAGCCGGAGCTGTGCTACATGCCGCTGTTGCGTAACCCGGACAAGAGCAAGCTGTCCAAGCGCAAGAACCCGACCTCGGTGACCTTCTACGAGCGCATGGGCTTCATGCCCGAAGCGATGCTCAACTACCTGGGCCGCATGGGCTGGTCGATGCCGGACGAGCGCGAGAAGTTCTCCCTGCAGGAAATGGTCGATAACTTCGACCTCAAGCGCGTGTCCCTCGGCGGGCCGATTTTCGACATCGAGAAACTGTCGTGGCTCAACGGCCAGTGGCTGCGTGACCTGCCGGTGGAGGAGTTCGCCTCCCGCCTGCAAACCTGGGCGCTGAACCCCGAGTACATGATGAAGATCGCGCCGCACGTACAGGGCCGCGTCGAAACCTTCAGCCAGGTCGCTCCGCTGGCCGGGTTCTTCTTCGCCGGTGGCGTGAACCCGGAGGCCCGGCTGTTCGAATCCAAGAAGCTCTCGGGCGATCAGGTGCGTCAGCTGATGCAGTTGATCCTGTGGAAGCTCGAAAGCCTGCGCCAGTGGGAGAAGGACAACATTACCGCAACGATTCAGGCGGTGGTCGAATCCCTGGAGCTGAAGCTGCGTGATGCCATGCCGCTGATGTTCGCCGCGATCACCGGGCAGGCCAGCTCGGTGTCGGTGCTCGATGCCATGGAAATCCTCGGTCCGGACCTGACCCGTTTCCGCCTGCGCCAGGCCATCGACCTGCTCGGTGGCGTGTCGAAGAAAGAAAACAAAGAGTGGGAAAAGCTGCTGGGCGCGATTGCCTGAGAAGCGACCTGAAGGACTGATGGCCATTGCGCACGCCTGTTGTTGGGCGCGCAGTGGTCGCCAGACCCCCGAATTTACGGGGGGAGGGCGGTAAGTGATTGTTATGTCGGCAAAAAATTTTAAAAATTTTGAAAAATAAGTTTGACAGAGTTTCGATACGCCCTTAAGATTCGCCCCGTCCTCACCGATGAGGGGCTATAGCTCAGCTGGGAGAGCGCTTGCATGGCATGCAAGAGGTCGACGGTTCGATCCCGTCTAGCTCCACCAATTTACACTTCAAGGCCTGGCCACACCGGCCTTGAAGCGATCAACACTCAGCGTTGATCAGTTGTATAGAAGGTTTGTGTCCCCTTCGTCTAGTGGCCTAGGACACCGCCCTTTCACGGCGGTAACAGGGGTTCGAGTCCCCTAGGGGACGCCAGTTTTACAGAAGTGATGTTGCAAGATGTCACTCCGCCGCGAGGCGAAAAATCCGGGGCTATAGCTCAGCTGGGAGAGCGCTTGCATGGCATGCAAGAGGTCGACGGTTCGATCCCGTCTAGCTCCACCAATTTTACAGTTCAAGGTCTGGCCACACCGGCCTTGAATCGATCAGTACTCAGCGCTGATCAGTGTATAGAAGGGTTTGTGTCCCCTTCGTCTAGTGGCCTAGGACACCGCCCTTTCACGGCGGTAACAGGGGTTCGAGTCCCCTAGGGGACGCCACGATTACCCGCTCTGCGGGATTTTATAAGGGTCATTCAATTATTGAATGGCCCTTTTGTTTGTCTGGCGTTTGGCCAATTCCCCCTTTCCCCTATTCTCCCCGACAGTCCTTCTGACCAACGGTCACATCAACGACTTGCGTAAATTTATTATGAGAATAATATTTCAATCGTAATATTCGGAGGCAACGATGAACGACAAGAAAGCTCAAACCCGTGAACGCATTCTCCAGGCCGCCAGTTCCGCGCTGATCCAGCGGGGTCCGGCCGAGCCAAGCGTGGGCGAAGTGATGGGAGCGGCCGGCCTGACGGTGGGTGGCTTCTATGCGCACTTCGACAGCAAGGACGCGATGATGCTGGAGGCCTTCACCCAGTTGCTCGGCCAGCGTCGGGCGTTGATCGCCGAGATGGACGCCGAGTTGACAGGGGAGGAGCGCCGGGCGTTGGTCGCTGCGTTTTATCTGTCGCGCAAACACCGTGATTCCACCGAGCACGCCTGCCCGATTCCGGCGTCGATCGGAGAGATGGGGCGCCTGCCGGATGATTTCCGTATGGCGCTCAATGAGCACGTCGAGCTGATGGTCGCGCAGTTGGCCAACAGCCCGGAAGACATCGACAAGGTGCTGGCTGACCTGGCGTTGATGGTGGGTGGCCTGGCGCTGGCGCGGGCGCTGGGTGCCGGAGAGTTGTCTGATCGATTGCTGCGTGCCGCCAAGTCGGCGGTGCTATGACCTGAAGCACAAGCCTTTGGAGATGAGCGATGAGCACGTTAAGTTGGGTTCGTGGCGTTAATGGCACCCTGGGCTGGATTGCACCACAGCGGGTCGCGAGCAGGATGCGCCAGGCGTTCATGACACCCCGTGAGCTGCCTCCCCGGGACTGGGAAATGCCGCTGCTGGCGAAGGCCGAGCGGATCACCCTGCGCTTCGGTCTCTCGGCCTTGCGTTGGGGGCAGGGGCCGACGGTGCTGATGATGCACGGCTGGGAAGGACGGCCCACCCAGTTTGCCAGCCTGATCAGCGCGTTGGTGGACAGCGGTTACACCGTCGTCGCGCTGGACGGTCCGGCCCACGGTCGTTCACCAGGGCGCGAGGCCAACGTCGTGCTGTTCGCCCGGGCCATGCTGGAAGCGGCGGCCGAGTTGCCTCCCTTGCAGGCGGTTATCGGCCACTCCATGGGCGGGGCCAGCGCCATGCTCGCGGTGCAGTTGGGCCTGCGCACCGAGACCCTGGTCAGTATCGCCGCGCCGGCGCGGATCCTCGGCGTGTTGCGCGGTTTCGCGCGGTACGTCGGCTTGCCGCCCAAGGCGCGCTCGGCGTTTATCCGCCAGGTCGAACAGGATGTTGGTATCCAGGCCTCGCGGCTGGACGTCGCGCACTACCAGCTGGATATGCCCGGGCTGATCGTGCACGCCGAGGACGACACCTTTGTCCCGGTCAACGAATCGCAGCTGATTCACGACGCCTGGTTCGACAGTCGCCTGTTGCGCCTGGAGGAGGGCGGGCATCAGCGGGTGCTGGCCGACCCTCGACTGATCGAGGGGGTGTTGACGCTGCTCTCCGGTCGTAGCTTGCAGGCGCGCCAATCGGCCTGATCATCCGTTACACTCCTCCCGGTCGAATAATCTGACCGGGAGTGAGGCATGGGCTGGGATCGGGCAACGCCGTTTATCATTGACCTTGAGGTGGCCGCTGAGGACATCGACGGGCTGGGGCATGCCAACAACGCGGTGTATGTCACCTGGCTGGAGCGATGCGCCTGGCGCCACTCACAGCGCCTTGGGCTGGACCTCGTCGAATATCGGCGGCTGGACCGGGCGATGGCGGTGGTGCGCCACGAGATCGATTACCTGGCGGCGGCCTATGAGGGTGATGAGTTGCAGTTGGCGACCTGGATCGTCGACTGGGACCAGCGCCTGAAAATGACGCGCCATTTCCAGCTGATCCGTCCCCGTGACAACGCCACGCTGCTGCGGGCCCAGACCACCTTTGTCTGTATCGAACTGTCCAGCGGCAAGCCCAAGCGCATGCCGGCCGAGTTCATCGAGGGTTATGGCCCGGCGTTGCACGCCATCGCCTGACCTCAAGGCAAATCCCCTGAATGCAAAAACGGCACCCGAGGGTGCCGTTTCTGTTGGTGCTACCTGTCGCTGGAGCGATCAGCCCACCAGGCCGGTTTGCTGAACCAGGTTCAGCAGCGGTTGCGGGTAGACGCCCAGGAAGAACGCCAGGGCGGCGATGGCCAGCAGCATGACGCCACCTGCCTTTTGCTCCCAGTGCAGCTGAGCGTCGACGCGACGCAGGTTGGGTTCGATCAGGAACAGGGTGACCATCACGCGCAGGTAGTAGAAGACGCCAATGGCGCTACCCAGTACCAGCGAGCCGACCAGCCACCACTGGTGCGATTCGACACCGGTGGCAATGATGTAGAACTTGCCGATGAAGCCTGCGGTCAGCGGGATACCGGCCAGGGACAACATCATCACGGTCAGTACGGCGGTCAGGTACGGACGACGCCAGAACAGGCCGCGGTACTCGTACAGGGCGTCTGCGTCACGGCCTTTGTACGGCGAGGACATCAGGGTGATCACGCCGAAGGCGCCGAGGCTGGTGATCACGTAGGTGACCAGGTACACGCCGATGGCTTCCAGTGCCAGGCCCTTGCTCGCCACCAGGGCAATCAGCAGGTAGCCGAAGTGGGCGATGGAGGAGTAACCCAGCAGACGCTTGAGGTTGCTCTGGGTCAGCGCCAGCAGGTTACCGAACAGGATCGAGGCAATCGCGATCACGGTCAGCACGGTGCTCAACACACCGCTGTTGGCCACTGGCGACATCTGGAACAGGCGCACCATCACCGCGAACACGGCGACTTTGGACGCGGTGGCCAGGAACGCGGCCACCGGTGCCGGAGCACCTTCGTACACGTCCGGGGTCCAGAGGTGGAACGGTACCAGCGACAACTTGAACGCCAGGCCGATCAGCATCATGCCCAGGCCCAGTTGGGCCAGCGGGCTAGGCAGGCCGGTGGCTTCCAGCGCCATGCCGATGCCGCTGAAGCTCAGGGTGCCGGCTTCGGCGTAGAGCAGGGCCATGCCGAACAACAGGAACGCGGAGCCGGCGGCCGACAGCACCATGTACTTGATGCCGGCTTCCAGCGAGCGCTTATTGAAGAAGGCATAGGCCACCAGGCCGTAGACCGGTACCGAGAGCAGTTCCAGGCCGATGAACAAGCCGGCCAGGTGCTGCGCGCTGACCAGGACCAGGCCGCCGGCGGCGGCCATCAGGATCAGCAGGTACAGTTCTTCACGGTTGCCCGGGTAACCGGTGCCGCCATCGCCGAGGTAGGCGTGGGCGAGGGTGACGCAGGCGAGGGTGGCGACCAGGATCAGCGCCATGTACAGGCAGGCAAAGCTGTCGATTTGCAGCAGTGGGGTCACGGCCAGGGGCGCGACTTTCAAGGCTGGGAGGATCGACAACAACGCCAGGTTAAGACCCGCCACCGACAGCAGGAAGGTCTGTGAGTGGTTGCGGCGCCATGCGATAGCCAGCATCACCACGATGATCGTGGCGCTGGTGATCAACAACGGCGCTAGCGCGATAAAGTGTTGAATCGTGAATTCCATAGCGCTCTTACCGGGCCGAAGCGAGTTGAGTGAAGGCGGTGCCGAGCCATTGCTGCACGCCATGCATGGTGGCGGCAGAGGTATCGAGGAACGGTTGCGGGTAGACGCCGAGGTAAATCAGCAGGCACGCAAGGCCGAGCACCATGATCAGTTCGCGAGCATCCATGCCGTGCAGCACCGCGTCCGACTTGGACGGGCCGAAGTAGGCACGGTGAATCATGATCAGCGAGTAGACCGAACCGAACACCAGGCCCGAGGTGGCAATCGCGGTGATCCATGGCGCACTGGCGAAGGTGCCGATCAGGATCAGGAATTCACCGACGAAGTTACCGGTACCCGGCAGACCCAGGGAGGCGGCGGCGAAGAACAGGCTGATGGCGGGCAGGTACGCAATCTTCGACCACAGGCCACCCATTTCACGCATGTCGCGGGTGTGGGTGCGCTCGTAGAGCTGGCCGCTGAGGATAAAGAGTGCCGCCGCCGACAGGCCGTGGGCCAGCATCTGGATCACCGCGCCCTGCAGGGCTTGCAGGCTGCCGGAGTAGATACCGATCAGCACGAAGCCCATGTGGGAAACGCTGGAGAACGCGATCAGGCGCTTGATGTCGGTCTGGGCAAACGCAAGGAACGCACCGTAGAAGATCCCGACCAGGCCCAGGGCCATGGCCACCGGCGCGAACTCGGCCGATGCATTCGGGAACAACGGCAGGGCGAAGCGCAGCAGACCATAGGCAGCGGTCTTCAGCAGAATACCGGCCAGGTCGACGGAACCGGCGGTCGGTGCCTGTGCGTGGGCATCCGGCAGCCAGGAGTGGAACGGCACCACCGGCAGCTTGACCGCGAAGGCGATGAAGAAACCGAGCATCAGGATGTACTCGGTGGTCATCGACATCTTGGTTTTCAACAGGTCGGCGTAGTTGAACGTGATCACGCCCGTGCTGTTGTAGTTGACCAGTACCAGGCCCAGGATCGCCACCAGCATGATCAGGCCGGAAGCCTGAGTGAAGATGAAGAACTTGGTGGCTGCGTAGATCCGGGTCTTCTTGCCGTCCGAGGAGCTATGACCCCAGAGCGCGATGAGGAAATACATCGGCACCAGCATCATTTCCCAGAAGAAGAAGAACATGAACAGGTCGAGGGCCAGGAACACGCCGACGACACCGCCCAGGATCCACATCAGGTTCAGGTGGAAGAAGCCCACATGACGCTGGATCTCTTTCCACGAACACAGTACCGAGAGCACACCCAGCAAGCCGGTGAGCAGGATCATCAGCAGCGACAGGCCGTCGAGGGCCAGGTGCACGTTGATGCCGAAGCGCTCGATCCAGACGTGCTTGAACTCAAGCGCCCAGGTCGGATCGGCGCCAGGCGCCGGGGCAAATGAATAGTCACCGTTGGCCCACAGCCAGAGGCCGAGGGAGAGCAGCAGGGACATGGTGATCAGCGCAATCCAGCGGGGGAGGGTGGCGCCGAAGCGCTCACCCATCCAGCACAGCAGGCCGCCGATGAAGGGAATCAGGATTAGCCAAGGCAGAATCATGACGGGCTCGTTTCCTTTCGCAAGTTCGCAAGGTTCATAGTCAGACCGCTACCAGCACGACAGCGCCGATAACCAGCACGGCACCAGCAGCCATCGAGGCGGCATACCAACGCAATTGACCTGTTTCGGTACGGCTGAGGGAGTTGTGTCCCCCTTTGGCCAGACGCGGGATCAAACCGATGGTTTGGTCGCACGGGTCGTTGCGCAACAAGTGGACGATTGCCAGGTACGGTTTGACGAACAGTTTGTCGTAGATCCAGTCGAAGCCCCAGGCGGCGAACCACCAGGCGCTGAGCAGACGACCGATGCCGCTGTTGGCAATGGCGGTCACGAAGCGGCGCTTGCCCAGGAACAGCAGGGCAGCCAGCAGGATACCGGACAGGGCGATGGCACCCGAGGCGATTTCCAGGCTGTGCTTGGCATCGCCGCCGGCGTGGCCGACGCTTTGTGGCAGTACGCCGTGCAGCGGCGGCACGATCATCGCGCCAATGGCCGTCGACAGTACGATCAGTACCGACAGTGGCAGCCAGTGGGCAACGCCGTGGCCGGCATGGGCTTCGGTCTTCGCTTCACCGTGGAACGCGATGAAGATCAGGCGGAAGGTGTACAGCGACGTCATGAAGGCACCCACCAGGCCGGCGTACAGCAGGCCATGGTTACCGCTGGCGAAGGCTTCCCAGAGGATTTCGTCCTTGGAGTAGAAACCGGCGGTCACCAGTGGCAGGGCCGCCAGGGCCGCGCCGCCAACGATGAAGCTGGCGTAGGCCAGGGGCAGTTTCTTCCACAGGCCGCCCATCTTGAAGATGTTCTGCTCGTGGTGGCAGGCAACGATCACCGAACCGGACGCAAGGAACAGCAGGGCCTTGAAGAAGGCGTGGGTCATCAGGTGGAAGATCGCGCCATCCCAGGCACCAACGCCCAGGGCCAGGAACATGTAGCCGATCTGGCTCATGGTCGAGTAGGCGAGGATGCGCTTGATGTCGGTTTGCACCAGGGCGGCGAAACCGGCCAGCACCAAGGTCACACCGCCAACCAGGCCAACCAGTTGCAGGACGTCCGGCGCCAGGGCGAACAGACCGTGGGTACGGGCGATCAGGTAGACACCGGCGGTCACCATGGTCGCGGCGTGGATCAGTGCCGAAACCGGGGTAGGGCCGGCCATTGCATCCGCCAACCAGGTTTGCAGTGGCAATTGTGCGGATTTACCGACAGCGCCGCCCAGCAACATCAGGGTCGCCATGACCATCCAGAAGTCGCCGGCCTGGAATTTCTGTGGTGCCAGCACCAGCAGTTCCTGGATGTTCAGCGTGCCCAGTTGGGCAAACAGGATGAACAGGCCGATGGCCATGAACACGTCGCCGATACGGGTAACGATGAAGGCCTTGAGTGCGGCGTTACCGTTGTTGCGGTTGCTGTAGTAGAAACCGATCAACAGGTACGAGCACAGGCCCACGCCTTCCCAGCCGAAGTACAGGAACAACAGGTTATCGCCCAGGACCAGGAACAGCATGCTGGCGATAAACAGGTTGGTGTAGGCGAAGAAACGCGAGTAGCCGTCTTCACCGCGCATGTACCAGGACGCGAACAGGTGGATCAGGAAACCCACGCCGACAACCACGCCCAGCATGGTGACCGAAAGGCCGTCCAGGTACAGGGCGAAGTTCGGCTTGAACTCGCCTACCGCCATCCACTGCCACAACACCTGGGTGTAGTGGCCGCCTTCAGGCGGTGCAACGTTGAACTGCCAGATCACATAGGTCGCGACGATTGCCGAGAGACCGATGGAGCCGACGCCGATCAGCGCCGAGAGGTTTTCCGAGAGGCGTCCCCGTGAGAACGCCAGCAGCACAAAACCGATCAGAGGGAACAGGAAAGTCAGATAGAGAAGGTTCATCCGCGCATCTCACTGGCAGCGTCGATATCGAGCGTGTGGAAGCGGCGATACAGTTGCAGCAGGATCGCCAGGCCAATACTGGCCTCGGCGGCTGCCAGGCTGATCACCAGGATGAACATGATCTGTCCATCCGGCTGAGCCCAACGTGCACCGGCAACGATGAACGCCAGTGCAGAGGCGTTCATCATCACTTCCAGGCTCATCAACACGAAAAGAATGTTGCGGCGGACCATCAGCCCGACCAGGCCGAGGCAGAACAGGATGCCGGCAACGGCAAGACCATGCTCGAGAGGGATAGCAGGCATGAGTTACTCCTTCGCCTCGGTGCGGCCCAAATGGAACGCCGTGACGGCTGCGGCGAGCAGCAGCATCGAGGCGAGTTCGACCACCAGCAGGTAAGGACCGAACAGGCTGATGCCCACGGCCTTGGCGTCTACGGTGGTAAGACCGATGGCGGTGCCGCTGGAGTGGCTGAACAGCACATACAGCAGTTCAGCCAGCAGCAGGGCCGCAAGCACGACCGGGCCCAGCCAGATGCCGGGCTTGAGCCAGACGCGCTCTTGCTGGACCGAGGCAGGCCCCAGGTTCAGCATCATCACCACGAACACGAACAGCACCATGATGGCGCCGGCGTAGGCGATCACTTCCAGGACACCGGCAAATGGAGCGCCGAGGCTGAAAAAGGTCATCGCCACGGCAATCAGCGAAATGATCAGGTAGAGCAGGGCGTGCACAGGGTTGGTGTTGGTGATCACGCGAAGCGTGGACACCACCGCGATACCCGATGCGAAATAGAAAGCGAATTCCATCTTTCTTCCTTAAGGCAGCAAGCTCTTCACGTTGATCGGTTCGGCTTCATTCTGCGCGGCGCCTTTCGGCTTACCGGCAATCGCCATACCTGCAACACGATAGAAGTTGTAATCAGGGTTTTTGCCGGGGCCGGAGATCAGCAGATCTTCTTTCTCGTAGACCAGGTCCTGACGTTTGAACTCGGCCATTTCGAAATCCGGTGTCATCTGGATCGCGGTGGTCGGGCAGGCTTCCTCGCAGAGGCCGCAAAAGATGCAGCGCGAGAAGTTGATACGGAAGAACTCCGGGTACCAGCGACCGTCTTCGGTTTCAGCTTTCTGCAGCGAGATGCAGCCTACCGGGCACGCCACGGCGCACAGGTTGCAGGCTACACAACGCTCTTCACCGTCGGGGTCGCGGGTCAGGACGATACGGCCACGAAAGCGCGGCGGCAGGTACACGGCTTCTTCCGGGTACTGCAGCGTGTCGCGCTTGCGGAAGGCATGGCCGAAGATCATCACCAGGCTGCGAAGCTGGGTGAAGAAGCCATGCACGATGTCAAAAATATACTTCATGATTCTCTATCCTCACTGAGCCGCGACGGCGGGCGTGTTGAGCAACACGATCGCAGCGGTCACCAGCATGTTGATGAGGGTCAGCGGCAGGCAGAACTTCCAGCTGAAATCCATCACTTGGTCATACCGTGGGCGCGGAATCGAGGCGCGCAGCAGGATGAAGAACATGATGAAAAACGCGGTTTTCAGAGCGAACCAGATGAACGGGATCTGCGGCAGAATGCCGAACGGACCGTGCCAGCCACCGAAGAACAAGGTCACCAGCAGCGCCGAAATCAACACGATGCCGATGTACTCGCCGACAAAGAACATGCCCCATTTCATGCCGGCGTATTCAATGTGGTAACCGTCGGCCAGTTCCTGCTCCGCTTCCGGCTGGTCGAACGGGTGACGGTGAGTCACGGCGACGCCGGCAATGAAGAAGGTCAGGAAACCGAAGATCTGCGGAATGACGAACCACAGGTTCTGCGCCTGGTATTCGACGATGTCGCGCATGTTGAACGAGCCAACCTGGATCACGATGCCCATCAGCGACAGGCCCATGAACACTTCGTACGACACGGTCTGTGCCGAGGCCCGCAAGCTGCCCAGCAGGGCGAACTTGTTGTTACTCGACCAGCCGGCGAACAGTACCGCGTAGACCGACAGGCCGGCCATGGCGAAGAAGAACAGGATGCCGATGTTGATATCCGCCACACCCCAGGTCGGGGTGATCGGGATGATCGCGAAGGCCATCAGCAAGGCGCTCATGGCCACGACCGGCGCCAATGTGAAGATCACTTTGTCGGCGAACGGCGGGGTCCAGTCTTCCTTGAAGAACATCTTGATCATGTCGGCGGCGATCTGGAACGCGCCGAACGGGCCCACCCGGTTCGGACCGTAACGGTCCTGCCAGAGGGCGAGCAGACGACGCTCGACCCAGCTCAGCAGCGCGCCGCAGACTACTACGGCGAGCAGAATCACGATGGCCTTGAGCACCGCGATGATCACGTCGATCACTTCAGGCGTAAACCAGGTCATTGAGCTGCCTCCTGCAGACCGTCAACGGATTTGCCAAAGATTGCTGGCGGAATGCCTGCAATACCGGCGGGCAGGGCTACCAGGCCAGCGCCCAGCTCTTCGTTGATGCGCAGTGGCAGACGCAGCGTCTGGCCAGCGACGTTCAAGCTCAGCAGGGCACCGTCGTTGACACCCAGGCGGTCAGCTTCGGACTTGGCCAGTGCAACATAAGCAGCCGGAATGCGTTCCTGAACCGGAGCGGCTTTCGAAGAGTTCTCTTCGCTGCCGAACAGGTGGAAGAACGGCACGACCTGCCAGGTGCCTTGGGCCGGGTTGAACGCGCGCGGAACATTGGCGAACCAGTTCAGCGAATCACCGGTGCTTTCGATCAGGCGGGTGCCCGGGTCGCCAGCGCGGATGTGACCACCGACTTCGTCCTGGAACTTGTTCCAGGCTTGCGGCGAGTTCCAGCCCGGCGACCAGGCGAACGGCACCTGTTGGCGCGGTTCGACGGAGCCCGAGTAACCTTCCATGGAGAAGGCGAACGCGGTGTCGTTGTCCTGCGGGGTACGCGGCTCGTGCACGCTGATGTCGGCGCGCATGGCGGTACGACCGGAGTAACGCAGCGGTTCGCGGGCCAGTTTCATGCCCTTGATGCGGAACGCGGCGGACGGTGCGGCATCGACAATGCGATTCAGAATCGAGGTGCTGGAAGCGACGGCGGCGGTGACGTGGTCCAGTTGGGTCCAGTCAATCGGCTGGTTCAGCAAGGTGGCGCGCAGGGCATGCAGCCAGCGCCAGCCTTCATGAACCAGGATGCTCGCGTCCATGTACTTCGGATCGAAGACCTGGAAGAAGCGCTGGGCGCGGCCTTCCTGGCTGACCAGGGTACCGTCGCCTTCAGCAAAGCTGGCGGCTGGCAGCACCAGGTGCGCGCGGTCGCTGGTGGCAGTCTTCTGATGGTCGGCGACGATCAGCACTTTCGCAGCGGTCAGGGCAGCATCGACCTTGGCCTTGTCGGTACGGGTGTACAGATCGTTTTCCAGTACGACGATGGCGTCGGCCTTACCGTCGATCACGGCTTGCAGCGCGGCGTCGACCGATTCGCCACCGAGCATGGCAAGGCCGAGGCTATTGGCCTCTGGCACGATCAGGCTGATGGAACCGTTCTTCTCGCGCAGCTTCAACGCCTTGGCAATGTTCGCAGCAGCTTCGATCAGGGCTTTGGAGCCCAGGGAAGTACCGGCGATGATCAGTGGACGCTTGGCTGCGAGCAGGGCGTCGGCAATGCGCTTGGCCAGCTCGAGTGCTTCGCTGTCCAGGTCTTCAACCGCTGGAGCGCTGGCGTCGAGGGCGTGAGCCACGGCGAAACCGATGCGAGCCAGGTCGTCCGGCGCGGCGTGAACGCACTCTTCGGCGATGTCGTCGAGCTTGGTTTCAGCCAGGCTGGCGATGAACAGCGGGTTCATCGCGTGCTGGCCGATGTTCTTCACGGCGGCGTCGAGCCAAGGCTGAACGCGCATGGCGTCGGCCATGTCTTCGGCCTTGCCCTTGACCGATTGACGCAGGGACAGGGCCATGCGCGCAGCGGTCTGGGTCAGGTCTTCACCGAGGACGAACACGGCGTCGTGGTCTTCGATGTCGCGCATGTTCGGGATCGGCAGCGGGCTGTCTTTCAACACCTGCATGACCAGGCGAATGCGTTCCAGCTCGGCCGCTTCGATACCGGAGTAGAAGTGCTCGGCGCCGACCAGTTCGCGCAGCGCGTAGTTGCTTTCAAGGCTGGCGCGCGGAGAACCGATACCGACGATGTTGCGACCGCGCAGCAGCTCGGCGGCTTTATCCAGGGCTTCGTCCAGGCTCAGCTTGGCGCCGTTGGCCAGCAATGGCTGACGCGGACGGTCTTCGCGGTTGACGTAGCCATAGCCGAAACGGCCACGGTCGCACAGGAAGTACTGGTTCACCGAACCGTTGAAACGGTTTTCGATGCGACGCAATTCGCCGTAGCGCTCGCCCGGGGAGATGTTGCAACCGCTGGAGCAGCCATGGCAGATGCTCGGCGAGAACTGCATGTCCCACTTGCGGTTGTAGCGCTCGGAGTGAGTCTTGTCGGTGAACACACCGGTCGGGCAGACCTCGGTGAGGTTGCCGGAGAACTCGCTTTCCAGGACGCCGTCTTCAACGCGACCGAAGTACACGTTGTCGTGGGCGCCGAATACGCCGAGGTCGGTGCCGCCGGCGTAGTCCTTATAGAAGCGTACGCAGCGATAGCAGGCGATGCAGCGGTTCATCTCGTGGGAAATGAACGGGCCCAGTTGCTGGTTCTGGTGGGTACGCTTGGTGAAGCGGTAACGGCGCTCGTTGTGGCCGGTCATTACCGTCATGTCTTGCAGGTGGCAGTGACCGCCTTCTTCACAGACCGGGCAGTCGTGAGGGTGGTTGGTCATCAGCCATTCAACAACACTGGCGCGGAAGGCCTTGGATTCTTCATCTTCGATGGAGATCCAGGTGCCGTCGGTGGCAGGGGTCATGCAGGACATCACGATACGACCGCGAGTGTCGTTTTCATCGGTGTACTGCTTGACCGCGCACTGGCGGCAAGCGCCAACGCTGCCAAGGGCTGGGTGCCAGCAGAAATAAGGGATATCGAGGCCTAGCGACAGACATGCCTGTAACAGGTTGTCTGCCCCATCGACTTCGAGCTCTTTGCCGTCTACGTGGATAGTGGCCATGGTTCAAAGTTCTTCGTTGGCCCGGTGTCAGCGGGCGTGGCTAATGGAATCTTGTTATCCGCGTGAATCAGAACAGCCGCTTGCGGCGTCATCACACGAAAAGCTGCGGGCACGGACCCTTCGCTTTTTTAAGCGTTACGCGCCGACTACGATCGGCCTTGCCAGAGGCGGGACGGCGGCGCTGGTAGGCGCGATGCCGGCTTCGAACTCTGGGCGGAAGTATTTGATTGCGCTGCCCAACGGCTCCACGGCGCCCGGTGCGTGAGCACAGAAGGTCTTGCCTGGGCCGAGGAAGCCGACCAGACCCAGCAGGGTCTCGATGTCGCCGGGCTGACCTTCGCCGTTCTCGATGGCCATCAGGAGCTTGACGCTCCATGGCAAGCCATCGCGGCACGGGGTGCAGAAACCACAGGACTCGCGGGCGAAGAACTGCTCCATGTTGCGCAGCAGGGACACCATGTTGACGCTGTCGTCCACCGCCATGGCCAGGCCGGTACCCATGCGGGTGCCCACTTTGGCGATGCCGCCGGCGTACATTTGTGCGTCCAGGTGCTCCGGCAGCAGGAAGCCGGTACCGGCGCCGCCTGGCTGCCAGCACTTGAGCTTGAAGCCGTCGCGCATACCGCCGGCGTAGTCTTCGAACAACTCACGGCCGGTGACGCCGAATGGCAGTTCCCACAGACCCGGGTTCTTGACCTTGCCGGAGAAGCCCATGAGCTTGGTGCCCATGTCGTCACTGCCTTCGCGGGCCAACGATTTGTACCACTCCACGCCGTCGCCGATGATCGCCGGCACGTTGCACAGGGTCTCGACGTTGTTCACGCACGTCGGCTTGCCCCACACGCCAACGGCGGCCGGGAAGGGCGGCTTGGAGCGCGGGTTGGCGCGGCGGCCTTCGAGGGAGTTGATCAGTGCGGTTTCTTCACCGCAGATATAACGCCCGGCGCCGGTGTGGACGAACAGCTCGAAATCGAAGCCGCTGCCTAGAATGTTTTTACCCAGCAGGCCTGCTGCCTTGGCTTCTTCCACGGCACGGTTGAGGTGCTTGGCGGCGGTGGTGTACTCGCCACGCAGGAAGATGTAGCCACGGTAGGTTTTCAGCGCGCGAGCGCTGATCAGCATGCCTTCGATCAGCAGATGGGGCAGTTGCTCCATCAGCATGCGGTCTTTCCAGGTGTTCGGCTCCATCTCGTCCGCGTTGCATAGCAGGTAGCGGATGTCGATGGATTCGTCCTTGGGCATCAGGCCCCACTTGACGCCCGTGGGAAAGCCTGCACCGCCGCGACCTTTCAAGCCTGCGTCTTTCACGGTCTGGACGATGTCGTCCTGGGCCATGTCGGCGAAGGCCTTGCGTGCGGCGGCGTAGCCGTTCTTGGCCTGGTACTCGTCGAGCCAGACTGCCTCGCCGTCGTCACGCAGGCGCCAGGTCAGCGGATGAGTCTCTGGCGAGCGCTTGATGCGGTTGGCAGGGCCGAAGGAAGTCAGGGTCATACGTAGCCCTCCAACAGCTTGGCAACGCCAGCTGGCTGTACGTCACCGAAGGTGTCGTCGTCGATCATCAGTGCCGGGGCCTTGTCGCAGTTGCCCAGGCAGCAGACCGGCAGCAGGGTGAAGCGGCCGTCGGCGGTGGTCTGGCCCAGGCCGATGCCCAGCTTGCTCTGGATCTCGCTAACCACGGATTCGTGGCCACCGATGTAGCAGACCATGCTGTCGCAGACGCGAATGATGTGGCGGCCGACCGGCTGGCGGAAGATCTGGCTGTAGAACGTCGCCACGCCTTCAACGTCGCTGGCCGGGATGCCGAGGATCTCGCCGATGGCGTACAGGGCGCCGTCCGGCACCCAGCCACGTTCCTTCTGGACGATCTTCAGGGCTTCGATCGACGCCGCGCGCGGGTCTTCGTAGTGATGCAGCTCGTGCTCGATGGCCGAGCGCTCGGTTTCGCTCAGGGCGAAACGGTCTGTCTGGATAAGCGTGCTGTTCATGCTTAGCGGTCCACGTCGGCCATAACGAAATCGATGCTACCCAGGTACGCGATCAAGTCCGCGACCATGCTGCCTTGGATCACCGAAGGGATCTGCTGCAGGTGCGGGAAGCTTGGGGTGCGAATCCGGGTGCGGTAGCTCATGGTGCCGCCATCGCTCGTCAGGTAATAACTGTTGATGCCCTTGGTCGCTTCGATCATCTGGAAGGATTCGTTGGCCGGCATGACCGGGCCCCACGAAACTTGCAGGAAGTGCGTGATCAGGGTCTCGATGTGCTGCAGCGTGCGCTCTTTGGGCGGCGGCGTGGTCAGCGGGTGATCCGCCTTGTACGGGCCTTCCGGCATGTTGCGCATGCACTGCTCGATGATCTTCAGGCTCTGGCGCATTTCTTCGACACGCACGATGCAACGGTCGTAGGCATCGCCATTGGCCGCCAGCGGCACTTCGAATTCGAAGTTCTCGTAACCGGAGTACGGGCGAGCTTTACGCAGGTCGAAATCGCAACCGGTCGAACGCAGGCCGGAACCGGTGACGCCCCATTCCAGGGCTTCCTTGGTGTTGTAGGCGGCGACGCCGATGGTCCGGCCACGCAGGATGCTGTTGTCCAGGGCGGCTTTCTGGTATTCGTCCAGGCGCTTTGGCATCCACTCGACGAAATCCTTGACCAGCTTTTCCCAGCCGCGCGGCAGGTCGTGGGCGACGCCACCGATGCGGTACCAGGCCGGGTGCAGACGGAAGCCGGTAATGGCTTCGATCACCGTGTACGCCTTCTGACGGTCGGTGAACGTGAAGAACACCGGGGTCATGGCGCCGACGTCCTGGATGTAAGTCCCCAGGAACAGCAGGTGGCTGGTGATCCGGAAGAACTCGGCCATCATGATGCGGATGACGTCGACCTTCTCAGGTACCTTGATGCCGGCCAGCTTCTCGACCGAGAGCACGTACGGCAGGTTGTTCATCACGCCGCCGAGGTAGTCGATACGGTCGGTGTACGGAATGAAGCTGTGCCAGGACTGACGCTCGGCCATCTTCTCGGCACCACGGTGGTGGTAACCGACGTCCGGTACGCAATCGACGATCTCTTCACCGTCCAGCTGCAGAATGATGCGGAACGCACCGTGGGCCGAAGGGTGGTTAGGACCGAGGTTGAGGAACATGTAGTCCTCGTTCGCGCCAGAACGCTTCATGCCCCAGTCTTCAGGCTTGAAGCGCGCGGCTTCTTCCTCAAGCTGTTGCTTGGCCAGGGTCAGGCTGAACGGGTCGAACTCGGTGGCACGGGCCGGGAAGTCCTTGCGCAGCGGGTGACCTTCCCAGGTCGGCGGCATCATGATGCGGGTCAGGTGCGGGTGACCGGCAAAGTCGATGCCGTACATGTCCCACACTTCGCGCTCGTACCAGTTGGCGTTCGGCCAGATACCGGTGACGGTCGGCACGCTGAGGTCGCTCTCGGACAAGGCGACCTTGATCATGACGTCACTATTACGTTCGATCGACATCAAGTGGTAGAACACGGTGAAGTCGACGCCGTTCGGCAGCCCTTGACGCTTGGTGCGCAGGCGCTCGTCCACGCCATGCAGGTCATAGAGCATGACGTACGGCTTGGGCAGGCTGCGCAGGAAGGTCAGGACTTCGACGAGTTTGGCACGGGCAACCCAAAGCACCGGCATGCCGGTGCGGGTAGGCTGGGCGGTGAACGCCTCGGGGCCAAAACGGTTGTTCAGTTCGACGACCACATCCTGGTCGTCAGCCTTGTAAGGCGGGATGTACAGAGCACTGCCTGTAGTCATGGTTATTTTTCGCTTTCGGTCAACGTAAAGAATGAAGCCAGCTTCTCGTTTCTTGGTAAGAACAGATCTGGATCAGACTTCGTCGGGGCTGCGCAGGTTGGTGACCTGAATACGCTGTTCGCGGCGCGCATCCTTTTGCGAAGGCATCTCGGCGCGATAGACGCCTTGATCACCTACGACCCAGGAAAGTGGGCGACGCTCCTGGCCAATCGACTCCTGCAAAAGCATCAAGCCTTGCAGAAAAGCTTCAGGGCGGGGCGGGCAGCCAGGCACGTAGACGTCCACGGGCAGGAACTTGTCCACCCCTTGAACGACGGAGTAGATGTCGTACATGCCACCGGAGTTGGCGCACGAACCCATGGAGATAACCCATTTAGGCTCGAGCATTTGCTCGTAGAGACGCTGAATGATCGGCGCCATCTTGATGAAGCAGGTACCGGCGATAACCATGAAATCCGCCTGGCGCGGCGATGCCCGGATAACCTCGGCGCCAAAGCGCGCGATGTCGTGGGGCGCCGTGAAGGCGGTGGTCATTTCCACGTAGCAGCACGAAAGACCGAAGTTGTACGGCCACAGGGAGTTCTTGCGCCCCCAGTTGATCGTGCCGTTCAGCACGTCTTCCAGCTTGCCCATGAAGATGTTTTTGTGGACTTGATCTTCTAACGGATCGGAAACGGTTTCCCGTTCGCCGATCGGGTACTGCTCGTTAGGAGCATCCGGGTCGATCCTGGTGAGATTGTATTGCATTGCCAAAGCCTCATTGTTTCAGCTTCGCTTGCCGCTTACGACGAGCTGCCGGAGCCCAGTCAAGGGCGCCCACTCGGAATAGGTAGACAAGGCCTGCCAACAGAATTGCTATGAAAACGAGAGCTTCGACGAATCCGGTCCAGCCGCTTTCGCGGACGGACACAGACCATGCAAAGAGAAAGAGGGCTTCGATATCGAAGATCACGAACAGCATCGCGACCAGATAGAATTTGGCTGAGAGCCGCAAGCGGGCGCCACCTGTAGGTAGCATGCCGGACTCGAACGGTTCGTTTTTGCTGCGGCCCCAGGCTTTTGACCCGAGGAGGCTGGAGACGCCGAGCATGAAGGCACAAAGGCCGCCGACACCCAGAAGGAAAATGGCAAAGCCCCAGTTGTGGGCCATGAGTCCTGTCGCTTCGGGCATGCTGGTAATCCTTAACAGAGAGCAAAGGTCTCTGAGCTTGATATAGAAATAAAGCAGTGACGATATGTCGCAGCGCAATCAATCCCGCTGATTTTATGGCTAAACACCGGGCAAGTAAATTTTCTGTGGCGAAATTATTTATAAGAATAAGGACATAGCGCTGCTCCAAACCCCCGCAGCCCTTGCGTTGCGGGCATTAGCCGGGTTTTCATCAATATTGTTTTGTAGGGAATGTAACGAACATCGTCATGGCTAAATGATAATCAATATTGTTTGGGTCGGTTTTTAAACTGTTAAACGAGGTAAGAGTCGGGAAGTTGTCTTACATGCGCGTAACTGTAAGTAGCGACGGCGTGTGTTTTAGCTGATTTTTCGGGTGGCGATGGCGCTCTGGATCAATGATTTACTGCATGCGCCACCGTCCCCTGTAGGAGCGAGCTTGCTCGCGAAAAAACGTCCGGAAAACGCGGTCGTTCAGACAGGACGCGTTATCGTTGGAGTCCTTCGCGAGCACGCTCGCTCCTACAGGGGGGGCTGTGTTACTGAGAAATCACGCGCAAAAAAACGCCCCGAACCAGTCGGGGCGTCAGATGTGCAGCGCTGCGGTTAGCTTTCTACTCGGTCCGCAACGGCCGTTTACTCAGAAGCAGATCAGTGGAACTGTTCTTCTTCGGTAGAGCCGGTCAGTGCGGTTACCGAGGACGAACCACCCTGGATCACGGTGGTCATGTCGTCGAAGTAGCCGGTGCCCACTTCCTGCTGGTGAGCCACGAAGGTGTAACCCTTGGCCGCGTCAGCGAATTCCTGCTCCTGCAGCTTCACGTAGGCGGTCATGTCGTTGCGGGCGTAGTCGTGCGCCAGGTTGAACATGCTGTGCCACATGTTGTGAATGCCGGCCAGGGTGATGAACTGGTGCTTGTAGCCCATGGCGGACAGTTCACGCTGGAACTTG
This sequence comes from Pseudomonas sp. Irchel s3h17, assembly GCF_900187505.1. GTDB lineage: Bacteria > Pseudomonadota > Gammaproteobacteria > Pseudomonadales > Pseudomonadaceae > Aquipseudomonas. Next base: position 51,292 of record NZ_FYDL01000007.1, read on the forward strand.
GCGATGGTCGCGTCGTCCAGGTTTTTCTTCCAGTTGAAGGAAGGCGAGCAGTTGTACGACAGCAGTTGGTCCGGGTATTCCTTCTTGATCGCTTCAGCGAAGCGACGAGCCTCGTCCAGGTCCGGTTTGGCGGTTTCGCACCAGATCAGGTCGGCGTACGGAGCGTAGGCCAGGCCGCGAGCGATCGCCTGGTCCAGGCCAGCGCGTACTTTGTAGAAACCTTCCTGGGTACGTTCGCCAGTCACGAACGGCTGGTCGTACGGGTCGCAGTCGGACGTCAGCAGGTCAGCCGCGTTAGCGTCGGTACGTGCCAGGATGATGGTCGGCGTGCCGGCAACGTCAGCCGCCAGGCGGGCAGCGGTCAGCTTCTGTACGGCTTCCTGGGTTGGCACCAGTACCTTGCCGCCCATGTGGCCGCATTTCTTCACGGAAGCCAGTTGGTCTTCGAAGTGAACGCCGGCGGCGCCTGCCTCGATCATGCTCTTCATCAGCTCGTAGGCGTTCAGGACGCCGCCGAAACCGGCTTCGGCGTCGGCAACGATTGGCGCGAAGTAGTCGATGTAGCCAGCGTCACCCGGGTTCTTGCCGGCTTTCCACTGGATCTGGTCGGCGCGACGGAACGCGTTGTTGATGCGCTTGACCACGGTCGGAACCGAGTCGACCGGGTACAGGGACTGGTCCGGGTACATCGATTCTGCAGAGTTGTTGTCCGCAGCAACCTGCCAGCCCGACAGGTAGATGGCCTGGATACCGGCCTTGACCTGTTGTACGGCCTGGCCGCCGGTCAGGGCGCCCATGCAGTTGACGAAATCTTTCTCAGGACGGAAGGCTGGCTTGGCACCCTGGGTGACCAGGTTCCACAGCTTTTCAGCGCCCATTTTTGCAAAGGTGTGCTCAGGTTGAACCGAGCCACGCAGACGGACGACGTCAGCAGCGGAGTAAGTGCGTGTCACGCCTTTCCAGCGCGGGTTTTCAGCCCAGTCTTTTTCAAGGGCTGCAATTTGCTGTTCGCGTGTCAGTGCCATGGAGATAAACCTCGTCGCATAGGTCTTGGGTGGAAAATTCCTGTTCCGCCACGTACGCACATTCAAAGTGGGGCGTAGATGGCTGCTCGCTGACCAGAAGCTTGAGGACTCAAGTCGGTTTGGCGCAGGAGGCGACGGGATGAGCGGTGGACTCGAGGAGGAGGCTGAGCAGGTAAGGGCGAGCTGTCGGGCGCATTCGGGCGTCGTGGGCCTTCATACGATCATCAGTGTGGTGCCGGGCTACCTATTACGCTTCCGTCCCTCGGGACAACTTCGTTCCAGTCGCAACCTCGTCAAACACACCTTGTGGGCGGTACAGACACGAATCGGCTCAGGTCGATAAGGTGAGAGCGGCGATCCGAAGGCCCTTGCCAGGGCCTCTGATTAGCGGGAGCGAGGCCATCATGCCTTCGCTTTTTTGCCTCGTCAAACGTTTTGTAGTGCTTTTTTTCAGGCACTACATCTTTGGTCTAATACGACTAATCAGTCAGTTTTCGGTGTCTCAGTCCAAGGTGTCGACTTTCACCCGCAAGGTCATGTCATCCCGGCCTTGAGTCCCGTAGTGGCGGGTCATGCCTTGTTTTCCGGCCTGATTCTGGCGGTTGATGCCGGCCAGGGTGATCCATTCGCCCAGGCGGCCGCTGACGCTGGTGTCGGTACTTTGTACGTTCACTACATCGGGGCGTTCCTGGCTCATGTGGTCACGGTTGGTGCTGATGGCCAGGTGTACGGTTTCGCCGGTGACGCTGGCGGTGACGTAGAAGCCCTGGGTGACGTTGCGGTATTCGGTCTGGCTGAGCAGGCGGCCGTCGGTGTCGGTCCGGGTGCTGGTGAGCGGCACGCTCTGGCCGGTCTGGATCAGCGCGGGAACGCCTTCGCTGGCCTGAATCTGCTGGATGCCGCCCTCGCGGCTGGCGGTGCTGTAGCTGATGATCCGGGTTTGCGGGTCGCCGCTGTCTTGCTGGTTGTTTTCGCTGCTGTCGACGGTAATCAGCAGGCGCTTGGGGGCGGTGTCCAATTGCGCTAGCAGGGCCTTGAGTCCGTCGATCTTGCCGGGTTCGGCGTTGACGATCAGTTGATTGCCGTAGGCGCTGACGGTGCCGTCCTTGCCGATGAAGTTCTGTGCAACCGGCAACAGGTCTGCGCTGGTGCGATGGTTGAGGGGTAGCACCTCGGTCGCGGCCATGACCGAAAGGCTGCAGGTCAGCAGCAGCGTGGTGAGCAGGGTGCGTAGGGACATGTCCGTTATCTCCGCGTTCAAATAGCTGGATAGTGCCAGTTTGTCGGCCTGCGGTGGGGCAAGTTGAATCGTAGACAGCAAAACGCCCCGGCATCCGAGAATGGCGGGGCGTTTTGGGGTGTTGTCGACGTGCATTTGTGGCGAGGGGGCTTGCCCCCGCTGGGCTGCGTAGCAGCCCTAATAATTTTTGGGCCGCTTCGCGACCCAGCGGGAGCAAGCTCCCTCGCCACGGGGGATCAGGCGCCGCGCACCATGTCTACGTGGGGAATCCCTGCTTCCAGGAATTCCTCGCTGACGATGCGAAAGCCCAGGCGCTCGTAGAACGCCGTGGCCTGCACCTGGGCGCTGAGCATCTGCTGCTTGAGCCCGCGTTTCTCGGCTTCGCCGATCACCGCTTGCATCAAGGCGTCGCCGACTTTCAGGCCGCGCCAGTCCTTGAGTACCGATACCCGGCCGATGTGGCCATCGGGCAGCAGGCGGGCGGTACCAATGGGGAAGTCGCCTTCAAGGGCGAGGAAATGCACGGCGCTAGCGTCGTCGGCATCCCACTCCAGCTCAGGCGGAACCGATTGCTCGGCGATGAATACCGCTTCACGAATGCGCCGGATCTCGGCGTTATCCTTCTGCCAGTCTGCGACACTTACGTGAATCTTATTCATCGGCAAACCCCAGGCTTCCTTGCTTGACCAGTTCACACAGCAGGCTGCGGCCGTCTTCATCGCTCAGCCATTGGCCGAGGTTGTCGATATGCAGGGAGTCGGCGGCGCAGATCATTTTCAACAGTTCGCGCAGTTTGCCTGGCAGGTAACGGCTCTGGCCGCTGGCGAACAGCAGCAGGTCGTCGTCCACTTCCGACCACGCCAGGCGCGTGCTCGGGTTGCGGATCAGCACGGCACCTTGTTCCAGGCTGCTCAGCAGGTCGTCTTCTTCCAGTTCCGGGCCAACCACCAGTTCCGGATAACGCGGCTCGGTCATGAACTGGCCGAACCAGGTCAGCAGCAGGCGTTCGTCGCTCATGTGCTCGGCCAGCAGGCTTTTCAGGCGGTCGAGGGCGTCGTGCTGGATCTGGTGCGGGTCGACGGCTGGCTGTGCGTCGGCGTCGGTGTAGCGCTCTTCGTCAGGCAGGAACTGGCTGAGGAAGTCGGTGAAGTGGGTCAGCACTTCAGCTGCGCTAGGGGCGCGGAAGCCGACCGAGTAGGTCATGCAGTCGTCGATCGCCACGCCGCAGTGGGCCAGGCGCGGCGGCAGGTACAGCATGTCGCCCGGTTCCAGTACCCATTCTGCGGTTTCTTCGAATTCGGCCAGGATGCGCAGGTCGGCGTGTTGCAGCAGCGGGCTCTCGGAATCGCACATCTGGCCGATTTTCCAGTTGCGCTTGCCATGGCCTTGCAGCAGGAACACGTCGTAGTTGTCGAAGTGCGGGCCGACGCTGCCACCTGGTGCGGCGAAGCTGATCATTACGTCGTCGATGCGCCAGCTCGGCAGGAAGCGGAAGTGCTCCAGCAGCTCGCTGACTTCCGGCACGAACTGATCCACTGCCTGTACCAGCAGGGTCCACTCGCGCTCTGGCAGCTTGCTGAATTCGTCTTCGGCGAACGGGCCGCGGCGCAATTCCCACGGGCGCTCGCCGTGTTCGATGACCAGGCGCGATTCGACTTCTTCTTCCAGCGCCAGGCCGGCCAGTTCGTCGGCGTCGATCGGGCTTTCGAAGTCAGGGATCGCCTGGCGGATCAGCAGGGGTTTTTTCTGCCAGTAGTCGCGCAGGAATTCCCGTGCCGTGATGCCGCCCAGAAGTTGAAGAGGAATGTCAGGATTCATGTGTAACCTATTGAAAAAAAGCACTTTTCATACGGGAATAAAAACGCCCGGCGCTGCCGGGCGTCTCAAGAGGTCAAGCGACAGTCAGATGCGTTTGGCTTGTGCCACGGCGTTGCCGATGTAGTTGGCCGGGGTGAGCAGTTTCAGCTCGGCACGGGCAGAGGCAGGCATGTCCAGTGCATCGATGAAAGTCTGCAGTGCTTCAGGGCTGATGCCCTTGCCACGGGTCAGTTCTTTCAGCTTTTCGTACGGGTTTTCGATGTTGTAGCGGCGCATCACGGTCTGGATCGGCTCGGCCAGTACTTCCCAGCAAGCGTCCAGGTCGGCGGCGATCTTCTGGGCGTTGAGCTCCAGCTTGCTGATGCCTTTGAGGCTGGCTTCGTACGCGATCACGCTATGGGCAAAGCCCACGCCGAGGTTGCGCAGTACGGTGGAGTCGGTCAGGTCGCGCTGCCAGCGGGAGATTGGCAGTTTGCTCGCCAGGTGCTGGAACAGTGCGTTGGCGATCCCCAGGTTGCCTTCGGAGTTTTCGAAGTCGATCGGGTTGACCTTGTGCGGCATGGTCGAGGAACCGATTTCGCCGGCGATGGTGCGCTGCTTGAAGTAGCCCAGGGAGATGTAGCCCCAGATGTCGCGGTCGAAGTCGATCAGGATGGTGTTGAAGCGCGCGATGGCGTCGAACAGCTCGGCGATGTAGTCGTGCGGCTCGATCTGCGTGGTGTACGGGTTGAAGCCCAGGCCCAGCTCTTCTTCGATGAAGGTGCGGGCGTTGGCTTCCCAGTCGATCTGCGGGTAGGCCGACAGGTGGGCGTTGTAGTTGCCCACGGCGCCGTTGATCTTGCCCAGCAGCGGAACGGCGGCGACCTGAGCGATCTGGCGCTCCAGGCGGTAAACCACGTTGGCCAGTTCCTTGCCCAGGGTAGTCGGCGAAGCCGGCTGGCCGTGGGTGCGCGACAGCATCGACACGTCGGCGAAACGGATCGCCAGTTCGCGGATGGCCTCGGCGGTCTGGCGCATCAGCGGCAGCATCACTTCATCACGGCCTTCGCGCAGCATCAGGGCGTGGGACAGGTTGTTGATGTCCTCGCTGGTGCAGGCAAAGTGGATGAACTCGCTGACCTTGGCCAGCTCCGGCAGCTTGGCCGCCTGCTCCTTGAGCAGGTACTCGATGGCCTTGACGTCGTGGTTGGTGGTGCGCTCGATCTCTTTGACACGCTCGGCGTGTTCCAGGGAGAAGTTTTCCGCCAGGGTGTTCAGTGCAGCGTTGGCTTGCGCGGAGAACGCCGGCACTTCGCTGATGGCGGGGTGAGCGGCCAGGCGCTGGAGCCAGCGCACTTCAACCAGTACGCGAGCGCGGATCAGGCCGTACTCGCTGAAAATTGGGCGCAGGGCCTGGGTTTTGCCGGCGTAGCGGCCGTCAACAGGGGAAACCGCAGTGAGCGAAGAGAGCTGCATGGGGTGTTCTCGGACAGTCGGGCAACGAAATGGGGCGCGTATCATACATGAAAAAATCCGCCGGTCCGTTGCCAACTGACCAGCGTATTACGCGTTACAGACTAAAAGAGCGATGTTTCAGGCGCGGTTCAGCTGCTGCGCATCAGTGGATACAGTTCTTTGAGCAGTTTGCGCCGGCTGATCACCAGCTGCCAGCGATGACCGCCCAGTTGCCGCCACAGGCGCGCCGAGCGGATGCCGGCCAGCAGCAGGGCACGGATCTTCGAGGCGTTGCTCGGTTGCTGCAGGTTGCGCATGTCACCGTGCACCTGGATGCGTTGGCGCAAGGTGCTCAACGTGTCCTGGTACAGCGCGCCACAGGCAGCAATCACGTTTTCGTGAGCCGGGCCGAAATGTTCCACCTGGGACTGGATCTGGGGCAGACGCTTGCCGATGACTTCGAGCATGTCCTCGCGCTTGGCCAGTTGTCGCTCAAGGCCCAGCATCGACAGGGCGTAGCGCAGTGGTTCGCGTTGCAGGGTGTTGGGGTCGCGTTCGAGGGCGCCGATCAGCGCGCGATAACCTTCGCGCAAATTGAGGTCGTCACCGCCGTAGACTTCCAGGGTGTCCTTGGGGTCGCGGATCAGCAGGCTGCCGAGCATGCAGGTCAGGCCGGCCTCGCCGACCTGGCCGGTCTTGGCAATCTTGTCCACCAGCACGGCGGCCAGAAACACGCCGCCCAGCGCCGTCAGTTGCTCCTGGGTCGGGCTCATGGGCGCGAATCCTTGCTGTGCCAGGGTTCGGCGACTTCGATGACGCCGCCACCGAGGCAGATTTCACCGTCGTAGAAGACGACCGACTGGCCCGGGGTGACCGCGCGTTGCGGGTCGTCGAAGATGGCGCGGTAGCCGCTGGCGGTTTTTTCCAGGGTGCAGGGCTGGTCGCCCTGGCGGTAGCGTACTTTCGCCGTCAGGCGGCGTGGCTCGCTCAGGTCGATCGGGTTGACCCAATAGATCTCGGAGGTGAGCAGGGCGCGGGAGAACAGCCACGGGTGGTCGTTGCCCTGGCCGACGATCAGCTCGTTGTGCTCCAGGTCCTTGATCAACACGTACCACGGCTCGTCGCTGGCGTCTTTCAGGCCGCCGATGCCCAGGCCCTGGCGCTGGCCGATGGTGTGGTACATCAGGCCATGGTGGCGGCCGATCACTTCACCTTCGGTGGTCTTGATTTCGCCTGGCTGGGCCGGCAGGTATTGCTTGAGGAAGTCGCTGAAGCGTCGCTCGCCGATAAAGCAGATGCCGGTGGAGTCTTTCTTCTTGGCGGTGGCCAGGTCGTGTTTCTCGGCGATCGCGCGCACTTCGGGTTTTTCCAGCTCGCCAACCGGGAACAGGGTCTTGGCGATCTGTTCACCGCCCACGGCGTGCAGGAAGTAGCTCTGGTCCTTGTTCGGGTCCAGGCCCTTGAGCAGTTCGGTGCGGCCATCGATGTCGCGGCGGCGCACATAGTGGCCGGTGGCGATCAGGTCGGCGCCGAGCACCATGGCGTAGTCGAGGAACGCCTTGAACTTGATTTCACGGTTGCACAGGATGTCCGGGTTCGGCGTGCGACCGGCCTTGTATTCGGCCAGGAAGTGCTCGAACACGTTGTCCCAGTACTCGGCGGCGAAGTTGGCGGTGTGCAGCTTGATGCCAATCCTGTCGCACACGGCCTGGGCGTCTGCCAGGTCATCCATGGCGGTGCAGTACTCAGTACCGTCGTCCTCTTCCCAGTTCTTCATGAACAGGCCTTCCACCTGGTAACCCTGCTCGATCAGCAGTAAGGCAGAAACGGAAGAGTCCACGCCGCCGGACATGCCGACAATGACGCGCTTCTTTTGAGTGTCAGAAGGGGCTGGATCACGCATAGGAGTTTAATGAGTGTCTTGAAAAAGGACGCGATTCTAGCAGGCCCGGGCCCACAAGGCTAAAGAGAAGGGCGGATCAGTTCGAGGTCGAAGTGCTGGCCGTCCAGATAATCGTCGATACAGCGGATGATCAGCTCGCTGCGCCAGTGGTCGCGCTGATTCATGAGCTCGTCGCGGGTCAGCCACTTGGCGCCGACGATGCCGTCGTCCAGTTGAAGGTCCGGATGGTGTTGCAGCGGTTTGGCGCTGAAGCAGACCCGTTGATAGGTTACGCCGTTACTGGGGGCGGTGTAGAGGTAAATGCCGATCACGCCGGTCGGTTCGACGTCCCAGCCGGTTTCCTCAAGGGTTTCGCGCACGGCGGCTTCGATCAGGGTTTCGTCCGGGTCCAGGTGGCCGGCGGGTTGATTGAGCACTGTGCGCCCGGCCTTGAGTTCTTCGACCATCAGGAAGCGGCCGTTGTCCTCGACGATAGTGGCGACGGTGATGTGGGGTAGCCAATCCATAAGGTGCCCTCGATTTTGAATGTTGAAATTCTTTACCTGTGGGATTGTGTGTTCATTCGGTTTTGTGAAAGGCCAGAAACACAAACCCCGGCACAGGGCCGGGGTTTGTGATGTTCCCTTACAACCTTACACCAGCGCAGCAATCGCCGCGTTGAAGGTGTTGCTCGGGCGCATGGCCTTGCTGATCAGCTCGGTGGTGGCGTGGTAGTAGCCGCCGATGTCCACTGGCTTGCCCTGCACGGCGTTGAGCTCGGCAACGATGGTCGCCTCGTTCTCGGTCAGGGTCTTGGCCAGTTGGGTGAACTGGGCCTGCAGCGCAGCGTCTTCGGTCTGGGCGGCCAGGGCCTGAGCCCAGTACAGCGCCAGGTAGAAGTGGCTGCCGCGGTTGTCGATGTTGCCGACTTTACGCGATGGCGACTTGTTGTTGTCCAGGAACTGGCCGGTGGCCTGGTCCAGGGTCTTGGCCAGAACCAGCGCCTTGGGGTTGTTGTAGGTAACGCCCAGGTGCTCGAGGGAGGCGGCCAGGGCCAGGAACTCGCCCAGGGAGTCCCAGCGCAGGAAGTTTTCTTCCAGCAGTTGCTGAACGTGCTTCGGAGCCGAACCGCCAGCGCCGGTTTCGAACAGGCCGCCACCGTTCATCAGTGGCACGATCGACAGCATCTTGGCACTGGTGCCCAGTTCCATGATCGGGAACAGGTCGGTCAGGTAGTCGCGCAGCACGTTGCCGGTCACCGAGATGGTGTCGAGGCCTTCGCGGGTACGGTCCAGGGTGAACTTCATCGCGTCGACAGGCGACATGATGCGGATGTCCAGGCCGGCGGTGTCGTGATCCTTCAGGTAGGCCTGAACTTTCTCGATCACCACGCCGTCGTGGGCGCGCATCGGATCCAGCCAGAAGATCGCCGGGGTGCCGCTTGCGCGAGCACGGTTGACGGCCAGCTTGACCCAGTCCTGGATCGGTGCGTCCTTGGTCTGGCACATGCGGAAGGTGTCGCCGGCTTCAACCGCTTGCTCCAGCAGGGTGCGGCCGGCGCTGTCGGAAACGCGAACCACGCCGTCGGCCTTGATCTGGAAGGTCTTGTCGTGGGAGCCGTACTCTTCGGCTTTTTTCGCCATCAGGCCAACGTTCGGCACGCTGCCCATGGTGGTCGGATCGAAGGCGCCGTGTTGCTTGCAGTCTTCGATCACCGCCTGGTAGATGGTGGCGTAGCAGCGATCCGGGATCACTGCCTTGGTGTCGTGCAGCTGGCCGTCGGTGCCCCACATTTTGCCGGAGTCACGGATCATGGCCGGCATCGAGGCGTCGACGATGACGTCGCTCGGCACGTGCAGGTTGGTGATGCCTTTGTCGGAGTTGACCATGGCCAGCGACGGACGAGCGGCGTAGACCGCCTGGATGTCGGCTTCGATCGCAGCTTGTTGCTCGGCCGGCAAGGCCTTGATGCGAGCGTACAGGTCGCCGATGCCGTTGTTCAGGTTGAAGCCGATTTGAGCCAGCACGTCAGCGTGCTTGGCCAGTGCGTCTTTATAGAACTCGGCAACGATCTGGCCGAACATGATCGGGTCGGAGACCTTCATCATGGTGGCTTTGAGGTGAACCGACAGCAGCACGCCCTTGGCCTTGGCGTCTTCGATCTCGGCGGCGATGAAGCTGCGCAGCGCGTTTTTGCTCATGACCGCGCAATCGAGGATCTCACCGGCTTGTACGGTGGTTTTGGCCTTCAGGACGGTGGAGGTGCCGTCCTGGGCGATCAGTTCGATTTTGACGGCGTCAGCGGCGTCGATCAGGGCGGCTTTTTCGCTGCCGTAGAAATCGCCGGTGCTCATGTGAGCGACGTGGGACTTGGAGTCCTTGGCCCAGGCGCCCATTTTGTGCGGGTGCTTGCGTGCGTAGTTCTTGACCGACAGCGGAGCGCGGCGGTCGGAGTTGCCTTCGCGCAGAACCGGGTTGACCGCGCTGCCCTTGATCTTGTCGTAACGCGCCTTGGCGTCCTTGTCGGCATCGCTGGTAACGGTTTCCGGGTAGTCCGGCAGGGCATAGCCCTGGGCTTGCAGCTCTTTGATCGCGGCTTGCAGTTGTGGAGCCGAAGCGCTGATGTTCGGCAACTTGATGATGTTGGCTTCAGGCGTAACGGCCAGGGCGCCCAGTTCGGCGAGGTGGTCGGCTACGGCTTTGTCGCCCAGTTGCTCGGGGAAGCTGGCCAGAATACGACCTGCCAGCGAGATATCGCGGGTTTCGACAGCGATATCGGCTGAAGCGGTGAAGGCTTCAACGATCGGGAGCAGGGAATAGGTGGCGAGGGCGGGAGCTTCGTCGGTGAAGGTGTAGATGATCTTCGAGCGGGTGGGCATATTCGGATTAACTCTCTTCTTTGCTAGAGCGTGCGCAGAAACTCGAGGGGCGCCGGGTAAGCGCGTTCGTTCAAAGTCATCCATGAGCCGAATGTCGAGATTTCTTCGCGGTGATGTTGGGTGCATCAGTCGAGCGTCAAGCGGGTGGACTGCGGTAACAGTCCGGCTTTTCGGGCCTCGGGTCTCGGCTACATTTCCTGTCGCAGAGCGGTCGGCCGTCGTGACTCTGTGGTCAGCGGCGGCATTATACATAGGTAGCTGGCAAAACGCCGATGGTTCATACGCAACTCCTCTCGTCCATTGGTCTAAAGGTCGCACCCGCAACCGGGGGTGGAGTCAGTCAAAGTGCTTGAGTTTGGCGCTTTTCCCTTTGCTTTCAGGCTTGTAGGCCGCGAACTGCACAGGTTTCGCTAACGGGGAGTGGAACATGAGGTTCCCGTCCAGATTCAACTGGGGTACGCTCGGACGCAGCCAGATGTTCAATCCACACAACGGAGTTCAGCATGGGATACAAGAAGATTCAGGTTCCAGCAGTCGGCGACAAAATCACCGTCAACGCAGACCATTCTCTCAATGTTCCTAACAACCCGATCATCCCGTTCATTGAAGGGGATGGTATTGGCGTTGATATCAGCCCGGTCATGATCAAGGTTGTCGATGCTGCTGTTAAGAAGGCTTACGGCGGCGAGCGCAAGATTTCCTGGATGGAAGTGTATGCCGGGGAAAAAGCGACTCAGGTTTACGATCAGGACACCTGGCTGCCTCAGGAAACCCTGGACGCAGTCAAGGATTACGTGGTTTCCATCAAGGGCCCGCTGACCACGCCGGTCGGTGGCGGTATCCGCTCCCTCAACGTTGCTATGCGCCAGCAGCTTGACCTGTATGTGTGCCTGCGCCCTGTGCGCTGGTTCGAAGGCGTACCTAGCCCGGTCAAGAAGCCGGGCGACGTCGACATGACGATCTTCCGCGAGAACTCGGAAGACATCTACGCCGGTATCGAGTGGAAGGCCGGCTCGCCGGAGGCGACCAAGGTCATCAAGTTCCTTAAAGAAGAAATGGGCGTCACCAAGATCCGTTTCGACGAGAACTGCGGCATCGGCGTCAAGCCGGTTTCCCTCGAGGGCACCAAGCGTCTGGCTCGCAAGGCCCTGCAGTATGTGGTCGACAATGATCGCGATTCGCTGACCATCGTCCACAAGGGCAACATCATGAAGTTCACCGAGGGTGCCTTCAAGGAATGGGCCTACGAAGTGGCGGCGCAAGAGTTCGGCGCCACCCTGCTCGACGGTGGCCCGTGGATGCAGTTCAAGAACCCGAAAACCGGCAAGAATGTCATCGTCAAGGACGCCATCGCCGATGCCATGCTCCAGCAGATCCTGCTGCGCCCGGCCGAGTACGATGTGATTGCCACCCTGAACCTGAACGGCGACTACCTGTCCGACGCCCTGGCGGCCGAAGTCGGTGGTATCGGTATTGCGCCAGGTGCCAACCTGTCCGACACCGTGGCCATGTTTGAAGCGACCCACGGTACTGCGCCCAAGTATGCCGGCAAAGACCAGGTGAACCCGGGCTCGCTGATCCTGTCTGCCGAAATGATGCTGCGCCACATGGGCTGGACCGAAGCGGCCGACCTGATCATCAAGGGCACCAACGGCGCTATCTCGGCCAAGACCGTGACCTACGACTTCGAACGTCTGATGGAAGGCGCCACCTTGCTGTCTTCTTCAGCGTTTGGCGATGCACTGATCTCGCATATGTAAGCGGATCGGCAGCAAATAAAAAACCGGCCGGCTCAAGTGATTGAGCCGGCCGGTTTTTTTATGATCGGATGCTTGTCGGATTACGCTGTGGCGGTGTGGGTCTGCTCTGCCTGGGTGACGGCTTGGGTTTCCTTGGCGGTGTCGATGTTGACGGCATGCAAGCCCTTGGGTCCCTGGATGATCTCGAAGATCACCGGTTGGCCGGCCTTCAGGGTCTTGTAGCCCTCCATCTTGATGGCGGAGTAGTGGGCAAACAGGTCTTCCGTTTTGCCTTCTTCATTGATAAAACCGTAACCCTTGGCATTGTTGAACCATTTCACCTTGCCGACTGCCATGCTCATATCCCTCTGCAACAGACTCCATCACTGGAGTATCATCCAGTTAATCCTCGTCAAATCCTCCATAATTGGATTCGACGGCAAGGACCTTTTTTACCCATCGTGGGCTCTATTGGTTGTAACACTGTTTTACCGATAGTCAAGGCGTCCAGGTGTTCGGAGTTGAAAAGCTCTAGCGCCGCCCCCACCACTGTATTCAGCTCAACTGACGAACCTTTCTTTCCATGCATGCAATCAGCCAGATTCGACTAACATTCAATCAGGATCGCCCGGATTTACACGACGACGATTCCGCAGGCATTGCTGTACAGGAGGCAAAACCTGCGCTGCAGGCGCCGCCGATGTACAAGGTGGTTTTGTTCAACGATGACTACACGCCGATGGATTTCGTCGTCGAAGTGCTCGAGGTGTTTTTTAACCTGAATCGAGAGCTGGCGACCAAGGTAATGCTGGCCGTCCATACAGAAGGACGGGCAGTATGTGGATTGTTTACCCGCGACATCGCCGAGACCAAGGCCATGCAGGTCAACCAGTACGCCAGGGAAAGCCAGCATCCGCTACTCTGTGAAATCGAGAAGGACGGTTAACGCCGACCACTTGGGTATGAGGTGAAGCTATGTTAAACCGCGAGCTCGAAGTCACCCTCAATCTCGCCTTCAAGGAGGCGCGTTCGAAACGTCATGAGTTCATGACCGTCGAACACCTCCTGTTGGCTCTATTGGATAATGAGGCAGCCGCCACCGTTTTGCGTGCCTGCGGCGCAAACCTCGACAAACTCAAGCATGACCTGCAGGAGTTCATCGACTCCACCACGCCTTTGATTCCTGTTCACGACGAGGATCGCGAAACCCAGCCAACCCTGGGCTTCCAGCGTGTACTGCAACGTGCTGTCTTCCATGTACAGAGCTCGGGTAAACGCGAAGTGACCGGCGCCAACGTGCTGGTTGCGATCTTCAGTGAGCAAGAGAGTCAGGCCGTGTTCCTGCTTAAACAGCAGAGCGTTGCCCGTATCGATGTCGTCAACTACATCGCCCACGGCATCTCGAAAGTGCCCGGGCATGGCGATCACTCCGAGGGTGAGCAAGATATGCAGGACGACGAGGGCGGAGAGTCTTCTTCCTCCAGCAACCCTCTGGATGCTTACGCCAGCAATCTCAACGAACTGGCGCGCCAGGGTCGCATCGACCCATTGGTCGGGCGCGAAATGGAAGTTGAGCGCGTTGCGCAGATTCTGGCGCGTCGACGCAAGAACAATCCGCTGCTGGTGGGCGAGGCTGGCGTGGGTAAAACCGCGATTGCCGAAGGCCTGGCCAAGCGCATTGTCGACAATCAGGTGCCTGACCTGTTGGCCAATAGCGTGGTGTATTCCCTTGACCTGGGTGCCCTGCTGGCGGGTACCAAGTACCGCGGCGATTTCGAGAAGCGCTTCAAGGCGCTGCTCAATGAGCTGAAAAAACGTCCGCAGGCCATCCTGTTCATCGACGAGATCCACACCATCATTGGTGCCGGTGCAGCGTCCGGTGGTGTCATGGATGCCTCGAACCTGCTCAAGCCGCTGCTGTCGTCGGGCGATATCCGCTGCATCGGTTCGACCACGTTCCAGGAATTTCGCGGAATCTTCGAGAAAGACCGTGCCCTGGCCCGACGCTTCCAGAAAGTCGATGTATCGGAGCCTTCGGTCGAAGACACCATCGGCATCCTGCGCGGCCTGAAAGGGCGTTTCGAGCTCCATCACAATATCGAATACAGTGATGAGGCCTTGCGCGCCGCAGCTGAACTGGCTTCGCGCTACATCAACGACCGGCACATGCCGGACAAGGCCATCGACGTCATCGACGAGGCGGGTGCGTATCAGCGCTTGCAGCCGGTCGAGAAGCGGGTGAAACGCATCGAAGTGCCACAGGTCGAGGACATCGTCGCGAAAATCGCGCGGATTCCGCCTAAGCACGTGACCAGTTCCGACAAGGAACTGCTGCGTAACCTCGAGCGTGATCTGAAGCTGACGGTGTTTGGTCAGGATGCGGCGATTGACTCGCTGTCTACCGCGATCAAGCTGTCCCGTGCCGGCCTCAAGTCGCCTGACAAGCCTGTGGGCTCGTTCCTGTTTGCCGGCCCTACCGGTGTCGGTAAAACCGAAGCGGCCCGCCAGTTGGCCAAGGCGATGGGGATCGAACTGGTTCGCTTCGACATGTCCGAGTACATGGAGCGTCATACCGTTTCGCGTCTGATCGGTGCGCCTCCAGGTTATGTCGGGTTCGACCAGGGTGGCCTGTTGACCGAGGCCATCACCCGGCAGCCTCATTGCGTGTTGTTGCTCGATGAAATCGAGAAGGCGCATCCGGAAGTCTTCAACCTGCTGCTGCAGGTCATGGATCACGGTACGCTCACCGATAACAACGGGCGCAAGGCGGACTTCCGTAACGTGATCGTGATCATGACGACCAACGCCGGTGCTGAAACCGCGGCCCGTGCCTCGATCGGCTTCACCTATCAGGATCACTCGTCCGATGCGATGGAAGTGATCAAGAAGAGCTTCACGCCAGAGTTCCGCAACCGCCTGGACACCATTATCCAGTTTGGTCGCCTCAGCCATGAGGTTATCAAGAGTGTGGTGGACAAGTTCCTTACCGAGCTTCAGGCGCAGTTGGAAGACAAGCGTGTGCTGCTGGAGGTCACCGATGCTGCTCGCAGCTGGCTGGCGGCCGGTGGTTACGATGCGACCATGGGGGCTCGACCGATGGCTCGTTTGATCCAGGACAAGATCAAGCGTCCGCTGGCGGAGGAGATTCTCTTTGGCGAACTGGCCGAGCATGGCGGTGTGGTGCACATCGACATCAAGGATGGCGAGCTGACCTTCGAGTTCGAGACGACGGTTGAAATGGCCTGATGGTTGTTGACCTGCTGTAAAGCGAAAGGCGCCTGTTGGCGCCTTTTTGCTGTCTGCTCGGTTGGGGGGGTGTATCCGGTGCTGCGGTTGAGGCCGCTGGCGGTTTGTGGGTGCGCGCTCGTCCGTGAAAGCTGGTTGTGTGTTGGTTGGTGTGCATATCCGTTGCTGCGGTTAAGGCCGCTGGCGGTTTCGCCCTTACGACGACTCCCTTTGGCAAACGCCCCAAAGGAAGCAAAGGTCTTCGCCCCGAGCGTCCGGCCCCTCGCTAAGGCTCGGCGTTCCTTCGCTCCGGTATCCATCTGGGGGCATCGCCCTCCGGTTTGCTTCGCTGCACCTCCATGCGATGTGTTCGACTGCGTCGAACGGCGCTGCGCGCCAATCCCCAGATGAATACCTACGCTCAGCCTCCCGAAGGGGCGGGCAAATCAAAAGCGAGGCGGCCTGCCGGCCGGCCTGATTGTTGGTGTGTTCAGTTCGTTTGTGCGGGGGGGGGGGGCTTTGGCTTTGGCTTTTGATCTTGCTTTTGCTCTTTCGCCCCATCGGCAGGCCGAGTGTAGGTGGCCATCAGGGGGTAGGCGCGTAGCGCCGTTCGGCGAAGCCGAACACATCGAGAGGAGGTCGTCGCGAAGCAGACCGGAGGCGATGCCCCCTGATGGGCACCGTAGCGAGGGAATACCGAGCCTTGGCGAGGTACCGTACGCCGGGGCGAAGCCTTTTGCTTACTTTTCGGCGTTTGGAAAAGTGAGTCGCTGTAAGAGCGAAACCGCCAGCGGCCGTAACCGCAGGAACGAATATGTACACAGCTCAACCTGTAAAAGCGAAACCGCCAGCGGCCGTAACCGCAAGAACGGATATGTACACAGCCCAAGCTGTAAAAGCGAAACCGCCAGCGGCCGTAACCGCAGGAACGGATATGCACACAGCCCAAGCTGTAAAAGCGAAACCGCCAGCGGCCGTAACCGCAGGAACGGATATGTACACAGCTCAACCTGTAAAAGCGAAACCGCCAGCGGCCGTAACCGCAGGAACGGATATGCACACAGCCCAAGCTGTAAAAGCGAAACCGCCAGCGGCCGTAACCGCAGGAACGGATATGCACACAGCCCAAGCTGTAAAAGCGAAACCGCCAGCAGCCGTTACCGCAGAAATGGATATGTACTCGATCACGCAAACAACAGACGAACAAAAACGCCCGGCATAAACCGGGCGTTTTGTATTGACTTGATTAGCGAGCGCGGTAAGTGATGCGCCCTTTGCTCAAGTCATAGGGCGTCAGCTCGACGCGCACCTTGTCACCGGTAAGAATACGAATGTAGTTCTTGCGCATCTTGCCGGAAATATGCGCGGTTACGACGTGCCCATTTTCCAACTCCACACGAAACATGGTGTTGGGCAGGGTGTCGACGACAGTGCCTTCCATTTCGAAGCTGTCTTCTTTCGACATGCAGTAAAGCCCTCGGTATCCAATGAATGGCCCGGTGCAACTGCGCCAGGCAAAAGCGGCGTGCATTGTGCCCGAAAAGTGGGGTTCAAGCCAAGGGATTTAGGGAGCAGGCTAGTTCAGGACCACCCAGCGCTGGTTAATCAGCAGCTCTATGGGGCGATATTGGGTCTTGTAGCTCATTTTTTTGCAGTTCTTGATCCAGTATCCAAGGTACACCGCATCAAGGCCCAAGCGCCGGGCTTCGCCGATTTGCCAGAGGATGGCATAACGTCCCAGGCTGCGGCGCTCTTCGTCGGGATCATAGAAGGTGTATACCGCGGACAGGCCGTTGGGCAGCAAGTCGGTCACGGCGATAGCCAGCAGGCGACCTTCGAGGCGGAATTCATAGAAGCGCGAAAAGGGCAGGTCGCGGACCAGGAAGGTCGAGAACTGGTCACGGCTGGGCGGGTACATGTCGCCGTCGGCGTGGCGCTGTTCAATGTAGCGTTGGTACAGGTCGAAGTATTCCTCGCTGAAGCCGGGTTTCGCCGGGCGTACCTGCACGTCGGCGTTGCGCTTGAAAATGCGTTTCTGTTGCCGGTTTGGGCTGAATTGCGCGACGGGAATGCGCGCAGGCACACACGCATTGCAGTTCTGGCAATGAGGTCGGTACAGGTGGTCGCCACTGCGACGAAAGCCCATTTCCGACAGGTCTGCATAGACATGCACATCCATGGGCTGGCTAGGGTCGAGAAACAGCGTCGTCGCCTGTTCCTCTGGCAGGTAGCTGCAAGAGTGGGGCTGAGTGGCATAAAACTTGAGGCGCGCCAACTCGGTCATGAATCAACCCTCGGGATTTGCTGTTCAATTAAGTGTAAGCCACGGGCGCCAAAGGCGCCTAGCAAACCCATGTGGCGCGGTTGGGTAGATCGAGATGCTGCGCCAGGTAGCCGGCAAACTCCCGGCGCGGGATCGAGCGGGCACCCAGGCTGTGCAGGTGGCCGGTGGGCATCTGGCAGTCGATCAGCACAAAGCCCGCGTCCTTGAGGTGGTTGACGAGGGTGGCAAAGCCGAACTTGGAGGCGTTGTCGGCGCAGCTGAACATCGACTCGCCAAAAAACAGTTGCCCCATCGCCAGGCCATAGAGACCGCCCACCAAGACGCCTTGATCCCAGACTTCCACGGAGTGGGCGTGGCCGCGGGCATGGAGTTCGGTGTAGGCGCTTTGCATGGCGTCGGTGATCCAGGTGCCGTCGGCGTAGTCCCGTGGTGCGGCGCAGGCGCTGATAACCGCGGTGAAGTCCTGGTCGAAGGTGACCTGGTAGCGTTGTTGTCGCAGCAGTTTGGCGAGGCTGCGAGAAACATGCAGTTCGTCGGGAAACAGCACGGTACGCGGGTCGGGAGACCACCAGAGAATCGGTTGGCCTTCCGAGAACCAGGGAAAACAGCCGTGGCGATAGGCGTGGATCAGTCGATCGGCGGACAGGTCGCCGCCAGCGGCAAGGAGGCCGTTGGGCTCGCGCATGGCTTTTTCCAGCGGCGGGAATTTCAGGGAGTCGCGTTGTAACCAGGTCAGCATGGCATCCAGCTTACAGAAGAGGAGGGCGGCGGCAGGTCCGGCCGGCCGCCATGGCTCTGATTCAGTTGTCGTCGAGGTATTTTTCAGCGTCCAGCGCGGCCATGCAACCGGCACCGGCGGAGGTCACTGCCTGGCGGTACACGTGGTCGGCGACATCGCCGGCGGCAAACACGCCGTTGATTTCGGTGGCGGTCGCATTGCCTTCGCTGCCGCCCTGCACCCGCAGGTAGCCGTTATGCATCTCCAGCTGGCCCTGGAACAGGTCCGTATTGGGTTTGTGGCCAATGGCGATGAACACGCCCGCCAGCGGCAGTTCGCGGGTTTCGCCAGTGTTGCTGTCACGCAGGCGGGCGCCGGTGACGCCGCTGGCGTCGCCCAACACCTCGTCCAGGTTCTGGTTCCAGTGCAGGTGGATATTACCCTGTGCGGCCTTTTCGAACAGTTTGTCCTGCAGGATCTTCTCCGAGCGCAGTTTGTCGCGGCGGTGAATCAGGTGAACTTCTTTGGCGATGTTGGACAGGTACAGCGCCTCTTCAACGGCGGTATTGCCGCCGCCGACCACCGCGACTACCTGGTTGCGATAGAAAAAACCGTCGCAGGTGGCGCAGGCCGAAACCCCCTTGCCGGCGAAGGCCTCTTCCGAAGGCAGGCCCAGGTATTGGGCCGAGGCGCCGGTGGCGATGATCAGTGCGTCGCAGGTGTAGGTGCCGCTGTCGCCGATGAGTTCGAATGGACGCTGCTGCAACTTGGCGGTGTGGATGTGGTCGTAGACGATCCGGGTGTCAAAGCGCTCGGCATGCTTTTGCATGCGCTCCATGAGTACCGGGCCGGTGAGGCCTTCGACGTCCCCGGGCCAGTTGTCGACTTCGACCGTGGTGGTCAGTTGGCCGCCAGCTTGTATACCGGTGATGACAACGGGTTTGAGGTTGGCGCGGGCGGCATAAACGGCGGCGCTGTAACCGGCGGGGCCGGAGCCCAGAATGATCAGGCGTGAATGCTTGGGTTCGCTCATAAAAACACCTCATAAGCCTTTGTCACAAAAGAGAATGCATGCTCCAATTGACGCGCGCGCACGGTGCTTTTGGCTATGCTGTAGCCAAAGGCTTGAAGCATGGCATCGGACGCACAAACCCGTACAATACCGGGCTGTTACAGTGTATTTATCAAAAAAAGCAGTGCATGCCGTGTTTATAAAAGCCCGAGTGCAGTGTTAAAAGTAGTCCCAGTTGCGCCTGTTCACTTTTTTACCTGCCTGGATTGGGCAGTTTTATAGTCTTTCAACAGATGGACGCGCCAAGGGCGCAGGAAAAGAAGCGTTTTGAAGAAATCCACCGCAGCACCTAAAACAGTCGTTCCGCTCTGGCGTCAGCACCTGCACTACCGGCTCAAGGAAGGTGCGCTGATCGCCATTGGCGCCTTGTGCCTGTTCCTGATGATGGCCTTGCTGACCTACGGCAAGGACGATCCGGGCTGGAGCCACAACAGCAAGATTGACGATGTGCAGAACTTCGGCGGGCCGGCCGGCTCCTACAGCGCCGATATCCTGTTCATGGTGCTGGGTTACTTCGCCTACATCTTCCCGCTGTTGCTGGCGGTCAAGACCTACCAGATCTTCCGCCAGCGCCACGAGCCGTGGCAGTGGAGTGGCTGGCTGTTCTCCTGGCGCCTGATCGGCCTGGTGTTCCTGGTGTTGTCGGGCGCAGCCCTGGCTCACATCCATTTCCATGCTCCGACCGGGCTGCCGGCGGGCGCCGGTGGCGCGCTGGGGGAAAGCCTGGGGGATCTGGCGCGGAACGCGCTGAACATCCAGGGCAGCACCCTGATGTTCATTGCCCTGTTCCTGTTCGGCCTGACCGTGTTCACCGACCTGTCATGGTTCAAGGTGATGGACCTGACCGGCAAGATCACCCTCGACCTGTTCGAGGTGTTCCAGGGCGCCGCCAATCGCTGGTGGGCGGCGCGCACCGAGCGCAAGCAACTGGTTGCGCAGCTGCGTGAAGTCGATGACCGGGTGCACGATGTGGTGGCGCCAACCGTCACCGACAAACGCGAGCAGGCCAAGGTCAAGGAGCGCCTGATCGAGCGTGAACAGGCCCTGAGCAAGCACATGTCCGAGCGCGAAAAACAGGTGCCGCCCGTGATCCTGCCCGCGCCGCCGAAGCCGCCGGCACCGAGCAAGCGCGTGGAAAAAGAGAAGCAGGCGCCGCTGTTCGTCGACAGTGCCGTGGAAGGCACCTTGCCACCGATCTCGATCCTCGACCCGGCGGAAAAGAAACAACTCAACTATTCCCCCGAGTCGCTGGCGGCGGTCGGCCACCTGCTGGAAATCAAACTCAAGGAATTCGGCGTCGAAGTCACCGTGGACTCGATCCATCCGGGCCCGGTGATTACCCGTTACGAAATCCAGCCGGCGGCGGGGGTCAAGGTCAGCCGTATTTCCAACCTGGCCAAGGACCTTGCCCGTTCACTGGCGGTGACCAGCGTGCGGGTCGTGGAAGTGATCCCGGGCAAGACCACGGTCGGTATCGAGATCCCGAACGAAGACCGCCAGATCGTGCGTTTCTCCGAAGTGCTGTCGACCCCGGAATACGACAACGCCAAGTCGCCGGTGACCCTGGCCCTGGGGCATGATATCGGCGGCAAGCCGGTGATCACCGACTTGGCCAAGATGCCTCACCTGCTGGTGGCCGGTACCACCGGTTCCGGTAAGTCGGTGGGGGTGAACGCGATGATCCTGTCGATCCTGTTCAAGTCGGGCCCGGAAGACGCCAAGCTGATCATGATCGACCCGAAAATGCTTGAATTGTCGATCTACGAAGGCATTCCGCACCTGCTGTGCCCGGTGGTGACCGACATGAAGGACGCGGCCAACGCCCTGCGCTGGAGCGTGGCCGAGATGGAGCGGCGCTACAAACTGATGGCGAAGATGGGCGTGCGTAACCTGGCCGGCTTCAACCAGAAGGTCAAGGACGCCGAGGACGCCGGCACACCGCTGACCGACCCGCTGTACAACCGCGAGAGCATCCACGACGAAGCGCCGCTGCTGAAGAAGCTGCCGACCATCGTGGTGGTGGTCGACGAATTCGCCGACATGATGATGATCGTCGGCAAGAAGGTCGAGGAACTGATCGCCCGTATCGCCCAGAAGGCGCGGGCGGCCGGCATTCACTTGATCCTGGCGACCCAGCGTCCGTCGGTGGACGTGATCACCGGCCTGATCAAGGCCAACATTCCGACCCGCATGGCGTTCCAGGTATCGAGCAAGATCGACTCGCGGACCATCATCGACCAGGGCGGCGCCGAGCAACTGCTGGGCCACGGCGACATGCTCTACATGCCGCCGGGTACCAGCCTGCCGATTCGGGTTCACGGCGCGTTCGTGTCCGACGATGAAGTGCATCGGGTGGTCGAAGCCTGGAAACTGCGCGGCGCCCCGGAGTACAACGATGACATCCTCAACGGTGTCGAAGAGGCGGGTAGCGGCTTTGAAGGCGGCAGCGGCGGCGGCGACGATGACGCTGAAACCGATGCGCTCTACGACGAAGCCGTGCAGTTCGTACTGGAAAGCCGCCGTGCGTCGATCTCGGCGGTGCAACGCAAGCTCAAGATCGGTTACAACCGCGCGGCCCGCATGATCGAGGCCATGGAGATGGCCGGGGTCGTAACCTCCATGAATACCAACGGTTCACGTGAAGTTCTGGCCCCGGGCCCGGTGCGCGACTGATCAGTGCCGCGTGAGTTCACGCGGCGCGCCATTCACACGAATATCCAAGAGGACTCCCATGCGTCTTATCCGCATGTTGCTGTTACCGGTACTGGCTTTAACCACACTCTCGGCCCATGCCGATGACAAGGACGTGGCACGCCTGACCCAGTTGCTCGAAAAGTCGCAAACCCTGACTGCACGTTTTTCCCAGTTGACCCTCGATGGCACCGGCACCCAGTTGCAGGAAACCACCGGCCAGATGTCGCTGCAGCGCCCGGGCCTGTTCTACTGGCATACCGACGCGCCACAGGAACAACTGATGGTGTCTGATGGCAAGAAAGTCTCCCTGTGGGACCCGGACCTGGAGCAGGTCACCATCAAGACCCTCGACCAACGCCTGACCCAGACGCCCGCCCTGTTGCTCTCCGGCGATGTGTCGAAGATCAGCCAGAGCTTCGACATCAGCTCCAAGGAAGCCGGTGGCGTGATCGACTTCACGCTCAAGCCGAAAACCAAGGACACCCTGTTCGACAACCTGCGCCTGTCGTTCCGTAATGGCCTGGTCAATGACATGCAGTTGATCGACAGTGTCGGCCAGCGTACCAATATCCTGTTCACTGGGGTGAAGGCCAACGAGCCGATCCCTGCGTCCAAGTTCAAGTTCGACATCCCCAAGGGTGCTGACGTGATCCAGGAATAAACAGAGGTTTCAAACGTACGTGATGGATCTGTTTCGCAGTGCCCCGATCGCTCAACCCCTGGCCGCCCGTCTGCGTGCGGCCAATCTGGACGAGTACGTCGGTCAGGAACACCTGTTGGCCCGCGGCAAGCCATTGCGTGAGGCGCTGGAGCAGGGTGCCCTGCACTCGATGATTTTCTGGGGGCCGCCGGGGGTGGGTAAAACCACCTTGGCGCGGCTGCTGGCGGAAGTCTCGGACGCGCACTTTGAAACGGTCTCGGCCGTACTGGCCGGGGTCAAGGAGATCCGCCAGGCGGTGGATGTGGCCAAGCAGCAGGCCGGGCAGTATGGCCGCCGCACGATTCTGTTCGTCGACGAAGTGCATCGCTTCAACAAGTCGCAACAGGACGCCTTCCTGCCGTATGTCGAAGACGGCACGCTGATTTTCATTGGCGCGACCACCGAAAACCCGTCCTTCGAGTTGAACAACGCCTTGCTGTCCCGTGCGCGGGTCTACGTGCTCAAGAGCCTCGATGAGGCCGCGCTGAACAAGCTGGTGCAGCGTGCACTGACCGAGGAGCGGGGCCTGGGCAAGCGACAGCTGAGCCTCAGCGACGAAGGTTTCCAGATGCTGCTGTCCGCCGCCGATGGCGATGGCCGGCGTCTGCTCAACCTGCTGGAAAACGCCTCGGACCTGGCCGAAGACCACAGCGAGATCGGTATCGATCTGCTGCAAAGCCTGCTCGGTGATACCCGACGCCGTTTCGATAAGGGCGGCGAGGCGTTTTACGACCAGATTTCGGCCTTGCACAAATCGGTGCGCGGTTCCAATCCGGACGGCGCGTTGTACTGGTTCGCGCGCATGCTCGACGGTGGTTGCGACCCATTGTACCTGGCCCGGCGCGTGGTGCGCATGGCCAGCGAAGACATCGGCAATGCCGACCCCCGCGCGCTGAGCCTGTGCCTGGCGGCCTGGGATGTGCAGGAGCGCCTTGGCAGCCCCGAAGGCGAGTTGGCCGTGGCGCAGGCGATCACTTACCTGGCGTGTGCGCCGAAAAGCAACGCGGTGTACATGGGGTTCAAGGCCGCCATGCGCAGTGCCGCCGAACACGGCTCGCTGGAAGTCCCGCTGCATTTGCGCAACGCCCCGACCAAGCTGATGAAGCAGCTCGGCTACGGTGACGAGTACCGTTACGCCCACGATGAGCCGGACGCCTATGCGGCCGGCGAAGACTATTTCCCGGAAGCGCTCGAGCCGCAAGCGTTCTACCGGCCGGTGCCCCGGGGCCTGGAACTGAAGATCGGCGAGAAGCTCAATCACCTCGCCCAGCTGGACCGCCTGAGCCCCCGACAGCGGAGAAAGCCTTGATTGCACTGATTGTTGCGGTCTCCGTCGGAGGCGTTGCCGGCACCTTGCTGCGGTTCGCCACCGGTAACTGGATCAACGCCAATTGGCCGCGGCACTTCTATACCGCGACGCTGGCCGTTAATATCGTGGGCTGTCTGCTGATCGGCGTGCTGTACGGCCTGTTTCTGATTCGTCCGGAGGTATCGTTCGAGGTGCGCTCCGGGTTGATCGTCGGCTTCCTCGGAGGGCTGACGACTTTTTCATCCTTTTCACTGGATACGGTGCGTTTGCTGGAAAGCGGGCAAGTGCCGCTGGCCCTGGGCTATGCGGCCATCAGCGTATTCGGCGGGCTGCTCGCGACCTGGGCTGGCCTGTCCCTGACCAAACTTTGATAAACGAGAGACCGACATGCTCGATTCCAAACTGTTACGTAGCAACCTTCAGGACGTAGCGGACCGCCTGGCATCCCGTGGCTTTGTGCTGGATGTTGCGCGCATCGAAGCGCTGGAAGAACAGCGCAAGATCGTCCAGACCCGCACCGAAGCACTGCAGGCCGAACGTAATGCGCGCTCCAAATCCATCGGTCAGGCCAAGCAGCGCGGCGAAGACATCGCGCCGCTGATGGCGGACGTCGAGCGCATGGCGAACGAGCTGGGTGCCGGCAAAGTCGAGCTGGATGCGATCCAGACTGAACTGGATGCGATCCTGCTGTGTATCCCGAACCTGCCGCACGAATCGGTACCGGTGGGCGATGACGAGGACGGCAACGTCGAAGTGCGTCGCTGGGGCACGCCGACTGCCTTCGACTTCGAGGTCAAGGACCACGTCGCGCTGGGCGAGAAATTCGGCTGGCTGGACTTCGAAACCGCCGCCAAGCTGTCCGGCGCCCGTTTCGCCCTGCTGCGTGGGCCAATTGCCCGCATGCACCGCGCCCTGGCGCAGTTCATGATCAACCTGCACACCACCGAACACGGTTATGAAGAGGCCTATACGCCTTATCTGGTCCAGGCGCCTGCCTTGCAGGGCACCGGCCAGTTGCCAAAGTTCGAGGAAGACCTGTTCAAGATCGCTCGCGAAGGCGAGGCCGACCTGTACCTGATCCCGACCGCCGAAGTGTCGCTGACCAACATCGTGGCGGGCGAAATCGTCGACGCCAAGCAGCTGCCGATCAAGTTCGTGGCCCACACCCCGTGCTTCCGCAGTGAAGCCGGTGCCTCGGGTCGTGACACCCGCGGAATGATCCGCCAGCACCAGTTCGACAAGGTCGAAATGGTCCAGATCGTCGAGCCATCGACTTCGATGGAAGCCCTGGAAGGCCTGACCGCCAACGCGGAAAAAGTCTTGCAATTGCTCGAGCTGCCATACCGTACCCTGGCCCTGTGCACCGGCGACATGGGCTTCAGCGCGGTCAAGACCTACGATCTGGAAGTGTGGATCCCGAGCCAGGACAAGTACCGCGAGATTTCGTCGTGCTCCAACTGCGGCGATTTCCAGGCCCGTCGCATGCAAGCGCGTTTCCGCAACCCGGAAACCGGCAAGCCGGAGCTGGTGCACACCCTGAACGGTTCTGGCCTGGCGGTTGGCCGTACCCTGGTGGCGGTGCTGGAGAACTATCAGCAGGCCGACGGCTCGATCCGTGTGCCGGAAGTCCTCAAGCCTTACATGGGCGGTCTCGAGGTCATCGGCTAAATGGAATTCCTGCCGCTGTTTCACAACCTGCGCGGGCGCCGTGTGCTGGTCGTCGGTGGAGGGGAGATTGCCTTGCGCAAATCCCGTCTACTGGCCGACGCCGGCGCGCTGTTGCGGGTCGTTGCACCCGAGATCGAAGCCCAGCTGCGTGAGTTGGTGCAAGGCAGCGGCGGCGAGCTGGTGGCGCGTGGCTATCTTGAGTCGGACCTCGACGGTTGCGGGCTGATCATTGCCGCCACCGACGACGAGTCGCTGAATGCGCAAGTCTCCCAGGATGCTCATCGGCGTTGTGTGCCGGTCAACGTGGTGGATGCGCCGGCGCTGTGCAGCGTGATCTTCCCGGCGATCGTCGACCGTTCGCCGTTGGTGATCGCGGTGTCCAGCGGTGGCGACGCGCCCGTGCTGGCGCGGTTGATCCGGGCCAAGCTGGAAACCTGGATTCCTTCGACCTACGGCCAACTGGCCGGGCTGGCGGCGCGCTTTCGCCATCAGGTCAAAGGGTTGTTTCCGGATGTCCAGCAGCGTCGGGCGTTCTGGGAAGAGGTGTTCCAGGGGCCGATTGCCGATCGCCAGTTGGCCGGGCAGGGTGCCGAAGCCGAGCGTTTGCTGCAGGCCAAGATCAACGGTGAGTCTGCCCGCGCGACCGGTGAGGTGTATCTGGTGGGCGCAGGGCCGGGTGACCCGGATCTGCTGACCTTCCGCGCCTTGCGCCTGATGCAGCAGGCGGACGTGGTGCTGTATGACCGTCTGGTGGCCCCGGCGATTCTTGAACTGTGCCGTCGCGATGCCGAGCGGGTCTACGTCGGCAAACGCCGCGCCGATCACGCCGTCCCGCAAGACCAGATCAACCAGCAATTGGTGGATCTGGCCAGGCAGGGCAAGCGCGTGGTGCGGTTGAAAGGCGGAGATCCATTCATCTTCGGCCGTGGCGGCGAAGAGATCGAGGAACTGGCGGCCCAGGGCATCCCGTTCCAGGTGGTGCCGGGTATCACGGCGGCCAGCGGTTGCGCGGCGTATGCCGGGATTCCGCTGACCCACCGCGATTACGCGCAATCGGTGCGTTTCATTACCGGCCACCTGAAAGACGGCAGCACGGATTTGCCATGGAGCGACCTGGTCGCACCGGCGCAAACCCTGGTGTTCTACATGGGCCTGGTGGGGTTGCCGATCATCTGCGAACAGCTGATCCGGCACGGTCGTTCGGCGGACACGCCGGCGGCATTGATCCAGCAGGGCACCACCCCCAACCAGCGCGTCTTCACTGGCACGCTGGCCAACCTGCCGCAACTGGTGGCGGAGCATGAAGTGCATGCGCCGACCCTGGTGATTGTGGGAGAGGTGGTGCAGCTTCGCGAGAAGCTGGCGTGGTTTGAAGGGGCACAGTCGCAGGTCTGAAGACTGTGTCGTCTTCATCGCGGGCAAGCTGAACGGGTCGAGAGATTTGGACGCCGGTCAAGGTTTCGCACATCCATCCGGGCCTCATGTTCGATTCGTAGCCTGTCTCGGGTGCCCACTCTGATTTCAAACTTTCAACGAAACGCTCCATTGGAGCGTTGTCCCAGGCAGGGCACGAAAAGTCATGTCGTGAACACCGCATAGTGCAAGCCAGAGAGCCCATCGCAGGGCTTCGCAGGTCAGCATGGCATCAGCGATCATCGACAGTGACCAGGCCACGATCCTGCATACGTACAAATCCAGAGCCGCTGCGAAGTACAGCCACCGCTTACCGACTTTGATCTACGTCACGCCCCCACACCACACTTGATTGACCGCCGTGACATCGAACGTGCGTTTGAGTACGTGCGGCGCCACCAAGGCCTCCACACCAGGGTGCGCGCGCGCAGAGGCTCCCGACGTCCGGTGATGCTTGGCAGCCTTGAGTTTGAACTCCCTCGAATCAGATTTCTGCATATCCAGGCACCTCGGATGTGGGCGTCTCATAGCGCCCGATTGAGGTGTCAAAAATCATCAGGGCAGTTCAAGCCCGTTCCCACAGGGGATTTGCGGACGACACCCATCAAATGTGGGCGTGGGTTTTAAACGTCTCTGTCTGATTGAGCGTGCAATCCATTTCGGTGGAATTTCACTGGAGTTCACTGACATCGGCATGAAGCTTCCGCATATGCAGGAAAAGTGGCATGAACGTTCTGTTGCATGTCGTTTCTGTTAATGAAAATGCGCAAAAAATACCCCTGGCACCTGCTTAACATGAGCCATCGAATACTGCCGCACAACGATGCCAGGAGACCTGCCGTGCGTTTCATAAATCCCATCAAGCACAGTTTAAAAAGCGCTAAACCAACCGTTGGCTGCTGGCTGACGCTCGCTAGCCCTGCGGTCGCCGAGTTGATTGCTCATTGCGGTTTTGATTGGTTGGTCATCGACGGCGAGCACGGCCCAAGCGATACCCAGGATATTGCAGCTCAACTTAGAGCCATTGATGCCGCTGCCTTTAATGGGGCAAAAGCCGCCGGTGCCGTGCGAGTAACCGCCAACGATCCTTCTTTGGTCAAGCGGGCCATGGATTGCGGGGCTCAGACCATTGTCTTCCCGAACATTAATAGTGCGGCTGACGCGCAAGCCGCAGTGGCATCGATGTTATTCCCACAACCTGAGCAAAGGGGTGTGAGGGGCGTCGCGGGAATGGTCAGGGCGGGGAGTTATGGGTTGGACAGCCGCTATGTCAAATCTGCAAATAGCCACGCTTGTGCGATTGTCCTGATCGAGTCAGTGGAAGGGCTAGAGAACGTCGACGCTATAGCTGAAGTCGAGGGTGTTGACTGCCTGTTTATCGGCACAGCTGACTTGTCAGCCAGCATGGGGTTGTTGGGGCAGACCCGGCACGATGATGTCAAGGCAGCGGTAGAGAGCGTCTTGGCAGCTGCTCGCAAGCACTCGAAGGCAGTAGGTATCTTCGCAACTTCTGTGGAGGAAGCCCGCCAATACAGGGAGAAAGGCGTGACCTTTATCGCACTTCATTCTGATACGGGATGGTTGGCCAAGGGGGCGACAGACGCCTTGGCTGCTCTTGACTTGAAAAGATAATACCTGAGTGATCATCGCGTAGCCTCGTCGAATAATGTTGTTTAACTTTCTATATGGGCGGTTGTAAATGTCGATGTCAGATCGTGATGGGAAAATCTGGAAAGATGGAGAGTTGGTGGAATGGCGTGAGGCCAATACTCATGTTTTGACCCATACGCTTCATTACGGCATGGGTGTGTTCGAGGGCATGCGCGCATACGAAACTGCGCGAGGCCCGGCTATTTTTCGCCTGAAAGAGCATATTCGTCGTCTCTTCAACTCAGCGAGGATTTTTCAGTTGGAAATTCCGTTTGATGAGGAGACTATTCGTGATGCGTGTGTGGCCGTCATTCGTGCAAACAAGTACGACTCTTGCTATCTGCGTCCTTTGGTCTGGATCGGTTCGGACTTTCTGAGTATCGCGGCAAAGAACAATACCATTCATGTTGCAATAGCTGCATGGCCCATGGGTTCTTACCTGGGGGAGGAGGGCATGGTAAATGGTATTCGAGTAAAAACCTCGTCCTTCACCCGCCATCATGTCAATGTTTCCATGGTGCGTGCAAAAGCATGTGGCTATTACATAAATTCTATCTTGGCAAGCCGAGAGGTTACTTCGCTTGGGTTTGATGAGGCGCTATTGCTGGATACTGAAGGGTATGTAAGTGAAGGTGCCGGCGAGAATATATTCATGGTTCGCGACGGGGTTATATACACCCCCGACCTGGCGTCCTGCCTTGATGGTATAACACGTGATTCGGTGATGGTAATCGCTCAAGGCCTGGGTTTCGAAGTGAGGGAGAAACGAATCACTCGCGATGAACTATATTGCTGCGATGAGGCGTTTTTTACAGGTACGGCTGCTGAAGTAACACCTATTCGCGAGCTCGATGGCCGGACAATCGGCGCGGGCTCGCGAGGCCCTGTGACTCAGCAGCTTCAGGAGGTCTACTTCTCCGCAGCACAGGGTACTAATCAAACGTATGCTCATTGGTTGACTTATGTTTGATAGTTGTGTGGGGTTATGGTCGTCGCGTCATTGATGGTGCCGCTCCCCCCTTCTTATGTCTGGTTTAGCTGGGTGTCTTCGAAATCTTTCAACCAAAGGCCGGGTCGTAGGCAGTTTGTAAAGCCAGGTGCGAACCTGCCCAAAGCCTGGAGAGTCATGGGGGGCGTAGATGAAAAACAATAAACATGAATGTCGTTTTACGGTGCTAGCGAATAAGCTGGATTTATTGTGTGCGATAAAGGGTCGTACTGCCTTGATCAAGACGCTGTTCAATCCGCCCTTGTTACTGTTGGTATTGATTTTTATTGTACGATTAGGTGAGTAACGGTGTCGCCTCCAGAGTCCCTTGTGGGGTTGCATCAAGGTAGCGGGGTCCCAACCCAAAGCAGCAGGCAAACGGTTGGATAGATACTTCAATTTTCCGGAAAAAAACGTGTGCTAGAATCCAAAACTCTATTAAGAGGATATGGAATGTGAGTTCTGTATTTATGGGGTTTTTGAAATGGTCACTCCAAAGGTAAAGATAGACGCGACGGATCGCCGCATTTTGGCTGCGCTCCAGAAAAATGCGAAGCTTTCGAGTGCGGAGCTTGCTGAGGTGGTGTCACTGAGTGCATCACCCTGCTGGCGACGGGTTAAAAGGCTTGAGGACGTAGGCCTGGTACGTGGCTACCATGCAAACATAAACACTGAGATGCTTGGGTACGCTATCACTGCTTTTGTACAGGTAGCCTTGGATCAAAAGGACACTCGTCATATGGACGCTTTCGAGGAATCCATTACATCGTTTGAGCAAGTAATAGCCTGTCATTGTGTATCGGGTGTTTATGATTATCAGTTGACAGTCTTGGCAAAGGATCTGGCTGAATTCAGTGAGTTCGCCAGAAAGAATATCAATGGGTTTCCCAGCGTCAAGGATGTGTGCACCGCCTTTGTCGTCAAGGAAGTGAAAGCACCTGTGAATTTGATGGTTGGCTAGAGAGCATGCAGCGCCATTGTGCATTGGCCAGCAAGAAAATCTGAAAACCCAGATGCGCTCGCCAAAAGTGGCAACAGGTTTATCAAGAGAGCATAAATCCCCCGACAAGCGCCCCGAGCATTGCCGCTCATAACGAGTGATCCCAATCAATGAGTGTCAAATCAAGGAACCGATAGGGACCACCCGCGATGAGGTCTTCAAAGCCCGTGGCAATTGTCGTATCAAGCCTCGGTCTTGCGCCAAACCCCTTTTCCGCTCAACCGCTGCCGATCATGGGGCAGGGTGAAGTCCTGTTCCGGCCCTTTGGGCACCACACCTGTCGGATTGATAGTCCTGTGGCTGGCGTAGTAGTGATGCTTGATGTGGGTAAAGTCCACGGTCTCGGCAATCCCCGGCCACTGATACAGCTCGCGCAGCCAGTTCGACAGGTTCGGGTAGTCAGCAATGCGCCGCAGGTTGCACTTGAAGTGGCCGTAGTACACCGCGTCGAAGCGAATCAGCGTGGTGAACAGGCGAATATCGGCCTCGGTCAGGTAGTCACCGGTCAGGTAGCGTTTATTGCCCAGTAGCCCCTCCAGCCAGTCCAGTTCGGCAAACAACTCGTCGAAGGCCTCCTCATAAGCCGCTTGAGAGGTGGCAAAGCCTGCGCGGTACACACCGTTGTTTACCGCGGGATAGATGCGCGCGTTGAGCTCATCGATGGCCGTGCGCAACGGCTGCGGGTAGAAGTCCAGGTCGTTGCCGGTCATTCCGTCAAACGCGCTGTTGAACATGCGGATGATCTCCGCCGATTCATTGCTGACGATGCGCTTTTGCTGGTTGTCCCACAGCACGGGCACGGTGACGCGACCGGTGTAGTCGCGGGCATCGGCGGTGTAGCGCTGGTGCATGAAGTCGAAGTGGTCGAGCTTGTCGCCGGTTGAACCCAGCTCTTTGTCGAAGGTCCAGCCGTTCTCCAGCATCAGCCAGCTGACCACCGACACATCGATCAGGGTTTCCAGGCCTTTGAGCTTGCGCAGGATCAGTGTGCGGTGGGCCCAGGGGCAAGCCAGCGAGACGTAGAGGTGGTAGCGCCCGGCTTGGGCGGGGAAGCCGCCTTCGCCGCTGGGGCCTGGCTTGCCGTCAGCGGTCAGCCAATGGCGGCGCTGCGCTTGTTCGCGCTGGAAGGCACCGTCCTTGCTGCTTTCGTACCACTGGTCACGCCAGTGCCCTTCAATCAGCAAACCCATCTCGAACTCCAAGGTTGTTAAACGTTGGAGTCCAGTCTATTTCGATGCTTTCGAAATAAAAGCGCAAAGGTTGGGCGTTGATGATCGGTTAAATCGATCTATCGCGGGCCTCCCAGTACTGCTGGGCCTTGGCGAAGGCTTCATCACGTGGTGTGCCGAGGCCGCGCAAGGCCAGGGCCATGGTGGCAATCAGCGCCAGTTGCGGGTAGCTGTCCTCCACATCGCCCCGCCACACGGCTTTGAGGTGCTCAGGATCGAGAGTTGCCGGTTTGACGTGGCGCTGCGCCGACAGCTGCGGCCATTCTTCGTCCCAGCTTTCGCCACCGGTGGTGCCGTACAGGTGGCTGTCGGCATCTGGATTGATCTCGATTTCGCCGCCATCGCCCTTGATCACGATCACGTTGTCACCCAGTAAGCCACTGGCATCGCGGTGTACGCCCTGGTAGCCGGGGTGGAAGATGCTTTGCAGGCCACAGCGCGCGCCCAGCGGGTTGAGAATGCGCGCCAGGGAGTGGATCGGCGAGCGCAGCCCCAGGGTGTTGCGCAGGTCGATCATCCGTTGCAGTTGCGGTGCCCAGTCGCCCAGCGGCATGAAGGCGAGGTTGCCTTGGTCCAGCGCCGCGCCCACTTGTTGCCAGGTACGGCACAACGGGATGTGGAGTTGATCGAGCAGTTGCTCGCTGTACAGGCGCCCGGCGGTATGGGCGCCGCCGCCATGCATCAGGATGCGCACGCCGTTTTGCGCCAGGCACTTGGCTGCCAGCAGGTACCACGGCAGGTGACGCTTTTTGCCGGCATAGGTCGGCCAGTCCAGGTCCACCGCCAATGGTGGTGCCTGCAAGCGCTCGCGCAATGCTTCAGTGAAGCCGGCCAGCTCTTCGGCGCTTTCTTCCTTGTGCCGCAACAACATGAGGAATGCGCCCAGCTGGGTGTCTTCGACTTTCTTGTCGAGCAGCATACCCATGGCTTGGCGAGCCTCTTCACGGGTCAGGCTGCGAGCGCCGCGCTTGCCTTTGCCGAGAATCCGCACGAACGGTGCAAACGGGTGTTCGGCGGGTGTTTCGGTGATCAGTGGGGCGAAATCGGTCATAGACAATTCGTCGGTTTGGGCAGGCCCGCCAGCTTGGCGGCGAGTTTGGCGGGAGTGCCTTTGAACAAGCGGTTCAGGTGCAGGCTGTTGCCCTTGTCCGGGCCCAGTTTGAGCGCGGTGTACTTGATCAGCGGGCGGGTGGCTGGCGACAGCTGGTACTCCTGGTAGAAGCCGCGCAGCAACTCGAGGATTTCCCAGTGTTCGGGGCTCAGCTCAAGTTCTTCGGCGGCGGCCAGGGCGGTGGCGACTTCCGTCGACCAGTCAGCCAGGTCAACCAGGTAGCCGTCCTTGTCCAGCTCGATGCGACGTGCCCCCAGGGTCAGTGAGTTCATAACCAGCTATTGACCTTGTCGTAGTGAATCGACAGTTCGACGAAGGCCGGGTAGTCGAGGCTTTTGATCCACTCGGGCACGTGCAAGCCGCGGGCCTGAACGTCTTCTTCCAGGACAAACAGGCGCAAGGTGGCATGCCGGGCCTGAAGTTCACCGAACGGCGCGGTGCCGGGTTGCAAGGCGTACACCGCATCGCCGCTGAGCAACAGGGCGTCCTGTGCACCCAGGAGGCGCAGGCAGCTGGTCAGCCGGTTATCGGTGAACGGCGAGTGAGACAACACATGCAAAGTCGACATCAGAGGGTAATAACCTGGTCATAACGGTCAATAACGGCCGGGATCTCTCCGGCGGCCAGTACGTTCAGCGGATCAAGGCTCAAGGCGCCCGGCGTCAGGCCGCGCGCGCTGGCGCTGTCGCCACACACATACAGGTCTTCGATGCCAAACAGGCCGAGGGCCTGCAGATTGGCGCTGAGGTCTTTTTGCTGCACGGCCTTGGCATTCTGCTGCGTGGCCAGCTGGAACACACCGTCATCGAGAAACAGCAGGCCGATCGGCAAATCGAAGGCGCCACCGGCCAGTACGATGTCCAGCGCTTCACGGGCGCTCGGGCCGGACCAGGGGGCCTGGCGGCTGATAATCAACAGGGATTTAGGCATGTTTCATGGCCCTCCAAAGCAGATCAGGCGGTCGGCGTCCTGCACCGCATCGTGCAACTGGCCGAGTCCGGACAATTCCCACGGCGCACTGACATTGATCGCGGTGCGCTGGTAACGCTTGGCTTCAGCCTCATCCAGCACCCCGCGCCTCAGGGCGGCGGCAATGCACACCACGCCGTCCAGTTGATGGTCGCTGACGAAGGCGCGCCATTGCGCGGCGATGTCCTGCTCGTCCTGGGGCGTGACGACGTTGCTCGAGGCGTTGTAGACGCCGTCCTGATAAAAAAACAGTCGCACGATCTCGTGCCCGCCGGCCAGTGCTGCCTGGGCAAACAGCAGGGCGCGGCGCGAGGAGGGCGCGTGTGCGGCGGAAAACAGCGCGATGGCGAACTTCATGGCGAACTCTGACGACAAATCTGTGGCCATGATAATGCTTTATCGGCGGGGCGGCGAAGGGCGATTCAGCGCGGCATGTAGCCCAGCTGCCAGCGGCGCGGAATCTTCAGCGCAACGATCCCCAGCACCGCCGCCAGCAGGCCGCTGGCGTACAGCGCGTGCAGGCCGAAAAGGTGCTCCAGTATTGCGCCCAGCACGGCACCGGCAAACATGCCGGTCCAGGGGATCAGTTGCACTCGCCAACCGTCGCGCCGCTCGCCGAGCAGCCAGCGCCCCAGGCCGCGACCGAAGCGTGACAGGGCGCCGGTGACGTAGGTCAGGCCGATGGGCAGGCCATTGACCTGTTCGACTGCCGCATTGAGCATGCCCATGGCAATGATCGCGGCCAGCAGCGCCGGGAGTCGCGCCTCGAATGGCCATGCCGCGGCTGCGCACAACAACGAGGCGATGCTCAGCATCAGCGGCAGGGCGTGTCGTCGGCCGATACGGGTGATGATCACGCCCAGCGCATTGCCGACGACGAACATGGCAACCAGTACCAGCAGGCGCAGGGTCATGCTCCAGTCACCGTCACTGATCGCCACCGCGAGGCGCGTGGTATTGCCGCTCATGAACGACACAAAGTCGCCGGTGGCCATGAAGCCTATGGCATCGGTCATGCCTGCCAGCACGGACAGGCTGGCCACCAGGCAGAGTCCGACCCGGCCACGCCATTTCTGCGTGTGCAAAAGGCGGCTTGTCGGGGTGCGATGGGGGGAGGATGGCAGCATCGATCAGGGCTCGAGACCATGCAGTTCGCAGTACTCCAGCCAGTCCATGCCGGCCATCTGCGCCACTTCCTTGTGCACCTCCCGCCGTTGGGCGGCGAAGTCTTGCGGTGTGGCGGCGGTCAATTGCAGTGTCAGCTCCCAGGCAAACAGGCCCTGTTGCTCGGCTTCGGCCTCGAACGCTTCGTGCAGTCGTTCATTGCGGTACTCGGCCATGGTCTCGCCTTTGGCCTGGGCGGCCAGAGGGTTGAGGTTGTCGAGGGTCTCGCGCAGTGCCGGACGTGCATTGAGAAACCGTTGCAGGGCGAGTTCGTGTTGCGATTCGATCGGAGCCATGGATCATCCTGGTCAAAACGAAAGTATGAGCGGTTGGCTGGCGTTTACCTTGACGCGCGTCAGGAGGTTTTCTTCTTGTTGGCCTTGGCCTCTGCCGCCAGGCATTCCAGCGCAAACTGCTCGGTGTAGGTCATCTGGATCGGTGTGGTTTCGCCTTTGACGGTGCGTTCGCCGTCGAGGATGTAGCGAATGCGTTTATCGGTCACGCCAATGCGCTTGGCAATCCAGGAAGGGGTCTGGCCGATCTGGCTGATCAGTTTGTCAGCATAGTCGGTGGACGGTTTGTAGAGCTCGGCATTGGGGGTCATTGGCTTTCCAGAGCAGGGTAGGCGGCGCGAGGCACCGATTATGGCGCGATAGCGTGCGCGCATTAGTGCGGCCTGTCGCGTCCTATCTGCAGTAAAGCAGAGCGGCGTCGTTTCGGGTCAATGACAGGCGGTGATACAGTCTGCGTTTTTCGAGTCTTGAGGAAGCACAATGCGGATTTTGATGGTGGCGCTGGCCGGTGTGATGCTGGCCGGTTGCGCGGGATCGACCATGAAGGATGCTCGCTCCCAGAGCCCCTACAAGACGCTGGCCTCGAACAAGGCTGATCTGGTGGTGGCCCAGTGCGTGCAGTTCGCCTGGCAGGATGAGGCGGTGTTCGGCGTGGATGCCAGCGGTTACCTGCAACCCGGCGAAACCGGCGGCTTCACGGTCTACACCCGTTCGGCCGAGTCCTTCATCGATGTGCAAGGCGGCACGTTGAAGTACTACGCCCTTGAAGACAACTGGGTGGCCAAGCGCCGACTCGCGGCGATGGCCACCTGTTTGTGACGCGTCGAGGGGCCGGGCGTCTTGCCCCTCACCCATCCAGGCGTTTCTGAAAGAAGAAGCGTTTGCTGCCCCTCGGGTAGTCGGCTATTTGCCCAACCTCGCTGAACCCCATCTTCCTGTAGAACCCCGGCGCCTGGAATTCGAAGGTGTCGAGGTACATTCCGATGCATCGGAGTTCCCGTGCCTGCTCTTCGGCCATTTGCATCAACCTGGCCCCCAAGCCCTGGCCACGCGCCTGCTCGGGCACGGACAGTAGATCGATAAACATCCACTGGTAAAACAGACGGGCATAGAGCCCGCCGAGCACTTCATTGCTCTGCTCATCCCGAACCAGAAAGGCAATTTCCTGATAGTGGCCTTCGCCGGCGTTGGCGATGTTATAGGCGCGCAGCGGGTTGAGAATGGCCTGGCGTTCTTCGGGCGTGGGCTCCAACGATAATTCAATGCGCAATGTCATTGGCGACGTCCTGGTGTCGGTGGGGGGGAGTGGGGCAGATTACCTTGTGAACCTCGCGGTGATGAAGGCAATTTTTGCAGCACCAGGCCTGGCGCTTTTCCAGGGGCAAAAAAAGACCCGCCGGGAGGGGTGGGCCAAATGTTCCTTGAATGAGACGCGTATGACTATAAGCGCAGGGCCCAGGAGGCACAGTGAAAGATCTTTCATGCGGCCGTGGCGGGCGGTTCGACCAATGGCGCTCGCTTCGGGCGGATCCGGGTGTAAGTTGACGTCGGGCTGATCGACTTCAATGGAGGTGGCTATGAGTGATTCGATGCTGAGCAAAATGCACATGAACGGCTATGAGCTGGTGAGCATCAAGGGCGGCCCCTGGCGGGTCTGCACCCAGCGTGACCGGTTAGGTTCTTTCAGTTCTCGCGAGGAGGCCCTGGCATTCGCCGCATCATTACCGGCTTATAAGCCCCGTGCCTCGCGGGCGACCAATACCCAGTGAGGTGAACCCGGGAGCCCGCGCAGGGCGGGCTCTTTGGGTCAAGGCCCAGGTCAAGGATTGGCGCTTTGCGGCGGTACGGTCTTGCGTCGATCCGCGCCGTTGGGATTGCCGGTATTGAGCAGTCTTCGCTCCACCAGCACATTTTCAAGGGCCAGGCGGTCGGCCGGGGCCAGTTGGTGAGCTCTCTCCTTGAGTTCGAGCAGGATCGGGCTGGACCACATTCGATAGGTCCGCTCGGCAGATTGATTCGGGTTCATCTTCGTCTCCCAGACTAGATGTGCTTGGATATGGCAGGGTCCTTGTGCACCGCAAAAATCCTAGTCGACAAAGCCCTGTATCGCCAGCCGCCGGCCATGCACTTTGTCGGGAAACCGTGCCTTCAACCGTTGCCCTTGCGATCCCCGCGCAACACTTTGCCGATGGGGGTGAGCAGGTCCGGTTGCTGGTTCCTGACGTTGCCGATGGCATTGTCGACCTTGAACCATTCAAAGGCTTCGGCGGGCTCCCCCTGGTGCAGCAGCATCTGGTGGGCGAGCTCCTTGGGCATGGCCAGGTTGAGCCATTCGCGAGCCAGTTCGGGGGATAGGGTCACAGGACGCCTGTCATGCAGATCGATCATGCCCCCGACGCTGTCGGCGGTGATGATCACGAAACCGTCATCGGTTTTCGGGTCCCTGCCTCCGGCCGGGTACTGGCCGATAGCGGCGCACAGAATCGGTGCCCGGTCGCGGCGGCGAACCAGGTAGGGTTGTTTGCTTGGGCCGCCTTCGTAGACCCATTCGAACCAGTTGTCGATGGGGGCAATGGCGCGGTGCGGCCAGATCTCCCGGAAGAACGGACCATGGGCGACTTTCTCGACCCTGGCGTTGACCGGGATGGAATGCTCCCTGGACCAGTGCGGTTGCCAGCCCCAGCGCACCCGATCGGCGTGCAAGGTCTCACCTTCCAGGTGCAGCAGCGCAACCTGAGTCGTGGGGGCGACGTTGTAGTGCGCCAGAGCCTCGTCACCCGCGGTGTTGACCAAGGCATTGGGCATGCTCAGCGTCGCGACGAAGTCGTGAATACCCCGGTACTGTGAAAGTCTTCCGCACATGGGAAAGCCCTCCGTTCCAGTTTTCAGCTTAGCCCAGTGGGGCCGCGAAAATGTAACGGCATGCTCGCTCTCAGCTCAAATCCAGGACGCCCTCAAGGAAAATGCGCCGACGCTCCTTGCGCCCGATTTTCGTGTGCTTGCTGGCTTGGTAAAACCGCTTGAAGCTTTCCAGATCGACGTTTTCGTATTGGCCGAGTGCTTCTTCGACCCATTCATCGTATTGGGCTTCGGTGACAAAGCGGTAAATCTCACGGTGATAGAAAAAGCCGAACTGGAACCCCAGTGTCTCGCTGCGGTAGTGGGGTTTGCGGTGAAAGCAGTTCTCCAGGTCGATGCCCTTGGCGGGCAGGTCCCCGCTTTCACACAGCATGAGATTGGCAGCCCAGAAGTCCATGTGAGTGATGTGGCTCTCATTCAGGGAGCGCAACAGGACGAAGGACTTCTTGATCAGGCGTTCTATCTGTGCCGGATTGCGTTCAAGCCATTGGAGGCCATCGGTGTGGCCTTCGAGCATATGGGTAATGATGAAAAACTCTTCAATCAGCCCCAGGCGCGATTTCTTGTAGCCGTAGCCGATCAGTGGGGCGACATCCGCGCCGCGATCATTGGCTTCGACCGTGTTCAGGAATTCTTCGACAGGCCAGTCAAAGTCACCGCTGCGCTTGGGCTTGCCCAGCGTCACTCGAATCCTGGACTTGATGTTATCCAGCGCTTGCGCTTTGGCAAACACAGAGGCCCCGGCACTGCTGACCGCAGCGCTCAGCCTTTTGACTTTCGAGTGGCGTCGATGATTGATCAGCTCGAACAGTGCCTGGGACAGGCTGGTGGAGGGGGTGTGGTCGAGGTGTATGGTTGAGCGCAGATCCTTGATGGTGCATGGGAATTTGCGGTCAATCTGATGCTTGCTGATGGCCACTGCCACATCCGTAATGTCATATTGCAATCAGTGAAATTTAACACAATTTCACATTTGTCTTACAGTTTCCCAATGGGGCGACGGGGCGACTGGACACCGATAGGAGGTGCGGAAACGCCTTTGGTTCCGAGGGCAGCCTCGAGAACGCAAACGGCCTGATAAGCGGGCTATTGACTCCTTAGCCCCTTTGTCGGGGCTAATGAGCGATTCTTTTTGTCGTTTCGGTCAGGTAAGGGCTTCAGCCATTGAAGGCTTGAAGGCACCATCAAAACGCGAGACCGATTTTGACGCCGTACTCATCCCGGGTCTGCTGGTCATAATCGGTCTCCTCGAATTGACCATCCAGCTCATATTTGAAGCGGTTGTAGTAGAGGGAGGCTACAAGCGGGTACGCCCCTTGCTGATTGAACAGATAGCTCAGTTCGACAAAAGGATTGGTCGTGTCATTCAGGTCGGAAGTCTCGTTGTTGACGTCATGGATTTCGAGCTCTGATTCACCATTCATGATCTTTCGAACGCCCACCTCAAGGCGCAGGGTTGTCTGGCTGAACTGATGGTTGTAGCCAGCAGCCGCTTTAAGAAACGGTGTGCGGCTGGTGAGATCGATGTCGTACTTGTTATAGCCCGGATCGAAGCGATTCCACTTGTATCCTCCGCCCAGGAGAACATCGATAAAATTGCGTTCATCCAGCGCAACCCTCCAGCCGAAGTCCAGGTCGAACTGGCCATCCTTCACTCTCTGACCATCCTTTTCAGAGTACTGCCCGCTGATTTCGCCATGATAAACAAGACCGGTCCGAGCAGTCATTTTGTTGCCATAGTTGAGAAACAATCCTCCTTCCGGCATTCGATCGATGTCAGTGTTTGCAGGGCCTTTGAATTCGAGCTCGCTGTAGCTTCCCAGAACGCCGAATACAAGGAGAGGGTCGGTTGGAGGTGCGGCACTTGAGAGTGTCGGTGTGGTTCCCGCGAGGAAGGTCGTGACAACAGCAGCAAAATTGGTCCTATTCATCAGAACTCCATGAGCGTGCCGCCGGTCCGTCGTGGACCGATCAAATACAACGATAGTCGGTTTTTTTCAAGAGCTGGATCGCTTGTCGAGAAGGGCCGGCCAGGAGGGTGGCTTTTGGCCCTTGTTGGCTCGTTCTTGTCAGGTTTGATTCGAGGATTGGGGCGGTTGGCAGGAAGTCAAAGAAGGGGGGGGCGAAAGACGCGCTGGGGCCTGCCGGATTTTCGAGCGGGGGTGTGAAAATAGCCGAAAAGATACGCAAGCGATCAGTGGGGCTGGTAAGGAAGTACAAACCCCAGAAACGAAAAAGCCCTGAATGATCAGGGCTCTAACGTACAAATATGGCGGAGGCGATGGGATTCGAACTCATGGACCTGTTACAGTCGACGGTTTTCAAGTCCGAAGATTAAACGTTATATTTCAATAGGTTAGATTGAGTTCGTTTCCGCAAGTAAGTGTTTTTCGCTGCTCTGCAGGCCGCTAAAATCAAGGGGCGACACTTTACTTGCGGAAACGAATTTGGCCTATTTTGCGGGATTATCGGGTGGGCTTTACTATCTCTCCCACACGCCGATAAACCGTTTCGGTGATGCGCTTGTCGGTATGTCCGAGTAGGCGGCTGGCATGTCCCAGATCGTCGATTTCGCTCGCCGCCTTTGGCCGGATGTCCCTGAACTGGAATTGCCGGATGCTCGCTGCAAGTGCTGGGTCTTCGCCTTCCAGTGCTTTAACAAATGCAACATTGCGTGCGTCGTCGAATCTCAGACGAAGCATCGCCGCAGTTACCCGTCGACCATCTTCGGTGACAATCAGGTACGGATTCCGGACGGCGCGCGCTTTTCGTTGCTCGAGCAATCTTTGAATCAGTTCACCTAAGCCGTTGATTATTTCCCCAGCGTCGAGGCGGATGCGCAACTTCTTCGAAGTCTTTCCCTGGGCAACTTGCAGGAAACCGTCGATTACATCCGTGGCGCGCATAGACAGAACGTCAGCAGGGCGCTGAGCAGTGAAATAGGCTAAGTCCATGGCATCCTTCAATTCAGAAGACGCCGCCCCGTAAACTGCGTTCCAGATGCCCGTGTCGGCGTAAAAATCGCGAGGGGTTTCCTTGTTCTTGCGTACTCCAGAGGCGGGGTTCTCTTTATCGGTGACCTGATTCAAAGGGCTAATTGGACTCAGCGGGCTGAGAGGATTCAGTGGGTTGAGCAGAGCTGCCGGCGGATCGCTTCTCGACGGCTGGGATGAAGACACGGCGAAGCTGCTGGTCGACCGGGTGGCTGCTGTTGGTGCCGCAGGTTTTAAAGCGGGCTTGCGTCGAAAGGGTTTTTTAAGAAAGTCGAGCATGTAGAATTCCTCGCCCGCCGTTCACCGGCAGGCTGGTAGGTAGGAGAGGGGTTAGGGCATTGCGGCGGGTGGCGGTGGCGACTCTTGCCACTCGATGACGTCAGCGCCGAAGTCCTTGCTGGTGAAGTCGATAGCGCCGAATTCCCAGTGATAGGTGAAAGGCTGTGAGCGTCGCTCGCACCTGGTCAGGATCGTTCCGCAAGAAAGCCGCAGATCTATCATCGGACTGCCCGGGTCTTCTTCAGGATCGGCGTCGTGCCAGTTACCCTTGAGCAGGTAGATGACTTTGAAGGGGGAGGGAGTTACTGCTGTTCGAGCTTGCCGGTGATCCGTTCGCGCCAGGTCAGGCGCCGGGGCAGGTGCTCGATGTCGTCTATCTCGACCAGTGTGTAGTCGCCGCGATTGAAGGCGCCTGCGGTATCCCGCAGATACTTGGCGGCCTGCTCGTCGGCGCGCTGGCGGTCGCCGTCGTACTCTTGAACGGTAAAGCCTTTGCTATCGACGAACCAGTAGTGGAAAACCGCGATGAAGCGGCTCATGCGGCAACCTTCGGCGTGTAGGTCAGTGTGCCGTCGAGGATCGCTTCCTTGATGGCCTCGAATTCCCAGCAGTAATACTGACTGTCGACGTAGATGCGCAGACCGCGACGATAGTCGTGTTTCTTGCGCTGGATGAAGGCTTCAGCCGCGGCGTAGGTCAGGTGAGCATTCACATAGACCCACTCTTCCTGCCAGCCGGTGACGGTGTGATCTTCCAGCTCGCCAAGGACGCGCCACTGATCATCTTCACTGGCTTTCATGAACTGGCATTCCGACCAGAGCTGCATAGCCTTGTTCAGTCTGGCCTTTTCAGGCCGATCACACTGGCCCCAGTACTCTTTCTGGCTGAAGCATTCGCTCTCGCCGCTGTGGAAATACACCAGGCGTTGCTCGGTGTAGTCCATGTCCAGACCACAAACGATGCGCCGCTGCTCCACGATGAAGATGGCCGCCGCGGTGCTGTGATCCCGGACCCGGGGTCCGTTGCAGTCATAGCGCAGACGCGCCACGAAGTCGGTCCAGGTCGCTGCGTCGA
Organism: Pseudomonas sp. Irchel s3h17; assembly: GCF_900187505.1. Taxonomy (GTDB): domain Bacteria; phylum Pseudomonadota; class Gammaproteobacteria; order Pseudomonadales; family Pseudomonadaceae; genus Aquipseudomonas. Next base: position 94,001 of record NZ_FYDL01000007.1, read on the forward strand.
GATCGTGACCGGTTGCCAAGCTCGGAATCGGCTCGGTCGGTTTGTTTTCTGTGGGCATGGGGATACCTCCAGCCTTAATCAGGGCTACAGTTAGTTTCGCGAGGTTTGGTTGAGGAGTGCTATTTATGAAAATGCATGTGAGACCTTTTTTTGCCGTCAAGAAGCATTAACGATGGTCAGTACTGGATATGCATTGAGCAGGGGCCCACCAAAAGCCCCTTAACATATGGCACCTATGGCTTTGAGCTTGAGCCTGGAGTAAGCCTTGATCAGGCAGAAGCGATTGCCAAATACATGGGCGAAAAACTGGAATATTTCGTCAAGCTCTGATCATGCTTCGAGCCGTCGAAGAATTCGAATCCCAATCCAACGCACGACGGTGACCGCCTTGCTGTTCCCGATCGCCTTGTAGCGCGGGCCATCCGGGCATTCGCTGGCTGGCTTGCCGCGCCAAGGGATCAGTGTGTAGTCGTCGGGCATACCCTGAAGGCGTTCGCACTCGAGGGGAAGCAAGCGCCGAACACCGGAACCGCCCGGGGTGATTGGTTGGACTCGCCCGGTTCCGTCCTCACTGCCGTCGAAGCCATCGACCTTAAGCGTATGGGTGATGTCACCGGTGATGCACACTGCCACCTGGCCGCCAGCGTTGGCGTGACTGCCCGAATGGTTCATGGCTCGAAGCGTTGGCGACATCGCTCCAGCATCTGCACCGTGATCCTTGCAGGAGAAGGCTAGCACTGCGTTTTCCTGACCGTTGTTGCGGCCGAGCGCGAAGGCCGTTGAGTTGCTGACCCCGGGATCTTGCGTTCCATGCACCACCAGTAGGCCGGATTCTGCATCCTGCTGAGTTGCGCTCCCGGCTGCCTTTCCGTTGGCGTTAAGCGTCCCTGCCACGATGAACGCTTCCGAGTCGGCGCGATGGCTGCTTTGCGACTGAGCTCGAAGTGCGGGTGCGGTGATAGGGATGTCATCAAGGCTGTACCCGCCGGACTTGCGTCCGCCGCCGGCGAGCGTCGGCGCCACAAAGAATGTCTCACTTTCGAAGTCTTGCCGGCCGCCATGGTGGGTGGCCGAGCGCTACGGCGCTTGGATGTGGCCATCGACATTTGAAGTGGTCGACTTGCTTAGCAAAAAAGGGCGATGAGCAATGACCGCTCCTTTGAAAACCTTGACTGTAAAACTGTCCGATGCCGCGATTAAACAGCATGCCAACGATCCGAGCATTACCGAGCTGAAGGATCCGCGACACCCGCTGCGCTTTCGTTACCGTCACGATCGCAACAAAGGCAGTTGGCACCTGGTGCGTTTCGACAAAGGCGCTAAATGGAAAAAGGCGGCCAACTGGCCCGATGTGCCGGCGCGGGTCATGCTCGACAGCTTGCCAGTGGTGCAGGCCCGGTTGTTGGCGGATCCGACGGCGGCGGCCACGGTGGATGGCTGGGAGCGGGTTGGCCAAGTGCTGGAATGGTACGCCGCGCGCCTGAAGACCGATAACAGCTTGTCCAAAAGTCGCCGGGGATCGTCGTTGTCAGCTATCCGCTGCCAGCTCCTGCCCGCGCTGAGTGACCTGCCCTTGTGCAAACTCAATGCCGATACCTTGGACCGACACCTGATCTGGCACATGCAGGCCGAGTACAGCCTGTCCTACGTCAAGTCCGTGTTGGACGTACTGAAGGTAGTGTTCGGCGCCGCCTTGACGCTGAAAAAGATCACCGTGAATCCACTGCTCGGGGTGTCGTTCAGTCACTTCACCAAGGCCAAAATCAAGCCCAAGGGCGCGCGCTTGCGACACGTAGCCGTGGTGGATCTGCTGGCCGAATGGGGTGAAGCGTTCGCCGAGGATCCGGCGGCCGTGACGCTGCTGGTGTTGATGCTGACCCATGCCACACGGATCACCGAAAGCCGTCTGGCCAAGTGGAAGAACGTTCACCTGGACGCGGGGGAGTGGTTCATTCCGGCCGATGACACCAAATCCAAGCGCGACCACCTGTTGCCATTGACCACGCAAGTGGTGGCCTATCTTGAGCGCTACCGAGATCGACAACTGGCCGATGGTTACGACGGGGCCTACCTGTTTCCGGCGACGTCACGTGCGGGGCGACCGATGTCACGCAGCCAGGCCTTCAACATTTTTTCCCGGTTCGGGGCAGGCGAGTGGACCAGTCACGACCTGCGCAAATTGGCGCCTTCCACCTGCCTCAATGACCTGAGCTGTTCGGCCGACATGGCGCGGGAAAAGCTGCTGGTTGCCTTGGGCTCTACGGCCACCCCAACCGGCGGGCCGGGTGGGCCGCTACACCGTGGACGAGGTGGCAGTTTCCGGCCCACCGGACACGCTGGTGATCAGTGGCAAGGCCAGCGATATGCGTGGCAGCGGCAAAACCACCCGCAGCGGCAACTGGGAGGACGTCAGCCTGGCGCAGATCGTCGGCGATGTCGCAGCGCGCAATGGCTGGCCGTCATCCTGCCCGGTCGACACCCGCGTGCCGCGCATGGATCAGCTCAATGAGTCGGACTTCAACTTCATCACCCGCCTGGCCAAAAAGCACGACTGCACCGCCAAGGTGGCCGACGGCAAGCTGTTGGTGCTGCCGCGACAGGGTGGGCAGAGCGCAAGTGGCAAGGCCCTGGCGGTCATCATCCTGCAGCGCAGTGACGTGACCCGCTGGCAGTTTCGTTTGAGCGACCGCAGTACGCACCAGGGCGTGAGCACCCAGTACCAGGACCCGGCCAGCGGGGAATTACAGATTTCGTACCTGGACAACCCCAATGTGCCGGAAGGTATGCCGCCGGTGCACACCGACCGCCATCTCTACCCGGACAAAACCGCTGCCGACGAAGCGGCGAAGGCCCGCCTGGCCGCGTTCAACCGATCCACCGCCTCGGTGCGCCTCGACCTCCCCGGACGTACTGATCTGTTTTCCGAATGCATGATTGAAGCGCAGGGCTTCAAGCGCGGGCTCGATGGTGAGTACTTGGCAGAGTCGGTCGATCACACCTTCACTCCGTCCGGGTGGACGGTGTCGGTGGAGTGCAACGGCGGCAAGGAGGGCAAGGCCAAGGCCTCGGGCAAGCCGCCGAATGTGGTGCTCGACGTGCCGGTTTGATTACCCAGGCATGTGAGTCGTCCCAGCTTAAACAGATTTCAAATTCGAAATAAAAGGAGCGGCCAGACTGGATGCGTCAACATCCCGCCTGGCCGCCGTCCCCGCAGATGATCCCTGCAAGTCCCGCCAAGGCTCCTGCTCTGTGCACAAAGCGGAGCGAGCCTAGCACCTGTTTATTTATACAGTAAAGGTCTTGCTATCTATGTCTTCACCCATCATCCCTTGGATGGGCGGCAAACGCCGCCTGGCCGATCGCCTCATTCCGCTGTTCCCTCCGCACGAATGCTACGTCGAGGTCTTTGCCGGCGGCGCCGCGCTGTACTTCATGCGGCCCCAGGTCGCGCCGGTTGAAGTGCTCAACGACATCAACGGCGACTTGGTGACGTTGTATCGCGTCGTGCAGAACCACCTCGAAGAGTTTGTGCGCCAGTTCAAGTGGGCGCTCAGCTCGCGCCAGGTGTTCGAGTGGTAGAAGATGACCCGCCCAGAAACTCTCACCGACATCCAGCGCGCCGCCCGATTCTTCTACCTGCAGCACCATGCCTTTGCCGGCAAGGTCACCGGGCAGACCTTCGGTACCGCGACCACGGGCCCTGCAATTAACCTGCTGCGGATCGAGGAAAATCTCTCGGCCGCCTGGCAGCGCCTATCTGGCACTTACGTCGAACACCTACCCTGGCCAGATGCGACCAGATAGCGCGAAAACACGGACCGTGGGCTTCTTTCTCCGCGCGAGCATTGATCGGAGCTGCCCGATCCTTGGCTCGATGAGGCAGTCATCCCCAGCGCACTATGTCTGCTTGCAGCAGATTGCCTTGCTGATGGAGTCGGGCGGGGCTTCGTGGTCTATCGCTATAACATTACAAAGGATTTGTTAATTCTGGATTTTTTTATTTTTCCATTCGTCTGGATGCTAATTTCACTTTTCGTGAATGATGCATTTGGTCCAATGGTTACAGAATGCAATATTTTATCTAATGGTATAGATACAAACTTGGATTTATTATTTTCTGAAAGCGATAGCTTTGTATGGATTTGGTTTTTTCTCTCGATATACTGCTTATTAAAGGCTTCTGATAACTCAATTGGTTGGCATGTAGTGAAATGCCCCCACTTTGCCAGCAGGCTGCACATTTGTAGAAATATCGAATAGTTATCAGATACGACAAATCGTACCTCGGACTCTGCTTCGTATGGGTCAGATACCTTAATGAAGTTCCTCCAGTACTCAAGAAAAAAGAACCAGACCAAGTAGCCTGCATTTCCAAGTTGAGCATTGGCTTGTTGGATTGCGGGAAAGATCATCTCCATGAAACGATCAGCCCATTCATTGTTGTAAGATACATAGCAACATTTTAAGTAGTCTGGAAGCAGCTCAAAATCGGTTAGTGTCTCGTTTAAAAGATCTAGGTATTGCTTTGTGGAGAAGCATAGGCATATTCCTTTTCCTTGGTCGCCGTAATTTCTCCATAAGTAAGCGTTTTTGTCTGAAGTTGTATTTGATTGAATGAAAACGTGATGGCTGGAAAGTTCGTTGTTTATAATGGCTGCGAGATCATGGTTTTCCCCGGTTTCCTTGTCTGTAATTGTTCCGCTGATACGATTTTCGATAGAGAAAATATGTTTTCGCTCTAAAGAGTCTGTAAAATTACTGGTCGTATGCAATCGCACTGAATTTGTCTCTATCATTGAGCAAAAGCTGTCCCAAGAGGTGTAATGATAGACATGAGTCGGCAGCTTTATTTTTACACTGGCGTCGATACCTTTTAATACTCCGAAAAATATATTTCGAGCCGTATTCAATTGACCTTCTAATTCTTCTGTCATTTTCTAATTCTGCATTAATTCGCTTAGACTATAGCGATATTTTGAGACGCGGAGGATCACCTTTGGTGGGACGCCGCTTCTAGACTACAATCGCCCGAATGCATATCTAAATTGACCATCGTTAGGATTGCTGGAACCTAGCTTGATCCTTAATCTACGGCGCTGTCATTTCGATGCAAGAGGCATTTCTCTAACACACCTCTTTCAGCAGTACTTCGGACATAGCCTTTACTTTCATACCATGCGATCAGGTCTTCGTCACTTAGTTCGTCTTGAAAAAGAGATCTTGCAGTCAATCTGACGCTCGTGTGGCCAAGCTGGGCTGCGAACAGTTCAGCTTGAGAAAGAATCCAAGTCCCAACACCACATTTCCGAGTGTCGCGAAGGACAAAAATTTCATAAATAAAGCCCTCGGGGCGTCCCCAATCTTCGTATATAAGTAGGCCTATCTCCACATCTTCAAGCACAGCAGTGAACTGGCGAGTCTTGGAGTTTTGACCTTGCAAAAGGCGTTCGCAAAGAATCTCATTCTTCAGCTCTATAAACGCCCCAATCTCAACCAACTTAAGCATGCTTCCTTCCGTTCATTTCGCGGGTTATATGTAACTCAGAGAGCCTGGCCGCTGATTCTAAAAGTGAATCGGCTCTCCCCAGTCTCCAAGATCTGGTGAGCGTGCCAATGGGTTGCCGCGAATGGCGTAGATTTCGTCCTGAGAGAGATTAAATATTCGGGACTTAATGTAATTTTTGGTCGTGGGTTCTAGCGACTCATACCATTCAGGAGAAAGTGCAACGTTTTCACTAAGATCGAGCGCTGCGTGTATGACAGCTTTTGTGGGAGCTCCTGAATGGGCCAATGATTCAAAAAGACGCAGCGGAGCGTCATTGGCTGTATCTAGCCATGAAAAAATTGCCGCGCTACCGGCTTTGAGAGGAATGACCGAAACCATTACATGGGACAGTTCGACAGTCCTGTCTGCCATATTCTGAAGTCGATTTCCGTTCAGGTCAGCAGATGGCTGGACAGCAAAAGATGCTACTACCGATGGTGGTTCAGGGAAGATTAATGCACGAGACACAAGTTTTCCCCAGTCCTTAGCGATCAATAGCTCATCCAGTTTACTCTTCAGCGTTTCAATTTCTGATGCTCCGTCGAGAATTGCTGTAAGGTACTGCTCCGCCAGTTCTGTCAGTTGTAATTCTTCTTTGATTCCATGCATTGCAGCAAACTTTTCGAGCGAAGGAAAGGACTCATGCTGTTTACGCTTGAGGTAGCTTTCGCGAGCTACAGCTCTGTATGCAAGCATGAAAAGTTGTTCAGGGTTGAAGTCGAATGGTCGTGTCTCTACACACGCAAATAGATCGCGATCATGTGTGCGGCAAAAGCCATTGAAGACTGACACGTCTCTCAGACCTTGGAGCTCCAGACTCAAAGGAAATTTAGATCGATCGTTACTTATGCTCTTCTGTATAGCGTAAACGCGACCCTCTCTTGAGATCGGTCTCAGAAATGCTTCGAGTGAAAGGGTGTGCGCTGAGACGATTGGCCCTTCATGATCTTCTTGAGGTGCGAGGCAAACCTTCGTCTTATACAGCTTGTTGAACTCTGATATTTGCTCACCGACGGCTCGCCGACGCCCAGCAGCATCACGCTCTGCCTCCTTTTCGCGTTCTAATGCTCCCTGTACGCGCTCTTCTCTTGTTCCTCGTGATTTAGCCTGCCCCATTGCTCTCCCCCAAACTCCTAAAAGTTACCGGATCATACAGTAGCTTCCACACCACGCCGACGAGCTAAAAGGGTCGGTCCGGGTTCTTTCGGGCGAAAGAGGACTATCGAGAGAGTTAATATTGGAAATCGTTAGGATTGCCTTTGTCAGTGGCGCAGACTGACGTCGTTTCCTGAGCTTGCTGTACTGGAATGCCTGGGCTGAGACTCGACTGCAGCGACAATGGTGGGCTGAGTGAAGGGATTAGCTCTCAAGCAACTCTCCTTATTTCAGTCCAGAAAGGTGGCCATCTGCGCTGGACTCACATCCGGTAACAAAGCGTCTACGGGGGACATCTTGAAGCTCGCGAATCCATTGCACCATGTGAATTCGTACGCTTGGATGCCTGCCCAGAAAAGCGCCAAATCCCTGTCGCCGGTACAAAGCATCAACTTTTCATTGGGGTACAGTGCAAACAGGCACATCAGCAGCTCCAATGAGCGAAGATCTGCCAGCGCGTTGTAGGCATCCGCCACTGTGTAATTGGCTGTCAACTTCAGCATGCGCTTGGCAGGACTACGCCCATTGGGAACCGCAATAGCGCTGAGCGCGGCAAGTACAACAAGCGACTGCCTGGGTATTCCGAATTTCTCTGAAGCGCCAAGAATCTCGTCCCAGAGTAGCGCTTTCCTTTGAGCGCTGACTGGTGCCTGAAGCTTGGGCGCCAAGTGCATCAGGAACTCCTGCTTACGCTCTAGGGCTAAGCTCGTGTCCTGAATGATACCGACAACGCCCTGCAGACCACTCTTGCCTTCAGGCACAAGTTTGGCCTGTGGCAACGCAGCCCGAACCTTTGCATAAGCTTCTTCAAGCTGTTGTTCAACGACTTCTGCTGACGGTTCAGCTCTGAGGTTTCCCTCCAGCGCAAACAACAACGGATTGATGCGAACATCCCGCTCAGCAAACATGTCGAGAAAGTCCCTATCCTCCTCCTTCGTCTTCGTCCCACTGCGAAACCGACGATTCAACTCGCTGACCGTGCACCGGTCCGGCAGGATGACCATTCCCCCCTGAATTGCGAGGCCAGATGGTAGCCAGCCCCCTTTCACCAAGCCGATCGTCCTGGACGAATAGACGCTCCGCAGAGTGGCGTTGCCAGAGGCAACACTATCGATATCGATTCCGGAGACAGTACTTTCGACTACCTTGGAGTTCTGCCAATTCAGCGGAATGGTGATGGTATTACCCAGTCGCTGATCGACGAGGTCTGAATAGCCAAGCGGACGAAACTCGACCCCGGTGAACGACAGCCGATTCCCTGTTGGCGTACCCGCATCGTCAATCTCAACATAAGTCATAACCATTTCTCCCGGATGGCCGGGCGGTACCTGCTGCTTGTTCATCTGTCGCTCCTCTTTGGCCGTTACTCCGGCGCGCGCACGTTGTCGGCGACCTCAGCCGAGCCGCGTTGCTCGACCCAATTTGACAGCTCCATAATGGCGGCTTCGAGGGCGAGTTGATTTTCGTTGATCTTGAAGAGCAGGGAAGGGAGCAGGTCAGAGTTTGGCATCGCGAAACCTCGGTAATGAGGTCAGCGTAGCAGGGGCGTTTGAAGTCGGTGAGGCAGCAGGGAGATGGAGGTGAAGCCAGTTGCTTCAAATGATTTCTGAGCGAGAGTTGCGGAAATAGGCAAAAAGATGCGGAAACGATTGCATCAGCGCTGCATTCCGAAACCAAACTCCAGAAACGACAAAGCCCTGAAAAATCAGGGCTTTGTCGTATAAAGATGGCGGAGGCGATGGGATTCGAACTCATGGACCTGTTACAGTCGACGGTTTTCAAGACCGTTGCCTTAAACCACTCGGCCACACCTCCGTATTGCGTTGCGGGCGCCATAATACCTGAATGAAACACACTGTCAAACTCTCTGCATCGCTTGTTACAGGGCGTCTGCTATGATCTTTGCCACTGAACGTTTCAAACCTACAGGAGTGTCGCCATGCGCGAACAGGATTACGCAGTCAACAACAGCGTGCAGGCCGAGCAGCTAGAAGTTAGCCGCGTCCTGCGCAACACTTATGGCTTACTCGCCCTGACGCTGGCATTCAGCGGTGTCATGGCCTACGTCGCGCAGCAGATGCGCGTTGGCTACCCGAACATTTTCGTGGTGCTGATCGGCTTCTATGGCCTGTTCTTCCTGACCAACAAGCTTCGTGATTCGGCCTGGGGCCTGGTGTCGGCGTTCGCCCTGACCGGTTTCATGGGCTTCCTGCTCGGCCCGATTCTCAATCGCTACCTGGGGATGCAGGGTGGCGCTGAAGTTGTCAGTTCCGCGTTTGCCATGACCGCGCTGGTATTCGGTGGCCTGTCGGCCTATGTGCTGATCACCCGCAAGGACATGAGCTTCCTCGGTGGTTTCATTACCGCTGGCTTCTTCGTGCTGCTGGGGGCAACGCTGGCGAGCTTCTTCTTCCAGATCAGCGGGCTGCAACTGGCAATCAGCGCGGGCTTCGTGCTGTTTTCTTCGGTCTGCATCCTGTTCCAGACCAGCGCCATCATTCATGGCGGCGAGCGTAACTACATCATGGCGACCATCAGCCTGTATGTGTCGATCTACAACCTGTTCATCAGCTTGTTGCAGCTGTTCGGCATCATGAGCCGCGATGACTGATCGCCGTCCTTGAACCAGAAAACCCGCTTCGGCGGGTTTTTTTTTCTCTGATTCGGGGGCGGTCACTCGGTCACGATGATGCTGCCGTCAGCCTGTTGCCGGTAGACGGTGTAGGGCAGCAGCGCGGTGTCCAGAACACCGGAGATGAGCGCGTCTATCAATACGATAATCGTGCCGTTGTCGTGTTTTTGCTCGTCGACGCCTTCCCTCAGGGGGGCGTACAGGGTACAGAAGTCGTAGGTGACGCCGCTGTAGATACGTGGCACGGCCCCACAGTAACTTTTCTGCTCCTTGAGGCTCTTTGCTGCCGCCTCGTCGCTGCGTACAACCGTCTGAAGGGTGCCGCATCCTGCGAGCAGCAATGCTGTCAGGGCCATTGCTTGTGTTTTCATACCGTCAATCCTTCGCCGGAAAACCCCCAATCTATCCGCTTTGCGTCAAAACAGCACTCAGGCCATCGGCGGCAGCCGGCGCTTGACCGGTGTCTTCTTGACGATGGCGGTGTTGGTCTCGGCGTAGCTGTTCAGGCGGTCGAGCAGGGTGTCCAGCTGTTCCATCGAGCGCACGTGCAAGCGTGCGATGAAGCAGTCATCGCCGGTGACCTTGTCGCATTCGGTGAACTCGGCAATGGCCTGGATTTGCCGTTCGACATTCTGCAACTGCCCGGGCAGCGGGCGGATGCGCACGATCGCCTGCAGCTGATAACCAAAACACTTGGGGTCGATCTCGACGGTGTAGCCCTTGAGCACACCACGTTCTTCAAGCCGGCGCAGGCGCTCGGCGACGCTGGGTGACGACAGGCCGCTGATCTGTGCCAGGGCCTTGAGCGAGCGCCGTGAGTCTTCCATGAGGGCCGCGATCAGCAGTTGGTCAATGTCGTCAGTCATACCCGCCCCGTTAGGCAAATACGCGTATCTGCCTTGGTAATAAAGGTGAATTTACAGTTTAGCCTGCATTTGGCCATGGAGAGTGGCCAGGGAGGATTGGCATACTTTGGGCTCACCTCGAGGAGCCTGATCATGGATAACACCTTACGTCGCGGCACGCTGGAAATGACCGCCGCCATGCTGATTTCCGGAACCATCGGATGGTTCGTGCTGGTTTCCGGCCAGCCTGTGCTGGACGTGGTGTTCTGGCGCTGCGTGTTCGGCGCGGGAACCTTGCTGCTGATTTGCGCAGGGTTCGGCTTTTTGCGCCCCGGTATTCTCAGCCGTACCACCTTCTTGCTCGCCGTGCTCAGCGGAGTGGCCATTGTCGGTAACTGGGTGTTGTTGTTTGCCTCCTATTCCAGGGCGTCGATTGCCATCGGCACGGCGGTCTACAACGTGCAGCCGTTCATGCTGGTGGGGTTGGCGGCGCTGTTCCTCGGCGAGAAAATCACCGCGCAAAAGCTGTTCTGGCTGGGGATTTCGTTTCTCGGGATGCTGGCGATTGTCAGCGCCCATGGCGAGCAGGGCGAAAGTGGGAGCGAGTACCTGTTGGGGATTGGCCTGGCACTGGGGGCCGCGCTGCTGTACGCCTTTGCTGCGCTGATCATCAAGCGCCTGACTGGCACGCCGCCCCATTTGATTGCGCTGATTCAGGTCTGCACCGGCGTGCTCTTGCTGGCGCCGTGGGCCAACTTGTCCGCATTGCCACAACAGCCCGGCGCCTGGGCCAGCCTGTTGACCCTGGGTATCGTCCACACGGGGGTGATGTACGTACTGCTGTACGGGGCGATTCAAAAGCTGCCGACTGCAATGACCGGTGCCCTGTCGTTTATTTACCCGATCGCGGCGATCTTCGTCGACTGGCTGGCCTTCGGTCATCGACTTGAGCTGATGCAATGGATTGGCGTGATCGCGATTCTGCTGGCCGCTGCTGGCATGCAACAGGGCTGGGGCAATGGGGTGCGCAAGGCCGTGACGCAATGACCGGGCCTCAAATCTTCCAGTGCGGTGCGGTCTTCACCAGGCGTTGGCTCATGTCGCTCAGATTGGCGGCCAGTTGCCCGGTCAGTAGCCGGTAGCCGTCCAGGGCGCTGTACACCGGTTCGTCCATGGCGGTTGGCGCGACCGGTTCATCAAGGGTGCGCTCCAGGCGCTGGGTGGTACCGGACTGCAGGGCGCGGGCCATGCCGATCAGCATCCGTCGTATCTGTTGGTGTTCGGCTTTCAATGCCCATTGCAGTTGCGCCATGGCCTGCGCATCGCGGGCATCGGGGCGGGTGTTGGCGAGGATTTCCAGGGTGCTGATGCACATCCGCAGGTTGCGTTGCAGGCCATCGAGTTCCGTCATGGATATCCGCACTTCCTTGGACACCGAGGGCATCAGTGAGCGCAGTTGCACCATCACGCCATTGAGACGGCCCAGCAGCGTGAGGTAGTGGTCGTCCGTTACCGACTGGCCGCTGACGATCCGGCTGTAGATGCTGGCGCAGTCACGCAGTGCGCTGGCGAGTTTGTAGCGCCAGGAATAGACCGCGTACAGCGGCAGGGCGAAGGAAAATGCCAGGGCCAGGGCGATGCCGATCAGTATGTCGACCGTACGCCACAGGCCATCGGTGATCGGGTTGTCGCCATGGCCGGCGACGATGAACACGGTGATCGCCGACAGCAGGGCGGTGTAACCGCCCTTGCCGATGGCGTGGTAGGAGAAAAATCCGCAGACCACCGACATGCCGAAGTAGGTCAGCCACGGCAGGCCGAGCCAGGCGTGCTGCACCACCAGCAGCAAGCCCACGCCAGCCCCGATAAGGGTGCCATAGGCCCGCTCGGCGGCTTTCTTGCCGATATTGCCGTGGTGTTGCAGGCCGCCGATCACCACCAGCATGGTCACCGACGCCCATTCGCCGTGGGGCAGGTTGATCCCCGTGGTCAGCAGGATGGTCGCCAGCAGCCCCAGCGATACCCGGACGGCGTGGATGACCCGGGCGTTGCGGTAGCGCCGGTATGGGTCGAGGACCGGGCGTAGCAGGCGCCGCAGCAACAGTGACACTCGGGATGATCGAAAGGTCGTCATCGGGTTGGCAGATTTCCCTCGGTGGCGGTGTCAGAAAATGTAGTCGGTGGTCAGGAAACTCGACTCCCGGCCGCGAATGATGTCGCTGATCAACGCTTTGTTGCTCTCCTGGAATTTGGTCGCCACCAGCGTACGAATCGAAAAAGTGCGCAGGGCATCGTGTACCGACAACGTGCCTTCGGCCGAATTCTTGCGCCCGTTGAACGGGAAGGTATCCGGGCCGCGCTGGCACTGGGCGTTGATGTTGATTCGCCCGACTTGGTTGGCGAAGGTATCGACCAGTCGCCCGATCTCGGCGGCATCGGTGCCAAACAGGCTCAACTGCTGACCGAAGTCTGACTCAAGCACGTAGTCGATCACCGTATCCAGATCACGATAAGGCACGATCGGTACTACCGGGCCAAACTGTTCTTCCTGGTACACGCGCATGTCGGTGGTGACCGGGTACAGCACCGCCGGATAAAAGAACGAACCGCGCGACTGGCCGCCGTTGGCATTCACCACGTTGGCGCCTTTGCTGACGGCGTCGTCTACCAGGCCGTGCAGGTAATCGACCTTGCCCGACTCCGGCAACGGGGTTAGCGACACGCCGCTTTCCCACGGCATACCGGGCTTGAGGGCGGCGAGTTTCTGGTTGAATTTCTCGATAAAACGGTCGACCACGTCTTCGTGCACGAAGAGGATTTTCAGCGCGGTGCAGCGCTGGCCATTGAACGACAGCGAGCCGGTGATGGCTTCGTTGACGGCGTTGTCCAGGTCAACCTGGGGCAGCACGATACCGGGGTTCTTGGCATCCAGTCCCAGTGCTGCGCGCAGGCGATGGGGCCTGGGATGAAGCTTTTTCAGGTCGCTGGCGGCCTTGTTGGTGCCGATGAAGGCAAAGATGTCGATCTTGCCGCTGGCCATCAGGGCGCTGACGGTCTCACGGCCGCTGCCGTAGATCACGTTGATCACGCCGGCCGGGAAGCTGTCGCGGAATGCTTCGAGCAACGGACGAATCAGCAGTACGCCGAGCTTGGCCGGCTTGAACACCACGGTGTTGCCCATGATCAGTGCCGGGATCAGCGTGGTGAAGGTCTCGTTCAGCGGATAGTTGTAAGGCCCCATGCACAAGGCAACGCCCAGCGGTACCCGACGGATCTGGCCCAGGGTGTCCTGTTCCAGTTCAAAGCGGCTGGAGCGCCGGTCGAGTTCCTTGAGGGCATTGATGGTGTCGACGATGTAGTCGCAGGTGCGGTCGAACTCTTTTTCCGAGTCCTTGAGGTTCTTGCCGATCTCCCACATCAACAGCTTGACCACGGCCGCGCGCTGTTCGCGCATGCGCGCGAGGAAGGCTTCGACATGCTGGATGCGTTCCGCGACGCGCATGGTGGGCCAACTGCCCTGGCCGCGGTCGTAGGCGCGGACGGCGGCGTCGAGTGCGGTGAGTGCGGTGTCGGCATCCAGCAGCGGAGTGCTGCCCAGAATCACTTGTTGGTCCTGGTGCTTGCCGGCCAGGTACACCGGGCTGCGGACCACCGCCAGGGGACCGTTCCAGATTTTCAGTTGGCCTTCGACGAGGTACTCGCGTTGCTCAAGCAGCTCGCCCGGGCGGTATGGCTCCGGGATCTCGGCGGCAGTGGGAAACAACGTGCTGAGGAGGTGTTCGGTACTCATGAGGCTACCCCGTATTGGCTGTGTGCAAGGCGGCTTGAAGACGCTCGGTTGTCAGGCGGCTTGCAGTCAAGAATGTGCTCTATGGGTTATACGCCTTAACGGCAGGTTTTTTTAACTGAAAACGTCCTGTGAAGGGCAGAGCAGAGGGGGTGAGGTGTGGTGTGTTGTCGCAAGCGTAGACGAGTTTCCCGGCGTTCGTGGAGCGGTGCGGCCCGCTTTTCTGCCTGTCTGTGGGCGATGCGCGTGGCCTCGAAAGTCCCCCTTGCTGACCCTCAATGACCTCAACCAGCCATGATGACTGGCTTAGAGTTCAGCGGTGTGTAATGACAACCAGAATGCGCCGGGCAATAGGCGCTGCACTCGTGGGGAGCGCTATGTGGGCAACGATTCGATACGTGCGGCGGTTAACTGATCCCGGTGGTGTGTGCCGGACGGCTGCATTATTGGTGGTGCTGGGTGCGCTGGGTGGCTGTGGCGACAAGCCGGAAAGTAGCGCCTCGCGCACGGCAGCGGCCAATGCCATGCCGATCGATGCAGGATTGGCACGTACCTACGACAGCAGTTGCAAATTGTGCCATGCCAACCCGGCCTCGGGTGCGCCGCTGACGGGCGACCTGCCAGCCTGGCAACCGCGTATCGCGCAAGGTGCGGACACCTTGCTGGACCACACCATCAACGGTCACAACGGCATGCCGCCGATGGGGATGTGCATGCAGTGTTCCGAAAGCGAGTTCCTGGCACTGATCGGTTTCATGTCCGGCCAACCACTCCAATAACAATCACAAGGTGGGATTGATGACCATGCACCTCACACGACGTCAGCTACTGCAGCGGGCCAGCCTTGCAGGCATGCTGGGCGCCTTGGGCAGCCACCCGGTGATGGCCGAACTGATGCGCGCGCCGCGGGTGATTCCCTGGCGCAATTGGTCGGGTGCCCAGAGCTGCCTGCCCGAGGCACGGCTGGCGCCCAGGGACCTGGACGAACTGGCCGGGGTTGTCGCCAAGGCCGCCGGCAAGGTGCGTCCGGTGGGCTCTGCCCATTCGTTCAGCGCGTTGGTGCCCACCGACGGCACGCTGCTGTCGCTGAGCAACTTCACCGGGTTGCTGGGCCATGATCCCAATACCCTGCAGGCCGAGTTTGGCGCCGGCACACCGATGTCGCGCATGGGCCCGGCATTGAAGGACGTCGGCCAGGCGCTCACCAACATGGCAGACATCGACTACCAGACGCTGGCCGGGGCGATCGCCACCTCGACCCATGGCACCGGGAAGCACTTCCAGTCTTACTCCGGCTGCGTGACGGGCGTGCAGTTGGTGACGGCCCGGGGTGAGGTGCTCGATTGCGACAGCACCCGCAACAGCGAGGTATTCAAGGCCGCTCGCGTGTCATTGGGGGCACTGGGTGTCGTCACCAAGGTGCGCATGCAGAACCGCCAGGCCTATCGTCTGCGGGAGCACCAGTGGATTGCCAAGACCGAAGAGCTGTTGGAGGACGTGGAAAAGAACGCCCGGGAGAACCAGCACTGGGAGATGCTGGTGGTGACTCATTCCGACTACGCGCTGTCGATGACCCTCAACGAAACCGTTGACCCGGCGACACCGCCCATCAGCGCCGAGGAGGAGGGTGGCAACGAATTCGTCAACCTGATCGAGAAGTTCGACAAATACGTCAGCGACTTTCCTGGCGCCCGGCGCATGTTGCTCAATAACATGCGGCATATCGCCAGTTTCGATGACCGGGTGGGCGACTCCTTCGACATCTATGCCAACGTGCGTACCGTGCGTTTCAACGAAATGGAGTATTCGGTGCCGGCCGAGCATGGCCCGGCGTGCTTGCGGGAGATCATCAAGCTGATCGCCGACAAGGACCTGCGCACCTGGTTTCCGATCGAGTACCGTTACGTCAAGGCCGATGACATCGCCTTGAGCATGTTCGAGGGGCGCGACAGCTGTTCGATCTCGGTCCACCAGCACTACCAGATGGATCATCACAATTTCTTCGCCGCCATCGAACCGATTTTCTGGAAGTACGAGGGCCGACCGCACTGGGGCAAGCTGCACACCTTGAATGCCCGTAATCTGCAAGCACTGTACCCGCGCTGGCAGGAATTTCGTCAGGTGCGCCAGCAGCTCGACCCGGGTGGAAAGTTCTTGAACGCCCATTTGTCGTCCATTCTGGGAGTCAGCTGATGGCCATCAATCGCCGGAATTTCCTGGGAGGTGTAGTGGGCATTGGCGCGTTGCTGGCGGGTGTCGGAGCGCTATTGCGGCCCGGTGACCGTGGCGGCCCCTACAGCGATTACTTTCGCGCCTTGAACCAGGAACTGCAGCGCAACGGCCCGATGCGCCCGTTGCTGCTGATTGACCTGGATCGGCTCGACCACAACATCGACGTGGTGATGCAGTCGGTCAAGCGTGGCGGCAAACAGCTGCGTCTGGTGGAGAAATCCCTGCCATCGCCGGGGTTGCTGGCCTACATCAGCCAGCGCGCGGGCACACAACGCTTGATGTCGTTTCATCAGCCCTTTCTCAATCATGACGCACAGCGGTTTCCCGGGTCCGACATCCTGCTGGGCAAGCCGTTGCCGGTTCGCTCGGCGGAGCTTTTCTATCGCTCGCACAAAGGTCCGTTCGACCCGGCGCGGCAGTTGCAGTGGCTGCTCGACACACCCGGGCACATGCAGCAATACCTTGCATTGGCCCAAGGGCTGGGGACGCGGTTGCGGGTGAACATTGAGCTGGACGTCGGCCTGCATCGCGGTGGTGTGGCGGACACTGCCACGCTGGGGCAAATGCTCGGGCTGATTCGTGCTAATGCGCAGCATCTGCAATTTGCCGGCTTCATGGGTTACGACCCCTTTGTCGGCATGGGGGTGCCAGGCATTCTGGGGACGGCGGACGAGCTGTTCGCCAGGGTCATGACGCGCTACAACGGCTACGTGGACTTTACCCGGCAGCAGTTTCCGGGGCTTTGGCATGACGGTTTGACGCTCAACACCGCCGGCAGCCCGAGTTACCGCATGCATGAGCGTGAGTCGCTGAGCAGCGAAGTGTCGGTAGGCACCGCGATGCTCAAGCCCACCCATTACGATCTGCCGTCACTGGCCGAGCATGTACCGGCAGCCTACATCGCCACCCCGGTCGTGAAACGTACCGGTGCCGTGCAGATACCGGCACTGGACGGCAAGTCGCGGCTGTTTTCCTGGTGGGACACCAATCAGCGCGAGACCTATTTCATCTATGGTGGCAACTGGATGGCCGAGTTCGAATCGCCGCCCGGTTTGCAAAGCAACGGCCTCTATGGCCGCAGTTCCAACCAGGAGATGGTCAATGGTTCGGCGGCGGTCGGGTTGGCGGTGGATGACCAGGTGTTTCTGCGCCCGACCCAGACTGAGTCGGTGTTGCTGCAGTTTGGCGACCTGGTCGCGATGCGCGGTGGCAAGATCGTCGACACCTGGCCGGTCTACACCTGATCCCCCGGAGCATTGCGTCGGTGCCGGTTGGGCCGGCACCGACTATTGAGGAAGGTCAGAAGTCGAACTTGTCCCGCAGGCCGTAGTACCAGGCGCCCAGTGCCGCGAAAGGCGTGCGCAGTAGCTGGCCGCCGGGGAAGGGGTAGTGCGGCAGGTCGGCAAAGGCATCAAAGCGCTCGGCCTGGCCGCGCAGGGCCTCGGCCAGGACTTTGCCGGCCAGGTGGGTGTAGGTGACGCCGTGGCCGCTGCAACCCTGGGAGTAGTAGATGTTGTCGCCCAAGCGGCCGACTTGCGGCAAACGCGACAAGGTCAGCAGGAAGTTTCCGGTCCAGGCGTAGTCGATTTTCACGTCCTTGAGCTCAGGGAAGGCCTTGAGCATCTTCGGTCGAATGATGGCTTCGATGTTGGCCGGATCGCGCGCGCCATACACCACGCCACCGCCGAAGATCAGGCGCTTGTCCCCCGAGAGGCGGTAGTAGTCGAGCAGGTAGTTACAGTCTTCGACGCAGTAGTCTTGTGGCAACAGGCGCTGGGCGAGTTCTTCGCTCAAGGGCTCGGTGGTAATCACTTGAGTGCCGCACGGCATCGACTTGGCGGCGAGTTCCGGCACCAGGTTGCCCAAGTAAGCGTTGCCGGCCACGATCACGAATTTGGCCCGCACCTTGCCTTCGGCGGTATGCACCACCGGGTTGGCGCCGCGCTCGATACGTAGGGCGGGTGACTGCTCATACAGGGTGCCGCCCAGCGACTCAACGGCGGCGGCTTCACCCAGCGCCAGGTTGAGTGGGTGGATGTGGCCACCGCTCATGTCGAGCATGCCGCCGACATACTGTTCACAGGCCACGACTTCGCGGATGCGGCGCTTGTCCAGCAACTCTAGCTGCGTGTGGCCGTAGCGCTCCCACAGACGCTTCTGTGATTCCAGGTGGCCCATCTGCTTACCGGTGAGGGCCGCGAATACGCCGCCATCCTTCAGGTCGCACTGGATCTGGTACCTGGCCACGCGCTCACGAATGATATTGCCGCCTTCGAATGCCATTTGCCCAAGCAGTTGCGCCTGCTTGGGGCCGACACTGCGTTCAATGACATCGATATCGCGGCTGTAGCTGTTAACGATCTGCCCGCCATTGCGGCCCGAAGCGCCAAAGCCAACCCTGGCCGCTTCCAGGACCGTCACCCGAAACCCGTTCTCCAGCAGGAACAGAGCGCTGGACAGGCCGGTATAGCCGGCGCCAATGACGCAGACATCCGTCTCTACATCATCCTGTAGCGACGGACGCGAGGGGGCGGCGTTGGCCGACGCGGCGTAATAGGACTCCGGATAAGGAATGTGCGCCATCCTGCAACCTCTGTTTAATATATTTTACGATTAGTCCGATCCTACCTGAGTTAAAAATCCACTGCCAGCCACCCGAATGGCCTCTTTGCGGGATCAATATTAAATATTTTGCATATTCATAGGCTTAGGTGAAAAAAAGGTGTTGACACCCCTCCGGAATTCCGTAGAATGCCGCCTCACAGCAGGCACGTAGCTCAGTTGGTTAGAGCACCACCTTGACATGGTGGGGGTCGTTGGTTCGAGTCCAATCGCGCCTACCAAACAAAATCCGCTCTGCTGGGCGGTCTAGAAGGGCTCACCGAAAGGTGGGCCCTTTTTTGTTGTCTGGTGTTTGGAAAAACGTTGGAAACGGTTTGGAAAAACGAACCACTTCTCAAAGCGTCAGATCGGCTTTCACCTTCATGTAAACCACCGCGTTATCGCCGTGCCCCGCCTGGTAGTGCTCGGTCATCTTCACGTCTGTGTGACCCATCAGTGCCTGAATGTATTCCTGTTCGAAACCCTGTTGCTCGTACAACCATGCGCCGAGCGCTCGGATCTCGTGGAAGGTAGGACGTTCGCCGGCCGGTAAATCAGCATAGGCCTTCGAGTCGTCTCGCGCCTGGGCAAAGGACTTAGTTAGGTAGTCCGGTGTCACCGCGTTCCAGTGCATCTTTGCGTCGAGCTGCGTGCGCCTGCGCGCCTTTGGTGAATAGTGGATCAGGTAGGGTAATGGTCAGCATCAACGACCACCCGGACATTCGCCGGGTGTTCGAAGGTTTTCACTTTGAGACGCTGGATATCCGCTACACCACGAGCAACCAGCGACAGGGCAAGGCCGAGGTCAGTGGCGAGTTGGTGATCATGAACTGGGAGCCAGCAGCGCTAGGAGGGCTGTTTTGAAATGACCGCTTTCATCCAAAGCCGCCGGTGACGACAGTCAGAAATCGACTGTGGATTCAACCGGTCATTCGTGACGGGCAGAAAACGGCCAAAATCTTCCCGTCACAACAGACCGGAAATGGCCCAAAGCTCTCATCGTAAATCCACAAAAGGAGGGTATGGTTTTCGCTGTTTTCAGCGACGCGCGGACAGCTGTTGCGGCGCCAAAAATGCATCGTGGAAATAGTTACGAAACGCCTGCATCGCCGGGCTGAATTCGCGCTCGCGATGCCACGCCAGTCCGACACTCATCGGCGTCACCTTGTCGGTGATAGTCAGGGTTTCGATGCGTTTTCCTTCCAGTGACCAGGGGCGGTGCACCAAGTCCGAGAGGATTGCCACGCCGCTGCCATTGGCGACCATGCTGCGCACCGCTTCGACTGAACTGGTACGCACCCGCACGTTTGGCTGCTGATGCGCATGTTCCCAGTAGCGCATGGCACTTTGTTCGGCTTCGTCGACGGTCAGCAGGATGTAGGGTTCTTTCGCGACGTCGGCGAGGCTGACTGCCGAGCGTTCGCACAACGGATGGTGGCTTGGCAGCCATAACCTCCGTTCGGAGTTGAAGAGAATCTCTGAAACGATGTCCGGGTGCGTGAGGTTGGCGGTGAGCACCACGGCCATATCAAAACGACCTTCCAACAAGCCTTGTTCAATCGCTTGCCGTTCCTGTTCATGAACTTCAATGGCCACGTCCGGATGCCAGTGTTCCAGGCGCTGCAGATGGTGCGGCAGGAAATAACCGATCACCGTGTAGCTCGCCGCCAAGCGCAACACGCCACTGGCGCGGATGTCCGGCAACGGGCTGTTCAACGCGTCATCGACGCTGCGCAAAATCACGTAGGCCCGATTCAAGAAGTGCCGCCCAGCGTCGGTCAGGCTCATGCCCTGGGCCGAGCGCTGGAACAACAGCGTACCGAGGATGCCTTCCAGTTCCTTGATCGCCGTGGTCACCGCCGACTGGGAAATATTCAGATGAATCGCGGCTTGAGAGATTTGCCCGATCTCGGCGGTGGCGACGAAATAGCGGACTTGGCGCAGGGTCAGGGACATGAGCACTCCAGGCGACGAGGTATCTGTTTTTCAGAAGATAGCCTATCTGATAATAGATCTTCCCAAGGGGTTGGGGGGAATCTAACTTGGCCTGCATGAAGTCACAAGCGTCGGGAGCAAGCGTCATGCAGGCAGTAGATTTCAACTCGGACATGGGCGAAGGCTTTGGCCCCTGGACCATCGGCGATGGCGTCGACAATGAGCTGATGGGCTTTATCAGTTCGGCCAACATCGCCACCGGTTTTCATGCCGGCGACCCTAGCACCATGCGCCGCACCGTTGAGCAGGCCAAGCGCCTGGGCGTGGCCATCGGCGCGCATCCGGGGTTTCGCGACCTGGTTGGTTTTGGCCGTCGGCACATCAATGCGCCGGCCCAGGAACTGGTCGACGACATGCTCTATCAGTTGGGGGCCCTGCGTGAACTCGCCCGGGTTCAAGGCGTGGCCCTGCAACACATCAAACCCCACGGCGCGCTCTACATGCACCTGGCCCGAGACGAAGAGGCCGCCCGTTTGCTGGTGGAAAACCTCCAGCGCCTGGAGCCGGAGTTGCTGTTGTATTGCATGCCCGATTCGGTGATCTGGCGGGTTGCCACGGAACTCGGCCAACCGGTGATCCGCGAGTTCTACGCCGACCGCGAATACGACCTCAGCGGCTCCATCGTCTTCACCCGCAACGTGCGGGCTTACGACCCGGCCCACGTCGCCGAGCGAGTGCTGCGTGCTTGCCAACAAGGCTTAGTGCGCACCGTCGAGGGCGAAGACCTGGCGATTGAATTCGATTCCATCTGTTTGCACAGCGACACGCCGGGTGCCCTGGCGTTGGTCGAAGCCACGCGTCATGCACTTGATGGCGCGGGCATAGAGGTCCGAGCACCGCGCTGAGACCGAACGAAAACACCTGGCACACAGATACCAGGGTTTGCCCAGCGATTCACTTTTTGCCTGCCTTTCTACAACTATTCCAAGAGGAACAGACATGGCTGAACACACTGTAATCACCCCGTTGCCGGGGACCTTCTACCGCAAAGCCACCCCGGAATCGGCGAACTTCGTCGAGGTCGGCGCGCAGGTCAGCGCCGACACGGTAATTGGCCTGATCGAGGTCATGAAGCAGTTCTCCGAACTGACCGCCGGGACGGCCGGTCGCCTCAGTGCCTTTTTGGTAGAAGACGGTGATCCGGTGGAGCCGGGTCAAGTCGTCGCAACACTAGACGACGAGTGAGGGTGCGATCATGACCCAAGCCATTCATAAACTGCTGGTCGCCAACCGTGGCGAGATCGCCGTGCGGATTATCCGCGCCGCCAAAGAACTGGGCATTCCCACCGTTGCTGCGTGCAGCGAGGCGGACGTCGATTCCCAGGCCGCGCGCATGGCCGATGAGGTGCACATTCTTGGCCCGGCCCGTGCCGACAAAAGTTACCTGAACGTCGAGGCCTTGCTCGGCGCCTTAAAAGCCACTGGCGCCAACGCGGTGCATCCCGGTTACGGCTTTCTGTCGGAGAACGCCGATTTCGCAGAAGCGGTGGTGGCTGCCGGCGCCATTTTCGTCGGCCCGAGCGCGGAGACGATCCGGCGCATGGGCGATAAAGCCGAGGCACGGCGTACCGCACACGCCGCTGGCGTGCCGGTGGTACCGGGTTCGCCGGGTGAACTGTTCGACGTCGAGTCGGCGCTCAAGGCTGCTGAATCCGTTGGCTTCCCGTTGTTGATCAAAGCTTCGGCCGGTGGTGGCGGGCGCGGTATTCGGCTGGCGGAAAACGCCGAGCAACTGAGCGAAGAATTTCCCCGTTCCCAGCGCGAAGCCCAAGCAGCGTTTGGCAATGGCGCGGTGTATCTGGAGCGGTTTATCAGCCGGGCCCGGCATATTGAAGTGCAGGTGTTGGGCGACGGTCAGCACGCGGTGCATTTGTTTGAGCGCGAGTGTTCACTGCAACGGCGCCGGCAGAAAATTTTCGAAGAAGCGCCGTCGCCAGTCCTCAGCCAACAGCAACGGGAAACCCTCTGCGAAAGCGCCGTGCGGCTGACCGAATCTTTGGGCTACAAGGGCGCCGGCACCCTGGAATACCTGTATGACGACGCCACTGGCGAGTTCTTCTTTATCGAGATGAACACGCGGATTCAGGTGGAGCACCCGGTCAGTGAACTGATCACCGGCATCGACCTGGTCCAGGCCATGTTGCGCATCGCTGGCGGCGAGCCGCTGGGCTTCAAGCAAAGTGACATCCGACTCAACGGCGCCGCCCTGCAAATGCGCCTGAACGCTGAAGACCCAGCGCGGGATTTCTTCCCGAGTCCAGGCCTGGTCGAGGAACTGATCTGGCCGAACGGCGAGGGCATTCGCGTCGATACGCATCTGTATCAAGGCTACCGTGTGCCGCCGTACTATGACTCGCTGCTGGCCAAACTGATTATTCACGGTGCGGATCGCGCCGAAGCCCTGGCCCGAGCGCGAATGGCGGTGGCACACACCACGCTCACCGGCATGGCCAACACCTTGGCGTTGCACGGTGAATTGCTGGAACAACCGTGGCTGCACAGCGCCGACTTTCACACCGGCACCTTGGAAACCTGGCTGGCCGAGCGCCGCAGCGGAGGTGAAGCATGAGTACTCCCATCCGCTACAGCTTTGGCGCCGATGAGCATTTGTTTGCCGAAGTCAGCGACAGCATGTCCCTGGACGCGTTCTTCAAAGGCCTGGCCGTCACCCGCGCCGTGGAACGTCTGGCGCTGGATGGCGTGCTCGATATATGCCTGGCCAACGCGTCATTCCAGATTCGTTTCGACCCGGATCGCATCGCCCCTCACACCTTGCTCGAAGCGGTAAAAATCGCCGAGGCCGGAGCCGTTGCCGAGCGCACGTTGCAGACGCGGATTATCGAGATTCCGGTGCTCTACAATGATCCCTGGACCCACGAAACCCTGATGCGTTTTCGCGACCGCCATCAAGACCCGAGCTCCACGGACCTGGAATACGCCGCACGAATCAACGGTCTGGCCGACGTCGATGCATTCATCGCGGCCCACAGTGGCGCGCCGTGGTTTGTCTCGATGGTCGGCTTCGTTGCGGGGCTGCCGTTCATGTTCCAGATGGTCGAGCGCGAGCGTCAGTTGCAGGTGCCCAAGTACCTGCGCCCGCGCACCGACACACCGAAATTGACCCTTGGTCACGGCGGTTGCTTTGGTTGCATTTACTCGGTGCGCGGCGCCGGCGGTTATCAGATGTTTGGCGTCACCCCCGCGCCAATCTACGACCCGCAACAGAACCTCGCGTACCTGAAAGAACACATGGTGTTTTTCCGTCCAGGCGACATCGTGCAGTTCAAACCGATGGACCGTGAAGCCTACGACCACGCGGTGGCCGAAGTGGAAGCCGGTTGCTTTGATCTGCGGATTCGGCCGGTGGAGTTTTCGCTGGACGCGTTCCTCGCCGATCCCGTTGGCTATCCCAAGTCGTTGCAGGAGGTGTTGGCATGATCAAGGTCCTCAAACCCGGCCTCGCCACTTCGGTACAAGACCTGGGCCGCGAAGGGTATTACCACTTGGGCATTCCGCCGTCCGGCGCGCTTGATCAATACGCCTTGAGCGCCGCCAATCAATTGGTCGGCAATCCGGCGGGTTTGGCGGCGCTGGAATGCACTCTGCTCGGGCCTGAGTTGGAGTTTCAGCAGGATGCATTGGTGGCGGTCAGCGGCGCGCACATGACGCCACGGGTCGATGGCGTGGAGATGCACCACGACACCGCGTTCACCGTGAAGGCCGGGCAAGTGTTGCGCTTTGACTTTCCCAAGGCTGGTGCCCGCGCTTATTTGGCGGTGGCCGGCGGCATTGATGTGCCGGTGGTGCTCGGCAGTCGCTCCACCTATGCGCTAGGCGCGCTCGGCGGTTTTCAGGGGCGACGCCTGATTGCAGGCGACGAATTGCCGGTGGGCATCGCCAGTGGCAAGAGCCGCGCCGGGGCCAGTTTGCCCATGGCGTTACGGCAATCATTGGGTGGCGAAATCACCCTGCGGGTGGTGCCCGGTTTGTACTACCACCGCTTGACCGAATCGGCGGCGAAGAGCTTTTTCGCCGAGCCGTGGACGGTCGGTTCGGAAGCTGACCGCATCGGCTATCGCTTCAAGGGCGGCAGCGCGCTGAGCTTTCAGCCCCGGGAGCAGCCGTTCGGCGCCGGTTCCGATCCGTCGAACATCGTCGACAGTTGCTACCCGATCGGCTCGATCCAGGTGCCCGCCGGGCTCGAACCCATTGTGCTGCACCGTGATGCGGTGTCCGGTGGCGGCTACGCGATGATTGGCACGGTGATCAGCGCCGACCTCGATTTGATCGGCCAGATGCAACCCAACCAGAAGGCCCGCTTTGTCGCGGTAACCCTCGAAGAGGCGCTGGAAGCGCGACGTTCCTATAAGAAAAAACTCAGCTGCCTGAGCAAGCTGCTCCCTTCCTGATTCTGCCCGCCGTCTAGCGCGGGCCATGCCACGGTACGCCAACGCCGCACTTCGGTGCGGTGACGGCTGCCCGCGCTTCAACCTTTGACTGGTTTTGGAGTTCACGCATATGGCTGCTTTATCGCAATCGAGTCAAACCGGGCAAGACCCGGCGCATCATCCCGTTCCCACCGAAGCGCGCATGGGTCGACTGTCCCTGACCATGGCCTGGTGGGCGGTGTGCAGTGCGATGTTTTACATCGTGGTGGGTGCTTCATTGGCATTGTCGTTCGGTGCGCGCAATGCGCTGATCGGCATGGTCCTGTCGGTGATCAGTTATGGACTGGTCAACAGCGTGCTCAGCCGCTTTGCGATTCGCAGCGGTTTGTCGGTGGCGTTGTTTTCACGGCTGTTATTCGGCAGCACCGGGGCGTGCCTGGCGACGTTGATTTTCTTCTCGACCGCGATCTATTACGCGGTGTTCGAAGGTTCGGTGATCGCCGTCGCGCTCAATCACCTGTACCCGGAACTGGTCTATCCGCTGGCGGCATTGGCGGTGGTGCTCTACAGCGTGCCGATGATCCTGGGCAGCGTGCAGCACTGGCTGGACAAGCTCAACGGCGTGTTGCTGCCAGTGTACCTCGGTGGTTTGCTGGTGGCGGTGGGGCTATCGATCAGCCGTTATGGCTACCAGCCGCAATGGCTGGATTTCGGCCCGGCAACGCCTAGTGCATTCGGCTGGTGGGATTGTTTTGTCGCCTACATGGGCGTCTGGGTGTTGATGCTGTTCACCTTCGACTATGCGCGTTTCGGCAAGCCTGAAGACGCCGAGTACCACGGTCGCTGGAACTTCGGCATGCCGTTCTACGCGGTGACGTTTCTGCTCAACGGCGCGGCGGGCATTTACCTGGTCAGCAGCATTCCCCACGAAGGCGCGCTGAACGAAGTCTCGGTGGTGATGGCGATTTTGCAGTTGATGGGCCTGTGGGGATTGCTGTTTGTCTGGGCCACGCAAACCCGGATCAACACCGCCAACTATTACTTGGCGACCCTGAACATGCAGGCGTTCTTTGGTCGATTTGGCCTTCGCGGTTCGTACCTGATGTGGGCAGTGGCGGTGGGGGTGATCGTCTACGGCTTGATGCTCGCGGACGTGTTTGCCTACATCCTCAAGGCGTTGGCCTATCAGGGGATTTTCGTGGTGGCCTGGGTGGGAGTGGCGTTGGCGCAGATTGTCTACGGACGCAGTGACGTGGCAGCGCTTGAACGGGTAGTCGCGTTTAACCCGGTGGGCTTGACTGCCTGGTTTGGCGCCACCGCATTGGGTCTTGCGTTGATGTTTTCCGGCGGCGGCCTGAGCAGCTTTTCCGCGCCATCTACCGTGATAGTTGCATTTGCCTTGCAAGCAGGCTTATCCCATCGAAGCCGGTTGCGGTTACGGTTGGCAGAGTAGAGTTTTGCAGTCACTCATCCCGTACCCGCCTGCTCTAACAAGGTAGAGCGGGCAATGGGAAGCTCATTACGAATTCGCTGATGGGTTTGCAGTGACTGCCTTTGGCCGGTTGCTGCCTGTCGCGACGGGCAACAAAAAACCCAAAGCGGACGGTCTCTGTGCGCAGAAAACTAGGAGCGACCGCGAAAGCTCGGATATATGTTAGTCCTTGGCTACCGATGCCATCCGAACCTTTGCGCCCTTTTTACACTTGGAGCACCCTTGAACTAGATCTTGCGTGATCTGGTAGTAGTAAGGGATTAAAATATTCAACCCGCAACTTGTTATTGTATCGAAAGAAAGCGCTTTGGTAATAATTTCCTTGCCTTCGAACATTAGCTCCTTATCAGCGACCAAAATGTCGCTAAGCGCCAAACCCTCAGGATTGTAGATTCTGACATCGCCCGGCTGCCTTTCATATGCCTCAATGTTATCACCCAGCTTGCCATACGCTAAATCTGTGGCTTTGATCCAGTTAATCGGTTCGGCAGTCTGACACCAGGTAATTAATTTCTCTAGTTTCTCAGGGGTATAGATTCTTGCAAAGTCCCCATGCTCATCGCATTGCCCAAACTCTGCAAAACTACCAAAATTATACTGATACGAGTAGTCGCCAGCTGTTAAGGGCAGCCTAAAGTACTGATGTGGAAATGCTTCTTGCGTCCGAGTTCTACGAAGCAAGCCGAAAGTAATGTCATAAAGCTGATACAGACAACACCCTTGCCGATCCGGGTATCCATATATCTGTATTTTATCAAATCCCTTTATATCAGAATTATAAGTGCTAGCGAAATTCTCATCCCCGAACAGGAAGTATCCCTTGGAAAGAATGAACACTGCGTTAGGTAGCACGTTCTTATCATAGT
Organism: Pseudomonas sp. Irchel s3h17; assembly: GCF_900187505.1. GTDB lineage: Bacteria > Pseudomonadota > Gammaproteobacteria > Pseudomonadales > Pseudomonadaceae > Aquipseudomonas. The sequence goes on from NZ_FYDL01000007.1 coordinate 121,539, forward strand.
TTTGTGCGTGAAGTCTAAGCTCTGATACTAGATCAGACCAGTCCATATCAGTGTCATAGGCAAATATAATTCCAAACCCTTCATCTTGGACTTTATCTTCTAGCCTTACAAGATTTGGACTGGCATTCAGCCTCCGTAACCGCTTGAATGAGGCAATATTGTCAATGGCACTCTTTAATTCTTTTTTGGAGAGTCTTGACTTAACCTGAACAGCTCCATAGCAATATTCTACAGGTAAAACCTCGTAGACGTCTTGCCGCTGCATGAGCGTAAAAGAGTCGAAGGTATTGTAGAAAAGTATATCGATTTCGTTACTCAAGTGCCCGCTAGTTGACGCAACGCGAACGCTCGTATTTGATACGGCATAACGCCGAGGCAAAAGCTTGTTTTCTAGAAAGAAAGCTCTGAGCAATACTTCCCTAACTGTACCAACGTCCCTTGGGTGCTTGATGTCTTTTGATATTTCATAATCGCGCAGCATTTTGCTTTGCAAGTTTATGAACTCTCGCTCTAAACCATGAAACTCTTTATCCTTAGAGCGAAGCTTATTCGCTCGCAAGGCTTGGCTTGAGAACCACTCTTTAGTCCGCGCCTCCCTACTGGCAAAATCAGCTCGGTCTTGTTTCTCTGCGGCAGTTAGCCGCTTTCTCTTTCCTGGGCTCTCTGGCATATTACCTACTTCCTTAAGTTGAAAAATACAGATTCGTTGGATTTTATCAACTTCAGAGAGACAAATCGTCGAGTCAGAAGAAAATTTCTCGAAACTTTCATCCGTGAGCCCTAATGAATCAACCCTGATTTCGTAGACACTTGACCAGGTGCTGTTGGGCGAAAGCAAGTTTCCGTGATCGTCCACTTTTGGCCGATTGCTGCCTGTCGCGACGGGCAAAAATCGACCAAAACAGAGATCGTCGTGGCGTGTGTTGGACGTGCTCCGGCCAAGAGTACTTTTCATGTACTGGTGCGTCTGTGCGCGAGGACGGAGTGGCTACCTAATCTGAATGGGCAACCAAACCTGCGCTGGCATGGGTCGCCATCACTCGCCCGATGCCCAGCCAAACGACCGGCTTTAGCGTTCGATCAGGGAAATCTTCGTTCCTTCGATGCTGACACCAGCCATTAACCCTTGCTGGTCGAAGATGAACGCGTACGCGTCGTCTTTCAGCGTCGAGCTGGACAGATTCTTCGCAATCCCTTCATCAACTACAACAACCGTTGGTCCTACGCCGATTTCCCAACCCTTGGTTTCAGCTACATATTTCACAGCCGTATCGGTCATCAGAAAAACCACATAGCCATACGACTGGGCGCCCGCCTGGAGCCCCCATGACGCGCTGACGGAGTTGTAATAACCCTCTACTTTCGTACCCCTCAATAATGCGCCTTCGCCATAGCTACCGCCGAATACCAGGCCTGCCTTGATGATTTTCGGGAAGACAAGCACAGCTTTGGCCTTTTGCGAGATGGTTTCGGCAAATGGAGTGGCCTTGTAGAGAGTTTGCAACGCTTGCCGAGACTCGGCGTTCAGATCCTCGGCGGTGGCCGCGCCTGCATTGTTCAGGAGGCTCGCCGATGCCAATGATACTGTCGCGAGGAAGATCGATAGGAAGAACCGCATTGATTGAGTCATTTCCGTACTCCGATAAGGGAGCATTGGATGGGAGCAGCAGTCAGCGCCTGCGTCAGGCAGGAACCGAACCTACTGAAATTATCCGGCGCACCCTAGATGTGTGGATTGCAAGCGTCGCTCTTGAATGAAGGAGGCCCAAGGCCACTGATCAGTTGCGATGCCATCATTTGTTGTGACCACTGTGCAAGGGCAGGGTTCGTCTTCAGAGCCTGCTATTGGCCGATAGCAGCTAGATAACGCATGCGGCCTTGCTCTTGTCGGGTCTGGTGTTTTGCGGTTGGCTGGGCTCACATCAAGCCTGGCCCTTGCGCTCAGGCGCGCAAGTCGACGCTGAATACCCTTGAGTGTATTCGCGTCTGTAGCAACCGGCTTCGCATGCCGATGTGTGCCCGCGACAATGAGGTGTGCACGGCAAGCGAGCAATGCTGCCTGCCTCTTCGGTCAGTGTTTGCCTGGCAGGAGCGCAGAGGGTGAATCGATCTGGGGGCGTGATCGAATTTTGGGGTCGAGGGGGAGGGGCGACTCCAGTTCGGCCTCGTCATTTTTCAGGTGTCGATACCAGCCGGCCATTGATCCGCAAAGGATGATGAGGGCTGCCGCTGCACAGGTGATCAATAGAGTGTGCATTCAATCTCTCGCCTCAGGCGTTGTTTTTATTGTTCTGATAAAACTGGAGATTTTGTAATGGGGTGTAGCTCTATCTGTCCCTGATACTACGCTGCTTTCAAGGTCCGGCAAGCGCTCGGCTTCAGGGGTTTCACAATGAGTCCGGGTTTTGGCATGACAGGCATCAGTCTAGCCGGCTTGCAGGTTTTTGCCTGTCCAGGCAGGTGGGTTCCAGCGTACTGGGTTGCGTTGTTTGATGGGGAGGGGCAGGCGCATCCTGGTGATGTGGGCTACTACTGACGGGGCAAATTCCTGTTGCTCTGAATGGAGGGCTTATCGATGCGGCTTCACTGGTTTCTGGCGGCGGTCCATCTTCTGGCCTATGGCCTTGCACTCTGGGTGGTGTTGGCGCGGGGAGCGGCTTTTCGTCGAGTCACCCCGGAGGGTGGCGGTGCCCGACATGTATTGCTGGCCGATAATGTCTGGGGGCTCTCAGCGCTCATTCTGTTGATCACAGGAGGGATGCGTGCTTTTGGCGGTTATGAGAAAGGTACGGATTACTATCTGCACCAGCCATTGTTCCACCTGAAGCTGACGCTGTTCATCCTGATTCTGCTGCTGGAGATCGCACCCATGGTGGCGTTGATCAAATGGCGAATCGCACTGGGCCGCAACAGGCCGATCGATGCAGGGCGCACGCGGCTGTTTGCCCGTATCAGTCATATCGAGGCGTTGTTGATTGTGCTGATGGTCGTGGCCGCGACGGGTATGGCTCGCGCAGTGACGTTTGGCTGACGGGGGCAGGTTGGAGGGAGGCGCATAATCTTTAGCCAGCCATGGCGGTAAAGCAGGCTGGCTACTGATTGCAGTTGCGGCTCAGGGCGTCTGCGGTTTGTCCGGGGCTGTCAGGCCGGCCTGGATGCGCTGGTAGATTTCTTCTCGATGCACCGCGACGTCTTTCGGGGCATTGATACCAATTCTGACCTGCTGGCCGCTAACGCCCAGTATGGTGATCGTAATGTCGTCACCGATGTTTATGCTTTCACCGACTTTACGGGTGAGTATCAGCATGATCTTCTCCTTGATAGCTTGTTAGGGCACCTGACTCAAACGATGCGGATGTCGGTGATACCTATAGATTAGTGCGAAGTGTTGCGGTTTGGGTGCTTCTTTCTGACGTGCAGACGCGGCATTAATTCCCGGGGTGCGACTATACAGAGGCGGCAACCATCATTCTCGTTGTTTTATCCCCTGTTTGCTTGGGTTGCGAGGCATTTTTGAGTGATAAAATCTCCGTTTTGGCATTCCGAGGGGAAAACTGTGGGCAAAATGATATGGATGATCGCGGTAGTGGCATTGGCCGGGTGTGGCCAGCAAGCCGCGGATGAGCCGAAAAAGTCTCGGACCCCCTTCATTTCTGCACCGGCAGAGGCCGCTGCGCCGCAATGGGATGTGCTGGTTCAAGGTCAGACTGTTCAAGCTGTCAGTGATCTCACCGGTTGGTTGATCGAGCATAGCTTCGTTTCCAGCGTCGTCACGCAGGATGGCAAACAGCGTGTGCTGGTGGGGCCTTTCAATTCAAGGGCAGAAGCCGAGGCGCGGCAGGCTGACGTGACGGCTGCCCTGATCAAGGCGAAGAAGCAGAACATCGAGGCGCTGGTCGTCGAGCACCCGATCGCTCAGTGAAACCTTCCTGAAGGGCGGTGATTGTCGTCCGTCTTGGCGTGGGGTGACGGTGTCCGGTCCTGAAACGGCGTTGCGCCTGTTTCAGGGCCGGACAGGTGAGTTGTCAGCCACACTGCTTCATGTCGACAGGCCCGACGAACTCGTTGGCGCGCCCCATGACACATGCCACCGTCTGGTTGCGTTGCTGCTCCCAGGCCTGCACCGGGTAGGTCTTGTTCCAGGCTTCGTACAGTTGCCGGTCCTGTTTGGACAGGCGCAAGCCATACTGCTTGCTCATGTAGAAGTAGGTGCGGGCGATCATGCCGCGAATGGACGGGCGGGGCATGACTTTCTTTGCCTTGAAATCGACTTGCGTCAGGCACGAGCCGTACTGGCCGGTCTGCACGGGTAGCCAGCCAAAGCTGAAGTTGCTGCGGTCCCCGTTCACCTCGCCAATGCTGGGAACCAGGTTGTGCAGGTCGGCCTCTGCACGCTGGTAGGCCGGGTCGTAGCGGGTACAGTTCTTGCGCCCGCCCTCTTGCCAGCACTGGCGCTGGTGGCCGATATGCCAGGCTGGAACAATGTGCTCCCATTCTATGCGTGCCGCGCGGCTGGCGTTTTTGCGCGGTACGTAGCCGCAGGCTTTCAGGTCCACCCGATTGCCCGTGTACTTGCAGCCACAGTAGAACTCCGTGGATTGCGGGGCATAGAGCTTCCAGGCGACCTTCTTGGCCTCGTTAAAGGTACGTGGCGCCTGCGCGTGAGCGCCGGCCGCCACGAAGAGCAACAACAAGGCAAAACAACGAACACTCATTGACTCAGTCTTCCTTCGGCACGACCCAGAAAATCTGTACGCCGCCATCGTCGCGATAAGCGAGGGTGACGTTGTCGTTCTCGGCGATCTCCTCGAGCAGGCGCTCCCATTCCTCGACCGGTTCGTCGGGGAGGCGGAAGATCAGGGCGGCCTTGGCTTTTTGGGCGGTCGGGGAATTGATGATTTTTTGAACGCGCAAACCGAGTCGTTCGTAGGAGCCAAGAGGGTTGCTTGTTGCGGAGGAGGTCGTGGCCACGGGATAGTCCTTATTAAGCTGTACGTGTATACAGTATTTAACTGTAGGCATTTTCGCAACTGCTTAAAATTCAAGAAGATCCTCTGACAGCGAATTTTTCCATTTGGTGTAAGTCGGGTGCAGGTTTTCTGTCGAAATGACGAAGGAGGGGGCAGGCGAGGCAGGATCACTCGCCCGGGCGGGCGAGTGAAGAGGGTGGGCGTCCGACCGGATCAGGCCGGACGCAATCACTCAGTACTCCCAGAACATCCGTTGCAGCTCTTTGCTGTCGGAGGTCTTGGTCAGGGCGACCATGGCCAGGATGCGGGCTTTTTGCGGGTTCAGGTCATGAGCCACGACCCAGTCGTACTTGTCGTCTGGCTGTTCGGCGTTGCGCAGGACAAAACCGCCGGCATTGACGTGGGAAGAGCGAATGATCTGCACGCCATCCTTGTGCAAGGCTTGCAGGGTTGGAACGACGCGCGACGACACGGAGCCATTGCCGGTGCCGGCATGGATGATGGCTTTGGCGCCAGACTGGGCCAGGGCCTTGTAGGCGGTATCGCTTACGTTGCCGTAGGAGTAGGCGATTTCGACGGCAGGCAGGCTCTTGATGTTTTTGATGTCGAATTCCGAATCCATGGTGTGGCGCTTGGCCGGCTGGCGGAACCAGTAGGATTTGCCTTCGACCACCATGCCCAGCGGGCCCCAGGCGCTCTTGAACGCTTCGGTCTTGATATTGACCGTTTTGCTGACGTCACGACCCGACTGAATCTCGTCGTTCATGGTGACCAGCACGCCTTTGCCCCGAGCGTCTTTGCTGCTGGCAACAGCCACGGCGTTGTACAGGTTGAGCATGCCGTCGGCCGACATGGCGGTGCCCGGACGCATCGAGCCGACAACGATGATTGGCTTGTCGGTTTTTTCCACCAGGTTCAGGAAGTAGGCCGTCTCTTCCAGGGTGTCGGTGCCGTGGGTGATGACGATGCCATCGACGTCTTTGCTGTCGGCCAGTTCGGCCACGCGACGACCCAGTTGCAGCAGGTTTTCGTTGGTGATGCTCTCGGAGGCGATTTGCATCACTTGTTCGCCGCGAACGTTGGCCAGTTGGCTCAGTTCAGGGACGCCGGCGATCAACTGTTCGATCCCGACCTTGGCGGCCTGGTAGGTAGCGCTGTTGGCAGCACTGGCGCCAGCGCCGGCAATGGTGCCGCCGGTGGCGAGGATCACCACGTTGGCCAGCTTTTGTTTGTTTTCCACTTCTTTTGCTTGCAGTGCGGTCGGCAGGAGCAGCAGGAGGGCCAAAGCGCCCGGAACAAAGGTGTTGAAGGCAGATTTCATTATTTTCTCTCTTGGTGATGACGGTGCGTCTGCAGGTTCATCCAGATACGCCCCCAGGCCGATCTGAATGCCGGGGGCCGTCTGTAAGAGCAGGATCTGTACCATTCGTCGCTGAATATGAAATATCTTTTAACTTATTGATTTATATAGAATTAATTTAGTTTTTTGGAGAGTGTGGAGAAGGTCGGCGTCCGGGATCCCGACTATGCGGCGCCTACGCGTTCGGATGACCGAAAATTCCTACAGTGCGTGTCGACTTATCTTGCGTTTGTGCCGGGCATCAGGGGGTAAAGAAAACCCGATGCCGGCCGATGTCACTTGAAGGACTATTTTCAAGGCGCTTTTCATGGCGGGTTCGAGCGTAGGTTCGCAGGTCAACACCACCGCCTGATTCGGCGAACGGTGCGCGTCAGTGAGGCCGTCTTCGTTGAGGTATCGTGCCCGCGTGCGCCGCCCCTGTAACCCGTGGGCGGGCTCACGGCAGGTCCAGTCAGTCGTTGACAAATACCCGCAGGGTTCTCATAGTCCGGTTTACGCAAACGTTTGCGCGGCCTGCCAACGCTCGTGTTAAATGGGCTGGCACCCCCTCGTTCATCGCCTGATGAGGCGCGGGTGAACGGGTTTCACGCGTACGCACTGCAAGCGTTGCTCACAATAATCATAAGATCGGAGTGAACCCATGAAGCTGCCATTCGCTGGACGTCTTCTCGCTGTCGCTATGCTGGCTGCCGCCTCCACCGCATTGCCCCTTTCTTCGGCTTTCGCCCAAACCCCTGAAAAACCCAAGGTCGCACTGGTCATGAAATCCCTGGCCAACGAATTCTTCCTGACCATGGAAGATGGCGCCAAGGCTTACCAGAAAGAACACCCCGCCGATTTCGACCTGGTCTCCAACGGCATCAAGGACGAAACCGACACCGCCAACCAGATTCGCATTGTCGAGCAGATGATTGTTTCCAGGGTCAATGCGTTGGTGATTGCTCCCGCTGATTCGAAAGCGATGGTGCCGGTCATCAAGAAGGCCGTCGATGCCGGTATCACCGTCATCAACATCGATAACCAGCTCGATCCGGATGTGCTCAAAAGCAAAAACATCAGCGTGCCCTTCGTTGGCCCTGACAACCGCAAGGGCGCGCGCCTGGTAGGTGAATACCTGGCCAGGCAGCTGAAGGCTGGCGACGAAGTCGGTATCATCGAGGGTGTTTCCACCACCACCAATGCCCAGGCCCGCACCGCAGGCTTCAAGGATGCGATGGAGGCCGCGCAGATCAAGGTGGTGTCGCTGCAATCCGGCGATTGGGAAATCAACAAAGGCAACCAGGTTGCCTCCTCGATGCTCAGTGAATACCCGCAACTCAAGGCGCTGCTGGCGGGTAACGACAGCATGGCCGTCGGCGCCGTGTCGGCGGTGCGTGCGGCGGGCAAGGCAGGCAAGGTGCAAGTGGTCGGCTACGACAACATCAATGCCATCAAGCCGATGCTCAAGGATGGCCGTGTGCTCGCCACCGCCGACCAGTTCGCGGCCAGGCAGGCGGTGTTTGGTATCGAGACCGCACTGAAAATACTCAAGGGCGAACAAGTCGACAGCGGTACCCACGGTGTTATCGAAACGCCGGTTGAGCTGGTCACCCAGTAATCATTCTGACAGTACAAAGGCGCTCGCCCGTCCGGGCGAGCCCATGGAGCGTTACTTATGTCAGCAAGTGCCCCGAGCGCAGTCCTTTCGGTCAGCGGTATCGGCAAGACGTATGCGCAGCCGGTGTTGACCGGCATTGATCTGTCGCTGATGCGCGGCGAAGTGCTGGCGCTGACCGGTGAGAACGGTGCCGGTAAAAGCACACTGTCGAAAATCATCGGTGGGTTGGTCGAGCCAACCACCGGCCAGATGCAGTTCCAGGGGCGCGATTACCGTCCCGCCAGTCGGGCCCAGGCGGAACAGCTGGGTATTCGCATGGTCATGCAGGAACTCAATCTGCTGCCGACCTTGTCGGTCGCGGAAAACCTGTTTCTCGACAATCTGCCCGGTAAAGCGGGATGGATCAATCGCAAGCAATTGCGCAAGGCCGCGATTGAAGCCATGGCCCATGTCGGTCTCGACGGGATCGATCCGGACACGCTGGTGGGCGAGCTGGGGATTGGCCATCAACAAATGGTCGAGATTGCCCGCAACCTGATCGGCGATTGCCATGTGCTGATTCTCGACGAGCCGACGGCGATGCTGACCGCCCGTGAAGTCGAGATGCTGTTTGAACAAATCATCCGCCTGCAGGCTCGCGGCGTGGCGATCATCTACATTTCCCATCGCCTGGAAGAGCTGGCGAGGGTGGCCCAGCGCATTGCGGTGTTGCGTGACGGTAACCTGGTCTGCGTCGAGCCCATGGCGGATTACAACAGTGAGCAACTGGTCAACCTGATGGTGGGGCGTGAGCTGGGTGAGCACATTGACCTGGGGCCGCGGACGATGGGTGCGCCGGCCTTGACGGTCAAAGGCCTGAGCCGTTCAGGCAAGGTCCGCGATGTGTCGTTCGAGGTGCGCAGCGGTGAGATCTTCGGGATTTCCGGCTTGATCGGGGCCGGGCGCACGGAGCTGCTACGGCTGATTTTCGGCGCGGATGCGGCGGACAGTGGCACGGTGGCGCTGGGTTCGCCGGCGCGGGTCGTGAGCATTCGCTCGCCTGCCGATGCGGTTGGCCATGGGATCGCGCTGATTACCGAGGATCGTAAAGGCGAGGGGCTGCTGTTGACTCAGTCGATCAGCGCCAACATTGCCCTGGGCAACATGCCGGGCATTTCCAGGGGCGGTATCGTCAATGCGGGTGACGAGGCGGCGCTGGCCCAGCGTCAGATCGACGCCATGCGCATTCGCAGCTCCAGCCCCGGGCAGTTGGTCAGCGAGTTGTCGGGCGGCAACCAGCAGAAGGTCGTGATCGGTCGCTGGCTTGAGCGCGAGTGTTCGGTGCTGTTGTTCGACGAGCCGACTCGCGGTATCGATGTGGGCGCCAAGTTCGATATTTACGCATTGCTCGCAGCGCTGACGCGCCAGGGCAAGGCGCTGGTGGTGGTTTCCAGTGACCTGCGCGAGCTGATGCTGATTTGCGACCGCATTGGTGTGCTGTCCGACGGGCGTCTGATCGACACCTTCGAGCGCGACAGCTGGACCCAGGATGACTTGCTTGCCGCTGCGTTTGCCGGCTATCAACAACGTGATGCGTTGCTCAATGAAGCAGCGCCAAGGAATTTCCCATGACAACTGCATTGTCCGCTGGCAACCGCAGCGCCAACTTTTACGGCCTCGGTACTTACCTGGGGCTGGCCGGTGCCCTGCTGGCGATGATTGCGCTGTTCTCGGTCCTGAGCAGCCATTTTCTTTCCTACGACACCTTCAGCACCCTGGCCAACCAGATCCCGGACCTGATGGTGCTGGCAGTCGGCATGACCTTCATCCTGATCATCGGCGGCATCGACCTGTCGGTGGGTTCGGTGCTGGCCCTGGCGGCATCGACCGTCAGCGTGGCGATTCTCGGCTGGGGCTGGAGCGTCCTTCCGGCAGCGCTGCTGGGCATGGCGGCGGCGGCATTGGCCGGGACCCTTACCGGCTCGATCACCGTGGCCTGGCGTATTCCTTCGTTCATCGTTTCGCTGGGGGTGCTGGAAATGGCCCGTGGTGTGGCCTACCAGATGACTGGCTCGCGCACGGCCTACATCGGCGATGCCTTCGCCTGGCTGTCCAACCCGATCGCCTTTGGCATTTCGCCCTCGTTCATGATTGCGCTGCTGATCATCTTCATCGCCCAGGCGGTGTTGACCCGCACCGTATTTGGTCGTTACCTGATCGGGATCGGCACCAACGAAGAAGCCGTGCGATTGGCGGGCATCAATCCCAAGCCCTACAAGATTCTGGTGTTCAGCCTGATGGGCCTGCTGGCCGGTGTCGCTGCGCTGTTCCAGATCTCACGCCTGGAAGCGGCGGACCCGAATGCCGGTTCCGGCCTGGAGCTGCAAGTCATCGCGGCGGTGGTGATCGGCGGCACCAGCCTGATGGGCGGTCGCGGTTCAGTGATCAGCACCTTCTTCGGTGTCCTGATCATCTCCGTACTGGCCGCGGGGCTGGCGCAGATCGGTGCAACAGAGCCCACCAAGCGCATCATCACCGGTGCGGTCATCGTGGTCGCGGTGGTGCTGGACACCTACCGCAGCCGCCGCGCAAGTCGACGGAGCTGAGCCATGGCAACGATTAAAGATGTGGCAGCGCTCGCGGGTATTTCCTACACCACGGTGTCCCATGTGGTGAACAAGACGCGACCGGTCAGTGAAGAGGTCAGGGTGAAAGTCGAGGCCGCCATCGAGCAGCTCGACTACGTGCCGAGCGCGGTCGCCCGTTCGCTGAAAGCGAAAAATACCGCGACCATCGGCCTGTTGGTGCCTAACAGTCTCAACCCGTATTTCGCGGAACTGGCCCGGGGCATCGAGGATTACTGCGAGCGCAACGGCTATTGCGTGATCCTCTGCAATTCCGATGACAACCCGGACAAGCAGCGCAGTTACTTGCGCGTGCTGCTGGAGAAACGCATCGACGGGTTGATCGTGGCTTCGGCGGGGGGAGATAGCAGCCTGGCCCAAGGGTTGGCGGGGGTGCGCACGCCGATGGTGATCGTCGACCGGGGCCTGGAAGGGGTCAATGCGGACCTGGTGCGCATCGACCATGAATACGGCGCTTACCTGGCGACCCGGCATTTGCTGGAGCTGGGTCATCGCGACATCGCCAGCATTGGCGGCCCGGCGCATACCAGTGTGGCCCGGATGCGCCAGGCCGGTTTCTGCCGGGCGTTGCAAGAGGCGGGCATCGAGGTCTTGCCCGAGCGAATGCTCGAAAGCGATTTCACCAGCACCGGTGGTTACAACGCGGCCGCGCTGCTACTGGCGAACAATCCGCCCAGCGCGATCTTTGCCGGCAACGACATGATGGGCATCGGCGTGCTGCGCGCGGCGGCCGAGCGCAATATCCGGGTACCCAGCGAGCTCTCGGTCATCGGTTTTGACGATATCCAGATGAGTCGTTATGTCTACCCGGCGCTGACTACCGTGGGCCAGTCAATCCTGCAGCTGGGTGAAATGGCGGCAGAAGTGCTGTTGCGACGGATCGCGACCCCGGAACGGGCGACCGATCAGCGGATCGTGACGCCCAGCATTGTCATGCGCGAATCGACTGCGCCGTTGTCCGGCGTATTCGACCAATACCGTTGAAGCGAATTGATGAGTACTGATGTATGCCAGCAAGCGTAGTAGTCGTAGGCAGTCTGAACATGGACCTGGTGACCCGTGCCCCGAGGTTGCCGCGGGGCGGTGAGACACTGATTGGCGAGTCGTTCGCCACCGTGCCGGGAGGCAAGGGGGCCAACCAGGCCGTTGCATCGGCCAGGCTTGGTGCGCAGGTCTCGATGATCGGTTGCGTCGGCGAAGATGCCTACGGGGGGCAGTTGCGCGCCGCACTGCGAGCTGAACAGATCGATTGCCAGGCGCTGACCTCGGTCGAAGGTTCCAGTGGCGTGGCGCTGATTGTGGTCGATGACAATGGCCAGAACGCCATTGTGATTGTCGCCGGTGCCAACGGTCTGCTGACCCCCGGTGTGCTTGCCGGCTACGACAGCGTGCTGGCGGCTGCGGACGTGATCGTCTGTCAGCTGGAAATACCGATGCACACGGTCGGATATATCCTCAAGCGCGGGCGTGAGCTGGGCAAGACGGTCATCCTCAATCCGGCGCCGGCCAGCGGCCCGTTGCCGGCTGACTGGTTTTCCTGCATCGACTACCTGATTCCCAACGAAAGCGAAGCCTCGGCACTGAGCGGCTTGCCGGTGGACTCCCTGGAGAGCGCCGAAAGGGCTGCCGGCCAACTGATCGCCGCGGGTGCGGGGAAGGTCATCATTACCTTGGGGGCCCAGGGGGCAGTGTTCGCCAACGGACAAGGCTTCGAGCATTTTCCGGCGCCCAGGGTCAAGGCCGTCGATACCACGGCGGCTGGCGACACCTTTGTCGGTGGTTTCGCCGCGGCGCTGGCGAGCGGCGAAAGTGAAGCGGATGCCATTCGTTTCGGTCAGGCCGCCGCCGCCCTGTCGGTGACGCGATCGGGTGCGCAGCCTTCGATCCCTGCCTTGTCCGATGTACAGGCCTTTACTGCATCATGAAGAAGACACCTCTGCTCAACGTGGCGCTGTCGCGGCTGATCGCGTCGCTGGGGCATGGCGACATGCTCGTGATCGGCGATGCGGGCTTGCCGGTGCCCCCCGGTGTAGAACTCATCGACCTGGCCCTGACCCGGGGCATTCCGGATTTCGTCAGCACCTTGCGTGTCGTGTTGAGTGAAATGCAGGTGGAAAGCCACGTGCTGGCCGACGAGATCCTGCTCAAGCGGCCGCCTGCGCTGCAAGCCCTCGACGAGTTGACCGCCACTGCCGTGCTGGGCACTCGACAGTTACTCAGCCATGACGCGTTCAAGCACCTGACTCGACAGGCGCGCGCGATAGTGCGTACGGGTGAATGCCAGCCGTACTGCAACATCGTGCTGATTGCCGGGGTGACGTTCTAGCCCGCCCAAAAAGGATCTATCCACGCACAAGGAGTGCACTATGCACCGCTATGCTCAACGACTGCCTCACCTGATCCGGAGCCTGCTGCTTTTGTCCCTGCTCACCGCTACAGGCGCCCATGCGGCGCAAAAAATCGACTTGATCATCGATACCGACCCTGGTGCCGACGACGTGGTGGCGTTGCTGTTTGCACTGGCTTCGCCGGAGACCTTGAGCGTTCGCGCGTTGACCACCGTGGCCGGTAACGTGCGTCTGGACAAGACCTCGCGCAATGCGCGGCTGGCCCGTGAGTGGGCTGGGCGCGAAGACGTGCCGGTCTATGCCGGTGCGCCGAAGCCGCTGATGCGCGCGCCGATCTATGCCGAGGATATTCATGGCAAGGAGGGCTTGTCCGGTGTCACGGTGCATGAGCCCAAGGCCGGACTTGCCGAAGGCAATGCCGTCAACTACCTGATTGACACCTTGCGAGCGGCCAGGCCTCACAGCATCACCATCGCCATGCTGGGGCCGCAGACCAACCTGGCATTGGCGCTGATCCAGGCGCCGGACATCACCCAGGGCATCAAGGAGGTGGTGATCATGGGCGGTGCGCACTTCAACGGCGGCAATATCACGCCGGTGGCCGAGTTCAACCTGTTTGCCGACCCGCAGGCGGCTGAAGTGGTGCTCAAGAGCGGTGTGAAGCTGACCTATCTGCCGCTGGACGTGACCCACAAGATCCTCACCAGCGATGCCCGGCTCAAGCAGATCGCGGCACTGAACAATCATGCCAGCAAGCTGGTGGGCGACATTCTCAACGAGTACGTCAAGGGCGACATGGAGCACTACGGTATGCCTGGTGGCCCAGTGCACGACGCGACGGTCATTGCCTACCTGCTCAAGCCTCAGCTGTTCAGCGGTCGGGCAGTCAACGTGGTGGTCGACAGCCGTGAAGGGCCAACCTTCGGCCAGACCATCGTTGACTGGCATGACGGCCTGAAGGCGCCGAAGAATGCGTTCTGGGTCGAAAGCGGCGATGCCCAAGGCTTCTTTGACCTGCTGACCGAGCGCCTGGCTCGTCTCAAGTGAGCCTGGCCCCGCAGGTGCCAGCCTGCGGGGTTTTTACGCCTGTCCAGTGTGCGTGACACCCTTGTGGTCGGCGGGGTGCTTGTCGAGTATCTGTTCGATGAAGCGTTGCGCGGCCTGGGTCCCCAGTTCCTTGACCAGCAGGTCGATACCAATGATCGCCAGTTCTTCCGGACTGCCCGGGCTGTAGGAGCAGTGGCCTTCAGGCCAGCTGGCCTTGATGTCGGCGTCGATGTGCACGGTACTCATGGGAATCTCGCGAAGTCGGGAGGGTCAGTGGGTTGAGTTAAGCATTTTGCGCGACGTTTGGCACTGCGACTTAGGCATGAATGTGCAGCTATGCGACACTTGGACATCTACCGATGTCGAGGAACAGGCTGTGCAGATTGATTTGAGTACCCCGGACGGCTTGACGCTGGAGGCCGTGCGCCAGCTATTGGCGTCTGCCAGCGATGAACAGCACACCCAGTTGAGGGTTACGCGCTCGGGTATTGCCTACATTTCGTCGGGCGCCGTGGGCGGAACGGATATCGACGGGCTGCTGTTCCGGCTGGAAACCTGGGCCAAGGGCTCGGGCTACGTCGGCGCGGTCGCCGCCAGTGATGCGGTGTGGGTGATGCAGATCTTCAGCGCCTTGAAGCAGAACTGGCCCAATCCTCCTTTTGACTACATCGACATCTACTGAGCCCTGTTCATATTCAGTCACGATTGTGGGCTGAACAGGTGTGCAAGGCTCAGGCAAACTTGCACGTTTGGCGCGTATGAGGGCCAGGTAGTGGCCGCGACCATGAACCAAGCCCCCGAACGGTTGTCGCAGGCATTCAGTTTAAATTTTTTGAAAAAAGGAGGCGTCATGCCTTGGAAGCTCGTGTCATTGGGTACATTGCTGGCCGCCGTCATGTTGAGCGGTTGCAGCACCACCTCCGAGAAGGCAAAAGACCCCGCGGTGGCCCAGGCGGGCAGTGGTCGCTGTGATGCCAAGGCTGCCGAATTTGCCTTGGGCAAGAAGGCTTCGCCGCAATTGCTGGAAGAGGCCCGTACGCGCTCTGGCTCGCAGAATGCCCGGATCCTCAAGCCTCACGACATGATGACCCTGGAGTACCGCTCCGACCGTTTGAACCTGAACACCGATGCCAACCTGGTGATTACCCGGGTCAATTGCGGCTGACCGCTTCAGGCTTTTACAGCGCCCATAAAAAACCCCGTCACATGGACGGGGTTTTTTTAGTGCGCCGAGAAATTACTCTGGGCGAACCTGTGCAGCTTGCATACCCTTTTGGCCTTTCTCAGCCACGAAGGAAACGGTCTGGCCTTCTTTCAGGCTTTTGAAACCGTCGCTTTCGATAGCTTTGAAGTGTACGAACAGGTCGTCACCGCCACCTTGAGGAGTGATGAAGCCGAAGCCTTTTTCATCGTTGAACCATTTGACGGTGCCGGTTTGGCGATTAGACATGGTGTATCTCCAAGAAACATATATTTTCAGTAGTACTGTGCTGCTCAGGCCAACTGGGCACACCGGGATATCATAGTCGAAATGTTCGACTTGGAACCCCCCCAGCAACGCTGTTTGCCAACCAGGCGCATGTTATTTTGCCCTGAAAACCGCTGAAACCCCCTGTTTACGGGGGGTTGAGGCAAAAATAAAAGCGATAAAAAAAGCTGTAAAAGCTGTGTAATTTGTTGGTTTTGGCCGTTTCCTGGCCTTTTTTTGACCGTCCTGAGCGTCAAGGCACCCTGTCGAAGCCGGTGTTATTTAGCCTTGCAGACGGCAATGGCAGCCTGCGCCTTGGCGACGAGCTGGGGTGATGGCGGGGTCTGCTTACTCATCAATTGGCCGATTTCTTCGGTCGTGAGTTTTTCGTTGAGCTGGTCTGCACCGCAGGCGCAATGCTTCTTGGCGTTTGCCTCGCCGATGGTCTGGGCGGCGGCAGGGGTGCAATCCTTCATGAAGGCGTCGCGCGTTCCGGCAGGCCAGGCTGCCTGTGCACTGAGCGGAAGCAACATGACCAGTGGGGCGGCAAGGGCGAAAAGGCGGGTAAGGCGCATGGCAGGAACTCCTCGAGGTCGATAAGTGACGCGATTCTCAGCCTATTTGAGGCCCGGCGTACATGCCAAGTTCATTTTTCTGCGGCGCGCCCTCTGAATCGGTGCTTTGCGCGACGACCGCGCAGCCATGACCGTTCATCTGTGCTAGCATCCCGTGCTCGGGTATTTTCAGGCGCCGGATGATCCGTTCTCCGCTCGCGGTCGATACCCGAATAACCCTGATTTGATCTCCAGTCACTCTGGTTCGGTTTCCGGTTGGCCGCAAGGCTCCTGCCGCTGTAAGGCAGGCGTTCATCATTGAATGGCCTGGGCTGAATCGCGTACTGGCTGCTCATCCCAACCCACGTGACCTTTGGTAGGGGTCACCACTAGGAGAGGAGGCGCCATGCCCACCATTACTCTTCCCGACGGCAGTCAACGTTCGTTCGATCATCCGGTTTCCGTAGCCGAGGTCGCCGCATCCATTGGTGCAGGCCTGGCCAAGGCCACCCTGGCCGGCAAGGTCAATGGCCAGCTGGTTGACGCCTGCGATGTCATCGACAGCGATGCCACCCTGCAAATCATCACGCCCAAAGACGAAGAGGGGCTGGAGATCATTCGCCACTCTTGCGCGCACCTGATTGGCCATGCGGTCAAGCAGCTGTACCCGACGGCGAAAATGGTGATCGGTCCGGTCATCGATGAAGGCTTCTATTACGATATCGCCTACGAGCGTCCTTTCACTCCGGACGACCTGGCGGCCATCGAACAGCGCATGCACCTGCTGATCGAGAAAGATTACGACGTCATCAAGAAAGTCACTCCGCGCGCCGAAGTGATCGACGTGTTCACCCAGCGTGGCGAAGACTACAAGCTGCGCCTGGTCGAGGACATGCCGAACGAACAGGCCATGGGCCTGTACTTTCACGAAGAATATGTCGACATGTGCCGCGGTCCGCACGTGCCGAACACCCGCTTCCTGAAGTCCTTCAAGCTGACCAAGCTGTCCGGCGCCTACTGGCGCGGTGATGCCAAGAACGAGCAATTGCAGCGCGTTTACGGCACCGCCTGGGCGGACAAGAAGCAACTGGCCGCTTACATCCAGCGTATTGAAGAAGCCGAAAAGCGCGACCATCGCAAGATCGGCAAGCGCCTTGGCCTGTTCCACACCCAGGAAGAAGCGCCGGGCATGGTGTTCTGGCACCCGAACGGCTGGACCCTGTACCAGGTACTCGAGCAGTACATGCGCAAGGTTCAGCGTGAAAACGGCTACCTCGAGATCAAGACGCCGCAAGTGGTTGACCGTAGCCTGTGGGAGAAATCCGGGCACTGGGCCAACTACGCCGAGAACATGTTTACCACCGAGTCGGAAAGCCGCGACTACGCGATCAAGCCAATGAACTGCCCTTGCCACGTGCAGGTGTTCAACCAGGGCCTGAAAAGCTACCGCGAGCTGCCAATGCGTCTGGCCGAGTTCGGTGCGTGCCACCGTAACGAGCCGTCGGGCGCGTTGCACGGCATCATGCGCGTGCGTGCCTTCACCCAGGACGATGCCCACATCTTCTGCACCGAAGAGCAGATGCAGGCCGAATCTGCTGCCTTCATCAAGCTGACCATGGATGTCTATGCCGACTTCGGCTTCAAAGACATCGAGATGAAGCTGTCCACTCGTCCGGAAAAACGCGTCGGTTCCGATGAATTGTGGGATCGCGCAGAAACTGCATTGGCCGCGGCCCTAGACAGTGCGGGCCTGCCGTACGATCTGCAGCCGGGCGAGGGCGCTTTCTACGGTCCGAAAATCGAGTTCTCGCTAAAAGATTGCCTTGGCCGTGTCTGGCAATGTGGTACCTTGCAGCTCGATTTTAACCTGCCTATCCGTCTGGGAGCCGAATACGTCTCCGAAGACAACAGCCGCAAGCACCCGGTCATGTTGCACCGGGCGATCCTGGGTTCCTTCGAACGTTTCGTCGGGATTCTGATCGAGCATTACGAGGGCGCGTTCCCTGCGTGGCTGGCTCCGACCCAGGCAGTGATCATGAATATCACTGATAAACAGGCAGATTTTGCCGCTGAAGTTGAAAAAACTCTCAATCAAGGCGGTTTTCGTGCCAAGTCTGACTTGAGAAATGAAAAGATCGGCTTTAAAATCCGCGAGCATACTTTGCTCAAGGTTCCCTATCTCTTGGTTATTGGAGATCGGGAAGTCGAGATGCAGACTGTCGCTGTGCGTACTCGTGAAGGTGCTGACCTGGGCTCGATGCCCGTCGCCCAGTTCGCTGAGTTTCTCGCGCAAGCGGTTTCCCGGCGTGGTCGCCCAGATTCGGAGTAATTATTATTAAGCGTGAAATGAGACAAGATAAACGAGCTGCACCGAAAGCCCCGATCAACGAGAATATCTCGGCACGCGAGGTTCGGTTAATTGGGGCTGAAGGTGAACAGCTTGGGATTGTGTCAATTGAAGACGCGCTTCTTAAGGCTGAAGAAGCCAAGCTCGATTTGGTGGAGATTTCCGCCGATGCAGTACCCCCTGTTTGCAAGCTGATGGACTACGGCAAATCGATCTTCGAGAAGAAGAAGCAGGTTGCCGCGGCCAAGAAAAACCAGAAGCAGATTCAGGTTAAAGAAATCAAGTTTCGTCCAGGGACGGAGGAAGGGGATTACCAGGTAAAACTGCGCAACCTGGTACGTTTCCTGAGTGATGGGGACAGGGCCAAGGTATCCTTGCGATTCCGCGGCCGTGAGATGGCCCACCAGGAGCTGGGGATGGAACTCCTCAAGCGGGTTGAAGGTGACTTGCTCGAGTACGGTTCGGTCGAACAGCATCCTAAGATGGAAGGACGCCAGCTGATCATGGTCATCGCCCCGAAAAAGAAGAAGTAATCAACAGGGCACGGCAGGCCTTCTGATTATGTTTATCAACTGAATGCGGAGTATCCGAACATGCCAAAGATGAAGACTAAAAGTGGTGCTGCTAAGCGGTTTCTGAAAACTGCTAACGGTATCAAGCACAAGCACGCTTTCAAGAGCCACATCCTGACCAAAATGTCGACTAAGCGTAAGCGTCAACTGCGCGGTAGCAGCTTGCTGCATCCGTCTGACGTGGCAAAAGTCAAGCGCATGCTGCGCCTTTGCTAATTTTTGGTTAAGAATAGAGGAAGTAACTCATGGCTCGTGTAAAGCGTGGCGTCATTGCCCGTAAACGTCACAAAAAAATTCTGAAACTCGCTAAAGGCTACTACGGCGCGCGTTCACGCGTATTCCGTGTTGCCAAGCAAGCGGTAATCAAGGCAGGCCAATACGCCTACCGTGACCGTCGTCAGAAAAAACGTCAGTTCCGCGCTCTGTGGATCGCTCGTATCAACGCTGGTGCTCGTGTTAACGGTCTGTCCTACAGCCGTTTCATCGCTGGCCTGAAAAAAGCGTCCATCGAAATCGACCGTAAGGTTCTGGCTGAACTGGCCGTGAACGAAAAAGCGGTGTTTGCTGCGATTGTCGAGAAAGCTAAAGCCACCTTGGCTTAAGTACCCCCGACAGTCACCCTGGGTTACTCCTGTAGCCCAAGGTGGTAAACGTCATAAATAGGGGAAGAGCCTTCAAGCTCTTCCCCTATTTTGTATCTGGAGTCTGTACATGGAAAACCTGGATGCGCTCGTCTCTCAAGCACTAGAGGCTGTGCAAAGCGCTGAAGATATCAATGCCCTGGAGCAAATCCGGGTTCACTACCTTGGCAAAAAGGGCGAATTGACTCAGGTGATGAAGACCCTGGGGAATTTGCCGGCAGAAGAGCGTCCGCAAGTCGGCGCCCTGATCAACGTAGCCAAGGAGCGTGTCACAGAGGTTCTCAATGCCCGCAAGGCACTGTTTGAAGCGGCCGACCTGGCCGCCAAACTGTCCGCCGAGTCCATTGACGTGACCCTGCCTGGCCGTGGCCAGACCTCCGGTGGTCTGCATCCGGTTACTCGCACTCTGGAACGTATTGAACAGTTCTTCACCCACATCGGCTACTGCATTGCCGAAGGCCCTGAGGTCGAAGACGACTACCACAACTTCGAAGCACTCAACATCCCAGGCCATCACCCGGCCCGGTCGATGCATGACACCTTCTATTTCAATGCCAATATGTTGCTGCGCACCCATACCTCGCCGGTACAGGTCCGCACCATGGAGTCGAAACAGCCGCCGATCCGCATCGTCTGCCCAGGCCGTGTGTACCGTAGCGACTCCGATATCACTCACTCGCCGATGTTCCACCAGGTCGAAGGCCTGCTGGTCGATCGCGATATCAATTTCGCCGACCTGAAAGGCACCATCGAAGAGTTCCTGCGGGTGTTCTTTGAAAAAGAACTGGCCGTGCGTTTCCGCCCTTCGTACTTCCCGTTCACCGAGCCGTCCGCTGAAGTCGACATGGAATGCGTGATGTGCAGCGGTAAAGGCTGCCGTGTCTGCAAGCAGACCGGCTGGCTGGAAGTCATGGGCTGCGGCATGGTGCATCCGAACGTGCTGCGCATGTCCGGCATCGATCCGGAAGAGTTCTCCGGCTTTGCCTTCGGCATGGGCGTCGAGCGTCTGGCCATGCTGCGTTACGGCGTGAACGACTTGCGTCTGTTCTTCGACAACGACTTGCGGTTCCTCGCGCAATTTCGCTAGTCGTAACGAATTCTTAGGAGAGCAGGATGAAATTCAGTGAACAATGGCTGCGCGGCTGGGTAAGCCCGCAGGTAAGTCGCGACGAGCTGGTTGCTCGTCTGTCGATGGCCGGTCTTGAGGTCGATAGCGTGACGCCGGCCGCCGGTGTTTTCAGTGGCGTGGTGGTGGGCGAGGTGCTGAGCACCGAGCAGCACCCGGATGCCGACAAACTGCGCGTTTGCCAGGTCAGCAGCGGTTCGGAAACCTTCCAGGTCGTGTGCGGTGCGCCAAACGTGCGTCCGGGCCTGAAGATCCCGTTCGCCATGATCGGTGCCGAACTGCCAGGTGACTTCAAGATCAAGAAAGCCAAGCTGCGGGGCGTCGAGTCCAACGGCATGCTGTGCTCGCAATCCGAGCTGCAGGTTGGTGAGGGCAACGATGGCCTGATGGAGCTGCCGGCCGATGCGCCGGTGGGCGAGGATTTCCGTGTCTACCTGGACCTGGAAGACGCCAGCATCGAGGTCGACCTGACCCCGAACCGCGGCGACTGCCTGTCCCTGGCCGGCCTGGCCCGTGAAGTCGGCGCGCTGTATGCCGCCGAAGTCACTCGTCCGGTAGTCGCTAGTGTTCCAGCCATGCACGATGAAGTGCGTCCGGTTGAAGTGCTGGCCCCGGCGGCTTGCCCGCGTTACCTGGGGCGCGTTATCCGTAACGTCGACCTGTCCAGGCCTACCCCGCTGTGGATGGTCGAGCGCCTGCGTCGCGCCGACGTGCGCAGCATCGATGCTGCCGTCGACATCACCAACTACGTGATGCTGG
Organism: Pseudomonas sp. Irchel s3h17; assembly: GCF_900187505.1. GTDB lineage: Bacteria > Pseudomonadota > Gammaproteobacteria > Pseudomonadales > Pseudomonadaceae > Aquipseudomonas. Next base: position 142,952 of record NZ_FYDL01000007.1, read on the forward strand.
AGCTGGGTCAACCGCTGCACGCCTTCGATCTTGCCGAGATCAACGGTGGCATCCGCGTGCGCATGGCCGAAGAGGGCGAGAAGCTGGTACTGCTCGATGGCCAGGAAGTCAGCCTGCGTGCCGATACCCTGGTCATCGCTGACCATACCCGTGCCCTGGCGATCGCCGGTGTCATGGGTGGCGAGCACAGCGGCGTGTCTGCAACCACTCGCGATGTGTTCCTGGAAAGCGCGTTCTTCGACCAGATCGCAGTGGCAGGCAAGGCACGTTCCTACGGCCTGCACACTGATGCCTCGCACCGCTACGAGCGGGGCGTGGATTGGCAACTGGCCCGTGAAGCCATGGAGCGCGCCACTGGCCTGCTGCTGGAAATCACCGGTGGCGAAGCCGGTCCGATCATCGAGGCCGTCAGCGAGCAACACCTGCCGTCCGTGGCGCCGGTCACCCTGCGTGCCCAGCGCATTACCCAGATGCTGGGCATGGAAATGGATTCGGCCGAAGTCGAGCGTCTGCTCAGCGCGTTGGGCCTGAAGATTTCTGCCGATGGGGCAGGGCAGTGGCGCGTCGAAGTGCCAAGCCATCGCTTCGATATCAGCCTGGAAGTCGACCTGATCGAAGAACTGGCCCGCCTGCACGGTTACAACCGTCTACCGGTTCGCTACCCGCAAGCCCGCCTGGCGCCGCAAGCCAAGGCTGAAGCGCGCAGCGATCTGCCTGAGCTGCGTCGCCTGCTGGTGGCGCGTGGTTACCAGGAAGCGATCACGTACAGCTTCATCGACCCGAAACAGTTCGAACTGTTCAATCCGGGTGTTGAACCGCTGCTGCTGGCCAACCCGATCTCCAACGACATGGCGGCGATGCGTTCGTCCCTGTGGCCAGGACTGGTCAAGGCACTGCAGCACAACTTGAACCGTCAACAGGATCGCGTGCGCCTGTTCGAAAGCGGCCTGCGCTTCGTCGGTCAGCTGGAAGGCTTGAAGCAAGAGCCGATGCTTGCCGGCGTGGTATGTGGCAGCCGTCTGCCGGAAGGTTGGGCACAGGGTCGTGATGTCGTCGATTTCTTCGACGTCAAGGCTGACGTGGAAGCGGTGCTGGGCTTTGCCGGTGCGCTGGATTCATTCACGTTCACTCCGGGCAAGCACCCGGCGTTGCACCCGGGTCAAACCGCGCGCATCGAGCGCGATGGCCGCGAAGTCGGTTTTGTCGGCGCGCTTCACCCTGAGTTGTCGAAAACCCTCGGTCTCGACCGTCCGGTCTTCGTCTTCGAGCTGGTTTTGAGCGAAGTGGCCTTGGGCAAAATGCCTAAATTCCACGAGTTATCGCGCTTTCCTGAAGTGCGTCGTGACCTGGCATTGCTGGCCGATGCGGGTGTTGCAGCCAGTGCTGTCATGGACGTAATCCGTGAAAATGCAGGCGAATGGCTGACAGACCTCAGGCTCTTTGACGTTTATCAGGGTAAAGGCATTGATCCTGATAGAAAAAGCCTTGCAGTTGGCTTGACCTGGCAGCATCCATCGCGCACTCTTAATGACGATGAGGTGAATACCGCGACGCAAAACATCCTCACCTCGCTCGAACAAAGGTTGAACGCCACGTTAAGGAAGTGACGTATGGGGGCTTTGACGAAAGCTGAGATGGCGGAACGTCTGTATGAAGAGCTGGGCCTGAACAAGCGGGAAGCCAAGGAATTGGTCGAACTGTTTTTCGAAGAAATCAGGCACGCTCTTGAAGACAACGAACAGGTCAAGTTGTCCGGTTTCGGCAACTTCGACCTTCGGGACAAACGCCAGCGGCCTGGCCGCAATCCGAAAACGGGAGAAGAAATCCCGATCACGGCTCGCCGTGTGGTCACCTTTCGTCCAGGGCAGAAGTTGAAGGCCCGAGTTGAGGCTTATGCTGGAACCAAGTCATAACGACGAGCTTCCCGTCATCCCAGGCAAACGCTACTTCACCATTGGTGAAGTCAGCGAGTTATGTGCGGTAAAACCGCACGTACTACGCTACTGGGAGCAGGAGTTTCCTCAACTCAACCCCGTCAAACGCCGCGGAAACCGCCGGTATTATCAGCGCCAGGACGTGCTGATGATCCGGCAGATCCGCGCGTTGCTGTACGACCAGGGGTTCACCATCGGCGGCGCGCGCCTGCGTTTGTCCGGCGATGAAGCCAAAGACGACACCACCCAATACAAACAAATGATCCGCCAGATGATCTCCGAGCTCGAAGATGTGCTGGTGGTACTCAAGAAGTAAATTCTTGCTTTTAAATACTTCCAGTTTTCAAAAGCTTGCGTTATATTCTTGAACGTCCCTCGAGAAGAGGAACAGATTCACGCCTAGTCGGGGCGTAGCGCAGTCCGGTAGCGCACTAGCATGGGGTGCTAGGGGTCGAGTGTTCGAATCACTCCGTCCCGACCATATTTCGTAAGGGGATCAAGCACTTAGCGGCTTGGTCCCCTTTCTCGTTTCAGGGCTGCGCAAAACCCGCGCAAAACTGGCGCAAAACTACCCAGTTATTTCGCTGATATTCAGGTCCGGAATCGCCTCGGACCAGACGATTTCCTCATGGTCTCGCTGGTAGTTTTTGGTCATACCTTCGCTCGCATGCCCCGCGATTTTCTGCCCATCCTTTCCGGCTTTCTTGTACAGATGCAGTGATAGCGCCCGCACTTCGTGGAAGCCCGGCATTTCCTCTTCTTTCCATCCCTTGTAGCATTCCGCCGTCTCTCTGGCGTTCTTGAACGCTCGCGTCAAATACCGCTCTTCAATCTTCGTCCAGTGATCCTTGGTCTGCGCCTGTTTCTGTTTCAGGCGGTCAGGCTTACGGTGCACCAGGAACGGCGAAGCAGTGTCGTCACGGCATCGGCTGATGACCGCCTGCAGCTCCGCGGTGACCCGAAAGCGAATCCATGCCGCGTCACTGGCCTTGGCCGTCTTCTTTTGAACCACGTACAGGTACCCCTCCCGCACGCCGTCGAAGCGCATATCGAGGATATCTGTTCGGCGCTGAGCGGTGATCAGGGCTAGGTCAATCGCGTTCTGTAACCAGGCTGGCGCTTTCTCTCTGATGGCCTTCAAGCCCTCGACGGTGTGGCGCTTGCGCTGTTTCTTCTCAATGCGGTTGATCGTGGTTGCTGCGGGATTGTCAGGGCACAGGCCTTTGGCCGCGGCGTGGTTGAAGATATCGATCAACAGCGCCCTGCACTGGTTCGCCGTGCGCGGGGTCAGTGCATCCAGCATTTCCGCGATCATGCGGATTGTGATCTGGTCGATCGCCTTACCCTCGAACTGCTTGCGGAAGCGCCTAAAGTGAACCGCGTACAGGCCGAGTGTGCCCTTGGCCAACTCGCGAGGTGGCAGTACGTCAGCTTCGTACTTGTCGAGGAAGGTGGTGAATGACTCCGATGAACTGGACAGCACGGCGCCGACCAGGTCAGCACCGCGCATAAACTCAAGGTTCAGTTGCTTCGCTGCGTCGATCGCTTTGATGCGGTCGGTACCGAACTGGAACCACTTCCCGTCGGTCGGCCGTCGGTAGCGATAGGTCGAGCGCCGCGCATCGAAGTACAGATTCTGCGGCAGGTTCTTGTTCGCAGTATTGCGCGGCCTTGGGGCCATCATGCTGCTCCTTTCAATACCATTGCCACCAGATCGTTTCCGCCTGACCGGTTGAAGGCAGTCCAATCAACGTACCAGAGTTTCCCAATCTGCTCGCCGGGCACTATTCCGTTACGGATGTGGTTGCGGATAGCTTGGGGGCATTGCGGGGTTCCGTTTTCGCCCCAGCGTCGACGCTGAAACTCGCTGATCTTTATCAGTTCTCGCTTCATTGAATACCTCTACCCGGGTTGGGCGTTGTTGCTCCACGCCGCGCGTGGCGGCAGAAGGTGGGGGTGGTCAGATGATTGCGGTCAGCGTCTGACTGCCGTCGGTATGGGTGGTTGTCATGTGCATTACGGAGCGGCTGGGTGGCCGGATGAGATTCAGCGCCTGGACAAACCTCTCGCACGACACCTCATCCGTGCCTGGCAGGATGGTGGTGCAGAACAGCTCTCGCTCATCCTCGTCCTCAAGCTGAGCGGAAAGCAGCAAGGCAATCTCATGCTCTCTGCAGATAGCGATGATCTTGTGGACCAGAGGGCTGATTTGTTCGTCGTACACGTTTTCTTTGGTCATGAGAATTCCTCGCCCGCCGTTCACCGGCAGGCTGGTATGTATGCCGGGGCATACCCGGGAAGTGGAGGGTGGTGAACTGGTGGTCAGGCAATCGCACATAGAGCGAGAACGTCATCGCCGCCGTGCGCAATGCCGGCGTGCAGGTCTACATTTCGTCCCGCGAGCATGCCCGCAATTTGGGCGTTCAAATCGAGTTCGGTTTCACGCGCCTTACGGGCTTTACCCACGCCGTTGTTGGCTAGGTACTCGGCTATCAGCGCCTTGTCCTGTGATTGCAGAGCTACTAGATCATGACCATCACTTGACGTGGCGATGCTGTCTTCCTCGCCTTGCGGGATCAAAGCGCGAAGCTTTCCGTAGACTTGACCGACCCAAGCAAGGGCGAAGTGGTCACCAGCCGTTTCGGCTGAATAAGAGCTACGATTTCTGCCCGACCGAACACCAGCGGCGTACTCCTTGCGCGCCATGGTTAGCTTGGTCAGTAGTGCCTCGTAGGCATACAGCGCTATATTCTGAGCTGGGGTTACTCCGACGAATGATGCGTGTTCAACTATTCGTTGCTTGGTTTTGCACCATTGCCTGTTGCGCAGCGCGGTGCAGCTGAACACTTCGGCGACAGCGCTGCTCAACTGCTGATCCCACATTGGCCTACGCTCGTTGCGAGAGTATTGAGAGTCGACCTCTCCGACGTCACTGAGCTTTACGTCCATTTCGGTCAGTCGATATTCACGCATCAGCGCTTGTGCTTGTCGAAGTGCTGTGGCTGCTTCGTTCTCGTTGGCGCTTTTGGATAGGGCCAAGCAGTGCTTGATCTTACGGATCGCCCGCTCGAGTTTCTTTTCGTCGATGTGATTGTCGGACATAGGGGATCCTCGCCGGCTGGCGTGAAGTATGTTTGTGAGCTAATGCTTAATGGCCCGGCACGGGGCCTGAACAGGGAGCGGGTTATGTCATTCGAAGAAGATGATGGGCAAAGCGGTTACGTCAGTGACCTGCTCGAGGGTGGCTATTTGCAGGGGCCTGAAATTGGTGCAGCAAAAGCCTTTCTGGAAGAAGGCGACGACGGCTTAACGCCACCCCAAAGATTTGTTCTTGATAATTTCGTCCTGCGAAAAAACGACCCTGGCTCATGCAAGAGATGCCGCAATGGTATCGAATGGTCCGAAAAATATGAGGCCAAGCACAATGGAGGATTCTGCGGCTGGTGCGCTAATGTTATTGACAAGGCCGGTCGCGACGACTGATATCCATGCTCCAGCGCTTTAGGTGCCGTGCGGAGCGTAGTTCCAGATACAGGTGTTGCCGGAGCGTGTGCGCTCTTTCCAATCGCCGGAGATTTCCGGAATCAGGATCATGGCGTTCTTGTCCACGGTGTATCTTCGGTCAGGCGCCGCCCTCCGTGACCGGAAACGGCATGATGGCAATTTGGGTTTGGATGGTCTATTAAGATCTGGCTCAGTCGAGCTATGACCAAACCTAAAATCGGAGTTGATAAATGGATTTCGCTCAAGACCCAGGTACATTTGTGAGTTATCTGGCCAAAATTGGTCGTGACTCTAATCACGCAAAGACAAACTTTCTCAGTTACATTGATCACTGGAAGCTCCTAGCTGAACGAAGCTACGGTCAACTGGTGACAATTGAGCATCTACCAGATGAGCGTGGTTACAGCGGTACCATTCTCGGTAAAGCGTTTACCATCGAAATCATTCCAATCGCTGTAGAAACGGAAGGCCGTGTTGAAGCGATTGTGACTGTGCCAGCACTTAGTGGAGGCAAGACGGAGGTTGGTCGATTCCGAATCAACCGGGATGGCGATTTAGCAGATGCCGATGCGCAAAATGGTGGCAACTACGACAACCTCATGAGCATCAAGATCTATATGGGTGTTCTGAGGAAAGTTTTGGAATCCTCAGTTCAAGTAGATCACTCATCGTGAATTAGACGTAGTTCCTCACGCTAGTAGGCGAGCTCCAATTTCCGCGACACGCTTTCATATATCGTGATTTCGTGTCGCGGCGCCGCTGGATTGGTTACTTCGGGTCGAAGGCTCCCAGCGAAAGGGCTGCATTTCTACCGATTTTATCCTGCAGGACCGTTTTGAACTCCTGCGCGATGTCTTCGCGCTGAACTTCTTCGCCGACCCAGCGCAGCTTCAGCACTGGCTGGGCGCCGCTGGTAATGACCGAAACCCGCAGGTTGATCCACTGTTCGGTCAGACCTTCGAAGGGAATTACGTTGAACAGCAGGGAAGTTGGTAGCGTTTCTTTGCTGCGGGCCTCGATCTGGTCCAGGGTGCTGCGGCTGGCGCTGGTCTCGCTGACGGTGTGGTCCGATTCGGATGCTGCCTTGATGGTGATGGTGCGAACCGCAGCGATGGCCTTGGCGATGCTCATGCTGCCGCCTGCCTCATCCATGGCGCTCAGGTACTGGTGCCAGTCTTCGATCCAGTCGCTCAGGTCTTTCTGTGTCATGGCGCGGCTGCCGATCGCCTGGACCGCCTTGTAGCCTGCGGATGGTTTTAGTTTCAGTATCGCGCGGTCGTCGGCGTGGCCTGGCACTGCATCGTTGCCCAGGTTGAACAACAGCGTGCAGGTCATTTCATCCTGATCGATAAAACCCTTGGCATCAGGAAGCGCTCGGTCAGCAACATACGCACTGAAGTCGGCCAGCGAGTGGGTGGAGTAGATGCCACGGAAACGGCTGCGGCCTGCCTGCCATTTTTCCAGGGTGATCACTTGGCAGCCTGCTGGCAGCACCGCCGTCGGTGTGTGGGTGCCTAGGCTCTTGCCGTGTGCTTCGAGCGCGGTATCTGTGATGTGCTGGATCGCTTCTTTGCTCAGAGACATTTATCGATTCCTTGGTGGCTGAGTAGTTACGTGCGGGGAGTGATAGGGGCTTGTTCGCGGCTGAAGAGCTGGTCGTGCTTCTCGGCGAAGAGGGTGATCCTGCCGCCGGAGCCGACATGCATGGGCGTATCCAGGCTGGTGTTCTCGCTGCGTGTGCCGCGCTTGGTCGGCACCTTGTAGTCGAGCTTGTGCTTGATCTTCACTTGGCTGGATTCGCCGATCTGGCTGAAATCCAGGGTGATGACCAGCTTCCCGGACTTACCGTGGTCAACAACCCCGGCGGCTACTTCGGAAAGGGCGTGGCCTATCTGGTTGGCGAATGCACCACCGTTCAGCTCTTCGAGGAACTCTGCGGTATCGGTAGGGATGGACATGGTTTTTTCTCCGGGGTGGCCACTAGGCCGCTGGGGGGAAGACTGAGTTGCGGCTGGCTACGACGTTGGCGTACCAACTTCTTGATCGGTCTCAATGGCCCGCGCCGAAGTAGGCGAACAGGAACAACATGAGCGCCAATCCGGCAGTCCAGCGCAGAAGCGTGCGAGCGAATGCTTTCGCTGTCTTGTGGCTGGCAGCGAAGAGCTCGGCGTTGTCTTCGAGCTGTTGTGCGAACCGGCAGGCATTGTCATGACCAAACAGCTCACCCTTTGCCGTACCGGTGGAGCGCTCAATCACTTCGAAGGTATTGCCGCCGCGCGGTACAACGGTGAACCGCAGTGCTTGATCCGGTTCTTCGCGGCCTATGTGCTGGTACATCTCGGAAGTGGCCAGGGAGGTCCGGAGACGCAACCCATGGAGGATTGCTTGGCTCTGTCTGATCGTTTGGTTCATGGCGATTCCTCAGTTTGGGTTGCGTGTATTCGTCAGCACTCGGACCACATGCTGGTTGCCGATGGGCGCAGGGGAGAGTGCTGACGGATAAAGGCAGGCGAAAAAAAGCCCGAGGGTTCCCGGGCTTTTGTGGTGCGTCACACAGACCTCCCTATGTGAGCGCTGGTGAGCGACCGCAGCACCCACCAGGGCGTCAGCACCCAGTACCAGGACCCGGCCAGCGGGGAATTACAGATATCGTACCTGGACAACCCCAACGTGCCGGAAGGGCTACCGCCAGTGCACACCGACCGCCATCTCTACCCGGACAAAAGCGCTGCCGACGAAGCGGCCAAGGCCCGCCTGGCCGCGTTCAACCGATCCACCGCCTCGGTGCGGCTCGACCTCCCCGGACGTACTGATCTGTTTTCCGAATGCATGATTGAAGCGCAGGGCTTCAAGCGCGGGCTCGATGGTGAGTACTTGGCAGAGTCGGTCGATCACACCTTCACCCCGTCCGGGTGGACGGTGTCGGTGGAGTGCAACGGCGGCAAGGAGGGCAAGGCCAAGGCGTCAGGGAAGCCGCAGAAAGTCGTGCTCGAAGTGCCAGATTGATTGGCAGGGAGCGTGAGTTGTCCCAGGTCAAAAAGGTTTTAACCCCGAAGTAAAAGGAGCGGCCAGTTTGGATGCGTCAACATCCAGCCTGGCCACCGTCCCCGCAGATTGTCCCTGCAAGTCCCGCCAAGGCTCCTGCTCTGTGCACAAAGCGGAGCGAGCCTAGCACCTGTTTATTTATACAGTAAAGGTCTTGCTATCTATGTCTTCACCCATCATCCCTTGGATGGGCGGCAAACGCCGCCTGGCCGATCGCCTCATTCCGCTGTTCCCGCCTCACGAATGCTACGTTGAAGTCTTTGCTGGCGGCGCCGCGCTGTACTTCATGCGTCCCCAGGCTGCGCCGGTGGAAGTGCTCAACGACATCAACGGCGACCTGGTCACTCTATATCGTGTGGTGCAGAACCACCTCGAAGAGTTCGTGCGCCAATTCAAATGGGCGCTCAGCTCGCGTCAAGTGTTCGAGTGGCAGAAGATGACCCGCGTCGAAACCCTCACCGACATCCAGCGCGCTGCCAGATTTTTCTACCTGCAGCACCACGCTTTCGCCGGCAAGGTGTCCGGGCAGACCTTTGGGACCGCGACCACGGCTCCGGCCATTAACCTGCTGCGCATCGAGGAAAACCTCTCGGCGGCCTGGCAACGCCTGTCCGGCACCTATGTGGAAAACCTGCCGTGGCTGGAATGTGCCGAACGCTACGACCGTGCCCACACCTTCCACTACATGGACCCACCGTATTGGCAGACCGCAGGGTATGGGGTGGATTTTCCGTTTGAGAATTACGAGCGCATGGCGGATTTCATGCGCCGCTGCAAGGGCAGGGTGATGGTCAGCATCAACGACCACCCGGACATCCGCCGGGTGTTCGAGGGCTTTCACTTTGAGACGCTGGATATCCGTTACACCACGACCAATCAGCGCCAAGGCAAAGCTGAGGTCAGTGGTGAACTGGTGATCATGAACTGGGAGCCGGCGGCATTGGGTGGCCTCTTTTGAGGGAGAGGCGTTTGATTGTGGATTCAATCTTGGTGGCACAGAACCATAGGTTCCCGACTTGCCCGGCGCATGCTCAACGAACTATCGGAATCACCGCCACCGGCGACCAAGGAATGATTGCACTGGCTGCGTGCCAGTCTTGTGTCAGAGCTGTGGTGCACTGACCTACATTAGCGGTCGCGAAAATTAACATGCTTGATACGAACACTATAAATCGGGCGCTTCCGACCGAATTCCGTTATCTGGAATTGTTGGGGAAAAATCCCATTATGGCGAATTCAGAATTTCGTCAACCAAATTTCCTGGCGATTTGGCTGATCTGTCAACCAGGCAGGTCACGCAGAAAACGACGCAGAATATTCCGGAAATTATTCCGGATGTTGCTGGAGGTGCTGGGGGTGCGGGGGATTGTGTACGGTCGGTAGGACGCCGTGAGGGTTGTGCGCAAAACCACCTCTGGAGGCCGCGTGTTTCCGTTTGCATAAGCACAAAAAAGCGGGTGTTTTTTCGCCCACAGCCAGGCGGTGACCGAAAGTCCTCTGGGCGCCTCATTGGTTGCGTTAGTTCGCCTGTGGGTTTCGCAAATCAACGGGTGTTTCTGTCTGGGCATGCTCGCTGAAATCTTGCGTAAGGCCGGTAGAGCACAAAGCAAACTGGATCGGCTGGCCGGCTGGCATATCAGCGAACTGTTCACGCTCGGGAACGCGCCGCGCGCCTGGGCCGAACCTTGACCTACATGGCGAGTCAACCTGTGTCGGATGAACTGTACAAAGACTTGAGAAAGCACTTCAGCGACAAGGAAATTTCCGACCTGACGTTCACGATCTCGCTAATGAATGCTTGCAACCGGATTGGCGTGAGCAAGGAGGTCTGAATGTTCAGTTAAGCGATAACGCTCAAAGCCGCGAAGATCAAAGGTGGGAGTTGTCGAGCCCCAGCTAGGCTGCGATGGGGCCGGCGTGGCAAACATAGATGTTGCGTTGGCCACCGCTATTGCAGCCTGGCTGAGGCTCGACAACTCCCACAAGGGTTTCACTTCGTTTACCGGATTCAATCCTTAAGCGAACAGCATTGCGCTTATTGAGCTGCCTTGGTGATGGCGTCAAAGGCGACCATGTCGTCGATGACCTCGCCGCCGGTGGATTTGGTCTGTGCTTGCCATACCACAATCACCACATTGTGGGTTGGATTGATGTAGACGTACTGACCAAAAATGCCGGCAGCGGTGAACGCTTTATCTGCCTTCGAAGCCTCTGTCCAGGCAGGCCACCACATGGAAGCAAAGTCGCCATATGCCGCATCCGCGCCAGTGGTTGTACTGACGAAACTCATCCAGTCTTTGGGCAGTACCTGCTTGTCGCCGGCCTTGCCGCCGCTGAGTACGAACTGTCCGAAGCGCCCGTAATCTTCAAGCGTCGCACTGATACCGCTGCCGCCCACCTCATTGCCATTGGGGCCGTCGAGCCACCAGTTGGCGTCGCTTTGCATGCCATACGGTGCCCAGATTTTTTCACTTAAGTAATTCGCCAATGGCTTGCCCGTGGCGGCGCTGACCAATTGCCCCAGTACTTGTGTTTCCCCGGTGCTGTAGTTGGTCAGCGTACCTGGGGTCGCGATGCTTGGCCGTGTGGCCATGTACTTGAGGGCCGAGCCGGGTACTTGCGCGATTTGCAGCTTGAGCATCATCCGCCGGTCTGAGGTCGGATCGGCGTATTTCTCACTCCACTTGACCCCAGAGCGCATTGCCAGCACCTGACGTACCGTCGCCTGTTCGTAACCACTGCCAGCCAGTGAAGGCAGGTAGTTGGTTACTTTGTCATCCAGGCTTTTGATCGAACCGTCCTGCAACGCGGCGCCCACCAGCGTCGAGGTGATGGACTTGGCCACCGACATCGACATCCACCGGGTGTCCGCTGTATTGCCCTTTTCATAGCGTTCAGTAACGATTTTACCGTCTTTGAGCACCAACAGACCCGTTACATGGTTAAGCGTGACGTAGTCATCGAGGCTGTATTGCTTGCCTTTGTAGTCAAAGGCAACTGGCCCGAGCGGCTGGCCGCTGCGCGGTAATGGAAAGGGATGACCGCCGGCCTTGATGGTGCGTACAGGGAACAAGCGATCAATGTTGCGGAAGGTGTTAACGGCCATGTCTTCGCTGAGCTTGCCGTTGTACATAGTCTCGACGTCACCAATCGGCTCCTGTGCATGGAGGTAGGGCTTCGTTGTATCCGCGTGGCTCGAACAAGCAATTAACGACAGCATCAGTGCCGAAACGCACCTCACCGCCTGAATACGGCGTCTCTCAGCGATTGATGAATGATCAGAGTGCAGCATGAAAGATTTCCTTCTTATTATGGTTTTTGTGGGTTGAACAAATAACATTCGCAAGTAACATGCTAAAAAACGCCTCCCCGGCAGCCTGCGGACCCTCGGGATCACGTCTTCAAGGGGCGACCGCGGACCAGTGATGCAGTTGACGCTCCGCGTTCCACATAGGGTGAACTCGCGCAAAATAGAGGGCGTAATAGGGACGTTTCATCTGTACATTTTCAAAATATGCTCGACTACTCCATGTTTCAACGAGTAACACATGATGGGGACAATCCTCGCTCTGCAGCACGTCAAACCCCAGGCAGTCAGGCTCACGTTCGATCAGCGTGCGCAAATTCGACAGCTCGTGCAGAAAGTCCGCCAGACGCTCAGACCGGATCTTTAGCTCTACCGTGAGAACATACATAACTGTTCAACTCAAAGTGAGTCAGTCAAGCCGCCATCGGTCAGGAGCGTGCGCCCCGTGATCCAGCGCGATTCGTCCGAAGCAAGGAATACGACCACGTCCGCGATGTCCTCGGGCTCACCGATACGCCCTGCCGGTGTCGCCGCGATCACAGCTTGCCGGCGCGCGTCGGGCGTCGCCGCAGTCATGTCCGTGCTTGTCATCGAGGGCGCCACCGCATTCACCGTGATCCCCCGTGCGCCGAGTTCCTTTGCAAAACCATTCGTCAATACGGACACTGCCGCCTTACTGGCGGCATAGATGGCTGTACCTGGGCGGGGGGAATAGATCAGGTTAGTCGAGACGTTCACCACGCGCCCGCCGGTAGGCGGAAAATGCGGAACCGCTGCCTGCATCATGTGCAATACGCTGCTCATGTTGACGGCAAAGAGCCGGCTCACATGGTCCGCGTCGATGTCCGCAAAAGTGCGCCCCTCGAAAATGCCGGCGTTGTTCACCAGAATATCGATGCGGCCGAAACGTGCGACGATCGAGGCGATAACACTGCGCACAGCGGATGCGTCCGCCACATCCGCCGCAAAAGCCTCAGCTACCCCCCCCGCCTCCCTGATCGCCCGAACCACCGACTGTGCCTGATCGACTCCGGACTGATAGACAACCGCAACGATTGCGCCCTCAGCTGCGAGCTTTCGGGCGATGGCAGCGCCGATGCCACGTGAGCCTCCGGTGACAACCGCAATTCTGTTTACAAGCTTCATCATTTGCTCCTAAAGTTGCTTCTGGCTCATCTATGCGCTGGATACAACCAAGAACAAGGGGCCAGCGGAATGGCTAGCGCATCGGGAATTCACCGGACTTCAACGGCGATGACTCTATGATCCGCCGGCATCCAGAATGAAAGAGCCCGTAGGGTACGTTTGAACATGTCATGGGAATAAGACGGGGAAACGAGAAAGATTTTTTCCCTTGGGAAGAAATCTCCCCCGATTTGACATTACGACTATGGCGGTCCTTCAACCGCGCGGGGCAAACGCTCGATCAGAAAATCGGCAAAGGCCCGAACCGCTGGCATCAGCCCTCTGGCGGAGGGCAGGATCAAGCTCAATGTTCGTCGAGAAACCTCCCATTGGGGAAGGACCCGCACGAGCGTTCCATCGGCCAGTTCCGTCCGGCAGGTATGCAGTGGCACGACGGCAACGCCCTGGCCTGCAATAGCTGCTGCCTTGAGCAGCGAAACATCGTCTGAGCCGAGACGGTTTTTTAACCGTACCGTGGCCTGTTCTTCGCCCGGCCCCCGCAACGTCCAGACACTTAAGCTGCTATGCGTCGCCAGGTGAAGACCGTCGATTCCTTCTACATCGGCAGGATTGACAGGATTGGCAGCCTGACGCTCGCGAAAGTAGTTGGGGCTGGCTACCAGCACCATCTGCAAGGTGGCCAGTTGGCGCGCGACCATCGACGACTCGACCAGGTCCTGTTCATGCGAACGCAGGCCAAGATCAAAGCCGTCTGCAATTAGATCGGTGTAACGGCTGCTTGCGATGATGTCGACGCTGACTTGGGGATAGCGGGCAAGGAATTCCGGCAGCAGTGGCACAAGCAGTGAACGCAGGACCCCTTGCGGGCAGGTCATCCGGACACGCCCTGCGGGTTCGCCCAACACGCCGCGCAGATGAACTTCGGCCGAGTCGGCCTGTTCGACAATCTTCCGGGCGTAGAGATAGAGCTGTTCGCCGGCCTCGGTGAGAGCGAACCGGCGTGTGGTACGGTCAATCAGGCGCAGGCTTAGATGGTTTTCCAAGGCTTTCAGCCTGCGACTTAGTGTACCGGTCGGTATGGAGAGCATTTCCGCAGCAGCAGTGAAGCTGCCACGTTCTGCAAGGAGCGTAAAGTAGTACAGGTCGTTGAGATCAAGCATCGTTATGAACTGCCCCGGGTTTCGTAGACACGTTTGAGTGGCGGCTGATGGCCGTTTTCTGACTGTGGCGACCCAGAGTAGCCCTTTGCGAATGGCGCTTATGGCCGTTTTCTACCCATCGCGAGAGGCAGAAAACGACCCTGAGCTGCCGGTCAAGCAGTCCGAGGTTCAACGGCAGGTATGAGAGTGAACCAGTCGCTCAGGACCTCGGCCTACCGACAAGTACTCGGCCAAAGCGGGCCGTCACGAAAATGGTCGATAGCGTCTGCTCACGTTCAAGAAGCAGCCAGTCGCCTGCTACATGGGATGGGGTTCAACGTTTGACTTAAGCGGACCGCGGTAGGCGGCCCGCTGGAAGTAGGGGTTAGGCGCCTGTTCAAGTAGGCGCTTCATGGCCCGGACTCACCAAGTTTAGGCGCCAATATGCTGCGATGATCAAATAGAAGCACCACCGTCCACCACCAGATCCTGACCGACTACGTAGCCCGCTCCATCAGAACACAACCACAAAACGGCAGAGGAAATCTCATCGAGCTTGGCTACCCGACCGGACGGATTAGTCGATGCGACTCGCGCATCGCGTGCGGCTCTGTCCTCGCCAGGTCGGTAAGACATCGACGTATCGACGGGGCCCGGGCTGACGCTATTGATACGGATTCCATTGCCGATCGCTTCCAGTGCGGCGGTCCGCGTAAGAACGGACACTGCCGCTTTAGAAGCTGCATAGGCACCTGTACCAGGGCGGGTCAAATGATCGCCGATGTTCGAGGCGATGTTGACAATAACACCGTGTCCCTGCTTCTTCATGGCAAGCATTTCGTGCTTGAGACACAGCCATGTACCAATCGTGTTGGTCATCAGAAGTTCGCTAAAGCTGTCCAGCTCCATTTCGTCCATCGCGCCTCCCCGAAAGACACCGGCGGCGTTGACGGCAATGTCCAGCCGGTCGCAACCTGCAAGTGCGTTGGCAAGCAAGGCTTTGACATCGGCCTCGTTCGTGATGTCGGCTTCCACGACCAGGTGACTGCCACCCCGATTGTCAATCTCGGTGCCGGTCAGCCGAAGCTCGACAGCACGGCGACCGACCAGTACCACTCGAGCTCCATGTGCTGCCAACGCAATTGCCACCTGTCGCCCAATGCCCGAGCCGGCGCCAGTTACCAAGGCATTCTTCCCAATGAGAGAACCTGCGTTCATGTGCATTCCCTTTCAACGTGTATGTCTATTTTGATGAGCGATTTAGAAAGGCGCCCAGCGCCTGAATTAAGCCGCGCCGCAAAGCGGTATCGGTTTGAATGAATTGTTAGGCCGTCAGCGCATTGCATGCTTGACTGTGAATCACGTAAAAGGCTTCACGGCGCCAAACTTCCCAGCTTTGAAATCCGCCACGGCCTGTTCGGCTTCTTCTCTGCTGTTCATCACAAACGGCCCCATCTGCACAATCGGTTCGTTGATGGCCGCACCGGCAATCGCAACAAACTTCACCGCGCCATCTACAGCGCGCAGTTCCACAGTTCCCACTTCATCAGCCGAGATGGCAACGGCTTCGCTGGACGACAGCTTGGCTCCAATACTGCTTTCTGGCGCATCAAAGTCACGGGCGGTCAGATTCCCGGAGATGGCGTAGAGCCACAGATTCCAGCCGGATGGGATCGGCAACGCGGTACGGGCGCCGACATCCAGCCAGCCATCTACGATCAAGATCGGTTCAGGGGGGTTCAGTGGGGAGGTCTTTCCACCCAATGTGCCGGACAGCACGCGCAGGCGCAAGCCAGGGCTTTCGATCACGGGCACGTCGCGGGCACGCACCAACATCGTCGCCGGTTCGATGCGCTTCAGGTGGCGCGGCAGATTGACGAACAACTGCAGTCCGTGCAACCGGGGGTGATCACCCTCCGGCTGCTGTGTATGCACGATACCCTTGCCGGCCAGCGTCCAGTGCAGATCGCCAGGGTCGATGCGATGGTCGTTGTGCACAGTGTCGTGGCTGCTCATCCACTCCTGGGTGTCTTCGAACAGCACCGTCACGGCCGACATGCCGGCATGCGGATGCAGTTCGAACGTGGGACCGGTCATCACGTAATGGTCAACCAACACCAGTGGACTCATCGCGCCGCCGAAGTCGGTATGGCGAAACTGGCGGATATCGCAGTGCGCACCAACTGCATGCGGTGCACGCGTGACCGGGCGGGAAAAGCGCAGGCTGCTGGAGTTGGGTGCCGGAGTGGAAATCATATTTATCGCTCCTGTGAGCTATTGATCGGGGAGCGGGGCGCGCTCAGGCAGCGATCTTCGCCCGGTCCTAGTTTGCAGCCTGACCCACCGCTACCGCGATGTCCGAGCGGGCTGATTCCAGAGCGGCAGCCTTGGCGGTGTCGCCCCTGCTGAGGCCTTCCGCACGCACGAAGCGCACGTCGGTGATGCCAAAGAAACCGAAGATCACCTTGAGGTAGCTCTCCTGATGTTCCATCGCCTGACCGCCTTCGCTGGTCGAATACATGCCACCACGGCTGGAGACCACGATCACGGTTTTGCCGCCTGCTAGGCCCACGGGGCCCGTCTCGGTGTACTTGAAGGTGCGACCGGCTTGTGCCAGACGGTCGATCCAGGCTTTCAGTTGCGTCGGGATGCTGAAGTTGTAGAAGGGCGCGCCGATGACGATCACGTCCGAAGCGAGGAACTGGCTCACCAGGCGCTCCGACACCGCATTTTCGAAACGCTGGGCTTCGGTTGGCTCGGCTTGCAGGCCAGTCTTGATACCAATCGCGTCGGCGGTGAAGTGGTTGGGGGTGTCCACGGCCAGGTCGAGGTATTCGACGGTGGTTTGGGAGTTGGCCGTGCGCCATTCCGCGACGACTTCGGCGGACAACAGGCGGGAAACGGAATAGGCGCCCAAGACACTGGAATCAATGTGCAGCAGTTTCATGATCTTTCCCTTTCTTCAAGTAAATGGGCCGTAATCGCAGCGGCATGATTCGTAGTTTAAATTTGTGGCGATTCATTGATAAGTAGGCAAAAATGACTTAAGTCGTTCCAAAAATAGGACAATAAAAGATGCTGGATCTCAATGACATGTTCTATTTCGCGGAAGTAGCCGAGCACGGCGGTTTCGCGGCAGCCGGGCGCGCACTGGGCATTCCCAAGTCGCGCCTGTCCCGCCGGGTAGCGGAGCTGGAGACGCAACTGGGCGTACAGCTGTTGCAGCGCAGTACCCGCAGTCTCTCGCTCACCCCGGCCGGCGAGGTGTACTTGCGGCATTGCGCCGCGATGCGCGACGCGGCCCAGGCCGCCGGCGAGGCTGTCGCCCAGGCCCAGATCGAGCCCCGTGGCACGATCCGCATCAGTTGCCCGGTGACGCTGGCGCACAGCAGAGTGGGGCGTTTGTTACCGGTGTTCATGAGCCGTTATCCGGCGGTGCGTGTGGAGATGATGGTGGTCAACCGTCCGGTCGACCCCATCGAGGAAGGCGTGGACATCGCGCTGCGCGTGCGGCCCGTGATCGAAAACAGCGCAACCCTTGTGGTCAAGAACTTCGGCGTCATCCGCTCGGTACTGGTTGCCAGCAGTGAGCTGGTGCGCTTGCACGGGCCGATCGAAAAGCCCGAGGAGCTGGCCCGCCTTGATAGCGTGGCGATGTCCGCGAGCAGCGACGGCCGCCAAAGCTGGCACCTCCAGGGGCCCGGCGGCGCGAGCTACGTGCATCACCATTCGCCGCGCTATGTGGCGGGCGATCTGGCCACCCTGGCGTTCGCGGTACTGGGCGGTATCGGCGCATCGGTGCTGCCGGACTACATGTGCTTGCCCCACATCCGCAGTGGCGAACTGGTCGAGTTACTGCCCGGCTGGGGGCCGCCGGGGGGCATCTGCCATGCGATGTTTCCGGCGCGCCGGGCGCAAGTGCCGGCGGTGCGCAAGCTGATC
Source organism: Pseudomonas sp. Irchel s3h17 (assembly GCF_900187505.1). Lineage (GTDB taxonomy): Bacteria > Pseudomonadota > Gammaproteobacteria > Pseudomonadales > Pseudomonadaceae > Aquipseudomonas. The sequence goes on from NZ_FYDL01000007.1 coordinate 160,969, forward strand.
GACTTCCTTGCGGAGAACCTCGGCGGCGCCGAGATGCGTGCGGTGCTCACGTGAATTTAGTTTTCGACGTATTCAGTGCGTTTTCACACAGCCTGGGTCGATAGTTACCCTTGAGCGATCACTCTGGTGTCATCAGTACCGCGAGCGTCATTTTGATGAACTCTTCATTCTTGTCGATCGCTTCCAAGGCGCCGCGCACATTGCCACCGACCTCGGTCGCTCCGCGCTGCTCAACCCAAAGCGTTAGCTCCATGATGGCAGCCTCCAGGGCAAGCTGGTTTTCGTTGATCTTGAAGAGCAGGGAAGGGAGCAGGTCTGAGTTGGGCATCGCGAAATCCTCCATGGAGGCTTCAGCGTAGCAGCAATATAAAGAACTGACGAACGGTCGGGAGGACGCCGAAGGGGGGATGAAGCTTGTACCAATTTTTGTACCGCCGACCGTGTAATCAGTGTGTGAACCGGGTATTCCAAAGTAAGGAAGTGCCCGGTTTCATTGACCCAGAGTGCTTTGGCTTACCCCTTTAGAATCGCGGTGTGATTCTGTTCCAGCGCAGAAATGTAAAGCCCCGAAGGTTCACGGCTCCGGGGCTTCTATCGCATCAGGAACTGAGCTGATTGATCGCAATGGCGATCATGATGCAGCCGAAGATGAACGCGCAAATGACGCTCGCGATGCCGCGCTTGCTACGCGGCACCGAAAACACAATGCCGTACCAGGCAGCCGCGAGCACCAGGATGATCGCGATGATTTTGATGAAGGTCATGAATACTCCGATCTTGAGCGCTGCACGACTGGTGTGCAGCTGGTTCTCAACTGCTAATCGGCACACTTTTCAGTAATCTTCACTCCAAATTGAAAAAAAATCAGCGAAGTAGTCGGCGATGCTTGAAGGGAGAGGGACGCGTTCGGCAGGACGGCGGAAGTTTGTGCGCAAAACCTCCTCTGGAGGCCTCGTGTTTCCGTTTGCATAAGCACAAAAAAGAGGATGTTTTGCCACGATCAGAAAGGGTTTTTATCCTTATAAAACAAGTGCTTAGGCCGCTATGGTCCCCAGCATGGGGTGCTAGGGGTCGAGTGTTCGAATCACTCCGTCCCGACCATATTTTTCAATGACTTAGGCCAACTTTCGCGAGTTGGGCTTTTTCATTGGTGGGGAGTTTTTCGGGACTTCATCCGGCTTTCCTCTTCAAGATCGTCAGCACCGGCCCCCGAGAGTCAGTTGCTGATACCATATTTGCAGCCTCAATCAGATGCCCGAGCTCAGCGCCCGAGTAGTGACTGGTGATGCTGCCGTTCTTGTGGCCCAGAAGTGCCTTGCGGTCTTCCTCGGTGACACCTGCTGCGCGTAGCCGACGGCCAAATGTGTGTTTGAGGTCATGAATCCTGATGGATGCATAACCTGGGTGAGCGGGGCGAAGGTTTTCCTCCTGCCAGAGTTTCGCCGCTCTCACCCGCGCCTTCTTCCACGCAGAATCGTTCATCCTGTGCAGGGCCGTGCCGTTGTACGGGAACACCCACTCTTTGCTCAGCCCACGTTGTTTGTCGATAACCGACTTGGCCACGGCATTGAGCACCACTAGGCGCTCGTCGCCATTCTTCACGCCGGATCGTTCGCTCCGGCCGCCAAAGTCGGAAGGGATCAGAAAAACACTGGCTCCAAGTTCCGGCACCTGAATCTCCCAATCCCACCTCAATTTGCAGATCTCTTGCTCGCGGCAACCCGGCAGACACGCTGGTCGCATATCAGTTTGGCTGAGCGCGAGTGGTACATCCCTGCCGAGCACACCTCGACTGGCGTCGAGCATCACCTGCCGCTGACTGACCCGGTGGCGGGGCAGTGGGTGGTTCGCATACCTGGGAGGATGGATACGCCGGTTTGTCGTACAGCAACTACGACTCCAATTACGGTTCGCCGGCCGAAAGCGACGTGCGCATTCGTATGGAACAGGAGCATTACGCCTTCGCTTCCGAGATACGTAACCTCGATGGTCCGTTCAGCTCCCTTAAACTAGACGCTGGCCACACCGACTATGAGCACCGTGAAATCGCGGGTGGCGAAGTCGGTACGACGTTCAAGAACAAAGGCTACGAGGCGCGGATCGAGGCCCGTCATCAGCCTCTGGGGCCGTTCAACGGAGTGGTTGGGGCGCAAGTCAGCCGCAATGAATTTTCGGCCTTGGGCGAAGAGGCCTTCGTTCCGCATTTAGACACCGATGCGGGCGCACTGTTTATTCTAGAAGAGCTTCAAGCCACTGATCGACTGCTGCTCACGCTCGGCGGACGCCTGGAACACACAACCGTAGATCCGGACGCTAAGGGCAGCGAGCGTTTTGTCAATGCCGATCGATCCAGCAGTTTCACCGCCGGCAGCCTGTCGTCCGGCGCGGTCTATACACTGACACCGGTCTGGTCGGTCGCTGCCACATTGGGTTACACCGAACGTGCGCCAACCTTTTATGAGCTTTACGCCAATGGTGCTCACGTCGCCACCGGCACCTACGAGTTGGGTGATGCTGATCTATCGAAAGAGAAGGCAGTCTCCAGTGACTTGGCGCTGCGCTTTGACAATGGCACACACAAGGGCAGCGTCGGTGCGTTCTACAGCCACTTTTCCAACTACATCGGCTTGCTCGGTACGGGGCGAACGCTCAATGACGAAGGGGAAGAGGATGCGGATGGTATGCCTGAATATACCTACTCGGGCGTGCGTGCTCAGTTCAGCGGAGTTGAGGCGCAGGATCATTGGAGACTGGCTGAAGGAGCCTTCGGTAAATTTGCGCTGGAGCTGTCGGGCGATTACACCCGAGCTAAGAACCTTGACAGTGGCGAAGCCCTGCCGCGTATCGCACCGCTGCGACTGAATACCGGATTGTTGTGGGAGCTGGATCGCTGGCAAGCACGAATTGATGTTGAGCACGCCAGTTCTCAACACCGCGTTCCAGAGAATGAGAGCGGCACGGACGGCTACACCACACTCGGAGCCAATGTCGGTTATTACTTCGATGTTGGGCAGAGCAAATGGCTGGCCTTCGTCAATGCCGAAAACCTCACCAATCAGACGGTTCGGTACGCCAGCTCGATCCTGCGGGATATTGCGCCTGCAGAGGGTCGTAGCATTCAAGTCGGACTGCGCACCAGCTTTTAAGATGCGGGTGATGAAATGAATTGCTGCGCTGGGCACGGATGCTTGGCGCGGCACAACTAGGTGATACCTTCTTCAACGAACAATCGATAGATGTGTTGCACCATTTCGACTTCGCACGGTGGGCCAATCGCCGAAATGGGTGGTATATAGAATAAAAACGCAGCGAGCTCCGGCCGACGTATGTGAACGGCGGCTCCTGGCCGCGGCCTGTCACGAAGGACTGAAGCACATAGTTTTCTTCCAATCGTGGTTGAGGAGTCGTGGGCTAATTCCATGCATCAGATGGCCGACGCGAATGCGAACGTATGGTCAAGTTGGATGCAGTTTCGCATTTACTGCAGAAAAGTCTTTTCCGCGCGGGATAGACCTGCTTTTATAGCAGCGTGTGTTGCTGTGAACCCAGCGCGACGCCTTTCAAGAACCCTATGTGTCGAAGCTGGCCAAGATGGGGCGCCTGGTTCTGATGGCGGACGGCATGGTGGATGTCGAGGCAACGGACCGGCTCTTGTTCAGTACCGCGGACCCGAGCAAAGCCAATGTGGCGGCGCGGCATGAGCGCGAACGTACGCAGCGCACACCGGAACGGCCAACCCCGGCACCAGCCATTGAGCACGGACCACCATCCACTGTTTCGCACCAGGCGCCATTGCCCGTCGAGGGTATTCCGGACTTCCAGGAGTCTCGCGCCTACCGTGAGTTCTATGAGTCGCGTCTGAGCGCGGGACCTCGGGTCTGGTGGTGGGTGCAAGCAAGCGCCAAATGATCCCGTTCAACACCGTACACCTGCCGCAGCGTTTCACCATCAAGGCCGACGAGATTCAGGGCATTCTCCAACGTGCCCGAGGGTATGCCGCCGGTGCATACCGACCGCCATCTGTATCCGGACAGGACCGCCGCCGACGAGGCGGCGAAGGCACGTCTGGCGGCATTCAACCGTTCAACCGCTTCGGTGCGGCTCGACCTACCCGGACGGACCGATCTGTTTGCCGAAATCATAATTGAGGCACGGGGCTTCAAGCGCGGGCTCGATGGCGAGTACCTGGTGGAGTCGGTGGATCACACCTTCACCCAGTCGGGGTGGACGGTGTCGGTTGAGTGCAACGGCGGCAAGGAGGGCAAGGCCAAGGCGTCAGGGAAGCCGCAGAAAGTCGTGCTCGAGGTGGCAGATTGATTGCCCAGGAACGTGAGTAGTCCCAGGTCAAAGAGGTTTCAACTTCGAAGTAAAAGGAGCAGCCAGGCTGGATGCGTCAACATCCAACCTGGCCACCATCCCCGCAGATTGTTCCTGCAAGTCCAGTCAAGGCTCCTGCTCTATGCACAAAGCGGAGCGAGCCCAACACCTGTTTATTTATACAGTAATGGTCTTGCTATCCATGTCTTCACCCATCATCCCTTGGATGGGCGGCAAACGCCGCCTGGCCGATCGTCTTATCCCGCTGTTCCCCCCTCACGAATGCTACGTCGAAGTCTTTGCCGGCGGCGCCGCGCTGTACTTCATGCGCCCCCAGGCTGCGCCCGTGGAAGTGCTTAACGACATCAATGGCGATCTGGTGACGTTGTACCGCGTGGTACAGAACCACCTCGAGGAGTTCGTGCGTCAGTTCAAGTGGGCGCTCAGCTCACGCCGGGTGTTCGAGTGGCAGAAGATGACCCACGTCGAAACCCTCACCGACATCCAGCGTGCCGCCCGATTTTTCTACCTGCAGCACCATGCCTTCGCTGGCAAGGTCTCCGGGCAGACCTTCGGTACCGCCACCACCACGCCGTCAATCAACCTGCTGCGGATCGAGGAAAACCTCTCGGCCGCCTGGCAGCGTCTGTCTGGCACCTACGTGGAAAACCTGCCCTGGCTGGACTGCGCGGAACGCTACGACCGGGCGCATACCTTCCACTACATGGACCCGCCGTACTGGCAGACCGCAGGCTATGGGGTGGATTTTCCGTTCGAGAACTACGAACGCATGGCCGACTTCATGCGTCGCTGTAAGGGTAGGGTAATGGTCAGCATCAACGACCACCCGGACATTCGCCGGGTGTTCGAAGGTTTTCACTTTGAGACGCTGGATATCCGCTACACCACGAGCAACCAGCGACAGGGCAAGGCCGAGGTCAGTGGCGAGTTGGTGATCATGAACTGGGAGCCAGCAGCGCTAGGAGGGCTGTTTTGAAATGACCGCTTTCATCTAAAGCCGCCGGTGACGACAGTCAGAAATCGACTGTGGATTCAACCGGTCGATGCAACAGATTGGCTAAATCGTTCCGCAGGTGTTTCGTAGTTTAGTGTTTTCCGAGGGCGGCTATTTAGCTACCTGGTCACTTCATTGAGCGTGGCTTGCGAGTGCTCCGCCAGGTCAGTCCCTTTCGGGAAGTACTGCCTTAACAACCCGTTGGTGTTCTCATTCGATCCCCGTTGCCAAGGACGATGAGGATCGCAGAAGTAGACCTTGATGTCGGTAGCCACCGTAAAGCGCTCATGGTGTTGCGCAGCATAAACAATCGCGTCTGGTGCAGGCGTGTCGATTTCAAGTACTGCATGGGCGTGGAGTCTGTCACGCTGCGAAAGTGCAGGTGAAAGTTGGGGATACTCATGTTGGCTTCGTGGCCGAGCGCTTCGACGTCCAGATGTTCGTGGTAGCAGCTGTGGATCTTGCGTATCGCCCGGGTGTTCTTGCCGAAGTGCCCCCGGCGACTGAGCGCGGCACGCATTGAGCCGCCCTGCTCGCCGGTCAGGATCCGGTAGTAGATTTCCCGTATCAGCGACGGTCCAAGTTTCTGCGCATCGCCCGGGCGACTCATGGCTTCCAGGAAGCGCAGCATCGAGCTGTGCAGCAAATCGTCCATGAACGAGGCGTAATGTTGCGTCGCATTTTTGCGGCTAGTCGTTTTGCATCTGCAGCCGTCCAGGAGTGCCAAAACCAATCCTCCCAGACACAAAAAAAGCGCTGTCACGCTTCCCACATTTATGGGATATCGCTTTGCGCTCTTCGCTATAACCTTATAAGCGACCGCGAATTAGACTTGAGGGAGTGCAGTCCATGCCGTGATTGAGGATAAAAACGTGCAAGAAATATTCAGCATCAACTGGCTGCTTTGGCTGTCAACCATGGCACCGCTGACCCTGAGCGCAGGTCCTGGCAACTTGATGGTTGCGACCTCCGGCGCACAAAGCGGTGTACGTCGTTCGTTCCGGTTTATCGTCGGCCTAGACATCACTTATTTCTTGCTCGCGGTGCTGGTCGGGTTAGGGCTTTATCACACGCTGATGAACAGCCCGAGGCTGGTTTGGGTACTGCAAGTGCTAGGCAGCTTCTACATCTTGTGGCTTGGGGTGCGGCTGCTGCGTCGCCCGCTGAAAGCGCCCGGCGACAAAGCCATACACTTGCAGTTTCGAGACGGCATCGTTGTGCAGTTGGGCAATGTGCAAGGAATAGTGATGTTGCTGGTGATGTTTTCCACCTTCACGCCCTCTGGCGAGACAAGCAGCAGCGTTGTGCTGATCTTGAGCGCTGCGCTGATTTCGCTGAATTTCTTCTCGCACGTCATCTGGGTATCGATGGGGTCGACCGTGCAGAAACTGATCCAGGCGCGGCCCAAACTGCTGGTGTTCCAGAACGCGATGTTTGGACTGATGCTGATCGCGGTAGCGGTCTGGATTTTCCTGCGTACCGGTTCTCTGTAAGGAGTCTCCATGACCCATGCCCATGCTGTTGTCTTCGCCGTTCCTGGGAAGCCGGACGTCCTCGAGCTACGGGAGTACGAATTGCGTGCCGCCGGCCCCGGAGAAATCACCGTCGCTATCGAGGCGGCCGGCGTCAACTTTATTGATTTGCATCGGCGCTCTGGCGCGCTTGAGGATGGTTCTCCCTTTCCAAGGAGCTTGGGCGTGGAGGGCGCGGGGCGCGTCGTCGAATGTGGACCGCAAGTGCGAGGTTTCATCCCCGGCGACCGGGTGGCATTCATCGACAGCTCGACGGGCAGCTACGCCAGTCACGCTGTACTTCCAGCCATGCGCGCGATTCGATTGCCCGATGACGTACCGAGCGAAATCGCCGCTGCGTTGATGTTCAAGGGACTGACCGCCGAATACCTGACTTATCGCTGCGTACCGCTCGAGCCTGACGACTGGGTCGTCTGGCATGCTGCTGCCGGCGGCGTGGGGAGCATTGCCACGGGCTGGCTCGCCGCCAGGGGCGTGCGCGTCATCGGTCTTGCTTCAACCGAAGCTAAAAGACGCCAAGCGTTGGATGCTGGCTGCTTCGCTGCCCTTGACTCCGACGCTCCGGGAACATTGTCGTTCATTCGTGAATTAACCGACGGCAAGGGCGCTCATACCGTGTTCGACTCTGTCGGGCGCGCTACCGTGGAGCTGTCATTGGCGAGCTTGCGCCAGCGCGGTCATCTGGTGCTATTTGGCAATGCGTCGGGCGACGTAACGGGGTTCAATCTATCGCGGCTTGGACAAATGGGCTCGCTGCATGTGACGCGGCCGTCCTTGAAGCACTACATCGGTCAGAACGCCGAACTCACCACCAGCTCGGCACAGGTTCTGATGGCCTTGTCCAAAGGTTTGATTCGTAGGCCCCAGATAACGCGCTTACCGCTCGCCATGGCTGCGGAGGCGCACCGCATCGTGCAGGAAAGGCAAACCCAGGGCTCACTGATCCTGGTGCCATGACCCTCCATGCAAAGGTTGCTATTGCATCTCCGCCGTTTTGCTGTGGAATAGCTCCGTCAGATAATCCACCACTTGATCGACGCGGCCTACGCCTTGCGTAGCCTGATTGCGCAGAAGCCAGATATCGGAGCTGTGCAGGGGGCTATCGGCCAGGACCTGACGCAAGCCTGACTGGTGTGCAACATAGGTCGGTAGCGCGGCGATACCAAGATCAGCTTCTACCGCCTTGAGCTGGGCATTGAGATTGGACACGCGCATCCAGAGCTTCTGGTCGCCGCTCACCTCATTCAGCCATTGCGCGAGCGGCATATAAGACATTTCCTCAGTCCAACCAATCAAGTGATGGTGCTTCAAGTCGTCAGGCTTCGCTGGCAGTCTGTTGGCGGCGGCATATCCTTCGGAACAAAAAAGGCCCTGCATCAGTGTCCCGACCCGGCGCATGGTGAAGTTGCCGTTTTCGGGTCTGCGCAATCGGATAATGATGTCGCTATGGCTTTGCGTGAGTTTTGAAGACACCGCCGTGTTGATGAAGTCGAAGCTGATCTCGGGGTATTGATCACGGAAATCCGCCAGTCCAGGAATGATCAGGTGCGTGCCCATCAGCTCCGGGCAATCGATGCGCACCTGCCCAGCCATCCGATTGCTTGGCTGCGACATCTGCCGCTCAATGAGTTTGAAGCGCTCCTCCGTCTCTAACGCCAGTGGAAACAGCGCCCTGCCAGCTTCCGTCAGGAAATAGCCGTTGGTCTTTTTCAAGAACAACACGGTACTGAGCGAATCCTCAAGTGCGGCGATCTTGCGCGACACCGTCGATGCCGAAACCTTGAGCGAGTTTCCCGCCTCGGTCACGTTGTTCGACTTGGCGACGAAGATAAAAACTTTCAGATCATCCCAGTTCACGTTGATGAAGTACTCAAAAATGGAAAATCGATCTCCACCTATTTCTATTCGAAATAACGAGAGGTCACGTTAAAGTTTTTTGCTTGGAGCAAACCCGCAGAGGACACATGGATGATACGTAACTCGATGCGCGCCCTTCCAGGGTTCATACAGCCATTTTTGAGCTGGCTGACAGCCAAGCCTCTGCCTGAGGATCTCAACCAGGTCCGAATTCTGAAACCCATCCACCATATCCTTGTGTCAACGGGATTAATAGCATTCGGGGTGTTGTTGGCCGGCATCGGTTACTTGCATGGCAGTGTGACTTTCTGGCTGCTGGGCTTTGTAGTGGCGACCGGTGGTATCAAGCAGATGCAGGTTATGATCTGCCATAACTGTGCTCATGACATGGTTTTTGAACAGCGTGAGATGAACTTGACAGTAGGCCGGATTATTTCTGGCGTATTGATGCTCAAACCGTTCGATACCTACAAGCAAGAGCACGCTCTGCACCACAGTTCCAAAACCCTGCTCACAGAGGATGACGACACTCTGTCTTACCTGCAAGGGGTGGTGGGATTAAAACCGTCCGACAGCGTTGCCACGATGTGGACCAAATTGGTCTCCACGGCGCTATCACCGTTAGCGATCCTGCGCTCTTTCTGGAGCCGATTGAAGGCGACTGCAACCGCGTCGAACGGCCGAGTTGCAGCGCTGACGCTGATCTTCTGGGCCACGGTCAGTTTGCTGGCAGCAGCCATGGGGTATTTCGATCTTTTCATCATGGCGTGGGTCGTGCCGGTATTCGCCGGCTATCACATCAGCACGACGTTCCGCCTGGCTGCCGAGCACACCTGGCCCAACGTGGACGTACTGGAACGGCGCGGTATCGACTTCATTTGCGAAAGCACGACCGGTGTATTTATTGGTGAGGAGTTGCGCATACCGGAGGCTGCGGGTGCTGTTCGACGCATTGCCTACATCTGCTTATGGCTGATCAAAATGCTGGGCTACCACTTGTTCATCCGCGTGTTTGTGATGGTCGGCGATACACCGTGCCACGACTTTCACCATCGGCGCCCAAGATCCAAGGATTGGCCGAACTACATCACCGCGCGCGAGCGGGACAGGATCGAAGGCTCGAAACCTTTTCCCACTAATTACGCCGATTACTGGGGCTATATCAACGCGGTAACAACTAACTTCCGCAAGTTCCAGAAGGCACTTCCGTATTACGCAAGCAGAACAGAAACTTAAAAGGGATTTTAACGGTGACATTCAACAAAACCGCTCTTCTCAGCACTGTACCATCAGACTCCCATAGCTGGAACCTAGTGTTCATGGAGTTCCTGCTCAATGACCTTGGCTATAAGGTCGAAAACCTGGGGCCCAACACGCCAATGGATGATGTTATTGCGCGGCTTAACCGCAATGGCTGCGCAATAGTTGTGATCAGTACTGTCAATGGTCACGGCTACATCGAGGGCGCCGAACTCGCCCAGCGCATTCGCAACGAGACGAATCACATCAAAGGGCTCTATATCGGCGGAAAAATCTGCACTGAAAACGACGCCCTGACCATCGCCCGGCACAGCGATACGCTTCGGGCAGCGGGTTTTGACGAGGTGTTCGATGACAGCGTGGCAAACAGTTTTGATGCCTTTCAGGAGCTCGTTTCCGCACAGTTGTATCCAACCCATTACCTGGAAAAGCGGGTCGCGCGATGAGTGCGTACTCTGATCCAGATAAAGCAGGGACAGGAAAAGGTATGTCGAAATGATCGACTTCAACACCCACGTGCTTGAACGGTTTGACGTACACGGTCCGGTACTCCAGCCGCGAATGGGCTTCAGTGACCCCGTCCTGATGCAGGCAGGGCTGGAGGCCACAGCGGCCAGTCGCGCGAACACGGTATGCACCATCACCCTTGATGCGTTCACCCGGGTGAATGATCTCGACGCGGCGCAACGGGCGATTGATAGTGCGTCCATGCTAAATGGCTATCCGATTGTGAATCATCCGGCGGCGAAAACCCGTGCGATGCTGGAGCAGATTCATGCCCGCTACCTCCTGCCGGTGCAGATTCGCCATGGCTCGCCCGATCCATTGCACATTTTCAAGCGCATGGTCGAAATCGGCTCGGCCACCACCGAGGGTGGGCCAATTTCCTATTGCTTGCCGTACAGCCGTACGCCGCTGCGTGAGGCTTTCGGCCACTGGGAAAAAGCCTGCCAGGTGCTTTCCAGAGGGCTGGACCACAGTCATATCGAGAGCTTCGCCGGCTGCATGATGGGGCAGATGTGCGACCCGGTCATTCTGGTTGCGCTCAATATTTTAGAAGGACTGTTTTTGCGCTCTCACGGGATCAAGACGTTGTCGTTCTCCTACGCCCAAGGCACCTCGCCCGTGCAGGACCGTGCCGCGGTGACGGCTTTGCAACAACTTGCCAGCGAATACTTCGCACCGGGCAGCTATCACTTCGTCGGGTACGTGTTTATGGGTTTTTTCCCACGAACCCTGGGCGGGTTTTGTCGAATCACTGGCGATGCGCTGGGCATGATTCGCTCTACGGGCGTGCAGCGTGTGATCATCAAGACTCCGGTGGAGTCACGTCGTATTCCTCGGGTGGAGGAGAACATCGCTGCATTGGAATACGCCAGTTATTGCCTGCACACGGATGGTGTCTTGCCGGATATCCCGTTTGACGCGCAAGAGCATGCACGCATTCTAGACGCCTCGAGGCGGCTGATTGAAGGAACGTTGACTCGTGATGCCGACTTGTCCGAAGCAATTCTCAGCGCATTCGACAGTGGTTTTCTATCGATTCCTTACTGCCTTCACCCAGATAATAAACGGGGAGCCGGCACGGTGTTGACCGCGAAAAATTATTACCAGGGATTCGAGGGTGAGCGAGTGGAGAATGCTTTCTCCTTCTTGGCAGCATTGCGACAAAACATCCGCACCTATGATGGCGCCGCCTAACTTGAAAAACGCACAGGGATACGATGTGTGTAGTGGTCTAATGAAACCGGACACCCATTTGGGCCAGAATGCTCGCCAGATCGAGTGTCAGCGTTGCCACCCAGTCGGTGGTGCTGACGTGCTGGGTGTGCCCCAGATGACACTTAGTTTCAGGCATGGAAATTCCTCGCCAACCGTTCACCGGCAGGCTTATGGTTTAATGAAATTGATCTTGAAAGGGAGTCAGCGATGCAAAAGGCGTTTCGAAACCCTATTTTTGTTACCGGCGTTCCAATGGTGATTTTCGGACTTGGCGTTGGTCTGAACCATTTGATTAGGGGGGTGCCCTTCGGTTACCTCTCTTTTGGCGTATTAAGCTCAGGGTGCACCCTATTGTTGATTGGGTGGATACAGAGGGAAAAGTGAGGCTCTCGGCTTCAACACGGCCCGTTGTCGATGAGCCAGAGCATGTAGAGCGGGGCGGCTATTGGGATGATCATGGCGCCACACGTTCGTCAGAGACTTCGAAGAAGTTCAGCCGCCCCTTCAGTGGCACGAACGGTAAAGGCTGAGGGTCAACCAGCAGGAACGCTTTTTCTCCCATGTACCAGGGCGATTTGCTCGTATCCCGGCTATCCGCCAGAAAGACTGAGCCAATGATTCCGCCACACTCCAGGTCTCTCAGAGCAGGAATCTCAACGCCGCACTCTCTGGCGTAATCACGAGCGGCCTGGTATTCGTGCTTGGTCATGCCTTTTGCTGCATGCACCAGGAACCGACCCCGGTGCTTCGTGTGCCAGCTGCGATTCTCAACATCCTTTCCGCCGTGGATGATCAGCCACGCCCAAGGCTGGCGAATTGAAAGTGCTTTCATAGAGCAACACCTGTCCTTTGCCGCTATAGCGGCTGATTTTGAAGGGGGAGGGAGTTACTGCTTTGCGAATTCGCGGGCGTGCGGCGGAAAGTCGAGTCGCTGCCGGATCCCGAACATCAACGTGCTGAGCTTGGTGCCTTTGCTGAACAGCGTGCCGGGCGGCAGCTTCACATCGCAGGCTAGCGACTGTTCAACCCGCTTTTGCATCTCGGACCAGACATGTACTTCAAGGCGGATGTCTGTGCGTACGGCCTCGATGATCCACATCGGCAGGGTGACCAGCCGCTCGTCTTGTACGGCAGTGTTGTTTGCTGTGGGCATGGGGATACCTCGCTGAGATCGACTACAGTTGAACGATCAGCCAAAAGGAGAAGGTCATGACGTGCTTAATTTGCGACGAGCCTGCTTCGGACGTCGATGTTGGCGATGATTACCAGGAAAGAGCCTGTCCGAAGTGCGGACACTATCGAGTCACCCATACAGCGCTTATGTGGATGGAAACCCACGGCTGGCGCTTCGACGTGAAACTGACTCGGATTTGGCTCGCACACCAACAGGGTTCAGGATTGATCCCGACTATTGATTCGCAGCAGGCGAGCGTTCTGATCCTGGTTTAAGGTTTGAGATGCCGACATCACTGCCTCGATGATCTTCTGCCCGGCCAGCGGCGGCACTGCGTTCCCGGTCATATGCATGGTCAGCGCTTTGCTCTGCGGAGTAACGCCTTGGCGCTCTTGCCGAACCTGGTCGACGCCAGCGGCGTAGTGCCGACTCACCGACGCCGAGTGAACGACTGGCTTCGATGAAACTGTAATTTTGCTTGAGCACGAGGTCGGCAGCCTCGCGTTTGAACTCAGCGGAAAAGGAGCGACGTTGTTTGGTCATCTGACTCCTCAATCTGGCGAGCGCTCTCGCCCAAATGAGTGTCCGGTTTCATCAGACCACTACAGATCACCCTGCCACTAGCTGAACCAACCAATAGGCGGCGATAGCCAGCTGAACGGCAAAACATCCGAATCGAGCATTCACTACCGGGATGCTCAGGGAGTATAGGTGCAGCGAAGATTGCGCGACTCGAGCAATAAGCAAGGGAAAGGCAAGTGGATCGGTAATTGACGTCTGGTCCGTGGCAAGGGCCAATAGAAGTAAGCCGCCGAACAGGGGTAAACCTTCTACACAATTAGCATGTGCTCGCGCCAAGCGTTGCATGAAGGGTGAAAGATTGGAGTTGTCTGGCTTGAACTCATTTGTGGGAATGCGCTTTAGGACTGCAAGCCCGCCACGCAGGAGTTCCATGAGAATCAGCAGCGCCAATGTCCACCCAATAAAGCCACTCAGAGCGATAGCAGTCGGGCTGGTCATATCTGTTACATCCACTAATCAAGGAAGTAATGCGATACGAAACCGGAGTGCTATTTCGTGCAATCAGAATAGACGCAATACGGTTCTGCATCAGGGAGCTGTCCGGAATCCCGCGTAGCTAGCCGTTCGACTCGCAAGAGGGCAAGGGAAGGGGCATGATGTTCTGGTTGAGGCGGTGGAGCAGGGCGGGGGCAGGATCGTCTGGTAGGGGCATGGCCACTTCTCCTGTGTCGAAGAAAAGCGTAGCAGGCAGCAAAAAACCCGCTCAGTGGCGCAATGCTGTTCAGTTAAGGATTGGGTTGCTCAATACATCCCCCGTGGCGAGCGAGCTTGCTCGCGCTGGGCTGCAGAGCAGCCCAAAAAACTGTCGTCGAGTTCGTTCTGAAAGACCGCAGTCGCTTTGTTGGGTGCGCTTCGCGCACCAGCGCGAGCAAGCTCGCTCGCCACGGGTCTCTCACCCGCTTCAAGCCTTTCTTAACTGAACAGTATTGCGCTCAGTGGCGGGCTTTTTGTACGGGGCAAATCCTGTTGTCTGTTTTTTCTGGCCAGTAAATCTAGGCACCCTCTACTCAGCACTGCCCCGCACAATCCTTACCGCCTTTACCTCGGCGCTAGAGGTCTGTGAACGAGCCCCATGAAAGACAGGACACCGTTTCCCCCTTACCAGGTTCGTATAAAGACTCAATGTTGCGAGCTCCAGCGATGTGCACCGTGATATCAAGGTCTCTTTCGCAGAGCTCGCGGGACAGCCTCAGAACCAGCGATAGGGGATAAGCGGACTGTGGATCCTCACGAAGCGGCTCAGTAGAGTACGTAGCGCAATGGTCTCGGGGACTCCGAGCTGTCGCATCATCGTTTCCTCCTCCTGCTGACTCTGGCTGAGGATGCGAGCGACAAATTTCCTGCCTTCGGGTGTCAGGAAAATTTGCGCGTGGTCCTCATCGTCCGGTGAGGTGCGTTCGTCATCGATGCGTATCAGCCCTCTCGCTGCCAGGTCGTTGATCGATTCAGGGCCTACTTCGCGTCCGGTGTACGCGGCGAGGGAAATCAGCTCGTGGTAGGTGCGTCCTTCCCGCGTACCCAGTGCACTGAGGACCAGGTACTCGATGTTGTTGAGTTTGAGCTGAGAGGCATGTTCCTGCGTCCTGGCGGAGAAGTGCAGGTATGCGCTGGCCAGCAAATAGCCAAGGGGGCTGGCTTCGCTGACGTTACGAGGGTCCTCGTCAGGAGGCGGCATGATGGTTTGCGCGGTGCTGGTGGCGATGGCGTAGTTGCCCCTCTGGAATACCAGCGGAGGGGTATCGGACTTGTCGAACTTGAGTACTTCGCCCACCAGGATGATGTGGTCGCCGCCATCGTAGATATGGGCCGTGCGGCACTGCAGCCGAGTGGTGCAGCCGGCTAGCAGCGGCGCCGAGCCCAGGCCGCCCTCGTACTCGATGCCGTCGAACTTCTCCGGCCCGGAGACGCTACGGGCGAAACGCGCCGAGAGTTCGCCCTGGTCGTGGGCGAGGATATGCACAGCCCAGTGGCTGGCGTTTTCGAAGGTGGCGAGGCTCTGTGATTTGCGAGCCAGGCTCCAGAGCACCAGTGGAGGGTCCAGGGACACCGAGTTGAAACTATTGGCCGTTACGCCGACGGGGGCATCGTCCTGGTCGCGAGCCGTAATGATGGTGACACCCGTGGTGAACGTCCCCAGAGCGTGGCGAAACTCCCGGGGATCCAGTGTGGTACTGCCATGTTTCTGCTGGCCGGCTTGTGAGCGTTGTGCGTTGTTATTCATGCCCGTTTTCCTCTGGTACTGGGAGCCGTATCTGTGGCTTGAATTGTCTAACGTGCAGCACTTTCCAGCATGGTCAGAACGGACGATGTTTGTTGATATCACGGTGTTTGCAACACTACGTGAGGGCCAGGGATGGCAGGCATGGATGAGATTTTTGTGGCTCAGTCTGGATGTCGATCGAAATGGACCTGATCGGCGCGATTTCGTGTGCGCTGGACATTGATTCCATGGGAAAAAAAGCCCCCGTAAGGGGGCAGGGGTAAACGATCTCTGATGTCGGGACCTGTCAGCGTTAGTGGCTGATTCCGCGTTCACGCGCCATGTCCAGCGCCAGGTCCTCGATCATGTCCTCCTGGCCGCCGACGGTCTTGCGTCGGCCCAGTTCCAACAGGATCTCGTGGGAGGGCACGCCGTACTTTTTTGCGGCACGTTTGGCGAACAGCAGGAACGAGGAGTAGACGCCAGCGTACCCTAGCATCAGCGAGTCACGGTCGACCCGGACGATGTGCTCCATCATCGGGAACACTTTCTCTTCGGCGACATCAGCGAGCTTGAACACGTCCACGCCCGTAATGATGCCTAAGCGATCGCAGACCGCATTGAAGACTTCCAGCGGCGTGTTGCCGGCACCGGCACCTAGGCCAGCGGCGGAGCCGTCGATGCGATTGGCACCGGCTTCAATGGCTGCCAGCGAGTTGGCTATGCCCATGCCGAGGTTATGGTGGCCGTGGAAGCCCAGCTCGGTTTCCGGTTTCAGCGCCTGGCGAACCGCGTCGATGCGCACGCGAACGTCTTCGGGGAGCATGTACCCGGCCGAGTCCGTGATGTAGAGGCAGTTGGCGCCGTAGCTTTCCATCAACCTGGCCTGTTTCACCAAACCGTCGGCGTCGAGCATGTGTGCCATCATCAGGAAGCCGACCGTATCCATGTCCAACTTGCGGCCGTACTGGATGTGCTGCTCGGAAACGTCGGCCTCGGTGCAATGGGTTGCCACGCGAATGGTGTGTACGCCACAGTCATGTGCCATCTGCAGGTGATCGACGGTGCCGATACCGGGCAGCAGCAGGGCCGATACCTTGGCCTGTTTCATTTGCGCAATGACTGCACGCAGGTATTCCTCGTCGCTGTGTGCCGCAAAGCCATAATTGACGGAGGTGCCGCCCAGGCCATCGCCGTGGGTGACTTCGATCAGCTGAACACCGGCTGCGTCCAGACCGGTGGCCACATCCACCATCTCCTGCAGGGTGATCTGGTGGCGCTTTGGGTGCATGCCGTCGCGCAATGACATGTCGTGCAGTTTGATTTGCTTGCCGCGTAAAGAGGTCATGGCAATTTCCATTCGAGAGTGGTTAGGCGTTCAGCATGTCTTCGGCAAACATTTCCGCGGTACGGGCGGCCGCCGCGGTCATGATGTCCAGATTGCCGGCGTACTTGGGCAGGTAGTCGCCCAGGCCCTCCACCTCCATGAAAATCGACACGCGATTGCCGTCGAATACCGGTCCGTTCTTCAGCGTGTAGCCGGGCACATACTTCTGTACGTCCTTGATCATTGCGTGCACCGATTGGGTGATAGCCTCGCGATCCGGTTCGCTTTCGGTCAGGCAGTGAATGGTGTCGCGCATGATCAGCGGAGGTTCGGCCGGGTTGATCACGATGATCGCCTTGCCTTCCTTGGCCCCACCGACCGTGACCACCGCACCGGCAGTGGTGCGGGTGAACTCGTCGATATTCTTGCGGGTGCCGGGGCCGACCGAACGGGACGACACCGTCGCCACGATCTCGCCATAGGCAACGGGCTGCACACGTGACACCGCGTGGATCATGGGAATGGTCGCTTGTCCCCCGCAGGTCACCATGTTGACGTTCAGCACCTGCTTGCCCAATTGATCGGCCAGGTTTACCGACGGCACGCAGTAGGGGCCGATGGCCGCAGGCGTGAGGTCGATCATCAGCACGCCCAGTTCATTGAGCTTGCGTGAGTTCTCGGCATGTACGTAGGCGGAGGTCGCGTCAAACACGATCCGGATGTCGTCGGCCTTGACGTGGGGCAGGAGCCCATCGACGCCTTCGCAGGTGACGTTCAGGCCCATTTCCCGGGCGCGCTTCAAACCGTCGGATTCGGGGTCGATCCCGACCATCCAGACCGGCTCCAGCACTTTGCTGCGTTGCAGTTTGTAGAGCAGGTCGGTACCGATGTTGCCGGGCCCGATCAGGGCGCATCTGATTTTGCGTGTCATGGCCAGTTCTCTCGCATCTAGGGAGGGCAGAGTCAGTCGGTGAAGCGAATCGAGGCGGAGCCGATATCCGTAATGGTCAGTTCGAAGTGGTCGCCAGCCTTTACGGGTACCAGGGGAACCAGCGATCCCGACAGGATGATTTCGCCGGCGAGCAGGGGCATGCCGAAGGCGCCCAAGGTATTGGCCAGCCAAGCCACGGCCTCGGCTGGGTGCCCTTGCACGGCCGAGCCAAGCCCGCTGGAGTGAGGCTCTCCGTTGCGCTTCATATCCAGGCGGACATTGGCGAGGTCGAGGCCGACAGGGGAGACGCGCGGGCTACCCAGGATGAAGACACCGCAGGAGGCGTTGTCGGCGATGGTGTCCTGTATGGATATCTTCCAGTCGCAGATGCGCGAATCGACGATCTCAAAGCAGGCCATGACCGAGTCAGTGGCTTCCAGCACATCCCCCTGGGTGACGCCGGGGCCCATCAGGTCGTGCTTGAGGATGAAGGCGATCTCACCTTCTGCACGGGGCTGGATGAGGTTGGCCTGGCTAAGGCTGACGCAGGCATCGTTATCGAAATGCATGCGGTCGGTGAGGAAGCCGAAGTCCGGTTGGTGGACGCCGAGCATTTCCTGCACGGCTTTGCTCGTCACTCCGATTTTCTTGCCGATGATCTGCTCGCCGTCGGCTTTACGCTGTTCCAGCATGGCCAGTGAGATGTGGTACGCGTCTTCGATATCCAGCGAGTCGGTGGTGGTCAGCGGCTCGATCGTCTCGCCATTGCGTAGCGCCCTGTAGAGACGCTCGGCGAGTCGCTGGCGCAGTCGCGTCTTGTCCTGCGAGGCACTGGAGACCGGTTCGATTACGGGGGGCATTGGACTCTCCTCTTGTCGGATGTGTCCAAATCATGCCGGATGTGTCGGCGCGTGCCCTCACCCGCATGCAGTAGTTTCAGCACTCTTTCTGCATCCCTGCATTTCTACGGAGTCGGGGTAATCGGTTTGGACGAGGCGTCCGGGGCCGAGAAGACCGCACACTGGCGACAAATGACAGGTGACCAACCAACCCGTTACTGGCATGCGTCCTGAGCCTGGCGCGCTCTCTGCTGGCAGCGTCATCAATCCTGTTCCTGAGCCTGAGGTTGCATCTTCAATGAGCCTTCCGAGTCTGTTCATTCCCCATGGGGCGGGTCCCTGCTTCTTCATGCGCGGGGACTTCGGCCCGGCCGAAATGTGGCATTCACTGGGGGCCTGGCTGCAGGGCCTGGCGTCGAGCCTGCCAGAACGGCCGAAGGCCATCCTGGTCGTTTCCGCACACTGGGAGGCCGAGCGGTTCACGCTGACTTCCAGTCCGGCCCCAGGCCTGGTCTACGACTACAGCGGATTTCCGGCGCACACCTATCGACTGCAATACCCGGTCGCCGGCGCACCCTGGCTGGCCAGGGATGCGTGCGAACGCTTGCGCGGCGCAGGACTGTCGGCAGCGCTCGACGACACACGCGGACTGGATCACGGTGCGTTCATCCCGTTCAAACTGATCTATCCGCAGGCGGATATCCCGATGCTGCAGCTGTCACTTTGCAGCGATCTGGACCCGGCAGCGCACCTGGCTGCCGGGGTGGCGCTGGCAGGGTTGCGAGAGGAGGGGGTGTTGATCGTGGGCAGCGGCATGTCTTTCCACAACGTCCGTGCATCTGGAGAGGACCTGGCTGCGCGGGCGCAGGCATTCGATGACTGGTTGCTCGATACGCTGATGGGGACGCCGGAGGAACGAAGTCAGCGCCTGCGCCATTGGGTCGAGGCACCGCAGGCGCGTTTCGCCCATCCGCGCGAGGAACACTTGCTGCCGTTGCTGGTGGCTTGCGCTGCAGCAGGTGACCAGCCCGCGCGGCGCGTGTACGCCGAGCGGCTGGGGGGCCTCGTCGCGGTCTCGGCTTATCGCTTTGGCTAGTCGTTGCGGCTGTCGGTGGAAGCCTTCATCTCGATGTCGCCTGGGCCGAAATAGGCGCGCATGGAGGTGATGAGCCCCGCTTCGTCGAAGGTCATCACATCGATGACCCGCACCCGCACCTCCCCCTGGGGTAGCTTCACCACGGCATCGAAGGCCATCGCGGCAGCATCGCCGTGAGAGGCGCGGATCGGTGCGCAAAGCTGCAGGGTGGCACCGTTGGCCATGACGTTGCGGTAGAACTCGACGATTTTCGTCTTGCCTTCGCGCGGCGACGAGCCGTACGGGTCTTCCACCGTTGCGTCGTCGTGGTAGAGGGCGATGATGGCTTTCAGGTCATTGCGGTTGTAGGCGTCGATGTAGGCCTGAAGGGCGCTTCTCATTCGGATTTCCGTTGACATGTCTGCTCCTTGTTCAGGCGATTGCCTGCTGGTTTATGGCGGATGTAGTTTGCGTAAGCGGCTGGAAGTCCACTCGGGTTAGATGCACCGAGGCTTCCCACAACCAGGCCGCCACCTCTTCGCAATTCACGGGCGAACTGCAGGTTGGCGCGGATGAAGACCGATTGGCTGCGCTCGCTCATGGGTTGCTCCCCGTGTTCTTGTCGTGGGGGATGGTCAGTGTCGTCAAGGCGGCCAGTGCCAGCAGGCCGGCGGTGCAGCCGAGGGCGAGGGCGTAGGAGTGCCGCTCGGCGAGCACCCCGATGAGAATAGGGCCGATGACCATGCCGAGGTCGGCGGCCATCTGGTAGCCGGCTATCACCGTACCCCCACGGCCATTGGCGGCGTCACCAGCGACGGCGGCTGCGGCGGTGGTGCAGAACGCGGTTCCGAGCCCCATCAGCGCGAGCCCGCCCAGGTAGGTTGCCAGCGTTTGCCCGCCCTGGATGAGCAGAAAACTGCCCAGTACCAGGGTCATGCCCAGCATCAGGCTTGGCTTGCGGCCCCAGGTGTCCACCCATCGGCCAGCCTTGGGCAGCAGAAGTGTCTGGGTCAGTGCACCGACGGCCAGACCGATGCCGATCCATTTCGCCGGCTGGTTGAGCACCGTCAGCAGAAACAGCGGCAGGACGGAAACCCTGACCCCGTAAACGGCAAAGCCGATGGCGAAATTGCTGGCGATCGCGGATCGGTAAGAGGCCAGGCGTAGCGCCTGGCCAAAGCTGACCGCCGCTTGCCCGGAGTCGCTCGCCGCGCTGTGACTGTGGCGCAGGTGGCGCAGCAGCAGTGCCGCGACCAGGGCCGCCGCTCCCGTTCCGGCTCCATAGAGGAAGAACGGCAGGCGCACAGACATGTCCACGAACAGGCTGCCGATGGCGGGACCGGCGACCGTCCCGACGTAATAGGCACCCATGAACAGCCCCGCCGCGCGCCCCCGGTGGCTGGCGGCGGTGGTGCGCAGCATGAGGCTCATGGCCGACACGCTGTAGAGGATCGAGCCCATCCCGCACAGACCGCGAAATGCCAGCAACTGCTCGGCGGAAGCGGAAAAGCCGGCGGCAACGCTGCCCAGTGCCATGAGCCCAAGACCGCCGCACAGCAACCGGTACTCGCCCCAGCGATTGACCAGCCTGCCGCCTGGCCAAGCCATCAGCAGGCGGGCGAAGGGGAAGGCTGCGATGATCATGCCGATCATGCTGCTGCCCACCCCTAGTGCCTGGCCGAACACCGGAATGGCCGGTGACTGGATGCCGAAGCCCACGGCGGAGATAAAGCTGATGACGCACAGGCAGCGCACTTCCGTGGAAATGCCGCCGAGCCAGCCGGTGTCTCCAGCGCCTCTGGACATGCTGTGCTCAGCGCCCATGAAAGACCGGCTGGCGCTTTTGCGCGAAGGCGCTGGAGGCTTCCTTGTGATCTGCGCTGAGGAAGGTCGCCGCTTCCAGTTGCAGCCCCAGGTCGGTCACCAACTGGCTGCGCTGGCGCAGGATCTGGTTCAGCGCGCGCTTGGTGCCCTGCAGCGCGAGAGGAGGGAGGGCGGCCATGCGCTCCGCCATCTGCAGCGCCTGATCATGCAGCTCCGTGGCCGGCATGGCCCGCAAGGCCAGGCCCAGCCGGGCCGCTTCGCTGCCACTGAGTCGCTCGCCGGTCATCAGGTAGTACTTGGCGGCGCCGAGGGGCATGCTCAGGGGCCAGGCCAGCGCGCCACCATCGCCGGCGACCAGGCCAATGGGCACATGGGTGTCGGCGATCTGGGCGTCGTCGGCGATAAGCACCACATCGCAGAGCAAGGCCAGTGTCGCCCCCAGCCCCATGGCGTAACCCTGCACCGCGGCGATAATCGGCTGTGGCACATCGAGGAAGCGCTCGATCAGGTTCCCGGCGCCGCGGGTGACCAGGGCCATGGCTTCGCATGGGGTCTGCTCGATGGCCGGCGTCTCGGCAAACGCCTTGATGTCGCCACCGACACAGAAGGCCCGTCCTGCACCCTGCAGCACCACGGCCCGGACGCTGGTGTCGTGGCGCAGGTCGGCAAGAATGGCTTCGAGGCCTTCATGCATGTCGGCTCCTACGGCATTGAGGCGTTCGGGCCGATTGAGGGTCAGCACCAGGACATGGTCCCGGCGCTCGGCGAGGATACTGTGAAAACGTCCGTAATCGGTCATGGGGAAACTCCGTTCTTGTTGTCTATGGGATTGAGCGGCGCCCGAGTTTTTCCAGCATCGCCACGCGGGCTAGCGCACGATCGGGATCAAGGACTGCAAGGCTCTGCAGCGTGACTTCGGCCTCCAGTTGCTCGGCCAGGCTGTTGCGTGCGGCCTGGGCCAGGAGGCGCTTGGTCAGCCCTACCGCGAGTCCGGGCTTGGTGGCCAGTTGCTCGGCCATCTCCAGCGCGTGTCCAAGCAGCCGTTCCGGGGGCAGCACCTCGCTCACCAGGCCCCACTCGCGGGCCTCTTCGGCGCCCAGCCGGCGATTGCTGGCCAGCCAGGAAAAGGCCCGGGCGTAACCCAGCAACCGGGTGATGAACCAGCTGCCACCGGCATCCGGGACCAGCCCTATGTCGACGAACGCCGGTACGAACTTGGCGCCGCTGGACGCGATCCGGATATCGGCGGCGCAAGCCAGCGAGAGTCCGGCACCCGCTGCGGCGCCGTTGACGGCTGCGATGACAGGCTTGTCCAGCGCGGCCATTGCCAGGGTGTTCGCATTGAGTGCATGGCGCAGCGTGCTATGACCCAGTGCCCCGGAGGCGGGTGGCGCGTTGAGGTCGGCACCCGCGCAGAAGCCGCGTCCGGAACCGGTCAGCACCACCGCGCGAACCTGCGAATCACTGGCCTCGTGCCAGGCATCGGAGAGCTCGCGGTGCAGCTCGGCATTGAATGCGTTCAGCGCCTCAGGGCGGTTGAGTGTCACCAGCAGCACCGCGCCCTGGCGTTCGCGCAGGACGGCGCTCATAGCGCTGCTCCCGTGCCGAGGATGGCGGTGACCTGGCTGGAGAACTGACCGCCGTTGCCGTGGGCCAGCGCCAGCTCCACGCCGGCCTGCTGCCGTGCTCCGGCCTCACCGCGCAGTTGCCGCGTGGCTTCGATGAGGGCGAAGATGCCGTACATGCCCGGATGGCAGTAGGACAGGCCGCCGCCGTTGGTGTTGACCGGCAGTACGCCTCCGGGGGCGATGCGGCCATCGGCGACGAAGGCACCGCCTTCGCCCTTGGCGCAGAAGCCCAAGTCCTCCAGGAACATGATGGTGTTGATAGTGAAGGCGTCGTAGAGCTGTAGCACGCCGATGTCCGCCGGTCTGACCCCGGCCATGGCGTAGGCTCTGGCGCAGGACTCGACTGCACAGGTGGTGGTCAGATCAGGCATCTGGGAAATGCTGCGGTGCGAGTGCGCTTCGCCCGCGCCGAGCAGGTAGACCGGCGGCCTTGGCAGGTCACGTGCGCGATCGGCACGGGTAACCACCAGGGCGCCGCCGCCATCGGTGACCAGACAGCAATCGCGGATGCTGAGTGGGCTGCAGACCATTTTGCTGCCCAGCACGTCGGTAATACCGAGCGGCCCTTTGTCATGGCAGAAGGCGACGGGGTTGAGTTGCGCCCAGGCGCGCGCGGCGACGGCCACCGCGGCCAACTGCTCGCGGGTGGTGCCGTACTGATGCATGTGCCGGGCGGTGGCCAGGGCGTAGCCGGACACCGGGTGGCGTGGCTTGTAGGGGGCTTCGTAGCTCGGCATCTCCAGTGGCCCGGTCAGCGGCTGCCGACGTTGGGCATCCGCGCGCGGGGTACTGCCATAGACGATCAACGCCGTGTCGCAGAGCCCGGCCTTGAGGGCCGCCGCCGCGTGGAACAGGTAGGACAGGAACGAGCTGCCGCCGATATTGCCGCTATCGCTGTAACGGGGGCGGATACCCAGGTATTCACCCAGGTCCAGGTTCGACATGAAACGGCCGGCGACACAGCCGAACAGGCCATCGACGTCCCGGGTGCGCAGGCCCGCGTCATTCAGCGCGTGAACCGCCGCCTGGGCGGCCAGTTCGATGGGGTAGCGCTGTGGCCCGACGTCACCGAGGTCCGATTCGGCGACCCCGACGATAGCGGCAGCGCCGCGCAGATCATGGCGAGTCATGGGCGTTCTCCTTCGTTGAGGTCGAACACCACGCGCGGCTCCTCGCCTTCGAGGCGTTCCACCCGCGCCCGGACCCGGGCGCCGATAGGCGGTGCATCGCAACCCGGTACAGTGCTCATCATGCGAAAGCCTTCGTCCAGGTCCACCAGCACAAGGTTGTAGTGGTGTTCCTTGTCGTAGATCACGCTGGACGAATAGAGCGTGCCCAGCCCTTGGCTGTCGCGCAGGTCCAGTTCCACCGAGCCGCAATGAGGGCAGCAGGGGCGCAGGTAGAAGACCGCCTGATCGCAGTCGTGGCAGTGCTGATAAGCCAGGGCACCCCGTGCCAGGCCTTCGAGATAGCGCTGGTACGGCGCCGGTTCACGGACATCATTCATGCTGGCTTCCTCCGGGGGTGTCGTAGGTGGCGACGGCGATTGCCGTCAGGACGTCCTGGCGCTGACCGTTGGCTGCTTCGCGCTGCACCAGCAGTTCACAGTTCACCTGCATGCAGTCAGGGCCTTCGGGGTCGATGGCGGTAACCCGGCCGCTGAGGATCAGGGTGTCGCCTGGCCAGACCTGGGAGACGTAGCGCACCGAGTACCTGCGCAGCGCCGCCAGGCCCAGCCAGGAAGTCGCGTAGGCCGAGAGGATGCCCGCCGTCAGCAGGCCATGGCCGAATACGCTGCGGTAGCCGGCACGGTGGGCAAAGGTCTCGTCGTGGTGGATGGGATTGAGGTCGCCACTGGCGCCGGCGTAGCGAACGATGTCGGTTCGGGTGATCGGCCCGACACGGCGCACGGGGGCGGTGTCTCCGATCTGGAAACGAGGCGAAGCGTCGTGGTTTGTGCTGTTCATGTGGGCAGTACCTCGTGCTCGTCCATGGGCGGCGGTGGGGGCAGTTCGATGATGGTGCTGCGGGCGATCAGCGCCAGTCGATCGTGTTCGTCGTAGAATCCCATCTCGCGCACGATCAGGGTCATCTCGCCCTTGGCGCCCCGCTTGCAGGTCACGTCGGCGATATGCGAGCGGACGGTGAATTCCTCGCCGGCCAGCACCGGTCGCAGGTATTCCCATTCATTGCCGCCGGCCAGTACGCGCTTGAGGTCGAGGTTGAGCGGGTTGCCTTCCTGCGGGGGTTGCCAGTGCATGGAGACGGTGCTGAAGGTCGGCGGTGCCGGCGGGGCGGAGAAGCCCTGCCGGCGCGCCGCCTCGGGGTCGAAGTAACAGGCATCGGTACAGAGGATCGCCTTGGCGAACTCGGCGATCTTGCCTTCCTCGACCTTGAAGCGGAACGAGGGGAACTGGTAACCGACCAGGGATTGATCTGCCATCGCGTTCACTCCTTCAGTGCGCCGGCCCGGATGACCCGGCCAGCACCACCAGTGCGTCGGCGGCGAAGACCTTGCCGTCGTCGACCCGGATCGGGTTGATGTCGATTTCGTTGACCTCCTCGAGCTCCAGGGCCAGGTTGCCGACGCCAATCATGATGGCGGCGATCTGCGTCTGTTCCTCGGCGCTGAGGCCTCGCCGCCCCTGGACCAGGCGCCCCTGGAGCAGTTTTCCGAGCGCGACGCGGGCGGTGTCGAGCCCGAACGGCGGGCGCAACAGCGTGGTTTCCGCCAACTGTTCGATCAGCACGCCACCCAGGCCCACCGCCACCATGGGGCCGAACACCGGGTCGCGCTGCAAGCCGCAGGTCAGTTCCACGCGTGCGGGTACCATCTCCTGCACCAGCACGCCGTCGAGGACGGCATGGGGTGCCCGGCGCCGCACTTCGTCGAGCATGTCTCTATAGGCTTCACGCACCGCGTCCGGCCCCTGCAGACCCAGGCGGATGGCGCCCACGTCGGACTTGTGCGGCAGCTGATAGGACATGACCTTGAGCACCACCTTGCCGCCGATGCGCGTCGCCGCCGCGATGGCGTCCTCCTCGCTGTGTACCCACTCTTCACGGGTGATGGGAATGCCGTACTCGGCGAACAGGCGCTTACCCTGGGCCTCCATCAGCACCTGCTCCCCCTGGGGCAACCGCAGGTGTTGCCGCGCGCGCCGGGCACGTTCGGCATCGGGTTCCCGGGCGTGATCCGCCGCGAGGGACTGTCGCGAGGAGAAACGCTGCAGGGCGGCGAGCGAGCGGGCGATCCTCTGCGGATCGGTGTAGGTCGGCACGCCAGCCTGCTTCAAGGGTTCCACAAGGTCGGTGGACAGCACAGCCATGGGTTTGTCGGTGCGCTGGTAGAGCGCGGCCAGTTCCCTGGCTGCCTCGATGGCGCGAGCCCAGGTGACCGTGGTGAGCATGTCGACCGAAGGGCTTTGGGCGACCAGGTTCTGCAGTGCGAAAAGTGACTCCTGCTTCACCGCTGCGGTGGTGTCGATGGGGTTGGCCACGCTGCCGAAGAAGGGCGTGTGCAGCACACTGAGCATCTGTGCCTGTTCCGCTTCGGGGAAGGTCGGGATATCCAGGCCGTTGAGACTGGCTTCGTCGGCCAGCAACACGCCGGTACCGCCGGAGGCGGTGATGATCGCCAGGCGTTTGCCGGACGCCCGGCGACCGTCCTGGAAGATCATGCCCAGATCGAGCATCTCCTCCAGGCTGTGAGCCACGATCACGCCGTACTGACGGCAGACCGCATCGAATACATCGACGGCACCGACCACCGACGCGGTGTGGCTCATGGCGGCCTTGGCCGCGGCTTCGGAGCGCCCCGCCTTGAGGACCACCAGTGGCTTGTCGAGCGCCTGGGCGCGCCGGGCCGCTTCTATGAACACCTCCGGGTCACGCAGGGTCTCACTGAACGCCAGCAGCACACGAACCTCCGGTCGCTCCACGAGGTAGCGCAAAACGGCCGCGACGTTCACGTCCAGCTCGTTGCCGGTACTGACGAACCAGCCAAGGCGCAGGCCGGTGAGCAGTCCCTTGGTGGTCAGGTAGGAGCCAAAGCCACCGCTCTGGGAAACCAGCGCCACACCGCCGCCCGGCGGCAAAGGTTCGTCCGGGGTCAGGGCGAAGTTGGCCATGACGCCCCCGGCGATGTTCAGGTAGCCGATGCAGTTCGGACCAATCACCCGCACGTCGCCAGCCTTGGCCAGCTCTGCGATGCGCTGTTG
Organism: Pseudomonas sp. Irchel s3h17; assembly: GCF_900187505.1. Classification (GTDB taxonomy): domain Bacteria; phylum Pseudomonadota; class Gammaproteobacteria; order Pseudomonadales; family Pseudomonadaceae; genus Aquipseudomonas. The sequence goes on from NZ_FYDL01000007.1 coordinate 188,472, forward strand.
CAGGGCGGTCCCTTCGGCACCGGCCTCGGCGAAGCCGGAAGAGAGCAGCACGACGCCACCCACGCCCTTGGCCACGGCCTGTTCCATGATGCCTTCGACGGCCTGGCAGGCCACCGCGATGACCACCAGGTCCACGGTTCCCGGTACATCGTGCAGGCTGGCGTAGGCAGGGCTGCCCTGGACGCTGTCGTCCTTGGGATGGATCGGGTAGAGCGCGCCGCCGAAGGAGCGCTTGAGGTTGGCGAACAGCAGGCCGCCGATGCTGTAGAGGTTGTTGGAGGCGCCAACCATGGCGATGGAGCGAGGTGCCAGCAGGCGATCGAGATCGGGAGCTGCGGTGTCGATACGAGTCATTGTCGTTGTCCTGTGCCGTGGCGGTTTGCGCGCTTAACGCACCATCATCGAGCCGCCATCCACCGACAGAACCTGGCCGGTGACATAGGAGGACTCTTCGCTGACGAGATAGAGGAAGGCCGGGGCTATCTCCTCGGGCTCCGCCGAGCGCCGCAGCGGGTGCTGCTTGAGCGCTGCCGCGTGGGCATCGGCGAATTTCGGGTCGTTCATGATGGTCTTGGTCATCTCGGTGGCCGCCGCCGGAGCGATGGCGTTGACCAGGATGTTGTACTTGCCCAGCTCGCGGGCGGCGGTGCGCACCATGCCGAGCATCGCGGACTTGGCCGCGGCGTAGTTGATCTGGCCGATGGAGCCGTTCTGCGCAGTGGAGGAACTGACGAAGACGATGCGCCCCCACTGGCGTTCGATCATGTCCGGGACCACCGCCTGCAGCCAGTAGAAGGAACCGTGCATGTGCACATCGATCACCTGGTGCCACTCGGCGCCGGTCATCTTGTGCAGCATGGCCGGACGGGTGATGCCCGCGTTGTTCACCAGGATATCGATGGGGCCGAGCTCGGCCTTGATGATGGCGGCGGCGGCGTTGACGTCGACCTGGTTGGCAATGTCGCAGCGCACGAACAGGGCTTTGCCGCCCTCGGCATGGATCAGCGCGGCGGTTTCTTCACCGCCACTGACGTTGATGTCGATTATGGCCACGCTGGCACCCTCCGCCGCATAGCAGCGGGCCACGGCGCGACCGATTCCTTGTGAGGCGCCGGTGATTACGGCGACGCGATTGTTCAAACGCATGATGGGGCTCCTTGTGGTCAGCGCGGCATGTCGAGCATGCGGGCGAGGATGTTCTTCTGGATTTGCGAGGACCCGCCGTAGACGCTGACCGGGCGCGAGGTGAAGTACTCGGCCAGCCAGCGGGGGGCATTGCCGGTCAGGGCGTCGGCGCCGAGTACGTCGAGCGCGACATGCAGGGTGTACTGGGCAGCCTTGGACCAGAGCAGCTTGCCCACAGAGCCTTCCGGCCCCGGGTCGCGTCCGGCCAGGCGCAGCGACAGTTGCTGCGCCACGTTCAGGCTCAGCGCTTCGATGTCCACATGGGCGCGCGCCAGCTTATGGCGGGTGCTGGTATCGGCGAGCAGGCCGCGCTCGGCGGCGATCTGTTCGATCTCGCGCAGTTGGCGACGCAGCGCTGAAATGGAGCCGGTGTCCGACGCGCCACGTTCGTAGGACACCGTCGTCATCGCGATGCGCCAGCCGTCGCCCGGCGCGCCGATGCGCTGGCTCGCGGGAATGCGCACATCATCGAAGAACACCTCGGCGGTTTCCGGTTCGCCGCTGTGCAGTACGATCGGCTTGACGGTGATGCCGGGCGCATCGAGCGGGGTCAGCAGGCAGGAGATGCCCTTGTGCTTGGCCGCGTTGCTGTCGGTGCGTGCCAGCAGCAGGCACCAGTCGGCCTGCAGTGCGCCGCTGGTCCACATTTTCTGGCCGTTGACCACGTAGTGGTCGTCGTCCTGCTCGGCGCGGGTACGTAGCGAGGCCAGGTCGGAGCCGGCACCGGGCTCGCTGAAACCCTGGCACCACTGCACCTCGCCACTGAGCAGGGTGGGCAGAAAGTGTTGCTTCTGCTCCTCGGTCCCGTAGGTGAAGATCGCCCGCCCAAGGTAGTTCACCATCGCCGGCAGGCGAGGGGAGTCGGCACGGCCCGCTTCGTCATTGAGAATGGCGTCGAAAGTTGGGGACAGCCCCTGGCCACCGTACTCCTTCGGCCAGTTCAGGCCGATGTAGCCGCTGGCGTAGAGTGCCTTGTGCCAGCTCTTGCTGAGCGCGCGCAGGCCTTGCGGGTCGTTGACTTCGCGCCAGTTGGCGGGAGTGTTGTGCTTGAACCACTCGCGCAGTTCGAGGCGGAATTTGGCTTCTTCGGGGCTATCTCGGTAGTCCATTCAGCGTGCTCCCAGTCGGGCGTCGGCGATGTGCTGCAATTGATGGGACTCGTCGCCGAACAGTCGGGCGTCGAGCAGGGCGCGGCGGGTGTAGACGTGGGCAATGTGCTCCCAGGTCTGGCCGATGCCGCCGTAGACCTGCATCACCGCTTCGGTCACCGGCAGTGCCACGGAAGAGGCGTAGGCCTTGGCGGTGCGTGCGGCCAGCAGTGCCTCGTCGGCGTCCAGCTGGTCCACCGCCCAGGCGGCGTAGCAGGTAATGCTGTGGGCGGCCTGGGCCTGGACGAGCATTTCCGCGCACAGGTGCTGGATGGCCTGGAAGCTGCCGATCAGTGCCCCGTACTGCACGCGCTCCTTGGTGTAGGCCACTGCACCGGCATGGGCGCCGTTGAGTGCGCCGACGATGTCCGCCGCCACGGTGGTCAGGGCCAGGGCGTACCAGCGTTTGAGGGCGTCGGCGTCTATCGATTGGCCGAGCACCTCTGCTGTGCCATGCACCGTGCGAAGGTGCAATACGGCACGGGTCAGGTCGGCTGGGTCGTGGCCCGCAGCAAAACCCTGTTGCAGACTGATACGCACCAGGCGGCCATCGGCCAGGCCCAGGGCATAGTCGGCGCCTTCGCAATCCCAGGCGATGCAGCCGACTTCGTCGGGGGCGGCCAGGCGCTCCAGAGTGCGGTCCAGCAGCAGCGCATAGCGGGTTTCACCGGCGGCGAGTGCTTCAATCAGTTCGTACGGGGCGTCTGCCTGGGCGAGCAGCTCGCTGGCCAGGACGGCAGAGGCGAAGGGTTGGGGAACCAGGGTTTCGCCCAAGGCCTGGGCGGCGATCATGACTTCCACGCCGGAGGCGAGGGGCGTGCCGTTGTCACGCAGGCGCAGGCCGAGCAGGCCCACCTCGGTGAGCCTCTGCCAGTCCCGTTGGAAGTCGCGGGTCTGGAGATCATGCGGGTTGGCGATGCCAATGGACTGCGCCAGGCGTTTGGCTGAGTTTTCAAACATCTGCTGTTCGTCGTTGAATAGCGCGAGCACGGGTGGGCTCCTTCTTTGAGTCGTGGATGGGTCGACTGCGAGGTATCTGGCACTTGTTGCCCATGCCGCACTCATTTTTCATGAGCCCTGGCCTGGGTGTCATGCCGCAAACGCAGTACTAGACGCGAGCCTCAGACGGCGTGGCGGCTGCGAACTGCGTTGAGCGGGCAATGTGGTTGGCCGCGCGGTAGCCGAATGTGAGCGCGGGGCCGAGTGTGCCGCCCGCGCCGGGGTAGGAGTCCGCCGTCACCGCGCCCGAGGCGTTGCCGATGGCGTAGAGGCCGGGGATCGGGTGACCCTCGACGTCCAGTACGTTGGCGTCGCGATCGACTTTCAGGCCGCCCTTGGTGCCGAGGTCGCCGAGGTCGACGCGAATGGCGTAGTAGGGCGCCCGGTCGAGCGCGCCCAAGCTCGGATTCGGCTGGTGCCGGGGGTCGCAGTAGAAGCGGTCGAAGCTGTGGTGACCGCGATTGAAATCGAGGTCGACGCCGGTCTTGGTGTAATCGTTGAAGACCGACACGGTATCTTCCAGGGTGGCGGGATCGATTGCGATCTTGAGGGCCAGTTCGCCAATGGAACCGGCGCGGTAGAGCACACTGTCCCACCACTCGGGAGGCAGGCTTGCGTCCGGCATGATCGAGCCGGGCATGATCCGGCCGAGGATGTTCTTCTTGCGATAGTTGGCGTCGAAGATGAACCAGCAGGGTGTGTTTGCGCCGGTGCTGGCGCCGTCCTTGATCATCGCGTGGCCGAAGTCGTTATAGGACATGGCCTCGTTGGCGAAGCGCCTGCCCTGGCGATTGACGCAGAGGCTGTGGGCATAGCTGCGTTCGATGAAAAGCGCGCTGCGCATGTTCACGTTCGGCGTGTCCGCCGCCGGGATGCGTACGGTCGGCGCCCACCAGGCTTCGTGGAGGAACTCAGTGTCCGCGCCGATGCTCTGGCCGGCAATCAGCGCATCGCCGGTGTTGTTGTGCATGGGCGTCACGCTCCACTCCACCAGTGTCTGGCCCGGCAGGTGGGCGGTGCGCAGCGGCTGGCTCTGTTCGAAACCGCCGGATGCGACGATCACCGCCTGGCTGGCCAGGATGCGGTACTCGTTGCAGTTCTGGCTGACGACCGCTCCCTGGACGACGCCATTCTCGACAATGAAATGCTCCAGGCGGGTATTGAGCAGCAGCTCAACCCCGCGTTCCTGCAGGCCGATGCGCAGACCGGCGATGAGGGCGCTGCCCATGGTGACGCGCCGATCACGGCGGGTCTTCAGGCGCCAGCCGATGTCCGACCAGTAGTTCCAGATCAGCGAGAAGATCTTGCGCTTCCAGCCCGTGGCGCGGGCGCCCAGCAATTGGCCGTCGTAGTAGTCCAGAGCGACGCGACCGAACAGTTTGGCGCCCATATCGGCTTCACGCAGGGCGAAGAAGTCATCTCCCAGCACTCCGGCATCCACCGGCTCGACGAACATGGTACGGCCGTTGTCCGAGGCGCCCGGCAGGTGCTGGCAGTAATCGGCGTAGCCGGTGACGGCGTTGTACTTCACCCCAATCCGCTGGCGCATGTACTCGACCATTTCCGGTGCCGAGTCGAGATAGGCACGAAGCTTCCCTTCCGGGACCCGGCCTTTGGTGCAGGCCCTGAAGTAGGTCAGCGCCTGTTCGTAGTTGTCCAGCCCCTGGATTCCTGAGTTGTTGGGGATCCAGATGCCGCCGCCGGACAACGCGGAGGTACCGCCGTAGCGATCACTCTTCTCAATGACGATGACCTTCAGTCCGAGGTCATGGGCACGGTTGGCGGCGAGCAGGGCGCCCGCCCCGGAACCGACCACCAGGACCGCGCAGTGCTTGTCCTCGACGAATGCATTCATGGCATGCGATCTCCGTTGTCACGCGCCAGCGGGGGCGCTTTCTTGTTCTGGGGAGCGAAGGCCGCCGCCGGTTTTTGGTTGCGCTCCTTCGATGCACATAGGTTGACCGCGATGCCTATACGTAATCATCAACCGTATGCAGTAGATGAGCTCATTCGTTGAGCACGATGCAGACATGAGGGGGGAATTTATTTTATTGGCTACTGCAAACGGTTGATGTTGGCACTGGGTCGTTGTGTTGAAACTGGCTCCGAAGTCGCGGCCCGGGGAACCGGCCAGGGCTGTCATCAGGACAAGTTGAACAAAAAACAAAACCAGACTTGGACTTGCGGAGCACAACATGCACAAGACAGAGAAGGCTGCGACCCATGGCGGTCGCAGGCTATTGGCGCCGATGCTGTTGCTCGGTGCAGTGGCCAGCCCCTTGGCCCATGCCATATCCATCGATACCGGCAATCCCGACCTGCAGATCAACTGGACCACGGACTTGCGTCTTGGGCTTGGGTGGCGCGCGGAGTCGATCGACTCGCATCTCGGCGACGATCCCATCAACCAACAGTCTGATTACTCCACCCACAGCGGCGAGATGTGGAAGCGGCGCCTCGATGTGCTGACCGAGATGGACGTCATCTACAAGGACGATTATGGCGTTCGCGTCAGTGCCACGGGTTGGTACGACAACGCTTACGACGATCATGACCTGAAGGGCAATCCCGACCTGCAAGGGATCTCCGCTTACGCCGACGGCAAGCTTTCGCGGCAGGCGCAGCGATACTACAACGGCCCGTCTGGCGAGATTCTCGACGCATTCGTGTTCGGTACCTTCAATCTGGGCAGCATCCCGGTGTCGGTGAAGGCAGGCCAGTACGCGCTGATTTGGGGGGTGTCCCAGGTGAATGGCAGTGATGCGATTTCCTGGAGCCAGCAGCCGGCCAACTTCCAGAAGGGGGCGGAGATCCCCGGAGCTTCGCCGAAGGAGCTGGCTTTGCCGCTACCGCAGCTGTCGTTCCAGAGCCAACTGAGTGACACGGTTTCCCTGTCCGGCTACTACCACCTGGATTGGAAGCCGAACCGGCAGAGCGAGGGCGGTACCTTCCTGGGCGGACCAGACTTTTTGTATGGCGACGATGGCCGGATTTTTGTGGCTTCCGCGCCTGGCTTCGGCAATATCTACATCAACCAGGGCAACATCATCGAACCTGATGACAAGCAGAAGGGCAATTTAGGCATGCAGTTGAGCCTGAGTCCGGAGTGGTACGGCGGCACCGTCGGCCTGGTGTATCGCCATCTGGACGAGATGCAGCCGTGGCCGGTCAATTTCGCGGTTGACCCGAGCGAAATCACTGGCCTGCGCTTCCATCAGGTGTACAACCGTGGTGTCGACCTTTTCGGCGCCTTCACCAACTTCAGTTGGCAGGACATCAGTTGGGGGGCAGAGGTTTCCTATCGCCGTGGCACTGCGCTGGATAGCACTGGGGGGCCGCTGCCAAATGGCAGCCTCGACGGTGCGACCGGCAATACCTGGCATGCCCTGCTCAATACCCAGGCGTCGATGCCAGTGTTGCCGTTGTACGACACCGGGGTCGTGGTTGCGGAGCTCTCCTACACCTATCTGGACAAGGTGACGCACAATCAATCTGTCTACAACGAGTGTGCGTCCGACCTGGACGGCCCTGGCTGCGGCAGTCGCGACGCCAGCAGCTTCTCGTTGATCCTGCTGCCAACCTGGTTGCAGGTACTGCCTGGCGTCGACCTGACCGGCAGCCTGATCTTGGCCGGCTACGGCCTGCACGGCAATTCACCGGTCCCGACAGGGTCTGCGGAGCGCGCGTATGCCTGGTCGACCGGCGTCACTGCCGACATCAACATGCGGTACAAGGTTGGCCTCCTCTACTCGGATGCCGGAGATGCCGAAGAGCGCCTCGGTGCGATGGGCAGTACGGACCGCGGTCGTATCACCCTGACTTTCCAAACCAGTTTGTAAGGTCCTTGCGCCCCGACGGGGCGGAGGGGTTGCGCGTGCTTGTGGGCGCGCCCAAAGAGGAGAAAAAGATGAAAATCAGTCAAGTCGCCTTGTCACTTGCGTTGTCCCTGCCGCTGTCGATGTCCGCTCTGGCCACTGTTCCCACCGAAGAAGCCGCGCAGCTCGGCGGTGACAAACTGACCAGTATCGGCGCCGAGCGGGCGGGAAGTACCGATGGCAGCATTCCGGCCTGGGCGCCGAACTGGAAGGGGCCGAACATGCCCCAGGAGGGCGGGATCTACCCCGACCCCTTTCCCAGCGAAAAACTGCAGTACAGCATCAGTGCGGCCAACATGGCGCAGTATGCGGACAAGCTCAGCGAGGGCACCAAAGTTCTGCTCTCCCGCTGGCCGGACTTCAAGGTCGAGGTCTATAAGAGTCATCGGGTCGTCGACTTCCCCGATTGGCTGAAGGAAGACACCGTCAAAAACGCCACCCGCGTGCAGAACACGACCGACGGCTCCGATCTGAACGGCGCCATGGGGGGCTATCCGTTCCCGATTCCCAAGAGCGGCGCCGAGGTGATCTGGAATCACAATCTGCGCTACTACGGACCGGCATATCGCTCCACGTTCTCGGGTTATCTGATCGACTCGTCGGGCAATCGCATCATGACCCATGAGTTGGAGAACTATACGGAGTCGCCTTATCACGAGCGCCCGGATGAACCGGCCCAGTACTTCCAACGCCGTCTGAGCACCTACATCGGTCCGCCGCGCAGCGTGGGTGAAAAGTCGCTCAACTATATGGTGACGAACTTCAAGAAGGATGGGCGCAACAAGAACTGGATCTACAACCAAGGGCAGCGTCGTGTGCGCCTGACTCCGGACTTCGGCTACGACATCCCGATGGCCATGGCCGGCGGGGCGTACTTTTTCGACGAGCTCGGGATGTGGGAGGGGCAACTGGACCGCTTCGACTTCAAGCTGGTTGGCAAGAAAGAGATGTTGGTTCCGTACAACAACTACAAGTTCATCATGCATAGCTCGCCCGAGCAGGCCTATGGCAAGCAGTTTGCCAACCCTGATCTGGTTCGCTGGGAACCCCATCGTGTCTGGGTAGTAGAGGCGACGCTGAAGCCGGGAATGCGCCATGCACAGAGCAAGAAGGTGTTCTACGTGGATGAGGACAGCTGGTCGATCGTTCTCTACGAGGGCTACGACCAGGCTGGGAAGATGATGCGTTCAGCCCAGGGCCTCCTGACCTACGACTGGAATACCAAGTCCGTGCCTAACACACCCATGATCATCTACGACCTGGGCAAGGGGCAGTACGGCAGCTCCATGCATCTGGCGGGTGGTTCTGGTTACATTCGTATTCCGCGTTGGCCCAACAGCAAGATGACACCGGATTCCATGGCGGGCAGCGGCATTCGTTGAATGCGCGGTGGCATCGACATCCGGTGCCACACCCAGTCACCTCCTCAGCGACACCGGCCGGTGTCGCTTTTTCATGTGCGCCGCCTGGCCGAGCTCATCGTATCTGCCCGTGCCGCGGGCCTGCGCCTGGACGGTCTTTCCACTGTCCATGCGCCCAGTTGAGCAATACGCGTTTTTTTTCAACGCCTACTGCAGATGGGGCATGCCGGGCAGCAGGTTTTTCCCGAGACTGAAGTCATGCCTGACCGGGCTGTCGCCAGGTCAAAGGGCAAAGCAGCAAGCTGAACAATAACAACAGCAGACTTGATCTTGCGGAGAACAACATGTGTGCAATGAGGACTGCCTTTGCCAGTTCGGGTATCACCTCAACTGGCCTGAAGCTGGCGTCAGGGGCAATGCTGGCACTGGCATTATCCCTGCCCGCTCTCTGCGTTACCGCCAAGAGCTTCGTCGATCCCCTTGATCAGCCGGCCAGTACGGTGCTCCAGGCCGCGCAGAAGCCCCTGCGGGATATCGTCAATACCGGCAAGCGCCTGATCGCGGTCGGCGACAACGGGCTGATCATTTTTTCCGACGACCAGGCAGGCACTTGGCGCCAGGCGCAGGTCCCGGTCAGCGTCGACTTCAATGCGGTGCATTTCGCCGACGAGCAGCACGGCTGGGCGGTCGGCCACGGCGCAGTCATCCTCCACAGCAGCGACGGCGGCGAGACCTGGACGAAGCAGCTCGACGGGCGCCAGCTCGAGACCCTGGTTGTCGATTACTTCAAGAACAAGTCCGGCCTGGAGCCTGCGCAAGCCGAAAGCTACCTGTCCGCAATCCTCTCCATGAGCCGGCCGGGACCCGGCCAGTTCTTCATGGGCGTGTGGTTCGACGAGTCTGGCAGCAACGGCTTTGCCGTCGGCCCCTTCGGTCTGATCGTCGGTAGCCACGATGGCGGCAAGACCTGGCAGCCCTGGAATACCCGGATCGACAACAACGACCTGCTGCACCTGACCGCCATCGGCGAGGTGGGCGGGCGACTGTTCATCACCGGCGAGCGTGGTCATGTCTGGAGCCTGGAACCCGGCACGGGTCGCTTCAGCGCTCTGCAGACAGGTTACGAGGGCACCCTGTTCGGTATCACGGGTGGTCAGGGGGCGCTGTTGGCCTATGGGCTGCGCGGCCATGTGTTCCGCAGTGCCGATGAGGGGCACACCTGGTCCCCGGTGAAGAGTGATTTTAATACCGGGGTGGTCGCCGGTGCCGCCCTGTCAGGTCGAGGAGTGGTGCTGGTCAGCCAGTCCGCGCAGGTAGCCATGAGCCGCGATCAAGGGGGCACTTTCACGCCACTCGACATCCAGCGCCCAAGCCTGTTTTCCGGGGTGGTGGGGATGTCCGACCACCAGTTGGCACTGGTCGGCCTGAATGGCGTTACCACCATGAATCTCAAGTAGAGCTGGGCCAGAAGGGGTGCGCGTGCTCAATCGGGCCTGACTCAGAGGAAGGACAAAATGGCCAAATCCCAGGATAACAATGCGACACCGGTAATGCGGGATCGCGCTCAGTTCGATGTCCGCTCCGGAAATTTCATCGAGCGACTGATCTTCAATAATCGCCTGTTCTTCGTGTTGCTGTGTTTCATTCTCACGGTGCTGCTGGGCTACAAGGCCACCGACCTGCGCATCAACGCGAGCTTCGAGCGAATGATGCCGAGCTCCCATGAGTTCATCCGCAACTACCTGAACAACAAGATAGACCTCGCGGCATTGGGCAACTCCGTACGCGTCATGGTGGAGAACCCGCGCGGGACCCTCTATGACCCCGACTACCTGCAGGCGCTCCAGGAGATCAACGACAAGATCAACCTGGCACCCGGGGTTGACCGCGCCTGGATGCGTTCGCTGTGGATGCCGGCGGTGCGCTGGAACGAGGTCACCGAGGTTGGCATGGAAGGCGGCCCGGTCATGCCTAACGACTACGACGGTTCGCCTCAGCAGCTGCAGCAGCTGCAGGCGAACGTGTTGCGTGGCAACCTGATCGGCGACCTGGTGTCCCTGGACATGCACTCCTCGGTAATCCAGGTGCCATTGATAGACAAGGATCCGGTCACCGGTGTTGCGTTTGACTACCGGCAGTTCGCGACCTTCCTGGAGAAAGAGATTCGTGGGCAGTACGAGGTGCCCGGTGCCGATGGCCAGCCCAAGGTGCGCGTCCATATCATTGGCTTCGCCAAACTGGTGGGCGACCTGATCGACGGACTGACGCTGGTCATGGGCTTCTTCGCCGCCTCAGCCGTGATCGTGGCACTGATCATCTTTGGCTACACCCACTGCCTGCGCAGCACACTGCTGCTCCTGATGGCTTCGCTCAGCAGCGTGGTCTGGCTGCTCGGCCTGATGCAGCTACTGGATTACCAAATCGATCCTTACTCCATCCTGGTACCGTTCCTGATCTTCGCTATCGGCATGTCCCATGGCGCCCAGAAGATGAACGGAATCATGCAGGACATCGGCCGTGGCACCGACAAGTATGTGGCCGCCCGCTATACCTTCCGCCGCCTGTTCATCGCCGGGCTGTCGGCCCTGCTGGCCAACGTCTTCGGCTTTGCCGTCCTGATGGTGATCGACATCCCGGTGATCCGCGACCTGGCCATTACCACCAGCATCGGAGTCTGCGTGCTGATCTTCACGCAGCTGATTATGGTGCCAGTGATGCTCTCCTACTTGGGCGTCAGCCAGTCGGCGGCACGGCGCAGCGTACGCAACGAAGTCGAGGGCGCGCAGGCAGGCAGTGGCCGGTTCTTCGAAGCCATCGGCACGCTGCTGGTGAAATGCACCAGACCAGGACATGCCCATGTGCTGGTGCTGCTGTCGCTACTGGTGGGTATCGGCGCTTACCAGGTGCGTTCCGGGCTGCAGATCGGCGATCTGGATGCCGGGGCACCGGAGCTTCGTCCCGAGTCTCGCTACAACCGTGACGTGGCGTTCTTCAACCAGAGTTTTGGCCGCTCCACCGATCAGTTCGCCGTGATCGTCAAGACCAGGCCGGGCGGCTGCTCCACCTTCGAGACCCTGACCGAGCTCGACCGACTCGCCCAGATGTTGCGCGACGTACCCGGCGTGCAGACGGTCGCCAGCCTGGCCAGTTCCGTGCGCTTCATCAATGCCAGCTATGGCGAGGCGAACCCGAAGTGGATGAGCATCCCGCGCCAGGATGAAGTGGCGGCACAGGCCTCACAGATCGCATCGGTGCAATCGCCGGAGCTGGCCAACTTCAGCTGTTCTGTATCGCCGGTCATCGCCTATCTGTCCGACCATCGCGCCGGGACGCTGCAGGGCGTGGTGGACGCGGTAAAAACCTTTGCAGAGAAGCACGACAGCGACGACCGCCAGTTCCTGCTGGCGGCGGGTCCTGCAGGAATCGAAGCCGCGACCAATCAGGTCGTTGCCGACGCCAGCCTGACGGTACTGCTGTTGCTCTACACTTCGGTGGTGCTGCTCTGCCTGATCGCTTTCCGCAGCTGGCGCGCTGTGCTGGTGGCGCTGATTCCGCTGATCATCACATCGCTGCTGTGCGAAGCACTCATGGTGGTAATGGGCATCGGTGTGAAGATCGCGACCTTGCCGGTCATTGCCCTGGGGGTGGGCGCCGGCGTGGACTATGCCCTCTACCTGATCAGCGTACAGCTGACCCTGCAACGACGCGGTGCGAGTCTGGAAGAGGCCTATGCCGGCGCCCTGCGCTTTACTGGCAAGGTCGTCGCACTGGTCGGTTTGACACTGGCGACCGGTGTGCTGACCTGGGTGTTCTCGCCGATCAAGTTCCAGGCCGACATGGGCATCCTGCTGACCTTCATGTTTCTCTGGAACATGCTCGGGGTTCTCGTGCTGACTCCGGCGCTGTCGTACTTCCTGCTGCGTGGCGAGACTCGCCAGCCGGCGGTCGACAAGGTTGCAGACCAGGCCGTAGCTGACGCGGAACGAACCGCAGAGTCCCTCAAGGAAGCGGGGCGTCAGTCGGCCTTGACCGGCCGCTAGCAAGACGTTTCGGAACCGGGGGGCGACGTCGCTCCCCGGGCAAAGTCAATAATGACAACAAGGTACCTGTTATGACCCTTGCATCTCGCTTCCAGAACAAGAACATCATCGTTACCGGCGGGGCGTCCGGCATTGGCCGGGCGACCGTGATCCGACTGGTGTCCGAAGGGGGCACGGTGCTTGCCGTTGACCTCGACGAGGCCGGCCTGCAGGAAACCCTGGCGCAGGCCAATGTGCTGGAGAAGGGTGGCCGGGCGTTCGCGGCAAGGCTGTCGATCACCGACGAACAGGCGGTGCGCAGCACGGTGCAGAACTTCGCCCAGGAACACGGCAGTCTGGATGTGCTGGTCAACATGGCGGGGGTGCTGTGCTCCACGCATACCACCGACACCTCCTTCGAAGACTTCATGCGGGTCGTCCAGACCAACCTGGGCGGTACCTTCCTCTTCTGCCGTGAAGCCTTGCCCTTCCTTCTGGAAAGCAAGGGCAACATCGTCAACGCGGCCTCCACCTCGGCCTTCTTCGGCCATGCCTACATGGCCGCCTACTCGGCCAGCAAGGGCGGTGTGGCAGCGCTGACCCAGGCGCTCTCGCGCGAGTACATCAAGCGTGGTGTACGCGTTAATGCCGTGGCGCCGGGTGGGATTGCCACGCCGATGGTTGCGGCTCAGGCGCAGAGCTTTCCGCCGGGAGCCGATCTCTCCCTGTACATGCACCTGACTCGCCCGGATCGAAAGCTGGGTGAGCCCCAGGAGGTGGCGGGTGCGATTGCCATGCTGGCGTCTGCCGACGGCGCTTTCGTCAATGGGGCAATCCTGCGAATCGATGGCGGCACTCACGGTTGATGGGGGTGCAGCATGGCAGTCGCAATCTCGCCATTCTCGCCGCTGAAGCTTGGCCCCATCACCCTGCGCAATCGCTTCATCAAGGCCGGCGCCAACGAGGGTATGACCCCGGATGGCATACCGACCCAGGCACTGGTCAAGCATCATCGCGATATTGCCGCAGGTGGGGTTGGCATGACCACGGTGGCTTATGGCGCGGTATCGCCGGAGGGACGGACCTTTCTCCATCAGTTCCACCTGTCACGGGATGTGGTTCGCCCTCTGCGCGTGTTGACTGATGCCGTGCATGCCGAGGGTGCGGCGGCCTGTCTGCAGATTACCCATGGTGGCTCCTTTACCATGTTGCGCCCGGAGCACAGCTATCCCCGGTCGGCGTCGTCAGGCTTCAATGCCTTCGGCTTCTTGCACGGCATCCTGTTTCAGAAAGCGATGACGGAGGCCGAGATTCAGCGGGTGGCCGACGACTTCGCTCGCGCCGCCGTACTGGCGCGGGAGGCGGGATTCGACGCTGTCGAGATTCACATGGGGCATGGCTATCTGCTCAACCAGTTCCTCTCGCCCCTGAGCAATCGCCGCCGCGACCAATACGGCGGCAGCACCGAGGGCCGCAGTCGCTTCCCGGCCATGGTCCTGCGCAGGGTCAAGGACGCAGTCGGCGGCCGCCTCGCCGTGGGCTGCAAGCTCAACCAGACCGATGCGGCGCGCGGCGGCATAGATACGAAGCAGGCCTCGGTCACCGCCAGGATTCTCGAACGTGACGGTGCGGACATTCTCACCCTCAGTGGCGGGCACAACCTGTACAGCCCCTGGGCACTCTTCGCAAGCCCCATGCCGATTGCCGACATGCAAGCACATGCTCGGGGGCTGGCGCGTATCGGGCCCCTGGCGCTGGGGCTGCAGCAGCCGAGGGACCTGGCGTTTCGTGAACTCTACTTCCTCGAGAGTGCGCGCAAGATTCGGCGGGAGGTTTCCATGCCACTGGCGCTGGTAGGCGGAGTGAAGTCCCTGGCAGCCGCCAGGCAGGTGATCGACGAGGGCTTTGAGTTGATCGCCTTGGCCAGGGCCCTCATTCATGACCCCGCCTTCGTCAACAAGCTGGCCAGTGGTGAGCTGACTCAGTCCGGTTGCACCAGTTGCAATCGTTGCGTCATGGGTATCTATGACCCCAACGGAGTGCGCTGCGTGCTGAACGCACCGAATGACCCGACCCTGGCGAGGCGACCAGTGGCAGATTGACCATAAGGTCAGTTAGGCGTAAATAATTTCGAACTAACAAAAAAAATAACAGGAGGTTAATGAGATGCATGCCGCGAAAATGCCTCGTGCAGGCGCAAGCTCCAGACTCAACCTGATTGAAATTTTGAACACTCTTCCCTCTACCATACCCCGCCCGGAGCTGGCCGCGCTGACGGCCGAGGACCTGGCTGTCGAAGCCGCGCTCGGGACTGTCGACCAGAGTCGCATGATCCTCTCGATCTACCAGGGAGTACTGGGTCGAGAGCCCTGGCGCGAAACGACCCAGCACCTGGGCGCCTATATGGCGTCCACTGCGATCATGGTGATTCGGCCATCTTCCAGCACGGATCTTGGCTTTCTGGTCTGCCATCCCCGCCATCCGGAAATCGAGCATGCCTATCGTGCCCATTTCTGGACTCAGGATCCGTTTCTCGAGATACCCATCGATCAGGTGCTCACGATCGATGAGCACCTCGGGGCGGACAATTGGCTTTCCTCGGAGTTCTATCAGCGCATCATCGGCGAGGGCGGAGCGCGTTACGGCCTGGGCATCAACATAGTCTCCGAGAATGGCACCTTGTGCCGTATCCGCCTGTACCGCCTGCCCGAGCAACCCGCGTTCACCCAGGTGGACAAGGATCGCCTGCGCGAGCTGGTTGCTCATTTCCGGAAGGCGTTGAGCCTGGCGGCCCGGCTCGAGTGCCAAGCGACGCAGAGCGAGTTGTACGAAGGGGCACTGGACCGGCTGCACATTGGTGCCATCGTGCTCGACGAGAAACAGCATGTGCTGCGCTGCAACCATGTCGCCCAGTCGCTGCTCAATGACAGCGATGGCCTGAAGCGGGCGGGAAATGGTGTGGAAGCCTACTACCGCAACGAGCGCAGCATGCTCCAGGAGCTCATCAACTCGGCGGGCCCGGCGGCGCAGGTGATGTCCATCTCCCGGGCCTCCGGCAAACGCAAGCTGGGGCTGGTGGTCAGGAGCATCCCCCTGCGCGAGGGGTCCGAAGGTAAATGCCGCCCGGCCTGGATGATCTTCGTCTGCGACCCGGATGCACAAACCACGGCACCGCGTGAAATCATGCGCCAGGTGTTCGAATTCACCCCCGCTGAAGCGAACCTGGCGATGGAGCTGGCCAACGGGCTGTCGCTGGACGAGGCGGCAGAGTTGCTGGGTATCCGGCGCAACACCGCGCGCACGCACCTGCGTGCGATCTTCGCCAAGGCCGGGGTGACTCGGCAGGCGGAGCTGGTCAGGCTGGTGCTCAATGGGGTGATCTGCCTTTCGACTCCCAGCCCGGCGGGCTAGCGGGTAGGCGGGGGCGGCACGGCGTCAACTTCGGCCCGCGCCCGCCTGCATACAACCACTTGCAACACCGGCAAGGACGCGGTGCGCGCGCTCGCGCGCACCGCTGCCGTGACCAATCCCTCATCTCGAAAATCCCGTCCTCGAAGTTATCGGCCAGCAGGGTAGGGCTTCCCTCTCCGGTTGGCAGCCGCCGTCGATGAACTGCTCCTGGCACTGCCCGGTGGCTTTTCGCAGCGAACTAAATTTGAACGTCTACTGCATGCGGATCATGCGGAGCGCGCGGTTGCCGCAGCATAGTCAGGCCATAACAACCTGTGGAGAACGGTTATGTCCTTGCAACCAGAAACTTCTCGATCGCCGATTCCGGTGGGCCATTTCATCGAGGTGGGTGATGCCTATCGCCTGCATTGTCACGAAGTTGGCCAGGCCTCGGCGGAGCGCCCGACGCTGGTCTTCCTGCACGGCAGTGGTCCAGGCGCGAGCGGTTACAGCAACTTCCACCTGAATTTCCCGTTCTTCGCCGAGCAGGGCTTTCACGTGCTGATCCCGGATCTCCTGGGTTACGGGCTTTCGGACAAGCCGCAAGACATCCACTACACCTCCACCATGCAAGTGGAGCTGCTGCACGAGCTGCTGAGCAAGAAGAACGTGACCCGTGCGGTGCTGATCGGCAATTCCATGGGGGGGGCCATCGCCTTCCAGTACGGCCTGACCTACCCGGAGCAGATCAGCAAGCTCGTGGTGATGGGCCCGGGCGGGGTCGAGGAGCCTGCATTATGGGCCGCCCAGATGAGCGGGCTGCGCTGCATGGGCGCCTTGATCCAGGGGCGCAAGACCGATCGCGAGTCCTTTCGTGAGCTGCTGCATCACATTGTTGCCTCGCCACAGACGATCACTGAGGAGGTAATCGATTCGCGCCTGCCGATCTGGCTCGAACAGCCCCTGGCGGTGTACGCCACGATCAAGGTCGAGGTGCTCACCGAGCGCCTGGCCGAGCTGAAGATGCCAGTGCTGTGCCTGTGGGGGCAGAAGGACAACTTCCTGCCGGTGCGCCATGCCCTGATCGTCGCGGAGCAGGTCGAGGATGTACGGGTGGTGATCTCCGGCCGCTCCGGGCACTGGTTCATGCTCGAGGAACCGGACTACTTCAACCGGGAAGTGCTGGATTTCCTCGGCTGAGTCAGGGGTGCTCGCCAGTCGGGGAGCACGTGATGGAGCTCGTCTCCGTTGCTAGCGCAAGAGTTGAAGTTATGTCGACGTCCCTTTATCTCCGGCTCCAGGTGGCCGAGGTCATCGAGGAAACGCACGATAGCAAGTCGATCGTGTTTGCCTCTCCCGTGGAGCCGCGGGCATTCGCTTACAAGCCGGGCCAGTTCTTGACTCTGCGCATCCCTGTCCAGGGGCAGAGCATCGCCCGATGCTATTCGCTGGCTAGTGCGCCGGCTGTGGACGCTGCACTGAAGGTCACCATCAAGCGTGTACGCGATGGCCTGGGTTCCAACTGGATCTGCGACAACCTGCGCGCCGGCGATGTCTTGGAGGTATTGCCGCCAGCCGGGGTGTTCTGCCCGGCTTCCCTGGATGTCGATTTCCTGCTGTTCGCTGGCGGCAGCGGCATCACGCCGGTGATGTCGATTATCAAGTCCTGCCTACACCAGGGCAGCGGTCGGGTTCAGCTGTTCTACGCCAACCGCGATGAGCGATCGGTGATCTTCCGCGATGAGTTGCAGCAACTGGGGCGTGCTTACCCGCAACGCCTCACGGTCATGCACTGGCTGGAGTCAGTTCAGGGGTTGCCGACAGCGGCGCAACTGGCCGGCTTCTGTCGCGGGCGCCTGGATGCGCACGCCTTCGTCTGTGGCCCCGGCCCCTTCATGGATGCCGTGGAGCAGACGCTGCTTGACCTGAATGTGGAGCGCAGCCGGATTCATGTCGAGCGTTTTGTTTCGCTGAGCAGCGACCCTGGCGTCTTGGCCGATGCCCCCGCGGCGGCTGCCGACGGCCCGCGGGTTGAACTCATGGCCCAGCTCGACGGCGAGCATCACATGCTGCCCTGGAGTCCGGATGTCGATCTGCTGGATGCCCTGCTCGGGGCGGGGGTCGGTGCGCCCTTCTCCTGTCGCGAGGGGCGCTGCAGTGCCTGCATGTGCCGGGTGGCGGAGGGCGAGGTGAGTATGCGTAGCAACGAGGTGCTGAGTGCCATCGATCTGGCCGAGGGCTGGGTGCTGGCCTGCCAGGCTCGACCACTCAGCGACAAGGTCTCGGTCAGCTTTGACGGCTGACGTTCAGATGAAATCAAGCAATCACTCAGGGAGTAGGTCATGAGCATCAATCAATTCGCTTACGCGGTAGTCGAGTCCACTGATATCGAAAAGTGGCGCTTCTTTGGCAGCCAGATTATCGGCCTGGCCGAAGAGTCGGCCGAGGACGGCGCGCTGTATCTGAAGGCCGATGGTCGCCGCTATCGCATCCTGGTGGTGCCGGGGGCGAGGGACGGCCTTTATGCGGCGGGCTGGGAGACGGCCTCCGAGGAGCAGTACCTCGCGTCGAGAGAATCGCTCGTCAGGGCGGGTGTGGAGATCGTCGAGTCGACACCGTTGGATCGACATCTTCGTTGCGTTACCGGGCTGTTTTCCTTTGTGGACCCGTCCGGGAACCGGCAAGAGGTGACCTGGGGACCGATCTCGGACTTCGCGCCCTTCGTTTCGCCGGTCGGCGTCGAGCGTTTCGTCACCGGTCCCATGGGTATGGGGCACGTGGTGCTGCCGTCGATGAAGTTCGAAGAAACGAAGCAGTTCTGGACCGACGTCTGCGGATTCCAACTGTCCGACATGCTGCATGTCCAGCTCTCGCCCGAGTACCGGGCGCGCATCCACTTCATGCACTGCAACCCACGCCAGCACAGCCTGGCGTTGGCCGAGATGCCCCAGCCCAGTGGCTGCGTGCACATCATGATGGAGGTGCCTGGGCTCGATGATGTGGGGCGCGCGCTGGACCGCATCGCCCGGCACAAGGTCCCGCTGGCGGCCACGCTTGGACGCCACGTCAACGACGATATGGTTTCGTTCTACGTCTGGACACCGGGCGGCTTCGCCCTGGAGTTCGGCTGTGGCGGCATGGTTGTGGACTGGGAGAACGATCACACGGTTTTCGAAACGACCCGTGGCAGCCATTGGGGACACCAGTGGGCCGCTCCGCCGGCCTCGTGATTTAGCGTTATCTACTCCTGATGCAGGGCGCGCGGGGGGCCTTTTGTTGTGGAACATGAGCCTGTGGCCACCCTTGCGCCAAAGCGGGATTCACTACTTGGGAAGTCGAGAACAATGCAAACAGTCGAGATGAAACAGCCTGCCGCGAACATTCCCGGCAGCGAAGAGCTGATCGCCCGAGCCCGGGCCCTGGTTCCGGTGTTGCGCGAGCGAGCGGTGCTGGGCGACGAGAACCGCCGTCTGCCGCAGGAGACCATTGCCGACCTGCAGGCCGCAGGGCTGTTCCGCGTCCTGCAGCCCAAGCGCTATGGCGGCTATGAAATGAGCCCCAAGGTGTTCTACGACATCGTCATGACCCTGGCCGAAGGCGACATGTCGGTGGGCTGGGTCTACTCGGTGGTCGCGGTACATGCGTGGCAGATGGCGCTGTTCGATGACCGTGCGGCGCAGGAGGTATGGGGCGAGGACAGCAATGTCCGGATCTCTTCTTCCTATATGCCCACGGGTCGTGCCAAGCCTGTCGAGGGCGGCTTCCTGTTCAGCGGGCGCTGGGGCTACTCCAGTGGTTGTGACCACTGCGACTGGGTGTTCCTCGGTGGCTTGGTGGAAACCGCCGAGGGGCAACCTATCGATGCGCGCACCTGGCTGATTCCACGCAAGGACTACGAAATCCTCGATACCTGGCATACCGCGGGCCTGAAGGGGACCGGTAGCAAGGATATCGTCATCAAGGATGCCTTTGTGCCGGAGTACCGCACGCACAAGATGATCGACGGCTTTACCTGCAACAGCCCCGGCAACCAGTTGAATACCGCGGCGTTGTATCGCATGCCATTCGGCCAGGTATTCAGCCGGGCGGTGTCCACGGCCTCAATCGGGGCGTTGCGCGGCATGGTCGACAGCTTCGTGGAGACCGCCAAGACCCGCGTCAACGTCGTGGGTGCCAAGACTAGCGACGACTCGGTCGCGCAGCTGGCGATCGCTGAAGCGATCAACACCATCGACGAGCTGACCCTGGTGCTCAAGCGCAACTTCGAGGCGCTCGAAGGTTATGCCGAACGGGGCGAGGTTCCGCCGATCGAGGAGCGGGTGAAGTATCGCTTCCAGGCCAGCTACCCGCCGGAGCGCGTCGCGGAGCTGGCTTCGCGCCTGTTCAAGGCAGCCGGCGGTGCGGCGGTCTACACCCGAAACCCGTATGGGCGCTTTCTGGCCGACATCAATGTCTGTCGCCAGCATGCCGCCAATCAGTTCCAGATGTTCGGCACGAACTGGGCCAAGGTGCAGTTGGGCCAGCAGAGCCTGGATTTTTTCCTGTAACGCCCCGGGGTCGGGGACATACCCCTGACCCACTGGTATTCCCGGGATAGACAGAGGGTGGACACGGGTCTCGCGACAACCTGGCGGTGAGCGACATTCACTGTCTTTAGCCTGCAAACAATAAAAACGACTGGAGGTCTTTATGAGCAACCTGGCCAACGAGAAGCCGCACATCATCGTGAGCGACCAGTGCGAACGTTTTGCCCGCGGTTGGCACTGCCTGGGGCTGAGTGAACAGTTCCGTGATGGCAAACCGCATACCCTCGAGGCATTCGGCCTCAAGCTGGTGGTGTTCGAGGGCGAACACAACAAGCAGCTCAATGTCATCAACGCCTTCTGCCCACACCTGGGCGGTAACCTGGGCGAGGGCACCATCAAGGGCGACACCATCGCCTGCCCCTTCCATGACTGGCGTTGGGCCGGTGACGGCAAGTGCGCGGCCATCCCCTATGCCAAGCGCGTGCCGCCGCGCGCGCGCACGCAAAGTTTCATGACCTGCGAGGAAAACAAGCAGCTGTTCGTCTGGCACGACCCCGAGGGCAATCCGCCACCGCCGGATGTGATCATTCCCCACCTGGAAGGCGCTTTCAGTGATGAATGGAGCAGCTGGTCCTGGTCAACCCATGAGGTCGATACCAACAGTCGGGAGCTGGTCGACAATCTGGTGGACGTCGCGCATTTCTTCTACGTGCATGGCGAGGGCATGGGCGGCGGCAGCACCTACTTCAAGAACGTCTTCGAGGACCATTTCGCCACTCAGTACCTGGAGATGGGGCCGCAACCAGAGCAACCCGGCTATCAGAAGGATGCCGCCTATACCGGCGACCTGAGCAAGCTGGATGGCTTTTCACGTGGAGAAACGACCTACCATGGTCCCTCCTATCTGGTGTCGCGCTTGCTGACCAATATTCCGGGCAACGTGCCGATAGAGACCTATGAAATCCTCGCGCACTACCCGGTTCATGCGAACAAGTTCGTACTGCACATGGGCTTTATCACCCGCAATAGCCCGATGCTGCCGCCCGAGCACAATGCCGCTCGCGCCGCTGCCGTAGCCGAGGCGTATCGCGTGGGCACCCTGCAGGACGTGGCAATCTGGCGAACCAAGACCCGTATCGACAATCCGCTGCTCTGCGACAGCGACGGCCCGTTGTACCAACTGCGGCGCTGGTACCAGCAGTTCTTCGAGGACATTGCCGATATCAAGCCGGAAATGGTCAACCGCTTCGAGGCCGAAACCGACACCCGCCACGCACAACCCGTGTGGGAGCAGCAGGCTGCCGAAAAGCTCGCTGAGTACGCACCTCAGGCGGCAGCCAAGTCGCAAGACTGATGTACGAGGGGCACCGCGCTAGCGCGGTGTCCCGATTTCCTGGTTCCGGCGGGCCTTCGGTGCGGGGCACTGCAGCGCAGCCGGTCATCCTCACACCAGCCTCTTCGATAGAGGGGCCGCATCATGGAGAACGCCATGTCGTCCGATTTTGGCCCGCACTCGCCCCAATGGTTCAGTCGTATCGAGGCGCCGGAACGGGTCGAGAGCCCTGACCAGGTCGACTGGGATGTCACCACCGATTTCGCCGTGGTCGGCTATGGAGGCGCAGGTATCAGCGCGGCCTTGCAGGCCGCGGAAAAAGGTCTGAAAGTGCTGGCCGTCGATGCCTTTGGTGGCGGCGGGGCGACGGCGATGAACGGCGGCATTTTCTATGCCGGGGGCGGCACACCGATTCAGCGTGCGGCAGGCGTTACGGACAGTGTCGAGGCTATGTACCGCTACTTGAACCTCGAGGTACAGGACGTGGTCAGCCCGCAAACACTCCGCCGCTTCTGCGAAGGAAGTGTGGCCGATCTGGAATGGCTGCAGGGGCATGGGGTACGGTTCGACAGCACCTACTACACGAAGAAGACCTTCTATCCGCCTTCCGGCTATTTTCTCTACCACTCCGACAGCTCGCTGGCCGCGTCCTGTGCGGCAGTTGCCGAGCCTGCGCCACGGGGTCACAAGTACTGGCATCCGCCGGTCAACCAGGCGGTAGGCTTCGGTGTTCATCTGACCGAGCCTCTGCAGCAGCGGGCGCAGGCCCAGGGGGTGGAGTTCTGGCCACGAACCGAAGCTCGCCGCCTGGTGCTTTGCGCAAGCGGGGAGGTGGTTGGGCTGGTGGTCATCCGGATGCCCCCCGGCTCGCCGCATACCCAGGCGTACATCGACGCGCAGGAGAGGGCCCGGCAACTGCTGCAGAAGCTCCCCTCATCGATGCCGGGATTCGCGCGTCTGGAACGCAAGGCCGAACGTTATTGGCGCAAGGCTGACGAGCTGCAGCGCGAACATGGCGTCGTCCAGCGTATCCGGGCGACGCGTGGGGTGTGCTTGAGTGCGGGCGGGTTCATCTGGAACCGGCAGATGCTCGCCGCCCATTCCCCCAAGTACATCTCCAATATGGCGATGGGTTCCCCTGGCGGGGACAACGGCAGTGGCATCCGCCTGGGCCAGAGCGCGGGAGGAGAGGCTGCGCTGATGGAGCGGGTGAGCAGCTGGCGCTTCATAAACCCGCCCTCTCAGTGGCCCAAGGGCATTCTCGTCAACAGCCAGGGGCAGCGCTTCGTAAACGAGGAACTCTATGGCGCGGCTATCGGCCTCAAGATGAACGAGCATCAGCAGGGCCGGGGCTACATCATCCTCGACCGGACGCTTTACCGCGGTGCCTGGAAGTCTGCAGTGCTGGAGAACCTGTTTCCCTTCATGCGTTTGCCCCTGGTGCTGGCACTGCTCTTCCAGACCCGTAAGGCGAGCACTCTGCAAGGTCTGGCCGAAAAGCTCGGGATGCCGGCGGCCAACCTTCGGGAGGCCGTGGCCCGCTACAACCGGGCAGCCGAAGGGCTGGAGCCAGACGCGTTCGGCAAGAGTCGCTCGGAATGCCACGCTCTTAGCGATGGACCGTTCTATGCCGTGGATGTCTCGGCCTCCAGCAAGCTCTTCCCCTGTTCTGCCATGACGGTCGGCGGCCTGCGGGTTGATGAGGACAGCGGTCAGGTGTTGCGCGAGGACCGCACCCGGATCACCGGCTTGTATGCGGCCGGTCGTACGGCAATCGGACTTCCATCGAACCTGTATGTGAGTGGACTGTCTGCCGCGGATTGCGTGTTTTCCGGGCGCCGTGCGGCCAGGCATGCCAGCAGCCAGGCGAGCGGGGAACCCTGTCTGACTGCACCCGAGTATTTGCCTTTGGATTTGACTTAAGGCTGCCGTCCCCGTTATCCCGAAGAATTCAAAATCCAGGCAGTCAATCAAGTGACCGAAGATCAACTGCCAGTAGCCGATGTCGCGGCACGCCTGGCGTATCGATTCACTGTCTTTATGCGTGGATAAAGCGCTAACGCGAGCCTCAAGCGCATGGTTTTTGTTCAACCATGAGCATGGTCAAGCGACCTTGTCGGAATGCAGCGCCTGGCTATCCATGGTGATTCGGACTGCGTCATGACGCCAGAACTCGCGATCGCAATCAAGTATCTGTCCATGTTGATCGTAGTTGACGCGAATGATCATTAGCAGCGGGCTGCCTTCTGGCAGATTGAGATAATTCGCCACGCTGGCCTGTGCCGCGGTCGGGTAAATATCAAAAGTGGCGCGGCCGCAATGGATGTCATAGTGCTTTCGGTAAATCAATGTCAGCGACTGACTCAGGTCCAGTTTCAATATGTCCGGGAAAAACTCGGGTTTCAGATAATGTTCTACAAACATCACGGGGCGCCCATCGACTGAGCGCAGGCGGCGTATACAGTGCAACTTGCTTAACGGTGGCACTGCCAACTTCAGGCATAACTCCGGGCTCGCCAATTCCGTACTGGTCGATATGACCTGTGTGATCGCCTTGCGCCCCTGACTCTCGACCATCTGGTGGAACAGTGAGTGTGTGAAGGGGTTGTACACCAGTCGGGGAGGGGTAACAAACCAGCCACGCCTGCTTTCCCGATAGATCGATCCTTGCGCTTCCATTCTTTGCAGGGCTTCTCTGAGCGTGATGCGGGTCGTGGAAAACAGCTCGCTCAGTTCTCGCTCGGAAGGGAGCTTGCTACCGGATGCCAGCGTGCCATCGATGATCTGCGTTGCCAGGGCGTGATGGATGGTGGCGGCTTGGGTGGTGATTTTTTTTGTCACGGTGAAGGTCTGGATGATTTTCGAGCGCTGATGTTATCCCAGTTAATGATTTCA
Source organism: Pseudomonas sp. Irchel s3h17 (assembly GCF_900187505.1). Lineage (GTDB taxonomy): Bacteria > Pseudomonadota > Gammaproteobacteria > Pseudomonadales > Pseudomonadaceae > Aquipseudomonas. The sequence goes on from NZ_FYDL01000007.1 coordinate 213,203, forward strand.
TTCCCTTTACGACGCTCAACTGATGCTCTTCGGGCACACCTGGCCCACTACCTCCCTGACGTTTGATCTCCCGCAGCGGGTGCTCGTCCGTCGTCCGCGTTCTGGTGCATCTTGGCATTGCGCCGTCTTTCCTGTTCCTGGTCGAGCCGGGCGCGCAACGAGCGTGGTATCGGCAGACATTACCTGGCGCGACGACAGCCCTGTTGCATTGCGCATATCTCATCGCATTGGGGGGCAGTGTCCCAGCATCCCGAGTGTCATATTTCGGTCATTTCCTCTGGGTAGTATCCAGTTTCCGCCCCAATCTGGTCTATACCACACGGCTAAGTCATGAAAAAAATCCTGATTACGAGTTTGCTTGCAAGTGCCTTGTCGATTGCAGTTCCTGCTGCGTATGCGCAACAGGACATGGATGCTTTAGTCGCCGCAGCCAAAAAGGAAGGCGCGGTCAATAGCCTGGGGATGCCGGATAACTGGGCTAACTGGAAAGATACGTGGACCCAGATCACGCAAAAATATGGCCTGGTACACCTGGATACCGACATGAGCTCCGGGCAGGAAATCGCCAAATTCGAAGCCGAGAAATCGAACGCATCAGGCGACATTGGCGACGTTGGCCAATCGTTCGGTCCGATTGCCGTCAGGAAGGGGGTAACCCAAGCCTACAAACCGAGCAACTGGGACGAAATCCCGGCGTGGGCCAAGGACGAAGATGGCCATTGGGTCGTGGCTTACAGCGGGACCATTTCCTTCATCAGCAATAACAAGCTGGTCAAGGATCCGCCCAAGACCTGGGGCGATTTGCTCAAAGGCAACTATAAGGTGACCGTAGGCGAAGTAGGTGTTTCGGCACAGGCCAACAGTGCGCTGCTGGCAGCGGCGATCGCCAATGGCGGCAACGAAAAGAATCTGCAACCTGCGTATCGGTTATTTGCCGAGCTGGCTAAGCAAGGGCGGCTCTCCATGACCGATGCGAGTATTGCCAACCTGGAAAAAGGTGAAGTGGAGGTCGCGCTGTTATGGGACTTCACCTCATTGGGCTACCGCGACAAGATTGATCCATCCTTGTTCACGGTCTCCATTCCAGAAGATGGCAGCGTGAGTGCCGGCTATTCAACCCTGATCAACAAATACGCGCAGCATCCGAACGCCGCCAAACTGGTGCGTGAATACATCTTCAGTGATGCCGGCCAGATTAACCTGGCCCGCGGTTTCGCGCGTCCGATACGTAGCGACGTGGTCCTGCCACAAGATGTAAAGGACAAGATGTTGCCTGCTTCGCAATATAGCAACGCCAAACCGATCCAGGACTTCGTGGCGTGGGAGGGGACCACCAAGGCCATACCGCGCCAGTGGCAAGAGCAAGTCATGATTTATAACAAGTAATGCCCATGGTGTTAGGTCGCCTCTACAAACCACTGCGCGAACGTTACTCGTTCACTACGGTTTTTAGAGGTGGCCATGAGAACAGTGTTCGGGGCATTGGCCGCACTAAAGCTTTACTGCCGCAGTGCCCCGCTATCACTTATCAAAACCCAAGGAACACGGAGTTGCTAGTCGTATGACAGCTGCATCGAACCCGCTGGCCACCCCAGTGATTATCGACACCCGGCATTGTCCACGCTTTCGCCATTGGCGGGCGGCGCTGGTCCTGCTGCCCTTGTTATGTGTATTGGCGTTGTTTTCACTGGCGCCGACAGCATGGCTGCTGATCAACAGCGTGCAAGTTGATGGTGCATGGTCGCTGGCGAACTTCAGCGAAATACTGAGTTCTCCGTTTTACCGTCAGGCCTTTGGCAACAGCCTCTGGGTTTCCGTCTGCTCCAGCTTGATTGGATTAGCCATCGCGCTGGTGGCCGCCGCTTCGTTGAAACGGGTGGATTGCACCGTTCGCGACATAACGGTGGCATTCACCAACATGACGGGCAACCTGAGTGGGGTGTCATTGGCATTCGCCTTCATTATCGTGATGGGAACCAATGGTGCTGTGACGTTGCTCTTGCGGCGTTGGGGTTGGCTGACTGATTTTGATCTATACACGCAGACTGGGCTGACGCTGATCTACAGCTATTTCCAGATACCGCTGGCGGTACTGTTGCTCTATCCAGCCTTTGATGCACTGCAGGACGATTGGCAAGAGGCCGCCTCCTTGCTGGGTGCCAGTCGCGCCAGTTACTGGCGCCGGGTTGCGTTGCCGGTGCTGATGCCGGCGGTTTTCGGTACGTTCATTTTGTTGTTGGCCAATGCCATGGGGGCGTATGCCAGTGCGTACGCACTGATGACCTCCAACTACAACCTGGTCACCATCCGGATTTCCAGCCTGGTCGCTGGGGACATTTCGCTGGAACCGAACCTGGCGGCCGCACTGTCCGTGCTTCTGGTGTCGATGCTGGTGTTCGTGGCGATGGTCAACCAGTTCTTGATGAAGAGAAGCTACCATGCACACTAACCGTTATCACCAGTTCGTGCTGTATGGCTTGATGGCTCTACTCAGTGTCCCTGTTCTGGCGACCCTGGTTTATTCGTTTTCCCAGCATTGGGGAGCAACGATATTACCCGACGGGCTGACGTTCGACTGGTATCTCAAGTTGTGGCAAGAGCCGCGCTTCTTGAGCGCATTTAGTCATTCCCTGTTGATTGCACTGGGCACACTGGTCTTCAGCACAGTGGTCATCGTGCCTGCCACTTTTGTCGTGTTCTATTATTTTCCGCACTTGGATCGTTGGATGAACATCCTGATTCTGATCCAGTTCGCGGTGCCGCCTGTGGTGTCGTCGGTGGGCTTGTTGCAGATTTATGCCGACGGCCCGTTACCGCTGATTGGCACGCCGTGGGTACTGATAGGGTGTTATTTCACGATTGTTCTGCCGTTCATGTACCGGGCACTCGCCAATGGTCTGCAAGGGCTGAACGTGCGCGACCTGATGGATGCGGCGCATCTGCTGGGGGCAAGTACTCCCGCAGCTTTTCTACGAGTGGTCTTGCCGAATATCCGCAAGGGATTGATGGCCGCCTTGTTTCTCTCTTTCTCCTTCCTGCTGGGCGAGTTCGTGTTCGCCAACATATTGGTTGGCAGCCGTTACGAAACCTTGAACGTCTATCTCTATTCCGTGCGCTCCACCAGTGGCCATTTTGTGAGTGCCGTGGTGATGAGTTATTTCATATTTACGCTGGGCGTGACCTGGATTGCCACCCGCTTGAGCCGATAGGACAGTGCGATGAATTATCTTGAAGTCTCCAAGTTATCTAAATCTTTCGGCAAAAGCCCGGACAAGACCCGGGTGTTTGACGACATCAGTTTCACTATCAAGGAAGGCGAACTGTTGACCCTGCTCGGCCCCAGCGGTTGCGGCAAGTCGACCTTGTTACGCTGTATCGCAGGGTTGACTGAGGTTGATGGCGGTCAGATCCATGTGGCGGGGAATAACATTACCCATGTTGCTCCGCAGAAACGTGGCATCGGCATGGTGTTCCAGAGCTATGCGTTGTTTCCGAACCTGACGGTGACGGGCAATATCGCCTTTGGCCTGAACATGCAGGGCGTCTGTGTCGAGGAAACCTTGCAGCGCGTGGCCGAAGCGGTGAGCCTGGTTGAATTGCAGGGGCACGAGAACAAATTCGTGAGCCAGCTCTCCGGCGGCCAGCGTCAGCGAGTCGCCCTGGCACGGGCATTGGTGGTGCGACCACGCATCCTGCTGCTGGATGAACCGCTGTCGGCACTGGATGCACGCATCCGCAAGCACCTGCAGGAAGAGATCAGGCGGATCCAGTCGCAGCTGAAACTGACGACCATTTTCGTGACCCACGATCAGGAAGAAGCGCTGATGCTGTCCGACCGCATCATCGTCATGGATGGCGGTCGCATCGTACAGGAAGGCAGCGCCGAGACCATCTACACGCGACCGGCCAATGGTTTTGTCGCGCGTTTCATGGGCAGCTACAACCTGCTGGACGCCAGCCAGGCGCAACGACTGCTTGGCCTGCACATACAAGGGCAACTGGCAATCCGGCCGGAAGCGATCCATGTGGCGCAAGCCGGTCGCAGCTATGGCCCGCATCTGGGCGCACCGTGCCGCGCCACGGTACGTCACCATCAACTGCTCGGCAACGTCATCCGTTATCACGTCGATGCGCAGGGTTGTTCGTTGATGGTCGATCTGCTCAATCGCAGTTCTGGGTCCTTGCTGCCGGCGGGCGCGCAACTCGACTTGCTGTTCAATCGGGAAGAACTGCAGGAGGTCGCATGACGACGCTGGCTATTTTTGACATGGACGACACCCTTATCGATTGCGACAGCTCCAGTCTCTGGCTGCGCTACCTGGTGAAGCGCGGAGTGGCCGCCGCCGACATGCTGGTCACCGAGCAGGCGATGATGCACGCCTATCATCTGGGCGAACTGTCCATGGCGCAGTACATGGACTTTACGCTCCAGCCGTTGTCTGGCGTGGCCGTCAGCGAAGTGGAGCGATGGGCCGATGACTTTGTCTCCAGCATGATTCCCACGCGCATATTTCCAGCCGCGCGTCGACAAATCGAGTGGCATCGTCAACGGGGAAACAAACTCTTGATCATCTCGGCGACGGCTGACTTTATCGTCCGCCGTATCGCCGCCATGCTGGGCGTGGACGAGGTAATCGCCATCGAACTTGAACAGGTAGCCGGCAGCTTTACCGGCGCAACCGAAGGGGTGCTCAGTTTTCGGGAAGGCAAGGTAGAACGCTTGCAGGCGTGGCTGCAGATCCATGGCAACAGCTTGCAAGGCAGCTATGGCTACAGTGACTCGGTGAATGACTTGCCGCTATTGCACGCGGTCCAGCATGCGTGTGTCGTCAATCCCGCGCCAGCGCTGAAACAGGTCAGCGACCAGCATCAATGGCGACAGTATGACTGGCAGTTGGCATAACGCCGAGCACTGCGTCATGGGCCAGGCCCAGGGGGCGGCCTGCCGTTAATCCGGTGGCGTTTGCTGCATAGCTGCGCCACAAGGCAGCGGGCCAGCCAATGCCGACCGATTGACCTGCTGGATTTCGCCTGTCGTCATACATTCGACGGCATCAGTATTCATCTACTGGATGGCGAAGCCCCTTGGTCACAGGGAGCCGGCAGGGCGGGTAATGCCCAAGGGTTTTTTGCAGGGCATCTCTACTGGGCGGGCTGTCTGGGCGCTCTGGGGGCTGCATCTAAACGAGGTGAGGTATTTTCGATAGGCTGTTGGTGCTGCTGGCCGATGCCGTTTGGACGTGGGAGTCTAACTGATACGAGGGGTGTGTTCGGTTGGCAGGATGCCAAGGCATGCTTGCTGAGCAACGTCATCCTATTCGGCTTGAAGATGGCGATACCAACCATACAGCGATAATCCAAGGGTGGAAGTGATTACGGCTATGACGATGAATACTAGATAGCACATTCTGTCTCGTTTACCTTAGACATGGGTGTATGGTTGACCTGCGTCCGTGCAATTATTCGCGAGTGTATGTCCACCAATCTTTCACGGTCTGTAGGACAATTCTCAGTCTCCTGAGAAACCCCCTCGGTTGGTTGCAGCGTGAATCCAAACTCAGTCGCGCGTCGATGTAGACCTTTTACTACTCGCTCCCGATATTTTCGTTCGTAGTGATCTGCCCCGGGATCTTGATAGTTCATGCACAAACGCATGGCGTCGTAGAACAGGACCGCGATCTTTCGAGCGGTAGCTGTGATCGCCTTGGCTTTGCCGATTCACGCCATGCCGTGGATCTAAGTCAGACCGACACCGACCCATTGGTAGAGCAGGGTGCCGACATCGAAGTTGAGCGCGTTGGGTTGCCGTGGTTTTGGCAGCGGCTCAGTGGGCAATGTCTTTGCCTGCGAGAGTAGGATCAGCGTTTGTGGAAACGGCTGATCGCAAACCACTAGCGGCGCTTGATAGCGCTGAAGGGGGTGGTGCAATACTTTCAGGTTGGGCTAATCAAGCCAGATGTTTTTATCTATCACGCTCTTCAAGTCTTTCAATTTATAGTCTGACCATGTGGTCATTAGTCTCTGGGGGGGCGCATATGGATGCGCCCTATAAAATCAGAGGAACTCCAATGACTACCACGACTGGCCTGGGGGCTTTTTCCCAACGACGCATACTTGGCGCTCTTGCCGCGAGTCTGCTTTCGTTTTCCGTACAGGCCGCTACGCTGACCCGTGATAACGGTGCCTCGGTGGGTGATAATCAGAACTCACAAACTGCGGGCACAGTCGGTCCGGTATTGCTGCAAGATGTTCAGTTGATCCAGAAGCTTCAGCGTTTCGACCGCGAACGTATCCCCGAGCGGGTAGTGCACGCTCGAGGAACCGGTGCCCATGGTACTTTCACCGTCACCGACGGCCTGAGTGATCTTACCAAGGCTAAGGTTTTCGCTGTGGGTGAGTCTACACCGGTGTTCGTGCGCTTCTCGGCAGTGGTGCATGGCAATCACTCACCGGAAACCCTGCGTGACCCACGGGGGTTCGCCACCAAGTTTTACACGGCGGATGGCAATTGGGATCTAGTGGGCAATAACTTCCCAACCTTCTTCATTCGGGATGCCATCAAGTTCCCGGACATGGTCCACGCGTTCAAACCTGATCCACAAACCAATCTGGATGATGACTCACGCCGTTTCGATTTCTTCTCCCATGTACCGGAAGCTACCCGTACCTTGACCGAGCTGTATTCAAACTCGGGGACTCCGGCCAGTTACCGGGAAATGGACGGCAATGGAGTGCACGCCTACAAGTTGATTAATGCCAAAGGCGAAGTGCATTACGTGAAATTCCACTGGAAAAGTCTGCAGGGCATCAATAATCTTGATCCGAAACAGGTCACTGAAGTTCAAGGTCGTGATTACAGTCATATGACTAACGATCTGGTTGCCCATATCAAGAAGGGCGACTTCCCCAAATGGGATCTGTATGTTCAGGTATTGAACCCACAGGACCTGTCGACATTCGATTTCGACCCGCTGGATGCCACAAAAATCTGGCCGGGTGTGCCTGAGCGTAAAGTCGGTCAGATGGTCCTGAACCGCAATCCAGCCAACGTTTTCCAGCAAACCGAGCAGGTGGCCATGGCTCCGGCCAACCTGGTGCCAGGTATTGAACCGTCGGAAGACCGCCTGCTGCAAGGGCGGGTGTTCTCCTATGCGGATACGCAAATGTATCGCCTGGGCGCCAACGCTTTGCAACTGCCGATCAACGCGCCGAAAGTCGCTGTGAACAACGGTAATCAGGATGGCGCGATGAATACCGCCAGCACCGGTACCGGTGTGAACTACCAGCCGAGCCGCCTGATGCCCCGTGAGGAGCTGCACGCCGCACGTTACAGCCAACTGGCGTTGTCGGGTAGCACCCAGCAAGCGAAGATCCAGCGCGAGCAGAACTTCAAGCAGGCGGGCGATCTGTATCGTTCTTTCACGACGAAGGAGCGTAAGGATCTGATCGAAAATTTCGGCGGTTCATTGGCCAATACCGATGACGAGAGCAAACACATCATGCTGTCGTTCCTCTATAAGGCAGATCCGGAATACGGCACCGGTGTGACCAAGGTCGCCAAGGGCGACCTGGCTCGAGTCAAGGCTCTGGCAACCAAGCTGACTGACTGATCGCATCGTACTCAATCCGACGCCATGCCGTGGTGGGCATGACGTCGTTCCGAGACAGAGGAATCACTTCATGCGCATGTATGTTTCGCTGTTTTTAGCCTGTTGGTCGCTGGGCGCTTATGCCGGGGCGGGTGCTGAACGGGGGGTGCCAACGAATCCGGTCGTCATGAAGGCGCAGTTACAGGCTTACTATTTCGACGCCGCACGCCGGGGCGACGTCGAGATGCTCAACACCTTTATAGCGGCGGGCTACTCCCTCGATACGCAGGACGATAAGGGCTACACCGCGTTGATTCTGGCCGCTTATCACGGTCAGGCCCAAGCGGTCGAGCAATTGTTGGCGGCGGGTGCGGATGCCTGTGCTCAGGATAAAAGAGGTAATACCGCTCTGATGGGGAGCATCTTCAAGGGCGAGATGAAAATCGCCCGGCGCTTGCTTGCGACTGATTGCAGCCCGGATCAGCGCAACGGTGCTGGCCAGACCGCCGCCATGTACGCCGGATTGTTTAAGCGGGTGGAATTGCTGGATGCCCTGGTGAGCAAAGGTGCTGACTTGAATACCGAGGACCCTTTGGGCAATAGCGCTGCGCGCTTGGTCGAGGGTGAAATCCGTACGGCCGTACCTCATTGATCGCGCCGCAGCTGTGCTCTGGGAAAACCCCTACAAGATAGGGGGCTGTTTCCTACGGCGAACGTACTTCTTTTTAACCAGTATTCAACGCTTCCTGGAACTAGTAGAGCGATTGACCAAAAATGAAATACCCGAGGGTTCTGGTGCTGGATGACTACGCGTTTACGCGCAGAATCCATGTAATGATGCTCCGGCGATTGGGCGTGACAGATATCCTTCAAGCGACTGATGCCAGGCAGGCATTGCGTGAGTTAGAGACCTCCGGTGGCGTTGATATCGTGTTGTGTGACTTGGCTGGCAGAGACCTTGATCATCTGGAGTTTCTTCAACAGGCGGCGAGAACAGGAATGGTCCGGGCCGTAGCGCTATGCGGCACCTTGCAGCCTACGGTGAGTCGTGCACTTGAGAGAACGGCGCTTTTAGTCGGCCTGGAGCTGCTCGGGGTCATGAGCCAACCCATGCAGATGCGCCCCTTGCATCGGATAATTCAGCAATACCGGCAACGCTGGGGGGAATCGAAGGTAGAGCCCGAGAAGTCGAAACAAGCACCTTGCGCCTATGATATCCGCAGGGGATTGGCGCAAGGTGAGTTCCAGACTTGGTATCAGCCCAAGCTCACTTTGCGCGAGGGCACCTTTACAGGCGTCGAGGCGCTGGTCCGTTGGGAACATCCGACGCGGGGCTTGTTGTTGCCTCGTGATTTTCTGGCCGAGGTGTTGGCACACAACCTGATTGACGAAATGTTCGAGCAGGTTCTGGAGCAGGGCCTGAGCTTTTTAAGCGACGTGCGCAGGCAAAACACGAATGTCGATATCGCGTTCAATCTGCATGCCTCGCAGCTGGCCTCGGACGATTTGGCTGATTACATACAGTACGCCCTTAAGCGATATGAACTTCCAGGCTCGTTATTGATTTTCGAGGTGGCGGAAAGCGATCTGCTTGATCTGGATCCCAAGGCGCGGGACAACCTTTTGCGCTTGCGTATGCTCGGTTGTGGTCTGGCAATTGACGATTTCGGGTTGGGGGCTTCTTCACTGCAACTGCTCTGCCATCTCCCTTTCAGCCAGATAAAACTTGATAAGAAATTTGTAAATACCCTCCATCACCCCTTCAGTAAAACCATGGTGACCAGCACGCTGGCGCTGGCTCAGTCGCTGAACATGAGCCTGGTCATCGAAGGCATCGGCAGCAAATGGGTTCGAGACTCATTGGTGCAAATGGGCTGCGAAGAGGGGCAGGGGTTTTTCCTGGGACGTCCGATGTACGCCAAGGGACTTCGAAACTGGCTGCGCGAAAGACTCCAGTAAATGAATTGTAACAAGCGCTAATGATAGCCTCACACCTGCCGATCATAGAGAGGTAGTGAAGCTGTCTGTTGGCTTGGATGTGGGTGTTCAAATCACCCATTGCGCCGTGGTTATCTTGGGGGTCAACAGGGACTAATATGTTAAAAGTAATCGTTGTAGATGATCATCCTTTTATACGTTCGTCAGTCAAAATGCTGCTGGCGCATGAAGGTTTTGAAGTCGTCGCGGAAACCGATAATGGCGTCGATGCCGTTCAACTGATTATTGAGCATAAACCCGACATAGTTGTGCTTGATATCACTATCCCGAAGCTAGACGGTCTGGAAGTTATTCGACGTATTCGAGCGTTGCAGGTCTCCACCAGGATCATGGTATTAACCTCGTTGTCTGCACGATTTTATTCTATGAGGTGTATGAGTGCCGGTGCGGCGGGTTACATCTCCAAAACCGATGGTCTTGATGAGCTGGCCAGGGGCGTCAAGGTCATTATGTCCGGTTATAGCTATTTTCCAGACTTGCAGGCCATTTCTGTTCGTCGCAGTGATGGAAGTGCAACCGATGACGAGCTGATTGATTCTCTCTCGAATAGAGAGCTGGCAATTCTTAAGCAACTGGCAAATGGGCTCAGTAATAAAGAAATTGGTGACATTATGCTCTTGAGTAACAAGACCGTCAGTACTTACAAGGCTCGGCTGATCGAGAAGCTCAATGTGACGTCAGTGGTGTATCTCGCCGATTTCGCCAAACGCAATGATCTGCTCTAAATGATGAAGTCCCTTTCATTCTGTCTGTCGGTGGTCGTGCTGGTTATTGCGGCCAATTTCAGCTCTCCCGTAATGGCAGAGCCAAGCACGCTGAGCTTGTTGAGCCGATCGAGCGTCAACGGTGCTTACCACGTAACGCTCGATGGGAGAGATTGGCGTTGGTTGCGCGGCAAGGGCGTATTGGTATTGGGTGCCTCCGCTCCTGATTACGCGGCGTTCGATATGACGAACAATAATGATCAGATGGAAGGGGTGACGGTTGACTATGCGCAGTTGGTTGCCGAGCTTTTGGGGGTCAGGGTTGAAATTCGCCGGTATGCCAATCGCGGCGAGGTTTTAGACGCGGTCAGAAAAGGAGAAGTGGATTTTGTCGGGACGGCCAATGAGTTCGAGACGCAGTCTCCGAACATAGTGCTCAGTCATCCCTATGCCAATGACAAACCCACATTGATCACCCGCAAGGGTGACAGCGGTGATTTGCCGGTTGACCTGCAAGGCAAGACCATTGCCATGCTTTACCACTACATTTCTCCCGATACCGTACGGGCTTTTTACCCTAATGCGACCTTGCAAGTTTATCCCTCGATGCTGAGCGCCATTGGTGCTGTTGCGTTTGGCCAGGCGGATGTTTATCTTGGCGATTCTGTCAGCGCCAATTATCTGATCAATAATAACTTTATTAGCAATGTCGAGTTGGCGGACTTCTCCCGCATGGAGGTTCGCGATTTCAGTTTTGCAATGAATAACGCAAACCGAACCCTGATTCGTGTCGTCAATGCGGCGATCAACGCGATTCCCGTGAGTGCTCGCATGGAAATCATGAACCGTTGGGGGGCGGGCGGGGAGAGCATGCCAGGTAAACAGCGCCTGAATTTTAGTGGCAGTGAGCAGCGATGGCTGGATGAGCATCCGAGTGTACGGGTCAATGTAGTGGATGGTTATCCGCCTTTGTCATTCTTCAACAAAAATGGCGAGTTTGTAGGTATTGCCAGTGATGTGTTGAGCAAAGTATCGCTCCGCACAGGGTTGAAGTTTGATATTCGGGTAATGCCGGCGGTTTCTGCGATGGTAGAAAATGTTGGCAACAATGATTCTGAATTCATAGCAACGCTCACTCCGAGTTCGGAGCGCGAGCGTATGCTGCATTTCACACGACCTTACTTGACTTCGCCCTATGTGCTGATAGCCAAAGCGAATGCCGACATCTCTTTTTCGCTGGAAAAACTGGCGGGCAAGCGCTTGGCGCTGAGTCGCAATAATGACATGCACGAATGGCTGACGAGCAACGTTCCAAACATCCAACTAGTGGATGCTGACGACTCGGAACACGCGATGAGTATGGTCGTACGCGGGGAGGCTGACGCCATGGTGGGTCCGCTGATCGTCAGCAATTACACGGTCAATCATCGCTTTGACGGACAGTTGCGAGTCGTCAGCACCATCGGTAACGACCTCGCGCGCATGGCCTTCGCGACAAGCCGTGGAGCGTTGGAACTCCACTCCATTCTCGACAAGGCACTGTTGAGCATCCCGCCCGAGGAAATGGATGAGGTCACGAATCGCTGGCGTAACGACGTGATGATCGAAGACAGCTATTGGACGCGTAACAGAACGCTCTTCATCCAGGCTATTTGTGGGGTTCTGGTGCTGTTGGTGCTGGCGTTGGTATGGATTGCCTATATGAAGATGGCGTTGCGTAGGCGCGATGAGGCTGAGCGTGCACTCAACGAGCAACTGGAATTCATGCGGGTCTTGATCGATGGTACACCCCATCCGATTTATGTCCGGGACCGGAATGGGGTTTTGCTGATTTGCAACTCCAGTTACCTCAAGGCCTTTGGGGTAGAGCGCGAGGCGGTGATTGGCAAGGCAACAGTGAAGTTGCTCTACCCCGAGGACGCGAGGAGTTACGAGGAGGAGTTCCAGCGGATCATCAGCAAGGGCTCGCCTATGGTTCGAGACCGTGAAATAACGATGCAGGATGGCCGTAAACTGGAGATTTATCACTGGATGCTGCCGTATCGCGACAGTCAGGGCGAAGTGGGCGGTGTGATTGCAGGATGGATTGACATCAGCGAGCGCCAGGCACTTGTTGGGCAATTGCGTGAGGCGAAGGCGGTCGCCGACGAGGCCAAGGAGCGTGCCGATGATGCCAATCGTGCCAAAAGTCTGTTTTTGGCCACGATGAGCCATGAAATCCGCACGCCCATGAATGCAATCATCGGCATGCTTGAGCTTGCGATGAAAAAGGCTGATCAAGGCGTGACGGACCGGTTTGCGATTGAGGTAGCGTCTGGCGCTGCTCGTGGCCTGCTGGACCTGATCGGCGATATTCTGGACATTGCCCGAATCGAGTCCGGGCGTTTGTCCCTGTCGCCAGAGCGGGCCAATTTACGTGAGCTTCTGGAGTCGGTATTGCGGGTGTTCGAAGGTGTCGCCCGGCAAAAGCGTCTGAGCCTGCTACTGGATCTGGACTTCCAAATGCAGAGTGATGTGCTCATTGACCCTTTACGCTTCAAACAGATTGTTTCCAACCTGCTGAGTAACGCGATCAAGTTCACCCAGGACGGCCAGGTGCGACTGAGCATGCAGGCACGCCCCGCCAAAAATCCACAGTTCATGACCGTGGTCCTTGTCATTGAAGACACCGGTATTGGCATCTCGGATGAAGACCAGCAGAGTTTGTTCAGCCCGTTTACCCAAGCGAGTAATAACACCCAGTCCGGGCGCAGTGGTTCAGGGTTGGGGTTGGTGATCAGTCGGACGCTGTGCGAAATGATGGGCGGGCGTTTGCTCATGAGCAGCGTTTTCGGCAAGGGTACAAAGGTTGAAGTACACATGAATTTGCCGACACTGGAACCATTGGCTGAACTGCCCGGGATAACGCCGCTCGAAATTGCCCCACAGCACCATGTGCTGAATGTGTTGGTTATCGATGACTATCCCGCCAATCGTCTTCTGATGTCTCAGCAACTAAGCCACCTCGGACACCGGGTGAGTGATGCCGAAGATGGCGGGCGTGGCCTGCAAGCCTGGCGCAATCAATGCTTCGATGTGGTGATCACCGACTGCAACATGCCGGTGATGAACGGCTACCAGTTGACTCATGCCATTCGTGAAGAGGAGCGCGCCAAAGGCCTCGTACCGTGTTTGATCCTGGGGTTTACCGCAAACGCCCAACAGGAAGAGCGGATCCGCTGCATCGAGGCAGGCATGGACGATTGTCTGTTCAAGCCCATCGGGCTGGAGGAGTTGAAGGCGTGCCTGGATGCCGTAGTGCCTGTGGTGCGCAGCGAGGTGGAGACCTCCGTGCAGAGGAGCAATGAGATTGACCTGGGCAGCCTCAAGCAACTGACTCGGGGAGATAAAGCGGCGATCAACAGCCTGATTGATGAACTGTCCACCGCGAATCAAGAGGACATGGCGCGGTTGATTCGGTTGTTCACCAAGCACGACCTCAAAGCATTGTCTGACCTGGCTCACCGGGTGAAGGGGGGCGCGCGCATCATCAAGGCTCAACGACTGATCCAGTGCTGCGAGCATCTTGAAGCGGTCTGCGCTGGCCGAGACGACTCCCAATTGGCTGGGGTGGTGGATGCATTGCAACAGGAGATGGAGCAACTGGCCGACGAACTGAGCCTCAATCTGGCTTAAGCGTAGAGGCCGGCAGGTCAGTCGTTTTAAAAGGGACCGAAAACCAGTCACGGCATAAACCGGCTTTATGCCGGACCCGACAGGAAAAACCAGAATGAAATCCTTTTGTCCCAGAGGGTAGAGCGGATTCGAGAGGGGGTGGTCGGTCGTTATGGTACTTCCTTGTGTCAACCACTTGTAAAGCTTGCGGTGATGGTCGTTTGGCGAAGCATGAATGGTTAAGCGAGCCTGAGAGGTAAACCGGTGACCGTTGTAAATTTCACCCTCGATAGAGTTATCCCGGCAGGGCGTTAGTTTAGACGGAAACTACTCGTGGATACCCGAATTCGTCGCCAAATAAAGCGTTGAGAATGTAGGGCAAAAGCCAATTGCTTGTAGGAAATTTCCTGCTCGAGTGGCGTGAGTTAGCAGTGTGTAAAAATATGCTTGTAAGGAAAGAGCGCTGGGAAGTTTCCTACATTAAATTTGAATAAACCTACATAAAGTTGCCGCACCTCGGGTAGTTCATCTGGGGTCCCTCGGCCCACTTGAGTAGGACTTATACATAATGAACAGGATTTTCAAATTGGTTTGGAATGCGACACTCAATACGTGGGTTGTTGCTTCCGAACTTGCAACTGGCAAGACCAAGCCCACTACCGTAGGCGCCAACCGCGTCGCAACCACTACCGACGCGCCGGCCATGGGCGACCGCAAGCAGATGAGTTCGCTCACAAAGCTTGCCGCTGCGGTATTAGTGTTCGGAACAGGTTCCATAAACGTTGCTTATGCGGGCAATACCTGTTTGGTAAATGGAGTGTGGGTGACCGCGCCCTTGGCTTCCGGCGACAAGGCTCTTGCATGCGGCGAGGGAGCAAGCGCATCACAAGTGAATGACTTGGCGCTGGGGGCTGCTGCGAAAGCTAATGGCGCTATAGATGCCGATGGGCACATAGGCGGCGCGATAGCCATAGGCCAGAATTCGTCGGCGCAAATGTATAACGCCATCGCGCTCGGTGATGGCTCGTCAGCCTTTGGATCGCAAAGTATGGCGCTTGGTCAAGGCGCGGTTTCTGGCGTCAGTGGTAACACAAGTATCGTGAAGTCTTTGGCCTTGGGTTTCTCGGCTGTTGCTACCGAAGGTTATACGGTTGCTATTGGTTCAGGTACCAAGGCCACCGGCTACAGCGCTGTCGGTATCGGTAATGCTCCGGTTGCTTCGGGTACGAACGCGGTCGCATTAGGTACTTGGACCACCGCATCGGGCTACAACAGCACGGGTATCGGTAATATAGCGGTGGCGAGCAATTCGGGAGCCACGGCGATAGGGGACAGGGCAAAAGCCTCCGGATCGAGCGCCATCGCGTTGGGCACTGCTACTCGTGCCGAGGGCTCGACCAGCATCAGCATCGGCGCCCAGAACGTGGTGACAGGCAGTAACTCCGGAGCCATCGGTACCGGGCTCACCTTCAATTTTGACGGAGTGTCCGGCAACAACAGCTACAGTCTGGGTAACGGCAACACGATCTCGAATGACAACACATTCGTGGTTGGCAATAACGTCACGACCACGCAGGGCAACAGTGTGGTGCTAGGCAACAACAGTACCGACAGAGCAATGGTGGCTACGCCCACGGGCATCATCAATGGCACTACCTACAACTACGCGGGCGGGTCGCCGTCAGGTGTAGTGAGCGTGGGTTCAGTCAACGGCGAGCGCCAGATCATCAACGTAGCGGCGGGTCAGGTCAGTACCACCAGTACCGACGCCATCAATGGCAGCCAGCTATACGCGACCAATCAGGCAATCTCTGCTGTCGACGCAGACGCGGTCAAGTACGACGACAGTACCCACAACACCATTACCCTGGGTGGCAGTACCTACGACAACAGCACCCACATCGGTGGCACCAGCATCACCAACGTGGCGGATGGCAAGGCTCCAAGTGATGCGGTGAACTACTCTCAGTTGACCGAAACCAACAACAGCATCACCAACCTGGGTGATAACGTTAGCAACATCTACAACCAGGGCACCAAGTACTTCCACGCCAACTCTACGGGTACGGACTCGTCTGCGACCGGTACCGATGCTATTGCGATAGGTATGGGCGCAGTGGCGAATGTGAACCGCAGCGTCGCCCTGGGTGACGGCGCGAAAACTCAGGTAACCGCGGGCACCAGCGGTACAACCATCGGTGGTAATGACTACACCTTTGCTGGCCAGGCGCCCGTGGGTACGGTAAGCGTGGGCGATGTAGGCGCCGAGCGTACCGTCACGAACGTGGCCGCAGGCCGTTTAAGCGACACCAGCACCGATGCGGTGAACGGTTCACAACTGAACGCCACCAACAAACAGGTAACCCTCAACACCACAGACATCGCCACCAACACCACGAACATCAATAGATTGACGGACGATGCGCTGCAGTGGGATCCAGCGGCTAATGGCGGCAACGGCGCCTACAACGCTAACCACGGTGGTACTGGCCCGAACAAGATCACCAACGTAGCCGCTGGTGACCTGTCTGCTTCAAGCACTGACACAGTGAACGGTTCGCAGTTGTTCTCCACCAACAACACGATCACCAACCTGGGTAACGCGCTGACCAACATCTTCGAGACCGGCACCAAGTACTTCCACGCCAACTCCACCGGCACCGATTCGGTTGCTTCGGGCCAGGATTCAGTGGCCATCGGCATGGGCGCAATCTCCAGCGCTGACGGTAGCGTGGCACTGGGCGCAGGCTCGGTTGCGGACGGCAGCACCCTGAGTCACCAGGCTTATTCGGTCGGCGGCACGGCGACCGGTGAGGTCAACATCGGTGATCGCCGTATCACTGGCCTGTCGGCCGGTGCAGACAATGCGGATGCGGTTAACGTCGAGCAATTGAAAGCAGTCGCTGCAGGCGCCGCTGCCTCTGTGGCCGATGCAGTCAAGTACGACGACAGTACCCACAACACCATTACCCTGGGTGGCAGTACCTACGACAACAGCACCCACACCGGCGGTACCACAATCACCAACGTGGCGGATGGTGTAGGTGACAGCGATGCGGTGAACATGTCGCAGCTCAATACCACCAACAACAGTGTCACCAGCCTGGGTAACGCGCTGACCAACATCTATGAGACTGGCACCAAGTACTTCCACGCCAACTCGACCGGCACCGATTCGGTTGCTTCGGGTCAGGATTCAGTGGCCATCGGCATGGGCGCAATCTCTAGCGCTGACGGTAGCGTGGCACTGGGCGCAGGCTCGGTTGCGGACGGCAGCACCCTGGGTCACCAGGCTTATTCGGTCGGCGGCACGGCGACCGGTGAGGTCAACATCGGTGATCGCCGTATCACTGGCCTGTCGGCCGGTGCAGACAATGCGGATGCGGTTAACGTCGAGCAATTGAAAGCAGTCGCTGCAGGCGCCGCTGCCTCTGTGGCCGATGCAGTCAAGTACGACGACAGTACCCACAACACCATTACCCTGGGTGGCAGTACCTACGACAACAGCACCCACACCGGCGGCACCACAATCACCAACGTGGCGGATGGTGTAGGTGACAGCGATGCGGTGAACATGTCGCAGCTCAATCAAACCAATACCCAGGTGACCAACAACACCACCAACATCAATAAGCTCACCAATGACGCGCTGCAGTGGGATTCCAGCCTGGGTGCCTTCAGTGCGAGCCATGGCGGTACCACGGTCAACAAGATCACCAACGTCGGCGCGGGGGATCTGAGCGCTAATTCCACGGATGCGGTCAACGGTTCGCAGGTGTATGCCTTGGGTCAGCAAGTCACCGGCATCGATAATCGGGTGACCAATATCGAAGGCAACATCAACAGCATCACCAACGGCGGCGGCATCAAGTATTTCCGCGCCAATTCGTCAGGTGCTGACTCAACGGCCAGTGGCGCCGAGTCGATTGCCATGGGGCCGAATGCTGTCGCGTCGGGTGGTGGTTCGGTGGCTTCGGGTAATGGTGCGAATGCGTCGGGTAATGGTTCTGTTGCCATGGGCAATGGTGCGGCGTCTTCGGCTGACGGCAGTGTTGCATTGGGTGAAGGTGCCAGTGATGGCGGCCGCGGTGCTGAAACCTACACCGGCAAGTACTCCAGTGCCAGTAACTCGACATCCGGAACGGTTTCCATTGGCAATGCGGCAGCGGGCGAAAACCGCAGCCTCAGCAATGTCGCGGACGGCAAGCAAGCCACCGATGCGGTCAACCTGCGTCAGCTGGATGGCGCTGTGGCCGAGTCGAAGAAATACACGGATGACTCCATCAGCACGATCAACACCTCCGTTGCGAATCAGGATGCGCGGGTGACCAACGTCGATAACCGTGTAACCCAGGCGGTGACCAATGTCACTAACCTGCAAAACGGCACCGACGGCATGTTCCAAGCCAACAACACCAGCAAGCTGGCGAAACCGTCAGCGACAGGCGAAGACTCGGTGGCTGGCGGCGCGGGTGCCAAGGCATCAGGCAAGCACAGCTCGGCCGTCGGTAGCCAAGCTATTGCTGCGGGTAACAACTCGACGGCCATGGGCAATGGTTCCAACGCCAAGGCGGACAACTCGGTAGCCCTGGGTGCCAACTCGGTGGCTGATCGCACCAACAGTGTTTCGGTAGGCGCGGCAGGCCGTGAGCGGCAGATCACTAACGTGGCGGCCGGGACGGCGTCGACGGACGCCGTCAACGTTAGCCAGTTGAACAGCGGTCTGTCGGACGTGACCAACAAGGCCAATGCCTACACCAATTCGGTCTACAACTCGTTGCACAAGGATATCAAAGAGTTGGATGACGACTTGAGTGCAGGTGTCGCCGGTGCAATGGCCATGGCCGCGCTGCCTCAACCCTATACCGCGGGTGCAAGTATGACCTCCGGTTCCATGGGCACCTATCGCGGTCAATCGGCGATGGCGTTGGGCGTGTCGCGGATCTCCGATAACGGCCGGTGGGTCACCAAGCTGCAAGCCACTACCAACACCCAGCGCGATTTCGGCGCCTCGGTTGGCGTGGGCTATCAGTGGTAATCCGTTCACTTTGATCCAGAGCCTGGCGTAAGCCGGGCTTCTCTCCCTTTTTATCGTTTTGAGAATTTTATGCAAAAGCTCAATAAATGTATGGTGAGCCTGCTTCTGTGCGGTTTCGTGGCCGCGACGTTGACGGCGTGTGGTACCAACCCAAGCCACGTCGATGGTAATGGCAAGTCCAGCGCTCCGGTGTTCCCGGCGCTGAAGGATGCCAGCCGTACCGAAGGCAGTTATGTGAACGTGGAGAATTTGCGCAAGGTCGTGCCGGGCCTGACCAAGCCGCAGCTCTATGAATTGATTGGTTTGCCGCACTTCTCCGAAGCCATGTTCAACGTCCGCGAGTGGGACTACATCTTCAAGTTCCCACAGCCCGGCACCACCGAGCCGATGGTCTGCCAGTACAAGGTGATGTTCGACGACAATAAAGTCGCGCAGTCGTATCTGTTCTTGCCGCAATCCTGCGCCCAGGTGCTCAACATCAACGCCGAGGAGGGCGCTACCGCTCCTGTCGTGCAAAAGCGTCAGTTCACTGACGTTACTTTGCAGAGCGACGCCGCTTTTGATTTCGGTCGCGACACGTTGAAGCCTGAGGCGCGCAGCAGCCTTGAACGCTTTACCAGCCAATTGGCAAGCAAGACCGTTGATAAAGTCGAAGTGATCGGGCACACCGACCGAATCGGCACCCCGCAAGCAAACCTGGTTCTGTCGCAACAACGTGCGCGCGCCGTTAGCGACTTCCTGATCGCTCAGGGTGTGCAGCCCCGCGTCATCCAGGCTCAAGGGGTCGGCGCCGAATACCCGATCATGGCGTGTGAAGGGGCAATGTCTCAGCCTGCCCTGATTCAATGCCTGTCTCCCAACCGTCGCGTTGAACTTCGCGTCACCGCATTCTGAAACGCAGCTGCAAAGAAGAAGGCCCTTATGGGGCCTTCGTCGTTTCTGTGGTTTGCGATGGTACGTATAGGGAGCTGGCGGTTTGGCGGGGCACATGGGATAGGCGCGTTGAGGCGACTGTCATTGGGCCAAGATGATTATTTTGGGGGTGGGTTACGGGTAGCGGCCCATCCAACTGCGAACTGTTTGTTGCACTGTCAGTGTGGCTGTGACGGGAAAGGGCGGCGAAGTTAGCAAGACCGCGCGGATGTTGGGTCGATACCTACCGAGTATCACGGGCCCGCTTTTGCGCCGAAGCGATTCTGCTGAAGGTCACTGCAAGCATCGCAGTCGCGGTGATGCTTGGAAGCAGGAAGACATACCAAAAGTCTGGGGGCAGCAACCCGGATTTTACCCAGGCCAAGCCCCAGATGAAGCCCACTATGAGCCCTGCAATGAGCGCGCGCCTGTTCCGGATTTCAGGGCTTAGGCACATTGAGATCGCATAGATTTTCCAACCCGTGCAAATACAGAACAGAGACACACAGTAAGGGCCCAAAATGAAAAAGAAGAGGAGAGGGTATTGGAGAGTCATTGTCAGCACCGCCAGGGAAAAGTAGAGGGCTGCCAGAATAAAAAGCAGCGTGACGGGGACCAGTCCAACCAGTGCGCCGATGGTCAAGGTCACTCTGAGTTTCGTCAGGCTATCCACTGTTCTCCCTCCCGAGGGGGCGGTCCTGCCTTCGAACCCAGTGTAGTACCGGCATCCAGCCACCATTTCGAGTTTCGGGTGAACCATGGGCAGATCAAGGCTGCCGGAATCGCTGCTTGAACGGTCCGAACGTCTCCGACGCTGGCATTTGTCTGACTCCAGTCCCTGACCACTGCATTGTCCCGAACCTGACGCTGCTTACTTAGCAGTCTGGCGCGAGTAGCGCCTGAATAGGGGAGGGTGAGTCAGGCGCCACCCTCCGTGACCGAATGCGACAGTGGTGCTTCACTCGGGTTGGTCTACGCTTTTGGCTAAACCTCAATATTGGATTTGGCACTGGATCATCAGTTTCAAGATATGGGGTCATTCCGCTGAATGTGAGTGTTTGGCAGTACGATCGATTTCGAGGGGCTACAAGCAAGCACTGTTTAACCGACCCCACTACCGGTTTCGGCAAACTCATTGGCTCAGGCCGCGGTTAGAAAGGACTCATATGAAACCCACTATCATTACCTTGGGCCTGCTCGCTGTCTTGGCCGGCTGCACGACCGCGGGCCCCTATGTCACCAACATCTCGAGTGATGGACGTAACGGCTTGAACATTGAAAAGTGCGCCGTGAAGATGAATGCTTTCATGGGGACTGTCAGCACCACCGAATGCACGAGCCAGAATGTGCAGCTCAGCCGAAGTAACTGATCGCGTCAATGTCGTTGATGGCGAGGAGTGCTCGTCATCCAGACCTCTCTTCGGCGCGGCCGAATGTTCATTCCGAAAGGCCCGCGCCATGCTTTCACGTATCTACACGTTGTGATGCAGGGACGGAGACCACGATGGGGTGCCCTGTGAATCGCAGTGGTGTCGATGAGCGTCCATTAACAGGCTGGTAGTGGTTTGATTTTTTTACAGACGAGACACACTCGTCAAACGGGCTAGTGGCAAATTGCGATCCTCGCTGGCTGCCGCCCAATCAGCTCGTCCCTGAAGCCGCTGGCGAGAGAGCTCTTCATTCCTGCGATTGCAGCCGGTCACGTAGAGCGGCAGGCCAGCGCAATCCAAACTGACACGCGATAGACGATCCGGACTTGAAACGACAGTCACCGGGTTTTCGTGTGTAGCTGCCTGGCCAAGCGTGAGCTTTTGCAGCATGAGTCCTCGACAGTACGATTGGTTTTGAAATTTGCGGACACAAATGTAAATATGTATCATTAAGTTTCATAATCAAGGGTCGCAAGGAGAGCATTGCCCACATAACAATAAGGTCAAGGCAATGCTGAAAATGCTACTCGTATACGGTCACCTGCTCGCCACGTGCATTGCCCTGGGTCGGGTATTGCAGGCCGATCACAAGCTTTGGAGCTGGCGCAAGGAAGCGCTGGATCTCACGCAGCGTCAGTACATCGAAGACACCCAGAAGATTGTCACCCTGGCACTGTGGGCGCTTTGGGGAAGTGGTCTGCTGCTGGTGCTCCAGGGCTATGTCGCTGAAGGCGATGCGTATCTGCTCAATCAGAAGCTCTGGGCCAAAGTGACCGTTGTCGCGCTGCTTACCCTCAACGGCGCACTGCTGCATCGAATCGGTTTCCCGCTCCTGCAAAAGGGGGCCTTTGTCTTGTTGCACGCCTCCGGGCGCACTCGGCTTGCGCTCTTGGGCGCGCTGTCGATGAGCAGCTGGCTATTCGCCTCTTTCCTGGGCGTGGCTCGAGCCTGGAATCACGCACTGCCTTACTTGCATGTGATGGGCGCTTTCGCTGCGCTTGCGTTGCTTGCGTGTGCGGTGTCACTGATAGTCGCCAGCGCGGCGGGCACCATGGGCGATAGGTGGTCGCGTACAGGCAGTGAGTGAAGGGTGGTTGCGCCAGGCGCTGAACGACGAGCAATCTGCACACTGCAATGAGCTAGCTGGGTGTCGAGAACATTCGAGGCACTCAACGGGCTAAATGTCGTTGTTTCGAAGGTGGGCTCACAAGTCGTGTTTGCATTTTCTTCATCTACGATTTGGCAGTATGTTGAATGCCTCTAATCAAGGACGAACCATGGCCACTTATCCCATCACCCATGCGCAAAAACACTTGGCGGTACTGATCGACGCCGATAATGCCCCTGCCGCAATCGTCGAAGGCCTGTTCGAAGAGATCGCCAAATACGGTGTCGCTAACGTCAAGCGCATTTATGGCGATTGGACAGGTCCGCAATTGGGGGGGTGGAAGAAGGTGTTACTTGACCATTCGATTCAGCCCATTCAGCAATTTGCCTACACCAAAGGCAAGAATGCAACGGACAGTTCGTTAATCATCGATGCCATGGATCTGCTGTATACCCGACGGTTTGATGGCTTTTGTCTGGTATCCAGCGACAGCGATTTCACCCGTCTTGCCTCTCGTTTGCGAGAAGAGGGTCTAACGGTCTATGGTTTTGGCGAGGAGAAGACACCCAGGCCGTTCGTGTCAGCGTGCGACAAGTTCATCTATACCGAACGGGACGAAGTGGTTGCCGTGGGTAATGGCAATGAACGGCTGGAGCCCGGGACCCCGGCGGCTTTCGAACCAGTGAAAGTCACAGGTACGCCCGAAGGGAAAAAGAAACCCAAGGCCCCTAATGCCGATCAGTTAAGCCAAAGACCAGCCGAACATAGTACCCGTGGCGAGGGAGCTTGCTCCCGCTGGGCTGCGTAGCAGCCCAAAAACAGGGCCGCTTTGCGCCCCAGCGGGAGCAAGCTCCCTCGCCACGGGTTTCGTGTTCGGCTTTATTTCTCTTAACTGACTAGCATTACCCAAGGCCCCCGTGAATTTTATCGCGAAGATTCTGGACGACATTGCTGACGAAGACGGTTGGGCGCATTTAGGTGCGCTGGGCGCAAACATCACCAAATTGAGACCAGAATTCGATCCCCGTACCCATGGCTATAAAAAACTGAGCGACTTGATCAAAGGGCAGCCACACACGTTTGAATTGCAAACGAGGGGGGCGACGGGGACGGGGGCGGCAGTACTTTATGCGCGGCATAAACAGCCAGGCAAGTGAGCGATGGTTAATCCATAGTCCGGATACGCCGCAGGCTGAAATCAACCTATTGCGGATAATCGACGCTTTTTCCTGACACGTTTAACATCCAGCCCCCGATGGGTCACAGTCCATGTACAGGCTTTTTGGAGCGACAGGCACAGGTTCCGCTGTCATCGAGATGGCGCTCGAACGCTGCAATGTACCGTACAGCCTTGTGCAGGCGTGTTCGTGGGAGCCGGGTGTCGGCCGCGAAGCGCTCAAGCGTGTCAATCCGCTGATGCAGGTGCCCACCCTGGTGTTGCCCGATGGAAGTGTGATCACCGAAAGCGTCGCCATACTGATCCATCTGGGGCTCGGGTTTCCGGCTTCCGGTCTCTTGCCTCAGGGCGACGCACTCAAGGCGCAAGCACTTCGGGGACTGGTTTACATCGCAACCAATTGCTATGTACCGATCGGCATCATCGACTATCCGGAGCGTTGGCTGAGCGAGCGTGACGAGCGATCGATGCAGTGCCTTCGGGAGGGCGCTCGGTCACAGCTGTACAAAAACTGGGATACGTTCAGCGACCAGTTCAGTGGCAAAGCCGTCTGGTGCCGTGATGATCCTGGAGCCCTTGAGATGCTGGCCGCGGTCGTCAGTCGATGGGCGCAAGCTCGTGAGTATTTGAGACTATCGCGACCCGGTTTTCATGCATCCCTGGAGTGCATCGACCTTCATCCGCAAGTGCGTTCTGTCATTGAGCGCCATTGGCCGATCGATCCATCCTGACCAATCGCGGTCGACAGGTGTCAGCCCAAGGGCTGTTCACCTTGTGTTGAATACGGTTTCTTCTCCTGCACAGTGAATCCCGATGCTTCACTGAGACTTCCACTGCCGTGTCGACAAACAGCCTAGATCAACGGCTCTGTCTCCTGGCGGCTATCACGTGCGCATTTGCGTTTCAATCAGCGCGCACAGTGTCTGGACGGCTCCGCGCATGGACGTTGCCGGTGTGTTGCCAAAGCCCATCAACAGGCCATGGCGGACTTTGGTGTAGGGCGCCACGAACAATCCCGACAATGGGCCGGCACCAATCTCTCGTGCCCGGGCGGCGGCGGTCAGTGCCTGATCGTCACAACCCTCCGGCAGGTCGGCGAGAAGATGCAATCCGGTGGCGGCGGTCGAGACCGAAAGCAGTCCGTCGGCTTCGCTCGCGATAGCTGACAGCAAGGCCGCGCGGCGCTCTGTGTAGAGCGACTTGGCGCGGCGGATATGGGGGCCTAAATGGCCATTGCCGATAAAGTCGGCAGCGGTGGCTTGCACCGACTTCGGTACGCGGTGGCCACTGCCGTTGCGTACGCGTTGCAACACATCCACCAGATGATCGGGCGCGACCAGGAAACCCAGGCGTAGGCCGGGCATGAGCAACTTGCTAAGCGTACCGACGTAGATGACTCGACCATTGTCGCCATCGAGCGCCTTGAGCGCCGTGGTGGGGGCGCATTCATAACGAAATTCACTGTCGTAATCATCTTCGAGGATCACGGCATTCGCCTCGTCAGCCCATTGCAGAAGGGCCATGCGCCTGGCCAGGCTCATGGTGACACCGGTCGGGTATTGGTGTGAGGGTGACACCAGTGCCAGCCTGGCGTCGGGTGCGAGTCGGCGCCCGGCCTGCACTTCCAGGCCTTCGGCATCGACCGGCACGCCAACCGTGTTCAGTCCGGCCAATACCAGGCTGCGGTAAGTGGCATCGTATCCCGGGCTTTCGACCCAGGCGCGATCACCTCTGTCCGTGAGTGCGAGCGCGGCAATCAGGACGGCCGCTTGAGCACCGGGGGCGACGATGATGTTGTCGGGGCGACAGGTGATGCCGCGGGCGACGCCCAGGTACTCTGCCAGGGCTTCGCGCAAGGACAGCAGGCCCTGGGGATCGCCATAGGAGGCGCCGCAGGCCAGCCGTCCCCGCCAGAACCGCCCTTCAAGCCTGCCCCAAAGCGCATAGGGGAAGGCATCCAGTGCAGGGAGGCCAGGCGTCAGCGGCCAGGCGGGATGGGCCAGTGACATGGAGTCGAGCCCTACCAGCTGGCGTGAGCGCTGGGAGCCCGCCAGAACCGGTCGTGCAGGCGTGGAGGGCGCTGGGGGCCTGATCCCTATCCGGCAGGCCACGTAGGTCCCGGACCCTTGGCGCGCTTCGAAGAACCCCTCGGCCAGCAGTTGTTCATAAACGCCGGTCACGGTCATCCGCGAAACTCCCAGCTCCTGTGCCAGCGTGCGGGACGCGGGCAGCCGAATGCCGGGCTTGAGGGTGTTATGGGTCACGCCTTTGCGAAAGAAACGCACCAGTTGTTCGCGCAGGGACAGTGGGCTGTCAGGGGAGGGGAGAAAGGCGTTCCAGACCGGGTAAGCCGTGGCGCGTTTTTTCATAAGAGCAGGACGTCCGTATCCGCCGAAACAAGTGGTCTAAGTTAACTGTGGAAAGTGGATATTTCAACCAGTCCATTTTGTACCCATACTGGCTTCATTGTTAACCGCGCAGGTTCTGGACCGGGCGTCTGGCGCAGATCCTGATCGGATCCCGGTCCGAGCATGTGTACTCAGGAAGGTACTTCACGGATGAAAAACACGGCGACGGCCATACCCCTCAAATCAACCGATCTGTTCCATCCGGTGGTGGCGGCGCTGGTGTCCGTCATCGTCAACTACGGCGGCACTTTCATTCTCGTGTTCCAGGGGGCAAAGGCGGCCGGGCTGAGTCCCGAACAAACCGCTTCGTGGATCTGGTCGGTGTCCGTAGGGGTTGGCCTGACGGGGGCCTGGTTGAGCTACCGCTACCGGGAACCGATCATCACTGCCTGGTCGACGCCGGGCGCGGCTTTCCTGATCACGGTACTGCCCAATACGCCCTACGCCGAGGTCATTGGCGCATATGTGTTGTCAGCCATCGGCTTCGTGATCCTGGGGATGTCGGGCTACTTCGAGCGCGTGGTGAAGATGA
This sequence comes from Pseudomonas sp. Irchel s3h17, assembly GCF_900187505.1. GTDB lineage: Bacteria > Pseudomonadota > Gammaproteobacteria > Pseudomonadales > Pseudomonadaceae > Aquipseudomonas. Next base: position 239,753 of record NZ_FYDL01000007.1, read on the forward strand.
TCCCGCCGGGGATTGCCGCCGGCCTGCTGGCGGGCATCCTGTTGCGATTCGGCATGGGAGCGTTCGGGGGCGCGAGTGTTGACCCGCTGTTGGTTGGGGTACTGATTTTCAGCTATGCGCTTATCCGCCGGTTCACTGCCCGCTACAGTATTGTCGGCGTCCTGGTGATCGGTGTTGCGCTGTTACTCGGCCTGGGACAGGTCAGTTTCGACAGTGTCGAGCTCAGCCTGGCCACGCCGGTCTGGACGACACCCGAGTTCTCACTCAATGCGCTGCTCAGCGTCGCCTTGCCTTTGTTTGTGATCACCCTGACCGGGCAGTACATGCCCGGCATGCTGGTCCTGCGCAATGACGGTTTCACAACCAGCGCCAATCCGATTATCACCGTGACGGGGCTGGGCTCGCTGCTGATGGCACCCTTCGGTTCCCATGCGTTCAATGTGGCGGCGATCACCGCCGCCATTTGCACGGGACCTGAGTCCCACGAAGAACCCGGCAAGCGCTACATCGCCGGGCTCGCCTGTGGCGTGTTCTATATGCTCGTCGGCGTGTTCGGTAGCACTTTGGCCACCTTGTTCGTGGTGCTGCCCGCCACATTCATCACCACCCTGGCCGGCCTGGCCTTGCTGGGAGCGATTGGCGGCAGTCTGGCGACCGCCGTGACGGATGTACGAGGGCGGGAAACCGCGCTGGTTACCTTCCTGGCCACGTCGGCCAACGTCACGCTACTGGGCCTTGGCGGAGCGTTCTGGGGGTTGCTGGTGGGGTTGATCATGCATGGCGTGATTCACGCCAGGATTCGAAATCGCTGAGCGGGCTGCCATGATGCGGGTTGATCAGGTGTCCGGCGTAGCAGTCACTTTGCGTTTCTGGTCGCGCAAATAGACTTCTTCCCGATGCACTTTTACGTCCTTTGGCGCATCGATTCCGATCCTGGCGCCCGTGCGCATATTGCTCGGGCTCAACACGGTGATCTTGATGTCGTCGCCGATAATGATGGACTCACCGATTCGCCTGGTTAGCAGTAACATCCTGTAGCTCCGGAGTGATGGAATATCCCCGCATACTGGTGCTCGGGCGCGTGCAGACGCGAATCAATAATTCTCAATTGTCGATGATCGGGGTGCAGCCCATGGCAAATGCGCCAGGCTGGCCGGTAATGGGGGCGTCGGGATGGGGGGAGCGGGCAGAAAAAGAACCGCGTTCCCAAGCGGGAACGCGGAACAAAAGGAGTTTCACTTGGGGTGAGAGGGTTGGCACCACCGCAGGCAAGCGTCGATTGCTACCTGCCGAGTCAACCCATGTGCAAGCGCCGTGAAGTGCTTGCAGCCAACCCCTCTCGACGCCCATTTAGAACTCGCCCGAACGTTCTGCATAGTTAATAAGTATCAAAAATATGGATTTACCGGCCGGCAGGGTGCCTTGATAGGCCGGCTCATCCCGGCACTTTCGCCAGGGCAGCAAAAAGCCCGCGCAGGGCGTAATGACGTTCAGTTAAGGATAGGGTTGCTCAATACATCCCCCGTGGCGAGCGAGCTTGCTCGCGCTGGGCTGCAGAGCAGCCCCAAAAACTATCGTCGAGCTCGTTCTGAAAGACCGCAGTCGCTTTGTTGGGTGCGCTTCACGCACCAGCGCGAGCAAGCTCGCTCGCCACGGGTCTCTCACCCGCTTCAAGCCTTTCTTAACTGAATAGCATTACGCGCAGGGCGGGCTTCAGGGCACAAGCGGTGAGGGTCACTCAGTCGTGCTTGTACTTGTTCTTGTGTTTGTGTTTGTGCTTGCCGTTATAGCTTTTTCCGCCGGAGTGATGATCGTCATCGTCCGCCAGGTTGTTGCCCACCGCGCCACCGGCGGCGCCACCCAGCCCGGCACCGATGGTGGAGCCGGTCGAGCCGCCCAGCGAATTGCCGATCACCGAACCGCCTGCCGCACCGACTCCGCCACCGATCGCGGCTTCGTTCCGGTTGCCTTTGGGGGCGGCGATGGCGCTGCCTGCGGCCCCGCCGACACCGGCACCAATGGCCGCTCCGGTGCTGCCGCCAATTTGTTGGCCAACAACGTTACCCAGTGCGCCGCCCAATCCGCCACCGACGGCAGCGTCGCCATCTCCAGAGGCCATGGCGCATTGTGTGAACAGAATACCCAGGGCAAGGGTGGACAGGATTAATCGCATGCTGTGGACCTCATGAGTCATGTTTGATTTCAGACTTCCCTATCAGCTCGCTGAGTGTTCAAGCCGTGCTGTGTGCGCCGATTCGACGGTTGTCTAATCGGTTAGAGACGGTGCGGTCGTCAAAAGTTCGACCGCGGCCCGGGAATATCCGTCATCCGGGCACTGCAAGCAGTGCCCGGCTCATTGGGCTGTCAGTTGTCGTAACCCAGGTTCGGCGCCAGCCAGCGTTCACTCACGCTCAACTCCTGGCCTTTACGGGCGGTGTAGCTCTGCACCTGGTCCTTGTCGATCTTGCCCACGGCAAAGTACTGCGCCTGCGGGTGGGCGAAGTACCAGCCGCTGACGGCGGCAGCCGGGAACATCGCGTAGTGCTCGGTGAGGAACACGCCGCTGCGGCCCACCTTGAGTTCAGCAGCCTCGGGATCGAGCAACTTGAACAGCGTGCCTTTTTCGGTGTGATCCGGGCAGGCCGGGTAGCCGGGGGCAGGGCGGATACCGCTGTACTGCTCCTTGATCAAGGCTTCGTTGTCCAGCGCTTCGTCCTTGGCGTAACCCCAGTAGTCTTTGCGTACCTGCTGGTGCAGCCACTCGGCGCAGGCTTCGGCCAGGCGGTCGGCCAGGGCCTTGACCATGATCGAGTTGTAGTCGTCGCCAGCGTCCTGGTAGGCCTTGGCCACTTCTTCGGCACCGATGCCGGCGGTGGTGATGAAGCCGCCGACGTAGTCGGTGACGCCGCTGTCTTTCGGGGCGACGAAGTCGGCCAGGGAGAAGTTCGGCTTGCCGTCGGTCTTGATGATCTGCTGGCGCAGGTGATGCAGGCGCGCCAGCGGCTTGCCGTCGTCACCGTAGACTTCCAGGTCGTCGTCGTGCACCTGGTTGGCCGGCCAGAAGCCGAACACCGCACGGGCGCTGATCAGTTTCTCGTCGATCAGTTTGGCGAGCATCTCCTGGGCGTCGGCGTACAGCGCGGTAGCGGCTTCACCCACCACTTCATCCTGCAGGATGCGCGGGAATTTGCCGGCCAGGTCCCAGGAAATGAAGAACGGTGTCCAGTCGATGTACTCGGCCAGCACCTTCAGGTCGATGTTGTCCAGCACCTTGGCGCCGGTGAAGGTCGGTTTCACCGGCTCGTAGCTGCTCCAGTCGAATTGCGGTTTCTTGGCAATCGCGGCCGGGTAGCTCAGGCGCTCGGTACGGGCGCTGCGGTTGGCGGTGCGTTCGCGGACCTCGACGTATTCCTTGCGGGTTTTCTCGACGAAGCCGGCCTTCAGCTCCTTGGACAGCAACTGCGTGGCCACGCCCACGGCGCGGGAGGCGTCGGTGACGTAGACCACGGCGTCGTTGCTGTACTTGGGCTCGATCTTCACCGCGGTGTGCGCCTTGGAGGTGGTCGCGCCACCGATCATCAGCGGCAAGTGGAAGTCCTGGCGCTGCATTTCGCGCGCCACGTGGACCATCTCATCCAGCGACGGGGTGATCAGGCCGGACAGGCCGATGATGTCGCACTTCTGCTCCTTGGCCACCTGGAGGATTTTTTCCGCCGGCACCATCACGCCCAGGTCGACGATGTCGTAGCCGTTACAGCCCAGCACCACGCCGACGATGTTCTTGCCGATGTCATGCACGTCGCCTTTTACCGTCGCCATCAGGATCTTGCCCTTGGCTTCGGGCTTGTCGCCTTTTTCCAGTTCGATGAACGGGATCAGGTGGGCCACGGCCTGCTTCATCACGCGGGCGGACTTCACCACCTGGGGCAGGAACATCTTACCGGCGCCGAACAGGTCGCCGACGATGTTCATGCCGGACATCAGCGGGCCTTCGATGACTTCGATCGGCCGCGCGAACGACTGCCGGGATTCTTCGGTGTCTTCGACGATGTGGGTGGTGATGCCTTTGACCAGGGCGTGTTCCAGGCGCTTGTTGACGTCCCAGTTGCGCCATTCTTCGGTTTCGGCTTCCTTGACGCTGCCATCGCCCTTGTACTGGTCGGCAATGGCGAGGAGGGCGTCGGTGCCTGCCGGGGTGCGGTTGAGCACCACGTCTTCCACGGCGTCGCGCAGTTGCACCGGGATCTGGTCGTAGATCTCCAGTTGGCCGGCGTTGACGATACCCATGGTCAGGCCGGCGCGGATCGCGTGCAGCAGGAACACCGAGTGGATGGCTTCACGCACCGGGTTGTTGCCCCGGAACGAGAACGACACGTTGGACACGCCGCCCGAGGTCAGGGCATACGGCAGTTCGTCGCGGATGTAGGCACAGGCGTTGATGAAGTCCACGGCATAGTTGTTGTGTTCTTCGATGCCGGTGGCCACGGCGAAGATGTTCGGGTCGAAGATGATGTCTTCCGGCGGGAAGTCCACGTCGTTGACCAGAATGTCGTAGGAGCGTTTGCAGATTTCTTTCTTGCGCGCTTCGGTGTCGGCCTGGCCGGCTTCGTCGAAGGCCATCACCACCACGGCGGCGCCGTAGCGCTTGCACAACCTGGCGTGATGAATGAACTGCTCGACGCCTTCCTTCATGCTGATGGAGTTGACGATGCCCTTGCCCTGGATGCACTTGAGGCCGGCTTCGATCACTTCCCACTTGGAGGAGTCGATCATGATCGGTACGCGGGAGATGTCCGGCTCGCCGGCAATCAGATTGAGGAAGGTCACCATGGCCTTCTTCGAATCGAGCATGCCTTCGTCCATGTTGATGTCGATCACCTGGGCACCGGCTTCAACCTGCTGCAGGGCGACTTCCAGGGCCTCGGTGTAGTTGTCTTCACGGATCAGCCGGGCGAACTTGGCGGAGCCGGTGATGTTGGTCCGCTCGCCGACGTTGACGAACAACGAGTTGCGATCAATGGTGAACGGCTCCAGGCCCGACAGGCGGCAGGCCTTGGGGATGTCCGGAATCTGCCGTGGCGCATGGCCGGCGACGGCCTTGGCGATGGCTTCGATGTGCCCCGGGGTGGTGCCGCAGCAACCACCGACGATATTGAGGAAGCCGCTCTGGGCGAACTCTTCGATGACCTTGGCAGTTTCGGCCGGCAGTTCATCGTACTCGCCGAATTCGTTCGGCAGGCCGGCATTGGGGTGTGCCGAGACATAGGTGCTGGCCTTGTTCGACAGCTCTTCCAGGTACGGGCGCAACTCACGGGCACCGAGGGCGCAGTTCAGGCCGACGGAAATCGGCTTGGCGTGGGCGATGGAGTTCCAGAAGGCTTCGGTGGTCTGGCCGGACAGGGTGCGGCCGGACGCATCGGTGATGGTCCCGGAGATCATGATCGGCAATTCGAAACCGACATCCTCGAAAACGCCCTGGACGGCGAAGATCGCGGCCTTGGCGTTCAGGGTGTCGAAAATGGTTTCGATCAGGATCAGGTCGGCGCCGCCTTCGATCAGGCCTTTGGTGGCCTCGGTGTAGTTCTCCACCAGTTCGTCGAAGGTCACGTTGCGGTAGCCGGGGTTGTTCACATCCGGCGACAGCGAGCAGGTACGGCTGGTCGGGCCCAGGACACCGGCAACGAAGCGCGGTTTATCCGGGGTTTCCAGGGTCTTGGCGTCGGCGACCTTGCGTGCCAGGCGTGCGCCTTCTACGTTCAACTCATACGCCAGGCCCTGCATGCCGTAGTCGGCCTGGGATACCTGGGTGGCGTTGAAGGTGTTGGTTTCCAGAATGTCGGCGCCGGCATCCAGGTATTGCTTCTCGATCGCTCCGATCACATCCGGGCGACTCAGTACCAGCAAGTCATTGTTGCCCTTGACGTCGCTTGGCCAGTCGGCGAAGCGCTTGCCACGGTAGTCCTGCTCCTCGAGCTTGAAGCTCTGGATCATGGTGCCCATGCCGCCATCGAGAATCAGGATGCGCTCTTTGAGGGCTTGCTTGAGGGCGTGAAGGCGAGCACTGCGATCGGACATAGGACTACCTGGTAAGGCCATTACGAAGGGTCGGAATCATAGCAAACCTGTATGCTTTTAGAGCATGAGCAGGATTTGCATGAATATCGCTCATGTTGGTGCCGGGCCTGGACCGGTAGAATCGCGGCGTTTTTTCATGAACGGGACCAGGGACATGTCGTATCGCGTATTCATCAGCCTCGTTGTGCTGTTTATCAGCACGGGCGCCACAGCACAGGGAGCGGTGCCGGCGATCTCCTATACCCGCGACATCCAGCCGATCTTCACGGAAAAATGCGTGGCGTGCCATGCCTGCTACGACGCCGCCTGTCAGCTCAACCTGGGCAGTGGCGAGGGCGCGGCACGGGGGGCGAGCAAGACGCCGGTCTACGCCGGCGATCGCAGCAAGGCGTCGGCCCCGACCCGCCTGTACTATGACGCGTTTGGCAAGGCTGCCTGGCAGCGCAAGGACTTCTACTCGGTACTCGATGCCCAGGGCAGCCAGGCCGGGCTGATGGCACGCATGCTGGAACTGGGGCACCAGACCCCCTTGCAACTCAACGCCAAGCTGCCGGAAGACATCGTTCTGGGCCTGAACCGGGCCAACATGTGTTCGCAGACCGGCGAATTCGACGGCTATGCCAAAGAGCACCCGAAAGAGGGCATGCCCCTGGCCGTGACCGGCTTGACCAGCCAGCAGTACCAGACCCTGCAGCGCTGGCTGGCCTCGGGTGCGCCCATCGATGAGCAAGGGCTGGCGCCCAGCGCGCGGGAAGCCTTGCAGATCGTGCAATGGGAAAACCTGCTCAATGCCCCGGGGGCTCGCGAAAGCCTGGTGGCGCGCTGGCTGTTCGAGCACCTGTTCCTCGCGCACCTGTATTTCAAGGAGGGCGAACAGGGGCACTTCTTCCAGTGGGTACGCTCACGCACGCCGACCGGCCAGCCCATCGACCTGATCAACAGCCGCCGCCCCAACGACGATCCGGGTACCCAGGTGTATTACCGCCTGTGGCCGGTGCAAGGGGTGATCGTGCACAAGACCCACATCACCTACCCACTGAGCCCGGCGAAAATGGCCCGGATCAAGAGCCTGTTCTATAGCGGCAACTGGCAGGTCGACGCCTTGCCCGGTTACGGGCCGGAGCGCCGTGCCAATCCGTTCCAGACGTTCCAGGCGATCCCGGCACAAGCGCGTTATCAGTTCATGCTCGATAACGCCGAGTACTTCGTGCGCACCTTTATTCGCGGGCCGGTGTGTCGCGGGCAGATCGCAACCGATGTGATCCGCGATAACTTCTGGGCCTTGTTCCAGGCCCCCGAGCATGATCTGTACATCGTCGATCCGAACTACCAGGCGCAAGCCACGCCATTGCTGGCCATGCCCGGTCAGAACGACGACGTGGGCAGCGTGCTGAGCCTGTGGCACGCCTACCGCGACAAGCGCAACGAGTACGAAGCCCTGCGCCGCGACAACTACGCCGATGCACCCGCGCCCAGCTGGTCGAGCTTGTGGGCGGGCAATGACAACGCCTTGCTGAGCATCTTCCGCCATTTCGACAGCGCCTCGGTGACCAAGGGCCTGATCGGCGACGTGCCGCAAACGATGTGGCTGTTCGATTTTCCGCTGCTGGAGCGCACCTATTATCAGTTGGCGGTGAATTTCGATGTGTTCGGCAATGTCTCCCATCAGGCGCAGACCCGACTGTATTTCGACCTGATCCGCAACGGCGCCGAGCAGAACTTCCTGCGCTTGATGCCGGCTGATTCGCGTGACGGTTACCTGGACGATTGGTACCAGAACAGCGGCCAGTTGAAGTTGTGGCTGGATTACGAAAGCATCGACGACGATACGCCGACGGCCTTGAAGCTCGATGACAAAGACCCCAAGCGCGATTTTGCCAATCAATTGCTGGCCCGCTATGGCGACCTGAACGCCCGGCCCGACCCGATCAACCGCTGCAACGGTGCCTACTGCTCACGGCCCAACATCGACCCGGCCCTGCAGGGGGCCGAACAGGCGTTGAGCCGCCTGACATCGCGCCCGGCGGCCGGCCTCAAGGTCATCGACCTGCTCCCCGAAGCGACCATGCTGCGCATTGAAACCGCCAGCGGCAAACGCGAGGTCTACAGCCTGCTGCGCAACCGCGCCCACAGCAACGTCGCATTCATGGTCGGCGAAGCGCTGCGCTATCAGCCGGGCATGGACACGCTGACCCTCTATCCCGGGGTACTCAGCAGCTACCCCAACTTCATGTTCAACATTCCGGCCCGGGAAGTACCGGAGTTCGTCGAAGATATGGAATACGCCAAGGATACCCAGCGCTTCGAGAGAATCGTCGGGCGCTGGGGGATTCGTCGCAGTCACCCGCTGTTCTGGGTGTATTTCCATGACTTGAGCCGCTACATCCACGAAACCGACCCGGTGGAAGAGGGTGTGCTGGACATGAACCGCTTCGAAAACCTCTGACCGGCCTTTGATCAGGGGAACCCGGGGGCGCTTGCATTCGCAGGAAGGCAGCGCTTCTTTCCCGACAGAAATACTAGGACTTTGTCCGGCACGATGATTGGCGTAAACTGCGCCCAAGCCTGCGAGGAATTTCCATGACCGCCATTACCATTACCGACGCCGCCCACGATTATCTGGCTGATCTGCTCTCCAAGCAGAACACCCCGGGGATCGGCATTCGGGTCTTTATCACCCAGCCTGGCACTCAATACGCCGAAACCTGCATTGCGTACTGCAAGCCGGGCGAAGAAAAACCTGAAGACACCGCGCTGGGGCTCAAGAGCTTCACCGCGTACATCGATCACTTCAGCGAAGCCTTCCTGGACGACGCCGTGGTCGACTACGCCACGGACCGCATGGGCGGCCAACTGACCATCAAGGCGCCAAACGCCAAAGTACCGATGGTCAACGCCGACAGCCCGGTCAACGAGCGCATCAACTACTACCTGCAAACCGAAATCAACCCGGGGCTGGCCAGCCACGGCGGTCAGGTCAGCCTGATCGATGTAGTGGAAGACGGCATCGCCGTGCTGAAGTTCGGTGGCGGCTGCCAGGGCTGCGGCCAGGCCGACGTGACCTTGAAGGAAGGCATCGAGCGCACGCTGCTCGAGCGTATTCCCGAGCTCAAGGGCGTACGCGACGTGACCGACCACACGCAGAAAGAAAACGCCTACTACTAATAAGGTGTTCGCTGCGAGATTGAAAAACGGCGCTGTGGCGAGGGAGCTTGCTCCCGCTCGATTGCGAAGCAGTCGCCTACCTGCCGATGCATTTTCCCGTGATGAATGCGTTGGCAGGTCTTGGGGCCGCGTTGCGGTCCAGCGGGAGCAAGCTCCCTCGCCACAGGTGCTTCAAGGCCTATACAGGTGCGCATGCCCCGCCCGGTACAGCGATGACTCACTGAAGTTGTCGGCCGCCAGCACCCGTCCCACCAGAATCAGCGCCGTACGCCGAAACCCCTTGGCGTTCACCTTGCCGACGATATCCGTCAGCGTCCCGGTCACCCAATCCTGATCCGGCCAACTGGCCCGGTGAACCACCGCGATCGGACAGTCCGCACCGTAGTGGGGCAGCAGCTCGGCGACGATTTTTTCCAGGTGGTTGACCCCCAGGTGAATCGCCATGGTCGCGCCATGCCGGGCCAGGCTGCTGAACTCTTCGCCCGCCGGCATGGCCGTCTTGTCGGCGTAGCGCGTCAGGATCACGCTTTGCGAGATGTCCGGTAGCGTCAGCTCGGCCCCCAGCAGTGCGGCACAGGCCGCGGTGGCGGTGACGCCGGGGATGATCTCGAACGGAATCCGCAGCTCGCGCAGGTAGCGGATCTGCTCGCCGATCGCCCCATACAGGCTGGGGTCGCCGGAATGCACGCGGGCCACATCCTGGCCTTGGGCATGGGCGGTCTTGATCAGCTCGATGATCTGTTCCAGGTGCAGTTCGGCGCTGTTGACCACCGTTTCGGCGTGATGGCCGTCAAGAACTGCGGCGGGCACCAGTGAGCCGGCATAGATGATCACCGGGCAGCTGCGGATCAGCCGCTGGCCCTTGACGGTGATCAGTTCCGGGTCGCCGGGACCTGCGCCAATGAAGTAGACGGTCATGGCCGGCTCCTGAGAAAAAGGGGTCAAGGCAGGCTTCAGATGAAGTTTGCTCATGATCGAAGGGGCGATTATCGGGGATTTTACGCAGCGCAGGCCAATGCAAAGGTCGCCTGGGCGTATTTTTGTCGGCAGATCAGCAGTCTGGCCGGGGCCTGGGCCAGGTGTTCGGCCAGGGCCAGCGCGGCACTTTCGGCGACGCCATAACAGCCGGTGCGCTCAAAAGCGATTTCCGAGTGGTGGCTCAGTTGCGGGTGGTAGCCGGCCAACTGTTCGCTGCTGAAGTATGTCATCGGCAATCCCAGCTGCGCGGCCAACTCGATCAGCCCCGGCTCATCCCGCTTCAGGTCGATGCTGGCCAGGGCCTTGATCGCCTGCAACTGGATGTGATGAGCCTCCAGTGCCTGGTCGAGCAATGCGCGCAGCGTACTCGCCGGGCAGCCACGCTGGCAGCCCAGGCCAACCACCAGGGTCGGCGCTGCGCGGTTTTCACTCATGCGTTGTATCGACCTTCGCTTTTGCGGCGGAACAACCAGGCACTGATCAGGCCCAGGGCCAGCCAGAAAGCCATGTTGGTCAGCTGCGAAGCGATTTTGAATTGGGTCTCCAATGCTTCAGGCGCCAGCATCGAGTGAACTTCAGGTTGTGGGGCTCCAATGACATGGGGCACAGCCAGAATCGCGGCACCGAGAACTTTCAGCAGCCAGTTTTTGCCAAACGCGATCAGGGCGATGCCAGCTGCCGTCGAGGCCGCGGTGCCAATCCACCAGGTTTGCCGTTGCGCCAGGTCGGCAGCGGCGGTGCCCGGCAACTCGGGTGGTAGGCCGAGCGTCGGGGCGAGGACGAACGTCGCATAGCCGGCCAGGCCCCAGAGCAGACCCTGGGCGGTGCGGCGGGGCGCGCGCAAGGTGTAGAGGCCGGCCAGCATCAGGGCGAAACCAACAGCCACCACCAGATTACCGCCCGTGGTCGACAGCACACGCTGCCAGCCGTCTTCCGGGGCCCAGGCCTCGGCATCGTGAGTGTGAGCGGCCACGGCGCCTTCGGCGTGTTCATGCACTTCGGTTGCCGGAGCACTTTCGAAGGTTTCGGCCTGAAGAATCAGTGGTGCGACCCAGAAGCTTTGCAGCAGGGTGAGTAGCAGGGCGGCCAGCAGCCCGGAGAAGCCTGCGGTTTGCGCGATTCGCTTGATCATGTCGGCAGGTCTCAATGGCACGGGAAGGCGGCGCTGTGACGGGTATCGTGGGCCGCGTTGTGCACCGCTTCGATGTGCGAGAAACCGGCGAAGTACACCAGGCACGCGCCCAGGATCGAGACGCTGACAGCGACAACGAGGCGTTGGCTCAGGGTGGTCGTGGTGCTGGCGGTGGCGTGGCGAGTGTTGCTGATGATCGACATGGCGCTTCCCTCTGGTCAGTCAGGGGTGAATCGAGCGCATGAAAACCCCGCGAGCCGGGCACGCAGAGGCTAAAACAGCGCCCGCCCACCGCGGGTTTGTTATCTATGTGTTGCGGGCCGGTCTCCGGGCTCACGAGGGGTTGGCAATCGCCACACCAGCAAGCATCACCTTCCCATGCCGCAGTGGCACAGTGGATCTGATGCTTCGCTCGCTTACCGTTGCGGGGGCAGCACCGGACTGACATGGCTTGGAGTAAAGCACATGATTCACCGGTTTCCCGTTTCACCCTGTGAAGGGCACCCGTAACAAGGCGTGTAGGAGAGCATGGGCGGGGGATTCGCGTCAATTGGCAAGCGTTCTCAAGCGCGGCCGAACCCTGTGGCGAGGGAGCTTGCTCCCGCTCGGCCGGTCCGCGTTCGGGGCGAAGCCGTCGCAAGTCCGGTGGATGTGGTGTACCAGAAAGAACCCAGAGGGCCGCTTTGCGACCCAGCGGGAGCAAGCTCCCTCGCCACAGTGCATCGCAATCAACCTGTGAACATTGACCCGCCCCCGCACCATGCGTAGCCTTGCGCTTTCGAGGTTCTTCGGCGCATGCGTCGAAGCTAAGAAGGGAACGCGGTCAATGCCGCGGCTGCCCCCGCAACTGTGAACGGTGCTGTTTCTGCCAGGCCACTGCACGCTTGATCCCAAGCGGCGGGAAGGCGCAGAAGCCGCCAGTCGAAAGACCGGCCCACCGTCAGCCAGGAGACCTGCCTCGACACAGATTCTCACTACAACCGGGCGGGGTGATCCGGTGGCGAACTCTTCCCGCGCGCGTTTGCGTTGCCGGTTCTCGTCTCGTATGCCCGCCACCTAGCCAAAGGGCATCCGATGAAAACACTGGCCAAACTCCCCGTCACCATCGTTACCGGTTTCCTCGGCTCGGGCAAAACCACCTTGCTGCGGCACATGCTCGATAACGCCCAGGGTCGGCGCATCGCGGTGATCGTCAACGAGTTTGGCGAGCTGGGCATCGACGGGGAAATCCTCAAGCAGTGCGCCATCGGTTGCACCGAGGAAGAGGCCAGCGGTCGCGTGTATGAACTGGCCAACGGCTGCCTGTGCTGCACCGTCCAGGAGGAGTTCTTCCCGGTGATGCGCGAGTTGGTGGCCCGTCGCGGCGACCTCGACCACATTCTCATCGAAACCTCGGGCCTGGCCCTGCCAAAACCGTTGGTCCAGGCCTTCCAGTGGCCGGAAATCCGCAGCGCCTGCACGGTGGACGCCGTGATCACCGTGGTCGACAGCCCGGCCGTGGCCGCCGGCACCTTCGCCGCCTTCCCGGATCAGGTCGACGCCCAGCGCAAACTGGACCCGAACCTGGACCACGAATCGCCGCTGCACGAACTGTTCGCCGACCAACTGGCCAGCGCCGACCTGGTGATCCTCAACAAGGCCGACCTGATCAACCCCGCCGACCTGGCCCGCGTGCGCCTGGAAGTCGCCGAAGAGCTACCGCCAGCGGTGAAGATCATCGAGGCCAGCAGCGGTCGCCTGCCGCTGGACGTGCTGATCGGCCTGGGTGCAGGCTCCGAAGAGCGCATCGACAGTCGTCACAGCCATCACGATCACCATCACGACGGTGCTGACCATGATGACCACGATCACGACGCCTTCGATTCAATCTCCATCGAACTGCCGCAAACCGACGAAAGCCTGCTGCTGGATGCCTTGACCCAACTGGTGGTCCAGCACGGCATCCTGCGGGTCAAGGGTTTCGCGGCGATCCCGAACAAGCCGATGCGGCTGCTGATCCAGGGCGTGGGCAGCCGTTTCGACAAGCACTTCGACCGCCAGTGGGGCGCCGATGAAGCGCGCACCACGCGCCTGGTGCTGATCGGCCAGGCGCTGGACGCGGCCTTGCTCGAAGCGCAACTGCGCGCCGCGCTCAGCGTTTAACCCATGCACCTGCTCAGGACCCAGCCTGGCGGTTTCGTCGCCGATGACAACATTGCCGACCTGGGCCAGACCCCGGCCGAGCTGGTGATCCTGTGCAGCGGTGATTCCAGCCTGGCACTGCTGGCCGAAGCGGCGCAGCAGCTGCCCGAGGACTACCCGAGCCTGCGCCTGGCCAACCCGATGCAGGTGCAGAATCATGCCTCGGTCGACCTGTATGTCGACCAGGTGCTGCGCCACGCCAAGGTGATTCTGCTCTCGTTGCACGGCGGCATCGCCTATTGGCGCTATGGCATTCAACGGTTGGTGGAGCTGTCGCAGCGGGGCGTGCAGCTGATTCTGGTGCCGGGCGACGACCGTCCCGACCCGGAACTCAGCGACTTGAGCAGTGTGCCAGTCGCCGACCGTGAGCGGCTTTGGCACTTCCTGCGCCAGGGCGGCAAAGACAACGCCCTGGACCTCTATCGTTGCCTGGCCAGTCGCTGGCTGGGCCGTGATTACCCGTGGGCCGAACCGCAGGTTCTGCCGCGCACCGCGCTTTACCATCCGCACAAGAGCAACGCCACCCTGGGCGATTGGCAAGCCGACTGGCAGGCCGGTCAGCCGGTGGCGGCGGTGCTGTTCTACCGCTCACATTTGCAGGCCGCCAACACCGCCTTCATCGATGTGTTCTGCCAGCGCTTGCAGGCGGCGGGGCTCAACCCGCTGCCGATCGCGCTGGCCAGCCTGAAAGAGCCCGGCTGCCTGACAGTGGTCGAAGACTGGCTGGACGAGGTGCAGGCCGCGGTGATTCTCAACACCACCGGGTTCGCCCAATCCAGCCCTGAAGCGCCGCACCTGCGGCCGTTCCGTCGCAACATCCCGGTGATCCAGGCCATCTGCGCCCAGGACAACGAGCCGGGCTGGCGGGACAGCGAGCAAGGCCTGGGCCCCCGGGACCTGGCCATGCACATTGCCTTGCCGGAACTCGACGGGCGGATCATCAGCCGCCCCATCAGTTTCAAGGACCTGGCCTGGCGCAGCGAGCGCAGCCAGTCGGACGTGGTCTGCTACCGTGCGCAACCCGAGCGCATGGATTTCGTCGCCGAGCTGGCGCGGCGCTGGGTCGAGCTGGGACGGGTGGCCAATGGGCACAAACGCATTGCACTGATCCTCGCCAACTACCCGACCCGCGACGGCCGGATCGGCAACGGGGTAGGGCTGGACACCCCGGCGGCAGCGCTGAACATCTTGCGGGCGTTGCACGTCGAAGGTTACCCGCTGCCCGCCGACTTGCCGCACAGCGGTACCGAGTTGATCCAGCAGTTGCTTGGCGGCGTCAGCAATGACCTGGAAACGATCGACCTGCGCCCCTGCCAGCAAAGCCTGGCGCTGGACGACTACCACGCGATGTTCAACGCCTTGCCCGAGGCCAATCGCAACGCCGTGCTGGAACGCTGGGGTCCGCCGCAAGGCGATCCGATGTTCCGCGATGGGTGCATGATGGTGGCCGGCCTGCGCTTTGGCCTGACCTTTGTCGGCATTCAACCGGCGCGTGGTTATCAGGTTGATCCGAGCGCGGTCTATCACGACCCGGACCTGGTGCCCCCTCATGGCTACCTGGCGTTCTATTTCTGGTTGCGCAAGGCTTACGGCGCCCACGCCCTGATCCATGTGGGCAAGCACGGCAACCTGGAATGGCTGCCGGGCAAGGGGGTGGGGTTGTCCGAGAGCTGCTGGCCGGATGCATTGCTGGGGCCGCTGCCGAATATCTACCCGTTCATCGTCAACGACCCGGGCGAAGGTGCCCAGGCCAAGCGCCGTACCCAGGCGGTGATCATCGATCACCTGATGCCGCCCCTGACCCGTGCCGAAACCTACGGCCCGCTGCGCAATCTGGAGCTATTGGCCGACGAGTATTACGAAGCCCAATTGCTCGACCCGCGTCGCGCGCGGGAGCTGCAACGGGACATCCTCAAGCTGGTGCGTGAAACCCATATCGACCGCGAACTGCAACTGGACGAGCGACTCGACGGCGAGGCGGATGCCGCGATCTGGTTACCGCGCCTGGACACCTATTTGTGCGACCTGAAAGAGTCGCAGATTCGCGATGGCCTGCATGTGTTCGGCGAGTCGCCGGGTGGGCGTCTGCGGATCGACACCTTGTTGGCCTTGCTGCGCATTCCGCGCGGCGACGGGCGGGGTGCGCAGTCGAGTCTGTTGCGCGCCCTGGCCAAGGCCTTCGCCCTGGGTTTTGACCCACTCGATTGCGAGTTGTCCGATCCGTGGACCGGTCCCCGGCCGGCTGCCTTGCTGAGCCTGAGTGACGAGGTGTGGCGCACGGCAGGCGACACGCGCGAACGCCTTGAGTGGTTCGCTGCGCAGTTGATCGAACAGGCCCTGGGGGCTGACGTGCCGTCGTTGGATCAACCCGGATGGACTGAGGTCGCTGCAATCATCGACAGCCTGCGCCAAGTGGTCGCGCCGCGTCTGGATGCCTGCGGCCCGGCGGAAATGCGCGGCTTGCTGGATGCCCTGGCGGGGCGTTTTGTCCCGGCCGGCCCTAGCGGCGCGCCGAGTCGCGGGCGCCTGGATGTGCTGCCCACCGGCCGCAACTTTTACTCGGTGGACGTGCGCAACCTGCCGACCACCACCGCCTGGCGTATCGGTTTTCAGTCGGCCAGCCTGATTCTCGAGCGGCACCTGCAGGACCACGGCGATCATTTGCGCCAGTTGGGGCTGTCAGTCTGGGGCACGGCGACCATGCGCACCGGGGGCGATGATATCGCCCAGGCGATGGCGCTGATGGGCGTACGCCCGGTGTGGGCCACGGGCAGCCAGCGGGTCGACGATTTCGAAATACTGCCCTTGAGCCTGCTGGACCGGCCACGGGTGGACGTGACCTTGCGGGTGTCCGGGTTCTTCCGCGATGCCTTCGCCAACCTGATCCGGCTGTTCGACGCCGCCGTGCAAGCGGTGGCCGCGCTGGATGAGCCCGACGACATGAATCCGCTGGCGGCCAAGGTCCGCGCCGAGCGTGAAGCCTTGATGGCATCGGGGCTGGCGGCAGCCGATGCTGCGCGGCAGGCCGGTTGGCGCATCTTCGGTGCCAAGCCCGGGGCCTATGGCGCAGGCGTGCAGGGCGCCATCGACGGGCGCTTGTGGCAAAGCCGCGATGATCTGGCCGAGGTCTACCTGAACTGGGGTGGCTACGCCTATGGCGGCGCCGATGAAGGCACGGCTGCCCGCGAGCAGTTTGCCCAGCGTTTGAGCCAGGTCCAGGCGGTGTTGCAGAACCAGGACAACCGCGAGCACGACTTGCTCGATTCCAACGACTACTACCAGTTCCAGGGCGGCATGCTCGCTGCCGTGGAAAGCCTGAGCGGTGCAGCGGCGGCGAGTTATCACGGCGATCACAGCCAGCCGGACCTGCCGAAGATCCGCACGCTGAAGGAAGAGCTGAACCGGGTCATCCGTTCCCGTGCCGCCAACCCGAAATGGATCGAAGGGGTCAAGCGCCATGGCTACAAAGGTGCGTTTGAGCTGGCGGCCACGGTGGACAATCTGTTCGCCTTCGACGCCACCACACAGCTGATCGACGACCATCAATATGCCTTGCTGGCCGACGCCTATCTGCTCGATCCCTCGACCCGCGAGTTCGTCCGCCAGCATAATCCCCACGCCCTGCGCGACATGACCGAGCGCCTGCTGGAAGCCCAGCAGCGCGGGATGTGGCAGGAACCGGGCGAGTACCGCGAAGCGCTGGAGAATCTGCTGCTGGATATCGAGGAAGACGGCTAGCGAAAAAGCCCAAGCCGGAACACACCTGTGGCGAGGGAGCTTGCTCGCGCTGGGCTGCACAGCAGCCCCAAAAACCTGAGAACACACCGCAGATTCAGGTTTTACGACGGCGGACCGGCCGACGGGAGCAAGCTCCCTTGCCACCGTGACATTACCGACCATGAAGAGAAAACCCGACATGACCGACATCCCTCATTTTCCGCTGTCCGCCGTGGTCGGCGCCGATGCCCTGAAACTGGCGCTGTGCCTGACCGCCATCGACCCGAAGATCGGCGGTGTGCTGATCGAAGGGCCGCGAGGCATGGCCAAGTCCACCCTGGCGCGAGGCTTGGCCGATCTGCTGGCCAGCGGGCAGTTCGTCACCTTGCCGTTGGGCGCGACCGAGGAACGCCTGGTCGGCACCCTGGACCTCGATGCGGCGCTGGGCGAGGGCCGGGCACAGTTTTCCCCCGGCGTATTGGCCAAGGCCGACGGCGGCGTGTTGTACGTCGACGAAGTGAACCTGCTGCCCGACCACCTGGTGGACTTGCTGCTCGACGTGGCGGCCAGCGGCACCAACCTGATCGAGCGTGACGGCATTTCCCATCGGCATTCGGCGCGCTTCGTGCTGATCGGCACGATGAACCCGGAAGAAGGTGAATTGCGTCCGCAATTGCTCGATCGATTCGGCCTGAACGTTGCCCTCAGCGGTCACACCGCGCCCCTTGAGCGCGGACAGATCATCCGTCGTCGACTGGATTTCGACAGCGATCCCCAGGGCTTTTGCGCTCAGTGGGAAAGCCCGCAGCAGGCACTGCGTGAACGCTGCCAGCAGGCGCGTATGGCGCTGGCAACGATCCCGCTCGACGACCAGGCGCTGGCGCAGATCACCGAGCGTTGTTTCGCCGCCGGGGTCGATGGCTTGCGCGCTGACCTGGTGTGGCTGCGCGCGGCGCGGGCCCATGCTGCGTGGCGGGGGGCGGCGGCCATCAGCGAGGTCGACATCGACGCGGTCGCCGAGTTTGCCCTGCGTCATCGGCGTCGCGATACGCCGCCGTCTGCCCCGAGCCAGAATCATTCGCCAGACACCGCTACCGCGCCATCGGCCAATCCTGGTGAAGGCCAGGGGCAGTGGGGTGACATGCCCGCCCAGGCACTGCCCACCGGTGCGCGTCGTGAAGTGCCGAGCTGGCCAAAAAAGCCTTAGGCATTCGCCCTCGATCTGACGCGGGGGCGAATGCCAGGCCCCGGGCAGGACGCTTGAACAATGGCCGGCAGGGACAGTGTCGGGCGGCACGCAGTGGTGCGGTGAACTGGCCGGGGACGCTGCTCAACGGTCGGCCGCGGCACTACCAGGATCTGCTGTTTCATCTGCGCAGCCGCGCCCCCCACGAGGTGTGGCTGGTGATCGTCGATGCCTCGGCCTCCACTCGCCGCCATCAGGCGCTGAGCGATGCCAAGGGCCTGTTGGCGCAGTTGTTCGACGACGCTTACCGTCAGCGTGCGCGGTTGGCCTTGTTGACGGCCAGTGGTAGCGCGCCCAAGTGGCAGGTACAAGGCCTGAAGGCCTCGGGCAGTTTGCGCGACTGGCTCCAGACGCTGGGTGCCGGCGGCGGCACGCCGTTGCTGGCCGCGCTGGAACAGGCCGCGCAGTGGTTGGCGCAACGTCAGAAGCGCTTCGGGGCCGAGCAGCAGCGGCTATTGCTGTTGACCGACGGACGCCTCAGGCATTGGCCGGCGCTGCCCGTGTTCGATTGCCCGAGCCTGCTGGTCGACATCGAGCGCGGCCCCATTCGGCTCGGACGCGCCAAGGCCCTGGCCTGTGACCTGAATGCCGAGTATCGACACATCGATCAACCTGACTAGGCACCCGGTGTGTCGGTGATGACCGGAGGCGGGGTGCTGGTTCAACCCTGGTCGATGCAGCCATCGCCAAAGGCCTGGTAGCGCAGTGTGCGCAACACACCTTGGTGGTCCAGATAGGTCAATTCTCGCGGGCCGATGCCGCAATAGTTGTAGTCGGACGTCGAGATGACTTCGGCGATATCCAGGCGGGTCGAGAAACTGTAGTCCTCCATGATCGGCGGGGTGCCGCTGGCGACGGTGTTGGCGGCAGCCGCGGTGCTCAGGGAGACCAGGGCCAGGGCAAGCAAGGCAGTTTTCATGATGGGGTGCTCGTGGTGGCGACTGAATGATTTCAGTGACCGTACGACGAACCCCAGGGCGGTTTATTCCCCGGTCACGCTCAGGATAACCGCTGTTTACTGATGAAAGGTGTAGCGGTCCTTGCCGGTGTGTTTTGATGCATACAAGGCCTCGTCAGCCTTGATCAGCGCCTGGTTCAAGGTATCGCCATCCTCAACCAGGGCCAGGCCGATGCTGATGGTCACCGGGTGCTCGCCGGGCTCGTCACGCACCACCTGGCACAGGCGGGCCGCCAGGGTCTCGACATCCCCGCGCCGGACCCCGGGCAGGTAGATCGCGAACTCTTCGCCGCCGAGCCGGGCGTACTCGTGATCGCGCATGACGGCCTTGATGTGGGCGGCAATGTGTTTGAGCACCACGTCACCCGTGTCGTGCCCATGCACATCGTTCACCTTCTTGAAGTTGTCGATGTCGATCATTGCCAGGTAGTGATCCTGCTCGCGGGGGATTGCCTGCAGGTGTTTGCCGGCCTTGGCCATGAACGAGCGGCGATTGGGGATCTCGGTCAGGGTGTCTATGTAGGCCTGGTCCAGCAACAGTTTGGAGGTGATGTAGGCGTAGAGCTTGGCCTCGCGCAACGTGAGGAAGCTGTAGAGGATCAGTGCGCAGAGGAACACCGAGTAGCAGAGGGTCATGGTGCCCTTGAGGGCGAGCAGTTTGATATCGGTGTTGTAGAACGGATTGAGAACCACCCAGGTAATCACCTGCGCACAGTAGAACGACCAGCGGCTCAGGGGCATCACCGAGGCACTGTAGAGCAGGCTGGAAGCGCCCAGTACCAGCCAGGCCGGGTGCAGGGGGGCGGGCAATCCGTTGATGAGCAGGCGGATGCCCAGGCTCATCGTCAGCACGAATATCACGTTGAGGACGTGAAAGTGCCGGGCCTTGCGCGTGAACAGCAAAATGGTCGCAAGGATCAGGTAGGTCCCCAGAAACACCAGCGACAGGTAGCTGAAGCCTTGGCCGCCAATGAAGCCGACAATCAGGTCGAAGACCAGCCAGATCACAATGCTGGCGATGTAGATCAACAGGCAGAATCTGTGCAGCCGCTCGAATTGGTGTTGTGCGAACTCCGCTTGCAAGGCCGCCGGAGGCGCTTTTTTCAGGACTTCATCTTCAATGGTCTTGTACATCGCCGGCCCTGTTCCGATCTTGGTTGTCCAGAATCACCCGCCCCTGGGCGATAGCGCAAGGAGAACAAACGGGGTGCCGGCACCATCCTGCCGCCAAGCCTGAATGCCACAGCCGGGTGACTACCGGACACCCTCATGACGTTGGAAGACATTCATCGTTCCGAGGCATCGTGAAGCATTGGCGCTGTAGCCAGCAGGCCTTCATAGGGATCCAGAACCTGAATAAAAGCAGTCAACACTGGGGTTGTCCAATCCGCATCGTGCTTGTTCGATGTTGATCAGCCGCAGGTTTCACGCGTGCCATCGACGCACCGACAGAGCGATTGGGCTGGGATTCTGCCGTTGGGCTGTGGCACACTCCGGTCATTCATTCCGCTATTGCATATATAGGTCCGCTATAGCGGAATTTGTCGCTCAAATGATGGCAGTGCCACGCTTGGCGAAACCACTGCGCAACGCCCGATTTGATTCTTTTCGAGCAGGAGATACACCATGAGCATTACTCGTTACGGCACCGGCAGCACCGCCGGTGGTGGTCAGCCCCGTCCTTTCGCCCGTGCCGTTGAAGCCGATGGCTGGCTGCATGTGTCCGGCCAGGTGCCAGCGGTGAATGGCGAAATCATTGTCGGTGGCATCGTCGAGCAGACCCACCAGACTATCCGCAACCTGATCGCCATCCTCGAAGAAGCCGGTTACGGTCTCGAAGACGTGGTGCGCACGGGCGTGTGGCTGGAAGACCCGCGGGACTTCTGGAGCTTCAACAAGGTGTTCTCCGAGTACTTCAGCCCCGAGCACGCCCCGGCCCGTGCCTGCGTGCAAGCGAGCATGATGGTCGACTGCAAGGTCGAGATCGACTGCGTCGCCTACAAGAAAAAGGCCTGAAGGCGGGAACTCCCTGACATGACCGAAGACACCATCAAGCGCCGGGCTCGCGGCCTGGACCGGGCATTCGACATCCTCGATTTCCTCAAGGAAATCGGCCAGCCACTGCGCCCCAACGATATCGCCAGTGGCATCGGCAGCCCGAAATCCACGGTCTACGAGCTGGTTGCCGCATTGCTGGAGCGACGGATTCTCGAGCCGGTAGGCAAGGACGGTCATGTCTACCTGGGTCGTCAGCTGTACTTCCTCGGGCAGGCGCACTTGCGCCATTTCGACCTCACCCGTGAGGCCGACCAGGCGTTGCAGGAGATTGTCCGCCAGACCCGGGAGACCGCGCAGATGTGCCTGCTCAACGGGCGCAAGTACACCGTGGCATTGATGAAAGAGGGCGAGCGGCACTTTCGTATCTCTTCGGACATCGGCGAGAACGCACCGATCCCGTGGACGGCATCCGGGCGCCTGTTGCTGGCGCATTTGAGCGACCAGCAAATCGTCGACCTGATCGACGAGGACGACTTCATCCTGCCTGATGGCGAACGCCTGCCGCTGGAGCGTTTTCTCGCCGAGATCCGTCAGGCCGGTGCCGAGGGTTTCTTCTCTTTCGACAGCGTCGCCGACACCTTTACCCATTGCTTCGCCGCACCGGTCAAAGATCCGTATGGGGTGGCCATCGCGACCCTGTGCATCGTCGCCCCACGGGTCGACGCCAAGAACAATTACTACGACTATCGCCGGGTGCTGATCGACAGCGCGAACAACCTGGCCCGTCGTATCAACGAATAGCGGCGCCGTACGCGGCTGCCTGTGAGGAGTGAGAACATGCCTGGTACCTTGAATATCGCAGTCGTGGAAAAGGGCGCCGCCCAGCCCGGTACTCATCTGGTGCGTGACGTCAGCCTGCCGGCGCTGGTGCTGCACCGCGATGCGCTGGAGCACAACATTCGCTGGATGCAGGCGTTCGTCAGCAACAGCGGTGCGCAACTGGCGCCCCATGGCAAGACCAGCATGACCCCGGCGCTGTTCCGCCGTCAGCTGGACGCTGGCGCCTGGGGGATCACCCTGGCCACGGCCGTGCAGACCCAGGCAGCCTATGCCCATGGCGTGCGCCGGGTGTTGATGGCCAACCAGTTGGTGGGCGCGCCGAACATGGCGTTGATCGCCGGGTTGCTGGCCGACCCCGCGTTCGAGTTCCATTGCATGGTCGACCACCCGGACAACGTGGCTGACCTCGGGGCCTTCTTCGCGGCAAGCGGTCGGCGCTTGAACGTGATGATCGAGTACGGCGTGGTCGGTGGCCGTTGCGGTTGCCGCAGCGAAGCCGAGGTGCTGGCGCTGGCCGAGGCCATCAAGGCTCAACCGGGCCTGGCCCTGACCGGTATCGAAGGGTACGAAGGGGTGATCCACGGTGATCATGCGGTCAGCGGCATCCGTGAGTTCGCCGCTTCCCTGGTGCGCCTGGCGGTACAGCTGCAGGACAGTGGCGCGTTCGCGATCGACACGCCGATCATCACCGCGTCGGGTTCGGCCTGGTACGACCTGATCGCCGAGTCCTTCGAAGCACAGAATGCCGGCGGACGCTTCCTCAGCGTGCTGCGCCCCGGCAGTTATGTGGCCCACGACCATGGCATTTATAAGGAGGCGCAGTGCTGCGTGCTGGACCGTCGCAGCGACCTGCACGAAGGCCTGCGCCCGGCGCTGGAAGTCTGGGCCCACGTGCAATCGTTGCCGGAGCCGGGCTTTGCGGTGATCGCCCTGGGCAAGCGCGATGTGGCCTATGACGCTGGCCTGCCGGTGCCATTGCGGCGGTATCGGGCGGGCGTGGTGCCGGCGGTGGGCGATGATGTCGGTGCCTGCAAGGTCACGGCGGTGATGGACCAGCACGCGTTCATGAACGTCGCGCCGGGTGTCGAGTTGCGGGTGGGCGACATCATTTCCTTCGGTACGTCACACCCGTGCCTGACCTTCGACAAGTGGCGCACCGGGTTGCTGGTGGATAAGCAGTTGACTGTCATCGAAAGCATGGAAACCTGCTTCTAAGGCGCCGGATCGAGGTGCGGTTTTCGCGGGCGGCGCGCTGCTTGCCCGCGATGAGGCCCTGATAGATCCCGCCATCACCGCAATGCTGTTCAGTTAAGGCGATGAGATCGTATTTGTAGGAGCAGCCGGTCGACGCTCGAGCGCTCGCGATGGACGTTAACGATTACGCATATTTTCTGAGTAACCGTGTAGTTCTTGAGTTCATCGCGAGCATGCTCGCTCCTACAACGGTCGGCGTTCGCTTAACTGAACGGCTTTGCGTTCATCACCGGAGAATTCATCCCCATGAACACCCTGAACCCAATGGGTCCGAATGCCCCGCGCATCGCCCTGATCGGCGAATGCATGATCGAATTGCAGCACCGTGCCGACGGCAGCCTGCAACAAAGCTTTGGCGGCGACACCTTGAACACCGCGGTGTACCTGTCACGCGCGTTGGGTGATCGAGCCACGGTGGACTACGTCACCGCGCTGGGCGATGACAGTTTCAGCGATGCCATGTGCCAGGCCTGGTCTGACGAAGGCATCGGCCTTGGCATGGTCCAGCGGCTACCGGGGCGTTTGCCTGGCTTGTACTGCATCCAGACCGATGCAGCGGGCGAGCGGCGCTTTCTCTACTGGCGCAACGAAGCCGCCGTGCGCGACTGCTTTACCACGCCGGCAGCGGCGCCGATTCTGGCGGCATTGCCGGAGTACGACGTGTTGTATTTCAGTGGCATCACCCTGGCGGTGCTGGGCGAGGAGGGGCGCAAGAGGCTCATCGAAACCCTGGCCGAGGCGCGCCGACGGGGAGCACGCATTGTCTTCGACAACAACTACCGGCCACGTTTGTGGAGCACCGTGGAGCAGGCCCGGACGGCGTACCGCCAGGTACTGCCCTACGTGGATCTGGCGCTGTTGACGCTGGACGACGAGCAGGCGCTGTTTCATTTCTCCGGCAGTGAAGCGGTGTTTGCCGCCTACCGGCAGATCGGTACGCCGGAAGTGGTACTCAAGCGTGGCGCCGAGCCGTGCCTGATTGATTGTGCCGGCGAACGGTTCGAAGTGCCGGCGCAGCGTGTCGAGCGGGTCGTGGATACCACTGCCGCCGGGGATTCGTTCAGCGCCGCGTACCTGGCCCGTCGGCTCAGTGGTGGCACTGCGGCGCAGGCGGCAGAAGCCGGACACCAGTTGGCGAGCCGGGTGATTCAGGCGCCGGGAGCGCTGATCCCCAGGGACTGAACAGGGTCAATGCGGGGAGGCGCCGCGGTCAGTCGCGGTAAAACACCTGCACCAGGTGGTAGCCGAACTTGCTCTTGATCGGACCGTGCACCACCCGCAGCGGCTTCTTGAAAATCACCGCATCGATCACCCCGACCATTTGCCCGGGCCGCACTTCGCCCAGATCGCCGCCGCGCTTGCCGGACGGGCAGGTGGAGTACTTCTTGGCCAGCACATCAAAGGCCTCGCCCTTGGCGATGCGTTGTTTGAGCTGTTCGGCCTCTTCCGAGGTTTTCACCAGGATATGGCGGGCTTGAGCTTTCATGGGGCAAGTACCTTGGAACGGTGGTGTCGGCGGGGCGCGATTATGCCTGATATCCGTGTGGATGGCGGAGCATCTGGCGAATCTTGCCCGCCAACTGTTCGATGGAAAAGGGCTTGGCCAGCAGGTCCATGCCCTCATCGAGAAAGCCCTGGCGTTCGCCGGCTTTTTCCGCATAGCCGGTCATGAACAGCACTTTGAGGCCAGGGCGATACTGCCGAGCGATTTCCGCCAGCTGTCGACCGTTCATGCCAGGCAGGCCGACATCGGTCACCAGCAGGTCGATGTGCAGGTTCGACTCCAGCAGCGGCAGGGCGGTCTTGCCGTCCTGGGCTTCGTGGGTGGTGTAGCCCAGTTCATTCAGCACATTGAGCACCAGCATGCGCACGGCCGGGTCGTCTTCGACCAGCATCACCGATTCCCCCGCGGCGGCGAAGGTGCCGCCGAGGTTCTGTGGCTCGGTCGCAGCCTGTTGGGGCGCATTGTGCAGGCGGGGCAAATACAGGCGCACGGTGGTGCCCTGGCCCTGCTCGCTACTGAGGGTCACGTGGCCACCCGATTGCTGGGCAAACCCATAAATCATCGACAACCCAAGCCCGGTGCCCTGGCCAATGGGCTTGGTGGTGAAGAAGGGATCGAAGGCCTTGGCCAGCACCCGTGACGACATGCCGGCGCCATTGTCCCGCACCCCCAGCATCACGTAGTCCCCGGCCTTGACCGGTTCGAGGGTGCTGATGTCGCTGCCGTCGAGGTAACTGTTGGCGGTTTCGATCAGCAATTTTCCGCCCTCCGGCATGGCATCGCGGGCGTTGATCACCAGGTTGAGCAGGGCGTTTTCCAGTTGCCCGGCATCGGTGTTGACGGGCCAGACCTCGGGAGCCAGGTCGAAGGTCAGTTCGATGTGTTCGCCCTTGGTCCGGTGGATCAACTCTTCGAGCGAATGCACCAGGGTGTTGGGGTTCAGTGGTTGGCGGTCCAGCGATTGCCGGCGGGAGAATGCCAGCAGCCGGTGGGTCAGGGCCGCCGCGCGATTGGCCGATGAGACGGCGGCATCGGCAAACCGCCCGATCTCGTCGACGCGGCCGTCGGCGATGTAGCGCTGCATCAGGTCGAGGCTGCCGATGATCCCGGTGAGCATGTTGTTGAAGTCGTGGGCGATGCCGCCCGTGAGCTGGCCGACGGCTTCCATTTTCTGGGCATGACGCAATGCGTCTTCGGCTCGCTCGCGCTCGAACATTTCGCTTTGCAGGCGCTGGTTGAGTTCGGCCAGCGCCTTGGTGCGCTTGTCGACCCGTTCCTCCAGGGTTTCATTGAGGTTGCGCAGGGCCTCCTCGGTCTGTCTGCGCTCGGTTTCGTCGATCACGAAAATGTAGAAACCGTTGACCGCGCCGTCGGGACCGAAGCGTGGCAGGTATTTCATCAGCGAGTAACGGGGGCGGCCGTCGCGGTGCGGTGAGTAGGCCTCGAAACTGCAGGCTTTGCCGGCCAGCGCGGCGTCGATGTGCTCGACCCGGGTGGCATAGATATCGTCGCCGAGGATCTCGAGGATGGTCTTGCCGTACAGCTCCTGCGGGGTCATGCCGTACCAGTCCAGGTACGCACTGTTGTTCAGGCGAAAGCGCTGTTCGTGGTCGACGTAGCCGATCAACACTGGCATCGCGTTGATGATCAGTTGCAGCTCGGTCTGGCTTTGGCGCAGCGCCTGTTCGGTGCGCTTGCGCTCGGTCAGGTCCAGTGCGGCGCCGAGAAAGCGCAGCGGGCGGCCATGGTGATCCTTGTAGCAACGCCCCCGGGCAAACACCCAGCGCACCTCGCCATCGGCCTGCAGCAGCCGGTATTCCTCGGCGTACTCGGTGCCGTGGGTGATGCAGTGCTTGATGCTGCGGGTGATCATTGCCCGGTCTTCGGGGTGCACGCCGTGCAGGTATTCGGTAATGGGCAACTGGCCGGCCTGGGTCGGATCGACACCATGCAGTTGGGCGAAGTGGGCGTCGGCAATGAAACGGTCGTCGCCAATGTCCCAGTCCCAGGTACCCACCGCGTCGGTGGCGGCCAGGGCCAGTTGCAGGCGCTGCTCAGTGTCCTGCTGGGCCTTGAGGCTGGCTTCCGAGCGCTGCTTGAGCTCCAGGGCGATGCGTCGCCGCTCGTTGGTTTCGATGGCGGTGACGAGGATCCCGGCGACCTGTCCGCGCTCGTCGCGAATCGGGCTGTAGGTCAGGTCCAGCCAGAAGTCTGCCTCATGGTCATCGCGCTGCAGGCTGAAGCGCTGCTCGCTGTAGGCACGTACCTGGCCCTGTAGCACGGCACTGTAGATGGGCGTCGTGAAATCCTCGAGTTCGGGCCACGTCAGGTGCGTGGGTTGTCCGAAGGCTTGCGGATGCTTGTTGCCGGCCAGCAAGGCGAACCCGTCGTTGTAGATCTGCGACAGCTCAGGCCCCCAGAGCAACAGCATGGGCATGGGCGAGTGAATCACGATGTCCACCGCGGTGCGCAGGCTCTGCGGCCAATGGCTGGCAGCCCCTAGCGGGCTTTGCGACCAGTCGAGTCGGGCAATCAGGGCCTGGGCGTCGCCGGTAGGGGGTCGGTTCATCAAGGGTTCCTGCGTCGAGTCGGTTATTGCGTGGTGGAGAAGTAGACGCCGTAACGGCTGAAAAGTCCCATGGGGGGGAAGGATTTCGTTGCGCGAGCCGCAGCGGCGCATGAGTCAGGGCTGGCAAGCACAGCCCCCGTGGCGTCAGTCAAGGAAAGTGGCGTCGTACACAGACCCTGTGGCGAGCGAGCTTGCTCGCGCTGGGCTGCGTCGCAGCCCCAAAATCGGTCGCCGCGTTTTATCTGAAAGTCTGCAAGCATCTTGTTGGGGGCGCTTCGCACCCAGCGGGAGCAAGCTCCCTCGCCACAGAAGCTACGTTCAGTCAAGGAAAGTGGCGTCGTACACAGACCCCGTGGCGAGCGAGCTTGCTCGCGCTGGGCTGCGTCGCAGCCCCAAAATCGGCCGCCGCGTTTTATCTGAAAGTCTGCAAGCATCTTGTTGGGGGCGCTTCGCACCCAGCGAGCTTGCTCGCGCTGGGCTGCATAGCAGCCCCAAAACCAGTCACCGGGTTCTATTTGAACGACTGCAGTCGTCATGTAGGGAGCATTACACCCGCAATTCCGGGCGATCACGAAACTGCTCCAGGGCTTCGGGGTTGGCCAGCGCGTCGGTGTTTTTCACCGGCTGCCCGTGCACGACGTTTTTCACCGCCAACTCGACCACCTTGCCACTGATGGTGCGCGGAATATCGTCGACCCTGAGGATTTTTGCCGGCACGTGGCGAGGCGTGGTGTTGGCGCGGATGACCTGGCGAATCTGCTGTTGCAGGGCTTCGTCCAACTCCACGCCGTCACGCAGGCGCACGAACAGCACCACGCGCACGTCGTCCTGCCATTGCTGGCCGATGGCGACGCAATCGAGCACCTGGTGGACCTTTTCCACTTGCCGGTAGATTTCCGCGGTGCCGATCCGCACCCCGCCGGGGTTGAGCACCGCGTCGGAACGGCCGTGGATCAACCAGCCGCCGTGGGCAAGCTCTTCGGCGTAGTCGCCCTGGGCCCAGACACCGGGGAACTGGCTGAAATAGGACGCGCGCAGTCTTTCCTGCTGCGGGTCATGCCAAAAGCCGATGGGCATCGCCGGGAAATGGCGGGTACAGACCAGTTCGCCTTTCTCGCCGATGACCCGCTGGCCGGCGTCGTTCCAGACCTCGATGGCCATGCCCAGGCCCTTGCCCTGCATCTCGCCCCGGCGCACCGGCAATACCGGGTTGCCGGCCACGAAGCAGGACACGATGTCCGTGCCGCCGGACATGGATGACAGGCACAGGTCGCTTTTGATCTCGCGATACACGTAGTCAAAGCTCTGCGGCGACAGCGCCGAACCTGTGCAGAGCACCGCCTTGAGGCTGCCAAGGCGGTGACTCAGGCGCGGCTGGATGTCGTTGCTTTCCAGGGTGGCGAGGAACTTGGGGCTGGTGCCGAAAACGCTGATGGATTCCTCGTCGATCAGGTCGATCAGGCGTTGCGGTTGCGGGTGGAAGGGCGAGCCGTCGTACAGCACGATGCTGCTGCCGACCGCCAGGGCCGAGACCAGCCAGTTCCACATCATCCAGCCACAGGTGGTGTAGTAGAACAGCCGGTCGTCAGCGCCCAGGTCAACGTGCAGGCCGTGTTCCTTGACGTGTTGCAGCAACACGCCGCCGGCACTGTGGACGATGCATTTCGGCACGCCGGTGGTGCCGCTGGAGTAGAGGATGTACAGCGGATGGGCAAAGGGCACCGCGACGAACTCAGGCTCGCCGCCGGCCTGATAAAAACCGTCCCATAGCGCTACCCGGGCCTGGGTCTTGTAGTCTTCAATGCGTGCCTCTGGCCGGGCGTAAGGCACGATGATCAGCTGCTGCAGCGACGGCAGGCGTTCAAGGATTTCGTTGACCTTGACCGTCTGGTCGATGGTCTTGCCGCCATAGCGGTAACCGGCGCAGGTGATCAGTACTTTCGGCTCGATCTGGCCGAAACGGTCGACCACGCCGTGGGTGCCGAAGTCCGGCGACGAGCAGGACCAGATCGCGCCCAGGCTGGTGGTGGCCAGCATGCCTACCAGGGTCTGCCAGGTGTTGGGCATGCACGCCGCCACCCGGTCACCCAGGCCGACCCCGGCTGCTTGCAGGCTCTTTTGCAGGCCGGCCACGTGATGGGCAAGGTCGGCATAACTCAGTTGCTCGCGCTGGCCATCTTCGCCAAGGGCGATCACCGCCACGGCACTGTCGCGACGACGCAGCAGGTGTTCGGCAAAGTTCAGGGTCGCATCGGGAAACCATTGGGCATCGGGCATCTGCGTGCCTTCACGCAACACCACGCTGGGCGCCTGACGGAAGGTGATCGCGAAGAAGTCGACGATGGCCTGCCAGAAGTCTGCACGCTGGTCGATGCTCCACTGGTGCAGGGCCGGGTAGTCGGCGAGGGCCAGGCGGTACTGCTGATTGCAGAAGCGCCGAAAGGCATCCATGCGGGTCTTGCCGATACGTTCGGCGCTGGGTTGCCAGAGTAGGTCGGACATGATTGGCCTCTTGTTCTTATATACACGCAAGCTTGTGTGGTGAGGGCGCTTGCTCCTGTTGGCCCATAAAACGGGCTCGAACGTGCTGACGCATACTGCGTATGACTCCGCGTTTGGCATTACGACGACTGCGTCGTCGGATAGGGGCAAGCGCTCTCGCCACAGGTACAGGTTATATTTTACTGCGCCAACCACCCACCATCGATGTTCCATGCCGCGCCGCGCACCTGGCTGCCGGCTTCGCTGCACAGGAACAACACCAGTTCCCCCAGTTGCGGTGGGGTGACGAACGCCAGGGACGGCTGCTTCTCGGCCAGCAGGTCATGCTGTGCCTGCTGCGGGTCGACGCCGGTGGCGGCGCGGTCGTCGATCTGCTTCTGGACCAGCGGGGTCAATACCCAGCCCGGACAGATGGCATTGCAGGTGACGTTGCTGGTGGCGGTTTCCAGGCCCACCACTTTGGTCAGGCCGATCACCCCATGCTTGGCGGCGACGTAAGCGGCCTTGCCCACCGAGCCCACCTGGCCATGCACCGAGGCGATGTTGACGATTCGCCCCCAGCCTTTGGCGCGCATGCCTGGCAGGCTCAGGCGGGTGCTGTGAAACACCGACGACAGGTTGATCGCGATGATCGAATCCCAGCGCTCCACGGGGAAGTCTTCCACGGCGGACACGTGCTGGATGCCGGCGTTGTTCACCAGAATGTCGACGCCGCCGAATTCCCGTTCGGCGTAGGCGATCATCTCGGCAATTTGCGCCGGGTCGCTGACGTCGGCGGGGTGGTGGCCGACCTTGCCGCCGAACTGGCCGACCTCGGCGATCACCCCTGTGGCATCGCCGAAGCCATTGAGGATCAGATTGGCGCCGGCCTTGGCCAGGCTCAGCGCGATGCCCAGCCCGATGCCGCTGGTGGAGCCGGTGACCAGTGCGGTTTTGCCCGAAAGAGTTGTCATGAGTGCCTCACACAATGCCGGTGGCATAGAAAGTAGCGATGACGACGAAGACCGCCAGCGTCTTGATCAGCGTAATACAGAAAATGTCTTTGTAAGCCTGGCGGTGGGTCAGGCCGGTCACGGCCAGCAGGGTGATCACCGCGCCGTTGTGCGGCAGGGTGTCCATGCCGCCGCTGGCCATGGAGGCCACCCGGTGCAGCACTTCCAGCGGAATGTTCGCGGCATGGGCCGCGGCGATGAAGTCATTGGCCATGGCGGCCAGCGCGATGCTCATGCCGCCCGAGGCGGAACCGGTGATGCCGGCCAGCAAGGTCACGGTGATCGCTTCGTTGACCAGTGGGTTGGGAATGCTTTTGAGCCAGTCGGCCAGCACCAGGAAGCCTGGCAGGGAGGCGATGACCGCGCCGAAACCGTATTCCGAGGCGGTGTTCATCGCCGCCAGCAGCGCGCCGCTGACTGCGCTTTTGCTGCCTTCGGCCAGCTTGCCGCGGATCGCGTTGAAGCCGAACGCCAGGACCATGAGGATGCCCACCAGCAGCGCGGCCTGCACCGCCCAGATGGCGGTGAGCTTGGCGATTTCGGTGGTCACCGGCGCGGCCATGCCCGGCAGGCTCAGGCTATGGGTCTTGCCGTACCACTGGGGAATCCAGTGGGTGAACAGCAGGTTCATGATGCCCACCGCCAGCAGCGGCGACAGGGCGAGCCAGGGGTTGGGCAGCTTGAGGTTCTCGGCGGTTTCCGGCTCGTTGCGCAGGTCCGAGCCATAGCCTTCACCGCTGCGTTGGGCCTTGTTGCGCTGGCGCTGGAGGAACAGCATGCCGGCGCAGAACACGAACACTGTGCCGATCACACCCAGCCAGGGGGCGGCCCAGGCGGTGGTGTTGAAGAAGGTACTGGGGATGATGTTCTGGATTTGCGGGGTGCCAGGCAAGGCATCCATGGTGAACGAAAAGGCACCGAGGGCGATGGTCGCCGGGATCAGCCGCTTCGGGATGTTGCTCTGACGGAACATCTCCGCGGCAAACGGATACACCGCGAACACCACCACAAACAGGGAGACGCCGCCGTAGGTGAGCAGGGCGCAGACCAGCACAATCACCAGCATCGCCTGGCGGGTGCCGAGCAGGCGAATGGCCGCCGCCACGATCGAGCGCGAGAAACCCGACAGCTCGATCAGCTTGCCGAACACCGCGCCGAGCAGGAACACCGGGAAATACAGTTTGATGAAGCCGACCATTTTCTCCATGAACACCCCGGTGAAGGCGGGCGCAACGGCGGAAGGGTCGGTGAGCAGTACCGCGCCAAGGGCGGCAATCGGAGCGAAGAGGATAACGCTGTAGCCACGGTAAGCAGCGAGCATCAGCAGCGCGAGGGCTGCCAAGGCAATGATCACACTCATGGTGTGTCTCCTGGGATTGTTATTTTTTTGGGGTGTAGCAGGTGTGAAAGGGCCTACAGCGGGTTTCGTGCCATGTTTTTAAGTTATTGATTTATAAGAGAAATTAATTCTATTGGAAGTATTTTACTGATATTTGTCTCTGATTAGAGACAGGTGTGGGTGCTCGAACCCTTGGTGCAGGCCAGCCCTCTGCGATTGGAGCTTCGTTGATTTTGCTTGGAGGGAGGGCGTGGAGTGGGTTGCCCGCGATGAGCGCGGGGTGCAGAAACAAGTAGTCCCGTTTTATGGACTTGAGTCTCGCTATTGAGACTCGGCAATCCCCAGTGCCTGCATTTTCTTGTACAGCGTCGAACGTCCCAGCCCCAGGCGTGCCGCCGCGTCGATCACCTTGCCGCCGCATTGCGCCAGCGTGCTTTCAATCAGGTGACGGTCAAAACGCTCGCGGGCGGCGCTGAAGGTTTCATGGGCAAGGGGCGCAGTCGCCGCCAGGGCAGTGTGTGGCACGGGAACCAGGCCACCGATCGCGGCGCGAATTTCGTCGGCATCCAGGATCAGGTCATCGCTGAGCAGCGCCGCCCGTTCCAGCACGTTGCGCAGTTCGCGAATATTGCCTGGCCAGGCGTGTTGCCCCAGTAGCGCCAGGGCCTGCTGGTCGAGTTCATGCTGGCTGCGCAGTTCTTCGAGAATGGCTTCGCTCAGGGCCGGCAGGTCGTCGAGACGCTCGCGCAGTGGCGGCACCTGAATCGGCAGGACATTGAGGCGGTAATACAGGTCGGCGCGGAACTCACCGCGCTTGATCGCCGCCTCAAGGTCGGTGGAGGTCGCGGCGATGACCCGCACATCGCTCTGGATCATTTCGTTGGAGCCCACCGGTTCGAATTCTTTCTCCTGCAATACCCGCAGCAGTTTGCTTTGCAGTGGCAGTGGCATGTCGCCGATTTCGTCGAGAAACAGGGTGCCTCCCTGGGCGATCTGCAATTTGCCGGAGCGGCCCTTGCGGTCGGCACCCGTGAAGGCGCCGGGGGCGGTGCCGAAAAACTCGGCCTCCAGCAGGGCCTCGGGAATGGCCGCGCTGTTGATGCTGACGAAGGCTTTGTGGGCCCGTGGCGAGGCGCTGTGAATGGCCTGGGCCAGCAATTCCTTGCCGGTGCCGGTTTCGCCCAGCAGCAATACCGGTGAATCGGTGCTGGCGCTGCGGCGGGCGCGGCGTTTGACTTCCAGGCTGGCGGCGCTGGTGCCGATGAAGTGGGCGAAGGTGTACTTGGCCTGGCGAGCGCGCAGCAACGAACGGGTGGAGGCCAGCTCTTGCTGCATGCTCAGGTAGCGCTTGAGCATCGGCGACAGGCTGCGCAACTCATCGAACAGGGCAAAGCCGATGGCGCCGATCACCGCCCCGGCATCGTCGTGGATCGGCAGGCGCATTACCACCAGCGGCTCCTTGGACGTGTCCTGCATGTCCAGCAAGATCGGCCGGCCGGTGCGTACCACTTCACGCAACAGGCTGCCGGGGATCACGCTCTCGCAGGGTTTACCGATGGCCACCGCAGCCGACTCCAGGCCAAAGCGCCGGGCATAGCGTTCGTTCATCCAGACGATGTTCGCATCATGGTCGACGATGACCGTGCCTTCGCTGGACTGCTCGATGATTTCGAACAACGAGCGGATCGCCAGCAGACGTACCCGCTGGTAGTCCTTGAGGCTGTCGGTGGTGTTCATGGTTGCATTTCCTGAATGTGTATCGTCCATGCTCGCGAAGGCCATGATGCGGTCTGGCGCGATTATGCCCAGCCCGGGTGGGCGGCCGCCAACAGCTCTTTGGTATAGGGGTGCCGGGGCGCATCGAACACCTCATGGCTGGCGCCGCGCTCCACGACTTTGCCGTCCTTGATCACAATCATGTCGTGGGCCAGGGCGCGCACCACTGACAGGTCGTGGCTGATGAACAGGTAGGTCAGGCCGTGTTTTTCCTGGAGCTGGCGGAGTAGGGCGACCACCTGTTTCTGCACCGTGCGGTCCAGGGCCGAGGTGGGCTCGTCGAGCAGGATCAGCGCCGGTTTCAACACCAGCGCCCGGGCAATGGCGATGCGTTGGCGCTGGCCACCGGAGAACTCGTGGGGGTAGCGGTGCCGGCTTTGCGGGTCCAGGCCGACTTCCTCGAGGGCCTGGATCACCTGGGCCTCGCATTCGGCGGCGGTGGACTGGCTATGGACTTCCAATCCTTCGCTGATGATCTGCGCCACGGACATGCGCGGGCTGAGGCTGCCAAACGGATCCTGGAACACCACCTGCATTTTTTTGCGCCACGGCCGTAGTTGCTTCTGGTTCAGGCGGTCCAGGGCTTCGCCCTGGAAACGGATGCTGCCCTCGGAATCCAGCAGGCGCAGGATCGCCTGGCCCAGTGTGGACTTGCCCGAACCGGACTCGCCGACGATGCCCAGGGTCTTGCCCCGTTGAATGCTCAGGCTGATACCGTCCACGGCGTGCAACCAGGTCTTGCGTTTGAACAGGCCACCGCCCAGCGGGAAGCGTACGCTCAGGTCGTCGACCTCCAGCACCGCTTCGCGTTCGTCCCGTGGCAAGGCTTCACCTTCGGGTTCCGCATTCAACAGCACGCAGCTGTAGGGGTGCTGCGGTGCATTGAACAGGCGCTCGCAATCGGCTTGCTCAACGATTTCTCCGCCGCGCATCACGCACACCCGCTGCGCGATGCTGCGCACCAGGTTGAGGTCGTGACTGATCAACAGCAACGACATGCCCAGGCGTTGTTGCAGCGATTTGAGCAGCAGCAGGATCTTGCGTTGCACCGTCACGTCCAATGCGGTGGTCGGCTCGTCGGCGATCAGCAACTCGGGCTCGCAGGCCAGGGCCATGGCGATCATCACTCGTTGTCGCTGGCCGCCGGAGAGTTGGTGCGGATAGGCCTTGAGGCGCTCTTCGGGTTTCTGGATGCCCACCAGGTCCAGCAGTTCGAGAATCCGTTTCTGCGCCGCCTTGCCCCCCAGTCCCTTGTGCACCAGCAGGGTCTCGCCGATCTGTTTTTCGATGCTGTGCAGCGGATTGAGGGAAGTCATCGGCTCCTGGAAGATCATCGCGATGCGATCGCCCCGCAGCGAGCGCAGGGTGCCACTGTCGGCGCCCATCAATTCCTGGCCTCGGTAGCGAATACTGCCGGACGACTCGGTACCGCATTCGGGCAGCAGTTGCAGGATCGAGTGGGCGGTCACCGATTTGCCCGAGCCGGACTCGCCCACCAGCGCCAGGCACTCGCCGGGACGGATGTCCAGGCACAGGTTGCGCACCGCCGCCTGACCACTGAAGGCCACGTTGAGGTCACGGATTTCGATCAGGTTGTCGCTCATATCAACAGTCCGCTGAAAAATGGTGGATCAAGATCGCGGATCAAGATCGTGGATCAAGATCGTGGATCAAGATCGCGGATCAAGATCGTGGATCAAGATCGCGGATCAAGATCGTGGATCAAACGCATCGCGCAATGCTTCGCCGATGAACACCAGTAACGAAAGAATCAACGCCAGGGTGAAAAACGCCGTCAGTCCCAGCCACGGCGCTTGCAGGTTCTGTTTGCCCTGGCCGATCAACTCGCCCAGCGACGCACTGCCGGCGGGCATGCCGAAGCCGAGGAAGTCGAGGGCGGTGAGGGTCGAGATGGCACCGGTGAGAATGAACGGCAGGTAGCTCAGGGTGGCGTTCATGGCGTTCGGCAGGATGTGCCGCACGATCACCTTGCGGTCCGTCAGGCCCAGGGCGCGTGCGGCCTTGACGTATTCCAGGTTGCGCCCGCGCAGGAACTCGGCGCGCACCACGTCCACCAGCGCCAGCCAGGAAAACAGCGCCATGATCCCCAGCAGCCACCAGAAGTTCGGCTCGACGAAGCCCGACAGGATGATCAGCAGGTACAGCACCGGCAACCCCGACCAGACCTCCAGCAAGCGCTGGCCAAGCAGGTCGACCCAGCCGCCGTAGTAACCCTGCAAGGCGCCGGCGGTAATACCGATCAGCGCGCTGATAAAGGTCAGGGCCAGGGCGAACAGGATCGACACCCGCGCCCCGAAGATCACCCGCGCCAGCACGTCGCGCGCCTGGTCATCGGTCCCCAGCCAGTTGACGGTCGAGGGCGGACTCGGTGCCGGTTGGTTGAGGTCGTAGTTCGGGGTGTCGTCACTGAACGGGACCGGCGGGAACAGCATCCAGCCGCCGTCCTGTTTGATCAGCTTCTGCACGTAGTCACTGCGGTAGTCGGCCTGGAACGGCAGTTGCCCGCCGAACTCCTGCTCGGTGTAGCGCTTGAATGCCGGGAAGTACAACGTGTCCTGATAACTGAGCACCAGCGGTTTGTCGTTGGCAATCAACTCGCCGCCGAGGGTCAGCAGGAACAGGCCGATGAACAGCCACAGCGACCACCAGCCCCGACGGTTCCTCTTGAAACGCTCGAAACGACGGCGCGCCAGGGGCGAGAGCTTGAGCATCAGGCGTTCCTCGCGGCGAAGTCGATGCGCGGGTCGACCAGGGTGTAGCACAGGTCGCCGATGAGTTTTATCAGCAGGCCGAAGAGGGTGAAGATGAACAGCGAGCCGAATACCACCGGGTAGTCCCGGGACACGGCCGCTTCATAGCTCATGCGCCCCAGGCCGTCGAGGGAGAAGATCACCTCGATCAACAAAGAGCCGGCGAAGAACACGCTGATGAACGCCTGGGGAATTCCCGACACCACCAGCAGCATGGCGTTGCGAAACACGTGGCCATAGAGCACCCGGCGCTCGCTCAGGCCCTTGGCGCGAGCGGTCACTACGTACTGGCGGGTGATTTCATTGAGAAACGAGTTCTTGGTCAGGATGGTCAGGGTGGCAAATCCACCGACCACCAATGCCGTCACGGGCAGCACCAGGTGCCAGAAGTAGTCGGTGATTTTGCCCAGTGTCGACAGCTGGTCGAAGTTCTCCGACACCAGGCCGCGCACCGGAAACCAGTTCAGCGAGGTGCCGCCGGCAAATACCACGATCAGGAACATGGCAAACAGAAAGGCCGGCATCGCATAGCCGATGATGATCGCAGTGCTGCTCCAGACATCAAAGTGGCTGCCGTGATGCACCGCCTTGCGGATGCCCAGGGGGATCGAAACCAGGTAGGTGATCAGGGTCGCCCACAGTCCGAGGGAAATGGTCACTGGCATCTTTTCCAGGATCAGGTCGGTCACCGTGGCACCGCGAAAAAAGCTTTTGCCGAAGTCCAGGCGGGCATAGCTCTTGAGCATCAGCCACAGGCGCTCCACGGCGGGCTTGTCGAAACCGTACTGTTTCTCGATGTCCTTGATCAGTTGCGGGTCCAGGCCGCGGCTGGCCCGTGAGCCATGGCTCACCACGTCACCGGAAGCACCGGGGCTGGCACCGCCGATCCCTTGCAGGTGGGCGATGGCTTGCTCGACCGGGCCGCCGGGTGCCGCCTGCACGATCACGAAATTGACCAGCAGGATGATCACCAGGGTGGGGATGATCAGCAGCAAGCGGCGAATGATGTAAGCCAGCATCAATGGGGCCCTCCGGGTTGACTACGCCTGATGCGTTCGGCGGCCATCTGCTCATTGGTCAGCGGGGTCCGGCTCACTTCCCACCAGCTTTCGATGGCGTCGTCATTGCTCGCCTGTACCGCCGGCATGCCAAAACGGTTCCACCAGACCGTCGAGGTGCCGGGCGGGTAGTAGTTGGGAATCCAGTAGTAGTTCCATTGCAACACCCGGTCCAGGGCGCGGGCATGGTGCAGCATGTCGACCTGGGTGGTGGCCTTGACCAGGCCGGTGATCAAGGTGTCGACAGCGGGGTTCTTCAGTGCCATGTAGTTGTTGGAACCCGGGTCGTTGGCCGCCGCCGAACCGAAATAGTTGAACAGCTCGCCCCCGGGGGAAGTGGTGACCGGGAAGCCGGTGACGATCATGTCGTAGTCGCGACTCATCAGGCGATTGACGTATTGCGACGAGTCGATCAAGCGGATGTTCAGGTTGATGCCGATCTGCGCCAGGGTGCGCTTGTAGGGCAGCAGCAAGCGGTCCATGCCGTTCTGGCTGATCAGGAAGGTAAAGGCCAGCGGCTCGCCTTCGGCGTTGACCAATTGGTCGCCTTCGGCTTTCCAGCCAGCCTGCTCGAGCAGAGCCAGGGCCTGCAGTTGCTTGTCGCGGATCAGGCCGCTGCCATCGGTCTTCGGTGCTTCGAACACCTGGGCGAAGACTTCATCGGGAATCTGCCCGCGCAGGGGTTCGAGAATCGCCCGCTCACCGGCATCCGGCAACTGCCTGGCGGCCAGTTCGGTGTTGGAAAAAAAGCTCTGCTGGCGGATGTACAGGTCGCGCATCATCTGCCGGTTGCTCCACTCGAAGTCCCAGAGCATCGCCAATGCCTGGCGCACGCGGCGGTCCTTGAACAGGGGGTTTTGCAGGTTGAACACAAAGCCCTGGGACGGTTGCGGCGCCTGCCTGGCCAGGTGGGCTTTTTGCAGGCGGCCGT
The DNA here is from genome assembly GCF_900187505.1 of Pseudomonas sp. Irchel s3h17. Classification (GTDB taxonomy): domain Bacteria; phylum Pseudomonadota; class Gammaproteobacteria; order Pseudomonadales; family Pseudomonadaceae; genus Aquipseudomonas. The sequence goes on from NZ_FYDL01000007.1 coordinate 278,739, forward strand.
CGCTCAGCGCCGGGCTGTCGTAGCCGATGGAGTAGCCGGTGGCGGAGAACTCGCGGTTGTAGTCATAGGCGCCCCCGCGCAGGACCTGGCGGGCGACGTCGGTGTCGCCGAAGTACTCGATGCTGAAGTGGTCGAAATTGTACAGGCCACGGCTGACAGGCAGGTCCTTGCCCCACCAGTCGGCGTTGCGTTCGAAGGTAATGCTGCGCCCGGAGTCAATCTTGCTCACGCGGTACGGGCCGCTGCCCAGCGGGGCTTCGTAGCCGCCACCGTTGGCGAAATCGCGGGTTTTCCACCAGTGCTCGGGAAACACCGGCAAGGTGGCGACGTCCAGCGGCAAGGTGCGGTTTTCGTTGTTCTTGAAATCGAAGCGAAGGGTGCGCGGCGATTCGACTTCGACGCCTTTGACGTCGGCGAATTGTGTGCGGTAGCGCAGGCTGCCCTGGGTCATCAGCAGGTTGAAGGTGTAGCGCACATCCTCGGCGGTAATGGGCGTGCCATCGGCGAAGCGTGCCTTGGGGTTCAGGTAGAAGCGCAGCCACAAACCATCGTCGGCGCGCTCCATTTTTTCCGCGACCAGCCCGTACACGGTGTAGGGCTCATCCAGTGAGCGCTGGGCCAGGGGCGAATAAATCATCCCGTCGAGCTGGGACACGCCAATGCCTTTGTCGATGTACGGCAAGACGTGGTCGAAACGCCCGATTTCGATTGCCGAGCGCCGCATGCTGCCACCCTTGGGCGCCTGCGGGTTGGCGTAGGCGAAATGACTGAAGTTGGCGGGGTACCTGGCCGGTTCGCCGTAGACGGTCAAGGCGTGTTGAGGCGCCGCGTTCGCGACGCCAGCACTCAAGAGCAAGGCCAGGACCGTGAAGATCAATGAGGGGAAAGCCAGTCGCATTGTCAGCCTTAAGCGCCGGGTGATCGGTGGTTCAATTTGTACGCTAGCAGCGCGTGACTCGCCAGCCAATCTCATTCGTTACATGCGCAACGGCCCACCAAGAGGCGGGCCGTTGTTTAACACATTCGCAGGTGATCAGTCCTGACGGCTGGTCACTTCCAGCAGGTGGTAACCGAACTGGGTCTTGACCGGGCCCTGTACGGTGTTGACCGGTGCGCTGAAGACCACGGCGTCGAACTCCTTGACCATCTGGCCTGGACCGAACGAACCCAGGTCGCCGCCTTGGCGGCTGGACGGGCAAGTGGAGTTGGCTTTGGCAACTTCAGCGAAATCAGTACCCGCTTCGATCTGCGCCTTGAGTTCGTTGCACTTGGCTTCGCTGGCAACCAGGATGTGGCGGGCAGTGGCTTTGGCCATGGGGAAATCTCCAATCAATGTTCAATAAAGTGCTGAGCCTACCGGATTCAGTGGTCTATTTCTTGTCAATCTGGTGATTGATTCGGTGTCGCCTTGCCGTCGGTCGAAAATCAACGCTCGATCCCCTCAGAGGCCGATGCGCTTGAGGCGTTCGGCGTGCTCAACGTACAACCCCACCGGGTCGATGCCTGTGCGCACCAGGCCTGCCGTCTGGTTGATGCTGTCCATGTGGTCCATGGGGTGGTCGGAGCGCAGGACCGTGCCCAGGTGCGAGCTGTAGCGACCGACCATGCCGTCGTTCTGCTCTGCCTCGCGCGTGAAGAAACCGGAAAAGCCGCGACAGAAGGCGTGCAGCGGATCAAGGGCATTCGCCCCTTCAGCCAGCAGGTTGTCCTGCAACGTGCCGCTCCAGGAGTAGTAGCGAACGCCCTTGACCTGCTCATCGCCCTGGCCGCCCCAGGTATCCGGCAGGCCCTGCGGGTATTTGGCATTGAAGGCGGCAACCCCTTCAGTGGTCAGTGCGTTGAGGGCGACCAGGGCGTTCTGCGGGATGTCCGGTTGGCCACTGGCAAAGCGCAGGAACTCGACGAACAAGGTCGAGGCGGCCACGGCAACTCGTTCGGGCAAGCGTCCCGGGGTCAAGGCCTTGCGCAGGCAGTCGGCCAGTTCCGAGCCGTGGTTCGGCCCGCTGACCGAGGTTACCGAGGCTACCTGCCGCGGCAGGGTGGCGGCTGCATAGCGTGCCGCCAGTGCGCCCTGGCTATGGCCGATCAGGTTGACCTTGCTCGCCCCGGTACCTGCCAGCACCCGCTCGATCTGGGTCTGCAATTGCTGGCCACGGACTTCATTGCTGTGAGTGGCCGAGAGGTAGGGGATGAACACATGGGCGCCAGCGTTCATGAGTGCCTGCCGGATGCCGTGGAACAGTTCGAGTTTGCCGATGCGGTCGAATCCGAAGAGACCGTGGACCAGCATGATGGGGTATTGCGTGTCTGCATTCCGTTGCATACGCGTGCCTCTATTCCGTTAGTTCGGGAGGGATGTTCACGCCCTCACTCTAATGCAGGTGCGCAATGGATCGATGTGCGAAAAAGCCGCTGTCAGTTGTTGAAAGCGGAATAGAGATGCGACGAATAATCAGGAGTGAAGGGGTTGTTCCGAGGTGGCCGCCATTGCGCCGTGGCCGGCGCAATAGCGGTCGAACAAAATGGCTTCAGGCGCTCGCCGAGTGTCCGGGCGTGCGCAGTTTCAAGCTGGCACTGCGCAGCAACTGCTCGGTCGCGTCCCAGCCCAGGCAGCCGTCCGTCACCGACACACCGTAGCGCAGCGACGGGCTCAAGGGCTGGCAGCCTTCGAACAGGTGGCCTTCAATCATCATGCCGATCAGCGCGCGATTGCCGTCCAGGCGTTGCTCCAGCACGTCATTGAACACCGCCGGTTGGCGCAAGGGATCCTTGCCGCTGTTGGCGTGGCTGCAGTCGACCATGATGCGCGACGCCATCTTCAGCGTCTGCAGGTCTGCCTGTAGGTGCGCGACATTCTGGCGGTCGTAGTTGGGGCCGCGGTGGCCGCCGCGCAGTACCAGGTGAGTGTCCGGGTTGCCCTGGGTCTGAATGATTGCCGGGTGCCCCTGGCTGTCGACGCCGAAGTGTCGGTGCGGATGAGCGGCCGAGCGCATGGCATCGGTGGCCACCCCAACGCCGCCGTCGGTACCATTCTTGAAACCGACCGGGATGCCCAGGCCGCTGGCCATTTCCCGATGGATCTGCGATTCGGTGGTGCGTGCGCCGATGGCGACCCAGCTGAGCAGGTCGTCGTAGTAACTGGCGGCCATGGGCTGCAGCAGTTCGGTGGCGACGGGCAAACCCAGGCGCAGCATTTCACGCATCAGCTCGCGCGAGAGCGTCAGGCCACCGACCATGTCGTCGCTGCCGTCCAGGCGGGGGTCGTAGGCCAGGCCTTTCCAGCCGACCGTGGTGCGGGGTTTTTCGACGTAGGCGCGCATCACGATGAGCATTTCACCGCTGACGTCGGTGGCGAGTCGGGCGAGCTTTTCAGCGTATTCCAGGGCCGATTGCGGATCGTGGATGGAGCAGGGGCCAACGACGACCAGCAGGCGACTGTCTTCACCTTGCAAAATGGCGCGGACCGCTTGGCGGTGGGCGGCGACTTGCGCCGTCAGGGCATTGCTCAGAGGCAATTGCTGTTTGAGTTGCAATGAGCTGGGCAGGCGCTGGGTCAGCGCTTCATTGGCAGGGCTCAGGGTGGACAGCGGCAGAGCGGAGAGGGATGCGTTCATGTTCGGGCTTCCTTGGGCTGGCGGCGGGTTCTGTCCCGCACGCTCGGCCCTACTGGGGTGTTCGACAATTGGCCGGATTGGCCTGGCGTGTGTGCTTGCCACCAGTGGGTGACCGATCGGAGGCGGCAGGCTGTCCCGAGCGGAGGCTGGTAAATCGCCAGGCGGAAAAACTGTCGTAACGGTAATAAGTGGCGTAGTTCATGTCGTAATTCCTTGAAGTCAGTGATGTCGCTAAAAAGGTGTGGCGCTAAAAAAACAAAACCCCCGGTCGGGAGGCCGACCGGGGGTTGAGAATTCTCTGGCAGGCGACCCCTTGAGTAGTGGCCGCCGTGTGGGTATCAGGCGCGCCAGTGGCTAAACCAATACCCAAAATAAAAGCTTGCCGGTACACAGGCGCGATTCACCCAGGCAGCCGCAACCGAGCGCTGGGCGCTGGCGAGATGAAGCTGTGAAGGGGAATGCAACATGATCTGTCTCCGATGAATGCACCGAGCTTACTTGAGGCGGGTAGGCAGATTCAATCAGAAATTACTATCGACCCAACGTCCTGTCGCTATGGCTTAAGTCGCGCAACGCTTTGTGACAGACTCGGGGTTTGCCTCGTGACACTCTTTCAGGGAAAGCAGGGATGACAACGCTGACTATCGCCGCGGCTCAATCGATCTCCATGGCTGGAGATCTCCAGGCCAATATTGCGCGCCATCAACACTTGATCCAGGCCGCTGCCGAGCACGGCGTGCAACTGTTGGTGTTTCCCGAACTGTCACTGACCGGCTATGAGCGCGGGCTGGCGGCGGAACTGGCGATCGCCCCGCACTCCACGGCGTTGCAACCGCTGCGCGATCTGGCGCGGGAAGTGGGGGTGACGGCGGTGGTCGGCATGCCGATCCGGTTGACGGCCGATGGGCCGGTACTGATCGGTGCGCTGGTGCTGGCGGCCGATGGCTCCCTGGGGGTCTACAGCAAGCAGCATTTGCACCCCGGCGAAGAAGTGGCGTTTGCGCCGGGCTCGGGCGGCTCGCTGCTGACCATGGCTGACGATCGGGTCGCGCTGGCGGTCTGTGCCGATTTTTCCCATGCCAGTCATGCCGCCGAGGCGGCGAACAACGGTGCGAACATTTATGCCGCCGGCGTGCTGATTACCCCGGGTGGCTATGGGGCCGATGCCGCACAACTCCAGGGCTATGCGGTCGAACATTCGATGGTGGTGCTGATGGCCAATCACGGCGGTGCAACCGGCGGCTGGGAATCGGCGGGGCGCAGCGCCATCTGGGCGGCGGACGGTTCGCTGATTGCGGCGGACCCGGGTGTCGGCGAGTCATTGGTGATTGCGCGTCGAACGGCGGGCCTGTGGAGCGGGGCGGTGGTCCCGGTGCACAGTGCCTGAGCCGGTGACGAGGGGCTCGGTCAGGTTTTTTCCAGGGCTTGCCAGGAGTCCCGTCCAGCGCTGCGCCTGACGGTGTTCGAGGACAACCCGGCGCAGGCGCTTTACCTGCGCCTGGGACTGCAGCACGTCGGGCGGGACGCCTGCTTCCTGAGGATGGAGCGCCGATGTGCCCGCTGAATTGTCTGCAAGGTCCTTAACTCAAGCCTTCCAAGATGTATTGAAACTGTTTAAATAACAGCTTGCTGCTAGGTCTGGCTGATCCTTTTTGCTAAGGTGCTCGGCAATCAATAAGAACATATCGCGGGGTGTCTGCTTGATTAGGGTGCTAGTAGTCGATGACCATGATCTCGTTCGTACAGGTATTACACGAATGCTGGCTGACATCGATGGCCTGCAAGTAGTCGGCCAGGCGGAGTCGGGGGAGGAATCCCTGCTCAAGGCGCGTGAGCTGAAGCCCGATGTGGTCCTGATGGACGTCAAGATGCCGGGCATCGGTGGCCTTGAAGCCACCCGCAAGCTGTTGCGCAGCCATCCGGACATCAAGGTCGTGGCAGTGACCGTGTGCGAGGAGGACCCTTTTCCTACGCGGCTGTTGCAAGCCGGCGCGGCGGGTTACCTGACCAAGGGCGCCGGCCTCAATGAAATGGTGCAGGCGATTCGCCTGGTATTCGCCGGCCAGCGCTACATCAGCCCGCAGATTGCCCAGCAACTGGCCATCAAGTCGTTCCAGCCCAGCAATGATTCGCCCTTCGATGCGCTGTCGGAGCGGGAAATCCAGATCGCCCTGATGATTGTCGGCTGCCAGAAGGTCCAGATCATTTCCGACAAACTTTGCCTGTCACCCAAGACCGTGAACACCTATCGCTATCGCATTTTCGAAAAGCTTTCGATCAGCAGTGATGTTGAGCTGACACTGTTGGCGGTGCGTCATGGCATGGTCGACGCCAGCCTCTGACAATGACCGAACCGTTTGATCCCAGCGCCTTTCTCTCGACCTGCAGTGGGCGCCCGGGTGTGTATCGCATGTTCGACAGCGATGCGCGCCTGCTTTACGTGGGCAAAGCCAAGAACCTGAAGAAGCGCCTGGCGAGTTACTTCCGCAAGTCCGGCCTGGCGCCCAAGACCGCCGCGCTGGTTGGTCGTATCGCCCAGGTCGAGACCACCATCACCGCCAATGAAACCGAAGCGCTGCTGCTCGAGCAGACGCTGATCAAGGAATGGCGGCCGCCCTATAACATCCTGCTGCGGGACGACAAGTCCTACCCCTATGTCTTCCTGTCGGACGGCGCATTTCCGCGCCTGAGCATTCATCGCGGGGCGAAAAAGGCCAAGGGCAAGTATTTCGGGCCTTACCCCAGCGCGGGGGCCATTCGTGAAAGCCTCAGCCTGTTGCAAAAGACCTTCTTCGTTCGCCAGTGCGAAGACAGCTACTACAAGAACCGCACGCGGCCTTGCCTGCAGTATCAGATCAAGCGCTGCAAGGCGCCCTGTGTCGGCCTGGTGACGCCCGAAGCCTATGCCGAGGATGTGCGGCACTCGGTGATGTTCCTCGAGGGCCGCAGCAACGCGCTCGCGGACGAACTGTCGGCAGGGATGGAGCAGGCGGCCAGTACCCTGGACTTCGAACGGGCGGCCGAACTGCGTGACCAGATCGCCTTGCTGCGCCGGGTGCAGGACCAGCAGAGCATGGAAGGCGGCACGGGCGACGTCGACGTGGTGGCGGCGTTCACCAACCCGGGAGGCGCCTGCGTGCACCTGATCAGTGTGCGCGGTGGCCGGGTACTGGGCAGCAAGAACTTTTTCCCGCAGGTGGGTATTGAAGAAGACGTGGCCGAGGTCATGGCGGCGTTTCTTGGACAGTATTACATCAGCAGTCCCGAGCGGGACTTGCCGAGCGAGCTGATCGTCAACGTGGTCCATGACGACTTCCCGACCCTGATCGAGGCCATTCATGGGCTGCGCGGTCGCGAATTGACCATCAGCCACAGGGTGCGTGGCACCCGGGCGCGCTGGCAGCAGTTGGCGGTAACCAATGCCGAGCAGGCCCTGGGCGCGCGCCTGGCCAATCGTCAGCATGTGGCCGAGCGGTTCGAGGCCCTGGCGCAAGTGCTCGACCTCGATGAACCGCCCCAGCGGCTGGAGTGTTATGACATCAGTCACTCCAGCGGTGAAGCGACAGTGGCGTCCTGCGTGGTGTTCGGCCCGGAAGGGCCGTTGAAGTCCGACTACCGTCGCTACAACATTGAAGGCGTCACGCCGGGGGACGATTACGCGGCGATGCACCAGGCGCTGACCCGACGCTTCAGCAAGCTCAAGGACGGCGAGGGCAAGTTGCCGGACATTTTGCTGGTGGACGGCGGCAAGGGCCAATTGTCGATGGCCCGCGATGTGCTCAATGAACTGGCCGTTCCCGACCTGATTCTGCTGGGCGTGGCCAAGGGCGCCACCCGCAAGGCCGGATTCGAAACGCTCTACCTGAATGACGCCGCCCACGAATTTACCTTGCGCGGGGATTCGCCGGCGTTGCATCTTATCCAGCAGATCCGCGACGAAGCCCACCGCTTTGCGATCACCGGGCACCGGGCGCGACGCGGGAAAACCCGCCGTACCTCAACGCTGGAAGGGGTCGCGGGGGTGGGGCCGACCCGGCGCCGGGACCTGTTGAAACATTTTGGTGGATTGCAGGAGCTGTCTCGTGCAAGCATCGACGAGATCGCCAAAGCACCGGGGATCAGTAAAAAGCTTGCAGAGTTGATTTATGCAAACCTGCACAGCGAGTAGAATGCCAACTCACCTCGTAGCCAGTTGTGCCGATGAATATCCCTAATCTGATCACCGTTCTGCGCGTCCTGCTTATCCCGATCTTCATTCTGCTGTTCTATTTGCCGTATCACTGGAGCTACATCGCCTCGAGTTCAGTCTTCGCATTTGCTGCCGCGACCGACTGGCTGGACGGTTATCTGGCCCGTCGGCTGGAGCAGAGCACACCGTTCGGGGCGTTTCTCGACCCGGTGGCAGACAAGCTGATGGTCGCCGTGGCCCTGGTGCTGCTGGTACAGGAACATGCCAACCTGTGGCTGACACTCCCCGCAGCCGTCATCATTGGCCGCGAAATCGTCATCTCCGCCCTGAGGGAGTGGATGGCCGAGCTGGGAGCACGGGCACAAGTCGCCGTGTCGAACCTGGGCAAATGGAAAACCGCCGCGCAAATGCTGGCGTTGGTGATCCTGTTGGCCAACCCGTCGAACTTCAGTTTCTGGGTACTGGTGGGCTATTTCTTGCTGATGGTATCGGCAGGCTTGACGTTGTGGTCCATGGTGCAGTACCTGAGCGCCGCCTGGCCGCATCTGAAAACCGATGTAGAAAAGAAATAAAAGTTTTTTGAATCAAGGGGTTGACGCGTAATCTATTTTCTATAGAATACGCCACACCAAGACGCGGGAATAGCTCAGTTGGTAGAGCACGACCTTGCCAAGGTCGGGGTCGCGAGTTCGAGTCTCGTTTCCCGCTCCAAATACTCAAAAACGCCACTCAATAGAGTGGCGTTTTTGTTTGTGCGCGATTTGTAGGCATTGGCCTGCTGATTTCAGTTGTCGCCGTTCTCCAGGCATTTGACGAGAGTAAATCGATCAAAGCGATGGACCCGCCACAACAGCGAGTCCAAAGGCGGATCAGAGTTTCGGCAACTGCCCGATGCGCCCCATCATCTCGGTCACGATCTGCAGGTCGAGCATGAACTGCTCGACGGTCTTGAACTCGTTGTCGTTGTGGCCGGTGTATTTGACGTCGGGCATGGCCAGGCCGAACTGCACGCCGTTGGGTAGCTCATGGACCGAGGTGGCGCCGGCAGAGGTGCCGAACGTATGTTCCATGCCAAGGTTTTCGCTGGCCACGGTAAGCAGGGCCTTGACCCATTCACCCTTGGGGTTGCGGTACATCGGCTCGGCGATCGAGTAGTCGAAGGCCGGTGCGATGTGGGTCTTCTGGCTCCAGGCGCCAAGCTTGTCGGCAATTTCGGCCTTGAGCGCTTCTGGGGACTTGCCCTTCGGCACGCGCAGGTTGACCGCGAGCTGGAAGGCGTTGTCATCCATCCCGACATAGGTCAGGGACGTGGTCAGCGGCCCCATGAAGGCATCGGAAAAGCCGACCCCCAATTTGCCGCCCAGGTAGTCCAGCCCCCAGTTGTCGGCGGCATAACGGGCGGCGTCGGTAATGGGGTTGTGCTTGAGCGCGACCTTGCCGTCGAGGCTGTTGATGAAGTCCAGCATCCTGGCCACCGGGTTGACGCCTGACTCGGGCTCGGAGGAGTGGGCGGAAACGCCGGTGACCGTGAGCTTGACGTCCTTGCCGACGACCTTGGCGCTCACCTCGAAGTTGCCGCCATTGCGCTGGGCATAATCAGTACCGGCCTGCTGCAGGCTGGCGGCCAGTTCGGCGGGCTTGTCAGTCACCAGGGTGGCGACCGACGTCGACGGAATCTGGTTGGTTGCCAGGCCGCCCGTCATCGAGATGATTTCGGCGCCTTTACCCTCTGCGGTACGTCGGGCAAAGCTTGCCATGACGGTGCCGTAGCCTTTCTCGGCAATCACCACCGGGTAGCCGCCATCCAGCGCCAGGTTGTAGTGGGGTGTCGGGTTGCGTTCGAAGTAATAGGGGATGGCGTCGCCGGTGGTTTCCTCGGTGGTGTCGACCAGCAGCTTGAAATTCCGAGCCAGCGGCAGCTTCTCTTCCTTGATGATCTTCATGGCGTAGAGCGTCACCACGATGCCGTTCTTGTCATCCTCGGTGCCCCGGCCATACAGGCGGTCGCCGACCAGGGTGACCTTGAACGGATCGAGTCGGGTGCCGTCTTTCAGGACCCAGTTCTCCGGGGTCACGGGCACCACATCGGCATGGGCGTGAATGCCCACGACTTCATCGCCGGTGCCTTCGAGGGAGATTTCATAGACGCGGTTGTCGACGTTGCGAAAGTTCAGGTCGAAGGCCTGGGCAAGGCTCTTGAGCTTGTCGGCGATCTTGATGAATTCTGGATTGTCGTGCTGGGCAACGCCGTCCACGCGCACGGTCGGGATTGCCACCAGCTCGCGCAGGGTCTGGGTGGCAGCCGTGCCGTATTTCACCCGTGCATAGAGGCCCAGCAGGCGATGGATCTCGTTCTGCTGTTCAGGGGAAAGGCTCTTGTTGCCCTGGAAGGCACGGATTGCCGGGCCGAGGTCGTCGGTCTTGGCTAGGTCACTCTTGGCCAGGCGTTCCAGGAACTGCCTGAAATCCGTTACCGATACGTCACTGAAGGTCTTGAGGATGGCCGCGCTCTGTTGCGGGGTGATGTTGGCGTGCGCTGACGTGGTGAACGACGACAGGCTGGCGAGCATCAGCGTGGTCGCGGCCAGGTGCTTGAGTGAAAAATCCATTGTTGGGGGCATTCCTTTGCAGGTAGTTAGTGAGAAATGTCTGATCAATGAAACAAAACATTTCAAAACTAACACCGCGAGGGAGCGGTACGGGAGTCCCTGAAGTGGGATCTGTCGCACAGAAATGCAAAAGCGACGCAGAAACGAAAAAGTCCCTGCTTCGGGAAGAAGAGAAATCCGATGTTCCAACGGGTGGGTCACTCGAGGCAAGTCTCGCTTCCCACGCCCGATACACAAAAACGCCACTCGATCGAGTGGCGTTCAGAGCGTCGTCCTTCAGCGCCGCAAGGTATCGCGCGACGTGGTGCGACCCCGGTGTTCGCCGCGCGGCGCTTCAGGCCGTGTCAGGACTTGGCCGTCGTCAGTCCGGGCTCGGTCAGCGGTGCGGTACGGGCAATGACGCTGATGATGGTCAATGCTGCGATCACCAGCCCCGGTGAGGTGGCCAGCAGTACCCCGGCGGTGCCGGCCCCGGCCGCCAGAATCTGCCCTGCGGCCAAGGGGCCGGCCACTGAACCCAGGCGACCGATGGCCACGGCTGCGCCGACGCCGGTGGCACGCACCAGGGTCGGGTAGGACGGCGGTGCGAGGGCGTACAGCACCAGTTGCGCAGCCATCACAAACAACCCCGCGGCAAACCCGGCGATGCCCATGGGCACGATGCCCACCGACAGGCCGACCCCGGTCAGCGCCGCCAGCAATCCAGCATAGATAAACAGCACCACCTTGATGCCGTTGCAGCGATCCAGCAGCAGCCCGCCGAGCAGCGAGCCGAGGGCGCCACCGATGTTGAACAGCATCTGCACCAGGCCGGCCTGGGGTTTGGTGAAACCTTGTTCCAGCAGCAGCGACGGCAGCCAGTTGAGGAGCATGTACATCACCGTCAAGGTGAAGAAGTAGCTCAGCCACAAGGCCAGCGTGACGCGGGCCCGGCCTTCGCCGAACAGTGCCCGGCCGGTCGAGGTGTGCGCCACGCGGGCGCTGCCTTGTTGCAGGCGAAAGGCGCTGGACTCGGGCAGCAGCAAGATCATCAGTGGCACCACCAGCAAGGGCGCGAGGCCGCCGATGATGAAGGTCGCCTGCCAGTGATCGGTGAACAGCATGGCAACCACTGCTGCCAGGGCGCCACCCAGCGGCACGCCGGCATACATGATGCTGATGGCGGTGCCGCGACGTTGCTCGCCCACCGCCTCGGCACACAGGGCGATCAGGTTGGGCAGGGCGGCACCCAGGCCCAGGCCGGTCATGAAGCGCGCCAATAGCAGGCTGGAGAAGCTGCCGACGTAGGCGGTGCTGAGGGAGAACACGCCGAACAGCAGCACGGCGCCGATCAGGATTTTCTTGCGGCCGATGCGATCCGCGATCCAGCCACCGAAGAACGCGCCTGGCAGCAGGCCGATGATGCCGGCACTGAACACCCAGCCCATCATTTTCGGGTCCAGGGCAAAGGTCTGGCGCAGGCCCGCGGCGGCAGTGCCGGCGGCTTGCAGGTCGAAGCCTTCGATCAGTGCAACGATAAAACACAGGGCAATGGTCAACGTCGTGCGACGTGATGGGGTGTCCATGGCGAACCTCATTATTGTTTTTGTTGGGGCTGACAGGTGAAGCAAGCAGGCCTGCATCAGGCGATGGTGGGCTTGAATTAAGATTAACAAATATAACTAAAAAATGAACGATCCTGAGTCCTGCCTCAAAAAGTAGATAAATCATTTATAAATCAATTAGATGATATTCGTAGACAGGTTTGTCTTTAAAATAGATAACAATATTAATGTTCGATTATCGGTCACTACGGATTGACGCCAGCCCTCGGCTGTTTCCATTCTCTGGCCGCAGACACCCGGGACAACCCGGGTCTCGCGCTTAAAAAAACAACAACAAAGAGTGGACATCGAACATGCCAAATCTCCCTCGGGATGCCCTTGCGGCGACCCCCGCCTTACCTGTTCGCGCACCATGCCTGGCCGTGTTGGGCTTGAGTGTGATTGCCAGCCCGGCGCTGGCAGAGGGCTTCATGGACGACAGTCACGGCACCCTGACCCTGCGCAATTACTACCTGGACCGGGAGTACAAGGACGACGGGGCGAAAACCGCGGCCCGGGAATGGGCCCAGGGGTTCATCATGAATGTGGAGTCGGGCTATACCCCCGGGACGGTCGGCTTCGGCCTGGACGCCCGGGGATTGCTGGGGGTCAAGCTGGACTCCGCGCCACATCGCAGTGGCACCGAGTTGTTGCCGGTGTCCAGCAGCGACAAGCGTGCGGCGGACGAGTACTCGCGCCTGGCCATGACCGGCAAGTTTCGCGTTGCCCAGACCACGGTGAAGACCGGCGATGTCTCGATCTTCCTGCCGTTCGCCTTTGCCAGCCCGTCGCGGCTGTTGCCGCAGACGTTTCGCGGCACCACCCTCAGTTCCAGGGATATCGATGGGCTGATCCTCAACACTGGCTACATCGATCGCATCAACAAGCGTGACTCCACCAACTACCAGGCGATGAGCATTGCTTCGCCGAACCGGCGTTTCAACGGCGCGGCCACCACTTCGCACATGGCTTATGTCGGCGGCGATTACCAGGTGAACGAGGACCTCAGCCTGCGCGCCTATCACGCCGAGGTGGCCGAGCTGTACCAGCAGAACACCCTGGCCCTGCTGCACAATCTGCCCGTGGGCGAGGGCGTACTGACCAGCGACCTGCGCAGCTTCTTCAGCAATGAGGATGGCAGTGCCAAGGCCGGCAAAGTCGACAACCGCAACCTTTCAGCGTTGTTTGGCTATCGTCTGGGTGGCCATCGGGTGAGCCTGGGCTACATGCACGCCAGTGGTGACACAGCGACGCCCTATGTGTCGGGTACCGAGTTGATGGGCATGAGCGAGTTGACCATGAGTTCGGACTTTCTCAACGCCAAGGAGCGGACCTGGCAGGCGATCTACGACTATGACTTTGCCGCCGCCGGGGTGCCTGGCCTCAAGAGCCGGCTGCGTTATGTGCGCGGTGACCATATCGAACTGGCGGCCCTGAATGCCGACGACCGCAAGGAGCGTGAATTCCAGATGGAGCTGGGGTATGTGATCCAGAGTGGTCCGCTGAAAAACCTCGGACTGTTGGCGCGCAAGTCGATCTATCGCAATGACTTCCCCTCTGGCGCGGCCTTCCGCGATGAAAACCAGACCCGTTTCCAGGTGCTGTACAGCGTGCCGATCTGGTAAGGGAGCCCAGCCCATGGGCTGTCGCCGGCCGTTCCTAGCGGTGGGGAGCGTGCCGGCGTTTTGGGTTATGCCTGGTAAACCTTTCTCAGCAGCCTGAGCAGTTCGTCCCGTTCCTGGCTGTCGAGGCTGGACGTGGATTCCTGGTCGCTCTGGGCGGCAATCTGCTTCAGCTCCTTGAGCAGGGCCTCGCCGGTCTTGCTGAGAAAGATCCCGTAGGAGCGCTTGTCCGGCTTGCACCGCACCCGCACCGCCAACGCCCGTTCTTCCAGCTTGTTGAGCAGTGGCACCACTTGCGGCGGCTCGATGGCCAGCGCCTTGGCCAGGTCAGCCTGCATCAGCCCCGGGTGCTGTTCGATGATCGCCAGGGCCGAGAACTGTGCCGGCCGCAGGTCGTAGGCCGAGAGCCGGCCAATCAGGTTCTGGAACAGTTTCAACTGCGCCCGGCGCATGGCATAGCCGATCAGGTCGTCCAGGGCGGCGTCCAGCGGCGCCTGGGTTTCGGTGGCGGCGTCCGGAGCCTGGGGGGCAGCGGCAATCTTGGAAGACTTGGCCATGACAGGGTCAATCCTCGGGCTGGCGGTTAAGAAGACTATCTAGTTTGCCGAGTTTGGCCGGGGATAGCCATGAGCATTGTCATATATCCGGGTTCCTCGCTCGGTTCATGGGTTGAAAATGCTTTGTTAAAATTGTTAATAGTTAATTGACATAACTAATTAGCCGGTTTAGTTTTTGCTCATCTTCAAACCCAGAACAAGAGTGAGCATCGCCATGAGCAATTACGAAGGTCGCTGGACAACGGTCAAGGTGGAAATCGACGAAGGCATCGCCTGGGTCATCCTCAACCGCCCGGAAAAACGCAACGCCATGAGCCCGACCCTGAACCGCGAGATGATCGACGTTCTGGAAACCCTGGAGCAGGATCCGGCCGCTGGCGTGCTGGTGCTCACCGGTGCCGGCGATGCCTGGACCGCGGGTATGGACCTCAAGGAATACTTCCGCGAAGTGGATGCCGGTCCGGAAATCCTTCAGGAAAAAATCCGTCGCGAAGCCTCTCAGTGGCAATGGAAACTGCTGCGCATGTACGCCAAGCCGACCATCGCCATGGTCAACGGCTGGTGCTTCGGTGGCGGTTTCAGCCCGCTGGTGGCCTGCGACCTGGCGATCTGCGCCGACGAGGCGACCTTCGGCCTGTCGGAAATCAACTGGGGCATCCCGCCGGGCAACCTGGTGAGCAAAGCCATGGCCGACACCGTGGGTCATCGCCAGTCGCTGTACTACATCATGACCGGCAAGACCTTTGGCGGGCAGAAGGCCGCCGAGATGGGCCTGGTCAACGAGAGCGTGCCCCTGGCGCAACTGCGCGAAGTGACCCTCGAGCTGGCGCGCAACCTGCTGGAGAAAAACCCGGTGGTGCTGCGAGCGGCCAAGCATGGTTTCAAACGTTGCCGCGAACTGACCTGGGAGCAGAACGAGGATTACCTCTACGCCAAGCTCGACCAGTCGCGCCTGCTGGACACCGAAGGCGGTCGCGAACAGGGCATGAAGCAGTTTCTCGACGACAAGAGCATCAAGCCCGGTTTGCAGACGTACAAACGCTGACCCCGGCGGTGCACGGAGGGCAGGCTGGCCGGGTGATCGAACGCCCGCCAGCGCTTGGTCCCGGTGCTCCCCTCGAACGTATTCCCGACAAAGACAATAAAGAGGAATTCCCATGCTGGACGTGCCCCTGCTGATCGGCGGCCAGTCGTGCCCCGCCCGTGACGGTCGAACCTTCGACCGGCGTAATCCGGTGACCGGTGAAGTCGTGTCGCGAGTTGCCGCCGCCACCCTGGAAGATGCCGATGCCGCCGTGGCCGCGGCCAAGGCGGCGTTTCCGGCCTGGGCAGCCCTGGCTCCCAATGAACGTCGCACCCGGCTGCTGCGTGCGGCCGAACAGCTGCAGGCCCGCAGTGCGGAGTTCATCGCGGCGGCCGGCGAGACCGGCGCCATGGCCAACTGGTACGGCTTCAACGTACACCTGGCGGCCAACCTGTTGCGCGAAGCTGCCTCCCTGACCACCCAGATCAACGGCGAGGTGATTGCGTCCGATGTTCCCGGCAGTTTCGCCATGGCCCTGCGTCAGCCCTGCGGCGTGGTGCTGGGTATCGCGCCGTGGAATGCCCCGGTGATCCTCGCCACCCGTGCCATCGCCATGCCGTTGGCCTGTGGCAACACCGTGGTCCTCAAGGCCTCGGAGCTGAGCCCGGCGGTGCACCGGCTGATCGGCCAGGTATTGCAGGATGCGGGCCTGGGCGATGGCGTGGTCAACGTCATCAGCAACGCGCCCGCGGATGCCGCGGCCATAGTCGAGCGGCTGATCGCCAACCCGGCGGTACGTCGGGTCAACTTCACCGGCTCGACCCATGTCGGGCGCATCGTCGGTGAACTGTCGGCGCGGCATCTCAAGCCGGCTTTGCTGGAGCTGGGCGGCAAGGCGCCGTTCCTGGTGCTGGACGACGCCGACCTGGAGGCCGCGGTGCAGGCCGCCGCCTTTGGCGCCTACTTCAACCAGGGGCAGATCTGCATGTCCACCGAGCGCCTGATCGTCGACACCCGGGTGGCCGATGCCTTTGTGGCCCGGCTGGCGGCGAAGATCGCCACCTTGCCGGCGGGCAACCCGGATGCCGGTGATTCAGTCCTCGGTTCCCTGGTGGACGCCAGCGCCGGCGAGCGCATCAAGGGGTTGATCGACGATGCCCTCGACAAGGGCGCCACCCTGGTCACGGGCGGTCAGCTGGAGGGCAGCATTCTGCAGCCGACCTTGCTCGATGGCGTCACGGCTGCCATGCGCCTGTACCACGAGGAGTCCTTCGGCCCGGTGGCCGTAGTGCTCCGTGCCGAGGGCGATGAAGAACTGCTGCGCCTGGCCAACGATTCCGAGTTCGGCCTGTCGGCGGCGATCTTCAGTCGCGACACCGGTCGCGCCCTGGCCCTCGCCCAACGGGTCGAGTCGGGCATCTGCCATATCAACGGCCCGACCGTGCACGACGAGGCGCACATGCCATTCGGTGGGGTGAAGTCCAGTGGCTACGGCAGTTTTGGCGGCAAGGCGGCCATTGAGCAGTTCACCCAGTTGCGTTGGGTCACCTTGCAGAACGGTGCACGGCACTACCCGATCTGAGCATCCGTCGCACCGTCGGGTGACGAGCGCTTGCGAGCGCTCGCCGCCCACGTGCCAGCCAGACATAACAATAACAAGGCTGCAGCCACCGGCTGCCACGCACCTGGTCGAACTGCTTTGCAGCAGACCGGAGACGTGCCTTGATGGAGGACAAGCACGTGAGTTCCGAATTCAGATCGCCACCCCAGGCCGAGGCCCGTACACCGCGTTATCGCCAGGTGTCCATCGGCCATCCGGCGGTCGAGGTCAGCGAAGCGCAGGGCGTCCTGTACATGCGTTCCCTGGAACCCTTGGCCGAATTGCCCGGGCGCCTGCTGGACCGTCTGCTGCATTGGGCGCAAGTGCGCCCGCAACAGACTTTTATCGCGGCGCGCCAGGCCGGCGGCGACTGGCGTCGGGTCAGCTACGCCGAGATGCTCGCCAGCGTCCGCGCCATTGCCCAAAGCCTGCTGGGTTACGGCCTGTCAGCCGAGCGCCCCTTGGCGCTGTTGTCGGGCAATGACATCGAACACCTGCAGATCGCGCTGGGCGCCATGTATGCCGGTATTCCCTATAGCCCGATTTCGCCGGCCTATTCGTTGCTGTCCCAGGACTTCGCCAAGTTGCGGCATGTCTGCGATCTGTTGCAACCCGGGCTGGTGTTCGTCAGCGATGCCGCCGCCTACCAGCGGGCGATCGACGCGGTATTACCCGGCGAGACACCGCTGATTACCGTTCGCGGCGAAGTGGCGGGGCGGCGGCAGACCCCCTTTGCCAGTCTGCTGCAACAACCCGGTGGCAGCGAAGCTGAAGCGGCGTTTGCCGCCACCGGCCCGGACAGCATCGCCAAGTTCCTGTTTACCTCCGGCTCCACCAAGCTGCCCAAGGCGGTGGTCACCACCCAGCGCATGCTCTGCGCCAACCAGCAGATGCTGTTGCAGACCTTTCCGGTGTTCGGCGAAGAGCCTCCGGTGCTGGTGGACTGGCTGCCGTGGAACCACACCTTTGGTGGCAGCCACAACGTCGGCATCGTGCTGTACAACGGTGGCACCTTTTACCTGGACGACGGCAAGCCCACCGCCCAGGGGTTTGCCGAGACACTGCGCAACCTCAAGGAAATCTCGCCCACCGCCTACCTGACCGTGCCCAAGGGCTGGGAAGAACTGGTCAGCGCCCTGGAGCAGGACGGCGAGTTGCGCGACCGTTTCTTCGCGCGCATGAAACTGTTCTTTTTCGCCGCCGCCGGTTTGTCCCAGCGGATCTGGGATCGCCTGGACCGGGTCGCCGAGCAGCATTGTGGCGAACGTATTCGCATGATGGCCGGGCTTGGCATGACCGAGGCATCACCGTCCTGCACCTTCACCACCGGGCCACTGTCCATGGCCGGTTATGTCGGCCTGCCGGCCCCCGGTTGTGAGGTGCGGCTGGTGCCGGTGGACGGCAAGCTGGAAGGGCGCTTTCGCGGGCCGCACATCATGCCCGGCTACTGGCGTGCGCCGCAGCAGACCGCCGAGGTGTTCGACGAGCAGGGCTACTACTGTTCCGGCGATGCGCTGAAACTGGCTGACGCCTGTGATCCGCAACTGGGGTTGATGTTCGACGGGCGCATCGCTGAAGACTTCAAGCTCAGCTCCGGGGTCTTTGTCAGCGTCGGCCCGATGCGCAATCGCGCGGTGCTTGAAGGTTCGCCCTATGTCCAGGACCTGGTGGTGGCCGCGCCGGACCGCGAGTGCCTGGGGGCCCTGGTCTTTCCCCGGCTGTACGAATGCCGACGCCTGTCCGGCTTGGGCCCGGACGCCAGCGATGCCGAGGTCCTGGCCAGCGCGCCGGTACGCCAGTGGTTCGCCGAGTGGCTGCAACGGCTCAACCGCGACGCCAACGGTAATGCCAGCCGCCTGGAGTGGATCACGCTGCTGGACGAGCCGGCCTCCATCGACCGCGGCGAAATCACCGACAAGGGCTCGATCAACCAGCGCGCGGTGCTGCAGTGGCGCGCCGACAAGGTCGAGGCGCTGTATCGCGGCGAGGAGCCTTCCATCCTGCGTGCCGGTTCTCAGTCGTGAGCAGTGTGGGGCAGGGCACTGCGGTGTCCTGGCCCCACTCAGGCAGTTGAGTGCCGTAGGTGTTGATCAATACGGCTACTCGCGCGATTGCGCGGAGCTCAGTAATTCTCATTGTTTTTTCAGCTGATCGATTGCCGACGCGTGCACACCGGCATTGGCGATGGAGCGAGGAAACCTCGGCTCGTAACACAGCAACAGTGACACCCAGTGCGCGCCGGCATGGATCAGGATCAGTGGGAGTAACAGCAGGTGGATCGGTATGAAAATCCACAAGGCCGGCGTCTTGATAAAGCCAGTGTCCAGGCGCCAGACAGCGCTGAGGGAATGCCAAGGCCAGGGAAACCTGGGCAATAACCGTTTGGGCGCGGGCGCGGCCCCGGGGCCGTCTTCCATGTAGCGCCGGATGTACTCCCAGAAGGCCAGTAACTCAGCGGCATTGCGGGTCGGCTTGCCGACGAGGGTCATCTCGAAATCATCCTTGGGATTGCCATCGGCGTCAGACACCGCGTGGTATTCCTTTTCCCAGCCCAGCAAGACAAACCCACCGGTGCCGTCCAGTTCGGACATGTCGGGGTTGATGCAGACGTCGGTCTTGTCCCAGTCCAGCGCCACCACCCCGCCCAGGTGCTTGGGGCGAAGCAGGTAGACCTTGCGGGTGATGCGGTTGAAACGGACGATCAGGCGGCGGGCGGTGAAGGCCTCGAGGCGTAGGTAGGGGAAGGCGTACTTGAGGTAAAAATACATCGATATTGCGGGAATAGCCGGGAACATCCAATTGAATAGATAGTCGGTAATATCTAGTGGTGTACCGGAGGTTCTTGCTCCTGCAATGAACTCACTTATTACTAAGTATAGGGATATTGATAACATCCATAAAAGTATTGCGCCACCGCCACCTACAATAAGCGTAATCACTCCTCGCTTCTCATCGCTTGGGGTGCGGGCATCTATGTAAGTCGAGTTGTAGCAATATAAAGATTCATTGTGGTAGACCGCTTCAGATACACGTTGTGTGACGCCTATGGGGGGTATTTTTTCGGTTCTTCACGGAATCCCGGGAAACACAGAAACAAGAACGCCGATTTGATTGATGATGTTCGTGCGAGCAAACACATCTAACAAACCGGCGTTCTTATGCGTGATATTAATACTTTCCTTCCTTTTT